>NZ_FNJL01000057.1 GCF_900104515.1 Paracidovorax cattleyae
GCCTGGCCTGCGGGGTCAGCGCTTTACCCCGAAGCCCACCTTCAACGCTTCGATGTGCAGGTGGGCCTCAGCCAGCAGCTTCTTGAGCTTGGCGTTCTCGCCCTCGATCTCGCGTAGTCGTGTGGCCTCACTGGCTTGCATGCCGCCGAACTTGGCGCGCCACTTGTAGAAGGTCGCGTCGCTGAAGCCGCCCAGGCGGCACAGTTCCTTGACCGGCATGCCGCCTTCAGCCTGCTTGAGGAACCCGATGATCTGCTCGTCGGTGAATCTGCTCTTCTTCATGTCCGTTCTTCCTCTGAAAACGGACTCTACTAACCTTCTATTGGTACGCCCTATGGGGAGCAGGTCATGGCCAGCAGGTAGCGGCCCTGTGCGTCACGCACCAGCAGCGAGGAATCGATAGCGAGGGAAAGTTGCGACATGACCGTGCTCCGGTTGCTCGGGCGGAATTGCCCGGAACCGTGGTCAGCACGGCGCAGCGCAAGCAGTCAGGGGTCGTAGACGGCCGCGAGGCCGCAAGCGCCAGCGGCGCGCAGCCCTTGACGGCGAGCACGCCGTGGTACGGTGAAGGGAACAGCAAGACCGCCCACCGACTTCCAACGAAGGCACGCATCGGCAAGCGCAGCGCGCAGGCGAGAGCGCTTTTCGGGTCGCGATCTCGCGATCCATGCAGCAGCGAGATCGAAATGTCGCGCTATAGATGCTTGCCGAAGAACGCCGCGATCGTCGATTCGATAGCAGCGTGTACGGCTGCGCGATCAACCCCTTGGGGATCGGTGCATACCTCGGCCGCTTCGGCTTGAAGAACGGGTGGGCATATATCGATAAGGACGAAATGTCCGCCGGGCAGAGTCTGGTACTGGGGGGCGTGCGGCAATGCCGCTGCCAACCCAGCGGCATTTCCATCACCTGAGAGTTGGCTCTGTTGCGGCCGAAAGAGCAGGACAGGCATGGTCACCGTTTGGAGTCCACTGCTGGGGTAAAGCGCGGCGAGCGGGTCAAGCAATGCGATCGCCTTCAGAGGCAACTGTGGGGAAGGGGGTACTTCACCTGACGCCGAGGGGTGCTTGGGCGCGGCGCTGGCATCGCCCTTGTCTGGCGCATCGACGCAAGACATCACGTCGTTGGGGTGTGCAGCGCAGTACGCATCGAAGTGTGCCTGATTGGGAACGGCGCCCGCGAGTTCGAGCGTCACCGCACCTCCGAGCGAGAACCCCAACATTCCAAGCCTTGCGGGATCGACATGAGGGTTGAATCGTGGGTCGGCGAGCACGGCATCGAGTGCGAGCTTGACTTGCATCGGTCGACCACGCAGGCCTGTCTTGCCGTGAAACGGTGCGATGACGACGTAGCCCTGCCGAGCAAGATGTGCCGACACCTGGCGCAACACGAGCGGAGTTCCCCCGCCTGGGCCTCCTCCGTGCGAAAGCAGAACGACCGGAAACTTGCCGTCCGCCACGCCAGCATTGCGCGTTGCGGGGATGGGGAACGGTCCGATTTGCCACGAGCGCTCTGCGGCGTCGGTCGGATACCAGACGAGAGCTTCAAAAGGTATGTCAGCGGAAACTTCGATGCGCGCGATCCCGGCATGGTGCGGTTGAGGTTGGCCGTTCGCGTTGGCCGGCACTTCGATGAAGTCAGGGCCCGCAGCCTGTGTCAGTGTGGTGGAAAGACAGAGGGCGGCGAGGCAAAGAAGGTGACGCAAAGTCATGGTGCATTCGCAGAATTAATCCTCGCGACAGTTTGCCCGAATGACGAACCTGGCACTTCGCCGACTTTGCACAAATGAGCGGCGGTGGTGGAGCTCAGAACGGTTCGTCGGGACCGATCGGCGGCGCTGGCCGCTCGTGCACGAGTTGCTCGCGCCATGCGTGCTGTGTCCGCGGGCCATAGCTGGCCCACAAGTTCTCTGTGAGTGCATCCAGGCACTCGAAGACGGCCAGGGCCTGCTGGGGCGACCAGTACTCGGGCAGGATCGGTGCCGGGCGTTCGTGCGGCTTCACGTCGTACCCCGACCGTGCCGCCCCCGAATGCGAGGCCCACCGGGCAGACCTGGCACACGGGCTACGCATCGTCTTCGTCGGTCTGGCCGCCCGCGGGCGGCCGGACCGACGAGCAGCATTCACGCAGCATGGCGATCAGGCGATCAACACGCTGACGCTGCTGCTCGTCCCGAAACCGCGCCCTCATCAGCGAATAGACGCGAATAGACGCCGTTCCTGACCAGCGTTCACAGTCGCCGCGACAGCGGAGAAGAAGCTCATCTATGACCACGATGCGCCAGCGTAGGTTGCGGGCGCGATCAATCCTACTGCTAGTCCACGCCCTTCTGCGCGCACGCACGCTCAAGCGGGTTTATTGCTCGGCAGGCCGTTCGGACAATTCATCAAGACCAGGCCGCCCGCCTTCCCTACATCGACGGCCGGTCCCGAGCGGAGGTCATCATGGGCAGTACGAGCCAGTGGGTGCTGATCAAGCGCTTCGCCGAGATCACCGGCTACAGCGAGAACGCCGTGCGGCACAAGGTTAAAAGCGGCGTGTGGGTCGAGGGACGCGTCTGGCGCAAGGCGCCGGACGGACGCATCTTCGTGAACCTGGGCGAGTTCGAGCGCTGGGTGGAAAGCTCCCCCCTGCTCGCCGCGCACTGACGCCCCAGCACCACCGGGGCAACATGCCCCCCTGCCTCAACCGTTGCTTATCGGCAAACACTCAATGAGTGTATAGTACGACAGGCTCACTGCGACGGCGATAGCCCTGTCGAGGGGCCGGACGTACAGCTTGATGATGCCCCACCCGAAGAAGAGAGCGCCGACGCCCGAGGAGGTCCGCGCCGCGCGAAGCGCGGCAGGAATGACCCAGACCGAGGCGGCGGAGACTGTGCACATGTCCATGCGGGCATGGCAGCAGTGGGAAGGCGGCGAGCGGACGATGCCGCCAGGCCTGTTCGAGCTGTTCATGATCAAGACGGGTCAGTGGCCCGTGGACAACGACAGCGAAGACGATGGGAACTGAGCCGTAGGAGCATGACGATGGCAGCGGAATCAGCAGTCAAGACAGGCTTTCCGGGTATCTGGGTACACGGGAAGTCCGTGCGCGTGGACTTCATGCACAAGGGCACGCGCCACCGCCATACGCTGGGCATCGAACCCACCAAGGTGAACCTGCGCCACGCGGCCCGGCTGCGCACCGCTGCGCTGTATGCGCTCAAGATCGGCGCCTACAACGAAGCCGAATTCTTCCCGCACTCGCGTCCCGCAGACACCTCCGCCAAGGAAAGCAAGCGCCTGTGCGATCTCTACGACCGCTACATGCCGTTGAAGGCCGTCGACATCACCAAGGAAACGCAGTCCCGCTACGAAGTGGCGCTCAATGCCTGTCTAAACACCATCGGCCGCAACCGGCAGATCGATGCGTTGATGCCTGCCGACATCCAACAGATGCGCGTGGACCTGATCGCGACCCGGACCGTCTCGACCGTCAACCACTACCTTGCCACTTTCATTGGCTTCCTCTACTGGTGCGAGGACAACAAGTATTGCGAAGGCTTGGCCAAGCACTGCACCCGCTTCACCAAGAGCCACAAGGACCCCGATCCGTTCACCCATGCGGAGTACCGTGCGCTGCTCGACAAGGGCTGTTTGCACCCGATCGACAAGGCGTCCGTGACGTTGGCGTTCTACACCGGCCTGCGCCCCGGTGAGCTGTGCGCCCTGGCGCTGGAGGACGTCTCGCCCGATCTGAGCCGACTGACCGTGCGCCGCTCCGTCACGCGCTCGCTGACCTTCAAGGTGCCCAAGACGAACAAGGAGCACACCGTGCTGCTGTTCCCGCCCGCCCGGGAAGCGCTGAAGGTGCTGATCGCCGACGCGAAGACCCGCAGCCCGGCCGATCTGGAAGTCTGGCTCAACCGGCACGAGTCGCGGATCGACCGCGTGCGCGTCCTGCTGTCCCCTCAGACCCAGGCGCGCAAGAGCGTGGTCAACGACTGGTACGTGCCCAGCGCCTGGAACAGCAAGTGGCGCAACATCATCCGGCGCTCGGGGGTCCGGGCCCGTCCGCCCTACCAGACCCGTCACACGTATGCGTGCTGGAACCTGACCGCGCGCGGCAACCTCGCCTTCATCGCCAACCAGATGGGCCACACGGACTACTCGATGCTCGTGAAGGTCTATGGCCGCTGGATAGATTCAGAGTCCCCCAGCGAGCTGGAGCGCATCTGGGCGGGCATGCAAAACCTCGAGAAAATTGTCCCAAATTTGTCCCAAGAAACCGAAGCAGAAACAGTAAGTTGTTGATTTATATGGAGAAAATAGACGTTTTTGCACACCCCCATGATGCAGCAGTATCTCGCCCTCAAGGCGGGCTACCCCGACACGCTGGTCTTCTACCGCATGGGTGATTTCTACGAGCTGTTCTGGGCCGATGCGGAGAAGGCCGCGCGCCTGCTGGACATCACGCTCACGCAGCGCGGGCAGTCCGCCGGGCAGCCGGTGGTGATGGCCGGCGTGCCCTTCCATGCGCTGGAGAACTACCTGGGCCGCCTGATCCGCATGGGCGAGTCGGTGGCGATCTGCGAGCAGGTCGGCGAGGTGGGCGCGGCCAAGGGGCCCGTGGAACGCAAGGTGGTGCGCGTGGTCACGCCCGGCACGCTGACCGACAGCGAACTGCTGCCGGACAAGGCCGAAGCCATGCTGCTGGCCGTGCACCAGGCACCGCGCGCGCGGTGCGGGCTGGCGTGGCTCAGCGTCACGCAGGGCGTGGTGCACCTGGCCGAATGCACGCAAGACGAAGTCGGCACCTGGATCGCGCGCATCGGCCCGAGCGAGGTGCTCTACAGCGCCGGCGTGACCGAACGCTTCGAGCAGCAGTTGCAGGCACTGCGCCAGGGCGGCGTGCTGTCCTGTCCCTTGAGCCTGCGGCCGGACTGGCAGTTCGACGGCGCCCTGGGCGCGCGCAAGCTGCTGGAGCAGCTCGGCGCCGCCAGCCTCAACGCCTGGGATGCGCAGGACCTCGCCCATGCCCATGCCGCCAGTGCCGCCCTGCTCTCCTATGCCGAACACACGCAGGGCCGCGCACTCACGCACATCCATGCGGTGCGCGTGCAGAAGAACGACGAACTGATCGCCCTGCCCCCCGCCACGCGCCGCAACCTGGAGCTCACGCGCACGCTGCGCGGCGAGGATGCGCCCACCCTGTTCTCGCTGCTGGACACCTGCATGACCGGCATGGGCAGCCGCCTGCTCAAGACCTGGATGCTGGAGCCGCGGCGCGACCGATCCGAGGCGCGGGCGCGGCTGGCTGCCACGGCCGAACTGCGCGGCGACCGGGGCGGCGCGGGCAGCTGGCAGGCCCTGCGCGGCGCGCTGCGCGGCGTGAGCGACGTGGAACGCATCACCGCGCGCATCGCGTTGCGGCAGGTGCGCCCGCGCGAACTCGTGGCGCTCTGCAAGACCCTGCACAAGGCCGGCCAGATCGCCGCGGAGCACCGCTGGCAGGATCCGCTGCTGGCCGGGATTTCCACGGACCTGCATGCGCCGCCCGCCTGCGGCGCGCTGCTGGCCGGCGCCATCCTGGAAGAGCCCTCGGCCCTGGTGCGCGACGGCGGCGTGATCGCCGACGGCTTCGACGCCGCGCTGGACGAACTGCGCGGCATCCAGAACCATTGCGACGATTTCCTGCTCGCGCTGGAAACACGCGAGAAGGCCCGCACCCTGATCCCCAACCTGCGCGTGCAGTTCAACAAGGTGCACGGCTTCTACATCGAGGTCACGAGCAGCTACCTCGACCGCATTCCCGACGACTACCGCCGCCGCCAGACGCTGAAGAACGCCGAGCGCTTCATCACGCCCGAGCTCAAGACCTTCGAGGACAAGGCACTGTCGGCCCAGGAACGCGCGCTGGCGCGCGAGAAGTGGCTGTACGAGCAGGTACTGGACCAGTTGCAGGAGCACGTGCCGGCGCTCACGCGCGCCGCCCAGGCCATCGCCGCGCTGGACGCGCTGTGCGCGCTGGCCGAGCGCTCGCTCACGCTGGGCTGGTGCGCGCCGCAGTTCGCGGCCGAGCCCTGCATCGAGATCGAGGGCGGCCGCCACCCGGTGGTGGAGGCGCGCCTCGCGGAGACCTCCGCGGGCGCCTTCATCCCCAACCACACGCGGCTGAACGCCAACACGCGCATGCAGATCATCACCGGCCCGAACATGGGCGGTAAATCGACCTACATGCGGCAGGTGGCGCTGATCGTGCTGCTGGCGAGCATGGGCAGCCACGTGCCCGCCGCGCACTGCCGCCTGGGCCCGATCGACGCGATCCATACCCGCATCGGCGCGGCGGACGACCTCGCCAACGCCCAGTCCACCTTCATGATGGAAATGACCGAGGCCGCGCAGATCCTGCATGCCGCCACGCCGCATTCGCTGGTGCTCATGGACGAAATCGGCCGCGGCACCAGCACCTTCGACGGCCTCGCGCTGGCCAGCGGCATCGCCACCCACCTGCACGACCGCACGCGCGCCTTCACATTGTTTGCCACGCACTACTTTGAGTTGACGGAACTGGCCGCGCGCCATGCGCATGCGGTGAACGTGCACGTGGGCGCCACCGAATCCGGCTCGGACATCGTGTTCCTGCACGAGATCCAGCCCGGCCCGGCCAGCCGCAGCTACGGCATCCACGTCGCACGGCTGGCGGGCGTGCCCGCGCCGGTGCTCAATCACGCCCGGCACGCACTCTCGGCGCTGGAAGAGCGCGCCAACGAAGGCGAGACGCAGGTGGACCTGTTCGCCCCGCCGCCCGCATCCGAGGCGCCCGGCATCAGCCCGGTGGAAGCGGCGCTGCAGGACATCCAACCCGACACCCTGAGCCCGCGCGAGGCGCTGGACGCGCTCTACCAGCTCAAGCGGCTGGCGCAGCCGGGCTGACCCCGGCCCGCCCGGCCTGCATCAGCCCACGATGTGGTGGCCGGCATCCACGTACAGTGTGTTGCCGGTGATGGCCCGCGCGCCGTCGCTGGCCAGGAAGGCGCACAGCGCGCCGATCTCCTCCAGTTCCACCAGGCGGCGCAGCGGTGCCCGCCGCACGGCGTCCGCCATGAGCGTGTCGAAGTCCGGAATGCCGGAGGCCGCCCGCGTGGCCAGCGGCCCGGGGGAGACCGCATTGACGCGGATCCCCTTCGGCCCCAGCTCCGCGGCCAGGTAGCGCGTGCCGGACTCCAGCGCCGCCTTGACCGGCCCCATCAGGCCATAGCCGGGAATCACCTCGGCCGCGCCGACATAGCTCATCGTCATCAGGCTGCCGCCCTGCGGCATCAGCGGCTCGGCCAGCCGGGCCATGCGCAGGAAGGAATGGCAGGAAATGTCCATCGCCCGCGCGAAGCCCTCGCGCGAACTGTCGGTGACGCGCCCGGACAGGTCACTGCGCGGCGCGAAGGCGATCGAATGCAGCACGAAATCCAGCCGCCCCCACGCGCGGGCGACGGCATCGAACACCGCCTCCATCTGGCCGGGCTGCTCCACGTCCAGCGGCAGGGTGATCGGCGCATCCACCTGCCGCGCCAGCGGCTCCACGTATGCCCGGGCCTTGTCGTTGAGCCAGGTGACCGCCAGTTCCGCGCCGGCGTCACGGAAAGCGCGGGCGCAGCCCCAGGCGATGCTCTGGTCATTGGCGATGCCGACGACCAATCCGCGCTTACCGTGCAGGTCCAGTAAAGGCATGGGGACTCCCGGGTGGGCAGGTTGAGGAAAGGAAGAAAAGGAAAGCCAGTGCGGCCACCCAGGTTGGCGGAATGCTCCCCGGCCTCCCGATATGCCGCGCTGTCGCGCCAGGGGTGCAGCCCACACGGGATGAATACCCACCATGGCCCTCTGCGACGACTGGGGCAATGTACGCAAAAGGCCTGCGAGCCCATTGACACAGGTCAACGGCGTGGACGAGCCTCGTTATCGGCCGTGGCCATGCTTGGGAATTTCGTCATCGCACGGCCTCCCCCTTGAAAACATTTCCCATTGCAATTGAACCGGCTTCAGGTCGTATTCAACCTCGACTTCCGGCTCCAGGTTTTCACGGACAAAGGGCGTGGCCTCCTTAAGGAACCGGGCCACCGCTTCCCTTTCCTGTTGGGTTAGCGAAAGAAACGCCGGATTGGATCCTGGATTTTTCAGGTAAACGAGCAGGTCCGACATGAAGTACCCCCGGCCAGCCGTTTCCGTGCTCAGCGCGATCCTGCCCAGCGCCGGAAGCCAGTACTTCCAGCCCGCCACGTTCATGCAACCGACGGGATTCCAGCCCACACTGCCAAGATCCTCGCGGGTCAGCGACTGGTGGTCCCTGGACTGCAATAGCGCGTTGTGCTCGCGGAATTCTTCATCGACATCCAGGAAATCATTGAATACCTGCGGACGCAGATTTTCGGAAAATCCGTCCGCCAGCGCCAAAAGTGCAGCATGTGTTGATGCATCCGCCATTACACGACCAGCATGAAGTTTAAAACACCTCGCAAAAATCACATCCCGAACATATTCAAATGCAATCCCCAAAAAAATGAGCAGCCGATGATGAAATACATCAAATAGAACATTGGGGCAAACAATGCAGATGCGATGATTATTGGTGCAGCCCCAAAACCACGCATTGCAAACAAACAACATGGCAGGGCGATCACAAAGACCAGACAATCCCTGCCACTTATGTCAACAATCCAAACAGTATGCGAGTAAGCAAGGTAAGACAGGCATATCGATGCAGCATGTATTCCACAAAAACGGAGCAACAGGCCGAAGACCTCGATGGTCCCTTTGCCGAAAATTGTCTTCATCAACAGAAAATCTTTTGCCTTTTTAAACAGCACTGATTTCCTGAGGATCTTACATTTACCTTCCAGATAAATTATGAGGAAGCTTTTCTCCACCCTCTTTGACCAGGCATTTGCCGGCATAAATGAGAATTACCGACTCCACGAGCTCAAATATTAGCCATAGGGGAAAAAATCCGAGAAGAATGAATATAAACACTAGTCGAAAAGGAAGATAAATCAGCAGAGCAATTCCCTGAAAAAATTTTGAACGTCCTTCACCATGCTTCAGCAGGAAAATTGCATACACAAGCAAAGCCAGCCCAGGGGTCAATAGCGCATGGACCAAGAGCAGACCATAGGCCGCAAGGTGCGGCATGTATGAATAGGCTTTGAGCCATTTTGCAGCCAACTCTTGAAATGACGATGCGAATGCTGCCATCGCATAGCCAAAAATCAGAATCATCAACAGCAGAAGTGGAACATTAAACAATTTCCTCATGCCACTGATATTTTCATACGTTTTTTTGACAGAAATTCAATCACAATGCAAGGGCAGTGGCCTAAATATCCAGCCATCAAGCCATTATCAAACAATCAACTTACCCATTTTTCCAGCGCACTTCTACTCCATATCAAAACCCTGGAATCACCGAAGTAAAAACAATCAATACCTCTATTAATCTCAAACTCGAGCGCGAATCTTCCAGGAACTTTTTCGCCAGCCATTGCCAAGACAATCTTCACGTATACTTTGTCGCCCTATACTCTGGACTCATAGGTCTTTGCACCTAGCGAACCATGAAGGACCAAACCGCTCAACTTCAGCTCGTCTGACTCACCCTCTCTCAGACGGATGTTTAAATCCGCAACAGTCAAGCACGACTGCAGAGCGGGGCACGCAAAGCAGCAATGCACAAACAGCTTTTCTAGGCATTACCATTTTTCAAAAAACCATCAACCAGCATATACAAAGAAACAGCGAATAAACCTCCCAAACCTCCAAAAATACTATAATAAAAAGTTATAACATCCAAACTAGGATATCTTTTTAAAATCATGAAGAGCAATAAATTTACAACAAACAAACCTAAAAAAAATGCATAAACAAAAGCAAAATAAACACCAAATCTTTCGCCTACTTTTAGTGCAGATGCAAGCAACATCAAATTCAAAATTAGAGATACAAAAAAAGTCACTCCCCATATAAACCAATATACACCTCGATAGCCTCTATCGGAAAAAAAACAAAAATGCTCGCCAATAAAAAGGAGGAGAGAAGGCTACTAACAATATAACTCTTTACTTGCATGATTCCGCACATTTAAAAACATCTTTATCCACCTTACCCCAGAGCCAGTCCGCAAGCGCATTATTCATCTTGCCCATCGGGCCCACGCCCTCGCCATATGTGTGCACAGTGACTTCATTGGCACTTTCCGAAACCCAGCGTCGTACAATGCCAGGATATAGCAAGTGGCTTTTCTCCGTGATATTGGTTACCATTGATCTATCAGGTGACACCACGTGTGTTACAGGTCCCACAGGAAAAGCAAAACCACTTTGCTTATTTGCAATAGGCTCTCCACTAGCGCCTGGAGCAGGGTATCTCATAAGCCCCTCAGCAACATTACCAAACGTGCAGCCAGGGGTGGTTTTTTGACATGAATTACTAACATTGTAGCTATGAAAATTTGGGTTCTTTTCATCAAACAACAGCACGCCATTTTCGTCCTGCCCCAATAGTCCTGGGTAGCTCGGACGATTGTTGTCCAGGTACCCTCTTTGAGCCATCGAGCCCGGTTCCAAGCCACGTGGATCAACCCAGTTCAACGGATCATTTCCAACGTAGGCGTAAGGGAACCTCTCACAACCCCTGATCCGAGCCCAGCATCAAGGCTATCCGCACACATTCACCTGCTTCGGGAGCGCGATAGCAACTGCCCTGGGGACGATCCCCGTGCTCAGGGGCCTTTCGGCCCCAGCGACTCATGCGTTCGCCGTGCGCGGGCGCACCTGTGCCTTGCAGGCGCCGCTTTTGGGTTTGAAGAATGCATCCACTCCCCGGTCCAGGAAGGACGCCAGGCGCTTCATGTTGTAGCAGGCGGCCATCATCGTCATGCCAACCGTGGCCCGTGCCTGCCCGATCGTGCGCACGAACTTGCCGCCCAGGT
>NZ_FNJL01000012.1 GCF_900104515.1 Paracidovorax cattleyae
GAGCGCGCCCAGCGCACCGCCGATGCCGCCCGAGTCGCTGTTGGAGAAGACGATCTCCGGCGACAGGCCGTAGTCCGACGCCACCATCTGCCCCTGGCCGAAACTGCTGCCGCCGCGCATCTCCCCCGATTGCATCAGTGCCCGCTCACGGTTCATCGCGCCCATGCCGGTCACGCTGCGCTCCACCACCACGAAGCAGTTGGACTGCTGGATCAGCAGCCGCAGCAGGTTGGACGTGGGCGGCAGGCGGTATTCATTGCGCAGGATGGTGTACCAGCCCGCATCCTGGTTTTCCACCAGCGACACCGTACCCAGCGGCGAGGCGCAATGCTCCAGCTGCGTGTTGGCATTGGCCGAGGATTCACCGGCGGCCGCGCCCGTGGCTACCGTCTTGGATTCCGCGCTGCCCATGCGCATGCCCGTGGTTTCGCAGCCCGCCAGCAGGGCGGCGGACAGGGTCGCGGCCAGCAGGGTGCCAGCGCGCAGGAAAGAGAAGGACGACGGAGTCGAGGACCGATTCATGATGGACAAGGAAAAAGGAAATGGCAAAGGGTCGGACGTTATGCGAGCACCCCGCCTCCGCCAACCCGACCACGGCGGGATATATGCAACAAATTGCATATTTCGCGACCAACATCCAAACCAACCGGGCCGGGTTCGAAGCCGGCCCAGCCAGCGCACCGGCCCCCGATCACCGATCTAGGTACCGGCCCGCTCCAGCATCGCGTGCAGCAGCACGTTGCAGCCGGCGGTGATGTGCTCGGGCTGGGCATCCTCGATCTCGTTGTGGCTGATGCCGTCCTTGCAGGGAATGAAGACCATGCCCGCCGGCGCCAGGCGCGCCATGTACACGGCATCGTGGCCTGCGCCGGACACCGCGGGCATGTGGGAATAGCCCAGTTGCTCCGCCGCGCGGCCCACGGCTTCCACGCACTCGGCATGGAAAGGCTGGGCGGGGTAATTGGAAACCAGATCGATCTGGATGGGCAGCCCCGTTTCCTGCGAGAGCCGGGCAGCCACCGCGCGGATGTCCTGGTCCATGCTGTCGCACTCGGCGTCGGTGGCGTTGCGCAGGTCGATGCTGAACTTCACCTGCCCCGGGATCACGTTGCGGCTGTTGGGGTGCACATGCACCATGCCCACCGTGCCGCGGCCATGCGGCGGATGGCGGTGCGCGCAGGCCACCACCTCCTGCATCAATCGCGTGGCCACCTGAAGGGCATCCTTGCGCAGGGCCATGGGCGTCGGGCCGGCATGCGCCTCCATGCCCGTCACGGTGCAGTCGTACCAGCGAATGCCCAGCACACCCGTCACCACGCCGATGGTCTTGCCGTGGTCTTCCAGCACCGGGCCCTGCTCGATGTGGGTCTCGAAATACGCGCCGATGGGATGGTCGCCGGGCTCCTGGTCACCGATGTAGCCGATGCGTTCCAGCTCGCCCTTCACGGTCTTGCCTTCGGTATCGGTGGCGGCATAGGCATGCTCCAGCGTGAAGGCCCTGGCGAACACGCCCGAGCCCATCATCACGGGCACGAAGCGGCTGCCTTCCTCGTTGGTCCAGAACGCCACCTCGATGGGCGCCTCGGTCTCGATGCCATGATCGTTGAGCGTGCGCACCACCTCGATGCCGGCGAGCACGCCGTAGTTGCCGTCGAACTTGCCGCCCGTGGGCTGGGTGTCGATGTGGCTGCCGGTCATGATGGGCGGCAGGCTGTCGTCGCGGCCCGGGCGGCGCATGAAGACGTTGCCGATCCTGTCGATCGTGACGGACATGCCCGCCTCGCGCGCCCAGCGCGTGACGAGGTCGCGGCCCTGCTTGTCCAGGTCGGTGAGCGTGAGCCGGCACACACCGCCCTTGGGCGTGGCGCCGATCTTCGCCAGCTCCATGAGCGAATCCCAGAGTCGCTCGCCGTTCACGCGCAGCTGGCGGATGTCGGTCTTCTCGGTGGTCGCCGTGTCCATGGGTTGTCCTTGTCCGTTCTCAGGCGCGCGCGACGGCGCTGGGGGCCAGGTCCTGCGCACGCTTGTGCACGGCCTGGAAGTTGGCACCGAAGGCCGGGCGGTGTACGTAGCGGCCTGCGCCCTGCTCGGCGCGCAGATCGCCCTGCGCGAACACCACGCGGCCCTGGCTGACAGTATGGCTGGGGATGCCGCGCACGGTGCGGCCTTCGAAGATGTTGAAGTCGCCCTTGCTGTGCTGTGTCCTGGCCGAGAAGGTCTTGGTGCCCTCCGGGTCCCACAGCACCAGGTCGGCGTCCGCGCCCGGGCCCACGAAGCCCTTGCGCGGATAGACGTTGAACAGCTTCGCGGCATTGGCGGAGGTGATCGCCACGAACTCGCTGGGTGTGAGGCGGCCGGTGTTCACGCCGCCATCCCAGATCGCGGCCATGCGCTCCTCCACGCCGCCCGTGCCGTTGGGGATCTTGGCGAAATTGTCGCGCCCCATGGCCTTCTGCGCGGCGCAGAAAGTGCAGTGGTCGGTGGCCGTGGTGTGCAACTGGCCCGACTGCAGGCCGCGCCACAGCGCCTCCTGGTGGCCGCCCGAGCGCGGCCGGAACGGCGGGCTCATGACGTGGGCCGCGGCAGTGGCGAAGTCCGGATCGCGATACACGCTGTCGTCCACCAGCAGATGGCCCGCCAGCACCTCGCCGAACACGCGCTGGCCGCGCGCGCGGGCCCGGGCGATCGCCTCTGCCGCTTCGGCGCAGCTCACGTGCACCACATAGATCGGCACGCCCAGCACATCGGCGATGGCGATGGCGCGGTTGGCGGCCTCGGCCTCCACCATGGGCGGGCGGGCCAGCGGATGGCCTTCGGGGCCGGTGATGCCCATCCTGGCCACCTCCTGCTGCAGCAGGTAAACCAGCTCGCCGTTCTCGGCATGCACGGTGGGCATGGCACCCAGCTCCAGCGCGCGCTTGAAGCTGTTCACCAGCGTTTCGTCGTCGCACATGATGGCGTTCTTGTAGGCCATGAAGTGCTTGAAGCTGTTCACGCCCTCCTCGCGCACCAGGGTGCCCATGTCCGCATGCACCTGCTCGCTCCACCAGGTCACGGCGACGTGGAAGGAATAGTCGGCGGCGGACTTCTCGGCCCAGCCGCGCCACTTGCGATAGGCATCCATCAGCGGCTCCTTCGGATCGGGGATCACGAAGTCGATGATGGTGGTCGTGCCGCCGGCCAGCCCCGCGGCCGTGCCGGTGTAGAAATCGTCCATGGTCACCGTGCCCATGAAGGGCAGCTGCATGTGCGTGTGCGGGTCGATGCCGCCCGGCAGCACATACTGGCCGCCGGCATCCAGGGTCTGGGTGCCTGCCGGGGCCTGGCCGGCAGCATCGCCGCCCACCGCCGCGATGCGGCCGTCCACGCAGAGCACGTCGGCGCGCTCCTCGCGGTCGGCATTCACCACGGTGCCGCCGCGGATCAGAAGGGGTGCACTGCTCATCGTCTCTCTCCTTGCAAAATGGGTTGTGGCTGCGCTCAGGCGCGGCGCAGCGGCGCCGCGGCCGACGCGGCGGCGGCATGGCCGGACATGCCGATGCGGTACACCACTCCGGCAATGGCCAGGCCGATGAACCACGCATAGTCGTAGATGTGCCGGAACACCGCGCCTACGTTCGGGAAGCCCGTGGGGAAGGCGGCGTGCAGGAAGCCAGGGATGTTGGGCGCCACGCCGAGCGCGAATGCCGCCACCGCCACCCGGTTCCAGCCCCGGGTATAGGCATAGGGGCCGGTGTCGGCGTAGAGCGCCGGCACGTCCAGCCGCGTGCGCCGCACGAGGTAGTAGTCCACCATCAGGATGCCCGCCACCGGCCCGAGCAGCGCGGAATAGCCGATGAGCCAGGTGAAGATGTAGCCCTGGGTGGATTCGAGAATCTTCCACGGCATCATCGCAATGGCGATGCCCACGGTGATGTAGCCGCCCACGCGGTAGCTGATGCGCGCCGGGTTCAGCGCCGAGAAGTCATAGGCCGGACCGACCAGGTTGGCGGCCAGGTTCACGCTCACGGTGTCGATCAGCAGGATGATGAGTGCGATCAGCACCGCCGCGCCGGTCATGCGGCTGGCCATGTCCACCGGGTCCCACAGCGCCTTGCCGTAGATCACCACCGTGGCGGACGTGACGAAGACCGCCAGCGCCGCCAGCAGGCCCATGGGCACCGGCAGGCCGATGGCCTGGCCCATCACCTGGTCGCGCTGCGATTTCGCGAAGCGCGTGAAGTCGGGGATGTTGAGCGCCAGGGTAGCCCAGAAGCCCACCATCGCCGTGAGAGACGGCCAGAACACGGCATGGAACTGCCCGGCCTTCGGCCCGCCCGGCGCGAACTGCGAAGGCTGGTGCAGGATCGGGCCGAAGCCGCCGGCCTTCTCATAGGCCCACCAGAGCAGCACGAAGCAGATCACGATCTTGATGGGCGCCGTCCAGGTCTCCAGCTGGCGGATCGATTCGATGCCGTGCACCACGAAGTAGAACTGGATCGCCCAGAAAACCAGGAAGCACACCAGCTGGCCGAGGTTGATCCCCAGACCCGCGATCTTCTCGCCTTCCAGCGGATGGCCGATGAGCACACCGGCCAGCGTGTAGATCATCATGCCGCCGAACCAGGTCTGGATGCCGTACCAGCCGCAGGCCACCAGGGCCCGCAGCAGCGCGGGCAGCTTGGCGCCGCGCGTGCCGAACGAAGCCCGCGCCAGCACGGCGTAAGGAATGCCGTATTTCGCGCCCGCATGCCCGATGAGCAGCATGGGCACCAGCACGATCAGGTTGCCGAGGAACACCGTGCCCACCGCCTGACTCCACGACATGCCGCCTTCGATCAGGCTCGCTGCCAGGGTGTAGGCGGGAATGCACATCACCATCCCGATCCACAGGGCAGCGAAGTGGTGCCAGCGCCAGGTGCGCTGGTGCGGCTGCGTGGGCGCGAGGTCGTCGTTCCAGAGGTCCTGCACGGCCCCGGAGGCGGCAGAGGATGATGGCGTCATGGCGGCCTCCCCTGCGGTCATGCAGTGACCGCCGCGCCGGCGGGCGCCTGCTCCGCCGTGGCCAGGGGGGCCACGCAGTTCGGATTGTTCGGGTGCGTGGTCCAGTTGGCGTATTCGCCGGTCACCGTGCGCCCCGTGCGCGCGTCCACTTCGCCGGGTGCGAGACTGCGCAGGGTGATGCACTCGGGCACCGGGCAGATCGAGACGCACAGGTTGCAGCCCACGCACTCGGATTCGTCCACCTCGAACCTGCGCACTCCACCCTCCTGGGTGAAGGTGATCGCCTGGTGCGAGGTGTCTTCGCACACCACGTGGCAGCGGCCGCACTGGATGCACGCATCCTGGTTGATCACGGCCTTGTCCACGTGGTTGAGGTCCAGCTCCTTCCAGTCCTTCACCGTGGGCACGGCGCCTCCGCGGAAGTCCTCGATCGTGCGGTAGCCGTGCGCATCCATGAAGTTGGAGAGCCCGTCGCACATGTCCTGCACGATCTTGAAGCCATACACCATCGCGGCCGTGCACACCTGCACGGTGCCGCAGCCGAGGGCGATGAACTCCGCCGCGTCGCGCCAGGTGCTCACGCCGCCGATGCCGCTGATGGGCAGGCCCGCCGTCTGCGCATCGCGCGCGATCTCGGCCACCATGTTGAGCGCGATGGGCTTGACGGCCGGCCCGCAGTAGCCGCCGTGCGAACCCTGCCCGCCGGTGTTCGGGCTCATCGCCATGCGCTCCAGGTCCACGCCCATGATGGAGTTGATGGTGTTGATGAGCGACACCGCATCCGCGCCGCCGGCCCGGGCCGCGCGGGCCGGCTGCCGCACGTCGGTGATGTTGGGCGTGAGCTTCACGATCACCGGCAGGTGCGTGTAGTGCTTGCACCATTGCGTGACCATCTGGATGTACTCGGGCACCTGCCCCACGGCCGCGCCCATGCCGCGCTCGCTCATGCCGTGCGGGCAGCCGAAGTTCAGCTCGATGCCGTCCGCGCCCGTGTCCTCCACCATCGGCAGGATGCGCTTCCAGCTCTCCTCCACGCAGGGCACCATGATCGAGACGATCATCGCGCGGTCCGGCCAGGCGCGCTTCACTCGCCGGATTTCCTCCAGGTTCACGGCCAGGGGCCGGTCGGTGATCAGCTCGATGTTGTTGAGGCCGATCACGCGCCGGTCCTGCGACATGAGGGTGGAATAGCGCGGTCCGTTCACGTTGACGACGTGCGGGTCCTCGCCCAGGGTCTTCCAGACCACGCCACCCCAGCCCGCCTCGAAGGCGCGGGTGACGTTCACTTCCTTGTCCGTCGGGGGCGCGGAGGCCAGCCAGAAGGGGTTCGGGCTGCGGATGCCGAGGAAATTGCTGCGGATGTCTGCCATGTGCTTCTCCGTTGTCTTTCTCTGGGGTCGTGGGGTCGGCGGCGGCTTTCAGCCGGCCAGCAGCGCTTCGTGGATGGACACCGCGGCCACCTTGCCGTGCTCCACGGCCTCCACGGTGAGATCGCGCCCGCCGGCGCGGCAGTCACCGCCCGCCCAGACGCGCGGCACGCTGGTGCGGCCATCGGCATCGGTGGCGATGCGGCCCTGGCTCAGCGCCACCCCGGCGCCCGCATATTCGGAGAGATAGCTTTGCCCGATGGCCTTGAGCACCATGTCCGCTTCGAGGGTGAACACTTCGCCGGTTTCCACCAGGCGCCCGCCCTGCACCGCCGTGGCCGCGAACCGCATGCCGCGCACCGCGCCGCCTTCGCAGAGCAGCTCCTTCGGCGCGGCCCAGTACCGCACGGTGACGCCATGGGTCTGCGCCCACTGCTGCTCCACGAGCGAGGCGGACATGCTCTCCTGACCGCGGCGATAGACCATGGTCACCTCCTCCGCGCCGAGCTTGGCGGCCTGCACGGCCGCATCCACCGCCGTCATGCCGCCGCCCACCACCACCACGCGGCGGCCCACGGGCAGCGTGGACAGGTCCTGCGCCTGCCGCAGGTCGGCAATGAAGTCCACGGCGTTGCGCAGGCCTTCCGCCTGCGGCTCGGCGATGCCCAGCGCGTTCACGCCCGCCAGCCCGAGACCCAGGAACACCGCGTCATAGGCCTGCAGCAGCCCCGCGAGGGTGATGTCGCGCCCCAGCACCTGCCCGCAGCGCGGCTCGATCCCGCCGATCGAGAGCAGCCACTCGATCTCCTTCTGCGCGAAGCCTCCCGTGGTCTTGTAGCTCGCGAGGCCGTATTCGTTGAGCCCACCGAGCTTGGGGCGTGCGTCGAACAGCACCACATCGTGGCCCCGCCGCGCCAGTCCGTGCGCGCAGGCCAGGCCCGCAGGGCCGGCGCCCACCACGGCCGCTCGCCGGCCCGTCGGTGCAGCCCGCGTGAAGAGCGGCGCGCCCGGCTGCGAGAAATGCGCGTCCGTGGCGTAGCGTTGCAATGCACCGATCTCCACCGGTTTGTCCTCGTTCACGTTGCGCACGCAGGCCTGCTCGCACAGCACTTCCGTGGGGCAGACACGGGCGCACATGCCGCCCAGCGGGTTGGCCTCCAGGATCGCCCGCGCAGCGCCGCGCTCGTTGCCCTGCGCGATGCGGTGGATGAAGGACGGCACATCGATGCCCGTCGGGCAGGCCGTGGCGCAGGGTGCCTCGTAGCAGTAGTAGCAGCGCTCGGCCTCGATCAATGCCTGGGCGCGGGTGAGCGGCGGGTGGGCATCGCCGAAATTCCTGGCGTACTGGGCCAGCTCGAGGCGTGCACCATGCACGCCGCAGCCGGTGACGGCGGTCGTCGTTTCCATCGGAGGCTCCTGTGGTGTATGAATCCCTGAGAACCGGGATCAGGAAGGCAGGGAGAAGGCATCCGCGTGCGCGGGCAGCGCGCGGGGTTCCAGGGCACCCGGACGGAATCCGGGCCGCGGTGCCGGTGCGGCGGCGCGCCCGGCGCACCGGGTCGGCAGGAAAGGCGAAGGGGTCATCGTGGTCCTCGCTCGTGGTGGCGGATGCATGGCCCGCCGTTGTGGTTTGCAATTTACCAACCGGTAAAAACTTACCTATTGGTAAAATCCCGGACAGCAAACGCCGTGCCAGAAGCGCCGCCGGGGAACACCATTTCCGGCCCTCCGCTTCGGCCCACAATGGTGCATATGAGCTCCCGCCTGCCGCCGTCCCGCCCAGCCCCCGTGCGTCCACGCACCACCAGCGCTCCGTCCGCCGCGCGCCTGCGCAAGGAGCAGGCCATCCTGGCGGAGGCGGAAAGCCAGTTCGCCCAGTTCGGCTTCGAAGGAGCATCGCTGGAGGGCATCGCGGCCTCGGCCGGCATCAGCCGGCACAACCTGCTCTACTATTTCCCGAACAAGGAAGCCCTCTACCGCCGGGTGCTGGACGACGTGCTCACCCAGTGGCTGGACGGCATGGAGGAGATGTCGCACGGCGAAGACCCCTCCGAAGCCCTGCGCCGCTACATCGGCGCCAAGCTCCGGTCGTCGCTGGAGCGCCCGAATGCCGCCAAGGTGTTCGCCAAGGAGGTCATCGCCGGCGCGCCGCGGTACGGCGACGTCATCGCCGAACGCGTGGGCCCGGTCCTGCGCAACGACGTGCGCACCTTCGAGCGCTGGGCACGCGAAGGCCGCATCGCCCGCGTGAACTTCACGCACCTGATGTTCATCATCTGGTCGGTCACCCAGGCTTACGCCGACCAGCAGGCGCAGTTCGCCCTGCTGCTGGACAAGCCGGCCCTTACCGAGCGGGACTATGCACATGCCGAGGCGCTGATCTGCCACATGGTGCTCGCGGGCCTGGCGCCGGACAGCGCGCCGCCGGCCTGACGCGCCCGCAGGGCGGAGCGCCCCACGGCAGCGCTCCCGGCCCCATCGCTTAGACTTCCGCGTCCCGCGGGCACGCAGTGCGCCCGCCCGCCCTGCGCCGCCCGCCCACCGCCGTCACGCACCCACCGCCATGGCCACCAAACCATCCGTCTCGCTCATCGTCTTCGGTATCGCCGTCGTGGCAGCCGTCCTGGCCATCTACCTGCCCGGCTGGGACCACGCGCTGCTGTTCGACGATCTGGCCCTGACCGACGGCACCATCTTCGGCAGCTATGGAAACCTGCTCGCCTTCAAGCAGCGCCTGCTGTCCTACGGCAGCTTCGTCTGGGTGGACGGCCTGGCCGGCGCCGGATGGTGGAAGCAGCGCCTGGTGAACATCGTCCTGCACCTGGGCACCGTGGCGGCGCTCCATGCCCTCGTGCGAGACCTGCTCACGCACACGCGATTCCCCGAGGAATTCGAGGCACAACCCCATTTCGCCGCATCGCGGATCGCCGCCGTGCGCGTGGGTGTCGCGCTCTTCGCCGTCAACCCCATGGCGGTCTATGCGGTGGCCTACCTCGTGCAGCGCTCCATCGTCATGGCCACGTTCTTCGCGGTGCTGGCATGCTGGTGCTTCGTGCGCGGCCTCTCGGGCCGCGGAGCTGCCTGGTATGCAGGCGCCGTGGTGGCCTATGCGGCTGCGGTGCTGTCGAAGGAGCATGCGGTGATGGTGGCCGCCATGGCGGTGCCGCTGTACGTCCACGTCAGGCGCCCGGCCTGGCGCACCGTCGCAGGCATCGCAGGCATCTCGGCGTTGCTGGTCGCCGTGGCCGCTGCCGTCCTGTTCGGCGTATACGGAGAATTCATCGGCAAGGTGTTCGACCAGCGTTCCATCGACCTCACGCGGCAGCTGGAACTGCTCGGCCCGGGCATCACCCAGCGCATGTACCCGCTCAGCATCCTGAACGAGGCCGCCCTGTTCTTCGCCTACGGTTTCCTGTGGTTCGTGCCGAACGTGATGTGGATGTCCGTGGATTTGCGCCCACCCTTCCCTCTCTCTTTCATCGCGTTCCCGCAGGTACTGGGCCTGCTGGGCTACGCGGCGCTGTGGGTGGCAGCGGCATGGGCCGTACTGCGCCGCCGCGGTGTGCTCAGCCTTGCAGGCGTCGCGCTGCTCTTCCCGCTGCTGCTCTACGTGACCGAATTCGCCACCGTCTGGGTGCAGGACCCCTTCGTTCTCTACCGCAGCTATCTCTGGGCCGTCGGCGTGCCCATCCTGATCGCCATCGCGCTCACCGGCTTCAAGCCGCGCGCCATCTACATGCTGGGCGCCATGGTCGGACTGGTATTCGCCCTGCTGGCTTTCGAGCGCTCGGCCTCGCTGCGCGACGACTACACCGCCTGGAGCGATGCAGCAGAGAAAATCGACCTGCAGGCGCCCGCCAATGCAGTCGGCCGGTGGCGCCCGTTCCTCAACCTTGGCGCTTACCATCTGGACCGTGGATCCGTGGCGGAAGCCCAGAAGGCCTTTGCCACGGCAGAGGCGCTGGGCGCGCTGCGCGGCGCTGCCCGATTCAACATGGGCGTGGCCCTGCAGCAGCAGAAGAAGCACACTGAAGCCATCTCAGCCTTCGACGATGCGGAGAAGCAGGGCTTCAAGGATCTGCAGCTCTACTACCACCGCGGCGAATCGGAATTCGCCCTCGGACGGTATGCAGAGGCCTATGCACAGTTCGACCAGGGTCTGCGCACCGAGCTCCCGGGCCTCAGTTCCGCCGAAATGGACCGCATCCGCCAGCTCATGCATCTTCGCCGTGCGGAGAGCGCGATCGGCGCGAACCGGTTCAACGACGCGATCAAGGACTTCAATGCCCTGCTTACAGCCAGCCCTTCCAACCCCCGCCTGCTGCTGGGCCTGGGCATGGCGCATGTCGGCAGGGGCGATATGCGGGAGGCCGTCGCGCTGTTCGACCAGTTGATCGCACGCGCGCCCAATGCCGCGGCCTATTACGGGCGCGCCATGGCCTACCGCGGCGCCCGCCAATATGCGGCCAGCCTGAAGGACCTCGACCAGGCCATCCGGCTCGACCCGCGCAACCCGCAATACGCGCAGATCAGGGCCGAGGTGGCTGCTGCCGCCGCCAAGCCATAGGCCGCAGACAGGCACGACGACGACTCCCCGTGGCCCTGCGCGTTTTGCATGTAGGAAAGTTCTATCCGCCCTACCGCGGCGGCATGGAGGTGTTCCTTTTCGACCTGATCGCCGCCCAGCACGCCCAGGGTATCGAGGCGCACGCGCTCGTCCATGGCGCGCCCCAGCCCGACGATCCGTACTGGCTGGAACGGGTACCGGTGCAGTTCCAACTGGTGTATGCACCGTTCGCTCTCGGCTTCCGCGCGGCGCTGGCACGGGCGATACGCCGATGGCGACCCGATGTGCTGCACCTGCACATGCCCAACAACTCCGCGCTGTGGGCCCTCACGCTGCCCGGCGCACGTCGCATTCCCTGGGTGGTCCACTGGCACTCCGATGTCGTGGTGTCGGAAATCAAGCTTTCTGTCGCACTGGCTTACGCCCTGTACCGCCCCTTCGAGCATGCGCTGCTGGACGGTGCGGAACGCATCATCGCGACGTCTCCGCCCTATCTGGAGGCCAGCAAGGCCCTGCAGTACTGGAGAAGCAAGTGCGTGACGGTCCCGCTGGGCATCGACCTCGGCAGCCTGCCCACCGCCACGTCCAGCAACGCATGGTCTCCGGGAACGGCCTTGAAATTGCTGTCCATCGGGCGCCTCACCTACTACAAGGGCTTCGAGACCCTCATCCAGGCCGTTGCAGCGCTGCCGGGCGTGGAGTTGCTGATTGTCGGCGACGGCGAGCTGCGGGACAGCCTGCAGGCGCGTATCCAGGCGGCGCAGTCGCGTCCGGGCAGAGGGAACATCCGGCTGCTGGGCGATGTGGACGACGCACGCAAGCACGCGCTGCTCGCCACCTGCGACATTTTCTGCCTCGCATCCAGGGAACGCACGGAAGCATTCGGCATCGTGCTCCTGGAAGCGATGTTCCATGCGAAGCCGTGCATCGTCACCGACCTGCCCGGCTCCGGAATGCCCTGGCTCGTCTCCCACGCCAGGGCGGGCCTGCGCGTTCCCATCGAGGACGTGGACGGATGGAGGAACGCCATCACGCGCCTTCGCCACGATGTCCCGCTGCGCCAGCGTCTGGGCGCCGCGGGCAGGCAGGCCCTGCTCCGATCCTTCACCATCCACAGCGGCGCCCTCGCGATCGAGCGGGAGTACCGGCATGTCACGTCCAAGCGCCGGCCGGCAGCAGGCACCCGGGGCCCGCTCGTGGTCATTCCGGCATGCAACGATGCGGACTCCATCGCGTCACTGGTGCGCGCCGTGCGCGAAGCCGGGCTGGGCATTCCCCTGGTGATCGACAACCGGAGCGCAGATGGCACCTGCCTTTTCGCGCAAGAGGCCGGCGCCAGGGTGCTGCGCCCCCTGATCCCGATGAGCCGCTGGGGCGCCATCCAGACCGGAATGCGCCTCGCCCTGGCCGAGGGCCATCGCGGCATCCTCACGATCGCCGCCAGCCAGCGGCCGGCACCCCGGCTGTGGCAGGAGCTTCTCGAGCAGACCCCGCACGCGGATGCCGCGGTATTGCGTGCTCCAGAAAACGACGCGCCATGGTGGCGACGTGTCCTGCAGGCCTCGCCCGTCCTTGCACACCCCGCGTACTACAGCCGCGCCGCGATGGAGTCCTTCACCTCCACGGAGGCCGCACTGCTGGATGATGCGGAACTCGGACTGCTGTGGCTCACGCGGCACGCGGGAATGCGCATCGTGCGCATCGGCCCCGCAGTGCATGCGCCGGAGCCGGTTGCAACCGCGGAAGCAACGCACCATCCGTGGTGGAGCGGAATCCGCCGTCTCGCTACCACCGCACTCTTCCGGTTCGCCACGGCACGCCCCAGGCCCCTGCTGCGTCGCACGGAGTCCTGAGGCCGGCGACCTCTCACCCTGACACCAGTTCCCGCATGCGCCGCAGGAAGCGGTCCTTGCTGAATTCCCTGGCGCGGCTCTCGCACGCGGGCCGCATGGCTTCCGCCACGTCACCCGACAGCGCCGACACCGCTTCGACGATCTGCTCCACGGAAGGCTCCGCAGACAGAAGCCAACCGGTTTCCCCATGCACGATGGTCTCGAGCAACCCGCCCTCGGCCACACCGATCACGGGCTTGCCTGCCGCCATGCTCTCCACGGGCGACATGCCGAAATCCTCGTCGCGGGGAATGTAGATCGAGGCCCGGGCCCCGCCCATCATTTCCGCGAGCGCATCGTCCCCGAGCCACGAAGTGAACCGTATGTTGGGGGCCTGGGCCGCTTTCGCGCGCAGGGCCTCGAACTGCGAACCGCCGGACACCACGACCAGTTGCTGAGACGGCATGCGCAGAAAGGCATCCACGATCCGGTCCACCCGCTTGAAGTCTTCCAGCCGCGCAAGCGAGAGGAAGTAATCCCCCCGATGCCGCCAGCGGAACCGCTCCACATCGATGGGCGGGTGCACCACCGTGGCGTCCACACCGAGATACTGGCGCAGCCGGCCGCGCACGTTCTCCGAATTCGCGATCACCATGTCCATCTCGGCCACCGACGACTCGTAGCGCCGCTTCAGGTAGGCCGCGAGCACTGCAAGCGCCGGCCTCAGCGGCGGTGCGAATTTCTGCTGGTAATAGGCGCGCAGGTCATACACGAAGCGCGGCGGCGTATGGCAATAGTAGAGATTGCGCTGCCCCCTGCGATGCCGGACCGCCACCGGGGCGAGCACTCCGCTGAAGATCGCCCAGTCGTATTGGTCCAGGAACTGTGCCTGTCGGCCCGAGAATGCACGCAACACCTTGAGCGTGCGCCAGCCGGGCACGGGTGTGGTGGCCTCCAGGTCATGGCAGGCGATGTCCGCCAGTTCGCTGGCGGGAAAGACGTCCTGCTGCCGGTACCCGAAGCACAGTTCGGCCCCTTCCAGGCCCCGCACCAGATCCAGCGTGAGGCGCTCGGCACCGCCCTTCGCATGCAGAAAGTCATAGAGCACCACGCCCTTCACAGCCATGAACGCACCCCTCTGTACAAAAGCACCATCAAGACGGCTTCGGTCGCGATGCTGGCCCACGCCGCACCCAATGCACCGAAACGCGGAAGCAGCCAGAAATTCAACCCCACATTGACGGCCGCTGCGATGCAGACGGTAGCCGCATACCAGCGCTCCCGCCCCAGGGCCACCGCCGCTTGCGTCAGTACATAGTTGGGTGCCAGGAAGAGGAAAGCGACCAGCAGCCAGGACAGCAGCGGCGCTGCGGCAGCATAGGAATCCCCGTATGCCAGCACGAGCAAAGGCTCGGCGAACCAGTGCACCACCGCCGATCCGGCGGCAGCCAGCAGCAGCACGCCGCCGAGGGCGCGGCGCAGCAATGCCCGGGCCGCATCCTGGTCCTGCCACCGCAGGCGCAGCTCCCGGAAGAAGACTGTGGCAGCGGGCGCCAGCAGCAGCACGCCCCCCTCGAAGAGCCGGTAAGCGGCGGCATACCGGCCGATGTCCGCAGGCGCGACGCCCAGCTGCTCCATCAGGACGATGTCGATGCGGAAATAGACGGTGGTCGCCAGATCGATCAGCATGAAGGCTGCCGCCGTCCGATAGACGCGTCCCGGAGGATTCCAGTGCGGAAAGACGGTGAAGCGCACCGCGGCAAGTGCCAGTGCCAGACCGCAGGCCCAGCCCACGAAAACCGCCGTACTGTCCGGCCTCCACAGCATCACGCAGCCGAGGATGAGCATCGCCGTGATGCTGCGCACGCCTGCCTGCCACAAGGCGTCCCTGGCATATTCCCCCACCCCCCGCCACCGCGCGGACAGGATGTTGGCCACCGCAAGCAAAGCCATCGCCACGATGGCCCAGGCCATCGCGACCCGCCGGTCCGCGCCCAGCACTGCGGCCAGGCACACCGCCACCAAGCTCACCAACAGGATGTGCCCGAGGGCATAGCGCGTCAGCCTGTCCGCCTCCAGATCCATGCTGCGGTGGGCAGACTCACGTTGCAGAAGGGTCTTGAAACCACCGTCCTGGAGAATGGCGATCAGGGAGGCCAGGGTCAGCACATAGTTGTACTCCCCGAACCGTTCCGGTCCGAGCAGGCGGCCCAGCGCGAACACCAGGACCATGGAAACCGCCGCCACCCACAGGCTGGCGGCGGTCTGGTTGATCCATCCACGCAGCCACATCTACGGCGATCTCCGCCGCCAGTGGGCGGACGCCTGCAGCGCCACACCAATGCACAGCTGGTAGAAGCAGAGCGTCACCACATGGGCCGCCATCTGGCTCATGCCGAGCATCAGCAGCACCATCGAGGCCGCGAGCGCCAGCAGGGAACCGATGAGAAAGGGGCCTCCGCGCTCACCGTAGATCCACCGCCCAAGGCGGGGCTGGCGCCGGACCAGGGTATCCCGTGCACTGACTGCAGCGAACCACCACGCAGCGATCATCCAGAGCCCGCCCAGCGTGATGAACACGTTCTCGCCCCAGCCTACCGTGCTCATGAAGCCGAACCCATAGCACGCAACCCCGAGCAGCAGCATCAGGCCCAGCCACAGGCCCGCTCCCCGACGCATCCATCCCAGCGACCGGTGCAGCACGGATGCGACAGGCCACAGGCATCCCACCAGAACCGCCAGCGAAGAAAGCGGCGAAGAAGGCGCCGGATACGCGCCCAGGGCCCAGGCCAGCCATGCGAACCACATGCAGGGCCAGAGATAGATGGCGAAGAATCGGCCCCAGGCCGGCAGCCCGCGCCACAGGTGCAGGGCAGACGTCATCCACAGCGCGACGCCCGCACCCAGCAGCCAGGGCGCCCCTTCGTCGCCCCTCCCGGCCCACAAGAACCACGGCAACGCGGCCACCATGCTGGCCAGATGAAACACCCGGCGATGGCGGCCGACACCCACCGCTACGCGCTCACCCAGCCCCCATGCGGTCTCGGCCGCGAGGCGCCCCCGTACGAACCAGGCCCGCAAACGGGCCTGGCCATTGCGCCAGTGCGGAGAAAGCCACCGCCACGCGAGCCAGGCCCCGGCGCCGGCGGCGAATGCCAGCACCAGCTTCTTGAGCTTTCCCATTCCGGGAGGGGGTGCTGGCGGCCTCAGCATGTCGCGCCACTCCACCACAGCCTCGGATTTTGCGTCCTGGTCGCTCACCAGCGTGACATGCCTCAATTCGAAGAGGCCGTCATCCTGCAACAGCACCGGGGTCATCTCCTGTTTTTGTCCCACCTCCAGAACCCCATAGTCGAGCCACACCGCGCGACGCCCCTGCACCAGGGCATCCTGAAGCGAACCGGGCAGCGACTCGGGCATGCGGAGTGATCCTTCCACGAGGAGTCCAGCGCCTCGGGACAGCGAGTCCACCACGGAGGGACGCGCACCCACGCCAGCCTCGGCCATGAAGCTCAACTGCACGGGCCTGTCCATGTAGAGTGCGGCTGTCCAGCGAATCTCCGTCACGCGTTCGTTCTCGCCGAACCGCTCCCGCAGCTCCGCGGACATCCCCTCGCGGACATGACCGTCGCGTGGACAGAGCCGCCGCTCCAGCCGATGCCCATCGCTGCCGAGGATTTCCGCCTGCAGCCAGCAACTGTCCATCTCGGCGCCCCGGACGTCGTATTCCAAACGCAATTCGAGCAGGTCCCTGGCAGGCAGCCCGACGGGCGTGGACCAGCGCAGCGTCGTGGCGCCTGCCGCTTCCGGACGCGCCCGCAGGATGCCCATCAGGCGCACGCCGTCACTGCGCCACGCATCACCCGGATCGGTCGCGTCGGCCCGAGGGACCAAGGGCACCACGCCCCAGCCGAACCGGGGCGCCGTGGCGGCTTGGGTGGCGTCCAGGCGGTAAGGGCGGAACACCGAGATGTCCTTGACCGTCCAGGGCGCAGCCACTTCCACGGCATCGAAACGCAGGGACAGGCTTCGCACCCTCACGCCTTCAGGGATCCTGCGATCCAGCAGCACGGGCTGGCCAGGCATCGCCCTGAAGCGATAGTCGCGGCCGTCGCCCGTTACGGCGCGCACCTCCACCTCCGGCTGGCGGCGGCCCGGGGTATGGATGCCCACGTAAAGGCGCTGCCCGGGCCGCACCCGGAAATCGACCTGCCAGTCCATATCCACCATGGCGCCCGAAGGCAACAACATGCCTTCAGCCACGCCGCGCTCCTGGACCGCGCCGCCGCTGGACGCCACGCGCAGTCCCCAGCCCGGAAACTCCACTTCCCCCCCCTGCCCGCGCGGCAATCTGGCATGCACCCGCGCCTCGGCCAGCGGCAACTGGGCCGCGAAATCCAGCCACTCCACGCCATTGCGGTCCTCAGGCCGGACCAGGAAGGGGCCTCCCAGGGACCGGACGCGGGAGGCGGCTTCGTCCAGGAACGCAGGTGTGCTGGAGCGCCGCAGCTTTACCAGATGGGCCGATACCAGGTCGGTCTTGCAGCCGGTGTCCCCGGAGACCTGCCATTCGGCAGACCGCAACGGCATGCGGGCCACCCAGCGACCGGTGACGTCTTTGAGATCCAGCTTGGTGCGCCAGACGGTGGCCGTCAACGGAGCAGTTGTCATGGGAACCTGCAATACGCGCTCTCCATCCAGGGCCCTGCCCGTCCCTGCCAGGCTGTAGATCGTCAGCCGGCGCAAAGGCTGGTCGGCCACCGTCCGCTCCTTCGCCCCGCGGTAGAACACCAGCAGTTCCGCAAGCGACACGGTCTGCCCGCGCTGCCGATACTCCGCCAGGACGCGGTCCAGGCGGATGCGCAAGCGGGTCTGCTGGCCGTCGTCCTGCACCTCGCTGGTGAAATCCCCGGACGTCAGCAGACGGCTGGGGCGGTGGTGATTGCCCACGCTGATGAACAGATTCACGCCATTGAGCCTGGCTCCGGAGGGAAAATCCATCTCGATGATCTGCGCCCGGTCCAGGGACACCTGCAAGCGCCGCTGAAGCACCGTGGCATCCCCGTCCTGGGCATATCGCCATTTGCCATCGTCGCGGCTGCCCCACTGGCGAGCAAGCAGGTAGAACATGTCCTTGGCGACCCAGGGCATGCGCGCGGGCTGCTCGGAAAAGAGCACGCTGCGGCCTTCCTCCATGCCGATGATGGTGGTGCTGCTCGAACGCCCCTCGCGCAATCCCTCGTCGGTCTGCAGCGTCAGTTGTGCAGAACACTGCCCGAGCGCGGCATGGTCGATCCAGAGCTCGTCATAGGCGGAAAGATCCGTGCCGGCAGAGGCATTCAGCCGGATGCCGTGTTCCGACGCCGCGGCACGGCTGGGTGCCGTTTCAGGCTCCAGCGGCGCGCTCGATTCCAGCTCCATTGCGGGAACCTGCTTCAATCCCAGCTGGGCCTTCACCTGGAATGCCCCAGGCAACAGTGGATCGCCCACAGACAGCGGCTGCAATACCTTGCCCAGATAGCCGGGAACGGGCGCAGGACCGAAAGCGACATCAGTCGCCGCATCGGCAGCATGTACCGCCATCGGAATGCACAGCGCGGCTGCCAGCAAGGCAGACCAGCGGGATTGCGCAAGGCGGGAGCACCACCGCTTCATGGGTTGTTCCTCCGCCGGAGAATGGAGAAGCCGTCATCCTCGTAAACGACGCTGTAGAGCCTTCTGGTCTCCTCCACCGCGTTTCGGTAGCGCGTGGCGGCAGCCTCATCGGAACACCGTGCATGCAGCCAGAGGCAGCCCTGGTCGAGCAGGAACCAGGGGCGGCGCTCGTCCAGCACCACATAGTCGGCATGGCGCGCACGCGGCGGTGCTCCGGCAATGCCCCCCGAAGTCCACGCAGGCACGGCCTTGGCGGAGAACACGCCATCGGGAAACGCGAAATACGCCTCGCGCAGGGGCAGGTGGCCCCAGTTCACCGTGTTCTGGGTCGCAACGCTCACGCTCTCGTCCCTGGGAACCCACCGCTCCAGAGCCACCTGGATACGCCGGGTACGCTCATCCGGCCAATAGGCCCGCCAGCTGTAGCTCCAGACCTTGTCGCTCCAGAAAAGGCGCCCCAGCGGAGACGGTGCGAGCAGGACATGGCCGGCCAGGAGCGCGGCGCCCAGCGCGAGGGCAGCCGCTTGCCGAGGCACCCCGACGCGCCCGCATAGCCGCCAGAACGCAGGCATTCCATGGGCGAACGCGACGATCGCAGGAGCAATGAGCCCAGCGGTGTAGTGGTTGCCATAGCTGTAGTAGTTTTCGGACCGTGCCAGCATCGCGATCAGCAAGGGAGGAAGGACGGGAATGAGCCACGCGGGGCTCAGCAGGGGAACGAAGGCCAGCATGCCGAAACAGACGAACAGATAAAGCAGTTTCCCAGGCGTCGCCAGCGCCTCGGTGACCGGCAGCCACGGGTGCCACAGCAGATTACGCAACATGCCTCCGATGCCGTGGCCCAGCCAGGTGAACGCATCCGCATCCAGCCCTCCGCTCGTTCCGGTGAACCGCGGAATGAGCCACTGGGTGGCCACATAGAACCATGCCACCCCGGCGCAGGCCAGCACCAGACCGGCCGCAGCCCAGCGGCGTGGCAGGGCGTCCGCCCCGCGCAGCCTCCAGGCCTGCCACAGCAGGAACAGGCCACAGGCCGTGGTCTGCAATGCGAAAGGCTCCTTCACGCCGGCCAGCAGCAGTGCGCAGGCCATGGCCCAGGCCATGCTCCGACGCTCGAACGCCACGTAAAAGCCCGCCAGCAACGGTACGGCAAGATGGTCGAAGTGGAAGTCGAACAGGGCGTTGGCCCAGAGCGGGTAGTACAGCAGCAGCGCCACCGCGGGCCAGGCACCGTACTGGCGCCAGACCAGCCAGGCCGGAGCGGTCAGCGCCAGGCCCTGCAGCGCCAGCAGGCCGAGCGGACCGGTCCACCGGTACAGATAGGCATACGCGCCCATGAAGGGCTGGGCATGGCCGAAGAACGCATGCCCCGCACCGCCCTCCTGCCCGACGTAGGCATGGAAGACATTCTCGAACAGCCCCAGGTCGAACCAGTTGCTGGACAGCGCCTGGTACTTGAGCAGCGACATGCCGACCAGCGTCGCCGCCAGGCCCCAAAGGAGTGCCCCGACCCGCCGGTCCGTCACCTCGGCCGACCCCGACACGGCACGCCTCAGCGCACCAGCGTGCGCAGTGCGTCACGCAGCAGCTGGAACTCCGCATCCAGCGCGTAGTGGTGGTTGCCAATGAACAGCCCCTGCTGGTCGATCCAGTCGGCATTGACCAGCCGGCCGTGGATCTCATGGTCGAACCACGACATCACCTCATTCTTGGCGAAGTTGCCCGCGACGATGGGGCGGCAGTCGATGCTGTGCGATTGCAATGCCGCCACCAGTTGCTCGCGCCCGAACGGCGCATCTTCCGCAAGCACCATGCTGAAGCCGAACCAACTGCTGTCCCCGATCTCCTGCTGCGTCCCCAGCATCGGGAACTCCGCCATCAGGGCCTGGAACTTGCGCGCGTTCTCGCGGCGGACCTGCACCATGCCGGGCAGCTTGCGCAGTTGTGCGGAGCCCAGCGCACCGCTCATCTCCAGCGGCCGGACGTTGTAGCCGGGCAGCACGAAACGGAAGGACTCCTGGAAGGGATCATCCGACTTCTCGCCGCAGACATGGTTGAACTTCGGAAGATTGCGCGTCCAGCCATGGGCTCGCAAGCAGATGAGCAGGTGGTGCAACTCCTCGTCGTCCGTCACCACCAGTCCGCCCTCCATCGTGGAGATGTGGTGGCTGAAGAACGAGCTGAACGTGCCCATCAGGCCATGTGTGCCCGCCTGGCGCCCCTGGAACACGGCGCCCATCGACTCGCAGTTGTCCTCGATCAGGTCGATGTCCCGCCCCTCCAGCATCTCGGCGATCCGGTCGAAGGCATTGGGATTGCCGAGCAGGTTCACGGCCATCACCAGACGCGTGGCGGGCGTGATGGCGGCTTCCAGCTGCTCCAGGTCGTAGTTCAGCGTCTTCCTGTCGATATCCACGAACTTGAGCCTGAGCCCGTATTGGTAGAGCGGATAGTAGGTCGTGCTCCACGACACGGCCGGAACGATGACCTCGTCACCCCGGGACAGCCGCCGTCCCTGCTTGCGGTAGAACAGCGCCGCCACCATGATCAGATTGGCCGCGGATCCGGAGCTCACCATCACGGCATGCCGGCTGCCGACGTACTCAGCGAACTCCCGCTCGAAGGCCGCCACGCGGGGGCCCATCGTGAACATGCCGGACGCGATCACATCCTGCAGGGAGGCGTATTCCTCTTCGTCCCAGGTCGTGCTCGCCAGGGGATAGGTTTTTGCTGCTGTCATTGCTTGGTACTCGTCTGCTTGTGCCGCACCCGGGCACAGGACCCGGGGCAACGCTGTTCTAGGAAAGGCCGAGATGGTAGTCGTAGGCCTTGCGCATTCCCTCTTGCAGGGATGTGGACGCATGCCAGCCCCACTGCCCGGCCAGGGAGGTATCGACGAGCTTGCGCTTCATGCCCACGGGCTTGGTCAGATCGTGCCGGAAGCCGCCCGCATAGCCCACCACCTCCGCGCCCACGCGGTAATAGTCGTTGATGGTGAGATCGTCTCCCAGCCCCACGTTCATCACCGGGGGCAGGCTGTCGAAGCGACGGAGCGCCTCCACCATGCAGTCCGCCAGGTCGCCCGCGTACATGAATTCCCGGCGCGCATTGCCGTCGCCCCATATTTCCACTTCCGGTGCCCCCTCGGACTTGGCCTGGTGGATCTTCTGGAGGATGGCAGGCACCAGGTGGGACACCTCGGGCGAGAACTTGTCGTGGCGGCCGTAGAGGTTGCAGGGAATCAGCGTCTTGTAGGCAAGGCCGCCCGGCTCCCGGCTGACGTAGTCGCACAACCGGGCGACCATGATCTTCGCCAGCGCGTAACCCTCGTTGGTGGGCTCGAGCTCGCCGGTCAGCACCATGTCCTCGCGCAGCGGCGTATCCCATCCGCGGGGGAACATGCAGGAGCTCCCGAGATTGAGCAGCCGCGGCACCCCGGCAGCCCGGGCTGCCATCACGATATTGCGCCCCATGTCCAGGTTGCCCAGCAGGAAGCGCACCGGATCGGCCATGTTGGCCTGGATGCCTCCAACGATGCCCGCCGCATGCACGACGGCGTCCGGCCGGTGCTCGGCGACGAAGCGCTCGACACTTACGTAGTCCAGCAGGTCCAGCGCATCACGCCCGGGCGCGATGACTTCGAACTCGTGGATGGCGGGATGCTCCAGGAAATTGCGACCCACCATGCCGGTGGATCCGGTCAGAAGAATACGCATGGCGATATCTGGCCGGCCGCCTCAAGCCCTGCGGCCGCGCAGGAAACCCTGGTCCCGGCACAGCTGGTCGCGCTCGGCCATCTTGAGATCCGCCTGGGCCATCTCGCGCACCAGGTCTCCGAACGAAGTGCGTGGCACCCAGCCCAGCGCATCGCGGGCCTTGGACGGATCGCCCAGCAGCGTCTCCACCTCGGTGGGCCGGAAATACCGCGGATCCACGCTCACGCGCAGCCGGCCGGCCTCGTCGTAGCCCTTTTCATCGATGCCTTCGCCCTGCCAGGACAAAGACATGCCCATTTCCTTCGCAGCGGCATCCACGAAATCGCGCACGCTGTACTGGATGCCGCTGGCGATCACGAAATCCTCCGGACGGTCCTGCTGCAGCATCAGCCACTGGGCTTCCACGTAGTCCCGGGCATGGCCCCAGTCGCGCTTGGCGTCGAGGTTGCCCAGGAAGAGCTGGTCCTGCATCCCGAGCTTGATGCGGGCCAGAGCCCGGGTAATCTTGCGTGTGACGAACGTTTCGCCCCGGATGGGCGACTCGTGGTTGAAAAGGATGCCATTGCAGGCATAGATGCCATACGCTTCCCGGTAATTCACCGTGATCCAGTAAGCGTAGAGCTTCGCTGCGGCGTAGGGAGAGCGCGGATAGAACGGCGTGCTCTCGCGTTGGGGAATTTCCTGCACCAGGCCGTACAGCTCGGAGGTGGATGCCTGGTAGAAGCGGCAGGTCTTCTCCAGCCCCAGGATGCGGATGGCCTCGAGGATCCGCAGCGGGCCGAGTGCATCGGAATTCGCCGTGTATTCGGGCTCCTCGAAAGACACCGCCACGTGGCTCTGCGCCGCGAGGTTGTAGATCTCGTCGGGCTGGATCTTCTGGATGATGCGCACCAGCGACAGCGAATCCGTCATGTCGCCGTAATGCAGGATGAACCTCGGATCGGGTGTGTGCGGGTCCTGGAAGAGGTGGTCGATCCGCTCCGTGTTGATGAGCGAGGTCCTGCGCTTGATCCCGTGGACCGTATATCCCTTGTCGAGCAGCAGCTCCGCCAGGTAGGCCCCGTCCTGGCCGGTGATTCCGGTGATGAGTGCAGTTTTCATTGGCAATCCATTGGTTTTCTAGAAATACGATTCAGTAGCAGATCAGGGCCCGGCGCAGTTTCTGCATCCATCCCAGGCGCTTCTGCCAGGGCACACGGATCATCCAGCCGAAATACGCCATCTGGAGGGAAGCCAGTGCGCCACGCTTGCCGGCAAGTGCCGGACGCCGAGAAACCTCCAGCGCCACCCCCTCTCTCTGCGCCCAGCGCAGCGAGTCGGCGATCCAGTGCCCCTTTTCCACGAGGTTCACGAACTCGAAAAGGGGCTGCTTCATTCCATAGAAGCCGTCGCTGTAGGAGGTCCGGTAAGAACCCATGATTTCGAAATTCCAGGGATTCTCGCCGTCCAGCAGCAATCGGAGCAGATATTCGCGGTCCCAGAATGCCGCGACGGTGGCGCGGTAGGGTGCGCCGCGCCGCAACACGCCGAACAATGGATCGTCCGCGTCGGCATCCGTCCTGATGTGGTTCCAGTATTTCAGGTGCATGGCATCGTGGCGCTCCACGAAATCCAGGCAGTTCTGGAACAGCGCCGGGTCGACCGGCGTGGCCATCATCAGGTCTTCGAGCAGCACCATGACCTTGCGGGCAGGCACCTGCTGCAGGATGGCGCGGAAGCTGGAAGACCAGTCATGGTCCTTGCCGGAAAGCACGGGAATCACCCCCTCTTCCCGGCAGGCAACTTCGTTGCTCCCGAAATACACGGGATGGCCGGTCGCGGAAGGAAACTGGCGCCGCAATTGCGACATGAAGGGCGCCCACAGATCGCTGTATTTGTCGCACGACAGGACCACTATGGCGAAATCATGCATCCGATGAACCCTTGAACATTGAGACCACGGCCCGACCGATCCCGGAGCGGCCTGCAGCCACCCAGAACCCCGCCGCCAGCACCAGGATCGCCACGCCGGTCACGAGCATCACCCACACCAGGTGGATGGGATCGTTCCTGAAATGCCACGCCGCGCAGGCGAGAAAAGGCGCAGCGGAAAACACCAGGTAGGCAAAGAGCAGCCGCCCCTGGGCGAGCAGGTAATGCTCCAAGACCATGATCAGCGCCACCGGCACCATCGCCCATCCATACCAGCGCAGAATGCCCGATGCGCTCCGATAGGCTTCGCCGAAAAGCAGCACAGTGACCTGCTCCGCGAACAGCCAGTAGAAGACGGCCCCGGCTACCGTCATGAACAACGTCATTCCGATCGCCTTCACCAGCAGGTGGCCCGTCGCGTTCTTCAGGGCCGTCCCGGCCGCAGCCATGGGCAGCAGAGGCACCACCACCGCGGAAGGCAGATACATCACGGCCTTGCCCAGGGTGGCCGCGGCCGCATAGTACCCGGCTCTTTCCGCATCGAAGAAGGCCTTCGCCAGCAGCACGTCCACCTGGAACAGGAAATTGAAGGACAGGGTTGCCAGCAGCACGGGGAACAACTCCCCGAGCCCCACCCGGTCCACGGGATTGGACAGGCTCAGGGGCACGTCGAGCCTCCGCCAGCAATAGGCGATGCTGTAGGCGGCGAGGAATCCGCTGGCCAGCGCAAGGCCCAGTGTCGCACCCTGCACGCCCCAGCCGATCGCCACCAGGGCTGCGCTGCCGATCAGCTTGGCGAGCGGCCCCAGCACATTCAGCAGCGCGATGAACCCGAAATGGTGGCGCGCCTGGGCCAGCGCGTTGGCCACGGGCAGCAGCAGCATCAGGAACAGGTTCAGCCCGACAAAGACCACGGGCAGCAGGCTCGGAGAGCGAAGCGTTTTCTGCAGGGGCAGCGCCATCAATGCGAAGGCGCCGATGCCACACAGTCCCAGTCCGAGCAGCCACAACTGGTTCCTCCAGAAGATCGCGCGCACCTCACCGCCCCCATGGAGCGCCAGATGCCGGGAGAAAAACCGGGCCATGGCGATGTTCATCGTGGAGACCGGCACACTGAGAATGGGGACCAGCGCCATCAGCGCACCGAGCAGGCCATACTCCTGCGGCCCCAGCATTCGCCCCATGGCAACGGAATAGGCATACCCGAGAACCCCGCCCAGGATGGACGTGATGAAGAGATAACCGGAAGAACTCAGCAGCTTCCGCCCGAGAGGCGCCTGCTCCGGCGAATCGGCCATCAGTTTGTCTTCCCGAACCCAGCGCCCGCACCGGCTCCCTGGAATGACAGTCGATTGACGATCACCTCGCTCGCGCTGACCAGCACCGGCGTGGGTACGCGCTTGTGGGTTGCGGGATTCTCGAGGAACCGATCGATGGTGGATTCATCGAGCTTGCTGAGGACAGCGTTCTCCCCCAGGCCTTCGGTCCTCTCGGTCACGTTTCTCAGTATGAGGCACGGCTTTCCGAGGTAATAGCACTCCTCCTGGTTCGAGCCGCCATCGGTCACCACATATTCCGCGCCGCCCAGCACCTTCATGAAGTCCATGTAGGGCATGCGCTTGGCGAGCCGGATGCGGGGCTGCGCCTTCAACCGGTCGAGAAGCCCCAGGCGTACCAAAGCCACCTCGGTGAGGTGATGCAGGATGAAGACGCAGGGAGTTTTCTGCGATTGCCGGATGGCCTTCTCGACAAGGCTCCTGACCAGGCGCTCGTTGAACAGGTTCTCCTGCCGATGCAGCACGAAGACGAAGTACGGCCCTTCCAGCCCCTGGACGGGATTATCCTGGGAGCCGCCGCCGGACGACTGAGCGATCGCCAGTGCATCGCGCAGCGTGTTGTCGCCCGTGTCGATCTTCTCTCCACCCAGCCGGCCGAGGTTGCGCAGCGACCACTCGTTGGGGCAGAAATGGATGTCCGCCAGCCGCGACGTGATCACCCGGTCGATCTCTTCCGGAAAAGGATGGAGATAGTTGAAGGAGCGCAGGCCGGCCTCCACGTGAGCGACGTCCGTCCTGAGCACCTTCGCGAGCAATGCGCCCATGACCGTCGATACCGTGTCTCCATGCACAACGACGACGTTCGCTCCGGGCAATTGCCGCATATGGCGCCGAAGTCGCCCCACCGACCGAAGGAGCGTGCGGAAGAACCACATCAGCAGCGAAACCGCGCTCTTGCGGATCTCACCCTCGAAAAGGACGAGATCCGGCGCCTGCTTGCCGACGAGCGCCAGCAGCTCGCTGTGCCGTATGTCGTTCTGGCCCGAAGCCACCAGCTGGAACGGAATGCCGCGCCGCCAGCACACCTGCATGACGGGCATCATCTTGATCAGCTCAGCCGTGGTTCCGATGAAGAAATAGATGTTCTTGTAATGCACGTGCGGGGCTTCAAAGATAGAAATCGCGGATCGCGGAAGTGATCCGGGCCACCTGCGCATCTTCCAGTTCGTAGAACAGAGGAAGCCTCAGCAGGGCATCGGTGTAGCGATCGCAATTCGGCAGCGGCCGTCCATCGTGCAGGCCTGCGTAGTAGGGACTGCTGTGCAGGCTCTGGTAGTGGAAGACGGCGTGGATGCCGGCCGACTTCAGGTGCTCGATCAGCCGTGAGCGCTCTTCCAGGCTGCCGCACACGACGTAGAACATGTGGGCATTGTTGGTGGCATACCCGGGCACGAAAGGCAACGACAGGATGCCCCGCTCCGCCAGGCCCTGCAACTGGTCATGGTACTGGGCCCAGATCGCGAGACGGCGGTCCTGGATCGTGCGCAATTGCTCGAGCTGCGCAAAAAGGAATGCAGCAGTGACGTCCGACGGAAGAAACGACGAACCGATGTCCACCCACCCGTATTTATCCACTTCGCCCCGCCAGAAGGCCGAGCGGTTGGTACCCTTTTCCCACACGATCTCCGCGCGCAACTCCAGCTCGGGATTGTTCACGCACAGCATGCCGCCTTCGCCCGAGATGATGTTCTTCGTTTCGTGGAAGGAAAACGCCCCCAGGTCCCCGATCCCCCCCAGCGGCCGCCCCTTGTAGTACGAATCGATGGCCTGAGCGGCATCTTCCACGATCACCAGATCGTGCCTGCGGGCGAGTTCCAGCAACGGGTCCATGTCGCAGGCGGCCCCCGCATAGTGGACGGGAACGATCGCCTTGGTCCGGGGGGTGATCAGCGCCTCGACGGTCGCGCAGTCCATGTTGGGCTCCCGCGAGCCGCTGTCGGCGAAGACGACACGCGCCCCCCGGAGGACGAACGCATTGGCCGTGGACACGAAGGTGAACGACGGCATGATGACTTCGTCGCCCGGCTCGATGTCGCTGAGCAGCGCGGACATCTCCAGGGCGTCGGTGCAGGACGATGTCAGCAGGGTGCTGCGGAAGCCGAACCGCTCCCTCATGAATGCGTGACACTGGCGCGTGAATCCGCCATTGCCGGATATCTTGCCGGACGCGACTGCCTGCTGGATGTAATCCAGTTCACGCCCGGTCATGAACGGCTTGTTGAAGGGGATCGATTCCATTTACTGCGCCTTGATCCAGCAGTGGAACGTGTGCACTGCCTTGTAGATATAGAACCCGTGTCCTGCCACGCCCCGCAATGCACCGGCATTGCGCAGATGGGTGGAATATTCCATCTGTGCGCAGCCGTTTGCGGCTGTCCATGAGAGAGACGCCCGAAGCAAGGCCCCGAAGATTCCGCGCTTCTGGAAACCAGGATCCACTGCGAAAAGCATTCCATCGCAACGCGCGTCATCCAGGCGACGCAAGGCCGCGAATCCGCAGATGCGGGAAGCCTCGTCCTCGTACACGAGGACGCTGTCGGCGACCCCAGGCTCCTCGACGGCCCTGCGGGCCCAGTCCGGATAGATCTGGTCGGCAGCATGCCCGTCCAGCCGGGCATCGGAATGATAATGTCCCACGTACCCGCGGAACGCCGCGCATGCAACACCTTCGACGGCTGCAGCATCCGCAGCAACGGCCTGCCGCACGGGCCCGGGCGGATCGTCCAGGTTGCCTGCATCGACAGACCGGCGAAGATAGACCAGGGTGTCCATCAATCGGAAGCCCCGCTCTTCCATGGCATGCAATGCGCGGACCGCATCGGCGGAGCACCTCGCGATGAGGAGTTCGAGCTTTTCCGCCTCGGCCGCCTCCAGCGCCGCGCCCACCTCCTGAACATCGGAGATACTGGTTTTCCCGATCCTTCTGGAAAACCGGTGGCTGTCGAGCGGGGAGAACAGCATGGCCTCACTTCCTCCCGATGACGGATTTTTCATCGTAGCTCCTCATGGCAGGAATATGGCCAGCGACTTTCAGGGCCATGTAGAAGCATATCTTCCAGGCCGTGTAGAGCGTCAGCAACGGATGGGAGAGATAGAGGACCTGGCGGCGGGTGATGGCCAGCCATATACCGTCGGCCAGCGGCAGCACGACGGAAAACGCATAAGGCAGGAACAGGTACTTGCGCAGCGCAAGGCCACGCGGCTGGAATGACTGCCGCCCCGTGAAGCCGGCGGCACCCACGCCGTCCGTGTGGAAGATGTTGTTCTTGATCCTCCAGCGTATCTTGGCCAGGAACTTGGACCAGGTGTCGCCGGAATAGTGGCGCAGCGGATTGTTCCTGGCGACGGCGAAGGACTCGCCCCTGCCATTCAGCAGGAAGAACAGGTGGCAAAGATCCTGCGGCCGCTCGATCAGGCGATGGGCTTTGACGTATTCGATGTCCGTCACCACGCCCGCAGCCAGGTTCTCGATGAAAAGGTCCCTGTTGGCCTCTCCTGCCACAAATACGCAGGCATGCTCGGTCTCCGCGACCATGCGGGCTTTCCTGCGGACCGCCGGCAGGTGAAACCCCATTCCCCTCGACTGCCGGTACATGAAGAACGAGAAGGGTTCCCCGAACTCGTTGATGTACTCGTTGACGAGGGGATATCCGGGCGGATTGATATATCCCGAGCTGTCGATGGTCCGCACCTGAGGAAACTCCCGAAAGGTCGCCACGATATGCTCGAACGCCTCCGGGTTGACGATTTCCTCGTCATGGTCCAGGTACACCAGATACTTGCCCCGGGCCGCCTGGAATCCCAGGAACTTCGCATGCACGGGTTCCGTCAGCGGATTGTCGATGACCCTGCACCCGAGGTTCTGCGCCAATTCCCTGGTCGCGTCCGTCGATCCGCCATCCACGGCCAGGATCTCGATGCGATCGCCGGGATAGGTCTGCTTGCGCAGCGCCCCGATCACCATGGGCAGGAGCCTGGTGGAATTGAACGTGGCGATGACCACCGTAATAAGCGGCAGGTTGTCAGTCATGGTGCAGATCCGGTTCGGCAGTATTCACGGCGGCTTCAGCCTTTCCAGGCAGCACTCGGGCATGAACACCCTTGATGGCATATACGCTGATGTCCAGGGACCGGCAGAGCAGCGAGCTGCCGCACTCCCGTTCAGGCACGCGGTGCGCGCCCAGGAACTGCAGCCGGGGATCCGCGGCCAGCCCTTCGTTGATGGCGGCGGCATCCTCCAGGATGCGGTTGTATATGACGATCCGGTTGATGCCGTTCGCTGCCAGGTTTCCCACGGTTTCAGGATCCCCGATATTTCCAAAAATGGGACGGGCTTCAGAATCCCGGGAAAACAGGCGAAGGTCCTTACCCCCTGCGATGGGCTTGCCGTGCACCACCTGCCCCAGCGCCTCGAAGAGCGGAGCCGTTCCCCAGTTGAGGTTCGAATACACCATGGGGTAGCTTGCCACCGCGCTCGCATCCTCATCCAACTCCAGCGACTTGTAGACGCTGGCCACCTGGCTGAAGTCGGTCTTCTGCGTGACGGTGGGCGACCCGGGGAACACCTCCCAGACATAGAACACGCAGAAAAGAGCCACCACGGCCGGGGAATGCCATGAAGGCTTCCAGCGCCATCCCGCGCACAGGATCGCGAGCAGCAAGCCTGCAAAGAAGGAAGCCAGCTGGACGATGCGGGACACGCCGCGGAACATGTCGAAGAAGAAGAAATACGCGTGATTGATGAAGCGCAGCGCGGGAAAGTCCGACGAGAGCACTACGGCCAGCAGGAAGCACAGCAGGAACGGCGCCCAGTACCGGTGCCTCCAGCTGTGCCTGGACAGGCAGGCGATGATCAGCACGGACACCAGGGAATATCCGAGGAAGGCTCCCACGTCCACCGGCGCGGAGAACGGATAGAGCTTGGAAGCCACTCCCGGCACGAGAGGCACGCCCTGCTGGAAGACGGCGCTCTCGAGCCCGCCTGCGGGACGGACGAGATTGGACTGCACCGGGTTCGTCACGAGGAACCACTGCTGCTGTAAGAACTGGATATTCAGTCCGAACAGGCAGACTCCACTGAGCAGGCAGTAAAGCGCCAGGCGGGATGCGATCTGCCGCAGCGGCCAGGGCTGCATCAGCAGGATGAGGGGCGTGAACAGCCAGCCGTAGAACGCCCAGTAGGGATTGATGCGGAACTGGACGGCGTTCAGCACGCAAGACACCAGGAGGTACTTCAGGGCACCGCCTTCCAGGTATTTCAGGAAGAACAGGTACACCAGCGGCAGCAACCAGAAATGGTTGTTCGACATCGATCCCCGCGACAGCATGAGGAAGTACCCCGAGAACGCGAAGACGACGGCGCCGGCGAAGGCCGCGGCATGCCTGCGGGTCACATGCCAGCACAGCAGGTACATGGCATAGGCTGACAGCGGATAGGCAAGGAGCGCCGATACGTTGATGGCGCGGATCAGGTCGCGCCAGGAACCACCCGAGGCCTGCACGATCCATGCGCGGATGTCGTCCAGCAGGTTGTCGAACGGAAAGGGCGACAGGTCGTAGCCGAACGGATAGCTCAGGTCGTGCGCGATGCCGATGCTCGAGAAGACATGCCCCGTATGCACCTTCAGCCAGATGAACCACAGCGTCCCGTCGGTGTCCACATCGGGCATCGAATACACGGCAGAAGGGTCCACCAGAACCCAGCGATGGGCGAACAGCGCAGCGGTGAAGGCGGTGAACAGCACCAGAACCGCCACATGCCATCGCCAGCCCATGGTGTCCGGGACTGGTGCCGGAGCCATGCGGGCCGCAGGCAGGACGCCTCCAGCCACGTAGCTGTCAGCCCTGGCGCTCATCAGCAGACCCGCTCTCGAAATTCAGCCGTTCCCGGATGATGTAGACAGGCCGGTGGATCGCCTCGGTATGGATGGCGCCGATGTAGAGGGACATCAACCCCATCGCCATGAGGACGAGGCCGATGAAGAAAGTGTTCGCCACCACCACGATGGCCAGCGGCGTATAGGCATGCTGCTCCGACAGGAAATAGGACGTCAGCATCCAGGCCAGCAATCCCCCGCTGAGCAGCGTGATGAAGGCGCCGATGTACCCGATCAGCCGCAGGGGAAACAGCGAAAACGACGTGATGCTGGATACTGCCATCTTCATCAGGCGCATGTACGAATAGCCAGGCACGCCAGCCTCGCGCGCGCCGGCATGGAATTCGACGTACACCTTGCGGAACCCCATCCAGTCCATGATTCCCCGGAACATCGGCTGACGGTCCGTGACGGTCCGGAATGCATCCACCACCTTGCGGTCGAACAGCCGGAAGTCGGTGGTTTGCGACACCATGTCCAGCCCGGATATCTTGGACATCAGCCAGTAGTAGCCATGCGAGCCGATCCGGCGCAACAGCGGCTGCTTGTCGATGCCGGTCCGGATCGTGGCGACGATGTCCGCCCCGCTACTCCGCCAGGTTTCCACCAGCGTGGGAATCAATTCGGGAGGGTGCTGCAGATCGGCGTCCATGCAGATCACCGCATCTGCGTCCGTGGAATGCACCCCGGCAGTGAGCGCCACTTCCTTGCCGAAATTTCGGGAGAAATCGATCACCTTGATGTTGTCGTGGGCCGCGGCCATTTCCCGAAGGACATCCATGGAACGATCGGAGCTGCCGTCGTTCACGAAGATGAATTCCACGGAAATGCCGGGAATCTTCTCCACCGCACTCGCCGTTCTTCTGTGGAGATTGGCGATGTTCTTTTCCTCGCAGAACACCGGCACCACGATCGCTATCTTTTTCATCATTGCTCCAAACCCCTTCACCCGTTTCCTGCAGGCAACTCGCCGACGCACGCGATGGCCGGGAGTCGTCCCGGAAAGAAAGCCTCAGCGGCCGTATGTGTCGTGGAGGCGGACGATGTCGTCCTCTCCCAGGTAGCTGCCCGATTGCACCTCGATGATCTCGAGAGGCACCTTGCCCGGGTTGGCGAGGCGATGCACATGGCCCAGCGGAATGTAGGTGGATTCGTTCTCGCCGAGCAGGAACGTCTCTTCGCCCTTGGTGACTTCCGCCGTCCCTTTCACCACCACCCAATGCTCCGCGCGATGGTGGTGCTTCTGCAGGCTCAGGCTGGCTCCCGGATTGACGACGATGCGCTTGACCTGGAAACGATCGCCGCTGTCGATGGCGTCGTACCAGCCCCAGGGCCGGTGCATCTTGCGATGGTTGTGCGCAAGGGCATGCCCATTCTTGCGCAGCAGGGCGACGATCTGCTTGACGTCCTGGGTGCGCCGCTTGTCGGCCACCAGAACCGCATCGGGTGTCTCGATGACCATGATGTTTTCCAGGCCCACGCCCGCCACCAGCCGGCTGCTGGACAGCAGCAGCGCACCACTGCAGTCGTGCGCGACCACATCCCCCACCCGGGCGTTGCCCGCGCCATCGCGCGACAGCGTTTCCCACACGGCATCCCATGCGCCCAGGTCCGACCATCCTGCGCTCATCGGCACCACGCAGGCGGGGATTCCAAGACCGGGCATGGAGGGAAGGCGCTCCATCACGGCATAGTCGATGGAGTCCGAAGGACAGGCATCGAACGCCTCGCCGTCGGGCCGCACGAAATCCATGTCCCGCACGGCCTGCGCCATCGCGGATTCGCAAGCCACGGCAATGTCGGGCCTGCAATGCCGCATCGCCTCGAGCCAGACACTGGCGCGCACCATGAACAGGCCGCTGTTCCACAGATGGCGCCCTCCTTCCATGTAGCGCAACGCCCGCGCAGCATCGGGTTTTTCGGCAAAGCTCTGCACCCGGTCGATGCCGGGTGCATGCGCTGCACCCCGCTCGATGTAGCCATACCCTGTCTCGGGACGACTGGGCACGATGCCGAAAGTGACCATGGCCCCGGCACATGCATGAGGGAAAGCGCAGGCCACGGCAGCCTGGAATGCGGGAAGGTCAGCGATGGCATGGTCCGCGGGCATGGCGAGCATGACCGGGTCGCCTCCGTCAGCCAGCGCTTGCAGGGCCGCCAGCGTGAGGGCGGGCGCGGTATTGCGTCCTGAGGATTCAAGAAGGATCCGGGCCTGCCCCATGCCTGAGGCCATCAGTTGGCTGGCGGCCAGGAAGCGGTGCTCCCGGTTGCACACCACGATGGGAGATGGGTCCACAGGACAGCGGGCCGGAAGCCCCGCAAGCCGCAAAGCGGTTTCCTGGAGCATCGTTCGCTCTCCGCCGAGCGAGAGGAATTGCTTGGGATAGGTTTCCCGGGACAGGGGCCACAGGCGCGTACCGGATCCGCCACACAGGATGACGGCAAGCAGTTTGTCATTCATAAAACGAAGAGTCGGATGCGGGCCCGCGACGCAGGCTCTCGTTGTCGGCTTCCAGCAGGGCAAGGCGCTGATTCAGCCGGCGCACATCCCTTTCGATCCGGGTATTCACCATGTCGGCATGCAATGCCTTCACCAGAAGGACCATGCAGGCAAGAAGCAGGAGAAGCGCCGGCGGATAGCTGATGCCCACTACCAGCGCAAGGCGGTCGATGAGTCCGGGCCAGGCCCCGAGCAGCGCTGCCGCGCAGGCGACGACGACCCAGAAAAGGCCGTGCATCAGATAGAGATGGTCTCTACGAATCAGGTAGAGAATCAGCGCTGCCAATCCGATGCCCAGCAGAGCGGTAGTTACTTGCAGTGAGGCCATCGGTTTCCATTGTTTCTTCGTGCGCGCATTCCCGGACTGGCGAGCAGGGGCCAGCGAGGAAGCGGACGGCGAGACATCCGTAACACTGCAACCGTTCTCCCGCCGCTCCTTTGGAGGCAGCGATTGTAGTCGTGCAGCACGACAGCCGAGCCACGCACTCCCTCCTTGCAGTAAACCGTGTCGGGGCATGCCGCAAACACAGGATGTTACATTGCATGCCTTGCGCCGGGCATGCCCGGGAGGGGGGTGGGGACGTCGGATTTCCGCCATGCATTTCAACACCGGCGACGCCCTGGATTCGTCTGCCACCTGAAGCACCGTCATGGGTGCACATCGATCAAGACATGGCGCCACTGGAAAATTACGGCGGGGAAGCTTCCGCATTGCGGAGGCACGGGTCCGCGCTGGTTCTTTTCACCTGCCTGACCCTCCTGCTTTTCTCGCACCGCTGGTGGAGCGTCGACCCCTTTTCGGTGTATTCGATGCCCGATGTGGACACGGACGGAACGCTGTGGTTCATCTGGCTGAAGGCCCATTCAGGCCATCTCTTCACCAGTGTCGAGCTGACACCCCTGCTCACCTACCCCTTCGGCTTCGACCTGAGCCCGTTCCCGTTCGACAACCTGATCGATGACCTGCGCTCCGCGGCTGTGCGCTGGTCGGGTGGTGGGTGGCGCTCGGCAGTATTCGTCATCAACGCTTCTGCGCTGCTCGCATACCCGCTGGCCGCGATGACCATGTATCTGCTCTGCTGGCACCTCACACAGCGGCACCTGTCGGCCCTGGCCGGAGCGGTGGTTTTTGGGTTTTCCGGCTACTTCATCATGCTGTCGCGGGGTTCCATGGCCAACAACCATTTCTGGCTGTTGCCCCTGGTATATCTTTTCTTCATCCGATACTGCGAGAGCCGCCGCTGGCACGAACTGCTGATCTCGTGCATCCTTACTGCAATACAGTTTCGTATCAATCCGTACTGGTCGTTCTACGGATGGCTTTTCACACCGGTATTCCTTGCATTCGCGCCGTTTCCCTGGAAGGCAAAATTCCTGGACATGCTCAGGTATTCCGCGCTCAGCGGCCTGTGCCTTTTCCTGCTGAATATCCAGTTCATACAGCAGCAGTGGTACCTGATCACCAATCCGGCCATGGCAGGACTGGTGCGCCCGCCAGGTGAAGTACTGTCCGCGATATTCGAGCAAGGCGCGGAATTCATGCCGGGCATTGCTCCGGCAATCTACCCCTTTTCCGCCCCGATGGACGTCGGGGCATTTCTCGGGTACTCACTGCTCCTGCTGCTCACCCTGGCTTGCTGCAGAAAGGCGGCCTGGAACCACCCGCTCTTCAAACCGGGCCTGCTGTGCTTCGCCGCTGCCGTCGTCCTCTCGAGCTACGTCCCCGCGCTCACCGCCGTGAATTTCCTGTATTTCGCCATCTTCGACATGTTCCGGGGGGTCTCCAGGGTAGTGCAGCTCGCCGCTTTCTTCGGCGGAATCATCGCGGCCATCTATCTGTCCACGTTCCGGAAGCACTCCGCGCGTCTCTGGCTGGGTGTCGCCGCCGTGCTGGCCTGGTACCTGGCCGAGGTTTACCCCGGATCGCCCACGTTGCGCCAGAAAACCGACTTCGCGCAGGTGGCCGCCGTCTATGACAGCCTGGCCAGGGACGATGGGGCGACCGCCGTGGCCAGCTATCCCATGACCTACTACAACCAGAGCTGGGGAACGGCCCCGCTCTTCGAGGTCATCGGACAGGTGGTCCATGAAAAACCCCTGGCCGGCGCCAAGGACCTGCGCCTTTTCGAGAGCGACCCCGAGGCACGCCCCCTGTTCGGAGACATATCCGATCCCCGGACCGTCGAAACGCTGGCCCGGCATGGCATCAACCGCATCGTCCTGTACAACCGGCTGATCGGTGGAGCGGAAACAGTCCACCAATTGCTGTCCTCAAACCCCAGGGTCTCCTTCATGGGCCGCCACTCCATCGATGAACACGATTGCGGCATCTCCCTCATCTGCAAATCGCTCGACATCAGCATCTACCGAATCAATGGCGTTGTCGCACCCGCAAGCATTCCCTTGCCGGTCGGACGCCATTGAAGCATCTGCTTATTGAAAAATGAACAGCAACGCACTCATCCTCGGCATTTCACCCCAGCACACGTCGTCCGTCAGCGTGACAGACATGGAAGGGAAAATCCTTTTCGCGGCATCGGAAGAGCGCTTCAACCGGATCAAATGCTACAACTCGATCCCGCTGGACGCGCTCACTCATGTGGCGTGCCATTTCGATGTCTCGCGCATCGAAGGGGTGGCGATCGCAGGCGGCCACCGCTTCCGCAAGATCGATTTCCTGCCTTCCGACCAGCAGGAAAGAAGCCTTCGCAACCCGTTGCTGCTTCCCCGCTTTCTTTCCAAGAAGGACGGGCGCAGCGAATGGCACGGCGTCCTCAAGGGATTGGGAATAGCGGCAGCCCCGAACTGGTACGACCATCACGAATGCCACGCGGCAAGTGCGTACTACGCGTGCGGCATGGATGACGCGCTGGTGGTCACCATTGATGGCGGCGGCGATGGCCTGTCGCTCACCATATCCCATGGACGCCAGGGCACCCTGCGCCGCCTGAAGGAATTCAAGGAAGACGCTTCCCTCGGATTCTTCTACGGCGCCGTCACCAGCGGCCTGGGCTTCCGCATCTTCCGCCACGAAGGCAAGCTCACCGGCCTTGCCGCTTATGGCGACCAGTCCCGGCTGTATTCCGAATTGAGCGATCTCTTCCAGATCAGCACGGAGGGCGGGGACGTGAAAATCCGTTCGGCCCTGGTGGAAGCGATGTTCAAGCCGGATTTCCCCGCAGAGCACCTGTTCCTGGCCAGGAACTATGCCAGCTTCCTGAGCGGCAAGGTCACGCTGCAGCAGTTCAGGGATGCCCTCAACAACTATCGGCCGGGCACCGCATTCCGGAAGCATTTCGGAGGCCGGCAGTACACGCAGGAGGACATGGCCGCGGCAGCGCAGGCCGTGCTCGAGGACAGCGTGCTGAAGCTCGTGCGCCACTATCTCCAGCAGACCGGCTGTACGAATCTGGTGCTGGCGGGCGGGGTGGTGGCCAACGTCAAGCTGAACCAGCGCCTGTTCAACATCGAAGGTGTGCAGAACATCTTCGTGGCTCCCTACATGGGCGATGAAGGTCTGTGCGTCGGTGCGGCCTACCTTCACCTGAAGCAGCACTCTCCGGCCTTCGCGGGCAGGACTCTCGACACCATGTACCTCGGCCCGTCCTATGGAACGGAGCGGGTGGAGCAGGCACTGCAAAAGGCAGGGGTTCAGGGAATGGAGCGCATCGACGATCCCTCGGTCCGGGCCCGCCGCATCGCGGAGCTGATCGCGCAGGACCGGGTGGTGGGATTCTTCAGCGGCGCCATGGAATTCGGGCCGCGCTCCCTGGGCGCCCGAAGCGTTCTGGCGTCCGCCAAGCAATACGAGATCAATGACACGCTCAACAAGCGCATGAAGCGCTCCGAATTCATGCCTTTCGCCCCGGTACTGCCCCATGAGCGGGCTCGGGATGTCCTGGCAGGCAAGTTGGCCGGCTCGGAATTCGCCGCGGAGTTCATGACCATCACGTATGACGTCCATGAAAAGTACCGGCAGCTCGCCCCGGCCGTGGTGCATGTCGACGGAACGGCGCGCCCCCAGTTGATCAAAAAGGAAAAGCATCCGGTCTATCACGACGTGCTGATCCACTACGAGAAGCTGACCGGCGTTCCGATCCTGGTGAACACCAGCTTCAACATGCACGAGGAGCCGATCGTGAACACGCCAGAGGATGCCATCCGGGCCTTCCGGCAAGGCTGCGTGGACACCCTTGCCATCGAGAACTTCGTCGTCTCCTGAATGGCGGCACCGCATACCCGCATGAAGAACTCCCTCAGGGCCCACGGGCAGCGGGCAGCCGCAGTACTCCGGGCAGCCTGCGCCCTCCTCGGCCTCGCGGCGGGCATGGCGTGGGCCGCCTCCGGCGAAACAACGCCTCCGCGGCGGGAAATCACGTTCGGAGAACCCCTGGTGTCCAGTTACTGGGGGCAGAAAATCCTGCGGCTCGCTCCTGCAGAGCCCCTGCCGCAAGGCAGCTACCGCGTCAGGGCGGAGATCGTTCCCAGGATGTCCGATGCGGGGAAGGCGGAGAACGGAATTCCACTCGTACCCGCCGGCGCAGCCCGGCCGGTCCAAAGCGGCGTGACCATGGAATTCGTGGCGCCCAGCGGCACCCAACTGCAGGATTTCACCGAGTTGCTGGCGGAAACCGAGGACCTGCGTGGTTGCCGGGCGGACTGGTCCGTGGAGCTCCAGTCCGCGCAGCCGGGAGAGCCACGGCGCATCATCCGGCTCGGAGATGACGGTCTGCATGCGGCAGACGCAACGGTCATCATGGCAGAGCAGCCGGATCGCCTGGAATGGGTCCGGAAGGACTTCGGCTATCTCGTCAGGCGGGAGCTCGGACTGGCGCCCGATCAGCGCTGGCGCTACGCCCAGGATGGAGGGTTCACCGTCATCCAGCGGCGCCTGGACATTCCGCTGCGGGACGCCCACACCATCGAGCTGGAGTTCCCGGGCGGCACCGTGCTGAGCGGCGTGAACCTTTCAATCTCCAGAGGCCCCGGGCGAAAGGCCCATCAGTTGCTGTCGGGTGGCGAGTTCGCCAGCCGCACCGAAGACGACGGAGCGCGCACGCGCGTATCTCTGCACCTGGGCAGCGCGCTCGCCGACGGGGCACGATGGGGCGATGCGCCCCATCTCTCGGAAATCCTCATCTCCTATCAGGGCAACGAAGCGGACGTGGCACGGAACAAGCCCCTGCGCAGCATGCGTGTCCTGGGGGAGTACACGCGCGACAGCGCCACTTCCCCATCCACGCGGATCGACCACCTGACAGACGCAGCTTCGGGCAAGCGCCTGCAACGGCGGTACTTCCCCACGGACCATATCGACAGGACGCCAGGGAATGCGGAGCAGTTCTCGGGAGTCCTCCTGCACGTACCGCAGGGCTGCGAAAACGGCATCTTCCGCGCCAGCCTGATCAGGGCGGAGAGCGCGCGACCCGAGCCCCTGTTCCTGGCGGGCGTTCGCAGGCAACTGGAAAAAATGGGTGGGCCATTCCTGCAGCCGGACGCCTCCTCGCGGGAGTGGCTGCAGCACGTTCAATGGCTGCCATTCGCAGAAGCGCAGACCGAAATGCGGCGCCTCCACGGACCGGACGCCGCAGCCGAGCTCCCGGGCTGGGGAGTGCGCCTGCAATGGAGCGGTGCCCATCCCCGCCTGACCATCGCCAGGGAAGGACTCGTTGCCTCCGGACTCCGCACGGCCCGTATGGATTGGGCCCTCCACACCATTGCCCGGCCGGATCTGCGCATCTATGCAGACATGCCATCGGGAGCCCTGCAGTTCGACTCGCTCGAGGCGGAGCTGCAGCTGGAGTCCGGGGCTGTATCCCGGTTCCAGCTCACACCGAACCGGGCTCAGGCGCTGCCGGCAGACATCCCGGCAGGCACCCGTATCCGCGGCCTGTCCATCACCTTCCAGCCATCCGGCCCACCACAGGACTGGACGCTGGCGAGCCTGGGCATCTTCCGCCCCTACCTGGTCCTGCTGGGCGACCTGGCGGGCCAGCCGCGACCCGGCTGGGCCGTACGGCCTCTGACCCTCGCTCCGGATGAGGGAATGCTCCCCGGAGGAACCTATCGGTGGACGGCCCATCCGTCCGGCCTCCGGGCAGGCGACCTGCTGCAAGCCCGCATCACGCACACCTTCGGTACCTTGCCGCAGGAAGCGTGCTGGCTGACCGTGGAAGCCGCAGGCGAACGCGGTGGCCAGGCACGCACCACCCTTTGTCCTTCCGCGGCACAGTGGCAGACCGGCCTTTCGGCACTGCTTCACAGCGGCAGCCTCGCGCCGGACGAGCCACTGAGCGCACTGGCCTGGTCAGCCCGTCTTTCCGCCCCGCCACAGGCCGACGGCCTGCAGGTTCTGCTGGGCACTGCTGCACGGCCCTCGGTGCTGGATACGCTCTCGCATGGACTTGCACTGCAACTGGAGCGCGGCGCTCCGCCTCTGCGGCCGGTCGGCGGTGCGCCGGTCGCAGTTCCCGTCCTGCCGGCCCCGACATGGCTGGACTATGGAATCTGGAAGTCCATGGCAGACCGCCCCCCGGCAGACAACCCCTGGCAGGATGAAGACCTTTTCGAGTTGCGCCGCATTACCTGGGTGGCAGATCCGTCGCTATGGCCGGCGCTGGAGGATCTCCGCAAGACCCGGCTCCGCCAATCGGTGGCAGCCTTTCCCAAGCCCGAGGCGGGGCTGCGCCTGCAAAGCGCCTTGCTGGCCCTGTTCATCATGGCAGTCGTGCTGGCCACGGCGCGCAGCCAGTGGCTGCGGTACCTGGTGGTGCGGTGGTGCCAGCCGTTGCGCACCTGGGCGGATGGCATGCGGGGCCGGATCCACACGTCCGCCATGCCACAGTCCTTTCCACCCGCGAAAGCCATGTTCACGGCAGCAGCCACAGGGCTTGCACTGCTCTGGATGTGGATGGGAGGTCGCAAGGACGCGGAAGCCCCGTGGTTCCTCGCTGCGGGCCTGCTCGCGACCCTGACGGCGTGCGTGCGGCTATGGCCCGCATCACCGGACTCTCGACTGCCCAGGCCTGCATTGCGCCCGGTCGTCTCATTGCTCTGGTTCGCGCTTCTGGCGTGGCTGCTGGGACATCTGGGGCCTCCGAAACAGCTTCTCGTCCATGCGAGCCTGGTGCTGGCCTGCGTGCTCTGGACCGGCGTTCCCGCATCCGCCGCGCCCGCGGTGAGCCTGCGGACCATCGCATGCCATCCAGGCTTCCTGCTGATGCTCTCCAGCCTGGGGCTGTATGCCCTTGGTCTGTCGTCACCCGCCTTCGTGCGGAGGGAAAACATCTGGATCACCATGGGCGCTATTGTTCTGGTGGCTGCCTGGTGGCAGGCGGCACGGGGTCTTCTCCCCATCCTGGAGGCCCGCGCTCCGCGCTGGGCGTGCGCGCTGCGGAGCGTGCCCGGAGGGGGGCTGTTTGCGGGTGCCGTGGCTGCGCTCGCCCTTTCCTGCACAGCGCTGTGGCTCGGCCAGAGCGTATTGGCCGCCCACCTGAGCACGCTGTTTTTCTATTTCTGGTGCGTGGGGGCGGCCGCTACAGCGATCGGTGCCTGGGCTGTACGCGACAGGCCGGACAACGGCACGGCTTCGGCGACGGACTCCAGAGGCCTCGAAAACCGGGGCTCGTGACGCGGACACGGTGAATTACCCGCCAAGCACCGGGCATGCGGGCACTGGGCGGATGGCCGCCGATCACGGCATCCGCACCGGCCATCAGGGCAGCCGTGGCCCATCCTTTGCCAGATGCCCCGGCGGCGATTCGCCAAGAAAAAAGGGGCGCGGACACCGTCCGCGCCCCTGCCGGGGTATCGCCCCTGGCGTGCGCCAGGTCACCGCGTCAACGCGGCCATCTCCCTCTCCGGCACCACTCCATAGTGGTCCAGCTGCATCGAATACTGCCCGCGCCCCGACGACAGTGCGCGCAGGCTGCCGATGTAGCCGAACATCTCCTTCAGCGGCACCTGTGCCTCGATGGTGGCGGCACTGCCCCGCTGCCCCTGGCCGCGGACGACGCCGCGACGGCGGTTCAGGTCGCCAATGCCGTCACCCAGGTACTCGGCCGGGATGATGACTTCGACGGCCATCACCGGCTCCAGCACCAGGGGCCCTGCCTTGGCGAAGGCCTCGCGGAACGCCGCCACGGCCGCCAGTTCGAACGCCAGCGTGGACGAATCGCGCTCGTGGTGGCTGCCATCCACCAGCGTGGCGACGAAGTCCACGGCGGGAAAACCAGCCACCACGCCGGAGCGGGCAGCCCGGCGGATGCCGGCCTCCACAGCGGGGATGAACTCGCGCGGAACGGCGCCACCGACGACGCGGCTCTCGAAGCGGATGCCCTCGCCCCTGGGCAGGGGGTCGAGCTGCAGCGTCACCTCGGCGAACTGGCCGGGGCCGCCCGACTGCTTCTTGTGCACATGGTTCACCTCCACACGGCGGGCAATGGTTTCGCGGTAGGCCACCTGGGGGCGCCCGACCGACACGTTGACACCATGGCGCGCGCGCAGCTTCTCGATCGAGACTTCGAGCTGCAGTTCGCCCATGCCGGACAGGATGGTCTGGCCGGAATCGGCGTCCTGCTGCAGGCGCAGGCTCGGATCTTCGCGCAGCAGGACCAGCAGGGCCTTCGACAGACCCTGCTGGTCGGCGCTCGCCTTGGGCTCGATGGCGACGTGGATCACCGGCTCGGGCACGCTGATCTGTTCCAGCACCACGGGATGGGCCGGATCGCTCAGGGTGTGCCCTGTGAACGTGTCCTTGAGGCCGACGACGGCGGCGATGTCACCCGCCACCAGTTCGTCCCGCTCGATGTGCTTGTCGGCATGCACTTCATACAGGCGCGCCACGCGCTCGGTCTTGCCGGTGCTGGTATTGAGCACTACATCGCCCTGGCCCAGCCGGCCGCTGTAAACCCGCACGAACACCTTGGCGCCGTGGTCGTCGGCAGAGACCTTGAACGCCAGGGCCGAGAACGGATTCGCCGCCGATGCCGGCCTGCCGTCGGCATGGCCTGCGTGCGCGACGTCTTCCGGCGAAGGCAGGTAATCCACCACGGCATCGAGCAAAGGCTCCACGCCGCGGTTCTTGAAAGCCGAGCCCGCCAGCGCGGGAACGAAGGCCCCCGACAGCACACCCCGGCGCAAGAGCGCGCGCAGCATTTCCACGGCGATGGCCTCACCGTTCACGTAGGCCTCCAGGGCAGCCTCATCCTGCTCCACTGCGGCTTCGACCAGGCGGGCGCGTGCATGCGCAGCCTGCTCGGCCAGGTCTGCGGGCACGTCGGCTTCGCGGTAGGCGGCGCTGGCATCGTCCCTGTCCCAGATGCGGGCGCGCAGGCTGAGCAGGTCACCACACCGCGGAAGTCGCCTTCCGCGCCGATGGGCATCTGCAGCGGCAGGACGCGCACGCCCAGTCGCTCACCCATCATGGCGACCACGCGGCCGAAATCGGCCCCCACGCGGTCGAGCTTGTTGATGAAGGCGATGCGCGGCACACGGTACCTGTCGGCCAGGCGCCAGTTGGTCTCGGTCTGCGGCTCCACCCCGGCCACGCCGTCGAACACGACGACCGCACCGTCGAGCACGCGCAGCGAACGGTTCACCTCGATGTTGAAGTCGATGTGGCCGGGCGTGTCGATCAGGTTGAGCTGCGTGCCTTTCCAATGCACGGTGACGGCCGCACTGTGGATGGTGATGCCGCGCTTTTGCTCCTGCGGGTCGAAGTCCATATGCGCCGTGCCGTCGTGCACTTCGCCGATGCGATGGCTTTCGCCGGTATAGAACAGGATGCGTTCGGTGGTGGTCGTCTTCCCTGCATCGACGTGGGCGATGACACCGATGTTGCGCAGACGGGCGGTATGGTTGCGGGAATTTCTCATGGCGGATCTTTCTTTGCGGCTGCACTCGGCTCTGCGAGCAGCTGCCGCCTGGTTGGCTATTCGCCAGCCCAGGCGGGAAGATCCGCCTAGGGGCTAGCTTGGAATCGGGGGTGTGCTGTCGCCGAAGCCCGGGCGCACGGAACTCAAGCTCCGGCGGTCGGGAATCGTGGCGATCAACTTGTCGTAGGTACGCATGGGGGTCGGTGGGCAAGCCTGGAAAAACAAAAAACCCCGGAGGTGCGGGCCTGCCGGGGTCTGTGGTGACCGGAAGGCGCGCAGCCCTCCGATACGCGATCAGGGGGCGCAACTAGGTGGCGAACGATGCCTTGATCACGTTGGTCAGAATGTTCATGGGGACGAATTATCCTCTCCGGCCAGCCAGGGGGCAAGCCCCGTCCGACCTGCGCGCCGATCACCTGCCATGCCCTCCGCACCCGGCCTCTTGAAACGCCAACAAATGCCCGTATCATTAGCACTCGAAGCGGACGAGTGCTAACAACCGTGTGGGATACGGCCGCTGAAGATCCCGACGCCCGCCCTTCGCGGGCGTCCTGTCGATGTCGCAATCCTTATTGAACCAGGAGAGATGCAAATGAACCTTCGCCCCCTGCACGATCGCGTGATCGTCAAGCGCATTGAAAGCGAAACCACGACCGCCTCCGGCATCGTGATCCCCGACAACGCTGCCGAGAAGCCCGATCAAGGCGAAGTCCTGGCCGTGGGCCCTGGCAAGAAGAACGACAAGGGCGAACTCAGCGTGCTGAGCGTCAAGGTCGGCGACCGCGTCCTGTTCGGCAAGTACTCGGGCCAGACCGTCAAGGTCAACGGCGACGAACTGCTGGTCATGAAGGAAGACGACCTGTTCGCAGTCGTCGAGAAGTGATCGCTTCGCGGATCACATCTTCTTCCAACTTCCTGTTGACTGAATCCGGAGAAACAAAATGGCAGCAAAAGACGTAGTTTTCGGCGGCGAAGCCCGCGCTCGCATGGTCGAAGGCGTGAACATCCTCGCCAACGCCGTCAAGGTGACCCTGGGCCCCAAGGGCCGCAACGTAGTGCTCGAGCGCTCCTTCGGCGCCCCCACCGTGACCAAGGACGGTGTGTCCGTGGCCAAGGAAATCGAACTGAAGGACAAGCTGCAGAACATGGGCGCCCAGCTCGTGAAGGAAGTGGCTTCCAAGACCAGCGACAACGCCGGTGACGGCACGACCACCGCCACGGTGCTGGCCCAGGCCATCGTCCGCGAAGGCTCCAAGTACGTGGCCGCCGGCCTGAACCCGATGGACCTCAAGCGCGGCATCGACAAGGCCGTGACGGCCCTGGTCGCCGAGCTGAAGAAGGTCTCCAAGGCCACGACGACCTCCAAGGAAATCGCCCAGGTGGGTTCGATCTCCGCCAACTCCGACGAATCCATCGGCAAGATCATCGCCGACGCCATGGACAAGGTCGGCAAGGAAGGCGTGATCACCGTGGAAGACGGCAAGAGCCTGGACAACGAACTGGACGTCGTGGAAGGCATGCAGTTCGACCGCGGCTACCTGTCGCCCTACTTCATCAACAACCCCGAAAAGCAGGCCGCCCTGCTGGACAACCCCTTCGTGCTGCTGTTCGACAAGAAGATCAGCAACATCCGTGACCTGCTGCCCACGCTGGAGCAGGTCGCCAAGGCCGGCCGTCCGCTGCTGATCATCGCCGAGGAAGTCGAGGGCGAAGCCCTGGCGACCCTGGTGGTGAATACCATCCGCGGCATCCTGAAGGTCGTGGCCGTGAAGGCACCTGGCTTCGGCGACCGCCGCAAGGCCATGCTGGAAGACATCGCCATCCTGACGGGCGGCAAGGTGATCGCCGAGGAAGTGGGCCTGACACTCGAGAAGGTGACCCTGGCCGATCTGGGCCAGGCGAAGCGCATCGAAGTGGGCAAGGAAAACACCACCATCATCGATGGCGCCGGTGCCGCTGCCGACATCGAAGCCCGTGTGAAGCAGATCCGCATCCAGATCGAGGAAGCCACGAGCGACTACGACCGCGAGAAGCTGCAGGAGCGCGTGGCCAAGCTGGCCGGCGGCGTGGCCGTGATCAAGGTCGGCGCAGCCACCGAAGTCGAGATGAAGGAAAAGAAGGCACGCGTGGAAGACGCGCTGCACGCGACCCGCGCTGCCGTGGAAGAAGGCATCGTGGCCGGCGGCGGCGTGGCGCTGCTGCGCGCCAAGCAGGCCGTGGGCGAGATCAAGGGCGACAACGCCGACCAGGACGCCGGTATCAAGCTGATCCTGAAGGCGATCGAAGCGCCCCTGCGCGAGATCGTGGCCAACGCTGGTGGCGAGCCGTCCGTGGTGGTCAATGCCGTGCTGCACGGCAAGGGCAACTACGGCTTCAACGCCGCCAACGACACGTACGGCGACATGCTCGAAATGGGTATCCTGGACCCGACGAAGGTGACCCGCACGGCCCTGCAGAACGCCGCTTCCGTGGCTTCGCTGCTGCTGACGACCGAAGCCATGGTGGCCGAGGCTCCGAAGGACGAAGCGGCTGCTCCCGCGATGCCCGACATGGGCGGCATGGGCGGCATGGGCATGTAATGCCCGGCTGAGCCTCGCTCACCCGACGAAAGGGCCGCGCAAGCGGCCCTTTTTTCATGTGCAGGCGTTATGGCACCGGCACGGCACGGCGCCGCGGATTTGTCAGAACTGATCGCGCAGCGACCGGTAGAGGGCCTGGAAGCGCGCATGGCGCGCCGCATGCCCGGCGGCATCGGCCGCGGCGGGATCGAAGCGCTGGCGGGGCTGCGGCAGTGCGCAGACCTCGGCCACGCGGCCGCCGTCGGCCAGCCAGGCCAGCCGTGCGGCGCCCAGGGCACCACCGGTTTCGCTGCCTTCGTAGAGCGTGAGCGGCACCTGCAGGATGTCGGCCAGCAACTGTCCCCACCAGGCACTGCGCGCGCCGCCGCCGACCAGCGCCATCTCGCGCAGCGGCATGCCTTCAGGCAGGCGCAGCGTGTTCAGGCCGTCTCGCAGGCCGAAACCCACTCCTTCGACGACCGCATAGGCGATCTCGGCGGGGCCATGCGCATGGGTCAGTCCGAACAGCACACCTTGCGCCCCGGCATGGTTGTGCGGCGAGCGCTCACCCGAGAGATAAGGCAGGAACAGCGGGCAGCGGTCGCGCTGCGCCACGGTGGCCGCGGCCTGGAGCAGAGCGGCCTCGCCGGCGAAGCCAAAGGCCTTGGCCGACCACTGCACGGCGCTCGCGGCCGACAGCATCACCGACATCTGGTGCCAGCGGCCGGGCAGCGCGTGGCAGAACGCGTGCATGGCCTGCGCGGGATTGGGCAGGAAGCGGTCGGTGGAGACGAACACCACGCCCGAAGTGCCCAGCGAGACGAATCCCTGCCCCGGCTCGACCAACCCCATGCCGACGGCGCTGGCCGCGTTGTCCCCTGCCCCGCCGGCGATCACGACGTTGCCGCCCAGGCCCCAGCGCGCGGCCAGCTCGGGCAGGAGCCGTGCCGACGGGTCGCTGCCTTCGACCAGGCTAGGCATGTGGGCGCGAGTGAGTCCGGTCGCCGCCAGCAGTTCATCGGACCAGTCGCGTGCGCCCACGTCGAGCCACAGCGTGCCGGCCGCGTCCGACATCTCGCCCACCGCCTCGCCACTGAGCTGCAGGCGCAGCCAGTCCTTGGGCAGCAGCACGCGGGCCGTGCGGGCGAAGACCTCGGGCTCGTGCTCGCGCACCCAGAGGAGCTTGGGCGCAGTGAAGCCCGGCATGGCGAGGTTGCCACTGATGGCGCCCAGGTGCGGCACGGCGCGGGTGAGCGCTTCGCACTGCGCGGTGCTGCGGCCGTCGTTCCACAGGATGGCCGGACGCAGCACCTTGCCGGCCGCGTCCAGCAGAATGGCGCCGTGCATCTGGCCCGACAGGCCCAGGGCGCGCACCGACGCCAGTTCCGCCGGGTGGGCGCTGCGCAGCGCCTGCATGACGGCCTCCAGCGCATCCCACCACTGCTGCGGCGATTGCTCAGACCACAGCGGCTGCGGCCGCTGCACGGTGAGCGGTGCGCGTGCCACGCCCACGATATGGTGGTCCGGGGCCAGCAGCAGCGCCTTGAGTTCGGAGGTTCCGAGATCGATGCCCAGGTACACGAAAGGCTCCCTTGTGCGGGTTTGTGTCAGTTCTGCAGCGCGCCGCCGAAGCGGGTGTCGGCCTGCCGGCGGAATTCCGTGGGCGTCATGCCCTTGATCTCCAGGAAGCGCCGGTTGAAATTGGCCACGTTGTTGAAGCCGACCTGGTGGCAGATGTCGGTCACGTAGTGGTCGGTCTGCATCAGCAGGTGACACGCGCTGTTGATGCGCACGCGGTTCACGAAGTCGGTGAAGCTGTTGCCGGTGGCACGCCGGAAGAAGCGGCTGAAGCGGCTTTCGCTCATGCCCAGCTCGGTCGCCACTTCCTGCATGGAGATGGGCTCCGCGATGTTGCGCGTGATGCGGTCCACGATGCCATTGATCTGGTCCACCTGGGCATCGCCGTCGGCTCCGTGCTGACCCTGCATCTGCACGCTCGACAGCAGGCGGTAGTCGGTGCATTCGGCCAGGTCGGCAAGGAATTCGCAGAACCGGCCCAGCCGTCGCAGGCCGCGCGCGGCCTTGACGGTGTCCCAGTGCGCCAGCGCCTTCTGCGACATGCCGAAGAACTCGATGCCGTGGCGCGCACGCTCCAGGAGGGGTATGACCTCGCGCAGTTCCGGAATGCCGGCGGCCGCGCGTTCGATGGGCTCGTGGCAGAACTGGATCACCCGGTCGCGGCCGGGCGCCCCGCCCTCGGCGACGTCCAGCGAGATCCAGTTGTGCGGCAGGCGCGGACCGCACAGCACGAGATGGCCGGGATGGAACGGCCCGATCCAGTCGCCGATGAAGGCCTTGCCCGAGGTCTCGGTGATCAGGTGCAGTTCATAGTCTTCGTGGAAGTGCCAGCGCACCAGCGGGCTCGGAAACCCGTGCGCCAGGCAGCGCACCAGGCCGGCCTCCTCGGACGTCTCGTAGCCCAGCGAGGGGGAGCGCGCGATGTCGCGCTCCAGCACCGGCTGGCGTTGCCGTGGAGCGGAGCGCTTGTGGGGTGTCGTCATGGCGTGCATCGGCTCGAGGCCTCCTCCGGGAGGACTTCAGGGACATTGTCCGCGCAGGCGAGCAGGCCCTGGACAGCGGCGAGCGACGGAGGATCGGCACCTTCCCGCATGCAGTTGAGCGCCGCGGCGGTAGCCGCGAAACGCATGGCAGTGCGCCAGCCGTCGCCGTCCAGCGCAGCCAGTTGCGCGGGCCGTCCGACGCCCTGCGACAGCAGCGCTGCCGACAGTCCTGCGGTGAAGGTGTCGCCCGCGCCGATGGTGTCCGCCACCTGTACATGGGGCGCGGCCACGGCCAGTGGGGCATGGCCCGTGCGCCAGAGCGTGGCACCGGCCGCTCCCTGGGTGACGACCACGGCGTGGGCGCCGGCGGCCAGGTAATCCGCCGCCAATGCGCCCGGCGGCTGGCCAGGCGCGAGCAGTTCCGCATCCTCGTCGCTGAGCTTGACCACATCGGAGAGGCCCGCCCACTGCACCACCTGCGCGCGGTAGTGCGCCATGTCAGCGATCAGGCTGGGCCGCACGTTGGGGTCGAGCAACACCACGCGGCGGCCGGCCGAGGCGCGCACCATGTCCAGGATGCGTGCGGAGGCAGGCTGCTGCAGCATGGCGATGGACCCGAAATGCAGGAAAGCGCATTCGGGCGGCAGTTCGGGCAGCGGATCGGGAGCCCAGGTGGCATCGGCACTGCCCGCGGCGTAGAAGGCATAGCGGTTGGTCTGCGGCGTGCGCTCGACGAAGGCCAGCGTGGAAGGGGCGGCGCTGCGCGGCACGAAGCGCGTGTCCACACCATTGCGCTGCAGGTAGTCCAGGATGCGCTCGCCGAAGAGATCGGTGGACAGCTGCGTGAGCAAGCCGGTGGACTGGCCGAGCCGGGCGCAGGCGATGGCCGCATTGAGCGGAGAGCCGCCCACATGGCCCGCGAAGCCCAGCGCGCCGTCGGCCCGGGAGGAGGTGAAGTCGATCAGGGCCTCGCCCATGAAGGCTGCGCGCATGCGGGAATCTCCTGGTGGTTCAGCAGGCCGCCGCGTCGGCCAGGAAGCCGCGCTCGGCCTCCAGCGTGGCGGGTTGGTCCATCAGTTCGGCGAAGAGCTGAGGCGGGATGGTGATGGCGCCCACGCCCAGCTCCAGCAGCGACAGATAGGCATCGCGCGAGCGCACGCTGGCCACCAGCAGGCGGGTACGCGTGCGTGGTGCGGCCGGAGCCGGGGTCTGCGCCACCAGTGCCTGCATCTGCGCGATGCGCGCCAGGCCGTCCACGCCGGAATCATTGAGACGGCCCAGGTAGGGGGCCGCATAGGCCGCGCCCAGCTGCGCCGCGAAGTGCGCCTGCTCCAGCGCATAGACGGCCGTCCAGGTGACGGGCACGCCCTGTGCGATGAGGTGGGCGCCGGCCTGCAGGCCCTGGCGCGTGGCGGGGATCTTCACCACCAGCTGGCCTTCGTCGAAGTGCCGCAGCATGCCGAGCGCGTCTTCGAGCATGCCGTCCGCCTCCGCGGAATAGACCTGCGCCTGCACCTGGCGGGCGCCCCGCTCGATGCAGCGTGCCAGCAGCCCCGCCACGTCGGCCCGGGCCACGCCGGCACGGCGCAGCAGCGTGGGGTTGGTGGTCACGCCGTGGATGACCGGGTGCGGCAGGCAGGCTTCGATCTGCGCGATGTCGGCGCTGTCGATGTAGAGATGGAAGTCGGTGGCGTTCATCGCTTGCCTTCAGCCCATGACGTTGCCGCCATCGACGTTGAGCGTCTGGGCGGTGATGTAGCGGGCCTCGTCGCTGGCGAGGAACACGGCGGCGCCGGCCACGTCGCGCGGGTCGCCCATGCGGCCCAGCGGCACGGCCAGGCCCACTTGGCGCTTCTTTTCGCCGATGGGCAGCCCTTCGGCGCGGGCGAAGAGGCTGTCCACGTGCGCCCACATGGGCGTGTCGATCACGCCGGGCGAGATGCCGTTGACGCGGATGCCGTGCGGTGCCATGGCGAGTGCCGCGCTCTGCGTATAGCTGATGACCGCCGCCTTGGTGGCGCAATAGTGCGACACCAGCGCCTCGCCGCGCCGGCCGGCCTGCGAGGCCATGTTGATGACGGACGCGCCCTGCGTGCCGGCCTCCACCATGTGGCGCAGCACGGCCTGCATCACGAAGAACATGCCCTTCACGTTGACCGCGAACAGCCGGTCGAACGAGGCCTCGTCGCTGTCCAGCAGGGGCGCCAGGTCGAACACCGCGGCGTTGTTGAACAGCGTGTGGACCGGGCCGAAGGCGGCGACGGCATCGGCCAGCAGGCACGCGATGGCGCCAGGCTCGGTGATGTCGGCTGCGATGTAGGCGACACGCCCCGGGTGGCGCTGCTGCAGCGCGGCCACTTCCGCGGGCACGGTGGCACCGCGATCGACGACGCTGCATTGCGCGCCTTCGGCCAGGCAGGCCTCTGCCACGGCCAGGCCAATGCCACCGCCGGCTCCGGTCAGCAGCACGTGGCGGTCTTGCAGGCGGGGGATGGTCGTCATGGGGGTTCAGCTCCTGGATTGAATGAATCGCGCGACGCGCTCGCTGGCGCGCCGCATCGCGTCGATGAGGCGCGGATCGCCTGCGGTGTCGCCCCACAGGCCGGCGTCGGCGCACATCGCCGCGACGGGGTCGGCCGCATCGCAGATGGCATGCGCCACGGCCTCGTCCATGCCCTGGTCCTGGTAGACGTAGGGCAGGCGGCCCTGGTGCCAGCGCTGCAGGAAGGCGAGGAACAGTGCGGGCAGCATGGCCACGCTGTCGATAGGCTGGCCGGCGGCCAGGCGCTCGCGCACGGTGGGCGCGATGAAGCCGGGAATCTTGGAGAAGCCGTCCATGGCCACGCGCTGGTTGGTGTCGCGGATGGCAGGGTTGCCGAAGCGATCGAGCACCAGGTCGCGGTAGGCGGGCAGATCGACCGGGCTGGGCTGGTCCGGGCGGTCCAGGCAGGGAATTGCGTCGTCGGTAACGTAGTCGCAGGCCATCTGCCGGATGGCGGCGTCGTGCGTGCCTTCGTGGATGAAGTCCAGCCCCGCCAGCGTAGCCGCCCAGGCGATGCAACTGTGCGTGGCGTTCAGCAGGCGGATTTTGGCTTCCTCGTAGGGCTGTACATCCTCGACCATCTCCACGCCCACGCGCTCCCAACCGGGCCGTCCGGCCACGAAGCGGTCTTCGATCACCCACTGGATGAAGCGCTCCGCGGTGATGGCGGCGGCGTCATCACGGCCGGTGGCGGCCCGCACGCGGGCGCGCAGTTCGGCCGGCGCACGCGGCGTGATGCGGTCCACCATGGCGTTGGGACAGGCGGTATGGTCCTGCACCCAGGCCAGCAGGCCGGCATCGCCCGCCCGCTCGATGAATTCGAGCAGGCCGGCGCGGAAGCGGTCGCCGTTGTGGCGCAGGTTGTCGCAGTTGAGCAGCGTGAGCGGGCCCGCGCCGGACGCGCGGCGCGCGCGCAGGATGGCGGTGACGGCCCCGTAGATCGTGCCGTTCTCGCCGCTCACCTCGCCGCGGCGGGCACGGTCGATGTCGGCCGCGAGTTCGGCGAAGCCCATGTCCAGCCGGCCCTGGGCATCGAGATAGTAGCCCGCCTCGGTCACGGTGAAGGAAACGATGCGGGTGGAAGGCGCGGCGCCGCGCGCGACCACGGCCGCGAGCGTGGGGCTCCAGGGCAGCACCTCGCGGATGGCAGCGATCTCCTCGTAGAAAGTTTCTCCTGAGGACGACACCGTCTCCAGCGTGTAGCGACCGCCCTGCGCCTGCAGCGCGGCGATGACTTCGGGCGTATCGGGCCGGATGTTGGCGCCCGAGAGCGACCAGCGCGCATCGCCTGCATCGATGAGGCGCTGCAGGTAGACGGCCTGGTGCGCCCGGTGGAACGAGCCCAGGCCCAGGTGAAGCATGGTGAACTCCGTGGGAGCCGGAGAAAGGTGCGCAGGGGTCACGGCGATGGTCCGCTGAAGGAAATGGAGATGGGACGAACGGGAACGGAGAAAAGGCACTCAGGCGCGCAGCGCGTGGCCTTCGCGGTCGAAGCAGTGCAGTACGGCCGGGTCCAGCTCCACGGCCACGCCGTCGCCCGGCTGCAGCGATGTGCGCTCGTTCTGGCGCGCCACCAGCGGCACGCCGGCCACATCGACGTGGATCAGCGTGTCTGCGCCCAGGGCCTCGATCAGCTCGACGCGGCCCGGCACGCCCGCCCCTTCGGCCGGGCCATCGATGCGATGTACGCGCAGCCCCTCGGGCCGCACGCCCAGGAAGCCGTCGGCGGGCAGCACGCCGCCCGTGGCCGCCGCGAAGGGCGCGATGGCGCGGGCCGCCACCATGTTCATCGACGGCATGCCGATGAACTGCGCGACGAAGCGGTTGGCCGGCCGGTCGTACAGTTCCAGCGGCGTGCCGACCTGCTCGATGAGTCCGTCCTTGAAGACGACGACGCGGTCGGCCAGGGTCATGGCCTCGACCTGGTCGTGCGTCACGTAGATGGTGGTGGCGCCCAGGGCACGGTGCAGCTTGTGGATCTCCACGCGGGTATTGCCGCGCAGGGCCGCATCGAGATTGGAGAGCGGCTCGTCGAAGAGGAACACCTTGGGCTCGCGCACGATGGCGCGGCCGATGGCCACGCGCTGGCGCTGGCCTCCGGACAGCTCCCGGGGCGTGCGGCCGAGGTACTGCGTGAGGTGGAGCGTGCCGGCCGCATGCTCCACCTTGGCCCGTATCTCGTCCCTGGCCACGCCCGCGAGCTTGAGCGCGAACGACATGTTGTCGTACACGCTCATGTGAGGATACAGCGCGTAGCTCTGGAACACCATGGCCAGGTCGCGCTTGCCCGAGGGCGTGTGCGTGATGTCGCGCCCATCCAGCATCAGGCTGCCGCTGGTGACGGGCTCGAGGCCGGCGATCAGCCGCAGCAGCGTGGACTTGCCGCAGCCCGACGGCCCCACGAAGACGATGAATTCGCCCTTCCGGATCTGCAGGTCCACGCCCTTGATGATTTCGGCATCGCCGAAGCGCTTGCGGATGCCCTGGAGTTCGAGGTAGGCCATGGGGGGTGTCTGCCTTTCTTGTGTCTTTTTTCTCTGCCCGTGCACTTACTTGACGGCACCGAAGGTCAGCCCCTGCACCAGTTGCTTCTGGCTGAACCAGCCGAACACCACGATGGGCGCGATGGCCAGGAGCGAGGCGGCCGAGAGCTTGGCCCAGAAGAGTCCTTCGGGGCTGGAGTAGGACGCGATGAGCGTGGCCAGCGTGCCGGCCTTGGCGGAGGTGAGGTTGAGCGCCCAGAAGGCCTCGTTCCAGCTCAGCACCAGGCACAGCAGGCCGGTGGATGCCATGCCGCCCACCGAGAGCGGCAGCACGACGTGGCGGAACTCGGCCCACAGGCCCGCGCCGTCCATGCGCGCAGCCTCCAGGATCTCGTGCGGAATGTCCTTGTAGGCGCTGTAGAGCATCCACACCATGATCGGCAGGTTCGACAGCGTGAACACGATGGTGAGCGCCGTGAGCGAATCCAGCATGCCGGCGGTCTGCGCGATCACGTAGATGGGCACGAGCGCACCCACGGCCGGCATCATCTTGGTGGAGAGCATCCACATCAGGATGTCGCGCGTCTTGCGCGTGCGGAAGAAGGCCATCGAATAGGCCGCCGGCGCCGCGATCAACAGGCCCAGCACGGTCGATCCCAGGCTGGTGATGAGCGAGTTGCGCGCATACAGCAAATAGTCGCTGCGCCGCTGCACCTCGATGAAGTTCTCCAGCGTGGGGGCGAAGACGAAGAGCGGCGGCACGTGGATGGCCTGCAGTTCGGTCTTGAAGGCCGTGAGGAACAGCCAGGCGATGGGAAAGAACAGCAGCAGCGCGGCGCTCCAGGCGGCAAGGGTGCGGATGGCGAGCGCGAACCGGCCGCCGGCGGAAGAATGGGCATGCATGGTGGTTCAGCGCCTTTTCAGTCCAGGTCCCTGCCGACGATGCGGATCAGGAAGACGGCCACGATGTTGGCCAGCACCACGGCGAACAGCGCGCCCGCGGAGGCCACGCCCACGTCGAAGTTCATGAGCGCCTGCTTGAAGATCAGGTAGGTCATGTTGGTGCTGGCGTTGCCCGGGCCGCCGCTGGTGGTGATCGCGATTTCCGCGAACACGCTCAGCAGGAAGATCATCTCGATCATGATGACCACCGCCATGGGACGGCCCAGGTGCGGGATGACCAGATAGAAGAAGCGCTGCGGCGCAGTGGCGCCGTCCATGCGCGCGGCCTCCATCTGCTCGCGGTCCAGCGACTGCAGCGAGGTGATGAAGATCAGGCAGGCGAAGGGCAGCCACTGCCAGGCCACCATGACGATCACCGACAGCAGCGGGTAGTCGGTCATCCAGTCGATGGGCGTGGCGCCGAAGAACCGCCACAGGTCGGCCAGGATGCCGTAGATCGGGTTCATCATCATGTGCTTCCACAGCAGCGCGTTGACTGCGGGCATGACGAAGAACGGCGAGATCAGCAGCACCCGGACGATGCCGCGCCCCGGGAAGGGCTCGTTCACCAGGAGAGCCAGCAGCACGCCCAGCACCACGGTGATGGCGATCACGCTGCCGATGAGCAGCAGCGTGTTCCACACCGCAGGCCAGAAGTCGGGATCGGTGATGAAGTACTGGAAATTGTCCAGGCCCGCGAAAGGATGCTCGCCCGGCTGCATCAGGTTGTAGCTGACGGCCGAGAAATACACCGTCATGGCGAGCGGCACGATCATCCACGCCAGCAGCGTGAGCACTGCGGGCGCCATCAGGGCGCGGGGCAGGAGTCTTTTCATGGCAGCGTGTCCGTTGCGGTGGGCTGGCGCGCGGCCGCGCGGCATGCCGCGGGCCGCCGGGGCAGAGGCTTACTTGTAGTAGCCGGCCTTCTTCATCTCGCGCTCGGCGATGGTCTGCGAGGTCTTGAGCGCCTGCTCCACCGTCGCCTTGCCCGAGAGCGCCGCGCTCATCTGCTGGCCCACCGCGATGCCGATGGCCTGGAACTCGGGGATCGCCACGTACTGCACGCCGGTGTAGGGCGACTTGGGCAGGGTGCTGTCGGAAAGGTTGGCCGAGTCGATGGCCTTCTTCTCGGCGGCGGCGAATCTGGCGACCTTCTGGAACTCCGGATTCGCGTAGGTGGACTTGCGCGTGCCCGTGGGCACCGCGGCCCAGCCAGCCTCTTTGGCCACCAGCGCGATGTAGTCCTTGGACGTGGCCCAGCGGATGAACTTCTGCGCCGCGTCATCCTTGGAGGAGCTGGCCGGGATGGCCAGGTTCCACGACCACAGCCAGTTCGCGCCCTTGGGCGTGACGGCAGTGGGCGCCTGCGCGAAGGCCACCTTGTCGGCCACCTTCGATTGCTTCGGGTCGCTGACGAACGAGGCCGCGATGGTGGCGTCCACCCAGGCCGCGCACTTGCCTTCGCTGAACAGCGCCAGGTTCTCGTTGAAGCTGTTGGCCGAGGCGCCCGGGGGACCGTTCTTCTTCATCAGATCGACGTAGAAGCCGATGGCGTCCTTCCAGGGCCGGGAGTCGATCTGCGGCTTCCAGGCCATGTCGAACCACTGGCCGCCGTAGGTGTTGACCAGCGTGGAGAGGAAAGCCATGTTGTCGCCCCAGCCCGGCTTGCCGCGCAGGCACATGCCGTACACGCCCGCCTTGGGGTCGTTGGCCTTGTCGGCGAAGGCCTTCACCTCGGCCCACGTGGGCTGGTCGGAGAACTTCACGCCCAGTTTGTCGGCCAGGTCCTTGCGGTACATGAGCATGGAGCTCTCGCCGTAGAACGGCGCCGCATAGAGCTTGCCGCCCTGCGACAGGCCGTCGCGGATGGCGGGCAGCAGGTCGTCCACGTCGTAGGCCGCATCGGTGGCGATCGGCTTGAGCCAGCCCTTCTTCGACCAGATCGGCGCCTCGTAGAGGCCGATGGTCATCACGTCGAACTGCCCGCCCTTGGTGGCGATGTCCGTGGTCACGCGCTGGCGCAGCGTGCCCTCTTCCAGCGTGACCCACTTGAGCTTGATGTCGGGGTAGGCCTTTTCGAAGAAAGGGGTGAGCTTCTGCATCTCGATCATGTGGCCGTTGTTGACGGTCGCGATCACGAGTTCGGTGGCGGCCTGGGACATGCCGGCTGCGCCGGCCACTGCCAGGGCGAGGCCCGCTTTCAGAAAACGCTTCATGTTGTCTCCTTGGGTGAGCGACGCCTGCCTTCATGTCGAACAGGTCGCCGTGGAGTGGAATTCTGGCCAGGGCCCGCCCTCCATGCTGGTACTCGCTTCACCCGGATTGGTACTTTTTTGCGCAGACTGACTGGGATATTCCCTAATCCATGCAATACAGCATGGAAAGTGGCCTGCGAGGGCCCAAAGCAGACAGCCCGCATGAAGCGGGCTGTGGTGCTGGAGGCCAGGGGGAAAAGGGATGGAACGGCGCCAGGCCGCCGGCGCGTCAGACCTTGAACGCGCCCACCACCTGGATCAGCAGGCTGGTCTGCTCCTGCATCGACCGCGCGGCGGCCGACACCTCTTCCACCAGCGCGGCGTTTTGCTGCGTGGTGGTGTCCAGCTGCGCGATCGCCTGGTTCGCCCGGTCGATGCCTTTGCTCTGCTCCACGCTGGCTGCCATGATCTCGCCCATGATCGCGGCCACGTTGGTGTTGGTGGCGATGATCTCCTGCATGGTCGTGCCGGCCTGCACCACGAGCGCGCTGCCGGACTCCACCTTGGCGACCGAGTCGGCGATCAGGTGCTTGATGTCCTTGGCTGCCTCCGCACTGCGCTGCGCCAGGCTGCGTACTTCGCTGGCCACCACGGCGAAGCCCCGGCCCTGCTCGCCCGCGCGGGCGGCCTCCACCGCGGCGTTCAGCGCCAGGATGTTGGTCTGGAACGCGATGCCGTCGATCACGCCGATGATGTCCACCACTTTCTTCGACGAGGCGCTGATCGAGTCCATGGTCTCGACCACGTTGCCGATCACCTCGCCGCCGCGCGTCGCCACCTGGAAGGCGTCCGTTGCCAGCCGGTTGGCCTGGTTGGCACTGTCGGCGTTCTGCTTGACGGTGCCGGTGATCTGGTCCATCGAACCAGCCGTCTCCTGCAGGAACGCGGCCTGCTCTTCGGTGCGCACGGACAGGTCCTGGTTGCCACTGGAGATCTCGCTCGACGCCGCCGCGATCGACGAGGCACCATTCACCACCTGGCCCACCACGCCCTGCAGCCGCGCGATGAAGGCATTGAAACTCTGCGCGACTTCGCTGAATTCGCTGCCGCCCGTTTCGGGCAGCCGGCGCGTCAGGTCGGCTTCGCCGGCGGACAGTGCGTCGATGTTGGTCTTCAGAACGCTCAGGCGCCGCATGAAGAGGCGGATGCCCAGCACCATCAGCGCCAGCAGCACGATCGCCATGGGCACCTGCACGGCCGCCAGCTTGGTCAGGATGCGCTGGCTGTTCACCGCCAGCAGCGAGGCCGGAATGCTGGTGGCGATCAGCCACGGGCTGCCGGGGATCGGCTTCAGGAACAGCATCTGCGCGCCGCCGTCGCCCTGGTAAGCCTGCTCCACCATGGCGCCGCCCTGCGCCTGGGGCAGCAGGCGCAGGATCTCTGCCGCCATGGGCGAGGTGGACGCGATCTCTGACAGGTTCTTCAGCACGATATTGCCCTGGATGCGGCTGCTGTTGCTGACGATCTTGCCGTCAGCTTCCACGATCAGGATCTGGCCCTGGACCTTGGCTTCCATGTCGGCCACCAGCCGGTTGAAGAAGCCCAGCGTCACATCGATGGTGGACACGCCCCACAGCGTGTCGCCCTTGTAGATAGGCATGGCGCAATTGGTGCGCGGCTGCGGGCTGGCGGCGTCCTGGTAGGCCTTGGCCCACTTGCACTGACCCTTGGGAGCCGTCTTGCCGTTCTCGTACCACGGCTGCTCCCAGTACTTCAGCGACTCGGGCGAGTTCCAGTGGGTGTTCACGACCAGCTTGTTGCTGCTGTCGCGCGCAAAGAAGGTGCTGAACTTGTCGCGACCCTGTTCTCGCTGGTTGGGCAGCGGCCAGATGCCGCCGCCGAACACGTTCGGGTCGCCGTACTGGTCCACCAGCCCGGGCTGCAGCACGTCGATCTGGTCGCTGGGCAACAGCGCCACCGTCTGGGTGATGCTGCGCGACTGGGCTTCCACCTGCCGCAGCTGCTCGCTGATGCGCACCGAAATCTGGTCGACGCTGGCAGCGGCGACCTTGCCTTCCAGCGCTGACAGGTCGGGCGTCACCGACAACTGAATCACGGCAAACGTGCCGAGCAGCAGCAGAAAGAAGAACCCGCAAATGAGGACAGTGAACCGTCGCTGGGTGGAAGCTGTGCGAAACATAGGCGCGCTTGGTGAGTTACCAGCCAAGACTAAATGTTTCAAAGGTGAAAAACCGGAACGCCCCCGATTTTTACTGTCCAGCACATGTAAAGACGGGATTTCTGTCTACTACCCGCCACGCCAGCGGGTCCGGCATTCCCCCCAGGCGTTGCAGCTGCCCAGGTCGCAGCGGGGGAGCGAACGGCTGCGCTCGGCCGTTGCCCTCCCCGTCCGCACCGTGCGGCTATCGCAGTCGCGCCAGCAACCCGGCCGTCGAGCCGTCCAGCCCTTCGCCGCCGCCCGAGGCCAGGCGGGGCTCCAGCTCCTTCGCCAGCACCTTGCCCAACTCCACGCCCCACTGGTCGAAGCTGTTGATGCCCCACAGCGCGCCGCTCACGAAGACGCGGTGCTCATAGAGCGCGATCAGCGCACCCAGCGATGGGGGATCGAGCCGGTCCAGCACCAGGAAGGTGCTCGGCCGGTTGCCCGTGAAGCGGCGATGGCCGTCGTCGCTGGCCTTGCCCTGCATCAGCGCCTTGGCCTGCGCCAGGGCATTGGCCACGAGGCGGGGATGCTGCTCCGGCAGGTCGCGGCCCGGTTCGCGCAGCACGATGAACTCCACCGGCAGGATGTCCGGCCCCTGGTGGATCATCTGGAAGAAGGCGTGCTGGCCGTTGGTTCCGGGCTCGCCCCATACCACGGGCGACGTGGCAAAGGGCAGCGTCTCCCCTTCGGCATCCACACCCTTGCCGTTGCTCTCCATCTCCAGCTGCTGCAGGTAGGCCGGCAGCCGGCGCAGCGCATGGCTGTAGGGCGCCACGCTGCGCGTCGCGAAGCCGTGGAAGTTGCGGTACCAGACATCCAGCAGGCCGAGCCGCACCGGCAGGTTGCGCTCCAGCGGCGCAGTGCGGAAGTGCTCGTCCATCGCGTGCGCGCCCGCCAGCAGGCCGCGGAAGCCGTCGGCCCCTGCGGCGATCGCGATGGGCAGCCCGATGGCGGACCAGAGCGAATAGCGCCCGCCCACCCAGTCCCAGAAACCGAACGTGGTCTGGATGCCGAAGGCGGCCGCGGCCTCCACGTTCGTGGTCAGCGCGGCGAAGTGGCGCTGCAGTCCCTCTTCGCTGCCGCCCCGGGCCAGGAACCAGGCCCGCGCGGCATGCGCGTTGGTCATCGTCTCGGCGGTGGTGAAGGTCTTGGAGGCGACCAGGAACAGAGTGCTTTCCGGGCGCAGGGTGCGCAGCACGCCGCCCAGCTCCGCGCCATCCACGTTGGAGACGAAATGCAGGCGCTTGCCCGGATGGCACAGGTCGTCCAGCGCCTTGGTCACCATCGAGGGACCCAGGTCGGAGCCGCCAATGCCGATGTTCACGATGTCGGTGATGGCATCGTCCGAGCGCACGCGCTCGGCGAAGTCCAGCATGGCCTGCAGGGTGGCATGCACGTCGCGCCGGCCGGAGGCCACCGCACCGGAGGCGTCCTGGCCCGCAGGCGGCACGGACGGAGCCGGCTCGCGCAGCAGCCAGTGCATCACCGCGCGCTGCTCCGTGTGGTTGATCGCCTCGCCTGCGAACATCGCGTCGCGCCGGCCTTCCAGGCCACATTCGCGGGCCAGTTGCAGCAGCAGGGCTTCGGCGTCTGCGCCGATGCGGTTCTTGGACAGGTCGGCAAAGACGTGCGGCGCTTCCTGGCTGAAGCGCCCGAAGCGCTGCGGGTCCGCCGCGAAGGCGTCGCGGACGTCGAAATCCCGGCCCGCGGCATCGTAGTGGGCCTGCAGCGCGGCCCAGGCGGCGGTGCGATCGCAGCGCACGCGTGCGGCAGCTTGGAGGGTCATCTCGGCGTCCCTCCTCATGCGGCGATGACCATCTGCTCTAGCTTGGCGGCGTCTGCGGCGAAGGCGCGGATGCCCTCGGCCAGCTTCTCGGTCGCCATGGCGTCGGCATTGAGCGCATAGCGGAAGCCGGGCTCGTCGTACTGCACCGGTTGCAGTTCCAGCCCACGGGCGGCGTCCGGGTCGAGAGCACGGGTGAGCGGCGCATCCGACGCGGCCAGCTGTGCGAGCAGCTCCGGGGCGATGGTCAGCAGATCGCAGCCCGCCAGCGCGGTGATCTGCCCCACGTTGCGGAAGCTGGCGCCCATGACCTCGGTGCGGATGCCGAAATGCTTGTAGTACTGGTAGATCTGGCGTACCGACTGCACGCCGGGGTCGTTGGCACCGGACATCGCCGCCTCGTCCCACTGCGCACCGGCCTGCTTCTTGTACCAGTCGTAGATGCGGCCGACGAAGGGCGAGATGAGCTGCACCTTGGCCGCGCCGCAGGCCACGGCCTGCACGGGCGAGAACAACAGCGTGAGGTTGGTGTGGATGCCGCGCTGCTCCAGGATGCGGGCTGCCTCGATACCCTCCCAGGTGGAGGCGATCTTGATCAGCACGCGGGCGGTGTCCACCCCCTCGGCCCGGTAGAGATCGATGATGCGCTCGCCGCGCGTCACCGTGGCCATCGTGTCGAACGAGAGGCGGGCGTCCACTTCGGTGGAGACGCGCCCGGGAATCAGCGACAGGATCTCGCAGCCGAAGCGCACGATCAGCCGGTCCATGATCTCGTCGAGCGGCCGTCCGCGCCAGCGCTCGACGGATTCCTGGAGCAAGGGGGCGTACTCGGCCTTCTGCACCGCCTTGAGGATCAGCGAGGGATTGGTGGTCGCATCCTGGGGCCGGTAGGCGCCGAGCTGTCGGAAATCGCCCGTGTCGGCCACCACCGTGGTGACCTGCTTGAGGGCGTCGAGTTGGTTCATGCAATCCTCCGGGTTGGGTGGGGCGGGTGCGATGTCCCCGCTGCGCCGTCCGCGAGTGTAGGCCCGTTGTAACCGGGGTTCCTGTCAGCCGCCACCTCAAGATGAAACTCGGTAACATCGCGCCATGGACCGCAGCGTGTCACGCAGTCCGGTTCCTCACCCACCAACCCCCTCAGACATCGGGAGCGCAGCAGCAATGAGTTTCGATCTGGTCCTGTTCGGCGGCACGGGCGATCTGGCATGGCGCAAGCTGTTGCCCGCCCTCTTCCAGGCGTTCCGGCATGGATCGCTGCCGGCGGAAGGCCGCATCATCGGCGTGGCGCGGGACGACCTGAGCGACGGGGCCTACCGCGAGCTCATCGCCAGCCGGTTCGCTGCGGTGGAGGGTGACAAGCGCCCCAATGCCGAGGAGTTCGAGCGCTTCGCAGCCCTGCTCCACTATCAGCGCATGGACCTTTCCAAGCCCGCCGACTACGCGGCGCTCGGAGCGCGCCTCGGCGAGCGGCAGGCCGATACCGTGGTGATGTACCTCGCGACCGCCCCGGGCCTGTTCACCACGGCCTGCGAGCAGCTCGGCGCCGCAGGCCTCGCCACGCCGCACACGCGGGTGGTGCTGGAAAAGCCCCTGGGCCACGACCTCGCCTCCAACCGCGCCATCAACGCCGCCGTGCGCAGCGTGTTCGACGAGGAGCAGATCTTCCGCATCGACCACTACCTCGGCAAGCCGTCGGTACAGAACCTGCTGGCGCTGCGCTTCGGCAACGCCCTGTTCGAGCCGCTCTGGCGCCGCGAGACCGTGGCCAGCATCGAGATCACCATGGCCGAGAAGCTCGGGGTGGAAAAGCGCGGCGCCTTCTACGACGGCACCGGCGCGCTGCGCGACATGGTGCAGAACCACGCGCTGCAGCTGCTCTGCGCCATCGGCATGGAGCCGCCCATCAACGCCCATGCCGACGCCATCCGCGACGAGAAGCTCAAGGTGCTGCGCTCGCTCGTGCCCTGGACGCCCGCCACGCTGTCGCGGGACGTGGTGCGCGGCCAATACACCGCCGGCTCGCTCGGCGGCCAGCGCGTACGTGGCTACGCCGAGGAAGACGGCGTGCCCGCGGACAGCCGCACGGAAACCTTCGTGGCGCTGCGCACCGAAATCGCCAACTGGCGCTGGGCGGGCGTGCCGTTCTACGTCCGTACGGGCAAGCGGCTGGCCTCGCACGAGGCCCACATCGCCATCAACTTCCGGCCCACGCCGCATGCGATCTACCGCACGCCGATGGGCAGCGCCAACCGCCTCGTGATCCACCTGCAGCCGCGCGACGGCGTGGCGCTGCATCTGTTCGCCGCAGGGCAGGAAAAGCGCGGCATGCGCATCTCCGAGGTGCAGGCCCTGGCGCCCGTCCACCTGGACCTGGATTTCGAACAGCGCTTCGGCACCGAGCGGGTGGGCGCCTACGAACGCCTGCTGCTCGATGTGATCGCGGGCAGGCTGAACCTTTTCGTGCGCGCCGACGAGCAGGAAGCGGCGTGGCGCTGGGTCGAGCCCATCATGCAATCCTGGCGGGACTCGGAAGACGGTCCCCGTCCCTACGCCGCGGGCAGCTGGGGGCCCAGTGCCGCCAGCGCCATGGTGGCGCGCGAAGGGCATAGCTGGATGGAGGAGTCTTGAAGCACCCCCCTGAGCGGCTGCGCCGCTTCCCCCCGCTCTCGCCGTGCGTCGCACGGCGGGCGGGGGGACGACGCCAGCGGCCCGGCGAAGCCGGTTCCGCGGCGTCTGCTGGTGTGGCCTGCTCCGCGGCCCTTCGACGGGTGAGGCCGTGCGAAGTTGATAGGCCCCATGTACTGGCACGCATCGTGAAAATCCGGTGCTGTGAATGGTATTCGGACGTCCGGCGCCAGCAGACGGACGAGACAGGTTCCACGGCCACCGAAATGGTGCAGATGCTGAGGTCGCGTGCCTCGGCTCCCACTGCTTTGGAACTGGGCTACTGACATGCTCGAACGCATCACCGCCTCGCTGCCTTCGCTGGCTCCCGCTGAACAGCGGGTGGGCCAGCTGGTGCTGCAGGACGCGCGTGCGTTTGCGCGGCTGCCGGTGCGGGAGCTGGCGGCGCGGGCAGGGGTGAGCAAGCCCACCGTGGTGCGCTTTTGCCGCAGCATGGGGTACGACGGGCTGGCCGACTTCAAGCTCAAGCTCGCGGGCAGCGTGAGCGAGGGCGTGCCGTTCATCCACCGCAGCGTGGACGCGGACGACAAGACCGGCGATGTGCTCGTGAAGGTCGTGGACAACGCCGTCGCCGCGTTCCTGCAGTACCGCAACGCGGCGAGCACCAAGGCGATCGAGCAGGCCGCGCAGGCCATCGCCGCCACCTGGCAGACGGGCCGGCGCATCGAGTTCTACGGCGCGGGCAATTCGGGCATCGTGGCCCAGGACGCGCAGCACAAGTTCTTCCGGCTGGGCGTGACCAGCCTCTCGACCAGCGACGGCCACATGCAGGTCATGAGCGCCACCCTGCTGGGGCCTGGCGACTGCGTGGTGATCGTCTCCAACTCCGGCCGCACACGCGACCTCATGGACGCGGCAGACATCGCCCGCAGGAACGGCGCCACCGCGATCGCCATCACTGCCAGCGGATCTCCCCTCGCCAGCGCCTGCCACATCCACCTGGCGGCCGACCATCCGGAGGGCTACGACCGCTACAGCCCGATGGTTTCGCGCCTGCTGCACCTGCTCATCATCGACGTGCTCGCCACCTGCGTGGCGCTGCGCATCGGCGAGCCGCTGCAACCCCGCCTGCAGCAGATGAAGGACAACCTCCGGGCCAAACGCTATACGTGAAGCGCTCTCGCGCACTTCCGGAACCACGCGATGCCATCAGCCCCTGTCGTTGCGATCCACCTGCTGAACGCAGGCAATGAACTGGGCATCCACGTGGACACCCTGCGGGCGGCACTGGAGCCCGTAACGGCAGCCGCGCTGCCGCGGCTGCCACTGCAGGGAGTGGATGTGCTGGTCTATCACGATCCCGCTTCCACCATTCCGGAGCTGGGGGCAGGCGGGTACACGCCTTGTGCGCACCGCGTGTTCCTGCCCATCGACGTGCATCGCCACGAAGCCGATCCCGCGGCGTTCGGCCACGCCCTGCGCAGCCTGCTGGCCCACGAGCTGCACCACTGCGCGCGCTGGGCCGGCCCCGGCTACGGCAACACCCTGGGCGAAGCCCTGGTCAGCGAAGGGCTGGCGTGCCTGTTCGAATCGGAATTCGGAAGCAGTGGTCCACCGTTCTATGCGCATTCGCTGTCGAAGGCACGGCTCGAGACGATCGCCCCACTCGCCCGGGCACAACGCGACCGGACGGACTACGGACATGCGCAGTGGTTCTACGGAACCCGACCGGACACACTTCCGCGCCATGCGGGCTATGCGCTCGGATATGCCATGGCGGTGCGGCACTCACGCCGGACCGGCCTTTCGGCCTCGGAACTGGTCCATGTCCCGGCTTCGGCGTTCTTCGCAGATCTGGATGGCGGGGAATGAGCAGCTGCCTCGCCCATGCCCGCCAGCGCCGCGGCGCGAACGCCCCCGCATCAGGAAGCGCCGGGCGCCCAGCGTCCGAGCACCAGCGAGGCGTTCACGCCGCCGAAGCCGAATCCGTTGACCAGGGCGTGCTGCAGCGGCATCGGGCGTGCGCTTCCAGCCTCCAGGTCGAGGCCCACGGCGAGCGCATCGGGTTGCACGAGATTGCGCGTCGCGGGCACCACCTGGTCGCGCAGCGCCAGCGCCGCGAAAATGGCGGCCACCGCCCCGGCAGCGCCCAGCAGGTGACCCGTGGCGGCCTTGGTCGAGCTGGTCGCGACCGCTCCTCCGGTCCCGAACAGGCTGCGGACCGCGGCCAGTTCCCCGCGATCGCCCACGTAGGTGGAGGTGGCGTGGGCGTTCAGGTACTGCACCTGTTCCGGCGCCAGCCCCGCCTGTGCCAGGGCCATGGCGCGCCGCGCTCCGTCGCCGTCCTCCGGCCCGGAGGTGAATCGCCCCGGCTTTTCTAGACACCTCTGAGCCGTTGGGAATGTCGTTGCTCGAACTCTACCGGCGATAGCCCAGCTGCTGATGAATGACGGCGCTGGGAGTTGTAGAACATCTCGATGTAGTTGAAGACACCCGGATTGCTTGGCAAAGTACGCGGCGGCCTTTTTTAGGATGTCGCGCTCCTCGGTCACTCGCTTGAGTTCGGCCTTCAGCCGCCGCAGCTCTTCTGCTTGGGAAGTCTGCAACTGTCGTTCGGACGCAGGCACTGCATAAGCCTTTATCCACTTGTACAGACTGTGCTGGCTTACGCCGATCCGGGCAGACACGTCGGCCACCCGGTGACCTCGCTCCGTGATCTGCTTGACCGCTTCAATCTTGAATTCTTCGGGGTATGGCTGCTTGCTCGTCATGGCACCTCCTATTGGGCCTCAGGTTTGAGGCTCGAAGGTGTCTAGTACAGCCGGGGCGATTCAATCTGCATCCACCCGAGCGGGCGTTGGTCCTGTGCGTGGACGAGAAACCCTCCATTGCAGCGCACAGCGACACCGCGCCAGCCGTGCCCATGCGCCCGGGGCAACCGGAGCTCCACACGCACGACTACATCCGCCACGGAACAACCGACCTCTTCGCGGCGCTCGATGTCAAGGCCGGCACGGTCATCGCAGAAGTTCACCGGCGCCATCGCAGTGTGGAGTTCCGCCACTTCTTGCAGACCGTAGAGCGAGCGACGCCCGCGCAGTTGGATCTGCACCTTGTGCTCGATAACGCAAGCACGCACAAGAGTCCCATCATCCAGCGCCGGCTGCTCAGGCACCCGCGCGTGCACCTGCACTTCACGCCCACCTCGGCCTCCTGGATCAATCTGGTCGAGTGCTGGTTTTCCATCCTCACGGCCCGCCAGATCAGGCGCGGGCGCTTGCGCTCCACCCGAGCGCTGGAGAACGCAATCCGGGCATACGTCGCTATGAACAATGCCGCACCCAAACCATTCGTCTGGATCAAAACAGCCGACGAGATTCTGCAATCCGTCGCTGAATTCTGCCTGCGGACTTCTGACTCACACCACTAGGTGAAAACATACCTGAATTTGCTGTGCTTCGCCTTCAGGAGGGTTCTGCCTCGGAACTACGAGAGAGGTCCACCGCCCATCTTCATGCCACTATGTGGAAAAAGACTGACGACAGGAAAAACTATATATCGGTCAGCACCGTAGATGTTTTTACTTCGAGGCAGATTTTTGAGGCTGAACAGCGGCAGCGAATAGAAGATCTACTGGCATCGATGACTGGACAGCCCCAAAGTATGGCCGATTGAACAGGGGCTAGAGATGCCCATAAGCTGGACGTTTTACTCTGGACGCATCAATGCAGTTAGCTCTACACTGCCATCACAGTAATACATGGCAAACAAGTGTTGTTTTGCGTGTGGCTCAGTCGTAACTATCTGGGCATGCCAAAAAGGCAGATTGTCGGCCTGATTAAAGTTAAGCTTTTCTATTTTGAAGGTGCGACCAGGATGTTTTTCGCTTAGCTTGGAAAATATTTTTTTTTCGATATCTGAAATATTCGCCTTGGTGCAGTCTGCCCTAGGAGCTTCGTCAGCTCTACTGCAACTAGCGCCGAGTAGAGCAAGTGCCAAAACTGTGAAAAATCGTCCGCGCGTGATATTCTGCATAGTTATCTGCCCGTCAGGTTGGTCGGAAGCTTTCCGTTAATAATTACTGTAAAATCTTGGCCGCCGATCGAGTTGAACACGTCGACCACGGCATCTGCCCACCACGGTCTTCCAGGACGTCTGTCCATGTTAAAGATGTCGTCATACGCGCCCGTACTTCCTGTAAAAGTGAATGATCCGTCTTCCATTCGAGTAAAGGATCCTGTCGTCCGAAGACTTATCCCCCCTACCACGAGCGCTGATACAGCGTTACCGTCACCGTATGTGCTGTATCCATAAGGGCCCGAGTCGTAATCGTACGTGCCTGGATTAGGGTGCGCTGCTGCAAAACTTTCAAATGAATTTTCAGTGCCGGCGCCAATTCGAGACGCTGTAACATTTATTGCAAGACTCTCAATGTCGATGGAGACGGGGGAACCATTGCCCCAAAGCCAGTGACCGGTGACTTTTGGAATGCTCCATATTGTTCCGTCAAGCGGATAAGGGGATGGAGTATATGGAGTGTTGGGTGGAACAACTTGATATGCTTCAATGGGATTTTTAGGCCACCCAGCAGCGCTATAGTCGTAAATTGCGCAAGCATGAAGCAGCATATTAACGACATCTGTCGGGCTGGCATGCGACATTTTCCGGTCCATGTCCCAAAAGGCATCTTCTGAAAACATGTACGATAGTGCGAATGCAAATTCCTGGCCTGGAAGGCCAATAGTATTAAAGCACGCATTCCAGTTAGTGAACTCTCCCTCGTAAGCGCCTGTGACCGTAATTTCTCCGAGTGTTGTCATAAATATAAGGATATCATCCGTCTATGGACTTAGAAAGTGGTTCGGTTGCGCATCCGCCGAAGCAACACTTTCCCTTAGAAATCCATTCATTAGAAATTTGATTGGTGAATGGACGGTAGGACTATGACCGGAATTTTGTTTGGCGCAGGTGATTTTTTGTAATATGTCGCAACTATTGATGCTTATGTCTTTGGGATGGTGAGGATTGATAATTTAATCCTATCCGATCACAGGCCTCGATGAAATTCACTAGGAACCATCTCGGTAGGCATGATGGCCGACGTGCCGTGCCGCCTTCTCTGTTCAGCATTGAGAAATTGGTCGCAGATGAATTCTGAGCAGGGGTTTTGGCTCTGTTAGATAGAGCACAGATTCCACGCCTCTAGCCAACAACCTCGTGCGCTTCCGGCTGGATGTAGCGATCCTTCACAAGGGGAAACTTGCTCTGCTTCTCTATCACGTTCATCCCTGGTTCGCGGTAGAGCAAGGCTTCACGCGCTGCTGCACGAAGTCCTGGGATGGCCCAGCGATAAGGACCGGTTCGAGATTGTGAGCATCTATCGACATAGCTTCGGATGCTGCTTCACCTGTACACCTCGAATTGATTGCACTCATCAGATCCGCTGCACATCGGTGCATGGCTCTGCAACTGCACACGATCCAATTGTCCAGCTGGGGCGCGTACTGCTCGCGTGTGATTGGCATGGCGGCGGCAATGTGCACCCAGCTGCGGTATGCACTGCCTAAGTCCCATAGCTCTGGATCCTCAGCCGAACGGCTACTCCAGCTCTTCTGTGTGTCGAAATTCCGTATGATTACTATTTATTGTTTTCATTCCTAAATATCGTTTTAGATCACACCCTCCTGCTATGCCTGGGGCTGTTCGGCATCGTCCAGATCCGGAGCATCAACTACCACGCCAACGAACTCGGCACCAACTGGCTGCCCAGCGTCCGGGTGCTCGGTGACGTGCGCGCCGTGTTGAACAACGGCCGGCGGGCCGCGCTGCGCAGCATCCTGGAGGCCACGCCGGAAGGGCGACAGCGCCAGCTCGCGCTGCAGAAATCGACCATGGACGAGCAATTGCCGAAGGTGGTCTCCAGCTACGAGCAGATCATTTCCTCCACGGAAGAGCGCAGGCTCTACGACATCTTCCGCGCACAGCTGGACAACTACCGCATCCTCGAACGCCGCTTCGTGGCGCTGCTGGACGAGGGCGGAGCTTCGACAGCCGCGGTCAATGCCCTGGCGACCGGAGACTCCGCCAAGCTGTTCGCCGACATGACCGAAACGCTGGCGCAACTGGTGAAGCTGAACGAGGATGGCGGCACGGCCGCTGCCGCCGCCGCGAGCGCCGGATACGACCGCGCCATCCTGGTCTTCAGCATCCTCATCGCCTTTTCGCTCTTCTGCGGCCTGACACTGGCCGTCGTGGTGACGCGCTCCATCACCCAGCCACTGGCCACCGGGGTTTCCGTCGCGTCGGCCGTGGCCCGGGGCGATCTCACGTCCTCGTTCCACATCCAGGGCAGGGACGAACCCGCAGCGCTTCTGCAGGCCCTGCAGCACATGAACGGCCAGCTCGTGTCCATGGTCGGCCAGGTGCGCGACAGCAGCGAAAGCATCGCCACCGGCGCGGCCGAAATCGCGATGGGCAATGCGGACCTGAGCCAGCGCACCGAACAGCAGGCCGGCAGCCTGGAGGAAACCGCGGCCTCGATGGAAGAACTGAGCAGCACCGTGAAGACCAATTCCGACACCGCCCGGGAAGCCAACCAGCTCGCGGCCCGTGCGACACAGGCGGCGGAACAGGGCGGCACCATCGTAGGGAGCGTGGTGGAGACCATGCAGGCCATCGCGGCCTCGTCGAACAAGATCGCGGACATCACTGGCGTGATCGACTCCATCGCCTTCCAGACCAACATCCTGGCGCTGAACGCGGCCGTGGAAGCGGCGCGGGCCGGCGAGCTGGGTCGCGGCTTCGCCGTTGTGGCGAGCGAAGTGCGCACGCTGGCACAGCGCTCCGCCCAGGCCGCCAAGGAGATCAAGGAGCTCATCACGGACAGCGTGGCGAAGGTGGGCAACGGCAGCCAGCGGGCCGGCGAAGCGGGCCGCAGCATGGACGACATCGTCGCGCAGGTCCGCCAGGTCGGCACCCTGATCAGCGAGATCGCCAACGCCTCGGCCGAGCAGAGCAGCGGCATCGGCCAGATAGGGGAAGCGGTGAACCATCTGGACCAGGTGACGCAGCAGAACGCCGCACTGGTGGAGCAAAGCGCCGCTGCAGCCGCCAGCCTGCGGTCGCAATCCGAACAGCTCAACACGCTGGTGGCAGTGTTCAAGCTCCAGGCCCAGGCAACCCCTGCGGCACCAGAGTGGCGTTCCCAGGGTCCGGCCAGGGTGGCGTCGGCCCTCCTGCACGCATACCACCCGGCACTGGCCGCCGCCTGACCGGCCGGCACTGCGGCAGGGGCCGGGCAGCCAGAGGGTCACCACGCTGTCGTTCACGGCAGGGCCAGTGGCGCGGCGGCCTCCGACACGCTCCGGGAGACATCGCGGGCACAGTGTGCGCAAACGCACCGACACGCCACGGCGGCGGCGTGCACACTGCGGGCATCGATCACTCACCCGCTACCGCCAGGAGCACTGCCATGACCCCCTCGACCGCATCCACCCGAACCATGAACCCCGTACGCCCCGGTTCGGCGGCCACCCAGGCCGCTGCACCGGCCCTGGACGACGCGGGCAAGCTTGTGCTGCGCCTGGCGCTGGGCGTGCTGATCCTGCTGCACGGCCTCTTCAAGCTGCAGAACGGCGCCGGATTCATCACGGGCATGCTGGAAAAGGCCGGCCTGCCGGGCGCACTGGGCTATCTCGTGTACGTCGGCGAAATCCTGGCGCCCCTGCTGGTCATCGCCGGCATCGCCACCCGCGCGGGCGCTGCCATCATCTTCGTCAACATGGTGGTGGCGATCGGCCTCGTCCACATGGGCCAGCTGTTCACGATGACGCAGCAGGGCGGCTGGGCTCTGGAGCTACAGGGCATGTACCTGTTCGGCGCCCTCGCCGTGATGCTGCTCGGGGCCGGCCGGTACGGCCTGGGCGGCGTGCACGGCCGCTTCAACTGACCGCCCGCCCCCGCTCAGGGGCATTTTGCTCGCGTGGCCCTCAGGCGGCCTGCGCAGCCGCCACCCGAGGAATCCGCCCCTCTTCGATGCCGTGGCAGGCCGCGCGCACGCCGCCGTCGTCGATGAGCTGCGGCCGCTCGGTGCGGCAGCGGTCGTTGGCATGGGGACAGCGCGGGTTGAAGGCGCAGCCGGGGGGTGGATTGAGCGGATTCGGCACTTCGCCCTGCACGGGCGTGCGCGCGCGGCCCGTGTCGTGCATTTTCGGGATGGCGTCCAGCAGCATGCGGGTATAGGGATGGCGCGGCGCGGCGAAGAGCTCGCGCTTGTCGGCCAGCTCCACCAGGCGCCCCAGGTACATCACCCCCACCTGGTCGCTCACGTGGCGCACCACGGCGAGGTTGTGGCTGATGAACAGGTACGTCAGGTGCCGCTCACGCTGCAGGTCCTTCATGATGTTGAGCACCTGCGCCTGCACGGACACGTCCAGCGCCGACGTGGGCTCGTCGCACACCAGGAACTCCGGTTCGGTCGCCAGCGCCCGTGCGATCGAGATGCGCTGCCGCTGCCCACCCGAGAACTGGTGCGGGTACTTGGCCATGTCCAGCGGCGACAGCCCCACGGACTGCAGCAGTTCGCCCACGCGCTGCCGCAGCCGGGCCTTGGCGGTGATCAGGCCATGCTCGCGCAGAGGCTCACCAATGATGTCCTCCACGATCCAGCGCGGGTTCAGGCTCGCGTACGGGTCCTGGAAGATCATCTGGATGCGCTGGCGCATGGCGCGGGCATCCCGTCCCTTGAATGCCGCATGGGCGTCCTGCCCGTCGAAGGTGAGTCCACCGCGGGTCGGCTCGTACAGTCCCACGAGCAGCCGTGCCACCGTGCTCTTGCCGCAACCGGACTCGCCCACCAGCGCAAGGGTCTTGCCCTTCTCGATGGTGAGGCTCACGCCGTCCACCGCATGCAGCAGCGTGCGTGGCTTGCGCTCCAGCACGCGGTTGAGCCACGGTGCGGAGACGTCGAAGGTCTTGGCGAGGTCGTGCGCCTGCACCAGCGGCGCGGTGGCGGTGACGGTGGTGGCGTTCTTCGGGGGGGTGTGCACGGTTTCGCTCATGACACGGCTTCCTGGATGGCGGCGGAGGCGTTCGGCACGGCGGCATGCAGCCAGCACGCGGCGCGCGTCGGCCCGGCGGGCAGCAGCTCCGGCCGCTCCGTGCGGCAGCGGTCGAAGGCATGCGGGCAGCGCGGGTTGAAGGCGCAGCCCGGTGGAATGGCATTGAGCCGCGGCATCGCACCGTCGATCTGGTTGAGGCGCTCGCGGTCCTGCTCCATGTCGGGGATCGACGCCATCAGCCCCGCCGTGTAAGGGTGCGCGGGGTGGTTGATCACTTCATGCACCGGGCCGATCTCCGCCACGCGGCCCGCGTAGAGCACGGCCACGCGGTCGCAGGTCTCGGCGATCACGCCCATGTCGTGCGTGATGAGCATCACGGCCGCACCGCGCGATTTGCAGATGTTCTTCAGCAACTGGATGATCTGCGCCTGGATCGACACGTCCAGCGCGGTGGTGGGCTCGTCGGCCACGATGAGCTGGGACTCGGCCGCCAGCGCCAGCGCGATCACCACCCGCTGGCGCATGCCGCCCGAGAACTGGTGGGGATAGTGGTCCACCCGTTGCTCCGCCGCGGGAATGCCCGTGTCCTTGAGCAGCTGGATCGCCCTGCGCCGCGCTTCCGCGGCATTCACCGGCAGGTGCGCCTGGATCGTCTCGGCCAGTTGCCGGCCGACGGTGTAGAGCGGGTTCAGCGAAGTGAGCGGATCCTGGAAGATGGCGCCGATGCGCCGCCCACGCACGTGGCGCATCTTCTGCGGCGGCAGGTCGTCGATGCGTTCGCCCTGCAGCAGGATCCGCCCGCCCGCGACGCGCCCCGGCGGCTCCAGCAGCCCGATGATGGCCGCACCGGTCAGCGACTTGCCCGCCCCCGACTCGCCCACCACGCCCAGGATCTCGCCCGGCGCGATCGAAAAGGAAATGTCGTCCAGCGCCCGCAGCGTGCCGCGGCGTCCTGGAAATTCGACGACGAGGTTCTCGACTTCAAGAAGGGACATGGCAGGCCATCCATCCGTTATCCGTTGCATTCGGCACGGCGCGTGCCATCGGCGCGGCCCAGGCCAGGGCCGCCGCGCAAGGGCCGCCCCGCCGCGCTGGCGGCGTCCACCTTCCCGTCGCGCAGCGACGAGAGAAGGGGGAAGCGGCGCAGCCGCTCAGGGGGTTGTGCTCCATTTTTTAGCGCAGGCGAGGGTTCAGCGCATCGCGCAGCCAGTCGCCCAGCAGGTTCACGGACAGCGCGATCAGCACCAGCATCACGCCCGGGAACACCGTGATCCACCACTCGCCCGAGAACAGATAGTCGTTGCCGATGCGGATCAGCGTGCCGAGCGAGGGCGACGTGGGCGGAGCCCCGACGCCCAGGAAGGACAGAGTTGCCTCGGTGATGATGGCCGTGGCCACCTGGATCGTGGCCAGCACCATGACGGGTCCGAGCACGTTGGGCAGCACGTGGCGGCGCATGATCCGCGAGGACGACACCCCCGTCACCCGGGCAGCCTGCACGTACTCCTTGTTGCGCTCCACCAGGGTGGAGCCGCGCACCGTGCGCGCGTACTGCACCCACCCCGTGAGGGAGATGGAAATGATCAGCACGCCGAAAGCCAGCGACTCGTGCGCATTGGGGAACACCGCGCGGCCCACCCCGGCGATCAGCAGCGCCACCAGGATCGCCGGAAAGGACAGCATCACGTCGCACAGGCGCATGAGCACCGCATCGATCCAGCCGCCCTTGAAGCCCGCCAGCAGCCCGAGCGCCACCCCCACCACCACCGACAGCGCGACCGATGCCAGGCCGACGACGAGCGAAATGCGCGCGCCGTAGATCAGCGCCGAGAGGATGTCGCGTCCCTGGTCGTCCGTGCCGAACGGATATTTCCAGGAACCTCCGTCGCTCCACGCCGGCGGCAGCCGGGCGTCGCTCAGTTCGAGCGTCGTGAGGTCGAACGGGTTGTGCGGCGCCACCCAGCCAGCGAACAGCGAGCAGAACACGCAGACCACCGCGATCGCCGCGGCGCCGATGGCGACGGGGGAAGTGCGGAAGCTGTAGCCGACATCGCTGTCGAGCCATCGTGAGAGCGTTTTTTTCATCGTGGGATTCGGGAAAGGCGTGGAGCGGAGCGGCATCTCCACGCGGACGGAACGGATCAACGCGTCACTTCGCGAGGCTCATCCACTTGAACGGCATGAAGTTGTCGGCCATCTGCACCAGCGCCACCTTGCGCGACACGCCCCAGGCCAGGGCCTGCTGGTGCAGCGGTATGTGGCCCACGTCAGCCGCATGGATCTCGAAGGCTTCGCGGATCATCGCGTCGCGCCGGGCCTTGTCGGTCTCCGACTGCACCTGCTGCGTGAGCTGGTCCACCCTGGGGTTGCAGTAGCCGCCCAGGTTGAACTGCCCGGCGCCCTTGTCGTCCACGCAGGCCATCAGCGCATTCATCGCGTTGTGCGCGTCGTAGGTGGCAGGCATCCAGCCCAGCATGTAGAAACTGGTATCCCGCCGCAGCACCTTGGGGAAGTAGGTGCCCTTGGTCTCCGCCTGCAGGTTCACTTTCACGCCGATGCGCGCCAGGTTGGCGGCCACGGCCTGGCAGATGCGCGCATCGTTCACGTAGCGGTCGTTCGGGCAGTTCATGCCCACCTCGAAGCCGTTCGGATAGCCGGCCTCGGCGAGCAGCCTGCGCGCTGCGTCGGCATCGTAGGGCAGCCGCTTGATGTCGGGCTGGAAGCCGTTGACGCCCGGGCCGACCAACAGCGCCGAAGGATTAGATGCGCCGCGCATCACCGTCTTGCGGATGCCGTCGATGTCGATGGCCTGGTAGAAGGCCTGGCGCACGCGCTTGTCCTTGAACGGGTTTTTGCCCTTCACGCTGGAATACAGCAATTCGTCGCGCTTCTGGTCCATGCCCAGGAAGATGGTGCGCAGCTCGGGCCCGGTCACGGCGCGCGTGAGCGGGCTCGTGTTCACGCGCTCGATGTCCTGCACCGGCACGGGCTCCATCACGTCCACCTGGCCCGAAAGCAGCGCCGCGACGCGCGTGGCGTCGTTGCCGATGGGCGTGAACACCACCTCGGCCACGTTGCCCTCGATCGCCCCCCAGTACTGCGGGTTGCGCGTGAACACCGTGCGCACGCCGGGCTGGCGCTCGCGCAGGCGGAACGGCCCCGTGCCGTTGGCCCGGAACGACGCCGCGTTCTCCACGCCCTTGCGCCGGTCCACCGGCTCGACGGCATGGTTCGCCTCGCACCACTTGCGGGACATCATGTACACGAGCGCGAGCACGTCGGGCAGGATCGGGTACGGGGACCTGGTCTCGATCTCGACCGTGTAGTCGTCCACCTTGCGCACTTCCTTGAAGTCGTTGGTGTACGTCTTCATGTCCGAGCTCCCGGCCTGCGTGCGCGCCAGCGAGAACAGCACGTCGTCGGCGGTGAACGGGCTTCCGTCGTGGAAGCGGACGCCCCGCCGCAGCTCGAACCGCCACACTGTGGGCGAAGTCTGCGTCCACCGCGTCGCCAGTGCCGGCGCCAGGCTCAGGTCCTTGTTGCGGCCCACGAGCGGCTCATAGACATTGCCGGTCACGCTGAGCTGCAGGCTCTCGTTCAGGGAATGCGGATCCATCGACAGCGCGTCGCCCTGGTTGGCGACCCGGATGGTCTGCGCTCCCGCCATGCAGGCCGCCGCGACCAGGGATGCGCCGATGGCGGCGCGCAATGCCGTGCGTGGGAAATTCATCGTCATACCCTCAGACCGCTGCCAGCGGCATCGCCTGCTCGACCAGGCCCGCATGCAGCGCGGCGCCCAGGGGCAGGATCTCGTCGTTGAAGTCGTACCGGCCGTTGTGCAGCGCGCTGTGGCCGGGCCCGGTGCCCTGCCCGATGCGCAGGTAGGCGCCCGGCTTGCTCTGCAGCATGAAGGAGAAATCCTCCGCCCCCATGCTGGGCTCGAGGTCGCGCACCACGTTCTCGGCGCCGACCAGCGACACCGCCACGTCCCCCGCGAACTGCGCGTCGCTCTCGGTATTGATGGTCGCGGGATAGATGCGCTCGTAGCGCACGGTGGCCGTGGCGCCGAAGCCCAGCGCCACCGCGCCGCACAGGTCCTTGAGGCGCTGCTCGATCATTTCCTGCACCGCGGGCGAGAACGTGCGCACCGTGCCCACCAGCGTGGCCGTGCCGGGCAGCACGCTGAACGCGCCCAGGTCGCCCGCCTGCATCGCGCACAGGCTGATCACCGCGCTGTCGAGCGGCCGCACGTTGCGCGAGACGATGCCCTGCACCGCGGTGATGATGTGGGCGGCCACCAGCACCACGTCCACCGTCTGGTAGGGGTGGGCGCCATGGCCTCCACGGCCCGTGATCTCGATGGTGATGCGGTCGGCCGAGGCCATCATCGCCCCGGAATTGAGGCCGATGGTGCCCGGCCGCATGGCCGGCCAGTTGTGCATGGCATAGACCGACTGCACGGGAAAGCGGTCGAACAGGCCGTCCTCGATCATCACGCGCGCACCGCCGAAGCCCTCCTCGCCGGGCTGGAAGATGAGCACGGCCGTGCCGTCGAAATGGCGCGTGGCGGCAAGGTAGCGCGCGGCCCCCACCAGCATGGCCGTATGGCCGTCATGGCCGCAGCCATGCATGAGCCCGGGCTTGCAGGACTTCCAGGTGAACTCGTTCTGCTCCGACATGGGCAGGGCGTCCATGTCGGCCCGCAGGCCGATCATGCTGCCGCTGGAACGGCTGCGGCCATGGATCACCGCCACGATGCCGGTGCGGCCGATGCCGTCGTGGATCTCGTCCACCCCGCAGACCTTGAGCGCCTCTTTCACGCGCGAGCCCGTGTACACCTCCTCGAAACCCAGTTCGGGATGGGCATGCAGGTCGCGGCGGAACGTGGTCAGCTCGGGATGGAACTGCGCGATGTGGGCGAAGGCGCGTCCGCCGGCCCGCAGGCGGGGGGATGCGGACGGTGCCGGCTTGGCTGCTGTGACCGCCATGTCAGTGCCCTCCTGCCTTGCCCACCCGCAGTCGCGGATCGACCGCGAAATACAGCAGGTCCACGACCAGGTTGATCACCACGAAGATCAGGGCGATCAGGCAGAGGTAGGCGGCCATCACGGGAATGTCCGCGAACGTCACCGCCTGGATGAAGAGCAGGCCCATGCCGGGCCACTGGAACACCGTCTCGGTGATGATGGCGAAGGCGATGAGGCCGCCGAGCTGCAGCCCGGTGATCGTCATCACCGGCACCAGCGTGTTCTTCAGGGCATGTCCAAAATGGATGGCCCGGTCGGACAGCCCGCGGGCGCGGGCGAACTTGATGTAGTCGGTGCGCAGTACCTCCAACATTTCGGCGCGCACGAGGCGCATGATGAGCGTGAGCTGGAAGATGGCCAGCGTCACCGCCGGCAGCGTGATGTGGTGCCAGCCCTTGGCGTTGAGCAGGCCCGTGCTCCACCAGCCGACCTGCGTCACCGGCCCGCGCCCGAAGCTCGGGAACCAGCCCAGGTGGACGGCGAACACGAGAATCAGCAGGATGCCGATCAGGAAGGTGGGCAGCGACACCCCCAGCAGCGACAGCGTCATGAACAGCTGGCTCGTGAACGTGCCGCGGCGCAGCGCCGCATAGACCCCCATGGGCACGCCGACCACCAGGGCCAGAACGGCGGCGACCAGCGCCAGCTCCAGCGTGGCCGGGAACCGCTCGGCGATGAGGCTGGACACCTTGGCGCCCTGCCGGAGGCTCAGTCCGAACTCGCCCTGCGCCGCATTCACGAGGAAGTGCCAGAACTGCACGATGAAGGGCTGGTCCAGCCCGAGTGCCGCCCGCATCTCCCGGATCTGGTCCGGCGTGGCGTCCTGCCCGAGCAGGAAGGTGACGGGATCGCCCACATACTGGAACAGCATGAAGGAGATGAAGGCCACCGCGACCATGACGATCACGGCCTGGATGAGGCGTCTCAGAATGAAGGCAAGCATCGTAGGAGCGGCAGATAAGCAGGCATGCTAGCAGGGCGCACGGCCACCGCATGCAATACCCGCGCCATCGCGGACGTTTGTCGGTTCACACCCGGCACCGGCCCGGAAACGGGCATGGGCCGGGCCGGATGGACGCATGCCCTCCGGCCAGTGAATGGCCGGAGGGCATGCAGACTTGCGCGACCACCGTACGGCAGGATTCTCACTGCGGGCAGCGTGCCCGCGGCATCGCACCGCGGGCACGCTGCCCCGGGGTGAATCAGAAACGATGCCTCAGGCCGATGGTGTAGCCGGTGCGCGACTTGGCGCCGTTGGCCTGGCCGGCGTAGTTGTTCAGGCTGACCTGGTCACCCTTGAGCTTGGTGTGGTCCACTTCGATGTAGGCGTCGGTCCGCTTGGAGAATGCGTAGTCGAGGGCCATGGTGAAGAAGTCGGCCTTCGCCTTGGCGAGGTCGGTGTTGCCCTTCTGCTCCGCACGGAAGTAGTGCGCGCCCAGGTTGATCTGCGGCGTGATCTGGTAGCCGGCCCCGATCTTGTAGATCGTGCGCTTGTTGGCTGCCAGGAAGGCCGGGCCGCCGAAGCCGCCGTTGATGCCACCCTGCCACATCGCGGAGAGCACGGCGCGGTCCACGGCGGTGAGCCCGCCGTCCACCTTGTTCTGCCCGTAGCCGCCGTTGAAGTACCAGTTGCCCATGCGGTAGGAGCCGCCCACCGTCCAGGCGTCGATCTTCTTGCCGGACGCGAATTCATAGTTCTGGTAGCCCAGGCCGGCCGCCAGGCCGCCCGACGCATAGCGGATGTAGCCGCCTGCCGTCTTGCCGCCGGTGGCGCTTCTCTCGTCGAAGGAGTATTGAAGCCCGCCACGCCATGGACCGACCTCGGCCATGTACTTGATCATGTTGTCGGCACGCGCGCCCAGCGCGAAACCGATCTCAGGCTTGTAGACGTCCATGTACGGCGAGTACGGGTAGGACGCATACGTGCTGGTCACCAGGTCGAAGAGGATGTTGTACTGCCGGCCCAGAGTCACACGGCCAAAGCCGCCCTGCAGGCCCACCCAGGATTGCTGGAAGTACGGAGTGGCAGGCGTACCCGTGTCGGCGCCGAAACGGTTTTCCAGGTTCACCAGGGCCTTCAGCCCTGCTCCCAGGTCTTCAGTCACGTTGATGCCCCAGCGGCTCTGGGACATGCCGCCCCCGACCATCTGGTCCAGCGAACCGCCCGGGCTGCCGGCGGGGCCCTCGTTGTTGGTGTGGCGATATGCCATGTCCACGATGCCGTACAGCTGGACGCTGCTGGTGCCTGCCTGCTGTGCGAAGGTGAAGGGAGCCGCTACTGCCAGGGTGGTCATGGCCACCGTTTTTTTCACAAACGAAATACGCATGTGTTGTCTCTTTCTGCGGAAGGGTGAGGGAACTTTCATTCTAGAAATCAATGACTTGCATCGGAACATGCGTTCGCGGCATACCCACAGTCGTTTTCCCTTAGTTCCTGTTACCGATGTGACAAAAAAAAACCGCTGCCCGAAAGCAGCGGTTTTCTGACTTGCTGAGTCAAGCTGGCTAAGCCAGCCATCCATCAGAAAGCGTGACGGATACCGACTTGCACGCCGGTCTGGTTGTTGCCGATGCCAGGGCCGGCAACGGTCAGGCCCTTGGTGGCCAGGCCGAGGTTGGAGTTGTCCTTGTTCTTCAGGTAAGCCAAGGTGCCGTACAGAGCGGTGCGCTTGGACAGGTTGTGGACATAGCCCAGGGACAGCTGGTGAGCCTTGGAGTCGATGGCCTTCTGGTCGTACAGGGCGTATTGCAGCTTGAATTCGCCGGCGCCGACGGGCATGGAAGCACCCAGGGCGTAGTTGTTGAACTTGGCGTCGCCGGAGAAGTTGTCGCCTTCGTACTTCGATTGTTGGGCGATGGCGATCAGCTTGGCAACGTTCAGGTCGTAGGAAGCGCCCACGGTCAGGATGTTGTGCTTGCCAGCGGTGGAGATGCCAGCCAGCGTGAAGCCGGTATTGCGCTGGTCATAGGACACGGTCACGCTCAGGGGGCCGTTGTCGTAAGCAGCGTAGCCACCGAAGTAACGGCCGGCCTTGCCCACGGTTTGCTCGTCGAAGCCATAGCCCACGCCGCCGGTGAAGCCACCGAAGTTAGGGGTGTAGTAGCTGACCATGTTGCTCGAACGGATGTTGTTCGTGTCAGCGGTCACGCCGGTTGCGCCGTTCAGGCCGAGCCACTCGTTCCAGCCTTGGAACTGGCCGATGCCGGCCTGGCCGAACAGGTCATAGCTGCTGGCCTTGTTGTACGAAGGGGTCAGTTCGCGGCCCAGGCGTACTTCACCGAAGTTGCCAGCCAGGCTCAGGGTGGAACGGCGTTGGAAGTTGAAGCCGTTGACGTTGCCGTTGTCGCCGAAGATCTCGCCTTCGAGCCAGAAGCCAGCCTTCAGGCCACCGCCCAGGTCTTCCGTACCACGGAAGCCCAGACGGCTCGTGGCGTTGCCGCTGGAGGTCAGGCCGTACACGTTCTGACCAGCGGCGTTGGCGTTGTTGATGTAGGCAACACCCGTATCGACGATACCGAACATCGTGACGGAAGATTGAGCCATTGCAGCGCCGGAAGCAGCCAGCACGGCCAGGGCAATCAGGGATTTTTTCATTGCGAGTTACTCCAAGGTTAAACGAGGGCGCCGGTTCGGGGGGCTGGTACGCACGACAGGCGCAGTCCGCCAACCCCGGGCCAACCTCCTGGTGGGGAAGTTGCCCTTATTGCAACAGAGGCCGTTCCGTTTCGCAAAGGAATTCCCGCACAATCGCCCCGAAAGGCCTATTTCGTTGCAGCATCACAACACACAAAAAGGTTCCCCAGAATTGGAATAGGACGCGATGCAACCGGGCCCTTCCGCTACGTTTTTTGCAGCAATCCAATCCTTCTACCATCGAGATTCATCGCCATGGACAAGCTCTTGATAGCCGCCGACAACGCCTTGCGCACGCTCTTCGCACGCCCCCGCGCCGCGCAGCCGTCGCCGGCCACGGGCCTGCCGGAAGGCGACCTGTCGCCCGCCCAGCGGCGCGAGGCCGGGGCGCTCATGCGGGTGAACCACGTGGGCGAAGTGTGCGCGCAGGCACTCTACATGGGACAGGCCGCCGTCACGCGCGACCCGGCGCTGCGTTCACAGTTGCTGGAGGCGGCCCGCGAGGAGACCGACCATCTGGCCTGGACGGCGGAGCGCCTCGACGCGCTGGGCAGCCGGCCCAGCCTGCTGAATCCGCTGTGGTTCGCGGGCGCATTCGCGATCGGCTGGACCGCGGCCCAGGTCAGCGACGCCGCGAGCCTGGGGTTCGTGGTGGAGACGGAGAACCAGGTGGCGCGCCACCTGCAGGGGCACCTGGACCGCATGCCGGCGCAGGACGCGCCCTCCCTGGCGGTGATCGAGCGCATGCAGGCCGACGAGCAGCGGCATGCGGACGACGCCCGCGCCGCCGGCGCAACGGACCTGCCCGCACCGGCCCGGATCCTCATGGCCGCCGCGGCCCGGGTGATGACGGCCACGGCGCACCATATATAGAGGACAGGGCCGGCCTCAGGCCTCCACGATGTCGAAGCCGGTGGTGATCTCCGCCGTCTTGCCGAGCATGATGCTCGCGGAGCAGTATTTCTCGTGGCTCATGGCGATGGCCCGCCCGACCGCGGCGGGCGGCAGGGACTTGCCCGTGACGGTGAACTGCATGTGGATGCGGGTGAACACCTTCGGGTCCGTTTCCGCGCGCTCGGAGCTGAGCTGCACGCTGCAGCCACGGACGTCGTGGCGGCCCCGCCGCAGGATGAGCACCACGTCGTAGGCCGTGCAGCCGCCAGTGCCGGCGAGGACCGTCTCCATCGGCCGGGGAGCCAGGTTCTGCCCGCCGTTGGCGGGATTGGCGGCATCGGGCGCACCGTCCATGGCCAGGATGTGGCCGCTTCCGGTTTCCGCGATGAAACCCATGCCCGAGCGTGTGCCCGAGGCACCGGTCCAGGTGACTGTGCATTCCATGTTGTTTTTTCCCATCAAATTGGCAGCCTGACAACTTTTATGGCCGCACTGCCGCAATTTTGCTGCATCGCAGCATTCCTTGCGCTACACTTGCACCATGCGTTGCCCGAAAGGGTTGGCGAATCCGAAGGATTCACCCGACGCGCCTATTGTCTCCTCCATCTCCTCAAAGGATGGATTCGGCCCCGGATCTCACGATCCGGGGCCGTTTTTTTTGCCCTGGCGGGCCGGCCGGGGCGAAGGCCTATGATGTCGGCCCTGCCGCAGCCCGCCCATCCATGACGAAGACCTCTTCCTCCCCTGCCCTGACGCCCGCCGACTACCTCAAGAAGATCCTCACGGCGCGGGTGTACGACGTGGCCGTCGAGTCGGCGCTCGAGCCTGCCCGGGCGCTGGGCCGCCGGCTGCACAACACGGTGCTGCTCAAGCGCGAGGACCAGCAGCCGGTGTTCAGCTTCAAGCTGCGGGGGGCTTACAACAAGATGGCACACCTGTCCGCAGAGCAGCTGCAGCGGGGTGTGATCTGCGCCTCGGCCGGCAACCATGCGCAGGGCGTGGCCATGAGCGCCAAGCGCCTGGGCACGCGTGCGGTGGTGGTGATGCCGACGACGACGCCGCAGCTCAAGGTGGACGCCGTGAAGACGCTCGGCGGCGAAGTGGTGCTGCACGGGGACAGCTACTCCGATGCCTACGAGCATGCCGCACGGCTGCAGCAGGAGCAGGGCCTGACCTTCGTGCATCCCTTCGACGATCCGGACGTGATCGCCGGCCAGGGCACCATCGCCATGGAAATCCTGCGCCAGTTGCAGAGCCTGGGCAGCAACCGCCTGGACGCGGTGTTCGTGGCGATCGGCGGCGGCGGCCTCGTGAGCGGGGTGGCCAACTACATCAAGGCAGTGCGGCCGGATATCCGCATCGTCGGGGTGCAGATGAACGATTCCGACGCGATGGTGCGCTCGGTCGCAGCCGGCAGCCGGGTCGCGCTCCCGGACGTGGGACTGTTCTCGGACGGCACGGCCGTGAAGCTGGTGGGCGAGGAAACCTTCCGCGTCGCGAGCGGGCTGGTGGACGAATTCATCACGGTGGACACCGACGCCGTCTGCGCGGCGATCAAGGACATCTTCGTGGACACGCGCAGCATCGTGGAGCCCGCCGGGGCGCTGGCGGTGGCGGCCATCAAGCAGTACGTGGCCCAGCGCAAGACCCGCGGAGAGACATATGCCGCCATCCTGTGCGGCGCCAACATGAATTTCGACCGCCTGCGTTTCGTGGCGGAGCGCGCCGAGGTGGGCGAAGAGCGCGAGGCGCTGCTGGCGGTGACGATTCCCGAGGAGCGCGGGAGCTTCCGGCGCTTCTGCGAAGTGGTCGGCCAGTTGCCCGGCGGCCCTCGCAACGTGACGGAGTTCAACTACCGCATCAGCGATGCGGCGCAGGCCCACGTCTTCGTCGGGCTGGCCACGCATGGCAAGGACGAGTCGGAGAAGATCGCACGCAACTTCCAGCGCCACGGGTTCGAGGCGCTGGACCTCACGCACGACGAACTGGCCAAGGAACACCTGCGGCACCTCGTGGGCGGCCGCTCCGGGCTCGCCCAGGACGAGCGGCTGCTGCGCATCATCTTCCCGGAGCGCCCGGGCGCGCTCTTCAAGTTCCTGAGCATGATGCAGCCCAGCTGGAACATCAGCCTCTTCCATTACCGCAACCAGGGCGCCGACTACGGCCGCATTCTCGTGGGCATGCAGGTGCCGGCGGGCGACGCGCAGGCCTTCGACGCCTTCCTGCAGACGCTGGGCTATCCCTACGTGGAAGAAACGCAGAACCCCGCCTACCGGCTGTTCCTGCAGGCGCCCGCGGGCCGGGGCTGACGCCTTCCACCCACGACAGGCACCCGCCGCCCGCTTCCATGCAGGCCCTTCGCCACTTCCTGCTGGCCGTGCAGTTCTTCACGCGCATTCCTGTGACGGGGCGGTGCGCCGACTGGGTGGGCTTCAGCCCGGCCATGCTGCGGGCGAGCGCCGCGCATTTTCCGGGCGTGGGCTGGATCGTGGCAGCCATGGCGGCCCTGGTGTACGGCACGTTCCATCTGCTGTTCGGACCCCAGCCCTATGCCGCATTGGCCTGCGCAGCGCTCAGCACCGCGGCCACCGTCGTGCTCACCGGAGGCTTCCACGAGGATGGCCTGGCGGATGTGGCGGACGGCCTGGGCGGCAGCGCGGACCGGGGCCGGGCCCTGGAAATCATGAAGGATTCGCGCATCGGCGCATTCGGGGCCATGGCCCTGTGCCTGGCATTGGCCAGCAAGCTGGCGCTGCTGGCGATGCTGGGGCACCGCGGACTGGCCGTGGCACTGGCGGCCCTGGCGGGCGCGCATGTGGTGTCCCGTTTCTGGCCGCTGTTGCTGGTGCGCACACTGCCGCACGTGGGCAATGAGGCCACCTCCAAGAGCAAGCCGCTGGCGGACCGGATCACGCTCGGCGCACTGCTGGCAGCCGGCTTGTGGGCCACGCCCGCGCTCGTGCTGGCGGCCTGGCTGCTGGGCCCGGCCCCGGCCCTGGCGGCGCTGGGCGCCAGCGGCCTGGCCGCCTGGACGCTGCGTGCCTGGTTCGCCCGGCGACTGCAGGGCTTCACGGGGGACTGCCTGGGGGCCGTGCAGCAGGTGGCCGAGATCGCGTTCTACCTGGGATGCGCCGCGGCGGCCGGCACCGCCGCCACCGCATGAGTGCCCGGTCCGTTCGGCTCTGGCTGGTACGGCATGCCGCGCCGTGCGTGGAGGGAGGCCTCTGCTATGGCTCGCTGGATGTGGCGGCGGACGCGCAGGCCACCGCCGACGCCGCCAGCCGCCTGGCCACCGCCCTGCCCGCCATGGCACTGCCCGTCTGGCATTCGCCGCTCACGCGCTGCGCGGAGCTGGCCCGTTCGCTGCAGACCCTGCGCTGCGACCTCTCTCCGCAGCCTGACGCGCGGCTGGTGGAAATGGATTTCGGGACCTGGGAGGGACGCTCCTGGGACGGGATCGGCCGCGCGGCCGTCGATGCGTGGATGGCCGACTTCCCGGGCCACGCGCCAGGCAATGGTGAAAGCCTGGAGCGGATGCTGGACCGCGTGCGGCCCGCACTGCGGGAGGCACGAGAGACGGGAGCGGCCGACGTCGTGTGGATCACGCATGCCGGCGTCGCGCGCTGCGTGCATTGGCTGCTGGAGCATCCGTTCCGCGCACCGCGCGCCGATGAATGGCCGCTGGAGGCACCCGGCTATGGCACCTGGAAATGCTGCGAGATCGGCGGCACGGATCCCGCGTGAGCCTGCGGCAAGAGGCGGCGAAAGCCTAGGGCGCGACGGTTGTTACACCCGTTGCCTCGCCTCCTTTTTCAGGCACTTCGAGGGTGACCGTGGCCTCGCCACCCCGGGATGGACCGAGGCGCACCTGCCTGCGGCCCAGGGACTGCACCACCAGGCCTTCGGCCACGGTGGCCCCGAGACGGAACGGACGCGCGGGCTGGTTGTCTATGGCGATGAGGGCCGCACCGCCGCCGCTGGCCGTGCCGGCGAGCACACCCTGCAGGGCGAAGCGGCTGGGCTCGCGCGCAGCGGGCGCTCTGGGTGCGGCGGGGCCCGCGCCCAGCAACCGCGCGAGCGCCTGCGCATCCGGCGCCGCCGGCGCGGGTGCCGCCACGGGGGCCGCGATGGGGGCCGGCCGGACTGCCAGCCGGAGTCCCCAGAAAACCATGCTGGCGCCTGCGAGCACCCACAGGGCGAGCGTGCCGAGCCGGACGCCCCAGGGGCCGGATGTGTTTGTCACCATGTCACGATTATCATTGACCGGATATGTCCCCCACTTTTCAGAAGACCGTGATCTCCCGCAACGCAGGCGCCATCGCACGGCGCGCCAGGAACGCCCGCAGCCGGATCGCACGCGGCTTCACGCTGATCGAGCTGATGGTCGTGCTGGTGATCATCGGGGTGCTGGCCGCCCTGATCGTGCCCAATGTGATCGACCGTGCAGACGATGCGCGGGTGACCGCGGCGCGCACCGACATCACCAACATCGTCCAGGCGCTGAAGCTCTACCGCCTGGACAACCAGCGCTACCCCACCGCCGATCAGGGCCTGCAGGCCCTGATCGCCCGGCCCGCGAACGGTCCGGTCCCGGGGAACTGGCGCCCCTATCTCGAGAAGCTGCCCAACGACCCCTGGGGCCGGCCCTACCAGTACCTCAATCCCGGCATCAAGGGCGAGGTGGACGTGATGTCCTTCGGCGCCGACGGGCAGTCGGGCGGCGAGGGCAAGAATGCCGACATCGGCAGTTGGCAGTAAGCACCAGCACCGCGGCCCGTACCGTGGCATGGCCCCTGCCCCGGGCGGCGGGCGGTGCGGCACACGGGGCTTCACGCTGCTGGAGTTGCTGGTGGTGATCTCGCTGATCGCCATCGCCACGGCCGGCGTGGGCTTCGCCCTGCGGGACGATGGCCAGACGGCCCTGCAGCGCGAAGGCGAGCGCCTCGCCGCACTGCTGGAGGCGGGCCGCGCCCAGTCCCGGGCTTCCGGCGCGCCGGTGCGCTGGCGTGCCGCGGGCGGAAGCTTCCGGTTCGAAGGCCTGCCCGGCAACCCGGCGCCGGGCGCATGGCTCGATCCCTCGACCTACGTCGCCGGCCCCGCGCTGCTGCAGTTGGGCCCCGAGCCGCTGATCGCACCGCAGCAGGTGGTGCTCGCAAGCCAGTCCCATCCCGGGCGCTCGGTGCGCGTGGCAACCGACGGCCTGCGTCCCTTCACGGCGGAGACGGTGCAATGACCCGGCGGGCGGCCCCCGCGCGCCGGTGCCGTGGCCAGGCATCGGCCGCGGGCTTCACGCTGGTCGAAGTGCTCGTGGCCCTGGCCATCGTGGCGATCGCGCTGACGGCCGGCACGCAGGCCACCTCGGCGCTGGCCCGCAATGCTGCACGGCAGGCCGACGTGATGCTCGCGCACATCTGCGCGGAGAACGAACTCGTGAAGGTGCGGCTCGCGCGCCAGATGCCCTCCATCGGGGACAGCACCGTGCCCTGCGAGCAGGCCGGTCTGCGCTATGACGTGGCGGTGGCCGTGCGGCCGACGCCCAACCCGCAGTTCCGCAGGGTCGATGCGCAGGTTTTCGATGCCGCGGGGCCGGTGCTGCGGCTGTCCACGATCGTGGGGAGGTACTGATGCCCCCCCTGAGTCGCCTTCGGCGCCTTCCCCCCGAGGGGGACGCCGCCAGTGGCCGGGCAAAGCCCGATCCACGGCGTCCGCTGGCATGGCCTGCTCCGCGGCCTTCGGACAAGGAAAGCCGTGCAGATGGCGTACGCGGTCGGCATGGCTTTGCCCTCGGGATCTTGAGGATGCGCGCTCCGCGCCGTGCCTCCGGCTTCACGCTGGTGGAGCTGCTGGTCGCGATCGCGATCATGTCGCTGCTGGCGATCATGAGCTGGCGCGGACTGGATGGCATGGCGCGGGCGCAGGAGCAGACGCGGGCGCGCGGGGACGAGTTGCTGGTGGTGGAGGCCACGCTGGCGCAGTGGGCCGCGGACCTGGATGCGCTGCAGGCCATGGACCAGACCACGCCCATCGACTGGGACGGGCAGGTGCTGCGCCTGACGCGCCGGGGCAGCGCCACGCCGGACGAGGGGGCTTTCGTGGTCGCCTGGGCGCGGCGCACGGTGAACGGTACGGACCAGTGGTTGCGCTGGCAGTCGTCCCCGCTGCACACGCTGGGGGAATGGAACACGGCATGGCAGCGCGCGGCGCTGTGGGCGCGCTCGGGCGGTGCGGGCAGCGCCGGGGCCGAGCGCGGGGAGACCGTGCTGATGCCGCTGCAGGACTGGCGCCTTTTCTACTACCGCGACGGGGCCTGGTACAACGGGCTGTCCAGCAGCGCGACGGCCCCCACCCCGCAGACCATGGGACCGACGGCCCCGACGAACATTCCCGACGGGGTGCGCCTGCAGATCGTACTGCCGCCGGGGGGCGCGCTCGCAGGCACGATCACCCGGGACTGGGTCAATCCCACCAATGGCGGAGGCAAGTCGTGATGCGGCGCGGTGGCGGCAGGATGAGCGCCGTGCGCCAGCGCGGGGCGGCGCTGCTGGCGGCGATGCTCACCGTGGCGCTGGTGGCCACCTTCGCCGCAGCGGCGATGTGGCAGCAGTGGCGTGCCGTCGAGGTGGAATCCGCGGAGCGGGCGCGCGTGCAGTCGGCCTGGCTGCTGGTCGGCGCGCTCGACTGGTCGCGGCTGATCCTGCGCGAAGACCTGTTCGCGCGCGGCGGGGACGGCACGGACCACCTCGCGGAGCCCTGGGCCGTTCCGCTGGAAGAGGCGCGGCTGTCCACCTTCCTCGCGGCGGGGCCCGAGGGCGCTGCGGCCGAGCCGGATGCCAGCACGGACACCGCCAACGCCTTCCTGTCGGGGCAGATCACGGACCTGCAGTCGCGGCTCAATGTCTTCAACCTGATCGAGGGCGGGACCGTGTCCGCGCCCGTCCTGCGCCAGTTCAGCCGCCTTTTCGGGGCCCTGGGGCTGCCGCAGCAGGAACTGCAGCGACTCGCGGAAGGGCTGCGCAAGGCGATGGCGCAGAGCAATGCCGCGGGAGCCGGCAACCCCGGCACGGGCGCCGCGGCAGCGCCGGCCGACCTCGCATCCGTTCCGCTCATGCCCCGCAGCTTCACGCAGCTCACGTGGCTGGGCCTGTCGGCGTCCACGGTCGCCGCGCTGGAGCCGTATGCGACCCTGCTGCCCCGGCGCACGCCGGTCAACCTCAATACCGCGAGCGCACAGGTGCTGCAGGCGAGCATCGACGGACTGGACATGGCGGGCGCGCAGCGGCTGGTGCAGGCTCGGGAGTCGCAGCATTTCAAGACCTCAGCGGACGCCACCCGGCAGCTGGGCGGCAATCTGCAGATCCCGTCCGAGACCCACTCGACCATGTCCTCGTACTACGAAGTGCGGGGACGCCTGCGCCTGGGCGACACCGTCGTGGAGGAGCGCTCGCTGGTGTACAAGGCCGGCTCCACGGCGCGCACGCTGTGGCGCGAACGCGGCGCATTCGTCAGGAGCCCCGCCAACGCACGGTGACCTGCGCAGCCCCCCCGACCTGCCGTCATGCAGCGCCCCTAAAATGGCCCGCGAATTCCACCCATGAGCACCCTCGTCCTTTTCCTGCCCCCGGGCAGCGCCCCCGGGCCGGCCACCGAATACGGCTACACGCTGACCACGGACGGCCACGCCGCCACCCGCCACGACAGTGCCCGCGCGTCCCTGCTTCCCGACCCGGGCCGGGCGGGCGAAGTGGTCGCCGTGGTGCCGATCCAGGCCCTGTCATGGCAGCGCGTCACGCTGCCCCAGGGCGCGCAGGCGCCGCGGCTGCGCGCGGTGCTCGAAGGGCTGCTGGAAGAGCGGCTTCTGGACGATCCCGCGCAACTGCATTTCGCGCTGGAACCGGGCGCGCGGCCGGGCGTGCCGGCCTGGGTGGCCGTGTGCGACCGGAACTGGCTGCGCGCGTCCCTGCAGGCCCTGGAGGCCGCGGGCCGGCCGGTGCAGCGGGTGGTGCCCGAGTTCGCGCCGGGCACCGGAGAACCGCCAGCGTATCACGTGATCGGCACGCCCGAGGAGGCGCTGCTGGTGGCCACCGGGCAGGGCCCGGAGGCCGTGCCGGCCGTGCTGCCGCTGTCGCCCGCCACCCTGCAGCTCGCGGGCGTGTCGCGCCCCGCCGATGCGGCCGGCGCGGACGGCAGCGAGACGCCCCCCCCCCTGCAGGCAGAGCCCGCAGTGGCACGGCTCGCGGAACAGATGACCGGCCACCCCGCGGTACTGCATACGGCCAGCCAGCGCGCGCTGGCGGCGGCGCGCGGCACCTGGGACCTGGCGCAGTTCGAGTTCGCCAGCAACCGCCGCACGCGCACGCTGCGCAAGACGGCAACGGCTTTCGGCGCCTTCGCGCGGGCGCCGCAATGGCGGGCCGCGCGCTGGGCGCTGGGCGTGTGCATGGCAGCGCAGGTGGTCGGGCTGAACGCCTGGGCCTGGCAGGAGCGCCAGGCGCTCGCCGGCAAGCAGGCCGGGGTGCGCAGTGCGCTGACCCAGACCTTTCCGCAGGTGCAGGTGGTGGTCGATGCCCCGGTCCAGATGGAACGCGAAGTGGCACGGCTGCGCCAGCAGGCGGGCGGGGTCTCGGCGCGCGACCTGGAGCCGATGCTCGCGTCCGCGGGTGGCGCGCTGCCCGCGGGGCGCCTGCCCACCGCGATCGACTACGCCTCCGGGGAACTGCGGCTGCGGGGCATCGAGCTGCAACCCGAGGAAATGGCCACCCTCAATGAACGCCTGGCAGCCGCCGGCTACCAGGCCAGCCTGCAGGACGGGGCTGTGCTGCTGCGCGAAGGAACACACCCATGAAGCCGGCACGCACTCCCTCCTCCGCCGCGCCTTCCGCATCCCGCGCCGAAGTGCTGGGCACACGCTGGAAGGCCCTGGCTCCGCGCGAGCAGTCGCTGGTGCTCGCCGCCGGCACGGTCGTGGCGGTGGCACTGCTCTGGTGGGTGGCGCTCGCGCCGGCTCTTCGCACGCTGCGCGAGGCGCCCGCGCAGCACGCCGCGCTGGACGCCCAGTTGCAGCGCATGCAGGCGCTGCAGTCGGAAGCCCTGCAATTGCAGGCCGCGCCTGCCGCGCCGGCCAGTGACGCATCGCAGGCGCTGCGCACCGCACTGACGCAGCGGCTGGGTACGCAGGCGCAGATCAACATCCTGGGCGACCGCGCGACGGTCACGCTGAAAGCCGCCCCCGCGGACGGCGTGGCAGAGTGGCTGTCGCAGGCCCGCAGCAATGCGCGCGCCGTCCCCGTCGAGGCACGGCTGGCGCGCAGTACGGCGACGCAGCAGCCCACGGGACCGGCGGTGCTCGGCCCGACCTCGCCGCAGCGCGCGGCGGTCCTGGCCGCGCCGGCCTCCGCCGGCAAACCTGGTGCTGGTGCTGCAGCGGCGGACGACGCCATGCCGCGCTGGGATGGCACGCTGGTGCTGGCCCTTCCTGCACGGTAGTCCGTGCCGTCCCGATACCTTTCGACCACCGTGTCCCGCACCACCCGATCCGTCCGTACCGGCGTGCCGCGCCCTCCCCGGTCCCCCCGCCTCTGGGCCATGGCCGGCTGCCTGCTGGGTGCCCTCCCCACCCTGCTGCTTTTCGCGCCGGCCGCGTGGCTGGCCTCGGGCGTGGAGCGTGCGAGCGGCGGGCGGGTCCTGCTCGCCCAGGCGCGCGGCACGGTCTGGACCGGCTCGGCGCAACTGGTGCTGACGGGCGGCCAGGGCAGTGCCGACCGCGCGGCGCTGCCCGGGCTGCTGCACTGGACGCTGCGGCCCGCCTGGACCGGGTTGCGCGCGCAGGTACAGGCGGACTGCTGCACAGCCTCTCCGATCGCGGCCCGCGTCGCGCTGCGCTGGGGCGGCGTGCACGTGGCCGTGGCCGACGGGCAGAGCCAGTGGCCGGCGGCCGTGCTGTCGGGACTGGGCACCCCCTTCAATACCCTGCAGCCCCAGGGCCGCCTGGCGCTGCGCACGCAGGGCCTGGCGATGGACAGCGCCGCGGGGCGCGTCGTGATCGCAGGCCAGGCGCAGCTGGATGCGCTGGGCATGTCATCGCGCCTGTCCACGCTGCGCCCGATGGGCAGCTACCGGCTCACGCTGCAGGGTGGCGAGGTGACCACGCTGTCGCTCGCGACGCTGGACGGCGCGCTGCGCCTCACCGGCAGCGGCCGCTGGATCGGCCAGCGTCTGCGCTTCGAGGGCGAGGCCACGGCCGCGCCGGAACGCGAAGCCGTGCTCTCGAACCTTCTCAACATCATCGGACGGCGCACGGGCGCCCGTTCCCTCATCACCGTGGGTTGACCCCTATGACTTCCTTGAATTCGCAGCGCCTGCGGTTTGCCCTCCACGCCATCGCCGCCGGCGCGATGCTCGCTGCCGCCGGCGGCCCGCTGAACGCCCAGACCGCCACCGGCGCGGCGCCATCCAGCGTGCGCCCCGGGGAACCCGTGACGCTGAACTTCGCGGGTGCCGACATCGAGGCCGTGGCCCGTACCATGGCCACGATCACCGGGCGCAATGTGGTGGTGGACCCGCGCGTGAAGGGCCAGCTCACCCTGGTCACGGAACGGGCGGTCCCGCCGGCCGCAGCCTTCCAGCAGTTCCTCGCCGCCCTGCGCCTGCAGGGCTTCACGGTGGTGGAATCCGCGGGGCTCTACAAGGTCGTTCCCGAAGCGGACGCCAAGCTGCAGTCGGGATCGGTGACGGTCACCCAGGGCGGCTCGGGCAGCGCACCGGGCGGCGGGCAGATCGTCACGCAGATCTTCAAGCTCAATTTCGAGAACGCGGCCAACCTGGTGCCGGTGCTGCGCCCGCTCATCAGCCCCAACAACACGATCAACGTGAACCCGGGCAACAACTCGCTGGTGGTCACCGACTATGCCGACAACCTGCAGCGCATCGCGCGCATCGTGGCGGCAATGGACGTGTCCAACGCCAGCGATGTGGAAGTGATCCCGCTGCGCAACGCGGTGGCGAGCGAACTCGCGCCGCTGGTGTCGCGCCTGGTGGAGGGCACGGGCAGCACGCCCGGCATGGCGGGCACCGCGACGGGCACGGCCGGCGCCATCCCGGGGCAGAGCGATACGGCCTACCGCACCACGCTGCTGCCCGAGCCGCGCAGCAATTCGCTGATCGTGCGCGCCGCCAATCCCGCCCGACTGGCGCTGGTGCGCACGCTGGTGGACAAGCTCGACCAGGCGCCGGTCGTCGGGAGTGCGGCAGCGTCGGGCAACATCCACGTGGTGTATCTGAAGAATGCGGACGCCACCAAGCTCGCGACCACGCTGCGCGCGGCGCTGGCGGCCTCCATGGGCAGCAGCGCCGGCGGTGCCGTGTCCTCTTCCGGCCCGTCCTCCTCCGGCGGCGGTTCGGGCACCGGCTCCACCGGGCTCTCGGGCTCGGGGCTCATGCAGACCGGCAGCAGCGGCGGGATGGGCGGAGGCACGGGCGGCAGCTCGAGCGCCGGGGGCCTGGGCAGCAACGCGGGCGGCCTGAACAACGCGAACAGCAACCAGCCCTCCACGGGCGGGCAGATCCAGGCCGACCCGTCCACCAACTCGCTCATCATCTCTGCGCCCGAGCCGCAGTTCCGGCAGCTGCGGGCGGTGATCGACCAGCTCGACGGCCGGCGCGCGCAGGTGCTGGTGGAGAGCCTGATCGTCGAAGTGTCCGCCAACAAGGTGGCAGAATTCGGCATCCAGTGGCAGGGGGTGATGGGCAACTACGGCAACGGCACCATCGGCGTCATCGGCACCAATTCCTCGGCATCCACCACCGGCGGAAACGCCAACATCCTCAGCCTCGCACTGGCTGCTGCCACCGGGAGTGCCACGAGTATCGCCAGCAGTGCGTCCGGGCTGGGGAAAGGGCTCAACGTCGCCATTGCACCGCGCATCAATGGCAACTATTACCTTGGAGCACTTGCGAATTTTCTCGAGAACACGGGGGACGCCAACGTCTTGTCCACCCCCAATTTGATGACGCTGGACAACGAGGAAGCCCAGATCATCATCGGCAACAACGTGCCGTTCGTGACCGGCTCGTACGCCAACACCACGGGCAGCAGCACCGTGAACCCGTTCACGACGGTGGAGCGCAAGGACGTGGGGTTGATGCTGCGTGTGCGTCCGCAGATCAACGAAAACGGAACGGTCAAGCTATCTCTATACCAGGAAGTGTCGCAGGTGAATGACGGCACGGCCAACGCAGTCAATGGCCCGACAACGAGCAAGCGCTCGATCGAATCCACGGTGCTGGTGAACGACGGCAACGTGATTGTCCTGGGCGGATTGCTGGAAGACCGTTATTCCATGGGCCAGGACAAGGTGCCGCTGATGGGCGATTTGCCTGTCGTGGGCGGCCTGTTCCGCAACGAGAACCGCAGGCGCCAGAAAACCAACCTGATGGTCTTCCTGCGTCCGGTGGTGATCCGGGACACGGCCACCAGCGATGCCCTGATGATGGACCGCTACGAGGCCATCCGCGCACTGCAACAGAACACCCAGCCGACACCGAGCACGGTCATGCGCGCGGTATCCGGGGCCCCGGTGCTGCCGCCGCTCGCGCCTTCGCCCGCACCGGCATCCGCGGCCACGCCGCAGGGTGAGGCGCCTGCCGTGCGCAGCGCCCCACCCGCACCGCTGATACCCCTCGTGCCACCAGCCCCAGCGCCCGCGCAGCCCCCCGCACGCGCACCGGCGCCCGCCGACGCCGGGGCCTACAACCCGCAGTAACCGGCCCCTCTCCGTTCACCGACTCCCCGCCACGCCATGCGCCACCCGCTTCCCTACGCCTTCGCGCGCAGCTCGCAACTGCTGCTGGAGGACGACGGCCACACCTGCGTGCTCTGGCACGGCCCCGCACCGGATGCCGGGGCACTGTCCGAGGTCATGCGCAAGCATGCCGTGCGGGAGCTGATGCCGCTGGACGCGCATGCCATCGCGCAGCGCATCAGCGCGGCCTATTCGCAGGGGGAGTCCAGCGCGGCCACGGTGGTGAGCGAGGTCGAGTCCGACGCCGACCTCTCGCGCATGATGCAGGAGCTGCCGGCCGTGGAGGACCTGCTGGAATCGGCCGGCGACGCACCCATCATCCGCATGCTCAACGCCCTGCTCACGCAGGCCGCGCGTGACGGCGCGAGCGACATCCACATCGAGCCCTACGAGCGCCACTCGAGCGTGCGCTTCCGCGTGGACGGCACTCTGCGCGAGGTGGTGCAGCCCAACCGCGCGCTGCATGCGGCACTGATCTCCCGCCTGAAGATCATGGCGGACCTGGACATCTCCGAGAAGCGCCTGCCGCAGGACGGCCGCATCAGCCTGCGCCTGGGCACGCGGGCGATCGACGTGCGCGTGTCCACCCTGCCGAGCGCCCATGGCGAACGGGCGGTGCTGCGCCTGCTGGACAAAAGCGAGAGCAAGCTGAGCCTGGAGGCCGTGGGCATGCAGGGCGACACGCTGCGCCGCTTCGACGGGCTGATCCACCAGCCGCACGGCATCGTGCTCGTGACCGGGCCCACGGGCTCGGGCAAGACGACCACGCTGTATGCGGCGCTGGGCCGGCTCGACGCCGCCAGCAGCAACATCATGACAGTGGAGGACCCGATCGAGTACGAGCTGCCGGGCGTGGGCCAGACCCAGGTCAACAGCAAGATCGACCTCACCTTCGCCAAGGCGCTGCGCGCCATCCTGCGCCAGGATCCGGACGTGATCATGATCGGCGAGATCCGCGACTTCGAGACCGCGCAGATCGCTATCCAGGCCTCGCTGACAGGCCACCTCGTGCTGGCCACGCTGCACACCAACGACGCGGCCAGCGCCGTCACCCGCCTGACCGACATGGGCGTGGAACCCTTCCTGCTTTCCAGTTCCCTGCTGGGCGTGCTGGCGCAGCGGCTCGTGCGCAAGCTCGACCCCACCGAGCCCAGCGGCTACCGGGGGCGCACGGGCGTGTTCGAGCTGCTGGTGGTGGACGACACGCTGCGCTCGCAGATCCACGGCCAGGCGGCGGAAGCCGACCTGCGCGCCACCGCGATCGCGGGCGGCATGACGCTCATGCGCGAGGACGGCGAGCGGCTGGTGCGTGCCGGCATCACGAGCCCCGAGGAAGTGCTGCGCGTCACGCGCGAATAGCGCTTCTTCCGGCGCGCCCGCCGCTCAGCCGGCGGCCGGCAGCAGCTCCAGCACCGTCTCCGGTGGCCGGCACAGGCGCGCGCCGCGCGGCGTGACCACGATGGGTCGGTTCATCAGTTCCGGATGGCGGGCCACGTGCGCGATCAGCGCGTCTTCGGCGATGCCCTTGTCGTCCAGGCCCAGTGCCTGCCAGGCGGGCTCCTTGATGCGCAGCAGCGCGCGCACGGGGCCGCCCACTTGCGAAAACAGCGCATGCAGCGCGGCCGCGTCCAGCGGTTCGGCGAGGTAGTCCACGATGCGCGGCTCGATGCCGTGTTCGCGCAGCAGGGCGAGCGCACCCCGCGAATTGCTGCAGCGGGCGTTGTGGTAGATCGTGACGTCGGGATGGGGCGTTGCGGCGTTCATGCCGCGAGTCTAGACCGGGCCGCGGCGGCCCTCCGGGATGTCAGCGCGGGCCGGATGCGCGGAGCGTGCGGCTCAGCAGGATGACCGGCACCAGGCCCACGGCCACCAGCGCGAGCGATGGCAGCGCCGCCTCGCCCAGGCGTTCGTCGCGCGCGAGCTGGTAGGCGACCACGGCCAGCGTGTCGCTGTTGAACGGCCGCAGCACCATGGTGGCAGGCAGTTCCTTCATCACGTCCACGAACACCAGCAGGGCCGCCGCGGCGGTGGAGCGGCGCAGCAGCGGCCAGTGCACGCGCGCGAGCAAGCCCATGCCGCCCGCGCCGAGCATGCGCGCGGAATCGTCGAGGCTGGCCGGGATGCGCGCATAGCCGCTCTGCACCGACTGCAGCGCTACCGCGCAGAAGCGCACGAGGTAGGCCCAGACGATGCCCACCGCCGTGGCAGTGACCAGTGCCGGCACGCGCCACTCCGGCACCGCGGCCTGCAGCCAGCCTACGGGCAGCAGCAGGCCGACGACGATCACCGCGCCGGGCACGGCATAGCCCACGCTCGCGAGCTGTACCACGCCGCGCGTCAGGTGCCCCGCGCGGCGCCGCACCGCGAACGCAAGCGCGAGCGCCACGCCCACGGCCAGCATGGCCGTGATGGCGCCCAGCCGCACGCTGTGGCCCGCCCACTCCACGAAGCGGTCCCACGGCAGCACGGACCAGTCCGCAGCCAGCGGCCGGAGCATGAAGGCGACGGGCGCGAAGAAGCCCATGGCCACGGGCAGCCCGCACACCAGCCACGCCGCCGTGCAGCGCCAGCCCGCGAGCCGCTGGGGCTGTGCCTCGGCAGAGCCCGCGCGGCCCACGCCGCTGGTGGCAAAGCGCATGCGCCGCTGCGCACGCTGCTCCAGCTGCAGCAGCACGACCACCAGCACCAGCAGCAGGGTGGCGAGCTGTGCTGCGGCGAGGCGGTTGTCCATCGACAGCCAGGCCTTGTAGATGCCCGTGGTGAAGGTCTGGATGCCGAAGTAGCTCGCGACGCCGAAATCCGCCAGGGTTTCCATCAGCACCAGCGCCACGCCGGCCGCGACGGCGGGACGGGCCAGCGGCAGCGCCACCATGCGCACGCGGCGCGCGAGGGGCGCGCCCAGCAGGCGTGCAGCCTCCATGAGGTGCGCAGCGCGCTCGCCCAGCGCGGTGCGCGCGAGCAGGTAGACGTAGGGATAGAGCGAGAAGATGAACACCCACACCGCGCCGCCCAGGCTGCGCACCTCGGGCAGCAGCCGGCCTTCGAGGCCGTAGGTGGCACGCAGCCAGACCTGCAGCGGGCCGCTGAACTGCAGGAAGTCGGTGTATGCATACGCAGTCACGTAGGCGGGCATGGCCAGCGGCAGCAGCAGCAGCCACTCGAGCGTGCGACGGCCGCGGAAGTCGAACAGGGTCACCGCCGCCGCGGTGGCGGTGCCCACCAGGGCCGCGCCCGCCCCCACGGCAAGCGCGAGCCAGACCGTGGTGGCGAAGTAGTCCGGCAGCACCGTGGCCGCCATCTCGCGCAGGATGGCGAGGGACTCGGCGCCGCCATGCCCCCATGGCAGCCAGGACGCGAACACGGCCAGCACCGGCAGGGTGAGGAAGAAGGCGAGCAGCAGCAGCGGCGCGGCGCGCAGGGCGGAGAGGAAACGCAAGGCGGTGCGGAAGAAAAAAAGCCGAAAGGAAAAGGCCGTTCCGGGCCCGCCCGCCCGGAACGGCCGGGTGGCACCACCCTGGATGCAAATGCGAATTCTACGCATTGCCCCTTCTAGAATCCCTGCATGTTCCTCGAAGTCAATCAACTGGACGTGCGCTACCCCGGCCGCGCGCAGGCGGCCGTGCGCGGCGCCACCCTGGGCCTGGCCGCCGGCGAGATCGGCGTGCTGATCGGACCTTCCGGCTGCGGCAAGACCACGCTGTTGCGGGCCGTGGCCGGGCTGGAGCCCGTGGCGGCCGGCGAGATCCGCCTGGAGCGCGAGAGCGTGGGCACGGCCGGCCGCAGCGTGCCCCCCCGAGCGCCGCCGCATCGGCATGGTGTTCCAGGACTACGCCCTGTTCCCCCACCTGTCCGTGGGGCGGAACGTGGCATTCGGCATCCATCGCCTGCCGAAGGCGGAGCAGGCGGCCCGGGTCGAGGAGGTGCTGCGTCTCGTGGGGCTCGAAGGCAGCGCGGCGCGCTACCCGCAGGAACTCTCCGGCGGCCAGCAGCAGCGCGTGGCACTGGCGCGCGCGCTGGCGCCCCGGCCCCGGCTCATGCTGATGGACGAGCCGTTCTCGAACCTCGACGTGGACCTGCGCGAGCGGCTCGCGCACGAGGTGCGCGGCATCCTCAAGGCGGCGGGCGCCACGGCGCTCTTCGTCACGCACGACCAACTGGAGGCGTTCGCCATCGGCGACCGCATCGGCGTGATGGAAAGCGGTACGCTGCACCAGTGGGACGACGCCTATGCGCTCTACCACCGGCCGGCCACCCGCTTCGTCGCCGATTTCATCGGGCACGGCGTGTTCGCGCCCGCGACGCTGGAGCAGCGCGGCGACACGGTGGTGGCGCGCACGCCCCTGGGCGACCTGGAGGACCTGGCCGAATGCCCCCTGCCCTCCAGCTATCCGGGCGGCGCCTGCGACGTGCTGCTGCGCGCGGACGACGTGGTGCACGACGACGGTGCACCGGTACAGGCGCGCATCGTGCGCAAGTCGTTCAGGGGATCGGAATTCCTCTACACGCTGCAACTGGAGAGCGGGCTCACCGTAATGGCCCACGTGCCGAGCCACCACAACCATGCCGTGGGAGAGTGGATCGGCATCCGCCCGCAGATGGACCACGTGGTGGCGTTTCCCCGCGCGTGAGAAGGCGCGGGCCGCGCCCGCCCCTGCGCCCGCCTCTTCACGACAGGAAGAAGGCGATGAACACCGGCGCGAGGATGGTGAGGACGAAGCCGCTGACCAGGGCCATCGGAACGGCGTCCGGATGGCAGGCCTGCTTCACGATCGGCAGCGTGGAGTCCAGTGCCGTGGCTCCGGCACTGCCGATGCCCACCGCGGGGTGGTAGCGGCCCAGCATGTAGAGGGCGATGATCGCCAGCAGTTCACGGAACAAATCGATCATGAGGGCCATGGTCCCGTAGGTCTGGCCCAGGTGGCTGCCCACCATGACGCCGGACAGTGTGAACCAGCCGAACCCGCTGGACAATGCCATGGAGGTCCTCATGGTTTCGCCGGTGAGCAGGGAGGCCGCGGCCGCGCCTGCGAAGGAGCCGGCCACCACCAGCCCGGGCACCATCAGCACCCGCCATGAGAACCACCGGGCACTGAGCTTTACCCGGGCCAGGTCGATTCCCACGAGGGCGATCAGGGCCATCAGGATGGCGGAACTGGAGGGCAGCGGGAACGCGCCCTCCAGGAAGGTCGCATTGCCAAGGAAGAACAGGCTGCCGAGCACCACCATGGAGAGCGCGAGGCAGCATTCCTTCAGGGGAGGCCAGATCGCCTGGAGATGCTTTCCGCCGCTGCGCCCTTCCCCCGCCTCTCCGGCCCCTGCGCCACGGACCCTCGTTGCAAAGATCAGCGCGCAGGGCAGCAGCGTGGTCAGCACGGCGAACACCGCCGCGGACCGGATCACCTGCCCGACCGACCGCGCGGAAAGGATCACCTCGCCGAACTCGGCACCGATCAGGAAAAGCAGCAGCCATACGAGCGGCAATATGCACCGGACCAGCATGGAGCCGATTTTCCCGGGCAGGAAACGGCCCGCGGCGAAACCGGCGGCCAGCGCCAGCACGATGGGAAGCAGGGACTGAAGGACATCCATGGTTTACAGGCTCTGCCTCATTCTGGAAAAGTCGATCAGAATAACACAGCGCTCTCCATCGCCCAAAAGCCGCTCATCCCGGCGGATGGGCGTCACATAATGGGAAACGCGGGGATCGTGCACTACGAAACTTTCGAGAAAATGGGACAACTCGAAGCTCGCGAGAATCTGCCTTTCCGCGACCTTTTCCAGCGGCAGGCCCCGGGCGTCCACGGTGCCGATGTAATTGACACCGCCGGCCGTGCTTTGCGTCCTGCGCGCCAGGTGCGCGAATGTGAACGGTTCCCCATCCTGGTGGAAGCAGTCCGGGGAACTGATGCCGAGGTCCGATGCCGCCCCCGAGCATATTTTCACGAAATGGACGCCGAAATAGATGGGCGACCTGCGGTCGGTCTCGGACCAGAAGGTGTGGGAGAAATCGTCCCTGACGAGATCGCAGAGGAAATCCGTCGATTTCATCAGCTCTCCGAGGGCATGGAAGTACCGGATGTCGGGATGTTCGGGGTTGTTGCCCCCCTGGTCATAGCCGGATCGCGGCGTGCCGGTGTCGTCGTGCACGGGCGGGATCCAGTGGATGTCCACCTCTTTGGTCCAGGGCAGGATGACGCCGTTCGCGTAGCGCCGGAACCGTTTCACTTCGGCAGGGGCATAGCAGTCATGCTCCAGCTGCTCGAATTCGCGGTAGAGGATTTTCAGTTCACCGGAATCGCAATCGATCTGCGGGACGAAATGGCAATAACCCAGTTCTTTCAGTTGATTCTTGATCATCGGATGCACGTGATTTGAATTCCTTCGGCAATTCGGATACCGCCGGAGAACCGACGGGATGCGGAGCATGCCATTCATTTTTCGCAATGCCACATTCCGGATGGGCATGGAATGCTTTGAATCGCTTTTATCGCTTATATTCCTCCCGCCTTCTGGAACGGGAGGGATTTTACGGAGGCTGACCATGCAGGGGAATGGAAAAGAAAAGCCCCGATCACGTGAATCCCTAAATAAATTAGAAATTTTTATTCTTTGCCTAATTTTTTAAAATGGACCATATCGATCGGAATCTGCTGGTGGCGCTGCACCAGAATGCCAAGACCACGGTCAAGGCACTGAGTGCGCGGGTGGGGCTGTCGCAGCCCAGTTGTGCGGAACGGATCAAGCGGCTGGTGGAACGCGGCGTGATAGAGAAATTCTCGATCCAGCTGTCGCCGAAGGCCATCGGGTTTCCCATCTCCGCCATCGTGCGGGTGCGTCCTTTTCCCGGGGAGGTCGCGCGGGTCGAGCAGGTGATCCGCGGCATCGCGGAAATCGTCCAGTGCGACAAGGTCACGGGAGAGGACGCGTTCTTCTGCCGCCTGCACCTGCGCAGCGTCGAGGAACTGGACGAGTGCCTGGGCAGAATCGCTCCCTACGCCACCACGAGCACGTCCATCGTGCGCTCCATGCCGGTGGCCAATCGCCTGCCGCCCCTCGGCGGGCCGCCCCCCGGCCCCTGACCGCGGCCATGGGCCCCGACAGCGTCAGCTCCGCCGCAGGGCATCGACGGCCTGCCGGAGATCTTCCGCCCACACGCGCCGGTCACGGCCCGCTGCATGCTCGGGCGGCCCATAGTGCACGGTGGCCGCCAGGCCGTCGGCGCACAGCACGCGCCAGAGCGAAGCCACCAGCGTGTCGTCGCCCACGTAGAGGGCGGCCGCGCTGGGCCGGCCCGTGGCACGGTCGATGAACCGCAGGCCCACGGGCTGCACCGGCGCGTCGGCGAGCACCGCCGCCTGCAGCAGGTTGGCATGGAAGGGCAGCAGTTCCGCTCCGTCGCCCGTCGTGCCCTCCGGGAACACGCCCAGCACCTCGCGGCGCGCCAGCGCATCCTGCATGAGGCGCACGATGCGCATGGCGTCGCGGCGCGTGCTGCGCTCGATATAAAGCGTGCCCGCGGCCGTGGCGAGCCGTCCGATGACGGGCCAGCGCTCCACGTCCGATTTCGAGATGAAGCGGCAGTGCCGCGCGGCGTGCATGACGGTGATGTCGAGCCAGGAGAGATGGTTCGCCACCAGCAGCACCGGCCCCGCGGCAGGCGGGGTGCCCCGTATCTCCAGTTCGATGCCGATGTGCGCGAGCAGCGCGCGTGACCAGGCCTGCACGCGCGCGTGCTGCTCGTCCGGGCCCATGCGGGGGAACCGCAGCAGCACCGTGGCCAGCCCCGCCAGGATGTGCATCAGGAGCCGCAGCAGGCGCGCCGCCGCGCGCAGCGAGCGCATCAGCCGCGCTCGAACGCGACGATGCCGCCCACCAGCGTCCAGCGCACGCGGCCCGGCAGCTCGTAGCCGGAGAACGGCGTGTGCCGCCCCTGGCTGCACAGCGCCCCGGGTTCCACGGTCCAGGCGGCCTGGGGGTCGAACACGCAGAGATCGGCCACGCCGCCCTCCACGAGCCGTCCGGCGCTGGCGGCGAAGGTGCCGAGCGCGGAGCCCAGCACGCGCGAGGGCTCGGAAGTCACCGTGGCGAACGCCCGGTCCAGCGGCACGCCATGGTCGCGGGACCACTTGAGCGCGATGCTCGCCAGCAGCTCCAGCCCCGTGGCGCCGGGCTCGGCTTCGGCGAAGGGCAGCGTCTTGGCATCCTCGTCCACCGGCGTGTGGTCGGAGACGAGCGCATCGATGGTGCCGTCGGCCAGCGCGGCCAGCAGGGCGTCGCGGTCGCGCTGCTGGCGCAGCGGCGGCGACAGGCGGGCGCGGCTGTCGAAATAGCCGATGTCGGTGTCGGTGAGCAGCAGCGAATTGATGCTCACGTCGCAGGTCACCTGCAGGCCCTCGGCCTTGGCCTGCCGCACGAGCTGAACGCCCGCCGCGCTGGAGAGGCGGCAGAGGTGTACGCGCGCGCCGATGGGCTTGAGCAGTTCGAAGATGGTGTGCAGCGCGATGGTCTCGGCGGCCACGGGCACGCCCGACAGGCCCAGCCGCGTGGCGAGCGGCCCGCTGGCGGCCACGCCCTTGCCCAGGTGCAGCTCCTGCGGCCGCAGCCAGACGGTGTAGCCGTAGGTGGCGGCGTACTGCAGCGCGCGCTGCAGCACCTGGGTGCTGGCGAGCGCCACGTCGGCCTGGCCGAAGCCCACGCAGCCGGATTCGGTGAGTTCCGCCATTTCGGTCAGCACGTCACCGGCCAGGCCGCGCGTGAGCGCGCCCAGCGGGAAGAGGCGTGCCCGGTGCAGCTTCTCGGCGCGGAACTTGAGCATCTCCACCAGGCCGGGCTCGTCGAGCACCGGATCGGTGTCGGGCGGGCACACGAGGCTGGTCACGCCGCCGGCCACGGCCGCGGCCATCTCGGATTCCAGCATGCCCTCGTGCTCGTGCCCGGGCTCGCGCAGGCGGGCGGCGAGGTCCACCAGCCCCGGCAGCACGACACAGCCCGTGGCGTCGATCGTGCGCGCCGGGTGGAAGTCCTGCGGCGCGCGGCCCATCGCGATCACGCGCCCTGCAGCGATGGCCACATCGACGTTCTTGTCGAACCCGCTGGCCGGATCGATCACCCGGCCGTTCTGGATCAGTATCTTCATCGTTTAAGCCTCATTCCCCGCGACGATGGACATCACTGCCATGCGCACGGCGATGCCAAAGGTGACCTGGGGCAGGATCACGGCCTGCGGCCCATCGACCACGGCGGAGTCGATCTCCACCCCGCGGTTGATCGGTCCGGGGTGCATGACGATGGCATCGGGCTTGGCCAGCCGCAGCTTCCCGGGCGTGAGGCCGAAGCTCTTGAAGTATTCCTGGCTGGAGGGCAGCAGTGCGCCGCTCATGCGCTCGTTCTGCAGGCGCAGCATGATGACCACGTCGGCATCCTTGATGCCTTCTTCCAGCGTGTGGCACACGCGCACGCCCATGTGGGAAAGGTCGCCGGGCACCAGGGTGCGCGGGCCCACCACGCGCACCTCGGGGCAGCCCAGGGTGGTCAGGCCGTGGATGTCCGAGCGGGCCACGCGCGAATGCAGCACGTCGCCCACGATCGCCACCGTGAGGTTGGAGAAATCCTTCTTGTAGTGGCGGATGGTGTACATGTCGAGCAGCCCCTGCGTGGGGTGCGCGTGCCGGCCGTCGCCCGCATTGATGACATGGACGTGGGGCGCCACGTGCTGCGCGATCAGGTAGGGCGCGCCCGATTCGCTGTGCCGCACCACGAACAGGTCCGCCGCCATGGCCGACAGGTTGGCGATGGTGTCCAGCAGCGACTCGCCCTTGCTGGCGGACGAGCGCGCGATGTCGAGGTTGAGCACGTCGGCCGACAGGCGCTTGGCGGCGATCTCGAAGGTCGTGCGGGTGCGCGTGCTGTTCTCGAAGAACAGGTTGAACACGCTCTTGCCGCGCAGCAGCGGCACCTTCTTGACCTCGCGGTCGTTCACCGACACGAAGTTCGCCGCCGTATCGAGGATGTGCGTGACGATGCTGCGCGGCAGGCCTTCGATGGACAGCAGGTGGATCAACTCGCCGTTGCGGTTGAGCTGGGGGTTGCGCTTGGAAAGCACGGCGTCAGGCCTCATGGACGTGGAAGTGGAAGGCGCCGCCGTCCGCGCGGGCCAGCGCCAGGGACTGGGTGCCGGGCAGCGCCACGCGCGCCGCGGCGAACTCGGCCTGCACGGGCAGTTCCCGGCCACCGCGGTCCACCAGCACGGCAAGCCGCACGCGTGCCGGGCGCCCGTAGTCGAACAGTTCGTTGAGCACCGCGCGGATGGTGCGGCCCGTGTAGAGCACGTCGTCCAGCAGCAGAATGTCGGCGCCGTTCACCTCGAAGCCCAGGCGGGTCTGGGCGCTGGCCGCCATGCCGCGCTGGAAGAAATCGTCGCGGTGCAGCGCCGACGACAGCACGCCGGCCTCGCCCGGCAGGCCCAGGTCCTGCTGCAGGCGCTCGGCCAGCCAGGCCCCGCCGGACGCGATGCCCGCCAGCTGCGTCTGCGGCGTGCGCAGCGCACGCACGCCGGACAGCAGTTCGCGGTAGAGCGCCTCGGCGTCGAGGGTGAGGGCCCCGGCCGGGGCGGAAGTTGGCGTCGGAGTCATGGAAGTTGCCTCAAGAACTGCTCCAGGATGATGCAGGCCGATGCGGCATCGGCATCTTTCGCGCCGCCCGCGCGGGCCTCGGTGGTGCTGTAGCGCTCGTCCACCTCGAACACCGGCAGGCCGAAGCGGCCGCGCAGTTGCCGCGCGAATTTCAGAGCGCGCGCGGTGTTCTCGTGCGCGGCCCCGTCGGGGTGGTATGGCACGCCGACGACGAGCGCATCGGGCTGCCACTCGCGCAATCGTTCGGCCACGGCGGCGAAGCGTGCATCGGCACCCTCGGCGCGGATCGTGGCCTGCGGGCTGGCGGTGCGCAGCAGGCGAGAGCCCACCGCGACCCCGGTGCGCCTGGCACCGAAATCGAAGGCCAGGAAGGACTGGAGATGCGCCGGAACGGCGAGGGGTGCGGCGGCTGGGGCGGCAGGCAAGGGGTCCGGCATGGGACCGCTCATGCGTGGCCCGCCTCGGGCGAGAGCATCCAGGACTGCAGCCCGAGCAGGGCGAGGGCGCGGTCGTAGCGCTGGCCCACGGGCGTATCGAAGATCACGGACAGGTCCGCCCCCACGGTGAGCCAGCTGTTCTCGGCCAGTTCCGACTCGAGCTGGCCTTCGCCCCACGAGGAATAGCCGAGAGTGACCAGCACGCGCCGGGGGCCGGCGCCGGTGGACAGGGCCTCGAGCACGTCCTTGCTCGTGGTCATCTCCAGCCCGCCGGGAATGGACATGGTGGAGGCGTAGGCGGACTCTTCCGCGCCTTCGCCGTCGCCCTTGGCCCCGCCTTCGCCCGCGGAGGGCTTGCCGCCCCCGGAAGAAGGGCCCATGGCCTCGTGCAGCACAAAGCCGCGCTCCGTCTGGACCGGGCCGCCGCGGAATACCGGTTCGAGCGACAGGTCTTCGCGCCGCAGCGACAGGTCCACCTTGTCGAACAGGCCCTTGAGGCTGAGGTCGGACGGTTTGTTGATGATGAGCCCGAGCGCGCCGCGCTCGCTGTGTTCGCACAGGTACACGACGCTGCGGGCAAACGACTCGTCTTCCAGTCCCGGCATGGCGATCAGGAAGTGGTGCGTCAGGTTCATGGGCGCAGAATCGGCAGGCATCCCGCAATTTTAACGACGATCATGGTGTCCACTTTTTCCTCAGGCCTGGTCTGGTTCCGCCGGGACCTGCGCAGCGACGACCACGCGGCGCTCTACCACGCGCTGCGCCGGTGCAGCCAGGTGCATTGCGTCTTCGTTTTCGACACGGCCATCCTGGATCCGCTGCCGCGGGCGGACCGGCGCGTGGAGTTCATCCGCGAATCGCTGGTGCAGCTCGACGCCTCCCTGCGCGCCCTCTCGGGCCACCGCCACGGCGGGCTGATCGTGCGCCACGGCGTGGCCGCGGAGGAGGTGCCCGCGCTGGCCGTGCACCTGGGCGTGCAGGCAGTGTTCGCGAACCACGACGACGAACCAGCCGCCCTGGAGCGCGACGACCGTGTCCGCCATGGGCTGGGCGCGGGCGGTGTGCAACTGCTCACTTACAAGGACCACGCCGTCTTCGAGCGCGCAGAGGTGCTGACCCGGGGCGGCACGCCCTACACGGTGTTCACGCCCTACAAGAATGCCTGGCTGCGCAAGGTGGACGCGTTCTACCTGAGCGCCTATCCCGTGGAGCGCCATGCGGGACGGCTCGCGCCCCGCCCGGAAGAGGAACGCGGCGGCGTGCCCGCGCTGGCCGACATCGGCTTCGAGCCCGCGGGACTCGACCGCCTGCCCCTGCCGCCGGGCATGGAGGGCGCGCGCACGCTGCTGGACGATTTTCTCCAGCGGATCGACCAGTACGGCGAGGCTCGCGACTTTCCGGCCGTGAAGGGGCCGAGCTACCTCAGCGTGCACCTGCGCTTCGGCACGCTGTCGCCGCGGCGGGCAGCGCGCGCCGCACACGAACGCATGCGCCAGGGCAGCACCGGCGCTGCCACGTGGCTCAGCGAGCTGATCTGGCGCGATTTCTACTTCCAGGTGCTGGCCCACCATCCGCAGGTGGCCGGTGGCGCCAGCTTCAAGCCGGCCTACGACGCCATCGCCTGGGAGGACGGCCCGGGAGCGCAGGAGCGTTTCGCCGCATGGTGCGAGGGCCGCACCGGCTACCCGCTGGTGGACGCCGCCATGGCCCAGATCAACCAGACGGGCTACATGCACAACCGGCTGCGCATGGTCGTGGCCAGTTTCCTGGTGAAGGACCTGGGCGTGGACTGGCGCCTGGGGGAACGCTACTTCGCGGAAAAGCTCAACGATTTCGACCTGTCCGCCAACAACGGCGGATGGCAGTGGGCCAGTTCCAGCGGCTGCGATGCGCAACCGTATTTCCGCATCTTCAACCCGGTGAACCAGAGCCGGAAGTTCGACCCCAAGGGCCGCTTCATCCGCCTCTACCTGCCCCAGCTGGCGGGGCTGCCCGACCGCGGTCTGCACGCCCCGTGGGAGGCCGGTCCGCTGGAGCTGGAGGCCGCCGGCGTGCGACTGGGCGACAACTATCCCCATCCCATCGTGGACCACGACGAGGCGCGCCAGCGGACGCTGGCGCGCTATGCGGTGGTGAAATCGGAGGCGGCGCCGGCCTGAGCGGCCGGCCCGCGTCAGCCGGTGGTGGCCTCCGCCAGCACGGCTTCCTCGCCCTGCCCGGCCGCGACAGCGGCTGCCGCACGGGCGTAGTGGTGCACCAGGCTCAGCAGTTCCTCGTCGGAATACGGCTTGCCCAGGTAGTGGTTGACCCCCAGCTCCGCGGCATGCTCGCGGTGCTTCTGCGCGATGCGCGAGGTGATCATGATGATCGGCAGCTCGTGCAGCTCACGGTCGGCGCGGATGTTGCGCGCGAGGTCGAAACCGTCCATGCGCGGCATCTCGATGTCCGAGAGCACCACGGCCGGCCGCTCCTCCTGCAGCCGCTCCAGGGCCTGCAAGCCGTCGGCGGCGAGCGCCACGCGGTAGCCCTCGCGCTTGAGCAGGCGCTGCGTGACGCGGCGCACGGTAATGGAATCATCCACCACCAGCACCAGCGGCACCAGGGAGGCCTGCGCGATCGGCGAATCGCTGCCGCCCACGGCGCCGGCAGCCGCCGCCGGCACGGAGCCAGGCTCCACGGATGCAGCCAGGGGCGCGGCCATCTGGGCCCGCACCTGCTCGCCGTACACGGTGGCGAGCGCCACGGGGTTGTAGATCAGCACGACGGCCCCGGAGGCCAGCACCGACATGCCGGCCAGGCCGGGCAGGCGCGAGAGCTGCGGGCCGAGGTTCTTGACCACCACTTCCTGGTTGCCCAGCACTTCGTCCACGTGCATCGCGATGCGCTGCGAGGCGCTGCGCAGGATCACGACCGGCCGGGTGCGGCCGGACGTTTCCAGGCTGCTGGCCGAGGACTGCAGCAGCGCGCCAGTCCAGAAGAAGGGCAGCGCCTCGACGCCATCCTCGAAGCTGCCGGTGCGGTAGGCCTCGTCCAGTTCGCCTGCGCCGGTGCGGCGCACGATCTCCACGAGGTTGGCCGGAACGCCCAGCGTGAGCGCACCCGCGCGCAGCATCACCACCTGCGTCACGGCCGTCGTGAGCGGCAGCACCATGCGGAACGAGGTGCCCTGGCCGGCCTCGGTGGTGGTCTCCACGCGCCCGCCCAGGGCGTTCACCTCGGAGCGCACCACGTCCATGCCGATGCCGCGCCCGGACAGGCCGGTGACTTCGGTGGCGGTGGAGAAGCCGGGCATGAAGATCAGCTGGGCGGCTTCCGCGGGGCCGACCACGGCATCCGGGGCGATCAGGCCCTGGCTGGCCGCCTTCGCGCGGATGCGCTCCAGGTCGAGGCCGGCGCCGTCGTCGCGGAACTCCACGGACACGTCGTTGCCGTCCTGTTTCAAGGCGACGGTGATGGAGCCGGTCGCGGGTTTGCCCGCGGCCGTGCGCGCCTCCGGCGGTTCGATGCCGTGCGCCACGCAGTTGCGCAGCAGGTGCTCGAACGCGGGCGTCATGCGGTCGAGCACGCCGCGGTCCATCTCGATGGAGCCGCCCGCGATGTCGAGCTTGATCTGCTTGCCCGTCTCCTTGGAGGCCTGGCGCACGACGGCGTAGAGGCGCTCGGAAATGCCCTCGAACTCCACCATGCGGGTGCGCAGCAGGTCACGCTGCAGTTCGCGCGCCTGCCGTCCCTGGGCGATCAGGTCGTCTTCCGCGCCTTCCATGGTGCGCTGCAGGTTGCGCTGCACGGTGGCCACGTCGTTCACCGACTCGGCCATCATGCGGGTCAGTTCCTGCACGCGGGTGAAGCGGTCGAATTCCAGCGGGTCGAAGTCGGCCGAGGAATCCTTCGACAGCGCCAGCCGCGACTGCATCTGCGTCTCGGCCTGCACCTCGATGTCGCGCAGCTGCTGGCGCAGGCGCTCCAGGTTGCCCGTGAGATCGGCCAGCGAATCCTTCATCTGCGCCATGCGGGCATCCAGGCGGGAGCGGGCGATCATTACCTCGCCGGCCTGGTTGACCAGGCGGTCCAGCAGTTGGGCGCGCACGCGCACCGACTGGCTCGACACCGGCCGGGCCGCCGTGAGCTGGGATGCGCCCGGCAGGGCCACGGCGCGGCGCGGCGCGGCGGCCGGAGCGGCTTCTGCCCCCATGCCGGCGGCAGCGGCAGCCAGACCTTCCGCGGCCAGCGGCTCCACCGCCACGGGCTGGGCCAGCCCCTGGGCACCGATGGTGCGCAGGGCATCGAAGCTCGCCTGCAGGCCGTCGAAGGACACCAGCAGCGGCTCGATCGCCTCGGCGCTCGGCGCTTCCGAATCCACCTGCTCCACGGCCGATTCCAGCCGATGGGCCATCTCGCCCAGCCGCATCGCGCCGGCCAGGCGGGAGCTGCCCTTGAGCGTGTGCAGCGCGCGCAGCGCCTCGTTGCGGGCGCCCAGGTTCTCCGGCCGGGCCGCCCACTGGCGCAGCGCGGCGCCCAGGGCAGGCAGCAACTCGATCGCTTCTTCCTCGAAGATCGGGAACAGGTCGGGATCGATCACGTCCAGCGCGTCGATGTCGTCGTCGATGTCCGTGGCCACGGGTTCCGGGGCGCGGATGCCGGCCTGGGCCGCATCCTGCGCGTGCAGGGGCACCGACAGCGCGGGCGCCACATGGCCGCGGATGGCGGGCACTTCCGGGGCGGCCTCCACTTCGGGCCCGGGGCCCGTCCCGGCGCGGACTTCGGCTTCCGCGTCCGCAGGGCTGCCCTGCCGGGCATCCGCCGCTTCGCCGGCAGGAACCTCCCAGGGCGCCGGCACGATCTCGGACTCGAGTATCTCGCGCAGGTCCGCCAGGATCTGGGGATGGGGCTCCTTCAGAAACCCGGCGGCGAACTGGTGCAGCAGGCGGCGGATGTCTTCCGACGCCGCCATAAAGACGTGCGCCTGCTCCGACGTGCCCTGCGGCTGCAGCTGCACGTGCTGCAGGGCATGCTCCAGCGCGCGCGCCATGTCCGACAGCGCCTGGAAGCCCACGGTGGCGGAGCTGCCGGCCAGCGAGTGGGCGAGCGCCACGGCCGTGTCCGGCAGCGGCTCGTGCAGTTCCAGCGACCACTCCTGCAGGCAGGTCACGAGGCGGCGCGACCACTCGTCCGCTTCGTTGAGATAGACGTTGTAGAGGGGGATGCCGATGCGCAGGGTCTCGATGACCTTGACGGCCTCCTCCGGCGACTCGGCGCCGAGCGCCTGGTCCGCCCCGGTCTCCGCCAGGGATTCCTGATCGGGCTCGTGCCCGGGCTCGGGTTCCGGTTCGGCAGCCACCGCATCATCGGCTTCGGCTGAAGGTACGGCTTCCGGCAGCGGCGCGGCATCCGCCGTGGCGGGCTCCTGCGCGGGCTCCGTCGGCAGGTCGGAGGCATCGGCTGCGGCTTCTTCCAGCGCGGGAAGACCCGCATCCGGGCCGCCGATCGCTTCGGCCGCCGGCAGGTCCGTTTCTTCGGCGGCGGCAGCTCCGTCCACGAGGGCGTGCCCCGGCGCAACGGCAGGTTCGTCCTCCAGCGACAGATCGGGCCAGGCATCTGCCGGCAGGTCCGCCAGCGGCTCCGAGGCATCGGATGGCACGTCGGCGTCGGGGAGAAGCTCCGCCTCCGCCAGCAGATCGGCCAGGGGCGGCATGCCCGCCGCCTGCAGAGCCGCATCGGGCGAGGAAGCGTCGGGAATGTCCGGCAGCGGCATATCGTCCTGCGCGGAAGGCAGGGCCGCTTCAGCCGGCTGGCCGGCGGCGCCCTCGGCCAGCGCCTCGGAGAATGCCGAGAAATCGATGTCTTCGGCCAGGTCTGCAGAGGGCACTTCCGCCGGGGCATCCTCGGGGAGCGCGTCCATGCCCGCATCGGGCACCGGCGGCAGGGTTTCCGCGAAATCCAGCGGCGCCTCCAGCGGCACTTCGTCCGCCGCGGCCACCCCGGAGGGGAAGTCCAGATCCAGGTCCAGATCGAACGCAGGGGCCGCATCGGCCACGGCTTCGGGCTCCGCCGCAGCATGCCCTGCCGCGTCCTGGCCCTCGGGATCCAGGGACAGGGCGGGTTCCACCGCGTCGGGTTCCACCTCGGCGGCTTCCACCGCAGGAATGCCGGCAGGCGCTGCCTCTTTCGCCGGCACGTCGGCGGCCACGGCCTCCGCGGCCGCACCCAGCCCAGCCCCAGCCGCCACGGCGGCACCGGCCAGCGGCAGGTATTCACCGCGCTCGCGCATGGCCTGAGCGGACTCCGCGAAGCTGCGGGGCGCCCAGCCCCCGGCCCGGCCCGCGGCGATGTCGTCCGCCCAGCGGCCGAAGGCGCGCAGTGCCTCTTCCGACAACTGCAGCATCGGCGGCTGGATGGGCTTTTGTTCCGCCAGCCAGGCGTTGAGCACCTGCTCCATCGACCAGGCGGCCTCGCCGAATTCGTCCAGGCCCACCATCCGCGAGCTGCCCTTGAGCGTGTGGAAGGCACGCCGCAGCGTCGTCTGGCCGCTCAGGTCGGCGCGCTCTGCGCGCAGCCTTTCGACCGCCTCCAGGCCATTGGCCACCACTTCGCGGGCTTCCTCGAGGAAGATGTCCAGCAGTTCGCCTTCGTCGTCGTCCTCGTCCAGGGCAGCCGGAGCCACGGCGGCGGGCACGGGCGCCACGGGCTCCGCACGGGGCGCCTCGGGTGCGGCAGGCCCGGCGGCGGCGAGGGCGTCCGCAGGGGCGGGCAGTTCCGCGGGCACGGCTTCCAGTTCGTCTTCGATCGGCGGCTGTACCCGGTCCGGAATCGGGGGCAGCGGGGCGGGCAGCGGCGAGCGCGCCTCGATGTGGGCTCCCTGCTCTTCGGGCAGGTCGCCGGCGCGGGTGCGCGTGCGTCCCATCAGGATGCGGAGTTCGCCCGCTTCCTCGTCATAGATGAACAGCTTGCGCGCCATGGTGCGCTGGTAGCTGAGCATGTCGATGAGGAAGCCCAGCGCGCCCAGGTTGCTGCCGAGTTTCTCGAAGACCGCCTGGCGCTCTTCCTCCGGCACGTCGCCCCGCAGCAGCCGCTCGACGGTGTCGCGCATGTGGACCACGGCCAGCGAGGCCTGGTCCAGGCCCAGCACGGACAGTACGCCGCGCATCTGCGCGAGGCGGCTGGGCACGCTGCCGAGCACCGGCAGGTCGCCGGGGCTGCGGAAATACTGGTCCAGCGACTTCTCGACCTCGCCCAGGGTCGCGCGCAGTTCGTCCACCACGCTGCCCATGGTCTGGTGGTCGCTCACGCGGCGGTAGAGCTCCTCCATCCAGGGCTCCAGCGGCGCGGATTCGCCGCCCGCGGCCACGCTGTCCAGCCGCTCCGCGAGCCGGGTGGCGCGGTCGGCCATGTGGTCCTGGGCGTTTTCCAGCTCCTCGAAGGAGGCCTGGAGGTACAGCACGGCCGTGGCGACCTCCATGGCCAGCGCAGGCAGCGGCGGCTCGCCCGAGCGGACCGTGGAATCCACCGCGCGCGACAGCGCACGGGACAGCGGCTCGCTGCCGGGCTGCAGCTTGGCCAGGGAATCGCAGACCAGGCTGAACTGGTCGGCCGCGGGCTTGAGCTTGTTGCGGTCGCCGCCGGCCAGGGCAGACCAGGTCTCGGTGGCCGCGGCGATGCGCTTGCGCGCCTGGGCCAGCAGCGCCGGATCGTAGAGCCCGAAACGCGGGGTGGAATAGTCCACCGGCCGGAAGCGCTCGAGGCCGAAGGCCTGGCGCACGGCATGCAGCACGGAACGGTCGGCGGGCGGCGCCTCTTCGTCGGCCGCGGGCCGGGCCTGTGCGCAGAAGAAGAGCAGGTCCTGCACCAGGCGGTCGGCGACCGTGGGCTCGCCCCGGGCCAGCGTGGCGTACTGCATGAGCACGCGCGAGGCCACGCGCTTGACGTACACGTCCGGCACGATGCGCCCCTGCACCAGGGCCTCGAAGAAGCCGGCGCAGATCTTCCAGAAGGCGCGCGCCTGGCGGTCGGACTGCCCGGACACGAAGCCCAGGCAGATGTCCTGCATCTCGCGCGCGGCGGCCAGGTCGCCGGAGCGCACGATGCGCAGCACGGCGGCGTCCAGCCGGCTGCGCGCCTCGACGCCGTATTCCAGGGGTGCGGCATCGACGACGAAGTCGGGTTCGCGGAACCGCCGCTCCACAGGCCACAGGTCCGCGGGATGCACCCGCTCGGCGCCGGTCAGGGCCTGTGCGTCGCGGTATTGTGGGAACAGGGCCACCGGCGACACCTGCTTGCCGGCCAGCACGCTTTCCAGGTATTCCACCAGCGCGAAGCTCGCGCGCTCGATCACGGCGGCGGCGTCGTTGCTGCACAGCTCCGGCCGCTGCACGAATTTCTGCACGGCCGCTTCCATGGAACGCAGCACGAGGGCCGGGGGCCCCATGCCCACCATCTCCAGCGCGCCGCTGGCCTGGTGCAGCTGCTGGCGCGCGATGCGCAGGGCTCCGGCGTCCAGCGAGGCGAGATCGGATTCGCGAGCGGCCTCGGCATCGCGCACGAAACGGCGCATGGCCTTGACGGCGCCATCGAGCGATTTGCGCAACTCGTCCAGCACCCAGGCCAGCGGCCCGAGATCCTGCTCTCCCTGGCTCCAATCCGCGGCCGTTGCGTTTGCGGCGTCAATAGGTGACATGAATTCGTCCCCGGCTCCGCGAGCCGTTTCGTTGATGCTAGCTGGCTGCAGGCCGGCCCGTCAGGCGATCTTGAAACGCGCGACCGACTGGCGGAGCTCCTCGGCCATGTGCGAGAGTTCGCGCACCTGCTGCGCCGTGGTGCGCGTGCCTTCGCCGGTCTGCTCGGTCACCGCGAAGATGTGCTGGATGTTGTCGGCCACGCCGTTGGCCAGCTCGGCCTCGCGGGAGGCAGAGGAGGAAATCTGCTCGATCAGCTCGGCGAGGCGCCGCGACACGCGGTCGATCTCGGTCAGGGCCGTGCCGGCGGAGTCGGACAGGCGCGCGCCTTCCACCACGCCCTGCGTGGAGCGCTCCATGGCGGCCACCGCGTCCTGCGTGTCGGTCTGAATGGCCTTCACCAGCGCCGAGATCTGGCGCGTGGCGTCGGCGGAGCGCTCGGCCAGGCGCTGCACTTCTTCCGCCACGACGGAGAAGCCGCGGCCCGCTTCGCCGGCCGACGCGGCCTGGATGGCGGCGTTCAGGGCCAGCACGTTCGTCTGCTCGGTAATGTCGGAAATCAGTTCGGTGATTTCACCGATCTCCTGCGACGATTCGCCCAGCCGCTTGATCCGCTTGGACGTGTCCTGGATCTGGTCGCGGATGGAGTTCATGCCGCCGATGGCGTTCTGCACGGCCTGCAGGCCGGAATCCGCCGCCTGCAGCGACTGGCGCGCCACTGCGGCAGATTCCTGCGCCTGCGCGGACACCTCATTGATTCGGGTCGCCATGTCGAGCACCGAGCGGCCGGTTTCGCGGATCTCGCGCAGCTGCTCGGTGGAGGCGGCCAGCAGTTCGGTGGAGGTGCTGTCCACCTGCGCCGTCGTCTGCGCCACGCGGGTGGCCGTGTTCTGCACGCTGCCCACCAGCTGGCGGAGTTCTTCCACCGTGTAGTTGACCGAGTCGGCGATGGCGCCCGTGATGTCTTCCGTCACGGTGGCCTCCTGCGTCAGGTCGCCCTCGGCGACGGACTGCAGTTCGTTCATGAGCCGCAGAATGGCGGCCTGGTTGGCGTCGTTGACGCGCTTGGCCTCCTGCTCCTGGCGGCGGGCGTCGCGCTGCTGCATTTCGGCAGAGGCCTGGCGGGTGCGGCTGTCCATCAGCTGGACGCGGGAGATGCCCACGCCGCACAGCAGCACGAACAGGCCGGCGGCCACGAGGGCGGCCAGTTGCCCGGCTCCCAGGCCCGTCTGTTCGGAGAGCTTGGTCTGCAGGCCTTCCAGCTGGCGGCGCAGCGGTTCGCTGTCGGCGATGATGGCGGACTGCGCCTCGCGGGCGGACACCAGGCCCTGCAGGTTGCCGAGGATGGCGCCGGCCTGGGTGCGGGTCTGGTCGTACACCTTGATCAGGTTCTCGAGCTGCTCGCGCGTCTGCGGATCGCGCGTGGCGGACAGGCGCAGCTCGCTGCTGCCGTCGAGCATGCCCTGGGCGATCTCGCGGAAGGAGTTCAGGTCCTTGCCCAGCAGGAACACGGCCTCGGGGCTCACGCCCTCGGTGGTCTGGAATTCGTTGGCGGACTTGCCGATGCGCTGGGTCAGCATCACGAGCTGGCCCGCGGCGGAGATGTCCGTGGAGGGGGCGTTCTGCTGCAGCTTGAGCGAGGAGATCGTCTCGGCGATTTCCAGCAGGTCGGACGATTGCCGGTTGATGGTGCGCAGCGCGTCGCCCACCTGCGTGAGGATCTTCTGCTGGCCCATCACGACGCCGGCATTGCGCTCCGCGCGCTCCATCAGCGGGGTGATCGTTTCCAGGTCGGGCTTGAACGGCTCGCCCAGGGCCTGCACGCGCAGGTCGTCGTCGCCGGACGACAGCGCGCGCACGTTGCGCACCAGCACGCCCGAGCTGTCCACCACGTCGGGGAAGGCCTGCGGGCTGCCGACCAGCGCCTGCGAGACCGACTTCGCCAGCCGCTGCGACTGCATCAGGGCCTGGCCGGTGGCGGCGAGCTGCTGGGCGGAACGGTCCGCCTGCTTCAGCACCCAGCCGGCGATCAGCGCCAGCACCACCACACCCACGGCCAGCAATGCGAGCAGCCGGCGCTGGTGCTCCGCCGCCGTCGCGCGGCCGAGCAGGGGCAGCGAGATCAGGTCCTCGTCGGCGACCTCGCCCTCCAGCGACGGCGGAAGGGCCGAGGGCTCCCCCTGCACGCTCTGCATGCCGTCCGACTGGTAGGAGGCGGCCGCGAGCGAGTCCTGGCCGGCAGAGGCATCTCCCGCGGTCTTGCGAGCGAAGAGTTTTGCAAACGGATTCACGACGGACATGATGGTTCGGCCTTCAGAGAGGGGGTGCGCTCAAGCGCTGATGCTGAGGAATGCGGGGTGTTGGGAGAGCGCCTGCAGGTTCAGTTCCTGCCACGGGGTCCCCTCGGCATCCAGGTAGGTGGTGCCGAAGTACGGGGGTGCGTCGGCACCCGGGGGCGAGGAGTCCACGAAGGCGTCGGTGCCGCGCAGGCCCGAGAGGCGGTCGACCAGCAGCGCCGCGTTCACCTCCAGCGCGGCGTTCAGGACGAGCAGGCTGGCCTCGCCGAGCGCCTGCTCGGTGCGGGCGGCGGACTGTCCCAGCAGGCCCGCGAGATCCACCACGCCGATCAGCGATCCGCGCAGGTTGGCGACCCCCAGGAACCAGCCCTGGGTGTAGGGAACGGGCTGCACGCCCGTCCAGGGGAAGATCTCTCCGGACTGGCCCAGGGGAAGCAGGAAACGGCGGCCGGCCGACTCCACGGCCAGCCAGGAGGACACGGACGAGCCCTCGACCCGGGCGGCCTGCAATCGGGCCGCCAGCCGGGTCTGGAGTTCTCGGAGCGCTTCGCGATTGGCCATGGACGGACGGCCGGGATCAGTTCAGCGCGTCGATCTTGGCCTGCAGCTCCGCGGGATCCACCGGCTTGGTGATGTACCCGCGCGCACCCTGGCGCATGCCCCACACCCGGTCGGTCTCCTGATTCTTGCTCGTACACATGATGATGGGCACGTCGGCATACTGCGGGTCGCGGCTGATGGCGCGGGTCAGCTGGAAGCCGTTCTGACCGGGCATGACCACGTCCATCAGGATGAGGTCGGGCTTTTCCTCGGCCAGGCGGCGGAAGGCTTCGTCGGCGTTCTCGGCGGTGCGCACCTGCATGCCCTTCTTCTGCAGCAGGTCGGTCAGGAACATCAGCTCGGTCTTCGAGTCGTCAACAACCAGAACTTTCTGGATGGGCATTACATCGCTCCTTGTTGGGCATTACCGAACTGCTGAACGGCTTTCAGCAGCTGGTCTTTGGTAAATGGTTTGGTGAGATATTCCTGGCAGCCCACCATGCGGCCGCGCGCCTTGTCGAATACCCCGTCTTTTGACGAGAGCATGACGACGGGCGTGTCGGCGAAACGCGCATTGCGCTTGATGATGGCGCAGGTCTGGTAGCCGTCGAGTTTCGGCATCAGGATGTCGCAGAAAATCAACTGGGGTTGATAATCATTGACCTTCGCCAGGGCGTCGAAGCCGTCGTCCGCCAGAAGAACCTCGTGGCCTCCCTGCTTCAGGAAGATCTCGGCACTACGGCGGATGGTGTTGCTGTCGTCCACGACGAGCACCTTGAAGGTTGCGCCACTGGTCTGGGTCAATTTCGTCACCGCTGATGATGGTAAAAAACGACGCTTTTTGCCGGAGGCACGCTCAGATCTGGACCATTTCGAAGTCTTCCTTGCGTGCTCCGCATTCAGGACATGTCCAATTCATGGGCACATCCTCCCAGCGGGTCTGGGGCGCTATTCCGTGCTCGGGCGAACCTGCGGCTTCGTCATATATCCAGCCGCAAATCAGGCACATCCAGGTTTTAGGGTCCGTCACAGCTTAAGGGGCCTTCACATAGAATGCAACGATTGTATCTAGACATCACCGCGGGACGCAGCTTCCGTGCCAACCGTTACGCTGGTGCGGCGCAATGACCACAGATTCCCCCTCCAAGCTCCCCTCTCCTCCCTCCCCCGGCACCGACGACGACGACGGCGCCCCGATCTGCGTGATGGCCTTCAACGCCAGCGACCCCAGCGGCGCGGGGGGCCTGACGGGCGACATCGCCACCATCGCCTCCGTGGGCGGGCACGCGGTGGCCGTCGTGACCGGCGCATATGTACGCGACACCGCGCAGGTGTTCGACCACTACGCACTGGACGACGAGGCCGTGGCCGAGCAGGCCCGCAGCGTGCTCGAGGACCTGACGGTGCAGGCGATCAAGGTCGGCTTCGCCGGAAGCCCCGAGAACCTCAGCGCCATCGCCTCCATCGCGTCCGACTACGACGACGTGCCGGTGATTGCCTACATGCCCAACCTGTCGTGGTGGCGCGACGACCTCATCGACCAGTACCTCGACGCATTCCAGGAACTGCTGCTGCCCCAGACATCCGTGCTGGTGGGCAACTACAGCACGCTCTCGCGCTGGCTGCTGCCGGACTGGTCCAGCGACCGCAAGCCCTCCGCGCGCGACCTCGCCATGGCCGCCTCCGAACTCGGGGTGCCCTACCTGCTCGTCACCGGTATTCCCGCGCCCGAGCAGCATGTCGAGAACGTGCTCACCTCCGCGCAGACCGTGCTCGGCACGACGCGCTTCGAGCTGTTCGACGCCACCTTCACCGGCGCCGGCGACACGCTGTCGGCCGCGCTCGCCGCGCTCGTGGCCAGCGGCAACGACCTCGCCGAAGCGGCCAGCGAAGCGCTCACCTACCTCGACCGCTGCCTGGACGCCGGTTTCCGGCCGGGCATGGGCCACATCCTGCCCGACCGGATGTTCTGGGCCCAGCCGGACGACGATGACGACGGCGAAGACCCCGACGACGACCCCGGGACCGATCCCACGTCCACCGACGGCTTCGTGATGCCTCCCCATGACACCCAGCACTGACCTCAACCTTCCCCTCTTCGAGCGCGCCAAGGCGCTCATCCCCGGCGGCGTCAATTCGCCCGTGCGCGCCTTCCGCGCGGTGGGCGGCACGCCCCGCTTCGTGCAGCGTGCCCAGGGCGCCTACTTCTGGGACGCCAACGGCCAGCGCTTCATCGACTACATCGGCTCCTGGGGCCCCATGATCCTGGGCCACGGCCATCCGGCCGTGCTGGAAGCGGTGCAGAAGGCCGCGCTGGACGGCTTCAGCTTCGGCGCTCCCACCGAACGCGAGGTCGAGCTGGCCGAGGAAATCCTGCGCCACGTGCCCTCCATGGAGATGATCCGCCTGGTCAGTTCGGGCACCGAGGCCGGCATGAGCGCCATCCGGCTCGCGCGCGGCGCCACCGGCCGCAGCAGGATCATCAAGTTCAACGGCTGCTACCACGGCCATGCCGACGCGCTGCTGGTCAAGGCCGGCTCCGGTCTGGCCACCTTCGGCCACGCCACCAGTGCCGGGGTGCCGGCCGAGGTGGTACAGCACACGCTGGTGCTGGAGTACAACGACATCGCCCAGCTCGAAGAGGCTTTCGCGCTGCACGGCAGCGAGATCGCCGGGCTCATGATCGAGCCGATCGCCGGCAACATGAATTTCGTGCGCGCCAGCGTGCCCTTCATGCGCCGCTGCCGCGAGCTCTGCACGCAGCACGGCGCGCTGCTGGTGTTCGACGAGGTGATGACGGGCTTCCGCGTGGCGCTGGGCAGCGCGCAGAGCGTGTACGCCCGCGACATTCCGGGCTTCAAGCCGGACATCACCGTGCTCGGCAAGGTGATCGGCGGCGGCATGCCGCTCGCGGCCTTCGGTGGACCACGCGCGATCATGGAGCAACTGGCTCCGCTCGGGCCGGTGTACCAGGCCGGTACGCTGTCGGGCAACCCGGTGGCCACCGCCTGCGGCCTCGCCACGCTGCGCGAGATCGCCAGCCCCGGCTTCTACGAGGCGCTGGGCGAGCGCACCCGGGCCCTGACCGGCGGGCTGACCGATGCCGCGCGCGCCGAAGGGGTGCCCTTCTGCGCGGACAGCGAAGGCGGCATGTTCGGCTTCTTCCTGCTGCCGGAGCTGCCCCGGAACTATCCGACGGTGATGACCACGGACGGCGCGCGGTTCAACGCGCTCTTCCACGGGCTGCTGGACCGCGGCGTGTACATCGCGCCTGCGCTCTACGAGGCCGGCTTCGTGAGCGACGCCCACAGCGCGCAGGACATCGACGACACCGTCGCCGCTGCGCGCGAGGTGTTCCGCCTGATCTCCGCAGGCTGACACGGGCCGCGGCCGAGGCCCATTTCGGTGGCGCTTCGGTTGCGCAGCCGCCGCTTCGCGCGGCGGCACGGGTGTGCCGGTTTGGAGTGCAGAGTGGATGCAACGCCATGCATCGGGCATGGCGGGCCAGGCGCCCCGGCGCCGCACCTTTTACCGCGAGCCTCCATGAACCCCATCGCCCTCCCCTCGTCCACCCTGGCCACACGGCATGCCGCGGCATCGGAGCAGGCCACCTCCGCGACCTGGCACCGCGGCAACCCGGCGCTGCAGCAATACATCGCCACCCTGCTCGAAGGCCTTCTGAAACGCATGCTCGGGGAAGCCCGTCCCTCGCCCCGCGACGGCGGTAGCGCCGCAGGCCATCCTGCCGCGGCGGCACAGCCGGCCTCGCATACCGCGCAACGGCCCGTGGCGCACACCGATGCCAACCGCGCCGGCACGGAGCGCGGCACGGGCACCCCGGCCGCCACGACCCATGCCGCGAAGCCGCCCGCGAACATGCAGGTCGGCGCACCGACGGGTACCGTGGAGGTGGACAAACCCATCGTCGTGAAGGCCGGCCAGACCTTCGACGGCCAGGGCCGGCTCTTCAGCGCCGGCCCCGGGCTCAACGGCGGCGGCACGGCAGAGACGCACTTGCCGATCTTCATCCTGGAGCCCGGCGCGTCCGTGAAGAACCTGCAGTTCAAGGGCGGCGACGGCATCCACCTGTTGGGCGACGCCAAACTCGACAACGTGCACGGTCTGCAGACGGACGACGACTTCATCACCGTGGACGGCACGGAGAACCGAGCCGTGGATGCGCAGCGCGCCGGCGATTCGGCCAAGAGCATTTCCCCGGGTCCGGCGCGCGTGGAGATCACGAACTCGTCGTTCCAGAACAGCCACGACAAGGCGATCCAGATCAACGGCGACGTGGACCTGAAGCTGCGCGGCATCTATGCGGACCAGATCGGGCAGCTGGCCGTCACGCGTGGCGGCTACCCGATCACCGCGCATGTGGACATCGCCGACTCCACCGCGCAGAACCTGAAGTCCTTCCTCTTCCGCTTCGACTCCCGGCAGTCCACCCTGCACATCGCCAACACCGACGTGGACGGAGGCCGCACGCCGGTGAACGTGATGGAGGGCAACCCCGCCAACGTGCAGGGCACGCACAGCGTGCGCCAGTCGATCCAGACGGTCTGACATCTGCGCGGCCAGGCGCCGCGGTGGCTTGCCTCAGTGGCGGAAGTGGCGCACGCCGCTGAACACCATGGCGACGCCGCGCTCATCGGCCGCGTCGATCACTTCCTGGTCGCGCATGGAGCCGCCGGGCTGGATCACGCAGGTCGCGCCAGCATCCACCACCACGTCCAGGCCGTCGCGGAACGGGAAGAAGGCGTCACTCGCCACCACGGTGCCTTGCAGCGACAGCCTGGCGTGCTCGGCCTTGATGCTGGCGATGCGCGCGGAGTCGAGGCGGCTCATCTGGCCGGCGCCCACGCCCATGGTCATGCCGCCCTTGCAGAAGACGATGGCGTTGCTCTTGACATACTTGGCGACCTTCCAGGCGAAGAGCAGGTCTTCCATCTCTTCCAGCGTGGGCTGCTTCTTGGTGACGACCTTCAGGTCCATCAGCGACAGCTCGTGGTTGTCGGCCGTCTGCAGCAGCATGCCGGAGCCGATGCGCTTGGCGTCCATGGCGTTGCGGCCGCGGCTCCAGGCCGTCGTGCCCCTGTGCTCCGGCAGCGCGATCTTCAGCAGGCGCACGTTGGTCTTGGGCTTGAAGATTTCCAGCGCCTCGGGCGTGAATTCGGGCGCCATCAGCACTTCGACGAACTGCTTCACGACCAGTTGCGCAGCGGCCCCGTCCACCGGGCGGTTGAAGGCGATGATGCCGCCGAAGGCGCTGGTGGGATCGGTCTGGAAGGCCTTGCCGTAGGCGTCGGCGGCATCCAGGCCCACGGCCACGCCGCAGGGGTTGGCATGCTTGACGATCACGCAGGCGGCGGCGTCGAAGCTCTTCACGCATTCCCACGCGGCATCGGCATCGGCGATGTTGTTGTAGCTGAGTTCCTTGCCCTGCAGCTGCTCGCCCGTGACGATGGAGCCGGGCGCGGGGTACAGGTCGCGGTAGAGGGCCGCCTGCTGGTGGCTGTTCTCGCCGTAGCGCAGGTCCTGCACCTTGACGAACTGGCCGTTGCTCTGGCCAGGGAAGGGGTTGCGCGCGGGCACGTAGGCCTCGGACAGCTTCTCGGCCTCGAAGGTGACGGACGAGAGATAGTCGCTGATGGCGCCGTCGTACTGGGCGATGCGGTTGAACGCGGCCACCGAAAGCGCGAAGCGCAGTTGGTCGGACAGCTTGCCCGCGGCCTTCAGTTCACCCAGCACGGCGTCGTACTGGTCGGCCGAGGTGACCACGCCCACGTCCTTCCAGTTCTTGGCGGCGCTGCGCACCATGGCCGGGCCGCCGATGTCGATGTTCTCGATGGCGTCGGCCAGCGTGCAGCCGGCCTTGGCCACGGTGGCCTCGAAGGGGTAGAGGTTCACCACCAGCAGGTCGATGGTGTCGATGCCGTGCTCCTTCAGCGCGGCCATGTGCTCCGGCAGCTCGCGGCGCGCGAGCAGGCCGCCGTGCACCTTGGGATGCAGCGTCTTCACGCGGCCGTCGAGCATCTCGGGGAACTGCGTCACCTCGGCCACTTCCGTGACGGGCAGGCCCTGCTCGGCCAGCAGCTTGGCGGTGCCGCCGGTGGACAGCAGGCGGATGCCCAGGGCATGCAGCGCCCGGGCGAATTCGACGATGCCGGTCTTGTCGGAGACGGAGAGAAGTGCGTTCATGGTGGTGGGGAGGTTGTGGATTCGGTCGGTCAGAGCAGCTTGTGCTCCACGAGCTTCTTGCGCAGGGTGTTGCGGTTCAGCCCCAGCCATTCGGCGGCGCGGGACTGGTTGTTGTCGGCGTGGTTCATCACCACCTCCAGCAGCGGCTTCTCGACCAGGCGCACGAGCATGTCGTACATGCCGTCGGGGGTCTCGCCCCCGAGGTCGCGGAAATACCCCTGCAGGCTCTCGCGCACGCAGTCTTCGATGTTCTTGTTGCTCATGCGGGCAGTCCTTGTGGTTCCTGCGTATCGTCGGTATCCGTGCCGGTTCCCTCGGGCGGCGCCGCGGGGAGGCGGTCCATGTGCCGGCCCAGTTCCTCGAAGAACAGCGCGACGGCCTCCCACTGGGCGGCGCAGTCGTCGATGGTGTTGATGTGCTGCCGGAACGCCTCGCCGCCGGGCAGCGCGCGCACGTACCAGGCGATGTGCTTGCGTGCGCTGCGCACGCCCGTGGCCTCGCCGTAGAGGGCGTAGTGGTCGTGCAGGTGGTCCAGCAGCAGGCGCCGCACCTCGGCCACCAGCGGCGGCGCCAGGTGCTCGCCCGTGGCGAGGTAGTGGCCGATCTCGCGGAAGATCCACGGCCGGCCCTGGGCCGCGCGGCCGATCATGATCGCGTCGGCGCCCGTGGCGGCGAGCACCGCCTTCGCCTTTTCGGGCGAGTCGATGTCGCCATTGGCCACCACCGGCACGCGCACCGCGGCCTTCACGGCGGCGATGGTGTCGTACTCGGCATGGCCCTTGTAGCCCTGCTCGCGCGTGCGGCCGTGCACCGTCAACATCTGGATGCCCACGTCTTCGAAGGCGCGCGCGAGCTGCACCGCGTTCCTGTGCTGCTGGCACCAGCCGGTGCGCATCTTGAGCGTGACCGGCACGTTGCGCGGCGCGCACGCCTCGACCACGGCCTGCGCAATCTCCACGGCCAGCGCCTCGTTCTGCATCAGGGCCGAGCCCGCCCACTTGTTGCAGACCTTCTTGGCGGGGCAGCCCATGTTGATGTCGATGATCTCCGCGCCGCGGTCGATGTTGTAGAGCGCGGCCTCGGACATCATGGTCGCATCGGTGCCGGCGATCTGCACGGCGATCGGGCCGGGCTCGCCTTCGTGGTTGGCCCGGCGAGAAGTCTTCAGGCTGTTCCACAGGTCCTTGCGCGAGGTGACCATCTCGCTCACGGCGTAGCCCGCGCCCAGGGCCTTGCAGAGCTGGCGGAACGGCCGGTCCGTCACCCCCGCCATGGGGGCGACGAAGAGGCGGTTCGCCAGGGGGATGTGGCCGATCTGCATGGCGCGTGGGAGTGCTGAAAAAACAGGCGGAAGAAAAAAGAGGCGGGATTGTACCTGCTTAAATTTTCAGCAAATGAAAAGCAGGGGACGCGATCCCGGGCATTGCCCGGCGCGCTCAGAAATAGCCGTGCGCCGGCACCTTCAGCTCGCCGCCCTCGGTGGGGGCGAAGGCCCCCACGGGCTCCTGCACCACCACCTGGTTGCGTCCGCCCTGCTTGGCGAGGTACATGGCGGTGTCGGCGCGCGAGAAGAACTCCAGAACGGATTCGCCCAGCACGTACTGCGTGACGCCGACCGAGACCGTGACGCGCCCGCGCAGCGGCTCCTTCCAGTCGTGCGACTCCACCTGCGAGCGGATGCGCTCGCAGGTATTGAGCGCCGGCAGCAGGGGCGTGGCGGGGAAGATCAGCAGGAACTCCTCCCCACCGTAGCGGCCGAAGAAATCGTCGCCGCGCACGATCTGCTGGGCCAGCTGCGAGAAGGTGCGCAGCACCTCGTCGCCGCACAGGTGGCCCATTTCATCGTTGATGCGCTTGAAATGGTCCAGGTCCACCACGGCCAGGCACAGCGGGATGCCGCTCTCGTCGGCCAGTTGCTTCTGCTCTTCCAGCGCCGCGAGGATCGAGCGCCGGTTCAGGCAGCCGAGCGCATCCAGGCGCGCGCTCTCCGCGATGGACTTCATCTCGCTGCTGGTCTTCTGCAGCAGCCGGTGCAGCAGCCGCACGCGCCCCATCAGCAGGACATAGGCCGGCAGGGCCAGCGCGAGCGCCACGAAATGCAGGGCCTCCAGGCGCAGCAGCACGCCGTTTTCGCGCTCGGCATAGTGCAGTCCCATCACCAGGGCATAGCCGGCCAGGATGCCGCCGCACAGCAGCAGGGCCGTGCGGCGCGACAGCGTGAGCAGTCCGTACGACATGGCGACGAACAGGAACGGCGCCAGTGCGATCTGCGTGACGGGCTCCAGGTAGAAGACGAGCAGCAGGGTGGCCGCGGACGCCACCACGATCGGCAGGCGCAGTTGCCGGTCGCGCACCCGCCCCGGCTCCGGCGCCTCGCCCGGGTGGCCGAAGCGCATGTAGGCCGTGCCCAGCGCGATGCCGCAGGCGATCAGCGCCGCCACCATCAGCACCAGCGGCCCGGACACCATGCCCAGCGCATAGAACGCCAGCGTGCATACCAGGTACAGCCCGCACAGGAACACGGGCACCATCCGGCGGTAGGGCCGGCCCAGCCGGCGCTCGAGCATGCGCGCGGCCTGCAGGTCCGAGCCGCGGAACTGCGCGGATTCGTCGAATTCGGAAAAGGCCTCGCTCGGAGAGAACGCCTCCGTATTGGAAAAACGCTCAGGACCGCGCGTTTGCAGCGACCCCCACAATTTGGCAAGACCCATAGCGACGGATGCCCTCTCCATGCGGCCAGGGAACTGCCTGGCACGCTTGAACTGCTTGAAAGATGTTACGGCCGGCGCACATCGTCTTACTGAATGTTACAGGGTGATCGGCCGTGCAGGTAGAGCAGGTGCGCTCCATGTGGGGGCGCAGCTTATCAAATCTTCCAAACGGCCCGCCTGTGCGGCAGGGCGGCTATGCCCGCAGGGCGGTCCGCCACAGCGCGACGGCGTGCCGGGCTACAGCGCCGGCACGCCACCGACCCCTAAACTCGCGCCAGCTATGGAACTCTGGATGCAACACCTCATGGACCTGCTGGCGCTGCCCCAGTACGGTCTCAGCACGGTCTTCGTGGTGTCGTTCATCTCCGCGACGCTGCTGCCCCTGGGCTCGGAGCCGGCGGTGTTCGGACTCATCCAGCTCAACCCGCAGCTGTTCTGGCCCACCATCCTCGTGGCGACCGCGGGCAACACCCTGGGCGGCGCCGTCAGCTGGTGGATGGGCCTGGGCGCACACAAGGCGTTGGACAAGGCCCGCGGCGAGCACACCAACGTGCGCGCCCTTGCCTGGCTGAAGCGCTTCGGCCCCAAGGCCTGCCTGCTGAGCTGGCTGCCCGTGGTGGGCGACCCGCTCTGCGCCGTGGCGGGCTGGCTGAAACTGCCGTTCTGGCCCTGCGTGGCCTGCATGGCCGTGGGCAAGTTCATGCGCTACCTGGCCATGACCGGCGGCCTGCTCTATCTCTGGCCCAAGGTCATGGTGCACTGAGGTGCGGCAGCCCGTGGCAGACCGGAACCTTCAGGACGCCGACGCCCGCCGGCGCAGCAAGGTGCCTTCCAGGGTGTAGAGCACCAGCGCCGCCCAGATCAGCACGAAGCCCGCCAGCCGGGCCGGCTGCACCTCCTCGCCGAACAGCCACACGCCCAGCGCGAACTGCAGGCTGGGCGAGATGTACTGCAGCACGCCCATCGTCGCCAGTGGAATGCGGCGCGCCCCTGCCGCGAACAGCAGCAGCGGGATGGCGGTGATCGGGCCGGCAGCGACCAGCCAGCCCAGCGTGGCCGCATCGGCATGCAACCAGGCGGCCTGCTTTGTCCAGCCCAGCCAGGCGAGGCCGCCCACGGCCAGCGGCGCGAGCAGCGCCGTCTCCAGGGCCAGGCCCTCCATGGCGCCCAGCACCGCCGTCTTGCGCAGCAGGCCGTAGAAGCCGAAGGTGAGGGCCAGCACCAGCGCGATCCAGGGCAGGCGGCCGGCCTGCACGGTGAGCCACAGCACGCCGGCCGCGGCCACGGCCAGCGCCACCCACTGCCCGGGGCGCGGGCGCTCGTGCAGGAAGGCATAGCCCATGGCCACGTTCACCAGCGGCAGGATGAAGTAGCCCAGGCTCGCATCCACCACGTGCTGGTTGTGCACCGCCCAGACATAGATCAGCCAGTTGGCCGACAGCAGCAGCGCCGAGAGCAGGAAGGCCGCGACCACCCGGGGCTGGCTGCGCAGCGCGGCCACCCAGGCGAGCTGTCGCCGCGCCGCGAGCAACACGGCCAGCAGCACCATCGACCAGAGCGTGCGGTGCAGCACCACCTCCAGCGCAGGCACCGAGGCCACCTGGTGGAAGTACACGGGGAAGATGCCCCACGCCACATAGGCGAGCGTGGCGTAGAGGATGCCGGTCTGCATGGGTCGATGCTAGCGCACGGCCCGGTGCAGAGCGCGCACCAGGTCAGACTGGGTGATGATGCCGACAAGCCGCCGCTCCCCGTCGATCACGGGGATGTGGTGGTGGCCGTCTTCCGTGAACAGCGGCACCAGTTCCAGCGCCGGGCGCTGCTCGCTCACCACGCGCACCTGCCGGGTCATGATCTGGCCCACCACCTCCGGCTTGGTGGAGCGCACCGCGCCCACGCGGCGAACCAGCGCGCGCAGTTGCTCGCCGATGCCCTGGTGCACGTGGCCGCATGCCACGCCATGCCCGCCGCCACCAGCAGTAGGGAAATTGGTCATCACGGGAAAGAACGCGAACTGCGGCGATGCGCCGTGCGCCATCACCACGAACAGCGCCGCCGCCCCGCCGGGTGGATGCAGGCAGCGCAGCCGCACCATGAGCGCGATCGCCAGCGCCACGGCCAATGCGCCCGCCAGGGCCGGGTCAGGCACCAGCGCTGCGCAGGCCACGCCCACCAGGGCGGAGAGCGCATTGCCGCCCACCACCGGCCAGGGCTGGGCCAACGGGCTCGCGGGCACCCCGAAGACCAGCACCGCGCTTGCGCCGATCGGCGCGACCAGCCAGGGCAATGCTCCCACTGGCCTCCCAGCCAGCGGCTGAGCAGGCCGGCCAGCAGCACGCCGAGCAGCGCGCCCAGGGCCATCCGCAGGCGCTCGCAGCCGTCCACCCGCATGGGTGCAGGCCAGAGGGCGCGGGCCGCACGGCGCAGGCGCGCGGTCAGGTGGCAGGGCATGGAGTGACGGGTTTTTTCAAAACCCATCCGCAATGTTGTTTACTGGCGCATCTGTATGTGGGTTTGCCATTCCTTGCACAGCTTGCGGAAAGAGCGACTGTTGTCCTGGGCTTGCTGCAGATCGATACGTGCGGCAAACGCGGGCTGGTCCAGTATCTCCCGGTAGACCCCACCTTTCATGTGCCGTCGCATCCAGCCTTTGGCGTCGCGCGGGATTTCCGCCTCAACCAGCTCATCGACTTCCACAGCGAAACCACGGGCACCTTGCAGCGAAGACGCCGCCGCGATGAACCATGCTTCAAATTCGCGGTTGGCGAGAACGACGGAAATTCGGCGATGGGGGACGTACTTCTGTGCCCGGGCAAGCAACTGTTGGCCAAGTTGCGCCGGACAATCGTCGTCAGCATCCAGAACGACCAGAATCCAGCCCTGCTCACCGCTTTTCGCAGCGGCCAGAAGCAACTGCTTGCGAAACTCATCCTCGCGCTGAATAAACCGATCACGCCGTACCCGGATGGGGGGAAGAGGCTGCACTGCAACAGCGGGCTCCAGATCTCCGGCAAGCCGCCTCAAAAGGATGGGCAAGGCTATGACCTCGCTATCGCCTTCGACGATAGAGGCGATGGAAATCATGCCTTCGTCTCGCCGAAAAGATCGATTTGCTCCGCTCTCTGTCGGTCGATGACAGCACGGTCTGGCGCCAATTGGTTCATACGAAGCAATTCACCTGGAGAGAAAAGATGATCCTTCAGCATGCTTCGAGCCGCTTCATCCAGTGGAGCGATTTTTGTCTCACCACCCTCGGATATCACGGCAAGGATCGCATTGGCGTCTATCCCTTGATGGTCAAGCAGGTCGGGGCTGTGGCTGGTCACGAGAACCTGCGTAGTTTGCGCTGCATGGGTAAGAACTTCACGCAGCGCCGCACTGGCTGCGGGATGAAGTGCCGTCTCGGGCTCTTCGATTCCGATCAACGTTGGCGAGTAATCAACATTGCTCTGCAGCAATGCAGTGAGAACACCCAATGCACGCAGCGTTCCATCGGACATGTTCTGAGCCAGAAATTTCCAGGGATGAGGCGAGCCCGCCATATCCTGGCGAAACTCCAAAGTCTCCATGGGTCCGATCGACTTGCGCTCCATGCCGTGCACCATGGGCACGACGGACTGCAGGTATTCCCGGATCATCTCCACCCGGTCGGGAGCTATTCGCTCCAGATGCCCGATGACGCTGGCGATGTTTTCACCCACAGGCTTGAGCAGGCGCCCATCCTGCGGCTTCTGCATTTCCCGCATGAGCTTGGGATTGAGGTTGTAGAAGCCCATGCAGGTCAAGGCATCAAATACCGGCCGGAATACCGTGAAACCCGATGCGGCCACCAGCGCGAGTCGATCCGCCGTCACGGCAGGGAAAGTGGTTTCACTGCTGTCGCGCAGACGTCCTTTATCAGTGCGAAAGAACGGGCCTTTGCCGATCCCACCGATAACACACTCTTCATGCTGCACTTCATAGCCACCACTGGCCATCGCACCGATATTGAATGCATACCACCCGCTGCGGCTGTCTGGCAGCACGAACTCAAGCCGGATGCCGAAATGCGTGGGATGCCCGCTGGAACGGCGTCGCACCTCGTTCAAACCTCCGCGCTCGTTGATGGCATTGTCAAGTGAGCCAGCCAACGCATCGCGGACGAAGTGCAGCGCATCTAGAAAATTGCTTTTACCCGCACCGTTCTGTCCGACGAGGTACGTCAGGGGCTGCAAGCACACATCACAGTTGCCAATGCTCTTGTAGTTCCGGAGAACGACACGCTGAATGAAAACGGTCTGTGGCATTGCTGCTCCGAGGACTGCATTAAACGTTGAACAGGAAATTCATCACGTCCCCATCCTTGACGACGTATTCCTTGCCTTCCGCCCGCATCTTGCCCGCGTCCTTGGCGCCCTGCTCGCCCTTGAAGGCGATGAAGTCGTCGAAGGCGATGGTCTGGGCGCGGATGAAGCCGCGCTCGAAGTCGCCGTGGATCACGCCGGCGGCCTGGGGCGCGGTGGCGCCCACGGGCACGGTCCAGGCGCGCACTTCCTTCACGCCGGCGGTGAAGTAGGTCTGCAGGCCCAGCAGCTTGAAGCCGGCGCGGATCAGGCGGTTCAGGCCGGGCTCGTCCTGGCCCATTTCGGCCAGGAACAGGTCGCGGTCCTCGTCGCTCATCTCGCTCATCTCGGATTCGATCTTGGCGCAGATGGCCACCACGGGGGCGTTCTGCGCGGCGGCGTATTCCTTGAGGCGGTCGAGCAGCGGGTTGTTCTCGAAGCCGTCCTCGGCCACGTTGCCCACGAACATCGCCGGCTTGGCGGTGATGAGGCAGAACTGCTTGAGCAGAGGCGCGTCTTCCTTGCTGACGGGCACCGTGCGCGCGGGCTTGCCTTCGTCGAGCGCGGCCTGGATGGGATTGAGCAGCGAGACCAGCTTGGCGGCTTCCTTGTCGTTGCCGCTCTTGGCGGCCTTGCTGTAGCGGTTCAGGGCCTTTTCCACCGTGGCCAGGTCGGCCAGGCACAGCTCGGTCTGGATGACCTCGATGTCGGCGATCGGGTCCACGCGGCCGGCCACGTGGATCACGTTCGGGTCCTCGAAGCAGCGCACCACGTTGACGATGGCGTCGGTCTCGCGGATGTGGGCCAGGAACTGGTTGCCCAGGCCTTCGCCCTTGGAGGCTCCCGCCACCAGGCCGGCGATGTCCACGAACTCGACGATGGCCGGCACGATGCGCTCGGGGGTGATGATGCCGGCCAGCTGCTGCAGGCGGGGATCGGGCACTTCCACCACGCCGGTGTTGGGCTCGATGGTGCAGAAGGGGTAGTTCTCGGCCGCGATGCCGGCCTTGGTCAGGGCGTTGAAGAGGGTGGACTTGCCGACGTTGGGCAGGCCCACGATGCCGCATTTCAGGCTCATGGCAGGGCTTTCAGGGTTCTGGGGAAAACCGGCGATTTTACCGGGCGGCCATGTCCCTGCCGGCCCGCCCGGCCCGGAGGGGTCAGTCGAAGCGCCAGTCGGCCGCGATGCGCTGGCCCACGCGCAGCACGCGGCCGGCCCCTTCGAGCACGATGGCGTTCATGCCGAAGGTGATGGCGCCGTTCACGCGGCGGTCCTGCCGGTAGGCGCGCAGGGTGTCGCCCACGTCCGGGGTGCTCTCGGCCGTGGCCGGGTCAATGTCGGGGATCGGGCAGCGCGTGCAGGGCTTGACCGGCCGCAGGCAGGCGGGGCCGCCATTCGCGTCGATGTGCAGGCCGTCGATGCGGTCCTCGTCGTGCGCCTCCACGCCGTCGATGACGATGTTGGCCCTGAACCGCTCCATCGCGGCGGCCGGCGCGCCCGCCGTCTTCAGCCGCACGTTGAGCTCCTGCAGCGAGGCCTCGCTGGCCAGCAGCACGGGGTAGGCGTCGGCGAACTGGTTGGGCGCCTCCACCCCGTCCGTCCAGCGCAGGCTGGAGAGCCGGCGGTGGGCCGGGTCGAATCGCGCCAGGCGGCAGGAGAGGCCCAGGCATTCCGAGAACCACCGCGCGGCCTCCTCGCCCGCGTCCCGGGCGGGCACGGCATCGTCCCAGACGCGCACCTGCGCCACCGGCCCGGCGGACTGCAGGGGCACGCGCAGCACCGGCATGCCGGGCGCGTGCAGCGCCATCGCCTGCGCGTCCAGCTGCGGCCGCACCAGGGCCATGCGCGGCACGGTGCGCTGGGTGAGAAATTCGCCCGCCGCATCGACCACCATCCAGGTCCGGTCCCACTCCAGCCCGGTGGGCGTGAGCAGGGCCTCGGGCACGGCGATGGCCGCGCAGGACTTGACGGGGTGGATGAACAGGCGGGAGAGGGTGCCGCCCAGGTCGCGGTCGGTGCGGAAGGTCACGCGGAGGTCTCCGGGTAGCGCGGTGGGGAAAGGGGAAGCGGCGATTGTGCCTTCGCACGGCCGGGCACGGGCCGGCTCCTACAATGGCCGCATGGCGCAAACCTTCGATGTCTGTATTCGCGGCGCTGGCGTGGTGGGCCGCGCGCTGTCCCTGCTTCTCGCGCGTGAGCGCCTGCGCGTGGCCCTGGTCCCGGGGCCGGCCCCTGCGGCCAAAGGCACCGACGTGCGGGCCTACGCGCTCAACACCGCCTCGCGCGCGCTCCTGGAATCCGTGCGCAGCTGGCCCGGCGCGGAACACGCCACGCCGGTGCTGCGCATGGACGTGCACGGCGACATGGGCGGCGAGGTCACCTTCGACGCCGGTCGCCATCCCGCCACCGAGGCGCTGGCCTGGATCGTCGATGTGCCCGCGCTGGAATCCCGCCTGGCCGACGCCGTGCGCTTCCAGCCGCAGGTGGAGGTGGTCGATGCCCCCGTGCAGGCCGCGCTCACCGTGGTCTGCGAAGGCCGCGCGAGCCGCACGCGCGAGGAATTCGGCGTGCACTACGCCGAGGTGCCCTACGGCCAGCATGCGGTGGCCACGCGGCTGCGCTGCGAGCGACCCCACAGCCAGGTGGCGCGCCAGTGGTTCCTGCCCGACGGCATCCTGGCCTTCCTGCCCCTCGGAGGACCGGAAGGGAACTCCGTGGCCGTGGTGTGGTCCGTACGGCAGGACGAGGCGCAACGCCTCCTGGCCATGGAACCCTCCGATTTCGAACAACGCATCCGCTCCGCCAGCCTGGACACGCTGGGCGCCCTTACGCTGGACGCTCCCCGGGACGCGTGGCCGCTGCAGCAGGCCCGTGCCGACCGCTGGTGCGGCCCGATGCCGGCCTTCGCGCCCGGTACGTCCGCGAAGGCGCCGGCCCGCAGCTGGGCGCTCGCGGGCGATGCCGCGCACACCGTGCATCCGCTGGCCGGCCAGGGGCTGAACCTGGGCCTGGCCGATGCCCAGGCCCTGGCCCGCGTGCTGCGCGAGCGCGATTACTGGCGCGGCGTGGCGGACCAGCGCCTGCTGCGCCGCTACGAGCGCGAGCGCAAGGCCGCGCTGCTGCCGATGGGCTGGGCCATGGACAGCCTGCAGCAACTCTTCTCGCGCCACGAGGGGCCCGTACCCTGGCTGCGCAACTGGGGCATGCGCGGGTTCGAGCGCAGCGGCCCCCTGAAGGACTGGGTGACGCGCCAGGCCATGGGCCTGGGCTGACGGCACGCTTCCATCCCGGGATGCGAAGGCCGCCGTGCCGCCCATCCCCAGAGATTCACGCATCACGAAGGAACACCATGAAACTGATCCCCGCCCTGCTCGCCGGCGCCGCCGCGCTCACCCTCGGCTTCGGCGCCCACGCCCAGGAATCGGCGATCCGCAAGACCCTGGGCAGCCGCATCCCGCAGCTGCAGAACATCGACGAGGTGCGTGCCACGCCCATGCAGGGCCTGTACGAGGTGCGCATCGGCACCGATGTGTTCTACACCGACGCCAAGGGCAACTACCTCATCCAGGGCGAACTGATCGACACCAAGGCGCGCCGCAACCTCACCGAGGACCGCATCAACAAGCTCACGGCGGTGGATTTCGCCTCCCTGCCGCTCCAGGACGCGTTCACCATCGTGCGCGGCAACGGCCAGCGCAAGCTCGCGGTGTTCGAGGATCCGAACTGCGGCTACTGCAAGCGCTTCGAGAAGGACCTGCAGAACGTGGACAACGTGACGGTCTATCTCTTCCTCTACCCCATCCTGAGCCCCGATTCGGCCGAGAAGTCGCGCAACATCTGGTGCTCCAAGGACCGGGCGGCCGCATGGCAGGACCACATGGTGCGCGACAAGACCACGCCGGCCGCGAGCTGCGACACGGCCGCCGTGCAGCGCAACCTGGCCTTCGGCAAGAAGCACAAGATCACCGGCACGCCCACGCTGATCTTCACCGACGGCTCGCGCGTGCCGGGCGCCATCGACGCGCGCGAGGTGGAAAAGCGCCTCGCCGACGCGGGATCGGGCTCCGGCGCCGCCCCCGCCGCGAACTGAACTTTCCCCGCCCCTCCACGGATCCCGCATGGCCGCCCACCGATCCCACGCCCCCGCCGTCCACTACCGCGTGGAAGCCGCGCAGCTGCACGCGCGCATCTACCACGTCACCCTCACGGTGGAGAGCCCCGCCGCGCAGCAGGAGCTGTCGCTGCCCGTGTGGATCCCCGGCAGCTACCTGGTGCGCGAGTTCGCGAAGAACCTGCAGAACCTGCGCGCCCGCCAGGACGGGCAGGAGGTGCCGCTCGCGCAGCGCGGCAAGAGCCTCTGGCAGGCCGCCTGCCGCGAGGGCACACCGCTGGTGCTGACCTACGAGGTCGGCGCCTACGACAGCTCTGTGCGCACGGCATGGCTGGACGCCTCGCGCGGCTTCTTCAACGGCACGAGCCTGTGCCTGCGCGTGCATGGCCAGGAGGATGCACGCCACGACCTGGAGATCGTCGCCACGCCGGAGGTGTCGCACTGGTCGGTGGCCACGGGCCTCGCGGTGGAGAAGACCACGCGCGCGGGCTTCGGCACCTACCGCGCGGCCTCGTACGACGAGCTGGTGGACTGCCCGGTGGAAATGGGGCCTTTCTGGAGCGCCCGCTTCACTGCCTGCGGCGTGCCGCACCGCCTGGTCGTGGCCGGCGCGGCGCCGTCGTTCGACGGCGAGCGCCTGTTGGCCGACGCCCGCCGCATCTGCGAGGCGGGCATCCGCTTCTGGCACGGGGCCGGCAAGCCACCCTATGCGCAGTACCTGTTCATGCTGAACGTGGTGGACGACGGCTACGGCGGGCTGGAGCACCGCAACTCGACGGCCCTGGTCTGCAGCCGCCGCGACCTGCCCCGCCAGGGCGAGGCCAGGACGCCCGAGGGCTACACCACGCTGCTCGGGCTCATCAGCCACGAGCATTTCCACACCTGGAACGTCAAGCGCCTGCGCCCGGCCGAGCTGGCGCGCTACGACTACACCCAGGAGAACTACACCCGCCTGCTGTGGTTCTTCGAGGGCTTCACCAGCTACTACGACGACCTGCTGCTGCGCCGCGCCGGGCTGATCGACGACGCCACCTACCTGCGCCTGCTGGCCAAGAACATCAACCAGGTGCTGCAGACGCCGGGGCGCCGGGTGCAGAGCGTGGCCGAGGCCAGCTTCGACGCCTGGGTGAAGTACTACCGCCAGGACGAGAACACGCCGAACGCCACGGTGAGCTACTACACCAAGGGCGCGCTCGTCGGCCTGTGCCTGGACCTGGCGCTGCGCCGCGAGGGCCGCACCACGCTCGACGACGTGATGCGGGCACTCTGGGACCGCTGCGACGCCGGCCCCATGTCGGAAGACGACCTGCTGGCGGTGCTCGAAGCCCTCTCGGGCCGCTCCTTCGCGCGTGAGATCGCCGAGTGGGTGCACGGCACCGCCGACCTGCCCCTGGCCGAGATGCTGGCCGCGCACGGCGTGGCGCTGCGCGCGGAAGCGGCGCAGCCCGCGCAGCGGCTGGGCCTGCGGGTGTCCGAGGGCCAGGGCCTGCAGGTGAAGGTGGTGCTGCGCGGCGGCCTGGCCGAGGAAGCCGGTTTTTCCGCGGGCGACGAATGGCTGGCCGTGGAGGCGCATGGAGAGACCTGGCGCGTGCAGCGGCTGGACGACGTCGCGCTCTACGCCGGCCGCGAGAAGCGCGTCACGGCGCTGGTGTCCCGCGACCGCCGCGTGCTGCGGCTGCCGCTGGCGCTGGAGCGCGAGGGCGGCGCGCCGGACGACACCGTCGCACTGTCGCTGGCGGACGCGCCCCTGGCGCGTCGCTGGCTGGACGGCCAGCCGGACACGGGCATGGCCGCCGGGTAGCCTGCGGGACGGGCGCGGAATGCGGCCCTTGGGTATAGTCGTCCGCACCACAACGACACCCAGGAGATACCCCTTGGCCTACGAAGTCATCGAGGTCCGCACCGAGGCGGACAAGGTCGGCGTCATCACGCTGAACCGCCCCAAGCAGCTCAACGCGCTCAACGACCAGCTCATGGACGAACTGGGCGACGCGCTGGCCGCCTTCGATGCCGACGAGCGCATCGGCTGCGTCATCCTCACCGGCAGCGAGAAGGCCTTCGCGGCGGGCGCGGACATCGGCGCCATGGCCAGGTACGGCTTCGCCGATGCCTACAAGGGCGACTACATCACGCGCAACTGGGAGCGCATCCGCTCCATCCGCAAGCCCGTGATCGCGGCCGTGAGCGGCTTCGCGCTGGGCGGCGGCTGCGAGCTCGCGATGATGTGCGACTTCATCATCGCCGCCGACAACGCGAAGTTCGGCCAGCCCGAGATCAAGCTCGGCGTCATTCCCGGCGCGGGCGGCACCCAGCGCCTGCCGCGCGCCGTGGGCAAGTCCAAGGCCATGGACATGGCCCTCACCGCCCGCATGATGGACGCCCAGGAGGCCGAGCGCGCCGGCCTGGTGAGCCGTGTCGTGCCCTACGACAAGCTCATGGACGAAGCCCTGGGCGCAGCCCTGGTGATCGCCGGCTTCTCGCAGGTGGCCGTCATGGCGGCCAAGGAAACCGTCAACCGCGCCTTCGAGGGCTCGCTCTCCGACGGCCTCATGTACGAGCGCCGCCTGTTCCACGCGCTGTTCTCAACGCAGGACCAGAAGGAAGGCATGGCCGCCTTCCTGGAAAAACGCCCTGCGGTGTTCACGCACCGCTGAGCGTGATGCCCGGCGTCGGCAGAGCCTCCCGTGTCCGATGGCCGCGGAGCAGGCCAAGCCAGCAGACGCCGCGGAAGCGGCGCAGCCGCTCAGGGGGGTGTCACCTCACTGCACTGATGTCCCCATGCCGGATCAGCCGCGCGCGCAACACGTTGCGGCTGATGCCCAGCAGGCGTGCGGCCTGCACCTGGTTGCGGTGGCAGAACTCGAAGGCGGCGCGCACCACGGTTTCCTCGATGCGCTCGTACAGCTGGTCGCCCTGCTGCTGGAACAGGCCCGACAGCGCCGTTTCCAGCGCCTGCAGCGGCGTCGCTTCCGCCTGCGCTTCGCCCGCGGGGCGGCGCTGCAGGCCCAGCGACGACAGCTGCAGGTCCTCCGCCAGGAGCACGCCGCGGCGGCAGATCAACAGGCCGTGGTGGATCACGTTCTCCAGTTCGCGGATGTTGCCGGGCCAGTCGTGGGCGAGCAGCTTGCGCTCGGCCCCCCCGTCGAGCCGCACCGCGCCGTAGCCCAGGCGGCGCCGGTATTCGTCGATGAAATGGCGCGCGAGCGGCAGGATGTCGCCCGGCCGCTCGCGCAGCGTGGGCAGTGCCAGGCTCACCACGTGCAGCCGGTAGAACAGGTCCTCGCGGAAATTCCCTGCGGCCACCGCATCCTGCAGGCGCACGTTGGTGGCCGCCACCACGCGCACGTCCACCGGCAGGCTCCTGCGCGAGCCCAGCCGCACCACCTCGCGCTCCTGCAGCACCCGCAACAGCTTGACCTGGATGGACAGCGGCAGGTCGCCCACCTCGTCGAGGAACAGCGTGCCGCCGTTGGCGGCCTCGAACCATCCGGCCTTGGCGGTGAAGGCGCCGGTGAAGGCCCCCTTCTCGTGGCCGAACAGCTCGCTTTCCACCAGCGTCTCGGACAGCGCACCGCAATTCACGGCCACGAACGGCCCTTCGCACCGCGCGCTCAGCGCATGCACGTGGCGCGCGATCAGCTCCTTGCCCGTGCCCGTCTCGCCCAGGATGAGCACGTTGGCATCGCTGGGCGCGACGAGGCGGATGCGCTCGAGCAGGGCCAGCGAGCGCGGGTCCTCGAACACCTGCGCCGTGGCGCGGATCGACGTGGGCATGGCCCGGGCACCGGGCAGCGTGAGCAGCGGCGCTGCCTCCCGGTGCCGGGCCGGTGCGTCGCCGTCTTCGGGAAAGGCGGTATGGAAGTGCAGGGAGGACATGGCGTTCAGGAGTAGAAGCTGGGATCGGGATGGCGCTGCTGCAGGGCCCACTCCCCGAGTTCGCGCAGCTTGTAGGCCAGCGGGTCGTGCAGTGTGTGGGTGCGCAGGTTGCGCCAGTGGCGGTCCAGGCGCAGCCCGCCGTGCGTGGCGCGTGCGCCGGCCACGTCGAACATGCGGGTGCAGAGGTCCAGGCCGGTGCGCGTGGCGGCCACCTTGGCGGTCGCCACGGCCACGGCCACGTCGCCGCGCTCGGCGGCCGTGAGTTCCGCCCCCCGCTCCCAGGCAGCGTCGAAACGGCCGGCGGCGCGGTCCAGCAGCACGCGCACGCTCTCCAGGCCGACCCAGAAATCGCCGTAGTGGCCCAGCACGTAGGGATCGTCCATCGCTCGCGCCACGCCCGAACTGCGCCAGGGCCGCGCCTCGTGGAGCGTGTAGTGGCGCGCGTCCTGGAAGGCGCCCTCGGCGATCCCCAGATAGATGCTGGCGAGCACGAGTTGCGCCAGCAGCGGCCGCAGGCAGGCGAAGGGCGTCGCCAGCGGCCCCGGGTCGGCCAGGATCTCGTGCGGCTCCACCCGCACGCGCTCGAAGGTGACGCTGCCGCTGTCCGTCTGGCGCTGGCCTATGCTGTTCCAGTCCGGCGCCACGGCGATGCCCGTGCGCCCCGTGGGCAGCGCCGCCACGATCAGTTCGCCGGACTCCGCATCGCGCGCGGAGGCGATGAGCATCTCGGAATCGAGCGCACCCGAGCAGAAGCTCTTGCGGCCCGAGAACTCGCTCCAGCCGCCCTGGAGCGTGCGCTGCGTGCGGTCGTCCAGCGGGTTCAGGGCATTGCCCCAGAACCACCGCAGGCGCGCCGTCTGCGTGAACCAGGGCTCCCACTGGCGCGGCTGGGAAAAGAGGCGTGCGGTGGCCAGCATCAGGTGGTGGAAGCCCAGCAGATGGGCCAGCGACGAATCGGCGCGCGCCAGGATGCGGATCACCTCCAGCGTCTCGCGCCAGCCGGCTCCGCCGCCGCCCTGGGCGGCCGGAATGCTCATTGCCAGCAGGCCGCTGTCGCGCAGCGCGTCGCGCTCCGCCTTGGGGGTGCCTCCGCGCTCGTCGCGCTCGGCGGCCGTCCGGGCGAACTGCTCCGCCAGCCGCTGCGCGACCGCCTCGGGCGCCGGGGGGGCGATGGGCCGGTCCGGCCCATCGCCCGCCACCGCGGTGGCCGCGTCCCCGCCGTCGGCGGCGGGATCGTGCGCTGGCATCGTCGCAAGGCTCATGTCGGGCTCTCTCCTCGATAAGGGTTCCGCCGCGGCACAGGAAGAGGCTGCGGCGCGGGCAAGGACGGAACTGCTGCCTGAACAGCAATTCTGGGAATCCGCATGCCCCGCGGCAAATAAGGATTCCACGCATCGATAGACGTTTTGCGGCTGCAGCAGCAACTGTGCCCTGGCAGACACTGCTGCAGCAGCCCGGCGCCGCAGCTGCTGATTCCGCAGCAGGCCCCCACGCCGTTTCCCATGGCGGCCCATGGCACAGACCCTGCGATACCGGCTGTTCCTTTCCACCACGCACCCACTCCTCCATGCACGCAACACCTTCTGCCGCGCCCGGCGGCCCTCCTCCGTACTGCCCCCGGCACCGCGGCACCGTGCGAATCCGGTCGCCGCACCTCTCCTCCTCAGATGCGCAAGGAGTGCGACCATGAAGCACTTCGCCGCCGAAGCGCACCGGGACTGGCACGGTGCCCGCGACCGGATGGTCGAATCCCTTGCAGCCACGGCCATCGCGCGCGACCAGGCCGGCGGCGTGCCCCTGCACGAGCGCCGGCTGCTGCGCGAAAGCGGCCTGCTGGCCCTGTCCGTTCCCGCACCCCTGGGCGGGCTGGGGGCCTCCTGGAGCGAGGTGCTGGGCGTGGTGCGCCATTTCGCGCGCGTGGACAGCGCGGTCGCCCACGTGTTCGGCTTCCACCACCTGCTGCTGGCCACGGCGCAGCTCTTCGGCCGGCCGGCGCAGTGGCAGCCCTGGCTCGAGGCCACCGTGGCGCGGCAATGGTTCTGGGGCAATGCGCTCAACCCGCTGGACCGGGGCACCGCGGCCACGCAGCAGCCGGACGGCTCGTGGTCGTTCCACGGCCGCAAGAGTTTCTGCTCGGGCGCGGGCGATTCCGACAGGCTGCTCGCGTCCGCCTTCGATGCCTCGGGCAGGCTGCTGATCGCCGTGGTGCCGACCGACCGCCAGGGCATCGGGGTGCAGGGCGACTGGGACAACATCGGCCAGCGCCAGACGGACAGCGGCAGCGTGGTCTTCGACCAGGTGCGCGTGCAGGCGCATGAGCTGCTCACCGATCCGGGCCCCCTGTCCTCCCCGTTCGCGGCGCTGCGTCCGCTGCTGGCGCAGCTGGTGCTGGCGCATGTGTACCTGGGGCTGGGCGAAGGCGCGCTGGCCGAAGCACGCGGCTTCACGCTGCAGCATGCGCGCCCATGGCATGCATCCGGCGTGGAACAGGCGGGCGAAGACCCGTACCTGCTGGGCCATTACGGCGATTTCTGGCTGGCCCTGGAAGGGGCACGCCTGCTGGCGGACCGCGCGGCCGCGCTGTTCGACGCGGCATGGTCCGAAGGGCTCGCGCTGTCGCCCGGGGCCCGCGGCGACGTGGCCGTGGCCGTGGCGGCCGCCAAGGTGGCGGCGGGCCGCGCAGCGCTCGACGTGGCGCACCGGCTCTTCGAGGTGACCGGCCCGCGCGCCACCACGGCCGCACTGCGCCTGGACCGCTTCTGGCGCAACCTGCGGGTGCACACGCTGCACGACCCGGTGGACTACAAGCGCCGCGAACTGGGCCGGTGGGCGCTGCACGGGCAGCGGCCCGAGCCCTCCTTCTATTCCTGATCCGCTGCTGCGGGAAACGCATATGCATGCACGTTTCCCGGCGGGCTGCTGATCCTGCAGCAACGCGACAGCAGCGTGCTGTGCAGCACACACCCGTTGCGTGACAGCGAATGCGCAAACCATTGATTCCAAAGGAAAAAATCTCTGGCACGCAAGCTGCTGAAGGCAGGACGGACACCGCGCCGCGGTGCCGCCCCCTTCACCGCAACGAATGGATCACCATGGCCCGCACACTGAATCTCGTCGCCGTCTCCGGCAGTCTCCAGCGCCCGTCGCGCACCCTCGCGCTCGTCGAGCACCTCGTCGAAAGGATCGGTGACGCCGTTCCCATCCGCGTGCGCACCATCGAACTCGGCACGGTCGGCCCGCGCCTGGCGGGCGCCCTCTACCGCAACCAGCTGCCGCCGGAGGTGGAGGCCGACATCGCCGCCGTCGAACAGGCAGACGTGCTCGTGGTGGGCAGCCCGGTGTACCGGGCCACGTACTCGGGCCTGTTCAAGCATTTCTTCGATTTCGTGCACCACGAGGCCCTGGTGGACGTGCCCGTGCTGCTGGCCGCCACGGGTGGCAGCGAGCGCCACGCGCTGGTGATCGACCACCAGCTGCGCCCGCTCTTCAGCTTCTTCCAGGCCCGCACCCTGCCCCTGGGCGTGTACGGCACCGACAAGGATTTCACCGACTACCGCATCACCGACCCGGCCCTGCTGGCCCGCGCCGGCCTGGCGGTGGAACGCGCCCTGCCGCTGCTGCGAGCGGGGCGGGAAGCCTCCGCACCGGCGCGCCCCGCACTGGCTGCCGTGGCCTGAGGACCGGACCGCACCGCCCACCCGCATCCCACTTTGCACGCCCCTGCCCTCCATCCCATCCAAGGAGCCTTCACCATGAGCACATCCCGCAACGAACCCGTCAAATTCGCCTACTGGGTGCCGAACGTCAGCGGCGGCCTGGTCGTGAGCACCATCGAGCAGCGCACCGACTGGAGCCTGGAATACAACCAGCGGCTGGCGGTGGCGGCGGAGAAAGCCGGCTTCGAATACGCCCTGAGCCAGATCCGCTTCACGGCGGGCTACGGGGCGGAGCACCAGCACGAGTCCGTGTCGTTCAGCCAGGCCCTGCTGCACGCCACCACGCGGCTGAAGGTGCTGGCCGCCATCCTGCCCGGCCCGTGGAACCCCGCCGTGGTGGCCAAGCAGATCGCCACCATCGACCACATCTCGGGTGGCCGCATCGGCATCAACGTGGTGAGCGGGTGGTTCAAGGGCGAGTTCCAGGCCATCGGCGAGCCCTGGCTGGAGCACGACGAGCGCTACCGCCGCTCCAACGAATTCATCCGTGCGCTCAAGGGCATCTGGACGCAGGACCACTTCACCTTCAAGGGCGACTTCTACCGCTTCAACGACTACACGCTCAGCCCCAAGCCGCTGCAGAAGCCCCATCCGGAGATCTTCCAGGGCGGCAGCTCGCGCGCCGCGCGCGACAACGCGGCCAGCGTGTCCGACTGGTACTTCACCAACGGCAACACGCCCGAGGGCCTCAAGGCCCAGATCGACGACATCCAGGCCAAGGCCCGGGCCAACGGCCACACGGTGCGCATCGGCGTGAACGCCTTCGTGATCGCCCGCGATACCGAGGAGGAGGCGCAGGCCGTCCTGCAGGACATCATCCGCCATGCCCACGTGGAAGCGGTGCATGCCTTCGGGGACGCCGTGAAGCAGGCCGGCCGTGCCTCGCCGGAGGGGGAAGGCAACTGGGCAACATCCACCTTCGAGGACCTCGTGCAATACAACGACGGCTTCCGCACCAACCTGATCGGCACGCCGCAGCAGATCGCCGAGCGCATCGTCGCGCTCAAGGCCATCGGCGTGGACCTGGTGCTGACCGGCTTCCTGCACTTCATCGAAGAGGTGGAGTACTTCGGGCGCAAGGTGCTGCCGCTGGTGCGTGATCTGGAGGCCCGCCAGGCCGCCACGCTGCCGCGGACGCAGCCCGCCCTGGAGGCCGCGGAGGCCTGACGCCCCGGCACATTCCCTCCCCCCAGCACGTCGCCCACCGCCATGGCCATGTCCCCGCCCACCCCGGCTACCGTGCTGCAACTGCGGCACGTCGCCCTCTCCTTCGGCGGCGTGCAGGCGCTGTCGGACATCGACCTCGACATCGCCCCCGCCGAGATCCGTGCCGTCATCGGCCCCAACGGGGCCGGAAAGAGCTCGCTGGTCAACGTGGTGTGCGGCCTGTACCGTCCGGACGGCGGCCGCGTGCGGCTGGGCGCGGAGGAGTTCGCGCACGTGCCCACGCAGCGCCTGGCGCGGCTGGGCGTGGCGCGCACCTTCCAGAACCTCGCGCTGTTCCGGGGCCTCTCGGTAAGGGACAACGTGGCGCTGGGCTGTACCGATCCGCAGGGGAACTGGCTCGCGCAGTGGACCGGCGCGCCCCGCGCCCGCGCCGCCCGCCGCAGCACGGCCGCGCAGGCGGACGCGGTGCTGGATTTCCTGGACCTCCAATCCGTGCGCGACCGGCCCGCTGCCACCCTGCCCTACGGGCTGCAAAAGCGCGTCGAGCTGGCCCGCGCGCTGGCCGCCGCGCCGCGCCTGCTGCTGCTGGACGAACCCATGGCCGGCATGACGCTTTCGGAAAAGCGCGACATGGCCGGACTGGTGCGCGCGGCGCGCGACCGGTTCGGCACCGCCATCCTGCTCATCGAGCACGACATCGGCGTGGTGCTGGGCCTCTCCGACCGGGTGGCGGTGCTGGACCACGGCCGCAAGATCGCCGACGGCACGCCCGCGGAGGTGCGGAGCGACCCAGCCGTGATCGATGCCTACCTGGGCGTGGAGCACGCCGGCACCGAAGCGGAGGGCACGTGATGGATGCGGATTTCACCTTCTTCGCCGAAGTGCTCGTGGGCGGCCTGCTCTCGGGCGTGATGTATGCGCTCGTGGCCATCGGCTTCGTGCTCATCTACAAGACCTCCGGCGTGCTGAACTTCGCGCAGGGCGCGCAACTGCTGCTCGCGGCGCTCACTTTCGTGAGCCTCGTCGAGCGCGGCGTGCCGTTCGCGCTGGCGCTCGCGGCCACCCTGGCACTCATGGTGCTGCTCGGGCTGGCCATCGAGCGCACCGTGCTGCGGCCGCTGGCCGGCCGCTCCCCGATGGCGCTGTTCGTGGCGACGCTGGGCCTGTCCTACGTGATCGAGGGCGTGGCGCAGCTCGCGTGGGGCACGCAGGTCCACGCGCTGGACCTGGGCATCGAAGACACGCCGCTCGACGTCGCCGGCATGCTGGTCTCGCGCTTCGACCTCGTGGCCGCCGCGTGCGCGGGCACCCTGGTGGTCCTGCTGTCGGCCTTCTTCCGCTTCACCCGCACGGGCCTCGCCTTCCGCGCCGTGGCGGACGACACCTTCGCCGCGCTCGCCGTGGGCCTGCGCCTGCCCCGGGTGTGGTCCGCCGTGTGGGCCGCGGCCGGCGTGATCGCGCTGGCCGCCGGGCTGCTGTGGGGGGCGCGCCTGGGAGTGCAGTTCTCGCTGTCGCTCGTGGTGCTCAAGGCCCTGCCCGTGCTGGTGCTGGGCGGCTTCGATTCGGTCGCAGGCGCCATCGTGGGCGGGCTGCTGGTGGGCGCGTTCGAGAAGCTGGCCGAGGTGTACCTGGGCCCGATCGTCGGCAGCGGCATCGAAGGCTGGTTCGCCTACGCCGTCGCCCTCATCTTCCTGCTGGTGCGCCCGCGGGGGCTGTTCGGCCAGCGCCTCGTGGAAAGGGCCTGACCATGAGCGCCATCCTGCCTCCTGCCGCTGCAGCCCATCAGGCTCCGGCCGCAGCCTCCACGGCGGACGCACGGACGGTCCCCGCCGGCCGCGTGGCGCCGCGCTGTCTGCCCGCCGCCGCGCTGCTGGCGCTGGCCTACGGGCTCGTGCCCGCGCTGGCCACTCCGTACTGGTTCGATGCCATCCTGCTGCCCTTCCTGGTGCTGTCGCTCGCCGGGGTGGGCCTGAACCTGCTCACGGGATATGCCGGCCAGCTCTCGCTGGGCACGGCGGCCTTCATGGCGGTGGGGGCGTTCGCTGCGCTGAACCTGCAGTTGCGGGTGCCCGGCATGCCGCTGCCCGCCGGCATGCTGCTGGGTGGCCTGTGCGCCACGGCGGTGGGGCTCGTCTTCGGCCTGCCCAGCCTGCGGCTGCGGGGCTTCTACCTCGCCGTCGCCACACTGGCAGCGCAGTTCTTCGTGCAGTGGGCACTCACCCGCTTCGGCTGGTTCACTCTCGATAGCCGCTCCGGCGTGGTGGACGCGCCCGAGTTGCGCGTGGGGCCCTGGGTCTTCGATACACCCGCCGCGCGCTACCTGTTCGCGCTCACCGTGGTGGTGCTGCTCACGGCGGCCGCATGGCGGCTGGTGTCCACGCGCACCGGCCAGCACTTCATCGCCGTGCGCGACAACGAACTGGCCGCCCGCGTGATCGGCATCCCGGTGCTGCGCACCAAGCTGCTGGCCTTCGCCTTCTCGTCCTTCATCGTCGGCGTGGCCGGGGTGCTCTGGGCCTTCGTGTACCTGCGCACCGTGGAGCCCGCGGGCTTCAACCTCGACCGCTCCTTCCAGATCCTCTTCATCGTCATCCTGGGCGGGCTCGGCACCCTCCGCGGTGCCTTCCTCGGCGCAGCGCTGATGGTCGCATTGCCCCTGCTGCTCTCGCGCCTGGGCGGCTGGGCGCTCGGCGGGATGTTCGATTCCGGTGTGCTGGAGATGGTCCAGCGCATCGTGCTGGGCGTGCTGATCATCGGCTTTCTCATCGCAGAGCCCGAAGGCCTGGCGGCACTCTGCACCCGCCTGCGGCAGGCCTGCACGCGCCGCATCGCCGCGCTCTTCCCGCCTTCCCCGCGCTGACCGCCTCCCGCCCCTTTCCATCGCTTCACCACCTTCCTCCAGGAGTTGTCTTCCATGCGCCTTCTTTCGCACCTGCGCGCCGCTGCCCTCGCGCTGGCCGCCACCGCCACCCTCGCCGTACAGCCCGCCCGGGCCGACGAGCAGTTCTTCCCGCTGCAGAGCTACCGCGTCGGCCCGTACGCCGCCGGGGGTACGGGCTTCTTCGGCGGATTCATCGACTATCTGAACCTGGTGAACCTGCGCGACGGGGGCGTGGGCGGCGTGAAGCTGACCTGGGCGGAAGGAGAGACGCAGTACGAGGTGGAGCGCGGCGTGGAGGTGTACGAGCGCTTCAAGACCCGCCCCGGCATCGCCGCCTGGAACCCGCTCTCGGTGGGCATCGCCTACGCCATGCTGGACCGCGTCACCGCCGACAAGGTGCCGCTCGTCACCATCAACCATGGCCGCACCGACACCACCGACGGCCGCGTGTTCAAGTACGCCTTTCCGCTGCTGCTCAACCCCTACAGCGAGACCTCGGGCATCGTGAACTACATCGCGGGCAAGGAAGGCGGCGCGGAAAAGCTCAAGGGCAGGAAGATCGTGGTGCTCTACCACGGCTCGCCCTACGGCAAGGAGACGATTCCCATCTACGAACTGCTGGCGAAGCAGTACGGCTTCACCCTGCAGCAGATCGAGGTGCCGCACCCCGGCAACGAGCAGCAGTCGCAGTGGCTGGCCATCCGCCGCGCCAAGCCCGACTACGTGGTGCTGCGCGGCTGGGGCGTGATGAACCCCGTAGCGCTCCGCACGGCGCAGAAGACGGGCTTCCCCGCCACGCGCATCATCGGCAACGTCTGGTCCAACTCCGAGGAAGACGTGCTGCCCGCGGGCGACGCCGCCAGGGGCTACACCGCCATCACCACGGTGGCGGCGGGCGACCAGTACCCCGTGCTGCAGGAGATCCGCAAGACCGTGTACGCCGCGGGCAAGGGCAACCTCGAGGACCAGCGCCGCATCGGCAGCGTCTACCACAACCTCGGGGTGCTCAACGGCATCCTCAACGTCGAGGCCGTGCGCATCGCGCAGGCGAAATTCGGCCGGCGCACCCTCACCGGCGACGAAGTGCGCTGGGGCTTCGAGAACCTGCGCATCGACGAGGCGCGCGCCGCGGCGCTCGGCGCCAAGGGCCTCTTCCACTCCATCCACGTGACCTGGGACAACCACGAAGGCGATGGCCGCGTGGCCTTCCAGCAATGGGACGGCAAGCAGTGGAAGGTGGTCTCCGACTGGATCGCGCCGGACTGGAAGCTGCTGCGGCCGCTGATCGAGGCGTCCTCCGAAGCCTATGCCCGCGACCGGAAGATCCCTCTGCGCCGCAGCATCGACGACTGATTTCGCCCTCGCCCAACCCACGCCACCAGGAGGAACCACCATGTCCGCCGTGCTCCAGAGCCCCGCCACCGAACAGCCCGTCCGCCCGCATGCCCTGCAGGCGGCCCTGCAGCCCGGCCAGCCCGTGCCGGGGCTGCCGCGCCCCAAGGCCCCGGCCCACGTGATCCGCGATGACGCCGAGGCCATCGCCATCGCCCACGGCCTGGCCGGGCGCTTCCGCGAGGGCGCCGCGCTGCGCGACCGCGACCGGCTCTGGCCGGTGGAGGAGATCGATGCCTATTCCCAGAGCGGGCTCTGGGCCATCAACGTGCCCCGCGCCCATGGCGGCGCGGAGGTGTCCTACGCCACGCTGGCGGAGGTCATCGCGATCATCTCCGCGGCCGATCCTTCCATCGGCCAGATCACCCAGAACCACCTGGGCATCGTGGCCGCCATCCGCACCGTGTCGGACGAGGCGCAGCAGCGCCTGCTGTTCGGCGAGATCCTCGCGGGCGCGCGCTTCGGCAACGCCTTCTCCGAATCGGGCTCGCGCCGCGCCGCGGACTTCGAGACCCGCTTCGTGGAGGACGGCGACCACGCCGTGGTGAGCGGGCGCAAGTTCTATTCCAGCGGCGCGCTGCTGGCGCACTACGTGCCCATCGTGGCCAACGATCCGCAGGGCCGCGCCTGGTATGCCATCGCCGAGCGCGACGCCCCCGGCCTGTCGGTCATCGACGACTGGAGCAGCTTCGGGCAGCGCACCACGCTGAGCGGCACCGTGCTCATCGACCGGGTGCGCGTGCCCCGCACCCACCTCGTGCCGGCCTGGAAGGGCTACGACCGGCCCTCCGCGGACGGCGCGATCTTCCAGATCATCCAGGCCGCGGTGGACGTGGGCATCGCCCGCAACGCGATCGAGGACACCCAGGACTTCGTGCGCACCAAGACCCGCCCCTGGGTGGACAGCCAGCGCGACACCGCCGCCGAAGATCCCTACACCATCCACGCGGTCGGCGACCTGCAGATCCGCCTGCACGCGAGCGAGGCGCTGCTGGAGCGCGCGGGCCGCGCCATCGACCGCGCGCTGGCCACGCCCGATGCGGACACCGTGGCCGCCGCGCAGATCGCGGTGGCCGAGGCCAAGGTGCTCTCCACCGAGATCGCCCTGCGGGCCGCCAACAAGCTCTTCGAGCTCGCCGGTACGCGCTCCACCCTGGGCCAGTACCACCTGGACCGCCACTGGCGCAACGCGCGCACCCACACGCTGCACGACCCGGTGCGGTGGAAGTACGCCATCGTGGGCAACTACCACCTGAACGGCGTGAAGCCCCCCTTCCACGCCTGGAGCTGAACGCCATGGCCGCACAGGACGACGGCGCACCCCTGCTGCGCCTGCAGGACGTGCACGTGCACTACCGGGGCGCCATCGCCGCGCTGCAGGGCGTGAGCCTGGACGTGCGGGCCGGCGAGATCCACGCCCTGCTGGGCGCCAACGGCGCCGGCAAATCCACGGTGCTGCGCGCCGTCTCCCGGCTGCTGCCGGCCCTGCGCGGCCAGGTCGCGCGCGGAAGCATCGCCTTCGCGGGCGCCGACGTGCTGAGCGCCACACCGGATGTGCTGGTGCGCAGCGGCCTCGTGCCCGTGCTGGAGGGCCGGCACTGCTTCCCGTCGCTCACGGTCGAGGAAAACCTCGTCGCCGGCGGTCTGGGCGGCGGCGCGCCGCGCTCGCGGCTCGCGCAGGACCTGGAACGCGTCTATGCCGCCTTTCCGCGCCTGCAGGCCCTGCGCCGCACGCCCGCCGGGCTCGCCTCCGGCGGCGAGCAGCAGATGGCCGCCATCGGCCGTGCGCTGATGGCCCGGCCCCGCCTGCTGGTGCTGGACGAACCCAGCATGGGGCTCGCGCCCCGCACCGTGGAGGACATCTTCCGCGAACTGGCGCGCCTCAACCGCGAAGAGGGCCTGACGCTGCTCATCGCCGAGCAGAACTCCACCGTGGCGCTGCGCCACGCCCACCGCGCCACCGTGCTCGAGACCGGCCGCAGCGCCCTGTGCGGCAGCGCCGCGGACCTGCGCGGGCGCGCCGACATCCGGGCGCTGTACTTCGGTGAAGGCGTGCCGGCGCAGGAGTGGGCGCAGGCAGCCTGAGGCCGCAGCGGCGCAGCGGGAACGCGAAATGGGCACGAGGAGGGCTGCCAGGGCCCGCAAGGCCGCCAGGGGGCGCACAATGGGGGTTCCCTACAGCCGAGTTCCCCTCCATGGACGCCGTACAGGAAATCCTCCACTACAACGCGGGCCGCGACCCGGAACGACTGGCGCTCAAGTACGCGCGCATGCGCAGCGACCCCTTCGTCTTCCTGCGCGGCACCTGCCACCTGTTCTACGCCCGCCTGCCGCGGGGCGGCATCTTCAAGTCGGCACCTCCGGTCTGGTGCTGCGGCGACCTGCACCTGGAGAACTTCGGCAGCTACAAGGGCCAGCACCGGATCGCGTATTTCGACCTGAACGACTTCGACGAAGCCGCGCTCGCCCCCGCCACCTGGGACCTCGTGCGGCTGCTGGCCAGCCTGCGGGTGGGCGCCGGCAGCCTGCAGCTCGAACCGCTCGCGGTGGAAGCGCTCTGCACGGCCTTCCTGTCCGCCTATGTGCATGCCCTGGGCGACGGCAAGGCCTACTGGGTGGAGCCGCAGACCGCGCAGGGGCTGGTCCGCACCCTGCTGGACGGACTGCGGGACCGCCAGCGCGCCACCTTCCTCGATGGCCGCACGGTGAAAAAAGGCCGCAAGCGCACGCTGCGCACCGATGGCCGCAAGGCCCTTCCCGCCTCCGATGCGCAGCGCGCCGAGGTGCTGGGCTTCATGGAGGATTTCGCCAGGGCGCAGCCGCACGACCCGCATTTCCCGCACTTCTTCCGCGTGCTCGACGTGGCCCGCCGCATCGCCGGCACCGGCAGCCTGGGCGTGGACCGCTACGCCATCCTCGTGGAAGGCAAGGGCTCGCCCGACGGCAACTACCTGCTGGACCTCAAGCAGGCCCTGCCTTCCTCGCTGGTCCCGCACTTGAAGACGAAGCAGCCCCGCTGGGGTACGCAGGCCGAGCGGGTGGTGGCCGTGCAGCAGCGCGTGCAGGCCGTCTCCATGGCGTTCCTGCAACCGGTGGAGATGGGTGGGCAGCCCTATGTGCTGCGCGGCCTGCAGCCCCTGGAGGACCGCGTGACGATCGCCGGTGCCAGCCAGAAGCTCGCCGACATCCGCGGCGTCGTAGCCACCATGGGCCGGCTGGTCGCCTGGGGCCAGTTGCGCAGCGCCGGTCGCCAGGGCTCGGCCATAGCGGACGAGCTGATCGGCTACGCGCGCCGCGGCAAGTGGCAGGCCAAGCTGCAGGCCGCCGCTGCGGAAATGGCCGAGAAAACCCTGCGCGATGCGGCCGACTACAACGCCGCCTACGACGACGGGGTGTTCCGGCTCTGACGGGGCGCGGGCGCCGGCTTCACGGCTGAACGCCGCCGCCCACCGCCTGGTACAGCGCCACGCTGTCACCCAGCAGCGTGCCGTAGGCAGCGGCCCGCGCGGCCTGCGCCTGCCGCCACGCCTGCTCGGCGGCCAGCAGCGACGGCCGCGAGGCATAGCCCTGCGCGAGCTGCGAGCGCGTGAGTTCATAGCCGGACCGTGTGGCCTCCACGCTGGCATCGGCCACCTGCAGGGCCCGCTGGTCGATCGACAGCGCATACAGCGTGTCCGCGACGTTCTGGAATGCGGTCAGCACCGCGCCGCGGTACTGCGCCGCCGCCGCATCGAACTGCGCCTCGGCCGCGCGCTGGCGCGCGGCGAGCGTCCCGCCGTCGAAGACCGGCATGAGCAGCCCGGCACCCAGTGACCAGACGGCATTGCCCGCGGAGAACATGCGGCCGAAATCCGTGGCGCCGCCCCCCAGCGCCGCCGTCAGCGACAGCTGCGGAAAGCGCGCCGCCTCCGCCACGCCGATCGATGCGCTGGCCGCATGCAGCGCGCTCTCGGCCGCGCGCACATCGGGCCGCTGAGCCACCAGCTGCGACGGCACGGCCTGTGGCAGCAGCGGCGGAGCCAGATCCGCCAGCCGTGGCATGGGCAGCACGGCGTCGGGGGTACGGCCCGCCAGCACCGCCACGAGGTTGCGGGTCTGCTCCAGCTGCTTCTGCAGCGGCGGCAGCGACTGCTGCGCCTGGCTCAGCAGGTTCTCCTGCGTGGCCACGTCCAGGCCGCTGGCATAACCGGCGCGCTGCAGGTTGCGCATCACGCGCAGTTGCTCCTGCATCGCGGCCACGGCTTTGTCGGTCAGCTCCACCTGCTCGGCCAGCATGGCCCCCTGCAGCACGGCACCGACCAGGTTGCTCGCCAACGTCAGGCGCGCGCCCTCCAGTTGCCAACGCTGCTGCTCGGCCGAGGCCTGCAGCGATTCGACCTGGCGCCGGTTGCCGCCAAACAGGTCGGGCGTGTAGGCCACGCTGAGCTGCGCGGTGTGGTAGTTGAACACCGTGTCGCCCGAATTCAGCGGCGACGATTGGGTTTTCCCCGTGTTCTGCCTCGTGTTGTTCTGGCTTGCCTGTACCTGCGGATAGAACAGCCCGCGCTGGGCAGCCACGTTCTCCTGCGCCGCACGCAAGGTGGCGCGCGCGGCATCCACCGTCGGGCTGTGCGCCAGCGCCTCGGCCACCAGGGCATCGAGCGGCGCGCTGCCGAACACCTTCCACCAGTCCGGCGCCACCGGCCCGGGCTGCAGCGGCAGGGCCAGCGCGTCGCGGGTCAACGACGCCGGAGCCGGCGTGGCCGGAGCGGTGTAGTCGGGCCCTACCGCACACCCGGCCAGGGCCAGCGACACGCAAGCCGCGCAGAGCGTCCGTTCAAACCTCATGGCCATACCCGCTCCTCCACACAAAGCCGCTCAGGGGGACGCACTTCATCTCTTGCCTCCCAGGCCTGGGCGGCCGCTTGACAATTTGATGCGCCGCAGCACCACCAGGCGCAGCGCCGGCACGACCAGCAGCAGGAACAGCGGCCCGATCAGCATGCCGCCCACCACCACGGTGGCCAGCGGCCGCTGCACCTCGCTGCCGATGCTGTGCGACAGGGCGGCCGGGAACAGCCCGATGCAGGCCGAGAGTGCCGTCATCAGCAGCGGCCGCATGCGGCTCTCGTACGCTTCGGTGATCGCGTCCAGGGCATTGCGGCCCGCTGCGCGCAGTTCCTTGAAGCAGGTCAGGATCAGGATGCCGTCCATCACCGACACGCCCAGCAGCGAGATGAAGCCGATGATGGCCGACACGCTCAGCACCTGCCCCGAGATCCAGAGCGCCAGCACCCCGCCCAGCACGGTGAAGGGCACCGCCGCCAGCGTGAGCAGGCTGTACGCGAAATTGCTGAAGAGCGCATAGAGCAGCACCACGATCAGCGCCACGGCCAGCGGAATGGCGACCATCATGCGCGCCTTGGCCTGCTGCAGTTCCTCGAATTCGCCGGCATAGGTGATGCGGTAGCCCTCGGGCAGTTGCACCTGCTCGGCCACCTTGCGCTGCACCTCCGACACCGTGCTGCCCAGGTCCCGCCCGCGCGCGCTGAACTTGATCGGGATGTAGCGCTCGTTGCTCTCGTGGTAGATGTAGGTCGCGCCCGTATCCACCGAGATCGTGGCCACATCGGTCAGCGGAATGAAGGCCGTGCCGCCGCCGCTCGTGGTGTAGCCGATGCGCAGCGCCCGCACCGCGTCGATGCTGCCGCGCTGCTCCTTCGGGAAGCGCACCGTCAGGCCGAACTGCCGGTCGCCCTCCAGCACCGTGGTGGCATTGGTGCCGGCCAGCGCGGCCTGGATGGTGGCGTTCACGTCGCCCGTGTTCAGGCCGTAGCGGGCGGCGCGGGCACGGTCGATGTGGATGTTCATGTTCGGCTGGCCCAGCGTGTGGAAGGTGCCCAGGTCGGCCACGCCATCGACCTGCCGCATCACGCCCATCACCTCGTCGGCCAGCCGTTCCAGCGTGAGCAGGTCGGGCCCGATGATCTTGACCGAGTTGGCGCCCTTCACGCCCGACAGGCCCTCTTCCACGTTGTCCTGGATGTACTGCGAGAAATTGAAACCCACGCCGGGGAAGGCGCTTTCGAACTTCGCCTGCAGCTCGGCCACCAGACGCACCTTGGTCATGCCGGGCCGCCACTCGCCGAAGGGCTTCAGCGGCGCGAACAGCTCCACGTTGTTGAAGCCCGAGGCATCGCTGCCGTCGTCCGGCCGGCCGTGCTGCGAGACCACGGTGACGACTTCCGGATAGGCCTTGATCAGCGCCCGCATGCGGTTGACCTGCTCGGTGCCGGCCTCCAGTGAAATCGTCGGCGGCATGGAGGCGCGGATCCACAGGTTGCCCTCCTCCAATGCCGGCAGGAACTCGCTGCCCAGCCGCGTCGCCAGCAGGCCGCCCGCCAGCAGCGCCACGCAGCCGATCGCCACCGTGGTGCGTGCATGGGCCAGCACCCAGTGCAGCGCGGGCCGGTAGGCGCGGTGGATGGCGCGCACGATGAGCGTTTCCTTCTCCTCGATCTTGCGCGGCAGCAGGTAGCTCGCCAGCACCGGCGTGATGGTGAAGGTGGCCAGCAGCGCGCCCGCCAGGGCGTAGCCGTAGGTGCGCGCCATGGGCCCGAAGATCTGCCCCTCCACGCCCTGCATGGTGAAGAGCGGCGTGAACGCGGCGATGGTGATGCAGGTGGAGAACAGCACCGAGCTGTCCACCTGCCGGGCGCTCAGGTAGATGGTGCGCAGCCGCGCCGTCCAGCCCGTGGCGGGGGTGAGCGCCGCCCCGTCGGGCTCGCGCGCCAGCGCACGCAGCGCCGTCGCGCGGTCGCCGCGGTTGCGCTGGAAGTTGCGGAACACGTTCTCCACCAGGATCACCGCCGAGTCCACGATGATCCCGAAATCCACCGCCCCCAGCGACAGCAGGTTGGCCGATTCATGGGTCAGCACCAGGATCATGATGCTGAAGAACAGGGCGAACGGAATGTTCACGCTCACGATCACCGCGCTGCGCAGGTCGCCCAGGAAGATCCACTGGATGAGGAACACCAGCAGGCAGCCGAACACCAGGTTGTGCAGCACCGTGTGCGTGGTCACGTTCACCAGCGCCGAGCGGTCGTAGTACGGCGCCAGGTGCACGCCGGGCGGCAGGCTGTGGTCGCCGTTGATCTTCTCCACCGCCTGCTGCACGCGCTCCATCACGTCCTTGGTGTGCAGCGTGCGGTTCATGATCACCACGCCGGTCACCACGTCGTTCTGGTCGTCGCGCCCGGCCTCGCCCAGGCGCGGCACCGTGCCTTCGGAAATGCGCGCCACGTCCTTCACCTGGATCGGCAGCCCGTTCTGCTGGGTGATGACCACGTTGCCGATGTCGGCCAGGTTCTCCACCGCGCCCAGGCCGCGGATGTTGACCGACTGGTCGCCCACGCTGATGGCGCGCCCGCCCACATTGAGGTTGGCATTGCCGATCGCGGAGATGAGCTGCTGCAGCGTCACGCCGCGCGACTCCAGCAGCTTCGGGTCCGGCTCCACGTGGTATTCCTTCGTGGTGCCGCCCCAGGTCACCACCTGCGCCACGCCGGGCACCGTGAGCAGCCGGCGCTGGATCACCCAGTCCTGCAGCGTGCGCAGCTGCGTCAGGCCCATGCCCGGCGGCCCCTTGACCTGGTAGCGCAGGATCTCGCCCACCAGGCTCGACGCCTGGATCTGCGGCTGCACGCTGTTCGGCAGGCTGACATTGGCCTGCAGGTTGTTGGCCACCTGCGTGAGCGCGAAGTAGTAGTCGGTGCCGTACTTGAAGGTCACCCGCACGAACGACAGGCCGTAGAACGAGGTCGAGCGGATGTTGTCCACGCCCGGCGTGGTGGCCAGGCCCACTTCCATCGGCCGGGTGTAGTAGCGCTCCATTTCCTCGGCCGACTGGCCGGGCGCCTGCGCCGTGATCTCCAGGATCACAGGCGCCGGGTTGGGGTAGGCCTCCACGTTGAGGTGGAGGAAGGCGAGGATGCCGGCGGCCATGAAGGCCAGCAGGCCCAGCAGCACGATGGGCCGGCGCGAGAGCACGAAGGCCAGAAGGGGTCGAAACACGGGACGGACTCCTGCGGAGGATCGGCGGGCGGGAAACGCGGCGGGCGGCCGGCGGCCAGGGTGAGTGGGCTACTCGGCCGCGCCGGCCTCGTACAGGTTGCTCAGCAGCAGCGCATTGCGGCGCGCGATCCTGTCGCCCGGCTGCAGGCCGGCCGTGATCTGCACCTGGTCCCCATCGCTGCGGCCCACGGTGACGGCGCGGCGTGCCAGCCGCGTGCCCAGCGGGTCCCTGGCGCCCTCGGCCACCCACACCACGTTGTCGCCCGAGGTCTCGCGCACCACGGCCGTCGCGGGCACCGCGGCGGCCTCCTGCGGGGCCGCGAGCGTGATGCGGAAGTCCGCCAGCATCTGCGGGCGCAGCGCGCGACCGGGGTCGGCCACGTCCGCACGCACCACGAAGCGGTGCGTGCTGGCATCCACCGTGTCGCCCACGTAGCTGATGCGGCCGGTGAAGGCGCGGCCCGGCCAGGCCTGCACATGCACGCTCACCGGCTGGCCCACCTGGTAACGCGAGAAATCCGACTCGGGCACGCTGGCCACCATCCAGAGCGTGCGCACGTCCGACACCGTGACCGGTGCGGGCGACGCGCCGGGCTGGGTCAGCAGCCCCGGCTGGGCGGACCGCGCGACGACCCGGCCGTCGATCGGGCTCCTGACCGGCATCTCGACATCGATGGCGTGGTCGCGCTCGATGCGCTGGATGTCGGCCTCGGCCAGGCCGAACAGCTGCAGCGTCTTGCGTGCGGCGCGGTACGCCGCATCGGCCGCCTGCTGGTCCGACAGGTTCTGCTGGTATTCCTTCTGCGCGATGCTGTTGTCGCCCACCAGCGCCTGCGCCCGTTGCAGGGTCTCGGTGGCCGAGCGCAGCGTGCCGGCGGTGGACACCAGCGTCGATGCGGCCTGCGCGATGTCGGGCACGTTCACGGTGTAGAGCGTCTGCCCCGCACGCACGGTGTCGCCGGCCTGGACCAGCACCCGCGCGATGCGGCCCGCATAGGCGGTGGAGACGGGCACCGTGCGGTCCTGGTTGAAGTCGATGTTGCCGATGGCCTGCTGCACGTCCTCGAAGGCGCGCCGCTCCGCCGGCCCCAGGTCCAGCGTGGCCGCCTGGCTGGAGGAAACGCGCACCACGCCGTCGGCGACCTTGCCGGCCCGCGACAGTTCGGGCAGCGACGGCGCGGGCGCATCGGCGGCAGCCGATTCCCTGGAGGACAGCAGCACCAGCACCGCCGTGGCGGCCGCAGCCGTCAGCAGGATCGCGCCGCCACACCAGGCCAGGCGCTTGTGCAGTTTCGGGAACGTGGACTTCATGGATCGCTTCCGGAAAGCGAGGCCTCACCGCGAGGCCTGCGGGCGGAGCGATTCTTCGGGGGAAACCCTTATCGTTGGCTTAATGCCCGCAGGCATCCGGCGTGCTGCGCTCAGGTGGCGCGCAGCAACAGCCGCACCCGGGTGCCTCCGCCGGGCGGTACCTCGGGCACGGGCAGGTCGCCTCCCATGCGGCGCAGGGCCTTGAGGGCGATGGGCAGGCCCAGGCCGGAGCCTTCCGAGCCGGATTCGCCTCCGCGCCAGAACGGGGCCAGCATGGCCTCGCGGTGCGCCTGCGGCAGCGGCGGCCCGTCGTCGTCCACCTGCAGGCACCATCCGCCGCCGGGCAGCCCGGGCTCGGGCGCCAGGTCCACCCGGATGCGCCGGCCGCCATAGCGGATGGCGTTGTCCAGCACATTCGCCAGCGCCTCTTCCAGCAGCAGCGGCAGCGCCAGGGCCTGCGCGCGGTGCCCGTCCTCCCGCAGGCCGTCGCCGGCCTCGATCGACTTGCCCGCTTCGGCCGCTGCCGCCGCGTAGCGCTCCATGGCACGCAGCGCCAGCGGCGCCAGGGCCACGGGCTCCACCGCCGCGCCGGCATCCACCCCGCCGTGGGCCAGGGACAGCAGCTGGCGCACCAGCCGCGTGGCGCGGTCGGCGGCCGAATGCAGCTCGAACAGCACCTCCGCGTCGGGCGGCTGCCCCGGGTCGGCCTGGTACACGCGGCGCAGGTCCTCCACCAGCAGATGGATGCCGGCCACGGGCGTGCGCAGCTGGTGCGCGGCGTCCGAGATGAAGCGGCGCTCCGAACCGACCGACTCCCCCAGGCGCCGCAGCAGGTCGTTGGTGTGCTGCACCATGCTGCGGAGTTCGTCGGGCACGTCCTCCAGCGGCAGGGGGGAGAGGTCGTCGATGCCGCGCCGCCCCATCGCATCGCTCACGGCGCGGGCCGGCTGCAGGCCGCGGCGCACGCCGAACAGCACCAGCGGCACGATCACGAAACCCAGCACCGCGACCGGCACGAAGATCGACTGCGCCAGCTCGCGGGTCAGCATCTGCCGCTTGGCCACCGACTCGCCCACGATCACCCACACCCCCGGCGAGCCGGCATGGCGCGCATGCACCGCCACCTGCCGCAGCCGCCCCCAGGGCGTGTCGTGCTCGAAGAAGAACGATCCGTCGGCATCGCCCTCCCGGTCGCCCCGCTGCGGCGGCAGGGCGAGCTCGGCATTGCCGGCCAGCACGGCCCCGCCGTCGGTGCGCAGCGTGAAGTGCGACGGCGCGAAAGAGTCATAGACCATGGACGACGCCGTGCGCGCATCGATGGCCAGCACGGGCCCCTCCGGGTTCCACTGGATCTGCGATGCCAGCGCCACGGCGTCGTCGCGCAGCACGCGGTCCAGCACCAGCTGGGTCGCCCGTCCGGTCAGCCAGAACGCCGCCAGCGACGCCACCGCGGCCGAGGCGATCCAGGTCCACAGCAGCGGCGCGACCAGCTTGCGCCGCAGGCTGTTGGCGCCGCGCAGCGGCCACGGCAGCGGCCGCGTCACGGCTCGGCCTCCATGGCATAGCCCACGCCGCGCACCGTGACGATGGCCACGCCGCTGCCCGCGAGCTTGCGGCGCAGCTTCAGGATGTAGATCTCCACCGCGTTCGCGCTGAAATCCGTCTCCCAGGTGGACATGGCGGAAACGATCCGGCTCTTGGCCACCGCCTTGCCGGGCGATGCCATCAGCAGCTCCACCAGCGCCGCCTCGCGCGGGCTCAGCGGCAGCCGCTCCTCGCGCAGGCGCAATTCCCGGCTCTCGGTATCGAAGCTCAGGTCGCCGATGCGCAGCACGTTGGTCATGAGCCCCTTGCTGCGCCGCCGCGTGATCGCCCGCAGGCGGGCCACCAGCTCCTGCGCCTCGAACGGCTTGGCCAGGAAGTCGTCCGCTCCTTCGTTCAGGCCGCGCACGCGCTGGTCCAGCTCGTCGCGGGCCGTGAGGATCAGCACCGCCAGGTCGCGCCGCTGCTCCCGCCAGCGGCGCAGCACCTCGAAGCCGTCGCGCCGCGGCAGGCCCAGGTCCAGCACGGCCGCTTCGTAGTCGGCCGTGGCCACCGCCGTCAGGGCCAGCTCGCCATCGCTGGCGACATCCACCTGCCAGCCTTCGGACTGCAGCATCCGGCGAATGCCCAGCCGCAGCGCGGGATCGTCTTCGACGACGAGGATGCGCATGTCAGCGGCGCCCCCGGCGGCACGGCCGGCCGCGGCGGGCGGAGAGCGGAAGAATCGGGAGGTGGATCACGGGCGCACCGGGCCGGTCGTTTCGGACATGGCCGGGATTATTGGCCGCAGCCCCGCGCACTGCACGGCCATCCGGCGAAAAAAGCCCCGCGACCCGGGGCGTGCCATCGTCTCCGGCAGATGCGCCATTGCCGGGAGCATGCATCGCAGATGCGTCCTGACAGCCCGCCGCGACTCAGTTAGACTGAGAACCGTTCTCACTTGCTCGGCACCCTGCCGAGGTTATGAAGGGTCGGGGTATGGCAGCCGTGGAAACGGCGCTGCAGCAGCATGTCAGTGCGCTGTATTGCGAACATCATGGATGGTTGTTGGCGTGGCTGCGCCGCAAGCTCGGTTGCGGGCACCAGGCAGCCGATGTGGCCCATGACACGTTTCTGCGCATCCTGGGCTCGCCCGCAGTGCTGCCGACGCTGCGCGAACCCCGCGCCTACCTGGTCACCACCGCCAGGCGCCTGCTGATCGACGAGGCGCGGCGCCGCGTGATCGAGCAGGCCTACCTGGACGCGCTGGCCGTGGTGGCCGCCACCGATGGCGGGCCTTCGACCGAGCAGGTGGTGGAGACGATACAGGCGCTGGTACGCATCGAGGCCGCGTTGCAGCACCTGTCGGCCAGGGCGCAGCAGGCTTTTCTGCTGCATTACCTGGAAGGGCTGCCGCACGCGGATGTGGCGGCCGCGCTGGGCGTGTCCACCCGCATGGTGCAGAAGTACCTGGTCCAGGCGCTGGTGTGCTGCCACCAGGCGGTGGACGGGTGAGCACCTTGCCGCACGAGAGTACCGCCATTGCCGAACAGGCTGCCGAATGGATGGTGCGCCTGGGCAGCGACGACGCGGAAGAACGCGCCCGGGCCCAGGCCGGCTTCGCGGCCTGGAAGGCGCAGGATCGCCGCCACGCGCAGGCGGCAGCGCGCATGGAAGCCTTCATCGACCAGGTGCAGGCGGTACGCGGGCAGGCTACCGGGGGCGGCCAGGCCGCGCACGCGGCGATGCGCGCGGCATCGCAACTGCGCCGCCGCCAGCGCACCGCACGGTGGGGCAGTGCGCTGGCGCTGGCCGCGGTACTGATCCTGCCCGCGTGGTGGCTGCTGCGCGACCACCCCGCCAGCCCCTGGGCGCAGGAGCTCGCCGACCTGCGCAGCACCGAAGGACAGTGGCGCCACCAGGTGCTCGATGATGGCTCGCAACTCACGCTGAGCGGTGCGGGCGCGGTGCGCTGGCGCCTCGATGCGCATCAGCGCGTGGTGGAACTGCTGCGCGGCAGCGTTCTGGTGCAGGTGGCACACGACGCGTCGCGGCCCTTCTACGTGCAGACGCCGCTGGGCCGGGTGCGTGCGCTGGGCACCCGTTTCACCGTGACCTACGACGCGGCCGGCGTACGGGTGGAAATGCTCGAATCGCGAGTGGCGGTCCAGACGCCGCAACAGTGGCAGTCCGGCAGCCACGAGGCCGTGGAAGTCAGCGCGGGCCAGCGCGTGACCTTGGGCGATGCCGGCGTGGGCCGCGTCGAGCCGCTGGACCCGCAAGGCGTGGAGCAGGGCTGGCGCCGCCATCAACTGGTGGTGGATGACCGGCCGCTGTCCGAGGTACTGGACGAACTGGCCCGCCACCACACGGGCAGCCTGCACTTCGACCGGGCGGCACTGTCCACGGTGCGCATGACGGGCGTGCTGCCGCTGGATGACCCCGGGCAGGCGTTGCAATTGCTGCAGCAGACCTTCCCGCAGTTGCGGGTACGGTCGCTCGCCTCGCGCTGGGTATGGGTGGGCCTGGCGCCGGCGCCGCCCTGAGCAGCACATTTTTTTGCGTGAAGAGGTTCCGGTTTTGCGTTCTGGCCCGTCAAGGGCTGTGAACCCAATGAACAAAGGATCTCCAACATGCGCGACTCAATGCGTTCCGGCCCGCGCGGCGGCCTTCCGCCCCTGGCACTGTCGCTGACCCTGGCACTGGCGGCACTGTCTCCTGCGGTGCACGCCCAGCCCGACGCCTCCGCCGTGGTTCAGGCCTATGACATCCCGCCCGGCGCGCTGGGCCCGGCGCTCAACCGCTTCGCGCAAGAGGCGGGCGTGTCGCTGGCGGTGGATGCCGGCCGGGTGGCCGGAGCCACCACCGCCGGCCTGCAAGGCCGCTACAGCGTGGAAGAAGGCTTTGCGCAACTGCTCAAGGGCAGCGGTTATGCCATCCGGAAGACCGGTGCCGGCTATGGGCTCGCACCTGCACTGCCAGCCACGGTACCCCCGGCCGGTGAGCGGGATCGAACGGGCGCCCGGGCGGCCCCCGCAGAGGCCGTGGCCGCCGACGCGGCCGCCCCCGCCGGCGGCGCGGCGGAGGACGCCCCGGCAGTCCGCACGCCGGCGGGCCGCGGCACGCTGGAAACGGTGACCGTGTCGGCCTCGCGCTCCAACATGGAGGCCGAGAAGGCGCCGCAGACGGTGCAGGTCATCACGCGCGCGCAGATCGAGCAGCAGCTGGCACTGTCCACCAATTCATCGGACGTGCTGAGCAACCTGATCCCCTCGTACACGCCCAGCCGCGGCAAGATGAACGGCAGCGGCGAGACGCTGCGGGGCCGCACGCCGCTGATCCTGGTGGACGGCGTGCCGCAGTCCAACCCCATCCGGCCCACCGGGCGCGAGGCGCATACCATCGACTTCGCCATGGTCGACCGGGTGGAAGTGGTCCAGGGCGCCAACGCCATCAATGGCCTGGGCGCCACGGGCGGCACCATCAACCTCATCACCAAGCGACCCGAGAACGGCGCGCTCAACCAGCACGTGGACGTGCAGGCCACCATGCCCGCCGGGCACGGCGGCAGCGACAGCCTGTCCACCAGGATGGCCTACAGCGCCAACGGCCGGCAGGACAGGCTGGACTACCTGTTCTCCATCGCCGCCGAGGACCAGGGCCTGTGGCGCGACGCGCAGGGCCGCGGCATCGGCGCGGACAACACCCAGGGTGACCTGATGGACGCGCGCAGCTACGACGTGCTGGGCAAGCTTGGCTACTGGCTGGACGACGACCAGCGGCTGCAACTGTCGATCAACCGCTACCGCATCAAGTCGCAGGCTGACTACATCGGCGTGGCGGGCGATCGCACGCGCGGCATTCCCACCACCTCCACCCGAGGCACGCCAGCGGGTGCGCCGCCTTTCAACGAAGTCCAGACCTCGGCCATCACCTACAACCACTACAACCTGGCGGGCATGGAGCTGTCGGCCCTGGCGTTCAGCCAGGAGTTCGAGGCGCTGTTCGGCGGTGACCGCTCGGCCACCTTCCAGGACCCGCTGATCGCGCCGCGCGGCACGCTGGTGGACCAGTCGCGCGCCAAATCGTCCAAGCTGGGCACCAAGGTCACGCTGACCCGCGCCGACCTGCTGGACGACCGGCTCAAGCTCACCGGCGGCTTCGACACGCTGGTGGACAAGGGCAAGCAGGACCTGTTCGGTACCGGCCGAACCTACGTGCCCGATTCGGAATACCGCAACCTGTCGCTCTTCCTGCAGGGGGAGTACAGGCTGCTCGACCAGGTCACGCTGCACGGCGGCGTGCGCAGGGAATACGCGGATCTGAAGATCGACAGCTACCGCACGCTGGCGGCCTACAACCGCGTGGCCGTGCAGGGCGGCACGCTCGACTTCGGTGAGACGCTCTACAACGCCGGCATCGTCTTCGAACCTGCCAAGGACTGGAACGTCTATGCCAGCTATTCCGAAGGCTTCGGCATGCCGGACGTGGGCCGCGTGCTGCGGTCCATCAACACGCCGGGCCAGAACGTGGACGACATGAAGAGCCTGAGCCCCATCGTCACCCAGAGCGTGGAGCTGGGCACGCGCGTGAAACGCGGTGACTGGGAGGCCGAGGCCAGCTGGTTCCGGTCGTCCTCCGACTACGGCACGCGGGTGCTGCGGGTGAACGAGGCCTTCATGCTCGCACGCGAGAAAAACCGCATCGACGGGCTCGAGGCCAGCCTGGGCTGGCAGGTCCACCGCGCCCACAAGGCCAGGCTGGCCTATTCGCGCACCAAAGGCCGCTACGACAGCAACGACGATGGCCGCCTGGACGCGCGGCTCGACGGCCTGAACATCGCGCCCGACCGGCTGGTGGCCAGTTGGACGGCGCAGTGGAATGAACAGCTCTCATCCTTCGTGCAGGTGCAGCGCGCCTTCAGCCGCACCTTCGACAATCCGGCCATGAATTTCGGCGGCTACACGCTGGTGGACGCCAGCGTGCAGTACAGGCTGCCCAAGGGCCGGCTGCGGCTGGCCGTGGCCAACCTGTTCAACCGCGACTACATCACCTACTACTCGCAAAGCGCGCTGGTGGAGCCGCTGCGGTACTTCGCGGGCCGCGGCCGCACGCTGACGCTGGGCTATTCGGTGGACTTCTGATGGCTTACAGCGCAGCGACGGTGGCGTGCACCGCGGCACGCGCAGTGGTGGCCGTGGCTGGCGGCTATGGCGTGGTGCATCTGGCGACAACGGCCACTGCCAGCGCGCTGGCCCGCGGCGGCCTGGCGCCGTCCGATGCCGTCGTGGCGGCCGCCATGCTGGGCTTTCCGGCCTACCTGGGCGTGTTGCTCTGGGCGCTGGCGTGCCCCCGGCTGCTGCGCCTGGCCGGCGTGCTGGGCCTGGCCGCCGCGGGCTGCGCTGCGGCGGGCTGGTGGCTGCAGCCGGGCATGCCCGCATGAGCGCGGCGCCCGCCCCCACCGCCCGCTGGCGCACGCGCATGGCGGGTGTGCACACCTGGTGCGGCATCGTGCTAGGAGTGCTGCTGCTGGTCGTCTTCTGGATGGGCACGCTCAGCGTATTCGACCGGGAACTGGACCGCTGGATGATGCCCGCCACCCGGCTGCCGGCGCCGCATCGACCGCCACCGCTGGACGCGCTGCAGCCCGCCGTCCAGGCGCTGGTGCCGGCCGGCGCCCGCCAATGGCGTATCGACTGGGCCACGCCGCGCACGCCCGTGCTGCGCCTGTCCTGGCAGGGCCCGGACGGCGTGCGTGGCCAGCGCTACCTGGATGCGGCCACGCTGGCGGTGCTGCCGGCGCCGGGCACCTGGGGTGCCAGCGGCTTCATTTTCCCGTTCCACTATGGCCTGCATTGGGACTGGAAGGACCTGGGCAAATGGCTGGTGGGCCTGGCCGGCATGGGCATGCTGGTGCTGCTGGTGGGCGGCTTGGTGATCCACCGCCGCCTGCTGGCGGACTTCTTCACGTTCCGGCCGCGCAGCCGGCTGCCGCGCAGCAGCCTGGACCTGCACAACCTCACGGGCGTGATGGGCCTGCCCTTCCATGTGGCGATCACGATGTCGGGGCTGGTGATCTTCTGGTCGCTGTACTTTCCGCAGGCGCACGTGGGTGTGTACGGCGACGGCCCCCAGGCCCGCGCCGCCGTGCAGGCCGACGGCTATGGCCGCTACCAGCGCCCGCGCGCAGGGCCGGCGACAGCACCCATGGCATCGCTGGACGCCATGGCCGACGCGGCACGCCGCACCTGGGGCGCGGGCGCGGAGCCGTACTTCCTGCGCGTGTGGAACCCAGGCGACCGGCACGCCACGGTGGAGCTGCGCCGCTCCTATGCGCGCGAGGTGCCGATGAACCTGGACCAGCTTTTCTTCGACGCCGCCACCGGCCATCCCCTGCACCGCTTCGAGGCGGCGCCGGCCATGGGCGTGCAGCGCTTCATCTCGGGCCTGCATTTCATCCAGTTCGAGCATCCGCTGCTGCGCTGGCTGTACTTCGGGCTGGGACTTTCGGGCTGCGTGCTCATCGCGAGCGGCCTGGTGCACTGGCTGGCAGCACGGCGCGCGCGCACGCCGCCGGGCCTGCGCTGGCGCCTGGTCGAGTCGCTCTGCATCGCCGGCACGACCGGCACCGTGGTGGCCACGCTGGCCTTCCTGGCTGCCAATCGCCTGCTCCCCGATACAGCGCATGCCATGGGCTTGGCCCGTGCGGAGCTGGAGGCGGCCGCGTTCTACGGCACCTGGCTGGCCTGCCTGGCGCTTGCGCTGGTGCGTGGTCCCAAGGCCTGGCGCGATCAGGCCATGGCCATCTCCGGCCTCGCGTTGGTGTGCGTGGTGCTGAATGCGCTGACGACGCGGGCCTACGGCACGGCATGGTCGCGCACGCCGGCAGCCGTGGTCGGGGTGGACATCATGTTGCTGCTGCTGGCCACCGTGGCAGCATGGTCTGCGCAGCGCATTGCACGCGGAAGTGCCGCCGCATGAGCGGGGGCGCGCTGACAGCCTGCGCAGCGGCCTGCCTGGGCGCCGCGTGGTGGCTGCTGTACCTGGCGACCCGGCGGGTGCAGGACACCTTGCCCACACCCATATCCAGCAGATCGGTTGCGGGCCTGCGAATCGTTTCGGCGGGGCTGGGGACGCTGGCATGGCTCGCATGCGCTGCTGCCGACGGCATCGCCATGGGAACCTTGCTCTGGGCCGCTTTGTGGAGCGCCAGCGGCTTCGGCCTCATGGCCTTGCTGACCGGGGCGCCTCGATGGATGGGGCGCCTGGTACTTGCAAGCCATGCAACCATTCGCTCCCGAAGCGGCAATGGCCTGACCGTTTCCCTTGCAATCCCCACGTACCAATCTTCCGGCGCAAGGGCCGGCGGCCATCCCGATGCCGCACCTGCCAATGAAAAAGCCTTCCAAATCGTCGACTTGAAAGGCTTTTCGTATCTGGTGGCGCTTCAGGGAAAGGAGGCCCCCAACCCAAGCGGCACCTATCAGTCGGGCTCCAGGAGCACAGCGTTCGCAGCGGACAAGAGTTGCTTTAGCCGCCCATTGTGCCAGAGGTTGTGCCACCTAACTCAACGCGGAACGTCGAGTGTCCGGCTCGAGAAAAAAGTGGTCTTCCAAAGCGCTGGCATTGCGGGTCAGACAGCGCCGTCCACAGGGTGATACAATCAGGCCGTTGCATACAGTGCAACCGACACGCATGCGCGAAACCTAGGCTCACTTGCTGAGCACGGGGGAAGCGCCCCGCGGTAACGCGGGCGAGGTAGCTGAAAGTGGGATCTTCGTGCCCCCCTTTTTCAGTTTGGTGAGAGGAGTTAGATCGTCGGCTTGGCTTCATGAGGCTTCCGACGTTGGCCGGCTCACCATCATGTGCGGGAGAAGTTTTCTCCAGTCGAGGCATCAAAGTTACCTGCAATATGGCCAGCATCGCTGGCCATTTTGCTTTTTAGACCCGGACGAAATCGTTCGGCGCGATGTTCAAGTGTGGATCGCCTGCCATTTCCGCAGGTGGTAGGTGGCATGTGCAGAACCGCCCGTGTAGCTTCTTTGGGGAGTCCTTCTGAACGTCGTAGTGGAATGCGGAATGAAATGGAGCCCCCAAGCGCCTGAACGCAGACAGCAGGCACGACTCAGACGGGTGGTCACCAGGCATATTGGGTATACCGTGCAGTGCTTTGCCCGGAGCACGGAATTCAACGCCACGTTCATCGCAGTAGCACTGCTTACTCGACTTCTCGATCTGGTGCTTAGGATGCCATTGTTCAAAGTCCTTCACCGCCTCGCCCAGCATTCGCAAAGACTCTTCATCCTCTGTCAGTTGAGCCAGTGACTGTTCCAGCCGCTTTAGCCACTCTTCGAAACTGCCGGAACGAAAATTGCCTAAAGGGAGTAACAAAGGCGTTCGATTGGCTTTATCGACAACTTGTTTGTGAAGAGTCGTGATCGCGCGGCGCGCCCTTACCGTTGCCGACAGAAGGAGATTGAAAAGACGATTCAGTGACGCGCGCTTCGCGTCGGAAGTGCTGCCTTCCATTTCCCACTCAACACCCACCGTCAGGGTCGATGGAAAAAAGGCCTGCTCGAACCGGGTGGCGTCAGTGCCTGGTGCACGCACGTAGATCACCGCATACCCCGTGGTTGCCATGCAGGATTGCTTATCGAGATCCGTTGCCAGACGACTGTAGAAGCGCCGGAGAATGTTGCGTGTAGTCAGTTCTAATGACCTGCCCGGCTGCAAGGCGAACCCCTCGAAGGTCGTATTCTCGCCGGCGAGTACCGTTTGTCGGGCCGCTACCGCGTCGTAAGCCTCGCCCGCGGGAATCCCTGCGTAAGCAAAGACGAACTGCATGATTCAAGGCGACGCACGCAGGAGCTTATGAACGATATCAAGTGGGAGTGTGACCCTGCGTAGATCTCCGTCGTCTAGAGTTGAGAGGATGGCATCTAGGAGAGATTTGCTGTGGCTGGGAGGCTCGCTCTTGCGCGGTGCTAGCTTTTCATACCCAACTTCGTTCTCCTGCATCCACTTTGCAATCCGCGCATGGATTTCCTCTAAGAACGATTCACTGCCCGGGTCAACCGCGGGCACATCAACAGTAAGGGAGCCAGCAGGAGGGGGCTGTTCGATAGGCTCTTGATCACTGAATTTCGGTTCCGGCTCCAGCCAAATCAGCCTACGATGACCAGGTTCCAATGGCTTGGTAAAAGCGCCCCAGACCGCCGGGTGATATCGCAGTCGCTGCTCGGCGGGCTTTGGCGCAGTGACTCGGAACAGCTTCTCGTCGGATGGATCCAGATCCAGTCCGGCTGGGAAGGCCCAAGAGTCCAGAGGGCGGAGCGGAGATGGGATGACGCTCACATCGGTCGACATGTGACTCTTCAGGAAGTACTTCAACTTCTGAGTGCCCATCACTGCGCGAAGCTCGGGCTTTTCCTTGAAGATCGCCCAACCCAAGTTTTGGAGGAGCATGCCCGCTCTCTCACGATCAAAATGCTCGTCGACTTTCTTCTTTACAAAGGCGCGGAAGTCGTCGAGTGTGGCGGAGGAAGGCGCTGCGTCATCCATGTTGTCTCGCCTTAAAAGATGCTTAAAAATCACTCAGGTCAAGAATTGTGCCAGAGGGCGGACGAACTCAGCAGCACCTAAGCGAGATGATTGTCGCGTTAGAGCGTGTTATGAACTACCCGCCGCAGCCAGCACCCACGCGGCGGCGGGCAACATGAGCACCGCAAACACCAGGAAATGCAACCCGCCGAGCACTTCGGGTAGCCGCTCGTAGTCCCGAGAGAGCCTGCGAAACCTCGCCAGCCAGCCGAAGCTTCTCTCCACCACCCAGCGGCGCGGCAGCAGCACAAAGCCCTTCTTGGCCTCGGGCAGCTTCACGATCTGCAGGTCAATTCCATTGTCCTGCGCCGCCTTGGATGCGGTGTCGCCCGTCTAGCCCTGGTCGGCCCAAGCCAGTTGTACCGTGTGGCCCGTGGCCTGCTGTACGTCCTCGCACGGGCGCTGCACCTGCGCACGCTCCTGTTCGTCTGCCGGCGTGACATGCACCGCCAGCAGGTGGCCCAGCGTGTCCACGGCCATATGTACCTTGCTGCCGCGTTTGCGTT
>NZ_FNJL01000007.1 GCF_900104515.1 Paracidovorax cattleyae
AGAAGCGTGCCAAGGTGGAGCATGTGTTTGCCGGTCTCCGTCACCTGGGCGGCAAGTTCGTGCGCACGATCGGGCAGGCACGGGCCACGGTTGGCATGACGATGATGGCCGCCTGCTACAACATGAAGCGCCTGGCGTCCTTCCTGGACCGGGGAGTGGATGCATTCTTCAAACCCAAAAGCGGCGCCTGCAAGGCACAGGTGCGCCCGCGCACGGCGAACGCATGAGTCGCTGGGGCCGAAAGGCCCCTGAGCACGGGGATCGTCCCCAGGGCAGTTGCTATCGCGCTCCCGAAGCAGGTGAATGTGTGCGGATAGCCTTGATGCTGGGCTCGGATCAGGGGTTGTGAGAGGTTCCCGATGGAGATACAGAGGATGACCGGGACGAGTGAAGTGAAGACGGGGGAGTTCACGGGCGGGACCAGGAGTTACTTCTGCAGGGACGCTATTGCCGCCTGCAGCGTGCCCTGCGCAGAGGGATCCGCCACGATCGGGTCCGGCACCACGCCGCTGCCCTGGATGCTCCGGCCGCCAGGCTGGGCTGCGGAGTGCGCCGAGGCGAAAAGTGCCAGCACGAAGGCACATGCGGAATGGAACGGTGGTGGGGTCATCTGGAATTGGAATGGCATGGCGTCGCGCTGCGCAGGATTATCCCGCGGGTTGGGCCCTGCAGGCCCGCCGCATGGCATGCCGCGCAGCCCCCCCAAAACCGCAGCTTCATCGCGATGCGCCCCGCTTTTCCCAACCGGCCGTGCGGCACCGCATGGTGCAATTGCCTGCAATGAAGCTTGTTGCAGAGCCTGTCCGGAACCAGCGCCAGGCGGCGGATACCGCCCACCGTGCCCGTGCAGGCCGATCGTTCCCATGACCTCTCCCCTCATCGAACGCCTGGCCCGCGACGACCGCCTGGACCGCATCTTCATCGGCGGCCGCTGGCGGCGGCCGGAGGGAACGTCCCGCGCCACCGTCATCGACCCTTCCACGCAGCAGCCGCTCGCGGACATCGCGCTGGGCGATGCCCGGGACGCCGCGGCCGCGATCGCCGCGGCCCGCCACGCCTTCCCGGCCTGGTCCGCGACCACGCCGCTGCAGCGTGCGGATCTGCTGGGCCGGCTGCATGCCCTGGTCCTGGAGCGTGCGGAATCGTTCGCCCAGGCGATCTCGCTCGAAATGGGATCCGCCATCGCCGTGGCGCGCGGCGCGCAGGTGCCGGTCGCCGCGGAGCACTTGCGCGTGGCCCGCGACCTCGCTGCCAGTTATCCCTTCGTCACCCATCGGGACGGCACGGCCATCGTGCGCGAGGCGATCGGCGTCTGCGGCCTGATCACGCCCTGGAACTGGCCGCTCTACCAGATCACCGCCAAGGCCGGACCGGCGCTGGCCGCGGGATGCACCGTGGTGCTCAAGCCCAGCGAGCTGTCCCCGTTCAGCGCGCTGCTCTTCGCCGAGGCGGTGCAGGACGCCGGGATTCCCGCCGGCGTGTTCAACCTCGTGGTCGGCGAAGGCCCGGAGGTGGGGGCCGCGCTGGCGTCGCATCCCGACGTGGACATGGTCTCGATCACCGGCTCCACCCGGGCCGGCGTCCTCGTGGCCCAGGCGGCCGCGCCCACGGTCAAGCGCGTGGCCCAGGAGCTGGGCGGAAAGTCCCCGAACGTCATCCTGCCGGATGCCGATCTTTCGGTGGCCGTGCCGGCCGGCGTGGCGGCGGGCATGCGCAACGTGGGCCAGTCCTGCAGCGCCCCGACGCGCATGATCGTGCCGCGCGACCGGCTGGCGGAAGTCGAGCGCCTCGCGGCCGGGGCCGTGTCGCGCATGGTCGTCGGGGATCCGCGCTCGGAGCGGACCACGCACGGCCCGGTGGCCAACCGGGCCCAGTTCCACCGCGTGCAGGAAATGATCGCCGCCGGGATCGAGGAAGGCGCGCGCCTGGTCTGCGGCGGCCCCGGCCGCCCGGCCGGCCTGGATCGCGGCTTCTACGCGCGCCCGACCATCTTCTCCGACGTGCATCCGCGGATGCGGATCGCGCAGGAGGAAATCTTCGGGCCGGTGCTCGCCATCATTCCCTGCGACACGGTCGATGAAGCCGTGGACATCGCCAACGACACGATCTACGGCCTGGGCGCCCACGTGCAGGGCGCGGATCCTGCGGCGGCGCGGGCGGTCGCTTTGCGCATCCGTGCCGGGCAGGTGCACATCAACAACCCCGCCTGGAGCCCGCACGCCCCCTTCGGCGGCTACAAGCAATCGGGCAACGGGCGCGAATACGGCGTCGAGGGGCTCCAGGAGTACCTGGAAACCAAAGCCATCCTGGGCTGGGCCGGGGAGCCGGACGCATGACCACCGCACCGCTGCCCCGGCGCCCAGCACCGTCCCTGCGTTCCGTCCCGACCGAAAAGCGAGATCCCTCCATGCAACAGCCGCTGCGCCTCATCGAAACGTCGTCCCTCCTGCCCACCAGCGCCGATGCCGTCGTGATCGGTGGCGGGATCATCGGCGTCTTCACCGCGTACTACCTGGCGCGCCGGGGCATGTCGGTCGCCCTGGTCGAGAAAGGCCTGATCGGCGCCGAACAGTCCAGCCGCAACTGGGGCTGGTGCCGGCAGCAGAACCGCGACGCACGGGAGCTGCCCATGGCCACCAAGAGCCTGGAACTCTGGGAGCAGTTCGCCGCCGAGTCCGGGGAGGACACGGGTTTCCGGCGCTGCGGCCTGTTCTACCTGAGCAACGACGAGGCCGAACTCGACCGCTGGGCCCGCTGGGGCGTCTTCGCAAAGTCCGCCGGCGTGGTCACGCACATGCTGGGCTCCGAAGAAGCCACGCGGCGCGGCAGCGCGACGGGCCGGCCCTGGAAAGGCGGCGTGCTCTCCCCCAGCGATGGCACGGCCGATCCCGCCAAGGCCGCGCCGGCCGCCGCCACCGCCTTCATGAAGCTCGGCGGCACCGTGCACCAGAACTGCGCCGCCCGGGGCATCGAGTTGCAGGGCGGGCGTGTCAGCGGCGTGGTCACCGAAGCCGGAACCATCCGGACCCGCACCGCCATCTACGCCGGGGGCGCATGGGCCTCGTCGTTCTGCCGCCAGCTGGGAATCCGTTTCCCCCAGGCGACGGTCCGCCAGTCCATCGTGCGCGTCTCGGCGGTCGCCGAGGCGCTGCCCGACACGCTGCACACGGCGGGCGTCTCCGTCACCCGCCGCAGCGACGGCAGCTATACGCTGGCCATCAGCGGGCGTGGCCGGGTGGACCCGACGCCGCAGCTGCTGCGCTTCGCGCCGCAGTTCATCCCGATGTTCGCCAAGCGCTGGCGCAACGTGTTCCCCGGCGGCCTGGAAGGCATCCGGGGGGGCCATGAAACGCTGGGCCGCTGGCGCCTCGATGCGCCGACGCCCATGGAACGCATGCGTGTGCTCGATCCCAAGGCGGATCCCGCGGCCGTGCGCGAGACCCATCTCCGGGCCGTCGCCCTGCTGCCCGCGCTGCGGGAGGCGGGCATCGCCAATGCCTGGGCCGGCTTTGTGGACAGCACGCCGGACGGCGTGCCGGGCATCGGCGAGGTGCAGGGCATCCCCGGGTTCATCCTGGCCGCCGGGTTCTCCGGCCACGGCTTCGGCATCGGCCCGGGTGCGGGCCACCTGATCGCCGACCTCGCCAGCGGCGACACACCCATCTTCGATCCCCGCCCCTACGACCCCGAACGGTTCAAGAAATCGGCGTGGGGCCAGGTCGCCGATTTCTAGGCGCGGGCAACCCGGCGCGTCAGAAGTCCACCTTCACTCCCACCTTCAGGCTGCGCCCGGGCAGCGGTGCCTTCGGGAACGCCGTGGTCGTCAGGATCGAGGTCGGGCTGTAGGCGAGCTTGTCGGTGATGTTGTCCAGGCGCGCATACCACAGCGCGGTGCTCCGGGTGGCGCCGAACTGCCATTGCGTGCGATAGCCGAGCGATGCGTTCCACAGCGTGTAGGCGCCGGTCGCGCGGGTGCCGTCGTCGGGCACGCGGTCCTGTGCGGCCAGGTAGTCGAAGCCCAGCCCTGCGCGCCAGGGGCCGCTGGCCCACAGCAGCGTGCTGCCCAGGCGCAGGGGCGCAATGCGCGGCAGCGGCTGGCCGGTGTCGCGGTTGGTGGCGCGCACGATATCGCCGCGCAACTGCAGGTCCAGCGTGGAGCCGTCGCCGAGCAGGCGGGACGACGGGGCCACCACGCCGCTCTCGCCCACCAGCCGCACGCTGCCGCTGGCCTCCAGGCCATAGAAGCGTGCGCGCATGCCCTGGTAGCGGTACTCGGGCAGCGCGCCGTCCGTGCCGGCCGGCACCACGTCGCCGTCCTCCGAGCGCAGCAGCCCGGTGGGCGTGAGGCCGATGTAGTTGGAGAACTGGCTCAGGAAGGCCGTGGCGGCGAAGCGGTTGGGGCCGCTCTTCCAGGCCGCGCCCACGTCCACGCTCGTCGCTTTTTCCAGTCCGAGGCCCGGGTCTCCCGTCTCCCAGGCGCCGGTGGCCACGTGCGGGCCGTTGGCGAACAACTCATAGTCCTTCGGCGCGCGCTGGGTGTACGACAGGTTGGACGTGAGCTGCCAGGCGGGCGTGAGGTTGAACAGTGCACCCACGGCGGCGCTGTGCGGATGGAAATCATGCTTGCCGACGGCGAAACGGTCCACGTCCGGGCTGCCGAAGGATTCGACCGTGTCCCGCTCCGCGCGGGCGCCGAAGGTCAGCTTGCCCCAGTCCATGCCCAGTTCCTCGTGCAGGAACAGCGCGGTGCTGTGGCTGCGGCTGCGCGGCGCGAAGGCCTCCTCGCCCTCGGCCGAGAAGCGCGAGGCCTCGGCCTGCAGGCCGATGACGCCCTGCAGCCGGCCGATGGGCGCGTGCTTCGCCTCCACCCGCAGGTCGTTGCCACCGTTGCGGAACGTGGTGCCGGGAGCCCCGCCCTCGTATTCGGTGTGGCGGTAGTCCGTATGGCTGGCCTGCACGCGCACGCTCTGCAGCGGGCCCGCACCGAAGCGCCACAGGCCGTCCAGCGCATAGCGGTTGGAACGCATGCCGATCGTCACGTCGTCCTCGGCCACCGTGCCGTAGTCGCTGCGGTAGGTGCTGGCCGAAAGGCCCAGGTAGCCCTGGTCGAAGAACGCGGTGCCGCCCACGGCGCCCCCGCGGGTATGGCTGGCGGAGTTGCAGATGCGCCGTGCCAGGCCGGGAGAGCCGGTCTTCTCGCAGGCCAGGTCGATGGGCACGCGCACGTCGTCCGTGTTGCGGTCGAACACGTCGGCATGCAGGGCGAAGCGGTCGTTGCCGCCTTCCACCATCGCCGCGCCCGCGCGTTCACCGTTGCCGGTGGCGGCCGAGGCCTCGGCCTTGCCGTCCACGCCGTTCAACGGCTCGCGCGGAATGCGGTTGTCGATGACGTTCACCACACCGCCCACCGCGCTGCCGCCATAGAGCAGCGCGGCCGGGCCGCGCAGCACCTCGATGCGCTCGGTGGTCAGGGCCTCGGTGGGCACGGCATGGTCGAAGCTCAGCGCCGATGCGTCGAGCGTGGCGCCGCTGTTCTGCAGCACGCGGATGCGGTCGCCGTCCAGGCCGCGGATGATGGGCCGGCTGGCGTTGGGACCGAAGTAGGTGCTGCTCACGCCCGGCAGGCCGTCCAGTGTCTGGCCGAGGGTCGATTCGGTGCGCAGGGTGAGGTCGTCGCCGGACAGCTGGGCGGCGGGCACGACCACCGTGTCGGTGCCCAGCGGGTTGCCGGTGACGGTCACCTCGGGCAGGCGTGCCCGGGGCGTGGCGGAGGAGGTGTCTGTATCGGCGGCCGTTTGCGCGCGGGCACCGGAGGCCGCCAGCAGCAGCACGGCACAGGCGAGCGGATGCAGCGCCGCGCGGCCGGAACGGCCCGGGAAGGAAAAAGCGTTGGAAGTCATGGCGGACGACGGAAGAAAGAAGAAGAAGAAGAACACGGCGCAGCGCACGCGGTGCCCGCATGCCAGTGCAGGCATGCAGGCGCCACGGCGGGCGCACAGCGAAACTTGAAAAGGAGGAATGCCGCAGCGCCCTGCCGGGTCGAGCGGCAGGGGCCCGGTCAGGCCGCGCAGGAGTGCGGCGGAGCGCGGGCCAGAAAGGCGCGCTGCGGCCTCGCGCCCACGCCCGGCGCGGGCAGGCCGTCGGGTGCCGGCGCCTCCGCAGGCATCGCTGCCGGCAGCAGGGCTGGCAGCAGGACCGCTCCGAAGAGCGACTGGTCGAGCAGGTGGCAGTCGCTGTCCGCATGGTGCGAGAACAGCGCCTCCAGCAGGCCCGCATCGTGGCCATGCGAAAGCGGGGCGAGGCGGGCACCGCCTGCCACGGCGGCGCCGGCGCCCTGCAGTGCCATGGCCGCCACCGGCCCGTGCACCACCTGGTGCACGCGACCCAGCGCCGGAGCGAGCACCAGGGCCACCGCCAGCCACATCCACAGCGCGAAGGCGCGGGCATGCATTCGCCGGGCGCCCGAAGGGTTGCGGGCGTGCATGCAGCGGCGGATCATGGCGGCGGGCAGGGTCACTTCACGGGCTCGGCGTTGACCATGCGGTAGAACAGGCCGTACTCGTCATTGCCCAGGGTCTTGAATTCGCCCTGCACCACGATGGGCTCCAGCGAGTAGGGAACGCCCACGGAGGCCTTCACCTCCACCATGCTCTCCGGCCCGCCGGGAATGCAGAACGCGCAGGTCAGCGGCACGGAAGTCAGCAGGAAATGGCGCTGCAGCGGGCGCGTGTCCATGGGCACCATGAAGCCCTGCAGGCGCTGCACCTTGCCGTCCAGCGCCTTCTGCTCCGCGTTGAAGACGGGCGCGATGCGGGTCTTCAGGGTCTTCTTGGTGAGGTTCGTCAGCGTGGACCACGGCACCACATCCTCGCGCCGCGGCAAGGGCTTGATGGGGCTCTGCGGGCTGTGGTAGCCGGGCCCCGAGCCGGCCGGAAGTCCGCCGGGGCCGGGAGGGCCGCCGAGCGGGGACGACAGCGCGGGCGCGACCGCCCCCGCGCCACCGGGGGCCGGCGAAGCCCCCTGCGCGGCCAGGGTGCCCGTGCATGCCAGGGCGCAGGCGAGGAGCGGAAGCGGGAATTTCATCGGATACACGGTGTTCGCGGGGAGATCATCGCATGCGGCACCGGACCAGGGTGCCGGCATGCTCAATGCTGGTGCTTCATTCCGCAGAATTTGCCGATGGCCAGACCCTTGCAGGCGGCCTGGAGCTCCTTCACGCACTGGTCGTGGCCCTTGCCCGCTTCCAGGCACTTGGCGGCGGCTTCATGCGCCGCGGCCATGGCGCGGTGGCGCTGGATGTCGGCCTGGATCTCCTTGTCGCCGTGCGCGTGCTCCTTGGCGTCCTGGGCATGGGCGGACAGTGCGCCCATCGCCAGCAGCGGCGCGCAGGCGAAGGCCAGGGCGGCAGATCGGAAAGTGCGGTGCATGGAAGTTCCTTTCGAACAGTGGAAAAAACAAAGGCTGGAAACGGGCCGCCGGCTTTTCAGGGCCGCCCCAGCAGCTCGCCCGCATCGACGCGGTACGCCTGCACGGCCGGCAGCAGGGCAGCCAGCACGGCCAGCGCCGCGGCGAGCGCGGGAACCGCCCACTCCCCGGGCAGCCAGACCCAGCCCGTCACCGGCATGGCATTGCGCGCGGCCAGCAGGCGCCCTACGCCTTCGGCCAGCAGGTGGCCGCAGGCCAGGCCCAGCAGCGACGCGATCAGGGCGAGCCACAGCGCCTCGCAGAGCAGCAGGCCACCCACGCGGGCCGGCGGCGCGCCCAGCATGCGCAGCATGGCGAGGTCGGTACGGCGCTCCCGCACCGCATTCCACAACGCGATGAACACGCTCAGCGCGGCCGCACCCAGCAGCACGCCGCCAAAGGCGCGCAGCACGTCCGCGCCCACCCCCAGCAGGCCCACGAGCCGGGTGATCTCCACCGCGGGCGAAGCGGCCTGCATGGGCGTGCCGCTGTTGATGGCGCGCGGCAGCGTCACCGCCGCCAGGGGACTGCGGTAGCGCACCAGGGCCAGCGTGACCTCGCGCTCCTGGCGCAGCACCTCCAGGTCGTCCGGGTCGTCGGCCTGTGCGGATTCATGCACCTTCCATACCGATTCCGTGGCGGTGAGCACCAGCCGGTCGAGCACGCAGCCGCACGGCTGCAGCACGCCCACCACCGTGTACGGATTGTCGCCATGCGCCTCCCCTCCCGGGGCCAGGCCGTGCGTGCCCACGAAGGACTGGCCCAGCAGTCCGCCGGGCCCGCTGCCGAGGGTCCGTCCGGCATCGCCGGCTGCGCGCCGCATGGCCCCTGCCACGGTGGCGCCCAGCACGGCCTCCATGGGACGGCTCCAAACGCGCCCGGCCGCCCAGGCGGCACCGTAGTGGGCGGGATACTCCGGCGTGGTCCCGACGATGCGGTAGCCGGCAAAGCTGTCGCCCAGGCTGAGCGGAATCGCCTGCGCCACCAGCGGATTGCGCTGCAGCGTCTCGAAATCCTGCAGCGCGATATTGCCGGGCGGCACGTCGATGTGGAAGACGCCCGCCAGGATCAGCTGCAGCGGGCTGCCCTTGGCGCCGACCACCAGATCGATCCCCTGGACGTCGCGCTCGAAGCCCCGGTCCACCTGCTCGGACACCAGCAATACCAGCACCACGGAGGCCAGCCCCAGCGTCAGTAGCAGCAGGTTGAGTGCCGATGCCAGCGGGCGCGACCAAAGGTAGCGCCACGACAGCCGCAGGAGCTCGCCGAATCGGACCATCGCGCTCATGGCCCGGCCTCCACGGCCTGAGCCCGTGGCAGGCGCTCCAGCGACACCATGCCGGCCCGGGGCGCGAGCGCGTCGATCGCGCGGCGGTCGTGCGTGGCAACCACCAGCGTGGCCCCGCAGCCGGCGGCACTGCCTGCCAGCAGCGCCAGCGCAGCGGCGGCGGCCTCGTCATCCAGGCTGGCGGTGGGCTCGTCGGCCAGCAGTACGCGCGGCGACAGCAGCACGGCGCGCGCCAGCGCCACCCGCTGGGCCTGGCCACCGGAGAGCTGGTGCGGATGGCGCCGGGCCAGCGCGCCGAGGTCCAGGCGGTTCAGCACCGCGGCGATCGCCCGGCCGTCCCGGGGCAGTCCGGCCGCGAAAAAGGCCAGCGCGAGGTTTTCGGAGATGGTGAGCGCAGGCGACAGGTGCAGCGCCTGCGGCAGGAAGCCGACGGTACGCGCGCGCCATGCGTCACGCCCCGCCTGGCCGGGCCGGGCCCCTGCGGCCAGATCCCGGTCCGCCACCACCAGCGTGCCGGCCGATGCCGAGCGCAGGCCAGCGGCCAGGGCCAGCCAGGTGGACTTTCCGGAGCCCGAAGGCCCGCGCAACAGCAGACAGCTGCCCTGGGGCAGGTCCACGTCGGGGAAACGCAGGGACGGGCCGCCGGAATGGGCGAATTCCAGCCCGCGCGACCGGATCATCCGCGGGTCTCCCCGGCCCCGGTGCCCGCGCATTCCGCGCACCGGCCGCGCACGGAGACATCCGCGGCCAGCTCGGCGTGGCCGGCTTCCGCCAGGGTCTGGAGCACGCGGCGCATGGCGGCGCGCAGCGGAGCCGCCCCGTCAGGGATGCGGAACTGGCGGTGGCATTCGGCACATTCGAAGCGGACACCCCAGCGCTCCCTGGAACTGCCCGCCAGCGTGTAGCGCGTCACGCGCTGTGCATCCACATGGCGATCGAGCAGCCCGGCCACGGCGAGGCGATCCAGCAGGCGATAGACCGTGACACGGTTGGCCGGCACGCCGCGCCGCTCCAGCGCCGCGACGACCTCCGTGCCCGAGCGCGCCGCCGAAGGGTCGGCCTCCATCAGCGCCAGCACCGCCCGCACGGCCCGTGTGGAGCGCAGGCCCTGCGGCAGCGCACGCTGCGCGGCGGAAGGCGATGGCGCGGACGGGTCCGTGGATGCGGCGGGAATCGGCATGGCGTGCGGCCTATTAATGCAATCGTGTTGCATTATGCATCCAGGCCGCACGCCAGCGGCCGGTGGTGGCTATCCGGGCTTGAGGTAGCGCGCGAACGTCTTGCGGAATTTCTCCACCTTGGGCCCCACGACGAAGGCGCAGTAGCCCTGCTCCGGATGGTTCAGGTAATAGTCCTGGTGGTAGTCCTCGGCCGGCCAGTACGACTCCAGCGGCTGCACTTCGGTGACGACCGGCGCGCCGAACAGCCGGTCCTGCGACATCTGCCGCACCATGGCCTCCGCCAGTTCCTGCTGCGCGGGCGTGGCGGTGTAGATGCCGCTGCGGTACTGCGTGCCCACGTCGTTGCCCTGCCGGTTGAGGGTGGTCGGGTCATGCGTGGCGAAGAAGATTTCCAGGATCTCGCGCAGTCCGATGACTTCGGGGTCGAAGGTCAGCCGCACGACTTCCGCATGGCCCGTCCTGCCCGAGCAGACCTGCTCGTAGGTCGGGTGTGGCACCTGGCCGTTGGCATAGCCGCTCTCGACATCCGTGACGCCGCGCACGCGGTCGAAGACGGCTTCGGTGCACCAGAAGCAGCCACCGCCCAGGGTGATGGTTTCAGAACCCATGGAAAAACCTCGCTGTGAAGAAAACGATACGGTAGGCGGACGGCGGCGCGGCCCCTGTGGGAATTGTCCGCGCGCCCACGTTGACGCCGCCGCGCGCCGCCGCTACATTACTAACCAGTCAGTCATTAATATGACCTCCCGCCCCACGCCCCCTCCTCCACCCTCCGCGCCACCGCCCCGGCGCGCCCGCCGCAAGGATGCGCGGCCGGGCGAGCTGCTCGAGGCAGCGCTCGACCTGTTCGTGGAGCGCGGCTACGCCGCCACCAAGGTGGATGAGGTGGCGGCGAGGGCCGGGGTTTCCAAGGGCACCCTGTTCCTGTACTTCCCGAGCAAGGAAGACCTGTTCAAGGCAGTCGTTCGCCACAACCTGGGCCGGCATTTCGCCGAATGGGACGTGGAGATCGAGCACTACCCCCACAGCACGTCCGAACTGCTGCGCTATGCCTACGATCTCTGGTGGAAGCACATCGGCGCCACCAAGGCCTCGGGCATCGCCAAACTCGTCCTGGGTGAGGCGCACAATTTTCCGGACATCGCGGCTTTCTACCGCGACGAGGTCGTGCTTCCCGGCAATCGCCTCATCCGCCGCATCCTCGAGCGCGGTTTGCAGCGGGGCGAGTTCCGCGAGCTCGATCTCGACTGCGCCGTGCACGTGGTGGCCGCGCCGCTTGTGTTCATGATGATGTGGCGCCATTCGGGCGTCTGCATGCCCGAGTCGGACGGCGTGACGCCGCAGCGCTTCATCGATGCGCAGGTGGACAACCTGCTGGCGGGCTTCTGCGTGCGCCACGGCCGGGTCGCTGCCGTGCCGCAGGCGCAGCAGCCTGCCCACGCGCCTAAAATCGGCGGTTTGTCCTGATCCCGCGCACCGGAGAAATCCCCCATGACCCTTCCCTACAACACGACCGCCGACGCCAGCGATCCCGTGACGCTGTCCCGCTACAACATGATCGAGCAGCAGATCCGCCCGTGGAACGTGCTCGACACCGATGTGCTGGACCTGCTGAACGTCGTGCGCCGCGAGGATTTCGTGCCCCCTGCCTATCGCGGCATGGCGTTCATGGACATGGAGATCCCGCTCAACCCCTCCGCCGAGGAAGCCCAGCGCCTGGGCCAGTGCATGCTGGCCCCGCGCGTGGAAGCCCGCCTGCTGCAGGACCTGCAGGTCAAGCCGACCGACCGCGTGCTGGAGATCGGCTCCGGCTCCGGCTACATGGCCGCCCTGCTCGCTCACCGCGCCGAGCATGTGGTCACGCTGGAGATCGTGCCCGACCTGGTGGAATTCGCCCGCGAGAACCTGCTGAGCGCCGGCATCGCCAACGTGACGGTGCGCCAGGGCGACGGCGCGCGCGACGCCATCCCGGACGGCCCGTTCGACGTCATCGTGCTGAGCGGCTCGGTGCATGAAGTGCCCCAGAACCTGCTCGCCCTGCTGCGCGAAGGCGGCCGCCTGGCTGCCATCACCGGCGACGAGCCCGTGATGCGTGCCACCTTCGTGCGCCGCGCGGGCGACCGCTTCGCCGCCAGCCAGCCGTGGGACACCAACGCCTCGCGCCTGCTGAACTTCCCGGAGCGTCCGCGCTTCATATTCTGAGCGGCGCGAGGGTCCCTTTCTTCTTTCCTGACACAGGACTTCCTTCCATGATCGACCACGTACGTCCCGCCCAGCTCGACGAATGGTTCTCCGTCCAGGCCGGCGGCGGCCGCCCCCTGGTGCTGGACGTGCGCGAGCCCTGGGAGCTGCAGACCGCCGCCGTGCGCGCGGCGGAGGGCGGCGGCTTCGACATCGCCACCATTCCCATGGGCGAGATCCCCGCCCGGCTCGGCGACCTGGATGCGGAGCGTCCCGTCGCCTGCCTGTGCCACCACGGCGTGCGCAGCCTGCGGGTGGCGGCTTTCCTCGAACAGCACGGATTCCAGCAGCTGGCCAACATCTCGGGCGGCATCGACGCCTGGTCGCACGAGCGCGACCCCGGGGTGCCCCGCTACTGACATCGCGGCATCGGCCATGCGCGCCCGCTCTCCAGGAGGCCGGGCGGGATGCCTGCCGCCCGAACGGTCCGACCCCCAAGCTCCATCAGCCAGGAAAGAGACGCCTGTCCGCCATGATCTCCCGACGCACGCAACTGCATTCCCGCCGCGCCGCCGGCGCACTGGCCTTCGTCCTCGCGGCGGCGGCCGGAACCGTTTCCGCGCAGAGCCTGCCGGAGCTCTACGAACTTGCGCAGGGCTACGATGCCCCGCTGCAATCGGCGCTGGCCGATGCGCAGGCCGCGGGCAGCCGCGCGGAGCAGGCACGCGCCGGCCTGCTTCCGAGCGCGGGCCTCTCGGCGGGCACGTCCTATACGCGCACCGACGTGAACCGACCGCCGCTGGATATCGGCACGCCGCAGCAGGCGGCGGGCATCACGGCCTCCCAGCCGCTGTACCGCCCCGCCAACCGCATCGCGTTCGAGCAGGGGCAGCGTGGCGCCGACATCGCCCAGGCCCGGCTCGAAGCCGCGCGCCAGGACCTGGTGGTGCGGCTGGCGCAGGCCTACTTCGACGTGCTGGCGGCCCGGGACACCTTCACCTTCCTGCGCGCCCAGAAAGCGGCGGTCTCGGAGCAGCGGGCCTCGGCGCAGCGCAATTTCGAGGTGGGCAATGCCACCATCACCGACTCGCGCGAGGCCCAGGCCCGCTTCGACCTCGTCGAAGCCCAGGAGATCGCGGCGGACAACGACCTGCGCGTGAAGCAGCTCGCGCTGGAGCAGTTGGTGGGCCGGCCGGGCGTGTCTCCCCTGCCCCTGGCGCAGCCCGTGCAACTGCCCGCCGTGGCGCCGGCCGATGCGGAAGCGTGGGTGCGGACGGCCGACGAGCTGCAGCCGCAACTGCGGCAGGCCACCATCGCGCTGGACGTGGCGCGGCTGGAAACGCGCAAGGCCGAGACCGGCCACCTGCCCACGGTGGACCTGCAGGCGGGCTATAACGTGGTCCGCAACCCCAACGGCACCACCACGCTCCCCCACATCCACTCCACCGCCCGCGCCGCCACGGTCGGCGTGCAGATGACGCTGCCGTTGTTTGCGGGCTTCGCGGTGCAGAACCGCATCCGTGAAACCCTGTCGCTGGAGGACAAGGCCCGCGCGGACCTGGAAAACGCCCGCCGCACGGTGGTGCAGGCCGTGCGCAGTGCCTTCTTCGGCGTGCAGTCCGGCCAGAGCCAGGTCCGCGCACTGGAAGCCGCGGAAGCGTCGAGCCAGAGCGCGCTGGAGGCCAACCGGCTGGGCTACCAGGTGGGCGTGCGGGTGAACATCGATGTGCTCAATGCGCAGAGCCAGCTCTACCAGACCAAGCGCGACCTGGCCCAGGCACGCTACAACGTGCTGCTGGGCACGCTCAAGCTGCGCCAGGCCGCGGGTACGCTGGCACCCGAGGATCTGCGGGCCGTGGACGCGATCACCGCGCATTGACCGCGCCGGGGTTCAGCACCTTTTCCACCGTGGCGCGCGTCTGCGCGCGAGGCTCCAGTTCCTGCAGGAACGGGTCGCCCAGCAGTTCCTCGGCCATGCTGCGGGTGTCCAGTTGCCGGCCGATCATGCGATTGATGAACCGCACCGCCGCATCCTGCCGCTGCGGCGCGAGCGCCCTCAAGGCTGGCGCGAACGGAAAGTCCTCCACGGTCCGCGATCCGGACATGCCGGCCATGCCGAGCTGGTAGTAGGGCGCCTTGAGCAGGCGCACCAGCAGCTGGGCCGCCGCATACACGTCGCTGCGGTGGTCCGCCCGCGCGGCATGCATGTCCATGTAGCCCGCGGTGCCCTGGGCCCTCGGCCCGCCGGGCTCTCCGCCCTGCCCCATGTCCAGCAGCCGGAACATGCCGCACTGCCGGTCGTACATCACGTTGTTGTGGGAGATGTCCTGGTGGACCACGCCTTCGTCGTGGAACCGCGCCAGGGCGATGAGCACGTCCGCGATCATCGTGCGCGCCATCTCCAGGTGCTCCGGCGCAGCGATGTCGCCGTCTTCCAGGGCGTACGGGGCCTCGCCGATCAGCTCGCCGGCCGGCACGCCGTCGATCCGCTCCGACAGGATGCCCAGCCGGCTCCCGATCTGGACGAGCCCGCGCACCTGCATGACCTGGGACGTTCCCCGCAGCGAGATGGCCACCTGGAACTCCTGGTGGATGCGGTCCTTGTGCGCATCGATGGCTTGCCGGAGGGCCTCGCCATCCTGCTGCGCCTGTGCATGCAGCCACGGTGGCAGTCGGTGTTCGGGATCGAGCGAGAGCATGGCCTTGAACACGAAATCCCGGCCATGGTCCTCGCCGCCCTGCATGAAATCCCTCGCCAGCCGAACGGCATACACCTCGCCGGACGCGCCGCTCCCGATGCGCTGCCATGCCGGTACGGCGGCGTCCGGCCCGTCCCAGGCCACATCGAGATCGACCCGTTCGAACCCCTGCCGCACCTCGGCCGCGCCGGGCCTCAGCGCCGCCAGGCGCGCTTCCCAGCCGGGCGGGCTGCCCATGGAATGCACCACGTGCGGGCTCAGGACGCCGGCACCGGAAGAGGCACGCAGTTCCGCCTGTATCCGGCGCTCCCGCCGCAATGCGCGGACGGGGCTCCAGCAGGCACCATCGTGCTCCCGGGCGATCGGCGTGGAGGGGTCCAGCAAGGATGCCAGCGAGGGCGGCTGGCTGCTGCCCGCACCGTGCGAGGGGCTGGCGCGCCCCACGCCGGACCACCCTCCATGATCGAGAGACGATGGCGAGCGCGGGATGACGAACGTGTTGGAGCGGCGCAGGGCATCGAGCGGCGCGAGCCGCGGTGCGCGCTCCGCCGACGGCCCGTCTCCGGACTGCCCGCGCCGGCGCGCCAGCAGCGGTACATGGGCAACGGCCTGCGTGCCGCGGGAACGCGGCGGGCCGGGCGGAGCCGCCTCCGGATTTTCGGGCCCCTCGTCGTCACGGGTCGGACGTGCTGATGGAATGGAGAGCGGAGGCAGGCCTGCCATGGTCGTGGTGGGGGGTCCTGAAGGAGGCCCCGATTGCAGCGATGGCGGCGGTGCCGCGCCCTCCCCCGCCCGAAGCGCCGCACCCGCCGCCGAAGCGGCGCCGTACCGGGCGCGTCACAACTGGTGCGCCACCAGCTTGAAATCCGGATCGTCCGGGTAGGCACGCACCTCGAAGCCCAGCCGGCGCATGAGCTTGAGCATGCTCGGGTTGCCGGCCAGCACCAGCCCCTGGATCTCGGTCAGGCCCTTGTCGCGCGCAGCCTCCATGATGCTCAGCATGAGCCGCGAACCCAATCCGCGGCCGTTGAAATCGTCGGCCACCACCAGCGCGAATTCGCAGCTGGTCTGGTCCGGATTGGTCACGTAGCGCGATACGCCCACGATGCGCTCGGTATTGCGGATCTCGCCGTCCTCGCCCACGCTGCGCTCGCGGTGCACGGCCACCAGGGCCATCTCCCGGTCGTAGTCGATCAGGGTGAAGCGCGCCAGCATGGATGCGGGCAGCTCCGCGATCTGCGATATGTAGCGGAAATACCGGCTTTCCGGCGACAGCTCCTTCACCAGCCGCTGCAGCATCTGCGCGTCGTCGGGCCGCACGGGCCGCACCAGGAACTCGCCCCCGCCGCGCATCGGCCAGAGCTGCTCGTAGCGTGCCGGATACGGCAGGATCGCCAGGTGCCCGTAGCCCTCGCTGCGTCCGGTGGCGCCCTGGGCCGTGTCGCGCACCACGATGCGCGCATCCACCGCGACCACGCCGCCGGCATCCACGATCAGGGGATTGATGTCCATCTCGCGCAGCTGCGGCAGCGCGCACACCATTTCCGATACGCGCAGCAGGGTCTGCTCCAGCGCGTCGCGGTCCACGGCGCTGGCGCCGCGCCATTCGCCCAGCGTCTCGGCCACGCGCGAACGCTCGATGAGCCTGCGCGCCAGGAACTGGTTGAGCGGCGGCAGCTCCATCGCGCGGTCGTCGATCAGCTCGATCATGGTGCCGCCCGCGCCGAAGGTGATGACCGGCCCGAAGGGGTCGTCGGTCACCAGGCCGATGCAGATTTCGCGGCCGCGCCGCGCCCGGGCCATCTTCTGCACCGTCACGCCGTTGATGCGCGCACCGGGCTGCAGGCGGGCCACCCGCTGCACCATGTCGGTATAGGCATCGCGCGCGGCAGTGCCCGAATGGATGTCCAGGGCCACGCCGCCCACGTCCGACTTGTGAGCGATGTCCGGTGAATCAATCTTCAGCGCCACGGGGAAGCCCAGCTGCGTGGCGATCATCATCGCCTCGTGCGCGCTGCGCGCGAGCAGCGTCTTGGTGACCGGTACCTGGAAGGCCGCGAGCAGCGTCTTGGACTCCATTTCGGTCAGCACATGGCGGCGCTCGGCCAGCACGCTTTCGATCATCAGGCGCGCGCCTTCGATGTCGGGCTTGGAGAGTGCCGAGAGCGGCGGCGGCGTCTGCTGCAGCAACTGCTGGTTCTGGTAGAACGAGGCGATGTTGCCGAACGCCCCCACCGCGGCTTCGGGCGTGCGGAAGTTCGGAATGGCGGCGGCGCGCAGCACCTCGCGTGCCGGCCCCACGGTGGCGTCGCCCATCCAGCACGCGAGCAGCGGCTTGCCCATGAGGCGCTTGGCATCGGCCAGCGCCTGGGCGACCTCGGTGGAATCGGTGCCCGGCTTGGGCGAGTGGATGGCCAGCACGCCGTCGATCTGGCGGTCCTTCTCGGCCGCCTCGATGGCGGCGCGGTAGTGCGCCGGTCCGGCCTCCTCCGACAGGTCGATCAGGTCGGCCAGCGAGGCCAGGGGTGGCAGCTGCGGCGCCAGCGCGCGCGCGGCGTCGGGCGACAGGCGTCCCATCTCCAGCAGGATCTCGTTCACCCAGTCGGCGGCGAGCACGCCCGGGCCGCCGCCATTGGTGATCAGGGCCAGGCGCCGGCCCACCGGCCGGTAGCGCGACGCCAGGCACTTGGCCGCGGAGAACAGCTCCACGAACGAGCGCACGCGCACCGCGCCGGCGCGGCGCAGCGCGGCGTCGAACACGTCGTCGCTGCCCACGATGGTGCCGCTGTGGGTCTGGGCCGCCTCGTTGCCGGCGGGCTTGCGGCCCGCCTTGAGCACCACCACCGGTTTGGCATTGGCGGCCGAGCGCAGCGCGCTCATGAAGCGCCGGGCGCTGCCGATGCCTTCCAGATACACCACGATGCTCTGCGTGCGCCCGTCGTTGGCGAGGAAATCCAGCACCTGGGCGATGTCCACGTCGGTGTTCGGGCCCAGCGACACCACCGTGGAAAAGCCCACGGCATTCTTGTGCGCCCAGTCGAGGATCGAGGCCGTCAGCGCGCCCGACTGGCATACCAGCGCCAGCGAGCCCTCGCGCGCCAGCGGTCCGGCCGCGCTCGCATTGAGCTGCAGGTGAGGCCGCTGCAGACCCAGCGAGTTGGGGCCGAGCAGGTGCACGCCCTCGCGGCGCGCGATCTTCTTGAGCTTCAGCGCGCCGTCGGCATCGATGCCGTGGGAAAGCACCAGCGCTGCACGGCAGCCGATGCGGCCGGCGACTTCGAGCGCGGCGGCCGTGTCCTGCGGCGCCAGTGCGATCACGGCCAGGTCGGCGCGCGTCTGCGCCAGGTCGGCCAGCGTGCCGCTGGTATGGATGTCGAGGAACTGCAGCGTGCCCGTGAAGCGCTGCGCGCGCAGCGCCTCGTGAAGGGCGCGCGCTGCGGGGGTGAGGGTCTCGGGTGTGTCCGCGCGCCCCGCCAGCACGGCGATGGAACTGGGCGCGAACAACGGGGTGAGATAGTGCTTGTCGAGCATGGCGGGCAGCGGTCCCGCGGAGAAGGCGCGGGACAAGGAACGGTCTGCCGTCGATTGTGCGCCACAGGAATCGCCGTGCGCTGCGCGGTGTCAGAACGTGTGCACGGGACCGGCGTCACGTTCCCGGGGTAACTCCGGATGGATGTCAAGGCACGGATTCTGCTTAATCGCACGCTACCGCAGAGCGCGCGGGCCATTCCGGTGCACGGTCCGGTGCGAGATGCCGATCAGCTACTCCTTTTTTGAGCCAGACCATGGGTGTGCTTGACTATTCCACATCGGAGGTCGAAGCCGAACGTCGCTTCGACTACTGGAACGACGTTGTCTGCCGGCATTGCGTCTCCGCCGCGAGCAAGATGCTCGGCCAGGGTCCCTTCGATGCCCGGCTGCAGGTGCGCTCGCTGGGGGCTGTGGACGTGAGTTCCATGGCGGCACCGTCCCACCACTGGACCCGTGCCGCCACCCACCTGCGCAGCGGCCCGGACGACGACCTGTGGCTCGCCCTCATGGCCGACGGCGAGGCGGGGATCCGGCAGCACGACCGATGCGCGGTCATGGGCCAGGGCGACATGGTGCTGTACGACGCGGCGCGGCCCTTCGGCTTCACGCTCTCCGCGCGCTCCCTGCACCTGCTGCGCCTGCCGCGCCGGGCCCTGCTGCAGCGCTGCCCGGGGGCCGAGCGGCTCACGGCGCTGGTCATCGACCCCAGCCAGCCCGCGGCCGTCCCGCTGCGCACCATGATCGAGCAGGCGGCCTCCATCGATTTCGACCGCACCCGGGCGCATGCGGGCGCCCAGGTCGGCAGCACCCTGCTGGACCTGGTCGCCGTGGCACTCGAGCTGCAGATGGGCGACGATGCGGTGCGCCCGGGCGAGCACGATCTCCATGGCCGCATCGTGACCTACATCCAGCGCCATTTCGACGATGCGGAACTGTGCCTGGACAGCCTGGCGGCCGCGCATGGCGTGTCGTCGCGCACCGTCACCCGGGCATTCGCGCGCCATGCGCACACGCCCATGGGCCTCGTCTGGCAACTGCGCCTGGAGGCCAGCCAGCGCGCCCTTGCAGAAGGACGCTCCCGCAGCGTCACGCAAGCCGCGTTCGACCATGGCTTTTCCGACGTGTCCCACTTCAGCCGTGCGTTCCGCAAGGCCTTCGGCTGTGCGCCGCACACGCTGATACGCGGCTGACCGGCCGCCACCGCGGCCGGCCACACCGCAGGCCGCTCCTCCTTTTGCCAATACACCCGGCCAGGCCTGAATGACGGGCAGGCGCCGCTGCCGCATGGCGGCATGCCAGGCCCCGTGTCCTTCCCGGACAAACGGTGCGTCCTCGCCAGTCCAGTGCTCCGGCCGCGGCGGACATACCTTAGACACATCGGCGCAGTGCGGAACCCCAGTCTGTCCGTCCGCCGATATCCACGGTAACGCAGCGAGGAGCACACAATTGGCGCACACGGAACTTCACTATCTCGAACTGCTGGAAGTCGGCAGGCAGATCCAGTCGCGAGAGCGTTCGTCGCTGGAGGTCACGCAGGCCATGCTGGAGCGCATCGGCCGCATCGATGCGAAGCTGCACAGCTACGCCACCCTGATGGCGGACCACGCGCTGCGGGATGCGCGGCAGGCCGATGTGGACATCGCAGCCCACCGCGCACGCGGGCCGCTGCACGGCGTGCCGATCGCGGTCAAGGACCTTCTCTGGACGCAGGGGGTCCCATGCGCCCATGGCATGACGATCCACAGGGACTATCGGCCCCGGGAGGACGCCACCGCCGTGCGCCGCCTGCGCGAGGCTGGCGCGGTGCTGCTGGGCAAGCTGCAGCAGACGGAAGGTGCCTTCGCCGACCACCATCCCCAGGTCGTCGCACCGCTGAATCCCTGGGGCGACACGCTGTGGCCGGGTGCTTCATCCAGCGGCTCCGGCGTGGCCACGGCGGCAGGCCTGTGCTTCGCCTCGCTGGGCACGGACACGGGCGGTTCGATTCGCTTCCCGTCGGCCGCGAACGGCGTGACCGGACTGAAGCCGACCTGGGGCCGCGTGAGCCGCCATGGTGCCTTCGAGCTGGCGGCTTCTCTCGACCATATCGGGCCTATCGCGCGCAGCGCGGCCGATGCCGCGGCGGTGCTGCAGGTCATCGCCGGCGCCGACCCGAAGGACCCTACGGCCAGCCAGGAACCCGTGCCCGACTACCTCGCGCAGATGACCCGGGGCCTGACCGGCCTGCGCGTGGGCATCGACCATGCCTGGACGCTGGACCGGGCGGACGGCCCGACGAAGGCTGTGCTGCAGTCGGTGCTGGACCTGATCGAACCGCTGGGAGGCAGCCTGCGCGAGGTGGACTTCCCCGACGCCGAGCAGGCCCTGCAGGACTGGACACCGATGTGCGCCGTGGAAACCGCCGTGGCGCACGAGGCCACCCACCCTGCTCTCGCGGCCGAATACGGTCCGGGCCTGTCGGCGGTGATCGAGATGGGCCGCCAGATCAGCGCGACCGAGTACCAGAAGCTCTGGCTGCGACGCGCCGAATTCCGCGGCCGCGTCAATGCCGTCTTCAAGGATGTGGACCTGCTGCTCATCCCGGCCACGGCGGTGGCCGGCGCCAGCATGGAGCTGATGACACGCTTCGGCACGGATGCCCAGCTCTTCTCCGACATGCTGCGCTACACCTGCCCTTTCGACTCCACGGGCCATCCCACCATCACCCTGCCCGGCGGGCGCACGCCCGGCGGTGCGCCCGTGGCCTTCCAGTTCGTCGCGCCGCACTTCGCCGAAGCGCTGCTGGTGCGCGCCGGCTGGGCCTGCCAGCGCGCCACCGACTGGCACCGGCTGCATCCGGCGCTCTGACACCCGGCGGCGCTCTTTCTTCCCTTGTGTTTCCCGAACCTGCAGGAGATATCCCATGCCCCACGATGCCCATCCCACCGTTGACACCACCACGCCGGCGCAGCGCGCCTTCGCGCTGGAGGCGGCACTGAAGAAGAAGCATCTCATTCCCGAAGGCTACATCGAAGGATTCAAGGATCTGCTGGGCCGCCAGTTCAGCCCCGCCAACGGCGCGCAGGTGGTGGCGCGCGCCTGGACCGATCCGGCCTACCGCGAACTGCTGCTGCGCGACGGCACCGCCGCCTGCGCCGAATACGGCTTCACCGGTCCGCAGGGCGAATACATCGTGGCCATCGAAGACACGCCCACGGTGAAGAACGTCATCGTCTGCAGCCTGTGCTCATGCACCAACTGGCCGGTGCTGGGCCTGCCGCCCGAGTGGTACAAGGGCTTCGAGTACCGCGCCCGCCTGGTCCGGGAGGGGCGCACGGTGCTGCGCGAACTGGGCACCGAGCTGCCCGACAACGTCACGGTGCGCGTCTGGGACACCAGCGCCGAAACGCGCTACCTCGTGCTGCCGATGCGCCCGGCAGGCACCGGGCACATGGACGAAGCGCAACTGCGCCAGCTCGTCACCAAGGACGTGCTCATCGGCGTCGCCCTGCCCCGCGTGGCCTGAGGCCGCACCCCGCTCCCCCGCAAATTCCCCCATCACACCCCCACGCTCCCACGGAGATTCGACATGGACGGCTTTCACGATCTCGGCGGCTTTCAAGGCTTCGGCAAGGTGCCGCACACCATCAACAGCCTGGACTACCAGAAGGTTTTCAAGGAAGACTGGGAACACCTGGGCTACTGCCTGCTGTTTCTCGGCGCGGCGCACCTGCAGAAGTTCAGCATCGACGAGGTGCGCCATGCCGTCGAGCGCATCGATGTGCGCCAGCACGTCGGCACGCGCTATTACGAGCGCTACGTCATCGCGGTGGCCACGCTGCTCGTGGAAACGGGTGTGCTCACGCAGCAGGAACTGGACGAGGCCCTGGGCTCGCCCTTCAAGCTCGCCAATCCGGCCCACTCCCCAGGCCGCGCGGCGTTGGCCGGGCGCGCCCCGTTCGAGGTCGGCGACCGCGTGGTGGTGCGCGGCGAATACTTCAGCGGCCACATCCGCTGCCCGGCCTACGTGCGGGGCAAGCAAGGCGTGGTCCTGCACCGCACCACGGAAAAATGGCCATTCCCCGACGCCATCGGCCACGGCGACGCCACCGCCGAGCACCAGCCCACCTACCATGTGCAATTCAGCGCCCGCGACCTCTGGGGCAGCGCTGCCGACGACGGGCTGGTGGTGGTGGATCTGTTCGAGAGCTATCTCGACAAGGTGCCTGCCGACGGCACGGCTGCGGCCCCTGCGGAGCGCCGTCCGGCAGCGCAGACCGTCGCGGCATGACGGCAGTGCTCCATGCCGCAAGGCCTGGCGAGTTGGCCGGCAGCCCGGCCACGCCGCTGCCGCCCCGGCTGCCCGTCACGGTGCTTTCGGGCTTCCTGGGTGCGGGCAAGACCACGCTCTTGCAGCACATCCTGCGCAACCGCAGCGGGCTGCGCGTGGCCGTCGTCGTCAACGACATGAGCGACGTGAACATCGACGCCGGCGACCTGCGGCGCGATGTGGCCCTGCACCGCGGCAGCGACGAGCTGGTGGAAATGACCAACGGCTGCATCTGCTGCACGCTGCGCGCCGACCTGCTGGCATCGGTGAGCACACTGGCCCGGGAAGGCCGCTTCGATTACCTGCTGATCGAATCCACCGGCATTTCCGAGCCGCTGCCGGTCGCGGAGACCTTCGCCTTCCTGGATACCGGCGGCTTCTGCCTCAGTGAACTGGCGCGGCTCGACACCCTCGCCACCGTGGTGGACGGCAGCCGGTTCCAGGCATGGCTGGCCGCGCCCGACACCGTGCCCACGGCCGGCGGCACGGCCCGGCGCCCGCTCGCCGCCCTGCTCACCGAGCAGGTGGAGTGCGCCAACGTGATCCTGGTCAGCCGCTGCGACCTGATCGGCGAGGCCGGCTTTGCCGAAGTGCGCGCCCTGCTGTCGGCCCTCAACCCCGCAGCGCGCATCGTGCCAATGGTGAACGGCCAGGTGGACCCGCGCGAACTGCTGGACACGGGGCTCTTCGATCTGCCCAGCCTCGCCCGCGCACCGGGCTGGATGCGCCGCATGGACGCGGCCGACCAGGGTGAGCCAGAGTCGGACAGCTTCAGTATTGCGTCCTGGGTGTACCGCGAGCGCGCGCCCTTCCACCCGCAACGCCTGCTGGACTGGCTCGGCCGTCCCTGGCCCCGGGGACGGCTCCTGCGCTGCAAGGGCTACTTCTGGATGGCCAGCCGGCCTGCGGAGACCGGCATGCTGGTGCAGACCGGCGGCGCGTTCCGCTGGGACTACGTCGGCCGCTGGTGGCGATTCGTGCCCCGTGACGCATGGCCGGCTGACGAGCCCCGCCTCGCCGCCGTCCTGCAGCACTGGCAGGAGCCCACGGGCGACTGCCGCCAGGAAATCGTGTTCATCGGCCAGCACCTCGATCACGACGCGCTGCGCCGCGAGCTCGACGCCTGCCTGCTCACCCCTGCCGAAATTGCTGAAGGGCTGGATACCTGGCCCCTGCTGCCCGGCGCTGCGCCCTTCGATGCCCGCGCCGGCCTGGGCGACCGCCCCGGGCCGTGAAAACCCGCCCCCAGAAGGAGTCCTCATATGGAATCAGCGATTCCCCCGCGCCTGCAATGCCCCCGCTCACTCTCTCTCGCGCCGCGTGGCGGACGACTACCAGCCGCCCTTTCCGATGTGGGTGGCACGTCCGCAGCCCGACCTGCAGCAGGTAGTGATGTCCTATTGCGGCATCCAGTACCAGGGCGAAGCGCAGAAGCCGCGCGCCCTCGCCGTGCTGCGCGAATGGGTCGCCGCCTTCGGCGCGGAAGACGGCCCCCCTGCAGCACGACCTGACACACCACGTCGATGCCCAGGGTTACGACAAACCCATCGCCGTCGGCTACTGGCGCGACCCGGCCGCCCACCGGCGCTGGATGCAGGCGCCCGCACAGGTTGACTGGTCCTTCTTCAGGGTCGCCGCCGGGCTTTCCAAACTCCGGCTCTACCATGAGGTGTCGGTCAGCGACGGCCCCAGCCAGCACTTCGAGTACATACAGTGCCACCCGGCCACCGGAATCGCGACGGCCAGCGGGCCAAATGGACTTTCGAGCGACTGCCGCAGGCCTCGGCCCGCCTCGCAGGCCATTTCCACGCGCAGGGCACGCATCTCGGGCCTGCTGCCGCGCACGCCGAACTGCTCGTCACCCTCCTGACGGATCGGCGCGGTCTATCAGCCGCTCTTCACCGCCTTCGGTCCCAAGGCCATCGAGCACCGCGTGCAGATGGCGGCGTCGAAGCTGGTGGTGACCGATGCCGCGCAGCGCCCCAAGATGGACGACGTGGCCGGCGCGCCACCCGTGCTCACCGTGGGCGGGGATTTCCGGCCGATGGCTGGATGCCTGCCCGCCCCACTTCGATCCCGTGCTGCGCAGCGGGGACGACCCGTTCCTGCTGACGTTCACCTCCGGCACCACCGGCCCGGCCAAGCCGCTGGCCGGGCCGCTCAAGGCCGTCCATCGCCTTCGTCGGCTCCATGCGCGAACCTGGCCGATCCGGGCTGGGCCTACGGCCTCTACGACGCGGTGACCGGGCCGCTGGCCGTGGGGCATGCCACCACGTTCTACGAAGGCCCCTTCACCGTGGAAAGCACCTGCCGCATCATCCGCGAGCTGGGGGCCAGCCGGGCACCCTGGCGGTGGACGTGGTGCAGTCGCCGCTCTTCTCTGGTTCGGCGGCTACGAGGGCACGGCGCGCCAGCCGTTCCTGGGTCACTATTACCTGAGCGGCGACACCGTGGAGCTCAATGACGACGGCAGCATCAGCTTCGTCGGCCACGCGGACGACGTGATCACCACCTCGGGCTACCGGGTCGGCCCGTTCGACGTGGAAAGCGCGCTCATCGAGCATCCCGCCGTCATCGAGGCTGCGGTGATCGGCAAACCCGATCCCGAGCGCACGGAACTGATCAAGGCCTTCGTCGTGCTGCATGCCGGCTTCCAGGGCGACGACATCCTGGCCGAAGCCCTGCGCCAGCATGTGCGCAAGCGGCTGTCCGCCCACGCCTACCCGCGGGAGATCGCCTTCGTCCGCGAACTGCCCAAGACACCCAGCGGAAAGATCCAGCGCTTCCTGCTGCGGCGGCAGGAGGTGGCGCAGGCACAACCCGGCTGAGCGGCCAGGCGATGGGCCCGATGGTGTCCATCGCCGTTTCCCTCTTCAGAAAACGTGCAGCAGCCGCAGGTTGATGCGCGCGTTTTCCTTGAAGCCGTTGCTCACCCTCAGGTCGCGGCCCAGGGTCACCATCAGTTGCATGGCGGGCTGGATGAAGTGACTGGCCCCGATGCTCACCTTGCGCTGGCGGACCTCGTCGTCGTTGGCCACGCCATCCACCCGCGTGGCGCCGCCCTAGGTCTGCGAGATGCCCACGAAGGCGTTGGTACCGGGCGTGAACTGGTATCTCAGATAAACCTGGCCCTGGTCGATCCGGTCCTGCTTCAGCGTGCGGCCTGTGGGACCGGAGTCGTCGTTCCTGCCATGGAACATCGAATCGAAGGTCAGATCGATGTGCCAGTGCGGGGTCAGCCCTTTCACGAAGCCGACCTGCAGGTCGAACTTCCAGCGGTTCTCGCCCAGGTTCAGCGCGCGATTGCGGTCGTAGCTGCCGGTGGGCAGATACAGGTAAGGTGAGATGCCCAGATAGGTGCTGAACTCCGGATCGTTCACCAGCCAGGCCGGCGCCGCCAGGATCACGTCGCCCACGCCGCTGGTGCGCCCCAGCGCGGCGGTGTCCCGCCCGGCATCCAGCCGGCCGAAGGGCAGCAGTACCTGCGGCGCCACGGTCAGGCCGCCCACGCTCATGTAGCGCACCAGGCGCAGGATGCCCACGTCCGAGGTCAGCCGTGCATCGATCGGCACCTGTTGGCCCTGCGCGTAGAGCCGGTCCCGCTGGGAGTGCTGGTAATAGAGAAGGCCTGCGGTCGTGCCCGCAGGTGCCGGCACATAGTCACCCGGATCGACGTCGATAGCCCACGCGGAAAGCGGCAGCAGCGCCATGGCCAGCGAGCCACCGGCCTGGTGCAGAAGTGAACGGGTTGCAGTCATGGAAGAACGGCTCCTATCGAGGAAGGTTGGCGTGCCCGCGGTGGGGCGGAAGGCGGCGGACGCACAGAGGGTGTCTGCCGCTCCAGGCCACGATAGAAATTCGGAAGCTTCCGGGCTGTGCTGGCATGGACGCACCGATGTGTCCGGTGGGACAAGGCCTGCAAATGCCCTCAGGGTGATGGGGCCGCGGCGTACGGCAGCGCAGCGGCATACCGCAGCTGCAACCGGCAGGCGTCAGTGCCCCTGCAGTTGCTGCACCACGGCCGCGGCAGTGGCCCGCGCGGCGCCCCGGTGCGCCTGGGTGAAAGCCAGTGCACGGTCCTGGGTGGCGGAGAGCGCGCCCGCGTCGTGCACCAGGGCCCTGGCGGCCGCAACGCCTTCGGCCATGTCGGCCACGCGCAGCGCGGCGCCCGCCTCGCAGGCCAGCCGCGCCGCCTCGGCGAAGTTGAAGGTGTGGGGGCCGGCGACCACGGGGCATCCGCAGGCCGCGGCCTCGATCAGGTTCTGCCCGCCCAGCGGCGCGAAGCTGCCTCCCAGCAGCGCCGCGTGCGCCAGGCCGTAATAGAGCGCCATCTCGCCCAGCGAATCGCCCAGCCACACGTCGGCGGCGCCAGGCGTGCCGGCCCAGCCGCTGCGGCTGGAGACGGTGAGACCGGCCGCCTCGATGCGCTGGCGCACCTCGGCCACGCGCTGCGGATGGCGCGGCACCACCAGCCACTGCACGCCGGCATTGGCCATGCTTTCGGTGGTGGACTGCGAGGCATGCAAGGCGTCCAGCCACATCGCTTCCTCGCCCTCGCGGCTGCTGGCCAGCAATACCACGGGGCGCGGATGGGCGTCACGCCATGCCCTGCCCTGTGCCAGCTGCGCCGCATCGGGCACCACGTCGAATTTCAGGTTGCCGAAGACGCCCTCCACCCGGGCGCCGGCCACGCGCAGGCGTTCGGCATCGGCCCCGGTCTGCGCCCAGACCGCCGACAGGCCTGCATAGGCCGGCCGTGCCAGCCAGGCCCAGCGGCGAGCGCCGGCCAGCGACTTCTCGTTGAGACGGGCATTGGCCAGCACCAGCGGAATGCCGTGCTGCCGGCAGCCCGCCACCAGATTGGGCCAGATCTCGGTTTCCATGAGCACGCCGATCGCGGGCCGGAAATGCTCCAGGAAGCGGCCGACGGCTCCGGGCGTGTCCCACGGCTGCCAGACCTGCAAGTCACCGGGCTGCAGCAGCCCGGCCCCTTCTGCACGCCCTGTGGCAGTGCCGTGGGTCAACAGCAGGCGCATGCCGGGCAATGGGGTGCGTAACTCTTTCAGCAGGATGGCCGCTGCACGGGTTTCACCCAGCGATACGGCATGGATCCAGACCAGCGGCCCGGCTGGCGAATCGCTCCTCGCTGCCGCGGCCTGGCCATAGCGCCCGAAGCGCTCCTCCACCGCATGACCGTAGCCCGGCTCGGCCACGGCGCGGCGTCGGAGCTTGCGCAGCAGCAAGGGCCGCGCGCACCACATGAGCGCGGAATAAACGGCGCGGGAGAAGCTCACGGCGCCACGCGGCACGTGGATGCGGTCCAGCCCGCCTTGGCGCGTTCCGCAATGACGAGCCAGTCTCCCGTCCCGGGAGCTTCGGCCATGCGCTGGCCTCCGGGTGCCCAGAATGCGCTGCGGCCCACGCAGTCGTAGCCTCCGGTCGGTGCGCCGTGGTTCGCCAGCAGTACCGCCATGCCGCAGCGCTGCGCGTGGCCCTGGGCGCATGTCGTGTCGTGCGCATGGCCGCCGCTGGAGATCACCATCCCCGCGGCATACAGCGCCGCCCCTGCGCGGGCAGCCGCCTCCGCATGCGATGCATGGGAGATGTCGGCGCACACCGCCATGGCCACCGGCAGGCCCTCGAAGGGGTGTACCTGCGCCTCTTCGGTGCCTGGCTCGGCGTGCACTTCCTCCCCGGGATGCAGGTGGCGCTTGCGGTAGATGTGCGTGCTGCCGTCCGGCCGGAAGATGAAGGCGCCGATCCCCGGGCGCCCCGTGCCGCCCAGGGGTGGCGCTGCAGCGCCCACCACCAGGGCCGTGCCGTGGCGGTACGCGGCCTCGCGCAGGGGCGCGAACAGCGCACCCCCGGGATGCGCGGCCCAGCCTGCGAGGCCCGGCAGGTCGTAGCCGGTGAGCGAGAGCTCGGGAAAGACCAGCAGCCGAACGCCTTCCGCGGCCGCGGCCTCGGCGAAGCGCAGGTGGTTGCCGATATTCGCTTCCGGCCCGCCGGGCAGCGACGAAACCTGGGCCGCAGCGACGCGCATCGCCGCGCTCCTCAATGCGCGGCCGCGCCCGGTGCGGCGCCGGGCTTCACGCGCTGCAGCAGCTCCAGCATGGCGGCTTCGATGCGATGCAGGGCCTCGGACGTGTGCCCCTCGAAGCGCAGCACCAGCACCGGCGTGGTGTTGCTTGCACGGATCAGGCCGAAGCCGTCCGGCCAGTCCACCCGCAACCCGTCGATGGTGCTGATGCGTGCGGTTTCGGGGAACGCGCCCTGCGCCAGCGCCTGCAGCTCGGCCGTCAGGCGGTGGGGCTCGCCCTCTTCGCAGGCCACGTTCAGCTCGGGCGTGGAATGGCTCGTGGGCAAGTCGTTGAGCACCGCGCTCGGGTCGGCATGGCGGCTCAGGATCTCGAGCAGGCGGCAGCCGGCGTAGGTGCCGTCGTCGAAGCCGAACCAGCGCTCCTTGAAGAAGATGTGGCCGCTCATCTCGCCACCCAGCGGGGAGTCGAGTTCCTTCATGCGGGCCTTGATGAGCGAGTGGCCGGTCTTGTACATCACCGCCTGCCCGCCCACGGCTTCGATGGCAGGCGCCAGGCGCTGGGTGCACTTCACGTCGAACAGGATGGGAGCGCCTGGCACGCGCGAGAGCACGTCGCGCGCGAACAGCATCATCTGGCGGTCGGGGAAGATGTTCTGCCCGTCCTTGGTGACGATGCCCAGCCGGTCGCCATCGCCGTCGAACGCCAGGCCCAGTTCGGCGTCGCTCTCCTGCAGTGCGCGGATCAGGTCGCGCAGGTTCTCGGGCTTGCTGGGGTCCGGATGGTGGTTGGGAAAGCTGCCGTCCACCTGGGAGAACAGCTCGATCACCTCGCAGCCCAGCGCACGGAAGATGCCGGGAGCGGAGGCGCCCGCGATGCCGTTGCCGCTGTCCACCACGATCTTGATGGGGCGCTCGAGCTTCACGTCGGACGTGATGCGCTGCGCGTAGGCGGCCAGCACGTCGGCCTGCCGCACCGATCCCCCGGGCTGCAGCTGCCAGCTTTCCTCTTCCATCGTACGGCGCAGGCCCTGGATCTCCTCCCCGTAGATGGCGCGGCCGGCCAGCACCATCTTGAAGCCGTTGTAGTCCTTGGGATTGTGGCTGCCCGTCACCTGGATGCCGCTCTGGCACAGGGTGTGGGCCGCGAAGTACAGCATCGGCGTGGTGACGGCGCCGACGTCGATCACTTCGATGCCGGCATCCACCAGTCCTTCGATCAGCGCGCGGGACAATGCCGGACCGGACAGCCGCCCGTCCCGGCCCACCGCCACGGTGGCCTGGCCTTCGCGGCGGGCCGCCGTGCCGAACGCGCGGCCCAGGGCGCGCGCGACATCTTCGGTCAGGGTGGTCGGCACGACGCCGCGGATATCGTAGGCCTTGAAAATGGCGGAATGAAGCTGCACGGGAAGGTTCCTTTGCTGGCAGGCCCGCGACGCGGCCGCGGCGCGGCAGGGGTTGGGCCGGTGGAGCGGATGCGGCGTGCCCCGGGTACCGGAGGCGCGCCATCTGCGGATTCGCGGGCGATTGTAGGCGTCGCGCACGCCCCCCGCAGGCAGGCCACGCGTAGGCGGAGGCCGCATCTTGGCGCCTGCCGGCCCGGGCCGCAGGCACGCCATGCACAGGTCCGGAAACGGCCAGCGCCGTACCGTCCGGCGCCTATGATGGCCTGCATGGAATCGCCCGACGCCCCCAAAGCCCCGCCCAACGCCGACGCGCTGGACGACGGCCGCTACCTGGCCCTCGCCGCGCGCGACGCGCGTTTCGACGGACGGTTCTTTACCGGGGTGACTTCCACGGGCATCTACTGCCGGCCCGTCTGCGCGGTCCGCACGCCGCGCCGCGAGAACTGCCGCTTCTTCGCGCTGGCAGCCCAGGCGGAAAACGCCGGCTTCCGGCCCTGCCTGCGCTGCCGGCCCGAACTTGCGCCGCGCGTTCCGGCCTGGTCCGTGCAGGACGCACGCAGCATCCTGGTGCGCGAAGCCCTGCGCTTTCTGGATGCGGAAGGGGCCTGGGACGCTGCCGTGGCAGGAAGCGGCGCCAGCGCTCCCATCCAGTGCCTGGCGGCACGCCTGGGCGTGAGCGACCGGCACCTGCGCCGCGTGTTCGAGGCGGCCCTCGGCATCTCGCCGCTGCAATATCTGCAGACGCGCCGGCTGCTGACGGCCAAGCAACTGCTCACCGACACCGACCTGCCCGTGACCCAGGTCGCGCTGGCCAGCGGCTTCGGCAGCGTCCGGCGCTTCAATGCTGCCTTTTCCGGGCACTACCGGCTGCAACCCACGGCGCTGCGCCGCACGGGCAGCCAGGCCGCCGCGGGCCCGGCCTCCGGAGCGGTGCGCCTGGCCTACCGGCCGCCGCTGGACATCGCGGCCCTGCTGGGCTTTTTCGCGCAGCGCCGCATCCACGGCATGGAAGCCGTGGATGCGGCCGCGGGCCTGGAACTGCGCCGCACGGCCAGGCTGCCGGACGCCGAAGGGCGCGAGTGCGTCGGCTGGCTGGCGGCACGGTTCGACAGCGGCATGGCAGGCGCGCGGAGCGGGGCGCCGAAACCGCATGTGGTCCTGAGCATATCGAGCAGCCTTCTTCCTGCCCTGCCGGGAGTCATCGCCAGGGCGCGCGGTATGCTGGACCTGGATGCGGACCCCGAGGCAATCAACGCGGTGCTGCACGGCGATTTTCCGCACGGCGACGGATTGCGCGTTCCGGGCACCTGGGACGGCTTCGAGCTGGCCGTGCGCGCCGTGCTCGGCCAGCAGGTCACGGTCGCAGCAGCCCGCACGCTGGCACAGCGCGTGGTGGAACGCTGGGGCGATCCCATCGCCACCCCCTGGCCGGATCTCTGCCGGCTGTTTCCGGCGCCTTCGGTGCTGGCGGGCTGCGACGGCGATGCGCTGGGCCGGCTCGGCATCGTGCGCCAGCGCCAATCGGCCATTCTGGCGCTGTCCCATGCGGTGGCGGAAGGCCGCCTCGCGCTGCACGCCGCGGCCGATGTGGAGGCCACCATCGCGGCGCTGCGCGCATTGCCCGGCATCGGCGACTGGACGGCGCAGTACATCGCCATGCGCGCGCTGCGGTGGCCCGACGCCTTTCCCGCAGGCGACGTCGCGCTGCACAAGGCGCTGGCAGTACAGAACGCCCCCCGGCCAGCGAAGGCCGCCGAAGAAGCCTCTCAGGCATGGCGCCCCTGGCGCAGCTACGCCGTGGTGCGTGCCTGGGCCGGAGCGGGCATGCCGGAGCCGGACGGGTCCCGCTCGCCGCCCCCCTAGCCATCCGCAGTGCGCCAGCCTGCCTCCACCCACGCTTCCGATCCCTCTCTTTCACCGACAGAGTCCCGCCATGCCGTTCGCACCCTCTTCCCAGTCCGCCCTCGTCCAGATGCGCATCTCCAGCCCGCTCGGAGACATGCGCCTTGCTGCCTCGCCCGGGGGCCTTGCGGGAATCTGGTTCGAAGGACAGCGCCACCAGCCCACCGACCACCTCGACGGCCCCGGGGCCTGGCCGCACGACCCAGCCCATCCCGTCCTGGTCGCGGCGGCCTCGCAACTGCGCGAATACCTGGAAGGACGGCGCAGCCGGTTCGACCTCCCGCTCGATCTCTCGGCCGGTACTGCCTTCCAGCGCGATGTCTGGCAGGCACTGGTGGAAATACCGCACGGCGCCGTCACCAGCTATGCGGGCCTGGCGCGCGCCCTGGGCCGTCCGCTGGCAATGCGGGCCGTGGGCGCGGCGGTCGGGCGCAATCCGGTCAGCGTGATCGTGCCGTGCCACCGGGTGCTCGGGTCGGACGGCACCCTCACCGGGTACGCCGGCGGCCTGCCGCGCAAAACCGCCCTGCTGCGGCTGGAAGGTGCGCTGCCGGACCACCTGCGCACCCTGCCCCTCTGGCAGGAATGCGACGCCACGGCCTGCAGCACCCAGGGCCTGCGCACCGGGGTGGCTGCGTGAACGCGGCAACCGGCGTGCTGCCCGCCCGCCGCTGGCTCGGCGAATTCCTGCTGCTTTCCGCGCTCTGGGGCGCCTCCTTCCTGTTCATGCGCCTGGGCGCGGCCGAATTCGGCCCGCTGCCCACGGCGGGACTGCGCGTGGCGCTGGCCTCCCTGTTCCTCTGGCCCATCCTGCTGCACCAGGGCCAGTGGCCTGCGCTGCGCCGCCACTGGAAGCCCATCCTGCTGGGCGGCGTCATCAACTCCGCCATCCCTTTCGCGCTCTATGCCTGGGCCGTGCTGCACATCACCACGGGACTGTCGTCCATCCTGAATGCCACCGTGCCGCTGTTCGGCGCGCTGGTGGCCTGGCTGTGGCTCGGCGACCGCATCGGCCGGCTGCGATGGGCCGGGCTGGCGATCGGTTTCGCGGGCGTGGCGCTGCTCGCCTGGCGCGCGCCCGCATCGATCGGCTTCAAGTCGGGCCACGCCATCTGGGCGGTCGGCGCCTGCCTGCTGGCCACCACCTGCTATGCCGTGGGTGCCAGCTACGCCCGGCGGCACCTGACCGGGCTGCCGCCGCTGGCCACGGCCACGGGCAGCCAGCTGGGCGCCGCCCTCGCGCTCGCCCTGCCCGCGCTGGGGTCCTGGCCGGCCCGGGCCCCAGGCCCCGGGGCCTGGGCCGCGGTCATCGCGATCGCCGTGCTGTGCACGGGCATTGCCTACATCCTGTACTTCCGGCTCATCGCGCACGCCGGGCCGAGCCGGGCGCTCGCCGTGACCTTCCTCGCCCCCGTGTTCGCGGTGGCCTACGGCGCCCTGTTCCTGGGCGAAACGGTTACACCGTGGATGATCGGCTGCGGCGCGGTCATCGTGTGCGGGACCATGCTCTCCACCGGACTGGTGCGCCCCCGCGGACGTTGACCGGGAGGCCGCGGCGCACCGCTCCGGTGCAACGCGACAATTTGTGAAATCGCGGCAGCAATTGCCGCCTGGATCACATCGCGAGCGCCTAAACTCGGCCACATGCCCGACATTGCCCGCCAAGCCCGAGCACTCCCGGCCCCCCGGTCCGGGAGGCCGGGCATGGCACGGGGGGCACTCCATGGCGGGTGAGGCGGGCCTCTCCTTCTGGCTCCACCTGGCACTGGTGGGCCTGCTGGCCGCCGTGCCCCCCCGCTTCCTGGCGGAACCGTCCACCCGGCGCATCCTGCCCGTACTCGCAGGCCTGGTCGCGGGCGCGGCCTCATGCGGGCCGCTGGCCACCGCCGCCTGGATCGACGCGGTACCCACGGCCGTCGCAGCACTGTGTTTCGGCCTGCAGGCCGGGGCCGTCAGTGCCCTGGTGGCGGCCCTGGGAGGCGCCGTGCTGCTGCCCGCGGCCACCCCGCAGGCGGCCGGCATGCTCGCATCGGCCTGCCTGCTGGGCCTCGCGTGGCGCCAGGCGCAGGGCCGCCTCCCATCCCGGCTGGCCTGGCTGGATCTCGTCGGGCTGGGGCTCATGCTTTCCGCCGCGGCACGCGCATGGAACGGCCACGCGCCCTGGGCGGCGTTCGCGGGTGTGCTGCTCCTGGGCGGAGGGGCGAAACTGGCGCTCGGTCGCGCGAACGCGGCCAACACCCTCGGGCGCCGCCAGGCCGACCTGAATGCGATGCTCGACGCCAGCGGCGGAGGCCGCTGGGAGTGGTTCGTCCAGCAGCGGCGGCTGGTCTGCCATGGCCCGGTCTACGAAACGCTCGGCATAGAAACCGGGGGCGAGGGCTGCCCCACGCAGCACTGGACCGCACTGCGCCATCCCGACGACACCGAACGGCTCGCGGCGCACCTGCAGCACATGGTGGACGGGCTCGAGACCACCTTCAGCGCGGAATACCGCATGCGCGACACCGAAGGCCGCTGGCGCTGGATCATCTCCCGCGGCCAGGTGTGCGAGCGCGACGCCCATGGCAAGGTGCTGCGCATGGCAGGCATCCACCTGGATGCGACGGCCCTGCGGCAGGTGCAGGACGCCGTCCGGGTCTCCGAGGGCCAGCACTCCGTCGTCTACCAGATGCTGCCGGATCCAGCCTGCGTCACCCGCCTGGAAGACGGTCGCTGCATCGACGTGAATCCGGCCTTCTCCGCGCTGTTCGGCGTCTCCCGCGCCGCCGCCGTCGGCCGCACGTCCATGGACCTGGGGCTCTGGCCATCGGAGAGCGCGCGGGCAGACATGCTGGCCATCCTGCGCCGGGAAGGCCGCGTGCAGAGGATGCCGATCCAGGTGCAGGGCGCGGGCGCGAAGGTCGTGCCGGGCCTGTTCTCGGCCAGCCGGGTCACCATCGGCGACGAAGACTGCCTGGTTTCGGTCTTCCAGGACCTGTCCGCCATCCAGCGCGCGCACGACCAGCTGGCAGCCGCCCACGGACTGCTGATGCAGGCCGGCCGCATGGCGGCCCTGGGCGTCTGGGAACACCGGCACGGCCAGGGGCTGGTGTACTGGTCGGACGTGTGTTTCGACATCCACGGCCTGCCACGCGGCGGCCCGCTGCCGGGGCCGGTCGAATACCTGCGCGACTTCGTCGTCGCGCCGTTCCGCAACACCCTGGCCGACCTGTTCCGGCGAGGCCGCCAGCATGGCGTGGGGTGGTCCTGCGAGGTGCAGATCCTGCGGGCCGACGACGGCCGCGCCGTCTGGGTGCGCGTCCATGCCGAACCGGTGCTCGAGGGCAGGGCCGTCACCGGCGTGCGGGGGGTGATGCAGGACATCGACGAATGGAAGCGCGCGGCCGAGCGCCTGAGCCAGTCGGAAGACCGCTTCATGCGCATCTTCGAGCTGATGCCCTATCCCGTGCTCATGTCTCGGCGTGCGGACGGCGCCTACCTCATGGTCAACGACGCCTGGGAGCGCCTGACGGGCATTTCGCGCGACCAGGCGCTGGGCCGCACCGCCGTGGAACTGGGCCTGTTCTCGGCCGGGGAGCGCCGGCAGCTGCTCGACACCATGAGCGGCCGCACGGTCCACAACGCGCTCGAAATCACGATCCACACGCGCTCGGGCGGCGACCGCACCCTGCTGCAGTCCATGCACGCCGCCGAGCTCGACGGAACACCCGTCTGGCTGGTCTCCGCGCACGACATCACCGAGCGCAAGCGCAACGAAGACCTCATCCGCGACCGCGAGGCACTCCTGTCGCTCACCCTGTCGGCCGCCTCGCTCGGACTGTGGGACTGGAACATCTCCACCGGCATGGTCACGGGCGACGCGCGATGGCGGGAACTGCAGGGCATGGCGGACACCGCCGATCATCCGGCAGTCGAGGGCGTGCACTGGACCAGCGGCATGGCGCCCGCCGACATCGAGAACGTCACCGATGCCCTGGAGCGGCATGTCGCGCTTCCGGACACCCACTTCGATGCCACCTGGCAGGTCGCAACCGGCCCGTCCGCCCTTGCAGGCGCGCTCCCGGGCCGTTGGGTGCGCAACCTGGGCAAGATCGTGGGCTACGACGAACGGGGCCGCCCGGGGCGCATGCTCGGCGTCTCCATCGACGTGACCAGCCAGCGCGTGCAGGAAGACATGCTCCAGCAACTGGCCCACTTCGACGCGCTCACGGGCCTGCCCAACCGCGTGCAGCTCGCCCGCCGCCTGGAACAGACCATGGCCCAGGCACGGACCGGCGGATGGCAGCTGGGCGTGGCCTACCTGGACCTCGACCGGTTCAAGCCGGTGAACGACCGCCTCGGCCACAGCGCGGGCGACCGGCTCCTGGTGATCGTGGCGGGCCGGCTCACCCGGGCACTGCGTCCGGTGGATTGCGTGGCGCGGCTGGGCGGGGATGAATTCGTGCTGCTGATGCCCGAACTGCAGTCGCGCGCCGATGCCGAGCAGCTCCTGCGCCGCCTCATGGAGAACCTCGCCGCCCCCTACACGCTGGGCACCGAGCGCGTCACTGTCACGGCCAGCGTGGGCTACACGCTTTATCCGGAGGACGCATCCGATGCCGACACGCTGCTGCGCCATGCCGACCATGCGATGTACGGCGCCAAGCAGGGCGGGCGCAACCGCGTGCAGCCGTTCGACGCGGCGCAGGAGCGCGCCCGGCAGACGCTGCGCGAGCAGGCCGAGCGCATGCGCGAAGCCTTGGCCCGGGGGCAGTTCATGCTCTACCTGCAACCCAAGGTGGACATGCGCTCGGGCACCGTCGTCGGCGCGGAAGCCCTGGCCCGCTGGAAGCATCCCGACCAGGGCATTCTGCCGCCGGGCGCCTTCCTGCACCTCATCGAAGGCGCGGAACTCGAAGCGGCCTTCGGCGAGTGGGTGGTGGACTCGGCCCTGGACCTGATCGAGCGGCTGCGCGCCGACGGCCTGGAACTGCCGGTGAGCGTGAACATCTCGGCGCGCCACCTGCAGCAGGCCGGATTCGCGCACTGGCTCGCGGGCCGCATGGCCCAGCGGCCCGGCATACCGCACCGACTGCTCGACCTGGAAATCACCGAAAGCGCGGCGCTCTACGACATGGACCACGTGGCGCCGCAGCTGACGCAGCTGCGCGAACTCGGCACCACCGTGTCCCTCGACGACTTCGGCACCGGCTATTCGTCGCTGTCCTACCTGCGCCGGCTGCCCATGGACACGCTCAAGCTCGACCGCAGCTTCGTGCACGGCATGATGAGCGACCGGGGCGATTACGCCATCGTGCAGGGCGTGATCGGGCTTGCGCGTTCCTTCGGTTACTCCATAGTGGCCGAGGGCGTGGAAACGGAAGCCCAGGGCCTGGCCCTCATGCGCCTGGGCTGCAACCTGGCCCAGGGGTACTGCATCTCCCGGCCCATGGCACCCGAGGCGTTTCCCGAATGGGTGGCGCAGTGGCGTGCCCCCGAAACCTGGCGCCCGCCCGCGGTGGTGTGACGCTGCCCTTCGGTCGCCTCCACAACGAATTCATCGCCGCACGCACCAACCACCGCGGCGACGAATGGGGCGGCAGCTACGCCCACCGCATGCGTTTTCCGGTCGAGATCGTGCGCCGCACCCGCGAGCGGATCGGCCGGAACTTCATCATCATCTACCGGCTTTCCATGCTGGACTTGGTCGAGGGCGGCTCCACGCTGGAAGAAGTCATCGAACCGGCGAAGGCTGTCGAGGCGGCAGGCGCGACGATCCTCAACACCGGCATCGGCTGGCACGAGTCCTGCCTGGACCACCCATTCGGCGGCAAGATCACCTCCTGCCTGCTCAATCCCCGCACCTGCCACGAAACCGAACTGGTGATCGAGCCCGCCCGCACGCGCAAGCGCATCGCCGTGGTCGGGGCCGGCCCCGCGGGTCTCGTCTTCTCGGTCACGGCCGCGCAGCGCGGCCACGACGTGACCCTGTTCGATGCGGGCGCAGAGATCGGCGGCGTGGGGCATCCCAAGGTCCTCAATTACCTGGATGTGCTGAGCGATGGCAAGCCCGTGGGGCAGCGCCTGGCGGCCTTCGGCGCGGGCGGCATCGGCTTCGACGTCAGCGAATTCATGACGCACGCCGGAGAGAGCGGCTCGGTTTCCCCCGCCAGGTTCTACGAGGAATGGGGCATCGACACCACCTATGCGCAGCCGGGCGGCCTGGGCCGCCCCCAGGTCGGGCCAGCCGCGCGCCGGGTGCACCTGTTGCAGCGCAAGTCCACCAAGGTCGGCGACCAGCTCGGCAAGACCACCGGCTGGATCCACCGGACCTCCCTGAAGGCCCGCCGCGTCGCCATGACGTCCGGAGTGTCCTATGACCGCATCGACGATGCGGGCCTGCACAGCACGCAACTGCCGAAGCCACCGTTGGGCAAGATCCTGCGCGCACAACTGCGCACCGCCGGATGAGCCGCGGGGCGGTGCATGCCCCTGCCGCCCTATGCCGTCCCAGCCAGCAGGTCCCGCACCTGCTGCAACGCCGAGGGATCTTCCATGGTGGTGAGATCCCCGGGGTCGCGCTGCTCGGCCACGGCCTGCAGCGCCCGGCGCAGCAGCTTGCCGCTGCGCGTCTTGGGCAACAGCGCCACGAAATGCACGCGCGACGGCCGGGCCACCGCGCCGAGTCGCTGGTCCACGATCTGCATCACATCCCCTTCCAGCCGCCGCCGGTCCGCGGCGTCGGCCACGGCCGCCGGATCGCGCGCCACCGCGAAGGCCATCGCCACCTGGCCCTTGAGCGCATCGGCCACGCCCACCACCGCCACTTCCGACACCTGCGGGTGCGCGGCGATCGCCTCCTCGATCTCCCGCGTGCCCAGCCGGTGCCCCGCGACGTTGATCACGTCATCCGTGCGCCCCAGGATGAAGTAGTAGCCGTCCCGGTCGCGGATGCCCCAGTCGAACGTGCTGTACACCAGGGGCCCGGGAATGCTTTTCCAGTACGTCTGCACGAAGCGCTCGTCGTCGCGCCACACGGTCTGCATGCAGCCCGGAGGCAGCGGCCCCTCGATGGCGAGCACGCCCTTGCGGTCCGGCTCCATGAGTTCCTCGCCCGTGGCCTGGTCGATCAGCTTCACGTCGTAGCCGTACATGGCCTTGCCCGGGCTGCCCGCGCGGGACGGCTGCGGCTCCACCCCGTTGGCCAGCGTGAGGATCGGCCAGCCGGTCTCCGTCTGCCAGTAGTTGTCCACGATGGGCACGCCCAGCGCGTCTCCGATCCACTGCGCCGTGGGAGCATCCAGCGGCTCGCCCGCCAGCCACAGCGCCTTCAGGCTCGACAGGTCGTAGCACCGCAGCCACTCCGGATCCTGCTTCTTCAACACGCGCACTGCCGTGGGCGCCGAGAACATGTGCGTCACGCGGTGCCGCTCGACGATGTGCCACCAGACGCCCGCGTCCGGACGGATCGGCAGGCCCTCGTACATCACCGTCGCCATGCCCGCGATGAGCGGTCCATAGACGATGTAGCTGTGCCCCACCACCCAACCGATGTCGCTGGTGGCGAAGAACACGCCCGGGGCCTGCGCGCCACCGGAATCCTGCACTCCGGCATCGAAGATGTGCCTCATGCTGGCCGCCAGGGCAACTGCATATCCACCGGTATCCCGCTGCACGCCCTTGGGTCGCCCAGTGGTGCCGCTGGTGTAGAGCGTATAGCTCGGATGTGTCGCATCCAGCCACTCGCAGTCCACCCGGGCATCCAGGTGCCGCGTCCGCAGTTCCTCCCAGTGGTGGTCCCGGCCGGGCTGCAGTTCCATGGGCGCCAGACGCCGGTCCACGAGGAGCACCGAGCGCGGCTGGTGCTTCGAGAGCCGCAGCGCTTCGTCCAGCAGGGGCTTGTAGGGCACCACCTTGCCCCCGCGCGAGCCCGCATCCGCGCTGACGATGGCCACCGGTTCAGCATCGTCGATCCGCGAAGCCAGGGCACCCGACGCAAAGCCGCCGAACACCACCGAATGCAGCGCCCCGATGCGGGCGCAGGCCAGCATGGCGAACGCGGCCTCGGCCACCATCGGCATGTAAATCAGCACCCGGTCCCCCGCCTGCACTCCCAGCGACCGCAGGGCGGCCGCCATGCGCTGCACTTCCGCGTGCAATTCGGCGAAGCTGTAGACGCGCTCGGAATCGGTCTCGGACGAGATCGCGATCAGCGCCGCCTGGCTGCCGCGCTGCGCGAGGTGCCGGTCCACCGCGTTGTGACAGAGATTGGTGGTGCCGCCCTCGAACCAGCGCGCGAACGGCGGCCGGTCGTAGTTGCAGATGCGCCGGGGCGGCACCTGCCAGTCGATCAGGCGGGCCTGCTCGGCCCAGAAAGCGTCACGCTCCTGCAGGGAGCGGCGGTGGAAATCAGCATAGCGGCCCATGGGTGTCTCCTGCTTGTCGTTATGGCCCGCGCATGTTCACACGCAGGCTCGGCAGACAGCATCATTCACCCCGCGCTTGCGGCAGGCTGACAGCTGCGCTATTTCACGAGGGCCAGCACTTCCTTGAATGCCGGGTGCTCGCAGCCCCGCAGCCATTCGAACGCCGCCATTTCCGTGGTGACCAGTTCCGCCCCCGCCCCCGCCAGCCGGTCGAAGGCGGCATCGCGGTTGCGCTCGGTGCGCGATCCGCACGCATCTGTTACCACCCAGACCTCGAACTCATCCTCGAGCAGGTCCAGCGCCGTCTGCAGCAGGCACACATGCGCCTCGCAGCCAGCAATCACGATGCTGCCGCGCACATCCGCGGCGGCCTGCGGCTGGGCGGGCTTCTGCAGGTGGCGCGGCAGGCTGCGGGCATTGCCGCCCTGCTGCGCCCGCGCTGGCGGACGCAGCCATTCGCCCAGGCCTTCCTCTGCTGCGCTGAACTGCATCTTGGCCAGCGTCCTGCGGCAGAGCGCCCGCAGCGCGGCATCGTTCTGCCCCAGCCGGGAAGGATTCTGCTCGGTGCCCCAAACGGGCACGTCGAGCGCACGGGCCGCCTGCGCGAGCAGCCGCGCGTTGGCCAGCACGGACGGGCCGTCGGAGATGGCAGGCATCAGGCGTTCCTGGTAGTCCACCAGCACGAGTTGGGATTCGAGGGCATCAAGCAGCATCGGTTGAAAAGGCAAGCCATGAACAAGGAAAGGCGCATTGTCGCAACATGGCGGCCTGCCCGGAAAGGCGCTCCCTCAGGAGCCGGAAGGGCGCAACCGCAGCAGCCGGCCCTGCGGACTGTCCGTCAGCACATAGAGCCAGCCATCGGGTCCCTGGCGCACATCGCGGATCCGCTGGCCCAGGCCCGCGAGCAGGAACTCGTCCCGCACCACCCGGCCGTCCTTGAATTCCAGGCGGTGGAGGCGCGCGAACTTCAACGAACCGATGAACAAGCTCCCTTTCCAGGCCGGTCCATAGCGGTCGCTGGTCAGGAACGCCATCCCCGAAGGAGCGATCGACGGCACCCAGTAATGCAGCGGTGGCTCCATGCCCGCTTTCTGCGTCAGGCCCTCACCGATCTTTCCACCGCCATAGTTCTCGCCGAAGGTCACCACGGGCCAGCCATAGTTGCGGCCGGCCTGCGGCACGTTGATTTCGTCGCCGCCCTGCGGACCGTGCTCATGCATCCACAGCCTGCCGTCGGGCCCGATCACTGCGCCCTGGGAATTGCGGTGCCCCCAGCTCCAGATCTCCGGAAGCCCGCCGGGCCGCCCGGCGAACGGATTGCCGGGTGCGGGCGTACCGTCGGGCAGCATATGCACGACCTTGCCCAGGTGGTTGTCCAGCTTCTGTGCATCGTCCTTGCGTTCAAAGCGCTCACCCAGCGTAAGGAAGACCGACCCGTCTCCCGCCTGGGCGATGCGGCATCCGAAGTGCAGGCGGCTCGCCACATTGGGCTGCTGGCGGAAGATGATGCGCACATCCTGCAGCGCCTTTTCGCCCGGAGGCAGCACCGCGCTGGCCAGGGCCGTGCCGTTGAGATCACCGGCCCGCCCGTCCGGCTCGGAAAAGCAGAAGAAGATGCGCCGGTTGCGCTCGAACTGCGCGTCCGTCGCGACATCGAGCAACCCGCCCTGGCCACCCACCGCCATCGGAGGCAGGCCCGGCAGGGGAGCGCTCTTTTCCCCCTTGGCCCCTACCACCCGCAACCGGCCGACCCGTTCCGTCAGGAGGAAACGGCCATCGGGAAGAAATGCCAGCCCCCAGGGATTGGACAGCCCATCCGTGATGTCATCAACTGTGACAGACACGGAGGATTCCACTGGCCGGACCGGCGGCGGGCCTGTTTCCTCGGCTGCGGCACCCCCTGGCAATATCGCCATGACCGGCAAAAGCACTGCCAACCGCAGCGAAATCCCGGCAAATTCACTGATCTTGAATGGATCCAAGGCGCTTCCCCATGTCGGATGAAATGCCGCTCCTGCCCTCACGTGTTACCGGGTAACGTGCCGGCGGAGTGCATTTGACGATAGCCCCAAGCCATGAATAAGACTTGCGGCTACATTTTTTGCAATTAAAACAAGGCGAACGCGTGGTACTCTCGCGCCCCATGTCACGTTGGATTTGCCTTTTGTTACTGGTTTGCGCCACCGCCCATGCCGCTCCCCACAACAACGCAGCCACCTCGGCCCCTGACGACCTGGATCGATTCCTGATCGACAGGCACCAGGTGCTCAATCAGCTGCGGGAAGTGCGGGCCAGTGTCCAGGACCGCACCGGCGAGCTGATCTCCACCGCCATGGGTTTCCTCGGCGTCCCCTACCGCCGCGGAGGCAACACTGCCGACAGCGGCTTCGATTGCAGCGGTTTCATCCGCGCGATCTACGGCCAGACCGTGGGCCTCGCCCTTCCCCGCCGAGCCAACGAGCAAGCCGCAGCCACCGAGACCATCGACAAGAAGGACCTCCAGCCCGGAGACCTCGTCTTCTTCAACACCATGCGCCGTGCCTACAGCCATGTGGGTCTCTACCTGGGCGATGGCAAATTCATCCACTCGCCCCGCAGCGGCGCCGAAGTCCGCGTGGAAGACATGAGCGCATCGTATTGGCAGCGCCGTTTCAATGGTGCCCGCCGTGTGCTCAGTGAAGATCAGGCCTCCACGCCCACCGCCTCTGCGCAGAATCCGCTGAACTGACAGATTTACCAGGCCCGGCCATGCCGGGCTTTCTGTTTTCGTCCTCCAGCAGGCCATCCGCGCATTCCCTTTGGCCTGCTCAAGGCAGCGGTTTGCCGACAATCCGCGGTTCGGGCTCCTTGTTGGGGCCCGGCTGCGGTTTTGCGGACCTCACACCCGGTGGATGCAGCAGGGCCTTTGCCGCGTCCATCTCTTCCCGGTACCGTTTTCGCGCTTCGCTCTCGCAAGCGGAGCGGGACGCTGCATCGCCGCTGCGGCACTCCGCGATCGACAGTTTCAGCCCTCCGCCCGCTTCGCGCACCGCAGACTGATAGCGTTGCCCGGCGGTCGTGTCCGGCGTTGCCCCCCTTGCCAGGGACGCATCCTCGCCGCCTGCACCGGCAGCCTGTGCACCCATCGGCAGCATGAGACATGCCGACAGCCAGACCAGGAACAGTAACCGGGAAAATAAGCGTCCACCAAGCATTCCTTGCATCCTTTGCGGGGCTTGCACAGGTCCAAACGATAGGCCGGCTGCCACCCCAACACCACCGGAAGCCCGCCCGTCGCGATGTGGGAGCGCTCCGACATATGGCAGCGCCACAGCTCCGACATATGGCAGCGCCACAGGATTGGTCGCGGTACGGGCGGCACTGCCGCTATGCGCCTTGTCCGACACGACGGTACGGCGGGGCCGGGTAGATTTTTGAAATGCAAGGCACGCAACACCGCGTACCGGCTATCCATTCCTCCACCCTCTTCCATCTGAAAGCGACCGCAGCCATGTTTTCCCTGCTCGGTACCCTTCTCATCGGCCTCATCGTGGGCCTTCTCGCCCGTGCCATCAAACCTGGGGACGACAAGCTCGGCTGGATCATGACGTCCCTGCTCGGGGTGGCCGGATCCTTCCTCGCCACCTATGTAGGTGTCGCGATGGGCTGGTACCAGCAGGGGGAGGCCGCGGGGTGGATCGCATCCATCGTCGGCGCCATCGTGCTGCTGGTCCTCTACGGCATGATCCGCAGCAAATCCTGAACCCGGACACTGCACCACAAGGCGATGGCCGGTTCTCCTTTCTCATCCCCCCGGGACGCCGGGCATACTGCCGGCTCCGTGCCGGCACCGGATGCCGTGAGCCTGGCCAGCGGCCATCCAGCGCTGGAATCGGCGGTGCGGCGCAGCCGCAAGCTCCTCCACCGCCGCGCCCTCATGGCTGCCGCAGCCGGCGTCGTCCCCGTACCGGGACTGGACTGGGCCGTGGACGCGGCCCTGCTCACCCGGCTCATCCCGGAAATCAATGCCGAGTTCGGTCTCACGCCCGAACAGATCGACCGCCTCACCCCGCACAAGCGCGAGCAGGTGCAGAAGGCGGTGGGCATGGTGGGCTCCGCGCTGATCGGCCGCATCGTCACGCGGGAACTGGTCATGCGCGCCCTGCGCCTCATCGGCGTGCGCCTGACGGCCCAGCAGGCAGCCAAGTTCGTTCCGCTGGCGGGCCAGGCCGTATCCGCCGCCCTGGGCTACGCCACGCTGCGCTACCTGGGTGAGTTGCATCTGCGTGACTGTGTGCAAGTGGCCAAGGCGGCCGGGCTGCTCCTGCCCGTCTCCGGCAAGGATTGGCCGCCGGTGCCCTGAAATCGCTCCGAGGCCGCCCCCCCCGGATGCGCCCGGCGACCGGACACGGCGGCACAATGCCGCCATGCCCCGTCCTTCCGGCGCGCCGCTGCCTCCCTCCCCACCCTCCGGCGAGCCGGACGACGCTGCCGTGCAGGCCTGGGTGGACGCGCTGGGCCCATCGATCGGCGCGGAAGCCCTGGCGGGCCTTCCGCCCCTGACGGACATCCAGGCGCGCCGCGCCATGGAACGGCTGCGGGACGCGCGCGAAGCACCGCGAGATTCGGCAGTACCGGAAGCCTCCCCGGCGCACGAAGCCTCCACGGGCGAGTCCACCCCCTGTCCTTCTGCCTCCAGCGCGTCCGGCTTCCAGCCCAGGCTCACCCTGCGCACGCTCGGCCGGGGCGACGGCCTGCTGGGCATGCGGGCGCACGGCGGCATCGGCCCCCGCGGTGGCCAGGTGACGCTGGCCTGGGTGGACTGGACCTACCGGCTGCAGGATGGATCCCTCTGGACGGTACCGGCACCGGTCAGCATCCTCAACACGCGTCCGCCTGCGCGCGTGGCGGTTCCAGCTGCCGCGCAGGGGTGGCTGTACCGCGATGTGCCTGCCGAGGCCGACGCCATGGATGCCCTGCGCGACACCGGTCTCGTGCCCGTACCCGCCGATCGGCTGCAGTGGCGCGGGCCGGATGACGCGCTGGGCCTCGTGGGCAGTGCGCTGGCGGAACAGACGCCAGGACCGGGTGGTGCCGCCGTAGCCTTCATCCCTCCGGGACCGGCGTGGACGCTCCCCCAGGAGGCCGTCTTCGGCGACTTCTGGGCCGAAGCGGTGCCGCGCCTGCGAGCGTCCGGCTGGTCGGTGGTGGTGGCCCCCGGGTTCGCCCACGAGAGCACGCCCATACTGCGCTGGCGGCTCATCCTGGACCGTGCCACGGGCGAGGTGCTTGGCCGGGAGGCCGACACCGTGGCACCGCGTGCCCGGCCCGTGCAGAAGCTGCGGCTGCCGGAGCGCGAGGGGGCCTGGCTGCTGAGCCTGGGCGTGGACATCGACGGAGAGAGCCTGGATCTCGCGCCCATGCTGGCCGATCTGCTGCGCCGTGATCCCCGGTGGCTGGATGCCCGCGCACTGTCGGCCATCGATGACCACTCCACGATCCAGCTGCGCGCCCCCGGCGGCCGCCGCATCGATGCGCCTGCGGCACCGCTCAAGGCCATCGTGGGGGCCATGGTGGACCTGCTCACCGATCCGGCGCTGCACCAGCGGCGTCCAGGCGATCCGTTCCGGATGGGTGCCTGGGAAGCACGCCGCATCGAGGCGCTGCGCGCGGCCCTGGACCAGACCGGCCGGGTAGCCCGCAGGCAGGCGCACACCGTGCATGACCTCGGTTGGCAGTTGATGGGCGATGCAGGCCTCGCACAGTTGGCCCGGCGGCTGCGCGAAGAGGGCGCGCCGCGTCCCGTGCCGGTGCCGCAGGGCCTGGCCCTCACCCTTCGGCCTTACCAGCGCGAAGGGCTGGACTGGCTGCAGTACCTGCGCGCCCAGGGCCTGGGCGGAATCCTCGCGGACGAGATGGGCCTGGGCAAGACCGCGCAGGCACTGGCGCATATGCTCGCAGAAAAGGAGGCGGGCCGGCTGCAGCGGCCGGCCCTGGTGGTGGTCCCGACCTCGCTGCTCTTCAACTGGCAGGCCGAGGCCGCGCGCATGGCGCCGGGCCTGCGCGTGCTGGCGCTGCACGGCCCCGAACGGGGCCGCGACTTTCCACGTGCGGCCGCCAGCGACCTCGTACTCACCACTTATCCCCTGCTCTGGCGGGATGCCGATGCGCTCGCGGCGCAGCCGTGGCACCTGCTCATCCTCGACGAGGCGCAAATGGCCAAGAATGCAGGCAGCCGTGGAGCGCGCGTGCTGCGCCGGCTGCGCGCGGACCATCTGCTGTGCCTGACCGGAACGCCGCTGGAGAACCACCTGGGCGAGCTCTGGACGCATTTCGATTTCCTGATGCCCGGATTTCTCGGCAATGCGCGCAGCTTCGCGCAGCGCTGGCGCAAGCCCATCGAGGACAACGGCGAAACCCTGCGCGCCCAGCTGCTGGCCCAGCGTGTGCGGCCCTTCATCCTGCGCCGACGCAAGGACGACGTGGCCCCGGAGCTGCCGCCACGCACCACCATCACCGAGCGCGTGGCACTCCAGGGCCGGCAGCGCGAACTGTACGAGGCGGTGCGCACCGGTGCGGACAAGCAGGTCCGGCGCGTCCTGGAGCGCCAGGGCTTCGAAGGCGGGCTCATCACCATCCTGGATGCGCTGCTCAAGCTGCGGCAGGTCTGCTGCGATCCGCGCCTGGTGAAAGGGGTGCCCATGGCTCCCGGCATCGAAAGCGCCAAGCTCGACCGGCTGGCCGAGTTGCTGCCGCCGCTGGTCGCCGCAGGACGGCGGGTGCTGGTGTTCTCGCAATTCACGGGCATGCTCGATCTGGCAGGCGAGCGGCTGGACGCGCTGCGCCTGCCCTGGCTGGCGCTCACGGGAGCCACCGCGCCGCGCCATCGCGCCGCTGTCGTGCACCGCTTCCAGGATCCGTCGGCCGAAGGTTCTGCGCCCATCCTGCTGGCCAGCCTGAAGGCCGGCGGCACCGGCCTGAACCTCACGGCCGCCGATACGGTGGTGCATCTCGACCCCTGGTGGAACCCTGCGGTGATGGAGCAGGCCACGGCCCGTGCCCACCGCATCGGCCAGGACAAACCGGTCTTCATCCACCATCTCGTGGTGGAAGGCAGCATCGAGGAACGCATGCTGGAGCTGCAGGCGCGCAAGCAGGCGCTGTCGGACGGCGTGCTGGGGCACGACACCGCCGGCGCACCGAAGTTCGGCGAAGACGACCTTCAGGCCCTGCTCGCTCCCCTGTCGGAGCCAGTGCGCAACCCCCTGGCCATTCCGGACGAGGGGCAGGCGCGCTGGGGCGGCACGGGCCGGCGGCGCCCGTCTTCGGACACCCCGGCTGCGTGACGGCACAATCGGGCCATGACCGTGCATGCCCCTGCTCCCGACGACGGCGCCCGGCCCGGTGCGTCCCGTTACTGGCTCATGAAGTCCGAGCCGGATGAATGCTCGATCGACGATGCGCTGGCGGCGCCGGGCGCCAAGGTGCCCTGGACCGGCGTGCGCAATTACCAGGCGCGCAATTTCATGCGCGATGCGATGCGGGTGGGCGACGGGGTGTTGTTCTACCACTCCAGCTGCCCCGAGCCGGGCATCGCCGGCATCGCCCGCGTGGCCTCGGCTACGCGGCCCGATCCGACGCAATTCGATCCAGCGTCGCCCTACTACGACCCCAAATCCACGCCCGCCCAGCCCCGATGGCTGCTGCTGGACGTGCAGGCACTGCGCAAAACCCGCCTGGTCGGCCTGGCCGAACTGCGGGAGCACCCGGCGCTGGCGGGCATGCGCGTGCTGCAGCGCGGCAATCGCCTGTCGATCACCCCGGTCGAGCCCGCGGAATGGGAAGAGATCGTCCAGCACCTGCTGGCAGTGGGGTGAACGGCGTCAGAACCGGAAATCCAGCGTCTTCGGCTCCTTGCCTACCATGACCGTCTGGCGCTTCTGCTTGTCGCCGGAAGTGGCCTCCACCTCGTAGTTGCCCGCCGGCAGGTCCAGCAGGCAGACCGGCCCGGTGGCGCTGAACGAGAGCGCTCCGGCATCCCCCCAGCCCTGCGGCACCAGTTTCACCTGCACGTCCGCCAGGTAGTCGCCACCACCCGCCGCGAACAGCAGCGACAGGGGATGATCCTTCATCGCGGCACGCATGGCCGTGGATTCGTCCAGGCCGATGCCTCCACAGGTATAGCGCAAGGCACCCTGGGTCTTCTTTTCCGGCAGGGGCGCCGAGGCAGCCGCAGGCTGCTTCGCAGTCTGCTGGGCCAGGGCGGGCCCGGATGCCGAACACGCCAGCACCACGGCAGCCAGGGTGAAGCGGGAGCAGCGACGGGAAGGAATGGGATGACGGAGCGACAGGAATCGCACGACGGTTCTCCTTGGAAGCAAAACGCCCATCCTGCAACGTCGTGGCCCTGCCCGCCTGTCGGCATGGAGAGCAGGCCCATGTCGGCCGCTGCCCATGGCAGCCGAAATGCAGCGTCGGCGGATCAGGTACCCGCTGCCGCAGGGGCGACCGACGCACCCTGGATGCCATGCCGCTTCAGTGCCTCTGCCACGAGGCCCCGGGCCTTCATGTGCTCCACGAAATCCCGCAGGCACTGCACCGCCGCTTCCGGACGGTCCCCGGGCAGGCCCATGGCCTGCTGGATCACCATGAAGCGGCCCGGCAGCAGGCGCAGCCCGGGTTGGCGCTGCGCGTCGGCCTCCAGTTGCTGCCGCACGCCGGCGGCCACGTCGAGCGACTGCGCCAGGAAGGTTTCCACCACCGCCTGGGAGTTCGCCGCGCGCACGATCCGGGCGGCCTTCAGTTCGCGTGTCAGGAAAAGGTCGTAGGCACTGCCCTGCCCGACAGTGACCGTCGTTCCGGCCTGGTCCACCTGCGCGTTGTCGTGGATGGGCGAGTCGTGCCGCACCAGGTACGCGCCTTCGATCAGCACATAGGGCGCCGTGAAGGCGATACCCTCCCCGCGCAGTGGATCCACCGCGAAGAAACCGATATCCGCCTGGCCCTGCCTGACAGCCTGGACGGACTCGGCTGCCTTGTCGAAGACCAGCCATTCGGGCTCCACGCCCAGTTGCCGGGCGAATGCACGGGCGAGATCCACGGACACTCCGTCCGGCTCCCCGTCGGCCTTCCGGTGGGCCAGCAGGGGATTGCCCAGGTTGATGGAAGCGCGGAGCCGGCCTGCCGGCGCCAGGGCGGCAGCGAGGTCGGGTGAAAAGGATCGCGACATGGGCAGGATCTCCTGGAAGGTTGGGCGGCGGGCGAGGCAGTGCACCGCCGCCGCCATTGTGCGCGGGCTGAACGGTGCCGTTACCGGCACGCCCGGGTGGCCGGGTTACGCCGCCCGGCCTCCTGCATGAGCGAGGCGGTACTGGCCAGCGTCGCTCCCATGTGCTCGAAACCGTCGGGGTTGTTCACCGAAACGCGGGAGGTGAAGTCCTGGTTGTACGTGGTGATGAGCAGGCCCTTGTCGGCCCGGATCGAGCCCCACAGGTCCGTGCGAAGCTCGAAGCCATAGCCCCGCTGCAAGCCCGTGCCCTGGTGCATCAGGAATCCACGATAACCTCTTGGCCTATGCGCGGCAGGTAGATGCTCCCGTAGGTCTGCCCCGCCCAGCCCTGCGACACCCGGATCCAGCAGCTGGACTGCTCGTCGAACTTGCCCTGCCGGTCCCAGTGGAACTGCACTTTCACGCGCCCGTACTGGTCCGGCCAGATATCCTCGCCCGGCGGGCCCACCACCACCGCGGTCTGCGGCCCCGTTGTCCTCGGCCTGGGCGTCACCCGCGCCGGCGTGTACGGCAGGCTCGTGGGTTGCGCGTGCAGCGTGAACCGCTGGAACGAGCCCTCTTCCTTCACGGTGCCCTTACCCCCCGGGTTCACCGCGCTCATCCGCGGGTTCTCCTGGAAGTGGTACTGCAGGTCGGTGATCAGGTAGGGCTGGTTCTGGTCTCCGCGCGAATAGTTCTCCAGCGTGAAGAGGTAGCCCGTCGCCAGGGACCGGTAGCGCGATTCCCCGCGCACCGTGCTGCGCCCGCTCAGGTTCTCCTGCAGCCGCACCCGGGCATACGCCTCGCCGTCGCCGAACTTCGTGTAGCCCCCGGGCCACTCGTAAGTCTCGTACGCGTCGTGGCTGTGCCCTGGCGGCATCTGCCGCATGTTCGCCAGGTCGGCCTTGGGCTTCTTGAAGTCGTAGTCGTCGTTGTAGAAGCGGCCCGAGTGGATTTCCTCGTGCAGTTCCCAGGCGTGGATGTTCTCGCGGTTCGCCACCGCGGATTTCTCGGGCGGATAGAACGGGATGGTCGACGCGCCGGGCAGTGGCTGGTGCGAGGCCACGATGTCGTCGGCCAGCGTGAGCGTGTGCCGGCCCGCCGCATGCTGGTGGTAGTAATAGATGCCCTCGTGCTCCATCGGATATCCGTAAGCGCCGAGCACCTCCTCGAGGATGTCGGGCACGCTCTTGTTCTGGAATATCCGGAAATCGCCCTTGCGCGAGGCCAGCCAGATCCAGGGCTGCAAACGCAGGCGATAGGCATAGAAGCGGTGGTCCTGTCCCTGCATGCCGAAGCGCGTCACGATTCCGTCGAGGTATTGCCGGCCGCCGCCTTCGGTCTCGACCACCACGGTCGCGCTCTTGCCCAGCAATGCCTTGGGGTCGATGCTTTTGTCTTCGCTCAGCAGGTCGATGTCGAGGCTGAAAACCTGGCTCAGTTCCTCCCGGCCCTTGAGCTCCCGGAAATTCAGCGCATCGCCCAACGGCGTTTGAATGGTGACTAGACGTAGTCAATTTGATAAAAATCACTGCACAGCAATGCAAAGTGGATTATTTTTGCGAGAACTGACAAGCAGCCGCATATGGCCATGGCCCCGCCGTCCGTGCAGACGCCGATGACCTATCAGGAAATGCCGCAGGGACAGTGCCCCGCCGGGGCAGGACTGCTGCGGCAGGTGTTGGGACCCGCGTCCCGGGCTCAATTGCCCTGCAGGAGGGCGAGCAATCCGGCCTCGTCCAGCACCGGCACACCCAACTCCTGGGCCCTGGCCAGCTTGCTGCCCGCCTCTTCGCCGGCCACGACGTAGTGCGTCTTCTTGCTGACGGAGCCCGCGACCTTGGCGCCAGCGGCCTCGAGCCGCTCCTTGGCATCCTCGCGGCTCAAGGTGGGCAGCGTGCCGGTGAGAACGAAGGTTTTCCCGGCCAGCGGCAAGGTGGCGCGCTCGGCGGGTGGACCTTCCTGCCAGGTGACCCCGCAAGCCCGCAACTGCTCGAGCACCTCGCGGTTGTGCGGCTGCGCGAAGAACGTGCGGATGGCCTGCGCGACAATGGGACCGACGTCGTTCACCTCGAGCAGTTGTTCCACGGTGGCGCCGATGATGGCGTCCAGGCTGCCGAAATGGCGCGCGAGGTCCTTGGCCGTGGCTTCCCCCACGTGCCGGATGCCCAGGCCGAACAGGAAGCGCGGCAGCGTGGTGTGCTTGGACTTCTCCAGGGCCGCCAGCACGTTCTGCGCCGATTTATCCGCCATGCGGTCCAGGCTGCTGAGCGCCATCAGGCCCAGCCGGTACAGGTCGGGCAGGGTGCGGATGACCTGGCCTTCCACCAACTGGTCCACCAGCTTTTCACCCAGGCCTTCGATGTCCATGGCGCGTCGCTGGGCGAAGTGGAGCAGCGCCTCCTTGCGCTGGGCCGGGCAGAAAAGACCCCCGGTGCAGCGGTGATTGGCTTCGCCTTTTTCCCGGACGACGGCGCTGCCGCAGATAGGGCAATGGCGCGGCATGCGGAAGTTGGGAACGTAGGGTGACCGTGGAGCGGCGCGCGCCGCATCGGCGTCCGGCGCCGTGCCATCGGCCCCGGAAGCGGCGTCCAGCAATGCATCGGAGCCCTGCAGCGCGTCCGCCACGGGCAGCAGCGCCGCCGGCACCGTACCCACCACTTCGGGGATCACGTCGCCCGCGCGGCGCACGATGACCCGGTCGCCCACCCGCACGCCCTTCTTGCGGATCTCGAACAGGTTGTGCAGCGTGGCGTTGGTAACGGTGACTCCGCCCACGAAGACGGGGGCCAGCCGCGCCACGGGCGTGAGCTTGCCGGTGCGGCCGACCTGCACATCGATGCCTTCCACGCGGGTGACCATCTCCTGCGCCGGGTACTTGTGCGCCACGGCCCACCGCGGCTCGCGGGTCACGAAACCCAGTTGCCGCTGCAGCGACAGGCTGTTGACCTTGTACACCACCCCGTCGATGTCGTAGGGCAGCCGGTCGCGGCTCTCGCCCACTTCCCGGTGGAAAGCCACGAGTTCGGCGGCACCCTGCGCGGTCCGCACCTGCGCAGCGACCGGGAAACCCCAGGCTTTGAGCTGCTGCAGCATGTCGAAATGGGCCGCGAAGTCGGGTCCGCCTTCCGCTGCCGGGGTGATGTCGCCCAGGCCGTAGGCGAAGAAACTCAGGGGCCGCTGCGCGGCAATGCCCGAGTCGAGCTGGCGCACCGCGCCGGCCGCTGCATTGCGCGGGTTGACGAAGGTCTTGCCCCCGGCCTCGCGCTGGCGCTCGTTGAGGCTGTCGAAATCCGCCCGGCGCATGTACACCTCGCCCCGCACCTCCAGCACCGGCGGAACACCCTGGCGGCGGCCAGTGGGCAGCGTGAGCGGGATCTGGCGGATGGTGCGGATGTTGTGGGTCACGTCCTCGCCGACTTCGCCGTCGCCGCGCGTGGCGGCCTGCACCAGGCGGCCATTTTCATAGCGCAGGCTCATCGCCAGGCCGTCGAACTTGGGCTCGGCGACGTATTCGACCGGTGGCGCATCGGGCGCGAGCTTGAGCTCCCTGCGGACGCGGGCGTCGAACGTCTCGGCACCGCTGGCCTCGGTGTCGGTCTCGGTGCGGATGCTGAGCATCGGCACCTTGTGGCGGACGGGCGTCAGCCCTTCCATCACCGCGCCGATCACCCGCTGCGTGGGCGAGTCGGGCGTGACGAGTTCGGGGTGAGCCGCCTCCAGTGCCTGCAGCGCCTGGAAGACGCGGTCGTATTCGGCATCCGGCACGGAGGGCGCATCCAGCACGTAGTACTGGTGGGCCCATTGGTGCAGTTGCGCACGCAGCGCGGCGATGCGGCGGCCTGGATCCTCGGCGGTGTCCTGGGCAGGTGCGGAAAACAGGTCGGAATGTTCGGCCATGGCGATCGTCTTTCGGGAAAGGGGCACGGCGGGCCGCCGCCGGGCCGCCGTGCGATGTTCAGCTGAACAGCCGCCGTGCCAGCACTGAACCGGCCGACAGCTCGCGGCTGTCGAGCTTGTCGTAGAGCAGTTCCAGGTCCGCGGCGATCGGGTCCATGGTCATGGCGGGCAGCGGCGTGCCGTTCTGGTCGCACAGCACGCCGTCCATGGCCTGGCCCAGGGACGCAGCCACCTCCCGCAGCCGGGCGAAAGGCTGCTCGCTGCGGTGGACCTGCGCCACATCCAGGCTGAGCGTGATGTCGCGGATGGCCGACTGCTCGGGATCTTCCGAGAGGGCGGCCTGGGTGTCGTAGGACAGCGTGAGCACCGGCGGAAGGCCCTGCCCGCCCGCTGGCAGCACCAGGCGGCCGGGCATGGCGCCGGGCGTAAAGCCCTGGCGCAGCGCATTCTGCTGCACGTAGCCCGGGCTCCATGCCGCATGGCGGGCGCGCAGGCAGAAGGCCAGTTGCGCATCATGGTCGCTGGCGAACTGGTCGAGCTCGCGGGCACGGCCGACCTCGTGCAGCATGTCGGGAAAATCGGGCGTGGCGTTGATCGCGTCCGCGAAGCCCTGGGCCTTGAGCACGAATTCGGAGAACTCGATCTCGTTGAGGGCTCCCACGCGGTTGGCGAGCTGCACGCCCGCCTGGAACTGGGTGTAGCGCTGGCCCGGCACGGGCGTTTCCCACTGCTGCGCCGCTTCGTTGAAGCCTTCGATGGCGAACGGCTTGCTGCCGGCCCGGCGGGTGGTCGGCAGGGCCGCCAGGGCCGCATCGCCGGAGACGAGCTGTTCGGGAATGATGGGGGCGATGGCGTCGATCAGCGGGTCGAGCCCGCCCCTCCGCTCGGCGGGAGGCAGGGGCATCTGCAGCGAATCCTGCCAGTCCACGGCATGGCCGCCCTGCCCGGCTTCGACGGCGGATGCGGCCATCGGTGCGCCCGCGGGCAGGCCACCCGCCGGGCCGGCAGGCAGGTCGAAGCCGGGTTCCTGGCGCACGAGCGGATCGGCGCCGCCGGCCTCGGGCCCTTCCTGGGGACTGGCCCGCTTGGGCGCATTGCGGTGGGTGGTCCACGCGTTATAGGCGACGACGATGGCCAATACCACGCCACCTGCGATGATGAGGCCGAGTTGGAAATTGCTCATGGTGTGAGTGAAACGATGTAACGCGGTGGCCGACTGCCCTGCTTCATGCGGATTTGCTGTAGGACATCAGGCCTCGGCCATCGACAGCGCAGACTCCATGTCCACGGCGACGATGCGCGAGACCCCCTGCTCCTGCATCGTCACGCCGATGAGTTGCTCGGCCATTTCCATGGCGATCTTGTTGTGGCTGATGAAAAGGAATTGCGTGCCGCGGCTCATGCTCGCGACGAGTTTGGCATAGCGCTCGGTGTTCGCGTCGTCCAGCGGCGCGTCCACTTCGTCCAGCAGGCAGAACGGCGCCGGGTTGAGCTGGAAGATGGCGAAGACCAGCGCGATGGCCGTCAGCGCCTTCTCGCCACCGGACAGCAGGTGGATGGTCTGGTTCTTCTTGCCTGGAGGCTGCGCCATCACCTGCACGCCGGAGTCGAGGATTTCGTCGCCGGTCATGATGAGGCGCGCCTGCCCGCCGCCGAACAGCTCGGGGAACATGCGGCCGAAATGGTCGTTCACGGTCTCGAAGGTGCCGGAGAGCAGCGTGCGCGTCTCGGCGTCGATCTTGCGGATCGCGTCCTCGAGCGTGTTCATGGCCAGGGTCAGGTCCTCGGTCTGCGCGTCGAGGAAGGTCTTGCGCTCCCGGGCCAGCTGCAGCTCGTCCAGCGCGGCGAGGTTGACCGCGCCCAGGGCCGCGATCTCGCGGTGGAGCCGGTCGATCTCGGATTGCAGGCCCGCGGCCCGCACGCCGCCCTCTTCGATGGAGCGTGCCACGGCGTCCAGGTCGGCCTGCGCATCCGCGAGCAGGCTCGTGTACTGCTCCAGGCCCAGCCGCGCGGCCTGTTCCTTGAGCTGGAAGTCGGTGATCCGCTGGCGCAGCGGATCGAGCGCGCGCTCCAGCTGCAGCCGCCGCTCGTCGCTCGCGCGCAGGCGGGCCGTGAGATCGTCGTACTCGCTGCGCTGCACGGCCAGTGCCTTCTCGCGATCCATCTTCAGTTCCAGCGCCTGCTGCAGGCCGCCTTGCGCCGCCGCCGCGGACAGGCGGCCCATTTCGTCCTGGGCGCGCTGGCGCTCGTCCTCCAGGGAGGCGACCTGCGTGCGCGCGGTGTCGATGGTGCGCGCCAGTTCGGCCCGCCGCGCTTCCAGGCTGCGGCGGGAGAACGTCGCTTCCTGCGCCTGCCTCTCGAGGCTGCGCTGCTGCTCGCGGCACTCGTTCAGGCGCCGTTCGGCCTCCATCACCCGGTCGCCCACCTGGGCGTGGTGCTCCTGGCTGTCGGCGAGCTGCATGTCCAGCTCCTCGAAACGCGCCTCGGAGGCCACCGACCGCTCCTGGAGGTCGGCCAGCTGGGCCTCGACCTCGGCCAGATCGGCACCGATCTGTTCGCTCCGCGAGCGGGCCTGTTCCGCCAGCTGGTTCAGGCGCAGGCTCTCGACCTGCAGCTCATGGCGCCGGCCCTGGGCCTCGCTGGCTTCCCGCCGCGCCGCCACCAGCCGTTGCGAGGCATCCGCATAGGCCGCTTCGGCGCGGACCAGCGCGGTGCGCGATTCCTCATGAATCAGCGCCTGGGCACGTAGCTCCTTTTCGAGGTGCTCGATTTCCTGCGCGCGCGCAAGCAGGCCCGACTGCTCCGAATCCTGTGCATAGAAGCTCACGCCGTGCGCACTGACCGCATGCCCGCCGGGGACGTAGATCGCCTCGCCCGGCCGCAACTGCGTGCGGCGGTCCAGCGCCTCGTCCAGCGTGGCGGCCGTCTGGCAGCCCTGCAGCCAGTCCTCCAGCACGGCGCGCAGGCCGGCTTCCGGCACCCGCAGCAGATCGGCCAGGCGTGGCGCCGCCGACGCCGTGCCGGACGGCGCCGCGGCGGACGGCGCGCTGTAGAAGGCCAGTCGCGCGGGAGGCGCGTCCTGCCCTCCGGAGCCCAGGAACCCGCGGACGGTATCCAGGCGCCCGACCTCCAGCGCGCCCAGGCGCTCGCGCAGCGCGGCCTCCAGCGCGTTCTCCCAGCCGGGCTCGATGTGCAGCCGGCTCCACAAACCCTGCAGTCCCTCCAGCCCGTGCCGGGCCAGCCACGGCTTGAGCTTGCCGTCCGTGCGGACCTTTTCCTGCAGGGCCTTGAGTGCCTCCAGCCGTGCCGAGAGGTCGGCCTGCCGGGCGCCTTCGGCGTTCGCAGCCTGCTGGCGCTGGCGGCGTTCTTCGTCGAGCCGGGGAACGCTGTCCTGCAATTCGGCCTGCCGCGCTTCCGCCATTTCGGCGGCTTCCTCGGCTTCCTGCAATTGCCCGTTCAGATTGGCCAGCCGCGCTTCATCGGGCGCCGCCAGCGCATTGCGGTCGGCACGCAGGCGCTCATGCCGCGACTCCGCCTGGCGCCGCTGTTCCTGCAGGCTGCGCTGCTCGGCGGCCAGCACCTGGATCTGTTGCTGCACCTGCACCACCGATGCGCGCTGCGCCTCGGAGCGTTGCTGCGCCTGGCGCAGCGCCTCCTCCAGGTCGGGCATCTGCATCGCCTGTTCCTCGACCTGGGCAGCGAGCATTTCCGCGCGCTCCTCCGCGTCCACGCCGGCACCGGCGAGGTTTTCCATCTCGGCCTCGGCATCCTCCTTGCGGGCCGACCACTGCGCGATCTGCTCGGCCAGTTGGGCCAGCCGCTGTTCCACTCGCTGGCGCCCTTCCACCACGTAGCGGATCTCCGCCTCCAGTTTGCCGACCTCCGCGGTCGCCTCGTAGAGCCGGCCCTGCGACTGGTTGACCTGGTCGCCGGCGGCATAGTGCGCCTGGCGGATCGTCTCCAGATCCGCCTCCACATGGCGCAGGTCGGCCATGCGGGATTCCAGGTCGTTCACGGCCTGCAGGCCTTCCGTGCGGACGCGGGTCTGCTCGGCTTCCGCGTCGGCACGCTTGAGGAACCAGAGCTGGTGCTGCCGCAGCGTCACGTCCGACTGCAGCGCGTTGTAGCGTGCCGCCACCTCTGCCTGCTTTTCGAGGCGCTCCAGGTTCGCGTTCAGCTCGCGCAGGATATCTTCCACACGCGTGAGATTCTCGCGGGTGTCGGCCAGGCGGTTCTCGGTTTCGCGGCGGCGCTCCTTGTACTTGGAGACGCCTGCCGCCTCCTCCAGGAAAAGCCGCAACTCTTCCGGCCGCGATTCGATGATGCGGCTGATCGTTCCCTGCCCGATGATGGCGTACGCGCGAGGGCCCAGGCCGGTACCCAGGAACACGTCCTGCACGTCGCGGCGTCGCACGGGCTGGTTGTTGATGAAATAGCTGCTGTTGCCCTCGCGCGTGAGCACCCGCTTGACGGCTATCTCGGCATACTGATTCCATTGCCCGCCGGCCCGGTGGTCTGCATTGTCGAAAACCAGCTCCACGCTCGAGCGGCTTGCGGGCTTGCGGTGCGTGGTTCCGTTGAAGATCACGTCCTGCATCGATTCGCCGCGCAGCTCGCTCGCCTTGGACTCCCCGAGCACCCAGCGCACCGCATCCATGATGTTGGACTTGCCGCAGCCGTTCGGCCCCACCACGCCCACGAGCTGCCCCGGCAGCACGAAGTGCGTGGGTTCGGCGAACGACTTGAAGCCGGCGAGTTTGATCGAGTTGAGGCGCACGGATGGGACGGCAGGCGTAGGTGCAGCGTGGCGAAGGGCAGCAAGGCAGTGCCCGGAGCGGACGGACGGCGAAGCCTCCCATGCCTGCAGGGCAGCGCCGGATGATACCGTGGCCCACCGGCATGCCAGCCGTTCGCCGGCTTAGCGCGTGCCACCGACGCTTCGCCCGCGGGAGGCCGGTGCCCGGCGTGCCGAGCCAGGCTGGCAGGGCCGCTGGCACGCCTCCGCACGGGCTCCCCGTGCGGAGGGGCGCACCCTGCGCGCGCTGTTCACCACCAGCGCGGGTGGCGCCCGAAGCGTCCGCCGCCACGAGGGCGGGCCTGCTCAGGCCGCGCCGCGGGGCGCGAAGGCGATGATGGCCATGCCTGCGAGGGTCACGGCAGCGCCGGCAAGATCCCAGCGGTCGGGCCGGATGCCGTCCACTGCCCAGAGCCAGCCCAGCGCCACCGCCACGTACACCCCTCCATAGGCCGCGTACACGCGTCCGGCAGCCGCAGGATGCAGGGTGAGCAGCCAGGCGAACAGTGCCAGGCAGGCCGCGCCCGGCACCAGGAGCCACGCACTGCGGCCCTGGCGCAGCCACAGCCACGGCAGGTAGCACCCCGCGATTTCCGCCAGCGCCGTCACGGCATAAAGCATGAGCGTCCTGAATTCGGCCATGCGCGCCGCCTCAGTCCGGCGCCGCAGGCGCATCCTGCCGCGGGAACGAAAGAACCAATTGTTCGAATGCGTCCGCGTTCACGGGGCGGCTCAACAGATACCCCTGCCAGGCATGGCAATGGTTGCGCTCCAGGAAAGCGCGCTGCGCCTCCGTCTCGACGCCCTCGGCAATGACCCGCAGGCCCAGGCTGGTCCCCAGGGCCACGATGGTCCGGGCGATGGACGCATCGTTCGGATCCGTGAGCACATCGCGCACGAAGCTCTGGTCGATCTTGAGCTCGTCGAGCGGCAGGCGCTTGAGGTAGGCCAGCGATGAATAGCCGGTACCGAAATCGTCCAGGGAGAACCCCACGCCATAGGCCCGCAACTGCTGCATCTTCTGGATGGTGTCCTCCAGGTCCTGCTGCAGCAGGCTTTCGGTCATCTCGAGCTTCAGGCGCCGCCCTTCCGCGCCCGTGCCCGCCAGCGCCGCGAGCACCTGGCCGACGAAGCCGCCCTGGTGGAACTGCCGCGCGCTCACGTTCACAGACAGGCTGATGGGGGCCAGCACCGGGTGGCGCGACCATTGGGCCAGCCGCTCGCACGCGGCGCGCAGCACCCACTCCCCCAGGGGAAGGATGAGTCCGGTTTCCTCCGCCAGGGGAATGAACTCGCCGGGCGAAACGAATCCACGCGCCGGATGCCGCCACCGCAGCAAGGCTTCGGCCCCCACGATGCGGCCGTAGTGCACCTGGGCCTGGTAGAACAGCTCGAATTCGCCACGGCCCAGGCCTTCCCGCAGGTCGGTTTCCAGGGCTGCGCGCGCAGCCACCGAGGCCTGCATCTGCGGGTCGTAGAACCGCAGCGCATTGCGGCCACTGGCCTTGGCCTGGTACATGGCGAGGTCCGTGCGCTGCAGCAGCTCGTCCACTGTCTCCCGCGCGCCCTGGAACACGGTCACGCCCATGCTCAATGTCGTGTGGTGGGATTCGCCCTCCAGCGTGAACGGATGGCGCATCGCCGCCAGGATCTTCTGCCCCATCTCCTCCGCCCTGGCCGCGGCACCCTGCGGGCTCTGGCCGAGGTCTTCCAGCACCACCACGAACTCGTCTCCCCCGTGCCGCGCCACCGTGTCCTCGTTCTGCACGCAGCCGCGCAGGCGCTGGGCGACCTGGCGCAGGAGCATGTCGCCCCGCTCGTGACCCTGGGTCTCGTTGAGGGTCTTGAAATTGTCCAGATCCAGCATGAGCACCGCACCGCACCGCCCGCGACGCACGCTGGCGGCCAGCGCCTGCTGGAGCCGGTCCACCAGCAGCCGCCGGTTGGGAAGCTGGGTCAGGGGATCGTAGTAGGCCAGATAGTGGATCTCCTCCTCCGCAGCCTTGTGCTGACTCAGGTCCACCATCGTGATGAGGCAGGCACCGTCCAGCAGCACCCCGGCCATGTCCACCGTGCGCACGGAACCATCCCCGCAGGTGATGGCGTATTCGCGCGACGGGAGGATACCGTCGCCGGCCCGTGCGGCGTTGCAGGCGGCATCCCAGTCCGCCATGGCCTGCTCACGGCGCGCCGTGTCCGGCAGCACCGTCTGCCACCACTCGCGCACCGTGGAAGGTGCCGCATCGGTGTGGCGGCAGATCAGCTCGAAGCGTTCGTTGCGGAAGCTCAGCGCTCCATCCCGCGCGACGAGGCACACCCCGACCGGCAAACGGTAGAGGATCTGCCGCAGCCGCGCTTCGCTGTCGCGCTGCGCCGCCTCCATGCGCTTGCGGTCGCTGATGTCCTGCACCACGGCGATATGCTGGGCAGGCCGCCTGCGGTCCTGGCGCATCGGCGCGATGCGCAGTTCCGCCCACACCATCTGGCCATCCTTGCGGCGATAGCGCTTCTCGTAACGGTATTCCTGCTGAGCGCCTGCAGCGATGCGGTCGATCACCGCCTCGCTCTCGGCCTGGTCGTCCTGGTGGGTCACGTCGCGTACCGTGAGCTCCAGCAACTCCTGCGGCGCATAGCCCAGGATCTCGCAGAAACGTGTATTAGCGCGCACGAAGCGCCGGCTTGCGGTGTCCACCTGCGCGACCCCCACCGCGGCCTGGTCGAAAAGCGTCTGGAAAGGGTCCTTCCGCGCAGCCCTGCGCCAGTGCCAGGAGACGGCCAGGAGGAGGAGGAGCAAGGTCGCCATCGCGCCACCCGCTGCGGCCAGCCAGGGCACCGCCCGCTCGGCAGGAGACAGGAAACTGTCCTCGGACACGAAAGTGAGCTTCCAGCGCCGGTCGTAGATCTGCAGCTCGCGCTCGTAGCGATGGGTGCCGGAGGCCGTGGCGGGCAGTTCCAGCATCGTCCTCGCGCCTGCAGGCGGGGCGCCCCGCACGGAGCCGACATCCTGCACCCCCAGAGCCAGCCCCGTGAGGCGCCCCTCGTCGCGCAGCGCGCTGACGAGGTCATAAAAACGTATCGCGGCAGCCACGGAACCGACGTAGCGCAGGCCGCCTCCTGCGCCGTCGGTGAACACCGGCAGGCGCAGGCTGAATGCGGCCCGGTGTTCTGGGGCCTGGAGCATGTCGTAGGGGGCGGACGCGATGGCGCTGCCGCTGTCGCGGCTGTAGCGCACGGACTCCATGGTGGCCGGTATGGCCCCCATGTCCAGCCCCACGACCCCCTTGTTGCCCGAACGCGGCCACACGTAGTCCGCGATGTAGTAGTCCGGGCGATCGCCTTCCGGGCGGATGGAGAACTGCGGCATGCCGTCTGCGGCCAGGGAGGCATCGGCCCGCACCGACGCCTCGAACGCGGCCCTGTCGGCATGTAGCACGTAGCGTGTGAACGCCAGATTGACGATACCCGCGTACTGGGGCCAGAGCCGGAGTTCGCGCAGCGCGTTGTCGAACTCTGCACGGGTCAGGCGGGGGTTGGCAACGAAGAGCCCGCGTACTCCCGTGAGCAGTCCGAGGTAACGCCCGACATGGGTCTCGAGTGCGGTGGTGGCCTCGGACGCATTGCGCTGGAAACGCTCCTGGGCGATGCTGTCCGCGGCCGTGCGCTGCCACTGCCACAGGCCGGCCCCCACGCCCAGGGCCAGCAGCGCCGCGGGAATGCCCAGCCACGGGAACCGTGAAGGCAGGCGCAAAGCGAGGGGCAGAGGCATGGGCGGCAGGAAACGGAACACGCGTGGAACGCGTGGATGCGGCACAGCGGAAAGGGATGAAACATCTGAGGATAGCTTCATCGGAACGCCGTTTTTGAAAGCTGGGGCCGTTTGGGCTTTTTTGTGACAATCACGTATGCCACCTTCATAGCTTTCACGAGCACCCATCGTCCTGCCGGGATGCTGCGGATGGACGCAGCCCGGTCACAGTCCAGCGACCGACATGCCCATCAAGACCAGCAGGGCCGCCGCGAGCGCCGGAGGCATCACCCAGGCGCCGAACTTCAGGAACTGCACCGCACTCACCTCGATACCTTCGCGCCGCAGTGCTGCCAGCCACAGCAGGGTCGCGAGCGAGCCGGTGATGGAGAGATTGGGGCCGAGATCGATACCGATGAGCGCCGCGGCGCGCAGCGGTTCCGCGGCATGGGCAGCTTCCAGGGCGGCGCCGGCCAGCAGGCCGGCAGGCAGGTTGTTCACCAGATTGGCGCCGAAGCCCAGCAGCGCCCCCAGTGCAGGGCCCGCGGCCAGCGGCGCGGCCGCTGCGGCCTCGGCCAGCATGCGGGCCAGGTGCCCCACCACCCCGGTCACTTCCAGGGCCTGCACGAAGACGAACAGCCCGGCCACCAGCGGCAGCACGCCCCAGGACACCGATTTCAGCGCCGGCCCCACCTGGTGGCCGCAGCCCGCGCGCAGCAGGGCCAGCGTGAGCAGCGCCGCTCCCAGCGTCGGCGCGCCCAATGGAATGCGCCACCAGGCGCAGCCCACGAGCACCACGGCCGATACCGCCAGGCCTGCAGCCGCGAGGCGGCCGCCAGTGCCCAGCGGACGGGCGGGCACCTCGGCGGCCACGGGCCGGTTGATGTCCTGCCGGACGCGCCACTTCAGCACCCAGTATGTGGAGCCGATCGCCGCCACGGACGGCACGCCGAACAGTGCCAACCAATGGGACAGCGACGGCATCTGCCCCCCGCCCCAGAGAACCAGGTTGGCCGGATTGGAGATCGGCAGGAGAAAACTGGCCGCATTCGCCACGAAGGCGCAGATCAGCAGGTACGGCAGCGGAGCGGCCCCCACGGCCCGCGCCACGGCGATCACCGCCGGTGTGAGCACGACGGCCGTGGCATCGTTGGACAGTGTCGCCGTCACGAGCGTTCCCACACCGAAAACCCATGCGAAGAGGCGCTCGCCGGAGCCCCGCGCCCGGCGCGCCGCCTCGACGGCCAGCCAGTCGAACACCCCTTCGCGGCGCGCCATTTCCGACAGCAGCATCATGCCGGCCAGGAACAGATACACGTCGTGTCCGCGCAGCACGCCTTTCCACGCATCCGCCCAGGGCAGGAGCCCGGAGACGGCGAGCACCAGGGCACCGCCCACGGCCCACAAGGCCTCGGGAATGCGCGCGGGCCGCAGGATGACGGCAGCGGTGGCGATGGCGACCACGCCCCACGTCCACCCGGGATGGGCCATTGTCAGCATGGAAAGCGTTTCCTTGGTGTGCGCGGCCGCGGGACCGGCCTGCGGCGCGCTGTTGTTGTACGGTTCTCTCGCAGAGGCGATGCCGCCTGCCGGACGCGGATTCTAGGGAACGCGGCCGTGGCCACGGCCGGGAATGGCCCTCGCTGTCCAGAACGCGACATTCGCCTACATGGCACCGATTGACCCCTTACGCACGCGTGGCGCGCTGCCCACCTACCATTGCGGCCTGTTGAGGAGTGAGCCTGCCCGTGTTCCAGTACTTCGAAAACCGTCTCCCCCCCTACCCCTCCACCGAACCCACCCTTCCACCCAAGGGATTCATGGTTTTCGTGTGGGCCTGCACGCAAGGCCTGCGCGGCAACGTGATGGCGATGGCAGGGCTGTCCGCGGCCATCGCCGTCTATGAAGCGTTCCTTTTCTCGGTCCTGGGGCATCTGGTGGACTGGTTGTCCGAAACGGCACCTGCCGACCTTTGGTCGGGGCACCGGGAGGCACTCTGGCTGATCGCCGGCCTGATGGTGGCCAGCATCGGGCTGGTGGTCCTGCAGACGAGCGTGAAGCACCAGGTGCTCGCCATCAACTTCCCGCTGCGTTTGCGCTGGAACTTCCACCGCCTGATGCTCGGGCAGAGCATGTCGTTCTACGCGGACGAGTTCGCCGGCCGCATCACGACGAAGATCATGCAGACGGCACTGGCCGTGCGCGACATGATCTTCACGACCACCGATGTGGTGATCGGCATGGGCGTCTATCTGGTCACCATCCTGGCGCTGGCCGCCGGCTTCGATGCCCGGCTGCTGGTGCCCTTCGTGCTGTGGATGCTGTGCTATGCCGCTGCCTGCTGGTACTTCGTGCCGCGGCTCGGCAAGGTGGGCAAGGCACAGGCCGATGCCCGCTCCGTGATGACCGGCCGCATCACCGATGCGTACACCAACATCGCCACCGTCAAGCTGTTCTCCCACACCCGGCGCGAGGCGGAATTCGCCCGCGCCGCGATGGATGCATTCAAGCAGACGGGCTACGCGCAGATGCGCCTCGTCAGCACCTTCGAGATCGTCAACCACGTGCTGGTGGTGGCCATGATCCTGGGGGCCTGCGGCACGGCGCTGTGGCTCTGGTCGCTGGGCCAGGTGGGCGCAGGCGCGGTGGCGGCGGTCACGGCGATGGCGCTGCGCGTATCGGGCCACGCGCACTGGGTCATGTGGGAGGTGACCACGCTGTTCGAGAGCGTGGGCACCATCCAGGATGGCATCAACACCCTGACCCGCCCCCGTACCGTGGTGGACGCGCCCGACGCCCGGCCGCTGGCGGTGACGCGCGGCGAGGTGACGTTCGACGGCGTGACTTTCGGATACCAGCCGGGCCGCCCGGTGATCGACGACCTGCACCTGACCATCCGGCCCGGCGAGCGCATCGGCCTGATCGGGCGCTCCGGCGCGGGCAAGTCCACGCTGGTGAACCTGCTGCTGCGCTTCCATGACGTGCAGGCCGGCCGTGTGCTGATCGATGGCCAGGACATCGCCCACGTGACCCAGGACAGCCTCCGCCAGTCCATCGGCATGGTCACGCAGGACACCTCCCTGCTGCATCGCTCGATGCGGGACAACATCCTCTACGGGCGTCCGGATGCCACGGACGCCCAGATGCACGAAGCTGCCGAGCGCGCGGAAGCCGCCGCGTTCATCGACCAGCTCACCGACCTGCAGGGCCGCAGCGGCTACGAGGCCCAGGTGGGTGAGCGCGGCGTGAAGCTGTCGGGCGGCCAGCGCCAGCGCGTGGCCATCGCCCGGGTCATGCTCAAGGATGCGCCCATCCTGCTGCTGGACGAAGCCACGAGTGCGCTGGACTCGGAAGTGGAAGCCGCCATCCAGCAGAGCCTGGACACCCTGATGCGCGGCAAGACCGTCATCGCGATCGCCCACCGGCTGTCCACCATCGCGGCGCTGGACCGGCTCATCGTGCTGGACGCGGGCCGCATCGCCGAGCAGGGCACACATGCGGAACTGCTCGCCCAGGGCGGCGTGTATGCCCGGCTGTGGGCGCACCAGAGCGGCGGATTCCTGGGAGAGCCGCAGGACCACGGCGACTGACAACGGGGTGCGGGCGCGTGCCGCGCCATGGCAGGACGGCGCGCCGCTCAGGCGAGGCGCAACGGCCTCGCGGGATTGCCGCCCACCGTGGCCCCGGCCGCCACGTCGCGCGTGACGACACTGCCCGCGCCGATCACGGCACCATCGCCCACCGTGACGCCCGGCAGCAGGATCGCTCCGCCCCCGATCCAGACGTCGCGGCCGATGCGCACCGGCCGGCCCGATTCGAGCCCGGTGGCGCGGGTGGCCGCATCGCGCGGGTGGTCTGCCGCGTAAATTTGCACACCGGGCCCGATCTGCGCCCCGTCGCCGATGCGCACCTCCACGACGTCGAGAATCACGCAGTCGAAATTCAGGAACACGCCTGCGCCCAGGTGGATGTTGAAGCCGTAGTCGCAATGGAACGGCGGGCGCACCGCGGCCCCTCCGCCGATGGAACCCAGGCCCTCCGCGAGCAGCCGGTGCCGCCCGCGTGCATCGAGGCCCGCGTGGAGCGCCATGTCGTTGTACCGGGCCATCCAGCGGCACGCGGCAGCCATGTCGGCCTGCAGTTCGGGATCACCGGCATGGTAGAGCTCGCCGGCCAGCATTTTCTGTTTTTCGGTTGCCATGGCGCATTCTTGCCGGTGCCACGGCCCCTCCCTGTCGGAAATCAACCTGACCGCGGGCAGCCATGCCGAGGCCTCGCATGCCGCGGAGGCTGACCATAGGGGTCAGGTCACCAGGTCGGCCACGGCCTTGGCCATCGACTTGATCGCCTTGGCCAGGGCTTCCATGCTCTTGATGGTGAATTCGTTGAGCGCGGCCTGCATCTGCGCTCGCACGGATGCTTCGGTGAGCGCGTTCTGGTTCGCCATCTGCTGCTCCTGTGCCGTGATGGCCTTGCGTGCGGGTCCGTCTGCACGGTGCGGTGCATCTTCGCCGTCTTCCGGGTGATCGTCCCCATGTCCGAAATGCGGAGAGGACGGTGTCGGCGCGGTGTGAGGCATGGCGAACTCCGGACCGCCGGCATGCGGCAGGCCGCCCTCTGCCGCTGGAGGCATGTGCTCGTCCGCATGCCCATGGGATTCGTAGCTGGACGGTCGGGGGGTTTCGGGCGTCTCGCCAGCCCCGCCATGCGTTGGCGACCCTGCATGCAGCGTCGGTACCGTTGCGGGAAGATTTTGCCCCGGCGATAAAGCCGTTGCGCTTTCGGAGGTCTTCTCCTCACCAGCGGTCGTTGCCACTGCAGGCGTATCTGCCGGGTTTTCCGACGTGCGCTGCCGCTTGAACGGCGAACTGCCACCCAGGCTCGAAGGACTTGCGCGCAGCTGGCTGCGCGGCGGCAGTGCCTCGAGCCCGGCGCTGGATGCGGTGCGCTTGCGCGCAGTCAAACCCACCGGAGTTTCAGGGCCCTTGCGCGATTCGGGCCGCGGCTGCAGCGATGCGTCATCTGGAGCCTGAGACAACGGTGGGCGCAGGGCCGACAACGGGGACGAAAGAGCGCCGGTGGGTGGGTTCATGGGATGGAAGCAGTGAGTCTAGATTGCTCACCAGTGTGCGGGGCCCGAAGCATCGGGGCACGGCCGCAACGAAGCCGCACCCATGCGCGCGAAGGAAGGCGACCGCCTGCCGCGGCTGCGTCGATCCCCTCCTACGCCCGCGAGCGCTTCCGGCCTGCCGTCCCCGCCCTCGCCCGCCTCAACAATCCCTCACATCCAATCTCTCCACAACACACACGGAAGGGCAAAACCATGTCGATCTCCCTCATTCTGCTCATCATCCTGATCCTCATCCTGGTCGGCGTGCTGCCGACATGGGGCCACAGCCGCTCCTGGGGCTATGGGCCGAGCGGTGGCGTGGGACTGGTCGTGGTGATCCTCCTCATCCTGCTGCTGATGGGGCGCATCTGACGGCCTGAACGCCCGCGAGTCTCCCCTGTGAGGCTGGTATGGAAATGAAAAAGGTCCGGTGCGCTGCCCGGGCCTTCTTTTTTTGGCCCAAAGAAAAAAGGCCCAGCTTCTTTCAAAGCTGGGCCTCTCACATCAATGGTCGGCGTGGCGGGATTCGAACTCGCGACCCCTTGCACCCCATGCAAGTGCGCTACCAGGCTGCGCTACACGCCGACAAGACTTAGATTATAGGGGTAAAAATTCAGTGCCCGAACAAAAGTGCACGAATTTCCAATAATTCTTTGCGCACACCTTCCAGGGACAGGCGGCCATGCTCTTCCCCGGCACCTGCAATGCCCGCCGCAGCGGACGCTGCGATCTCTTCGCCTTCTCCCGCAATGTCCACTTCCTGCAGGCGGTTCCGGGCGCCACTGATCGTGAAGCCCTGGTCGTACAGCAACTCCCGTATGCGCCGGATCATCAGCACTTCATGGTGCTGGTAGTACCTGCGGTTGCCCCTGCGCTTCATCGGACGCAGTTGCGTGAACTCCTGTTCCCAGTAGCGCAGCACGTGGGGCTTGACCCCGCACAGCTCTGCAACTTCGCCGATGGTGAAGTACCTTTTCGCGGGGATGGAAGGAAGCGGCGTGCCCATGGGAGTGCGCAGGAAGGAAAAGCGGACGGCGGGAAGGGTACTTGAGGGTCGGGGAATGCGCTACCGCATCCGTCAGGCGGCGGACGACTCACCGTTCTGGATCTGCTCCTTCAGCTTGGTGCTGGCATGGAACGTGACCACGCGGCGCGCCTGGATCGGAATGGCTTCTCCCGTGCGGGGATTGCGCCCCGGACGAGGTGCCTTCGTGCGGATCTGGAAATTCCCGAAGCCGGAAATTTTCACGTCCTGCCCGTCCACCAGCCGCTGCGCGATCAGGTCGAAGAACGCGTCGATCATGTCCTTCGACTCGCGCTTGTTCAACCCGATCTGGTCGAACAGCAGCTCGGCAAGCTGTGCCTTGGTCAGCGCTGGCGTCTCCAGGCTCTCGACGGCCAGTTCCATGATGTCCGCGCCCTTGGAAGTGTTGGTCAAAGTCATCACCGCAGTCGCGCCCCCAGTTGCTGCTCCAGTTGCCGCAGCACGGCCTGCAGCGATTCGTCGATCTCCGCGTCGGTGAGTGCCGTCACGCCGTCGCCCAGGGCCAGCCGCACCGCGAAGCTCTTCTCCCCGGGAGCGAAGCCCGCCACGGTCTCGCCGTCCTTGCCGCGCTTGGGCCGGAACACGTCGAAGAGCACCGCCGAGCGCAAGCGCGTGGCAGGCAGCGCGCTACCGATCACGCGCATGGCGTCGGCATGGGTCGTCTGCTCGGACACGACAATGGCGATGTCGCGCTCCACGGCCTGCTGCTTGCCCACCGCAGCGAACCGCGGGACGTCGCGTGCCAGCACCGCGTCCAGTTCGAGCTCGAACAGCACCGGGGCCTGTGCGAAGTCCCATTGCTGGCGCCATTTGGGATGCAGCTCGCCAATGAAGCCGATGCTGCGCCCGTCCAGCAGTACGCGCGCGCAACGCCCCGGGTGCATCGCCGGATGCCCGGCAGGCTCGAACACGGCCTTGCGCGGGGCGAGCAGCGCTTCCACATCGCCCTTCACGTCGAAGAAGTCCACCGTATCGTCCTTGCGGCTCCATTGCAGCATCTCCGCCGCCCCATAAGCCGCTCCTGCGACCCGCATGGGCTGGCGGAAGCCTTCGACCGTGGTGTCGGAACCGGCAACGTCCGCATCGCGCAGGAAGACCCGGCCCAGCTCGAACACGCGCACCCGCGGAGCCTTGCGGTCGAGATTGAATTTCAGCACCTGCAGCAGCGATCCCAACAGCGACGAGCGCATGACGTTCATCTGGCTGGCGATGGGATTCAGCAGGCGGATGGGATCCGCGTTGCCCGCAAGCTCGCGCTCCCACTGCTCTTCCACGAAGCTGAAATTGATGGTTTCCTGGTACCCGAGGGCCGCCAGTTCCCGGCGCACCGCGAATGCGCTGCGGCGGTCTTCGCGCCGCAGCTTGGGCGTGATCGGGGCGAGGGGCGGCGTCTCAGGCAGCTGGCCGTAGCCCACGATGCGCACCACTTCCTCGATCAGGTCTTCCTCGATCGCGATGTCGAAACGGTAGGACGGCGGCGTGACCGTGAGCTGGTCGTTGCCCTCCTCCGGCTGCAATCCGAGCTTGCGCAGGGCATCGGCGCACTGCGCCAGCGTGAGCGGCATGCCGATCACCTTGGCGGCACGCTCGACCCGCAGCGTCACCGGCCGTGCCTGCGGCAGGTTCGGCGCCTGGTCGTCGATCGGGCCGCACACGGTCTCTGGCGTGCCGCAGATCTCCAGCACCAGTTGTGTGATGCGCTCGATATGCTCCACTGTCAGCCGGGGATCCACGCCGCGTTCGAAACGGTGGCCGGCATCGGTGGAGAAATTGAAGCGGCGCGACCGGCCCGCCACCGCCTTGGGCCACCAGAAGGCCGCCTCGATGTAGATGTGGCGCGTGCCGTCGGACACCGCGGTGGCGTCCCCGCCCATGATGCCGGCCAGCGATTCCACTTGCCGCTCATCGGCGATCACGCCGACCTGGCCATCGACTTCGACCGTGGCACCATTGAGCAGCGTCAGCGACTCGCCTTCGCGGCCCCAGCGCACGTCCAGCCCGCCATGGATCTTCTCCAGGTCGAAGATGTGCGAAGGCCGGCCCAGCTCGAACATCACATAGTTGGAGATGTCCACCAGCGGCGATACGCCGCGCTGGCCGCAGCGTGCGAGACGGTCCAGCATCCAGCGGGGCGTGGAGGCCATCGCATTGATGTGGCGCACCACGCGGCCGGAGAAACGGCCGCACAGGTCGGGCGCTTCGATCTTCACGGGCAGCACGTCGGTGGTGCCCGCCGGCGCAGCGGTGAACACGGGATCGCGCAGCGGCGCGCCCGTCAGCGCCGAGACCTCGCGCGCAACGCCGTACACGCTCAAGGCGTGGGCCAGGTTGGGCGTGAGCTTGAGCGTGAACAGTGTGTCGTCGAGCGCGAGGTGCTGGCGGATATCCTGCCCGACCGGCGCATCCGCCGGCAACTCGAACAGCCCTTCGTGGTCTTCCGAGAGCTTGAGCTCGCGCGCGGAACAGAGCATGCCCTGGCTTTCCACACCGCGGAGCTTGCCCACCTTGATGGCGAAGGGCTTGCCGTCCTCGCCCGGAGGCAGTTCGGCGCCCACCGTGGCGCACGGTACCTTGATGCCTACGCGCGCGTTGGCCGCGCCGCAGACGATGTTCAGCAGCGCGGGCTGGCCGACATCGACCTGGCACACCCGCAGCCGGTCGGCGTTGGGATGCTGCACCGCCCCCTTGATCTCGCCCACCACCACGCCGTGGAACGGTGGTGCGACAGGGGAGAGCTCCTCCACCTCCAGGCCCGCCATGGTGAGGGTTTCGGCCAGCTCTGCCGTGGACAGGGGCGGGTTGCAGAATTCGCGCAGCCAGGATTCAGAAAATTGCATAGTCGGTACAAAAGGAACGGCCGGCGCCGCAGAGGCAGGGCCCGCGCGGCGGAGTCGAAAAAGGGTCGGCGCTTATTGGAACTGCGAGAGGAAGCGGATATCTCCGTCGAAGAACAGGCGCAGGTCGTTCACGCCATAGCGGAGCATCGTCAACCGGTCGGGGCCCATGCCGAACGCGAAGCCGATGTACTTCTCGGGATCGAGTCCCATGTTGCGCACCACGTTGGGATGCACCTGCCCGGAACCCGCCACTTCCAGCCAGCGTCCCGCCAGCGGACCGTCCTGGAACTGGATGTCGATTTCGGCACTCGGCTCGGTGAACGGGAAGAAGCTCGGCCGGAACCGCAACACCAGGTCGTCGCTTTCGAAAAAGGTGCGGCAGAAGCCGGTGAACACGACCTTCAGGTCCTTGAAGCTGACGTTCTCGCCGATCCAGAGGCCTTCGCACTGGTGGAACATCGGGGAGTGCGTGGCGTCGCTATCCACCCGGTAGGTGCGGCCCGGCGCGATCACGCGAATCTCGGGCATGGGCTGGCCGGCGTCCAGCAGTGCCCGGTACTTCTTCACATGCTGGACGGCATGGCGGATCTGCATCGGGCTGGTGTGCGTGCGCAGCAGCAGCGGAGCGGACGCCGTGCCGCCTTCCACATAAAAGGTGTCGTGCATCGAGCGCGCCGGATGGTCCTCCGGCGTGTTCAATGCCGTGAAATTGAACCAGTCGGATTCGATTTCCGGACCATCCGCCACATCGAAGCCCATGGATCCGAAGATGCCCTCGATGCGCTCCAGGGTGAGCGAGACAGGGTGCAGGCCGCCCTGCCCCCGCTGGCGGCCTGGCAGCGTCACGTCGAGCGCCTCGGCCTGCAGCTGTGCCTGCAGTTCGGCATCGGCCAGGGCCTGGCGGCGCTCGTTGAGGGCCTGCTCGATGGCCTGCTTGGCCACGTTCACCGCGGCACCCCGGGACTTCTTCTCCTCGACAGGCAGTTGGGCCAGGCCCTTGAGGAGTTCGGTCACCCGCCCGGCCTTGCCCAGGAACTGGGCCTTGGCATTTTCCAGGTCGGTGGGCGTGGCCGCGTCCGCGAACATCCTGCGGGCAGCATCTACCAGGGAATCCAGCTCGTTCATACCAACTCTTTGTCGTCTTGGAGAAATAAACAAGGGCTAGCGCCTTTTCAAGCCCTAGCCCTTGCTGTTGTTGCGCAGGCAGCTACCCGGAGAGGATAGCTGCCGATCGTGAGATCAAGCGGCGGCCAGCTTGGCCTTGACTTGTTCCACGATGCTGCCGAAGGCAGCCTTGTCGTGCACCGCGAGGTCGGCCAGCATCTTGCGGTCGATCTCGATGGCAGCCTTCTTCAGGCCGTTCGTGAACTGGCTGTAGGTCAGGCCCAGTTCGCGGGAAGCGGCATTGATACGGGCGATCCACAGTTGGCGGAACACGCGCTTCTTGGTACGGCGGTCACGGTAGGCGTATTGGCCCGCCTTCATCACCGCCTGCTTGGCGATGCGGAAGACATTGCCGCGGCGGCCGCGGAAACCCTTGGAGAGGGCCAGGACTTTCTTGTGACGGGCGCGTGCCGTTACACCACGTTTGACGCGAGGCATGTGTGTACTCCTTGTTCGTCTGAATCAGAGGCCGGCAAAGGGCAGCATCTGTGCCATGTGACCCATGTTGGTCTCATGGACGGACACGGCACCACGCAGGTGACGCTTGTTCTTGGTGGTCTTCTTGGTCAGGATGTGACGCTTGAAGGCTTGACCGCGCTTGACGGTGCCACCGGGACGAACGCGGAAACGCTTTTTCGCGCTGCTCTTGGTCTTCATTTTGGGCATTTCAATGCTCCTTTTTGTCGTGCTCGCGAGGCGTTTGCAGACCCATCCGCAAACTTGCAGGCCCCGAGCCACTTCTTTTGCGGCATCCAGCGGGATGCCGCGGCCGGGTGAAACACCCTGGCCATGCCCCGGAAGCACTCGCGTGCTCCCGGGAACATTCCTTCAAAACAGGCCCACCGATCAGGTGGACGCTGCGGCCCCTTCCGCTGCCGGCTTGGCGGCAGGCTTGCGCTTGCCGGGGGCGATCATCATGATCATCTGCCGCCCTTCGAGCTTCGGGAACTGCTCGATCAGGATGGTGTCGCCCAGATCGTCGCGGATGCGGTTGAGCAGGGCCAGACCGATTTCCTGGTGGGTGATTTCCCGACCGCGGAAACGCAGCGTGATCTTGCACTTGTCGCCTTCGGCGAGGAAGCGGCGGATGTTGCGCAGCTTGATGTTGTAGTCGCCATCGTCCGTGCCCGGACGGAATTTGACTTCCTTGATTTCGATGACCGTCTGCTTGGCCTTGGCCTCGGCCGCGCGCTTCTGCTCTTGGTACTTGAACTTTCCATAGTCCACAAGGCGGCACACGGGAGGGTTGGCAGTAGCGGCAATCTCCACCAGGTCCACATCCAGCTCGCCCGCCATGCGGAGGGCTTCCATGAGGCTGACCACCCCGAGCGGCTCATTCTCCGGCCCGGAGAGGCGTACCTCGGGAGCCATGATTTCACGGTTCAGGCGGTGCTTGCGCTCCTCGCGCTGGCGACGGTCACGAAATTCAGTAGCGATGGCTGTATTCCTTCAATCAACAAGCCACGAAAAATGTGGCGATACACCGCAGCACGGCGGGATCTCTGCGGCGTACCCGACAATCCATCAGACCTTGTTGGCGATGTCCTGCCCGATCAGGGAAATGAAGGCCTCCAGCGGCATCACCCCCAGATCACGGTTACCCCGCGCCCGCACGGCAACGGCTCCAGCCGCCTTCTCCTTGTCGCCCACGACGAGGATATAGGGCAGCTTTTGCAACGAATGCTCTCGTATTTTATACGTAATCTTTTCGTTGCGCAGATCCAGTTCCACCCTAAGGCCTTGATTCGGCAGCGCTTTTTGGAGCTTTGCGGCAATTTCGCGACAGTAGTCGTCCTGCGCGCCGGTAATGTTGAGCACCGCCACCTGCACCGGGGCCAGCCAGACGGGCAGTGCGCCCGCATGCTGCTCGATCAGGATGCCGATGAAACGCTCGAGGCTGCCGACGATGGCGCGGTGCAGCACGATGGGACGATGGCGCTGGCCATCCTCGCCCACGTATTCCGCCCCCAGGCGCTCCGGCATGGACGGGTCCACCTGGATGGTGCCGCACTGCCAGTGGCGGCCGATCGCGTCGCGCAGCGTGTACTCGAGCTTCGGACCGTAGAACGCGCCGTCGCCCACCGCGATCTGGTAGTCGCAGCCCGAGGCCTTCAGGCTCTCGATGAGGGCATTCTCGGCCTTGTCCCAGCTCTCTTCGGAGCCGATGCGCTTTTCCGGGCGCGTCGCCACCTTGTAGATGATGTCGGTGAAGCCGAAATCCTTGTACACCTTCTGCAGCAGGGCCGTGAAGTTGATGCACTCCTGCTGGATCTGGTCTTCGGTACAGAAGATGTGCCCGTCGTCCTGCGTGAAGGCGCGCACGCGCATGATGCCGTGCAGGCCGCCCGTGGGTTCGTTGCGATGGCACTGGCCGAACTCGCCGTACCGCAGCGGCAGGTCGCGGTAGCTCTTCACGCCCTGGTTGAAGATCAGGATGTGGCCGGGGCAGTTCATCGGCTTGAGGGCATAGTCGTGCTTCTCGCTCTCCGTGGTGAACATGTTCTCGCGGTACTTGTCCCAGTGGCCCGTCTTCTCCCAGAGGTGCTTGTCGAGGATCTGGGGCCCCTTGACTTCCTGGTAGCCGTTGTCGCGATAGACCTGGCGCATGTACTGCTCCACGCCCTGCCAGATCGTCCAGCCCTTCGGGTGCCAGAAAACCGTGCCGGGAGAGTGCTCGTCGATGTGGAACAGGTCGAGCTCGCGGCCGAGGCGGCGGTGGTCGCGCTTTTCCGCTTCCTCGATGCGCTTGATGTACGCCTCCAGGTCTTTCTTGTCCGCCCAGGCGGTGCCGTAGATGCGCTGCAGCTGCTCGTTCTTGGCATCGCCGCGCCAGTAGGCGCCGGAGACGCGCGTGAGCTTGAACACCTTCAGGAAGCGCGTGTTCGGCACGTGCGGGCCGCGGCACATGTCCACGTATTCCTGGTGGTAATACAGGCCCATGGCCTTCTCGTCGGGCATGTCCTCCACGAGGCGCAGCTTGTATTCCTCGCCGCGCTCGCGGAAGACCTGGATCACTTCGTCGCGGGGCGTCATCTTCTTGACGACGTCGTAGTCCTGCGCGATGAGCTCCTTCATGCGCTGCTCGATCGCCGCGAGGTCTTCGGGCGTGAAGGGGCGCTCATAGGCGATGTCGTAGTAGAAGCCTTCCTCGATCACCGGGCCGATCACCATCTTCGCCGTCGGGTAGAGCTGCTTGACGGCGTGTCCCACCAGGTGGGCGCAGGAGTGGCGGATGATTTCCACGCCCTCCTGGTCGCGCGGAGTGATGATCTGTAGGCGCGCATCGTGGTCGATCACGTCGCTGGCGTCCACCAGGCGGCCATCGACCTTTCCGGCCACGGTCATTTTGGCGAGCCCCGGCCCGATGGACTGGGCCACTTCGGCGACGGAGACAGGGCCGGCGTATTCGCGTTGGGAGTTGTCGGGAAGCGTGATCCGGATCATGTGCTGGAGCCTTGGTTCGACGGGAGGATGGCGCGAGAAAAGAGAAGGCGAAAAAAAACGCGGAACGATGTCCGCGCTTTTTCGGGGGTGCAGGCAACAGTGAGTGACGTGCAGGCGCGAACATGCAGCCTAGCGGCTGCTGGAGGAGGTCTCCGTAGTTCGCGGTGTCATAACCGTCATGCCTTTCTCGCCCTTGCAAATGGTTGATGCAGGCATTCTAACCCGTGCCCGCAGGCAGGCCGCAAGGGCCCGCCCGCGGCAGCTGGTCAATGGAACTGCTCTTCTTCGGTGGAGCCGGTCAGCGCGGTCACGCTGGACTTTCCGCCCTGGATCACGGTGGTCACCTCGTCGAAGTAGCCCGTGCCCACCTCCTGCTGGTGCGACACGAAGGTGTAGCCGCGCTCGCGGGCCGCGAATTCGGGCTCCTGCACCTTTTCCACATAGGCGGACATGCCGCGCTTCACGTAGTCCTGCGCCAGATCGAACATGTTGAACCACATGCTGTGGATGCCGGCCAGCGTGATGAACTGGTACTTGTAGCCCATGGCGCCCAGTTCGCGCTGGAACTTGGCGATGGTCGCGTCGTCGAGGTTCTTCTTCCAGTTGAACGACGGCGAGCAGTTGTATGCGAGCAGCTTGCCGGGGTGCCTGGCGTGCACGGCCTCGGCGAACTTGCGGGCAAATTCCAGGTCCGGCGTGCCGGTTTCACACCAGACGAGGTCGGCATAGTCTGCATAGGCCACTGCGCGGCTGATGGCCTGGTCGATGCCCTTGCGGGTCTTGTAGAAGCCTTCGGCCGTGCGCTCACCCGTCAGGAAGGGCTTGTCGTTCTCGTCGTAGTCGCTGGTGATGAGGTCAGCGGCTTCGGCATCGGTCCGGGCAATGACCAGGGTGGGCACGCCGTACACGTCGGCGGCCATGCGCGCAGCGATGAGCTTCTGCACCGCCTCTTGCGTGGGCACCAGCACCTTGCCGCCCATGTGGCCGCACTTCTTGACCGAAGCGAGCTGGTCTTCGAAGTGCACGCCGGCGGCACCTGCACGGATCATGGCCTTCATCAGCTCATAGGCGTTCAGCACGCCGCCGAAGCCGGCCTCGGCATCGGCCACGATCGGGGCGTGGTAGTCGATGAAGCCCGCATCTCCGGGATTCACGCCCTTGGCCCACTGGATCTCGTCGGCCCGGGTGAAGCTGTTGTTGATGCGCTCCACGACCTTGGGCACGGAATCCACGGGGTACAGGGACTGGTCGGGATACATCGCGGCGTACTCGTTGTTGTCGGCCGCCACCTGCCAGCCGGACAGGTAGATCGCCTTGATGCCGGCCTTGACCTGCTGCATGGCCTGGCCGCCGGTCAGCGCGCCGAGGCAGTTCACATAGGGCTCGTTGTGGACGAGGTTCCAGAGCTTTTCCGCGCCGCGGCGCGCCAGCGTGTGCTCGACCTGGAAGGAGCCGCGGAGCCGCACGACATCGGCGGCGCTGTAGCCGCGCTTGATCCCCTTCCAGCGGGGGTTCTGGGCCCAGTCTTTTTCCAGGGCGGCGATTTGCTGTTCACGGCTCAGTTGCTCATTGAAGGTTTGGGGCATGGTCATCTCCAGGAAGTGGGGTGAAAACGCAAATGGCGGTGTGTGCCGTCCTTGGAGACAACTTTAGGTCTTGTAGAAGACCTACGCAAGCTCTTATGTCTTATATAAGACATAAAATTTTACCTTGAAAATCAATGACTTATCAGATAAGTTTCGCATCAAGAAATGCATTTTCTCGTATTGAGAAATTATGCGGCACCGCAGCATTTCGACTTTTCACAATGCGGCATGGGCATTTCACGGGCGAAATTTCAGCGCGCAGCCATCCAGTCGCCGTGCAGAAGCCGCGGCGCGCCGCGCAGAAAAGCCGGCGAAATCTCGTACACCAGGCAGGTCAGCTGTGCCCCGCCCTCCTTCAGGCGCACCACCACGTCCCGCTTGACGTATTCGCCGGACGGATCCGGCCAGACTTCCTCGATCCGGTCCAGGCAGCGCTCCAGGGCGGGGGTGATCGCATAGACCTCGCCCAGCACGGGCACGCGCCCGTCCCCTTCCGATGCGGGGCCGGTCAGCGCGATACCCGGGTAGGCGCCGAGGTCGTAGAGAACGCCGGGAACCGCCGCAGTGCCGACGGGGACGGGTGGCGGATCGAGCCGGGTGATGTCGTTGCTCCCTCCGCGGCGCAGGGTGCCATAGACGAACACGTGGCGCGCGGAATCGGCGTGCGGCGGCTGAGGCATGATGCGTGGTCCTAGAAATCAGCGTCGGCCCTGCAGTCTATCGATCCGGGCCGCGATCGCCGCATGCCCAGCCGCCCAGTCGCCTACTTTTGCCTTGCCCTCAGCATGACCCTGGTGGGCAGTTACGTCGCACTCTCCAAGCCCTTGTCCCAGGCGCTGCCGATTTTCCTGCTGGCATGGATGCGGTTCGGGATCGGTGGCCTGGGCATGGTGTCATGGCTGCGCAAGCCGGCCAACGAGCCTCCCATGTCCCCGCAGGTGCGCCGCCTGCTGTTCCTGGAATCGTTCCTGGGCAATTTCCTGTTCACACTGTGCATGATTTCCGGCGTCGGGCTGACCAGCGCGGTCACCGCGGGGGTCACCATGGCAGGCATTCCGGCGGCGGTGGCGGTGATGAGCTGGTTCTTCCTGAAGGAACGGGTGCCGCGCCGCACCTGGGCCGCCGTGGCCCTCGCCGTGCTGGGCATCGCGCTGTTTTCCCTGGCCCAGCCGGGGGGTGGTGCGCATGCGGAGACCGCCGCGCAGGGCGGCGGCCCACCCCGCCACCTCGCCTGGCTCGGGCAGTTGCTGTTGATCGGCGCCGTGATCTGCGAGGCCGCCTACTCGGTGATCGGCAAGAAGCTCACGGGCACGCTGGGCCCGCGCCGCATCACGGCGCTGATCAATCTGTGGGGATTCCTGCTCGCTACGCCGATGGGGCTGTATGCGGCGCTGCAGTTCGATTTCTCGTCGCTGAGGCCCGGTATGTGGCTGCTGCTGGTGTTCTATGCGCTGGCCGCCAGCGTGTGGACCGTCTGGCTGTGGATGACCGGCCTGAAGGTCGTGCCCGCCGCGCAGGGAGGTGTCTTCACCGTGATGCTGCCCGTGAGCGCTGCGCTGGTCGGCGTGGTGGTGCTGGGCGAACGGTTCACTCCGCTGCAACTCGTGGCTTTCGGGATCGCGGTGGCGAGTGTGGTGCTGGCCACCCTGCCCGGACACCGCAGGTTGCCGGCGGCCGGAGGGCAGGCGCCACCGCAGGCATGAATTCGGGCCCGGCGGTGCGGGTTCAGCGGCCGGTGACCTTGCGGATGGGCGGCTTGATGCTGTCGCGCCGGGCAGGCAGGACCGGCGCATTCTCGCGCGGTGCGTTGAGCACGATGCAGGTGGAGGTTTCTGCCAGCAGGCAGAACGCGGTCACGACGGCGTCGAGATGGCTGACATCGATGACCGCGATCTCCAGGATCCAGCTGTCGTCGCCCGTGACGTTGTAGGCATTGACCACTTCGGGTGTCTGCTCGATGAGCCGCACGACACGCGCGTATTCCGCGCGCCCCACGCGGATGATGGCGCGGATGCCGTAGCCCAGGGCGGCATAGTCCACCCTGGCGCCATAGCCCCGGATGATGCCGGCAGCCTCGAGCTTGCGCACCCGCTCGGTGACGGCAGGCTGGCTGAGGTGGACCTGCCGCCCCAGTTCGGCCATGGTGATGCGGCCGTCCTGCTGCAGGGCCGCGAGAATGCGCGCGTCGTAGCCGTCGATATCGGTCTTTTCGGTCATCCAGGCATTTGGCCATGAAAATGCTGGAGAAGCAGCCTATCAACCTTGGAATTACCCTGTCGTCCGGATGGTGGCCTTCATAGGATATGGGGCATGTCCACGACCTCCGCTCCATCCTTGTCCCCCCTGTCGCGCATGCCCGCGGGCATCGTGCTGGCCCTGCTGTGCTGCTATGTGGTCTGGGGTTCCACCTACCTGGCGATCCGCGTGGCGCTAAAGAGCTTCCCGCCGTTTTTCCAGATGGGTTCGCGGTTCCTGGCGGCGGGTGCGCTGCTGGCGACATTCATGGCATGGCGGGGCCGCAGGGCCGGGGTCACCGCCCTGCTCCCCACGGCGCGGCAATGGCGCAATGCTTTCATCGTGGGCACGCTGATGCTCGGGGCCGGAATGGGCCTCATCGCCACGGCCAGCATGCACGTGGGCTCCGGACTGATCGCTACGTGCGTTGCCTCCGTGCCGCTGATGGTCACCGGCTGGGGGCTGTTCTGGGGCCGCCGCCCCGGTGCATGGGAACTGGCCGGAGTGTGCATCGGCGCGCTGGGCGTGGCACTGCTGATGCGCGGGGAAAGCTTTTCCGCGGCCCCGGCCAGCATCGTCTGCGCACTGGTGTCCACGGCCTGCTGGTCGCTCGGTTCGGTGCTCTCCACCACGCGCCTGCCGCTGGCGCCCGGGCCGATGGGGTTCGCCAGCGAGATGCTGTGCGGCGGGGCAGTGCTCATGGCGGTTTCCTGCGCCCTGGGCGAGCGCCCCGCCTGGCCCCCGGGCGCCGCAGCGCTCGCCGCGTGGGGGTATCTGGTGGTGTTCGGTTCCCTTGTCGCCTTCAGCGCCTATCTCCACCTGCTGGCCCATGCCAGCCCGGCGCTGGCTTCGAGCTATGCCTTCGTGAACCCCGCTGTGGCGCTGGCCCTGGGCAGCGCGGCGGCCGGCGAAGCGATTTCCGCCCGCGAGGGATGGGCCTGCGCGGTGATCCTGCTCGCCGTGGGCATGATCCTGCTGGGCCAGCGCCGTGCACGGAACCGGTAGCCAACGGGCAGACAGGCCGCCGAGCCGAAAGGACGTGCCACAGGCCTTGATTTTCCGCACCTCGAAACGCACGCGGCGTCGGACGGCCGGGTCGCAACAACTGGAGGCAAAAAAACGCGTGCTTCCCTTGGAAAGGCGTTTTTTTGCCATTAGCATTCGCCCAACCAGTAAACAGCAGGTTTTCGCTGGTCACCGCTATTTCACTCCCAACAAGGAAAAACCAACATGGCAACTGCAAAAAAAGCCCCGGCTGCCGACAAGGCCGCGGCGCCTGCCAAGAAGCGCACCCCCAATGCCGCCTTCATGAAGGCCCTGACGCCGAGCCCGGCGCTCGCGGCCGTGGTCGGCTCGGATCCGCTGCCCCGCACGGAGATCATCAGCAAGCTGTGGGTCTACATCAAGGCCAACAACCTGCAGGACGCCGCCAACAAGCGCATGATCAATGCCGACGCGAAGCTGAAGGAAGTGTTCGGCAAGCCGCAGGTCTCCATGTTCGAGATGGCCGGCCTGATCGGCAAGCACGTGAAGTGACGTGCAGCGGTCCCGCACGGGGCTGCAGGCGGCCGGCTTACGATCGCACTCCATGAAAAAGCCGGCACTGCCGGCTTTTTCTTTGCCTGAACGGCGGAGCACCCTTGCCGGCCGCGCAATGCCATCGTCTGGCGCCGGTCTTTATCGCGAATGATTCGCGTCTGGCCTATCATTCGCGCTCTTCCGGGACCTTCGTCCACCCACCATCACGAGAGAGAGAACCACTGCATGCGCACCCGCATCCTGAGCTTCATCGCATCCGCCAGCCTGCTGTCCATCGCCGGCACGGCGTTCGCCCAGGAACAGGTCGTGAACCTGTACTCGGCACGCCACTACGCCACGGACGAGGCGCTCTACAGCGGGTTCACGCAGGCCACCGGCATCAAGATCAACCGCGTGGATGCGGATGACGCAGGGATCATGGCGCGCCTGAAGGCCGAAGGCTCCGCATCCCCGGCCGACGTGATCCTTCTGGTGGATGCGGCGCGCCTGTACCGCGGCGAGACGGACGGCCTCTTCCTGCCGATTAGGTCCAAGGCCCTGGAAGACGCCATTCCCGCGAACCTGCGTGCACGTCCGGCAGCGGATGGCGGCATCGCCTGGTTCGGCCTGTCCACCCGCGCACGCGTCATCGTCTACAACAAGGCGAAGGTGAACAAGGACGACGTGGATACCTACGAAGAGCTGGGGGATCCGAAGAACAAGGGCAGGATCTGCATCCGCTCGGGCTCGCACCCCTACAACCTGAGCCTGTTCGGCGCTGTGACGGAGCACCTGGGCGAACAGAAGGCCGAAGCCTGGCTCAAGGGCGTGGTCGCCAACCTCGCGCGCCCCCCGAAGGGTGGCGATACCGACCAGATCCGCGCCGTGGCGGCGGGCGAATGCGACATCGCCGTCACCAACAGCTACTACCTGGCCCGCATCATGCGGTCGGACAAGCCCGAGGACCAGGACGTGGCCAGCAAGGTGGCGGTGGTGTTCCCCAACCAGCAGTCGTGGGGCACGCACATGAACATCGCGGGCGGCGCCGTGGCGCGGTATTCGAAGAACCAGGCCAACGCGGTCAAATTCCTCGAGTACCTGGCGAGCCCCACGGCCCAGAACTACTTCGCGAACGGCAACAACGAATGGCCTGCGACCAAGGGTGTGGTTTCGGAGAATCCCGCGCTGCGCGCCATGACCGGCGGCCAGCCGTTCAAGAGCGAAACGATCCCGATCAGCGCCGTGGGCGAGCACATGCCCAAGGTGCAGCAGATGCTGGACCGGGTGGGATTCAAGTAAGCCACGCCTGCTCCGCCTTCTGCGAAAGCCCGGCACTGCCGGGCTTTCGCGCATATGGCGCGGCCGTTTCCTGATTCATAATTGACGTTTACGTCAACGTCAAACCACCAAGGAGACAGTTCCATGGAGATCCAGGGCAAGGTATTCATCGTCACGGGCGGCGCGTCGGGCCTGGGCGAAGGCACGGCACGCATGCTCGCCGCCTCGGGCGGGCGCGTGGTCATCGCGGACATGCAGGCGGACAAGGGTGAAGCCGTGGCACGCGATATCGGCGGCACGCTCGTGCGCTGCGACGTGACGAGCGAGGCCGACGGCCAGGCAGTGGTGGCGCAGGCCGTGGCGCAGGGCAAGCTGATGGGACTGGTCAACTGCGCCGGCATCGCCCCCGCCGAGAAGACGGTTGGCAAGAACGGCGCCCATGGACTGGCGCTGTTTGCCAAAACGGTGACAGTGAACCTGATCGGCAGCTTCAACATGATCCGCCTCGCGGCCGAGGCCATGTCCCGCAACGAACCCGAGTCCACCGGCGAGCGCGGCGTGCTGATTTCCACGGCCAGCGTCGCCGCGTATGACGGCCAGATCGGCCAGGCGGCCTATTCCGCCTCGAAGGGCGGCATCGTGGGGATGACGCTGCCCATCGCGCGCGACCTGGCGCGCAACGGCATCCGCAACATGACGATCGCGCCCGGCATCTTCGGCACGCCGATGCTGTTCAGCATGCCGCAGGAGGTGCAGGACGCGCTGGCGGCGGGTGTGCCCTTCCCCAGCCGCCTCGGCACGCCGGAAGACTATGCCCGGCTGGCCCGCCACATCTTCGAGAACGACATGCTCAACGGCGAGGTGATCCGGCTGGACGGCGCCATCCGGCTCGCTCCGCGCTGAAGGGGTTGCGCGCCGCCTGGCCGCGGTACCCCGTTGCCCATGCTCCGGCCCCCGCCAGGGCACGACACGTTGCGGGTGTCAGGCCGATGCGCGCAACTGCTCGCGCAGGCGCTGGCCGATGTCGGGGCGCTCCAGGAACGGGTCCGGCGGGTTGCTCACTCCGACGATGCTTTCCATGCGGCTTTGCACGTTGCCGAGGGCCTGGGGGTGGCTGAAGAGGTAGAAGCGGTTGGCGGAGATGCCGTCGAACACCATCTGGGCCACCTCGGCGGCGGTGACCTTGCCGCTGCCCACGGCCTTGTCGGTCATGGCCTGGCCGATGAGCTGGCTGCGCGTGGGCGGTGTGGCCGGCGCATCCGGTCGGTTGCGCTCGCTGCGGCCGATGCCGGTGGGCACGAAGTACGGGCAGAGCACGCTGGCGCCGATCTGGTCCGTTACCAGAGCCAAATCCTGGTACAGGGTTTCGGTGAGGCTCACCACGGCGTGCTTGCTCACGTTGTAGATGCCCATGTTCGGGGGCGTGAGCAGGCCGGCCATGCTGGCGGTGTTGACGATGTGGCCGCGCCAGGATGAATCCTGCCGCGCGGCATCGAGCATCATGGGGGTGAAGAGGCGCACGCCGTGCACCACGCCCATGAGGTTCACGCCGAGCACCCAGTTCCAGTCGGCGACGGTGCTCTCCCAGACCAGGCCACCGGCACCCACGCCGGCATTGTTGAAGACGAAATGCGGTGCGCCGAAGCGTTCCCGGACATCGGACGCAAGGCGCTCCATCTGCGCGGCGTCGGAGACGTCCACCCGCCTGGCCAGCACATCGGCACCGGCGGCCCGGACCTCGGCCTCGGCCTGGTCCAGCGCGTCCTGCTGCACATCCACCAGCACGAGGCGCATGCCGCGCCGCGCGCCGATGCGGGCGCATTCGAGCCCGAATCCCGATCCCGCGCCGGTGAGCACGGCGGTCTTGCCCTGGAAATCTTCGATCATGGTGCGTTTGTCTCCGTGGAAGTGAGCGTGTAGCCGATGCGCGGGAAATGCACGTGGAGCAGGCCCGCGCGCGGGTCGGTGCGCGCCAGCGTGTAGCGCGTGCGGGTGGCGGCGACGAGGCGGCCTTCGGTCGGTTCGGTGCCGAAGCTATCGGCGGCGATCGACACATGCGCGCCCAGCGGTATGCCGTGCTCGTCCTGGAAGACGTCGTCCACGAGCGGCAGCGGCTCGGCACCGGCGGCCACCGCGATGGCATCCTGGGCGCTGAATTTCTCCATGCGGCCATGGCCGATGGCGGCGATGCGGTCCATCCACTCCAGCACGGCGGGGGTGGCCTTGAAGATCCCGGCCATCACCGGGACGCATTGCCGGGTGAACCACAGCGGGTGGTAGGCCGCGAAATCGGCCACGCAGGGTTCTGCGCCGAAGAGATAGTCGTGCTCCTCGACCATGTGGGCGATGCGCCGCAGGTAGGAGCGGTAGGCGGCCGTGGCGTCCTGCGGGCGCAGGCGGTTCATGCCGGCGCTCATGGCCTTGCGGTCGGCGCCGAAGGCCTGGGCGGCCGTGGGCGGCAGGTTGGCGAACAGCTCCGCCGCCCCCCGCGGCTGGAGGTTGTAGGCCATGGCGGCCCAGAACAGGGTCGTATCCGACCATTGCGCGAACACGCGGGACACGCCCTTGAGGGCCAGGGGGTACAGCACCGGCTCGGGCTGCAGGTGTTCCAGAACGTCGCAGATGAGGGCAGTATCACAGTAGATGTCGGCGCCGACCTGCAGGAACGGCGTGCGGCGGTATCCGCCCGTGAGCGCCACCACGTCGGGCTTGGGCGCGATGCTCGGAACGATCACCGACTTCCAGGCCAGTTGCTTGAAGCCGAGCGCGAGCCGGATCTTTTCCGAGAACGGCGACGAGGGATAGTGGTGCAGGATGGGTTCGGGCAGGGACGGGGCCATGGCTTCTCCTGGTGGGTTTCCGGGCAGGTGCAGGTTACGCCGGAGCGGAGGCCGGCGTCCACAGCATCTCGATGTGGGGAATGCCGTCCTCCAGGTACTCGGGCGAGGCCGCGGCGAAGCCGGCTTCGCCGTAGAAGCGCTGCAGGTGGGCCTGGGCGCTGATGCGCACCGCCCTGCCCGGCCATGCGGCCGCGCAGCGCGCGAGGCCTTCCCGCACGAGCAGGCGGCCGGCCCCCGTGCCGCGGGCTTCGGGCGCGGTGACCACGCGGCCGATGGCCGGCTCGGCGTACTTCAGGCCGGGATCGACTGCGCGCAGGTAGGCCAGCAGGCGCCCTGCCCCGTCGCGCCCGAGCAGATGCCAGGCACTTTTGTCGTACTCGTCGGGATCCTGGTACGGCCCCTGCTCCAGGATGAACACGCGGCAGCGCAGGGCGAGCGCGTCGTGCAGCGCATGCACGCCCAGATCGTCGAAGCGGGACCAGTGCCAGAGCAGGGACGCGGCCATCAGACCAGCTTGACCAGCTGCTTGCCGAAGTTCCTGCCCTTGAGCAGGCCCAGGAAGGCTTCCGGCGCGGCGGCGATGCCCTGCGCGACCGTCTCGCGCGGACGCAGCTTGCCGGAGCCGACGAGCCCGCCCAGCTCCTTGAGGGCCTCGGGCCAGATCTCCATGTGCTCGCTGACGATGAAGCCCTGGACCTTCATGCGGTTGATGAGGATGAGGGCGGGGTTCTGCAGCGGCAGGGGCTGGCCGTCGTAGCCGGCGATCAGGCCGCACACGGCCACGCGCGCGAAGGCATTGGCGCGCAGCAGCACGGCGTCGAGGATGTAGCCCCCGACATTCTCGAAGTAGCCGTCGATGCCCTGCGGGCAGGCCTCCTTCAGGGCCTTGGACATGCTCCTGAGGTCGCCGTGCTCGCGGTGGTCGATGCAGGCGTCGAAGCCCAGTTCCTCGGTCACGTAGCGGCACTTGTCCGGGCCGCCGGCGATGCCCACCACGCGGCAGCCGCGCGCCTTGGCGAGGGCGCCGAAGGCGCTGCCCACCGCGCCCGATGCCGCGCTGACCACCATGGTCTCGCCGGCCTGGGGTTCGATGATCTTCACGAGGCCGTACCAGGCGGTCACGCCGGGCATGCCCACCGCGCCGAGGTAGTGCGATAGCGGCACGTGGGTGGTGTCCACCTTGCGCAGCATGCCGGGCGCGTTGCCGTCCACCACGCCCCACTCCTGCCAGCCGCCCATCCCGACGACCTTGTCGCCGACGGAGAACCTGGGGTGGCGGCTCTCCGCCACTTCGCCGACGGTGCCGCCGATCATGACTTCGCCCAGGGGCTGGGACGCGGCATAGCTCTTGCTGTCGTTCATGCGGCCGCGCATGTACGGATCCAGGCTCAGGTAATGGTGGCGCACGAGCACCTGGCCGTCCTGCAGCGCGGGCGTATCGGTGGCGACGAGCTTGAAGTTGCCGGTGGTGGCCTCGCCCTGCGGGCGGTTGTCCAGGAGGATCTGCTGGTTGCGTGGCATGGGGGTATCTCCTTTTTTTCGGTGAACGGATGGACGTGGAAAACGGATCAGTCGGTGGGGACCGATGCCGCGGGCTGCGCGGGCCGTTTCATGTACTTGAAGGTGCCGGTGGCATGGCTGCACAGGCGGCCCTCGGCGTCGTAGATGCTGGCTTCCGTGAACGCGAGCGCGGTGGTGCGGTGCAGGAGCCGGCCGCGCGCCACCAGCGGTCCGCGGGCCGCCTGCATGAAGCTGGTCTTCATCTCGATGGTGACCACGCCGATGTCGGGCGGCACGTCGCTGCGGGCCGCCGTGGCCATGGCGACATCCATGAGGGTCATGGTGGCGCCGCCATGGGTGACGCCGAAGGAATTCAGGTGGTCCGGCTGCGCGGTGTAGTGCAGTTCGGATTCTCCACCCTGCATGTGGTGCAGGGTGAAGCCGAGGTGGCTGACAAAGGGGATTTCGGCGCCGAAGCTCAACACGGGGAACACTCCATCAGGATCAGGGGAAGCCGCCAGCATAGCGAACGCCGCCGGCGCGACGAAGCCGGCGCGGTGCGCTGTGCGCGGTGCGGCCTCAGCCCCCGGTCACCACGCTGACGCCGCCATCGACGGCCACCCACTGGCCGGTGATGTGCTTGCCGGCGTCCGAGGCGTAGAGCAGGCACAGGCCCTTGAGGTCTTCCTCGTCGCCCAGGCGGCGCAGCGGCGCGTGCTCGGCCATCTTCTGCTCTCCCAGGGTCTCGATGAGCACCGAAGCCATCCTGGTCTTGAAGAAGCCCGGGCAGATGGCGTTCACGTTGATGCCGTGCACGCCCCACTCCGCCGCCAGCGCGCGCGTGAAATTGATCACTGCGCCCTTGGAGGTGTTGTAGGCGATGGTCTTCATCTGGATGGGGTTGCCGCCCAGCCCGGCGATGGAAGCCACGTTGATGATGCGGCCGCTGCGGCGCGGGATCATGCTGTGCTTGGCGATGGCCTGCGACAGAAGGAAGTAGCCGCGCACGTTGAGGTTCATGACCTTGTCCCACGCCGCGGTGGGATGGTCCTCGGCGGGAGCGCCCCAGCTGGCGCCCGCGTTGTTCACGAGGATGTCGATGTCGCCCATGCGCTGCAGCGTTTCCTGCGCGAGCCGCTGGATGTCGGCCTCCTGCCCGCAGTCGGCGGCGACCCACCGCGCATCGATGCCGGCGGCCTGCAGCGTGGCAGCAGATTCCTCGAGGTCGGCGGCCTTGCGCGATGTCAGCATGATCCTGGCGCCCGCCTCGCCCAGCGCCTGGGCCAGTTGCAGCCCGAGGCCGCGCGAGCCGCCGGTGACGAGGGCGGTCTTGCCGGAAAGATCGAAAAGTTGCTGGACCGTGCGGGTCATGGATTGGTCTCCTTATGGGTGTCCGGGATGGGATCTGCGGGCATTGTGGGGGGCCGGAACGCGGCGGCTTGTCGCCTGCGTGATCGGATCAGAACGCGTCCTCGGGCATCTCGGAGCAGGTCATGTCGCGGGTGCGGACGACGCTCAGCCAGGCGCCGATCTTCGGCAGTTCATAGCGGAAGAAATAGCGCATGGCGCCCAGCCGGCCGGCATCGTCGGCCGCCAGGGATGGTGCAGACGCCGCATCGCGGGCAAGCACGGCGACCGCGATGTCCAGCCATATCCACGCCAGCACCATGTGCCCGGCCGCCTGCATGTAGGGCACGGCATTGGCCAGCGCCTCGGCCGGTTCTCCAGTGGCCCAGGCCGCCTTGGTGGCCGCGCCGACTTCGGCCAGTGCGCGGGCCAGCTCATTGGCATGCGCCGCGAGTTCGGGCCGCTCCATGGCGCACTGGATGGTGGCGTTCACGCGCCCCGCGAGCAGCTGCAGGCCGCGGCCGCCCTCCATGACCACCTTGCGGCCCAGCAGGTCCATCGCCTGGATGCCGTGGGTACCTTCGTGGATCATGTTGAGGCGGTTGTCGCGCCAGTACTGCTCCACCGGGAAATCGCGCGTGTAGCCGTAGCCACCGTGGATCTGGATGGCCAGGGAGTTGGCCTCCAGGCACCATTCGCTGGGCCAGCTCTTGGCGATGGGCGTGAGCACTTCCAGCAGCAGCCGCGCCTCGTCGGCGGCTTCGGGGGTGCCGGTGTGCTGCTCGTCCACGAGGCGCGCGCAGTAGAGGTTGAGGGCCAGGGCGCCTTCGCCGTAGCTCTTCTGCGCCAGCAGCATGCGGCGGATGTCGGCATGCTCGATGAGGCGCACGGGCGGCGCCGAGGCGTCCTTGCCGGCCTTGCCGTCACCCCCTGCCGAGCGCGGCACGATCGGCCGTCCCTGGGTGCGGTCCTTGGCATATTGCAGGCTCGCGCGGTAGCCGGCCAGGCCGAGCATGGTGGCGGCCATGCCGATGCCGATGCGTGCCTCGTTCATCATGTGGAACATGCACTTCAGGCCGTCCCCCGGCCCGCCCACCCGATAGCCGATGGCGCCCGCGCCGCGGCCGTCCAGACCGCCCGGCCCCTGCCCCGCCCGCACGGGGTACGTGCCCTCTCCGAAATTGAGCAGCGTGTTGGTGGTGCCGCGCCAGCCGAGCTTGTGATTGAGGCCTGCCAGGGCCACGTCGTTGCGCTCGCCGGTGACTTGCCCGGAGCGGTCCACCAGGTGCTTGGGTACGATGAAGAGCGAGATGCCTTTCACGCCGGGCACCGGGCGGCCGTCCGGCCCGGGGATCTTGGCCAGCACGAGGTGGACGATGTTCTCGGTCATCTCGTGGTCGCCGGAGGAAATCCACATCTTGTTGCCGGCAAGGCGGTAGCGCGGGCCGAGCGGGTCGGACTCGGAATCGTCCCCGTCGGGCACGGCGCGCGTGGCGATGTCGGAGAGCGAGGAGCCTGCCTGGGGCTCGGAGAGGCACATGGTGCCGGACCAGCGGCCATTGAATTCGTTGAACGCGAAGACTTCGCGCTGCGCCTCGGTGCCGTGCACCATGAGCAGGTTGGCGTTGCCGACGGTGAGCAGGTTGGAGCCGATGCTGATCGACGCTTCCGCGAAGAAGCTGTTGGCCGCGGATTCCAGGGTGTAGGGCAGCTGCATGCCGCCGATGGCGTAGTCCTGGGCGGCGCTCAGCATGCCGGATTCGGCGTAGGCCTTGCGGGCCTCGTTCGTGGCGCGGGGCAGCACGACGCGCCCGCCTTCCACGCGCGGCTCTTCGGTGTCCACGAGGCGGTTGAACGGGGCGTATTTCTCGCGGGCGATGCGCTCGCAGGTATCCAGCACGGCATCGAAGGTTTCACGCGAATGGTCGGCGAATCGCTCCCGCTGCGTGAGCGCGGCGGCATCGAGCCAGTCGTGGAGCAGGAAGTCGAGGGTGGAACGCAATGGCATGGACGCATTTCCGCAGGAGACAGCCGTGCCCGCACTAGGGGCGATGGCCGGAACAACGAAGGTGGGCGCGCCCCACCGGACCCGCCGGTGCGGCGCTCGGGACGGTGGGTCAGCCGCCGGGTGCGGGGGGCAGCGTGGCGATGGTGCCCTGCGCCGCGGCGCAGAGCTTCTCCACTCCGTCCGCGACCGCATAGACCTCGCACCGGCACACGGCCTGCGTCCGTCCGCAATGCAGCGTCTCCGCCCGGGCAACCAGCGACTCGCCGCGGGCGGGGCGCAGGTAGTTGACCTTGAGCTCGGAAGTGACCACCGGCCCCCGCAGCGCCGCGCCGCCCGCGTAGGTAAGCGCGTTGTCGGCCAGGTAGCTCACCACGCCGCCGTGCACGAAGCCGTGCTGCTGCAGCAGCTGCGGCGTGACGGGCAGGCGCAACTCGCAGCGCGACGGAGAGAAGGCTGTCAGTTCGGCACCCAGCAGCTGGCTGAAAGGCTGCCGGGCCAGCACATCGCGGCCGTAGGCGAGCCATTCGGCATCGCTGCGCGGCATGGCCGCCGCCTCTTCCGGGCTCCTGGACATGGCGCGCTCAGAACACTTCGAACACGCCGGCAGCACCCATGCCGCCGCCGATGCACATCGTGACGCAGACGCGCTTGGCACCGCGGCGGCGGCCCTCGATGAGCGCATGGCCCGTGAGGCGCTGGCCGCTCACGCCATAGGGATGGCCCAGGGCGATCGCGCCGCCGTTCACGTTCAGGCGGTCGGCCGGGATGCCGAGTTTGTCGCGGCAATACAGCACCTGCACGGCGAAGGCCTCGTTCAGCTCCCACAGGTCGATGTCCTGCACCGTCAGGCCCAGCTTCTTGAGCACCTTGGGCACCGCGAACACCGGGCCGATGCCCATCTCGTCGGGTTCGCAGCCTGCCACGGCGAAGCCGAGGAAGCGGCCCAGGGGCTTGAGGCCCTTGCGGCTCGCGTAGTCTTCGCTCGTGATGACGCAGGCTCCGGCGCCGTCGGAGAACTGGCTCGCGTTGCCGGCCGAAATCACGCCACCGGGCAGCGCGGGCTTGATGCCGGCGATGCCTTCCTTGGTGGTGCCTTCGCGCGTGCCCTCGTCCTTGGCGACCGTGACCTGCTTCGTGATCAGGCCCAGGGTCTTGTCGGCCACGCCCGCCGTGACGGTGATGGGAGCGATCTCGTCGTCGAACTTGCCGGCGGCCTGCGCGGCGCAGGCCTTCTGCTGGCTGGCTGCGCCGTATTCATCCATCGCGTCGCGATCGATGTGGTAGCGCTTGGCGACCTGTTCGGCGGTCTCCAGCATGCTCCAGTAGATCTCGGGCTTGGCCTTGGCGAGTTCGATGTCGCGCAGCATGTGCAGGTTCATCTCCTGCTGCACGCACGAGATGCTCTCGACGCCGCCGGCGACGAACACTTCGGCCTCGCCCGCGATGACGCGCTGCGCGGCCATCGCGATGGTCTGCAGGCCCGAGGAGCAGAAGCGGTTGACGGTCATGCCCGAGGTGGTGACAGGCAGGCCGGCGCGCAACGCGATCTGGCGCGCGATGTTGGCGCCCGTCGCACCCTCGGGATTGGCGCAGCCCATGATGACGTCATCGACTTCGGCGCCATCGATGCCCGCGCGCTGGACGGCGTGCTGCACGGCATGGCCGCCGAGCGTGGCGCCGTGGGTCATGTTGAAGGAGCCCTTCCAGCTCTTGGCGAGCGGCGTGCGGGCGGTGGAAACGATCACTGCGGAGGTCATGTGCGGATTCCCTGGTTCTTGGCAAACATGCGGACGGCGCGGGTCAGGCGAAGGCCTTGCCCTCGGCGGCGAGGCGCGACAGCAGCGGCGCGGGCTCCCACGCAGCGGCGTCGTCCAGCGGGTTCTGCGCGAAGCGCTGCATCGACTGCGCGACGTTGAAGAGGCCCACTTCGCTCGCGTAGTGCATCGGGCCGCCGCGGTGAATGGGGAAGCCGTAGCCCGTGAGGTACACCATGTCGATGTCTCCGGACTTGCTCGCGATACCCTCTTCCAGGATCTTCGCGCCCTCGTTCACCAGGGCATAGACCAGGCGCTGCACGATCTCCTCGTCGCTGATCTTGCGCGGGGCGATGCCGAGTTCCTTGCGGTGGTCCTCGATCATCTGGTTCACCAGGTCGCTCGGGACGGCATCGCGCTTGCCCGGCTTGTAGTCGTACCAGCCGGCGCCCGTCTTCTGGCCGTAGCGGCCCAGCTCGCAGAGCTTGTCGGCCGTGCGGCTGTACTTCATGTCCGGGCGCTCGACGGCGCGGCGCTTGCGGATCGCCCAGCCGATGTCGTTGCCGGCGAGGTCGCCCATGCGGAACGGGCCCATGGCGAAGCCGAACTTCTCGATGGCCTTGTCCACCTGCTGGGGCGTGGCGCCTTCATCGAGCAGGAAGCCGGCCTGCTGGCTGTAGCGCTCGATCATGCGGTTGCCGATGAAGCCGTCGCAGACGCCGGAGACCACGGCTGTCTTCTTGATCTTCTTGGCGAGCGCCATCACGGTGGCGAGCACGTCCTTGGCGGTTTCCTTGCCGCGCACCACCTCCAGCAGCTTCATCACGTTGGCGGGGCTGAAGAAGTGCATGCCCACCACGTCCTGCGGACGCTTCGTGAAGGCGGCGATCTGGTCCACGTCGAGCGTGGAGGTGTTGGAAGCGAGGATGGCGCCGGGCCTGGCGACCTCGTCGAGCTTCTTGAACACGGTTTCCTTGACGCCCATCTCTTCGAACACCGCCTCGATGACGAGATCGACGTCCTTCAGGTCGTCATAGCTCAGCGTGGAGGTGAGCAGAGCCATGCGCTGCTCGTACTTGTCCTGCTTGAGCTTGCCCTTGGCGACCTGCGCCTCGTAGTTCTTGCGGATGGTGGCGAGGCCACGGTCCAGCGCTTCCTGCTTGGTCTCCAGGATGGTGACGGGAATGCCGGCGTTCAGGAAGTTCATGCTGATGCCGCCGCCCATGGTGCCGGCACCGATCACGCCCACCTTGCGGATCTCGCGCCTGGGGGTGTCCGACGGCACGTCGGGGATCTTGCTCGCGGCGCGCTCGGCCAGGAACAGGTGGCGCAGCGCGCGCGATTCGGGCGTCCACATCAGGTTGACGAACAGCTCGCGCTCGTACGCCAGGCCGTCATCGAACTTGCGCTTGGTGGCGGCTTCCACGGCGTCCACGCACTTGAGCGGCGCAGGGAAGTTCTTCGCCATGCCCTTGACCATGTTGCGGGCGAACTGGAAGTAGGCATCGCCCTGCGGGTGCTTGGCGGGCAGGTTGCGCACCAGCGGCAGCGGGCGCGCGTCGGCCACGCTGCGCGCGAAGGCCAGGGCCTCTTCGGCGAGCGATTCGGCCGAGGCGGCCATCTTGTCGAAAAGCTTCTGGCCGGGCATGCCGCCGATCAGCTCGCTCTTCACGGGCTCGCCGCTCACGATCATGTTGAGCGCGGCTTCCACGCCGACGACGCGCGGCAGGCGCTGGGTGCCGCCCGCGCCGGGCAGCAGGCCCAGCTTCACTTCGGGCAGCGCCATGCTGCAGCCGGGGGCGGCGATGCGGTAGTGGCAGCCCAGGGCCAGCTCCAGGCCGCCGCCCATGCACACGGTGTGGATGGCGGCCACGACCGGCTTGGCCGAGCCTTCCACCGCGCGGATCACCGAGTGCAGGTTGGGCTCCTGCATGGCCTTGTCCGTGCCGAATTCCTTGATGTCCGCGCCGCCGGAGAACGCGCCGCCGGCCCCCGTGACGACGATGGCCTTCACGGCCGCATCGGCATTCGCGCGGGCCAGCCCGTCGGTGATGCCCTTGCGCGTGGCATGGCCCAGCCCGTTCACGGGCGGATTGGCCAGGGTGATCACGGCTACATCGCCGTGGACTTGGTATTCAGCGGTCATTGCTTGTCCCTTGGTTGGTCTGGAAAAGAACGGTCGTGCTTTTTGATTCTAGAGAGTCCGGGCGAGGATGCCAGCCAGGGTTGTCCCGGCTGGGACAGAAATGGGCATCGCATCGTGCACTGTGCCAGGGCGTCGCGCGCGCCGTGGTGGCGCAAAGCCGACGAACCACACGCCGTTACAGCAGGACCCCGGAGCGGCCGCTAAGGTGGCGGGCGCTCCAATTCCCCATCCTATGCGAAAGGTTTCCATGGTTGCTTCGCCCCGTCGTCGCCCGGCGCCCGCGTCCCCCCAAACACCTGCGGACACGCCGCCAGAGCGGCCCTCTTCCAGCCTGCCCCGCCGCACGCTGCTGCAAGGCGGCGTCGGTGTTGCCTGGGCCGCGGCCGCGCCCTGGATGGCGGCGCACGCCGCCGGCGCCACCCTGCCCTTCGCGGGCATGAACCTGTCGGGCCTGGGATCGAACAGTTTCGTTGAGAACGCCGCCATCGGCACCCACTACCGCGACATCACCGAACAGCACATCGCAGCAGCCGGCGATTGCCCGCTGTTCCGGCTGCCCACCACTGCGCAACGCTTCAGCACCGGCCAGGGTCTGCCGTTGAACGAGGCCTATTTCCAGCAGGTGCGCACCGTGCTCGACCGCCTCGCCGCCCGGGGCAAGCAGGCCATCGTGGAGCTGCACGATTACCTGCGCCTGCCCACCCGCGTGGCGGCGCTGCAGGGCTACCGCATCCAGGCCGGCCAGCTCGTGGGGCCCGATGGCCGCGCGGTGGCCGATCCCGCGGCCGATACCGTGTGGCAGGGCAGCTACCGCAAGGGCGACTTCGACTACCTCGCGTATTTCGACGGGCGCGACCAGTTGCTCAAGCTCTACGAATACCGCGTGATCGGAACGCGCGGCTGCAAGCTCTACACGGAAGACGGCCTGCCGGACCTCTGGTCGCGCATCGTGCAGCGCCTGCGCGACCATCCTGCGGTCTTCGGCTGGGGTCTCATGAACGAGCCCCATACCGGCAAGGAGAAGAACGCGGACGGCACACCCTTCGACATGCGCGCCCACTGGCTGCGCATCGCCACGCGCGCGGCCGCGCGCATCTTCGACTTCGACCGCCGGCACTTCGTTTTCATCTGCGGCAACGAGTACGCCTCAGCGCGCCTATGGCCCAAGGTCTCCGACGGGCTCTCGGCCATCCCCGATCCCCACGGCCTCATCGTCTACGAGGCGCACAACTACCTCGACAGCGGCGGCAAAGGCGGCGGCGCCTGGCTCAACCCGAAGGAGCGCGTGGCGCCCGACACTGGGGAGAAGATGGTGACGCCCTTCGTCGAGTGGCTCAAGGACAACGGCAAGCGCGGCTTCCTCGGCGAGCACGGCTACCCCGAAGGCAACGCCAGCGCCGAGATCGCCACCCGCCGCATGCTGCAGCTCCTGCAGCGCAACAACGTGCCCAGCACGCAGTGGTGTTTCGGCCCGGGCTGGCCCGCCGGCGATCCGCTCGGCATGAGCTACGATTTGGACGCGAACACCGTCGCGGTCAAGGGCAACATCGCGGCCGTCAAGCCCTTCTTCACCGTGCGCCTCGCCACGTACCAGGCGCCGCTGCTCTAGCCGCAGGCTCCAGGCTCCCGGGGCTGGCGCACTGCCAGCCAGGTACGCAGTGGCGCTGGCGCCAGTTCCATGGGCGCGGCTATGTGTTAGCCCTGGCCATCGTCGCAACCCATGCGCAGCAGCGCGTCTCCGGTGGATGCGTCTTCGATGCCTTCGGCCATCACGCGCAATCCCAGTTGGCGCCCTTGCTTCACGACTATCTCGGCAATCCGCGCGCATTGCGCGCCGGTGGGTTGGCGCACAAAGCTGCGGTCGGTCTTCAATGAGGAGATTCATCGATCTGCTGCTACATGCCCTGCGCCAAACATTCCGTCACTGACAGCTTTCGCGTCGGGGCGGCACCGCATGAAGCCATGGGATCTTTTTCGGAGTTCGATACGGCTTTTCGCGCCACCGCCCTTCGATTTTCATTGATGAACCAATGCTTGCGACTGTCTGTCCTCAACTGAAAAATACTCTCCATGCTTAATAGCTCCATTAAATCGGCCAGCAGCAACTCCACGCGTTCCCAGGCGCTTCAGGAAACGCAACGCCATACAAAACAACCCACCGCCGGTTCGTCGGGACCATCGGCCAAACTGGCTCATCCCGAACTCCAAGGAATGCTCGCGGCCAAGCGCACTGCACAAACGCCGAGGCAAGCGCGAGCCGACAGCCCGTCAGCTCAGAGCGCACGGCTCACCCAGGCTTTCAACGCACAACGCCATAGCATCGCCGAACAAGCCGGTCCGTCCAACGACCGTCACCTGACTGCACTCGATAAACTGCAGGCGCGCGGCTTCATGCCGGCTGTTGGAGGGATAGAGATTCCGCTCACGCCCCACTCTCTCCCGGGCGGAGGCAAGCGGGTCCGAGCAATTGGCGCGTCTTCATCGACCCAGGTCAGCGTCGTCCCTGGTCGCGACGTCGCCCAGCAGCTTCGACAGTCCATAGAAGACGCGCGACTGTTGATTCAAACTGCGACTGAAGATCTTGCAAACGCCGAAGAAGAAGGCAATCCGATTGAAATAGCAACCAACCAGCGAATACTCGCCGAAGCACGTTCTGACCTACAAACTTACAACCAACTATATGCGGCATATAGAGAAGAAAACCGTCGAAGAAACGGTTGAATTCCAATAGGGTGCCTCTCCAAATCTCTGCATTCGGAGGTCCGTGCGGCGTCACCGTTGATTCACAAGGACGGTGGGTTGGTGGATTCGGGGTTTTGAAAGGCTCCCAATAGACACGATGTCAGTGCTCGGGCTTTCTCACTGTTGGTCTACACAAGCATGCGCCCCAGCGCCGTAACTCATTGATTTATAAAGGCGCTGGGTGGTCCATATTGGGGTTTGAGAGGTTCCCGCAAGCATCGCATCGGGATTTGAGTCGCGATGCGGTCCGACGGCGAACCTCCACAACAGCCGCGGAAACGGAAAACCACCGCATCGCTGGAAATTTTGGAAATCGCTGCGTGATGACTGCGGTGCGTGCTGTCGTGGCAAATCCCCGAAAACGGACCGGCAGCCGCTCTGCGGCATTGCAAGGCGGCTATACCTCCAGCCACTCCTTGCGCACCGCCGTGTTTTCTCGCAGTCCTTCGGGCGTGCCGTCGAACACGATGCTGCCGTGGCCCATCACGAGCGCACGGTCGGAGATCCGCATGGCGATGGTGAGCTTCTGCTCGATGAGGAGGACGGACACCCCGCGCTCGCGGATCTTCGTGAGGTACTCGCCCACCAGCTCGACGATCTTCGGCGCCAGGCCCTCGGTGGGCTCGTCGATGATGATGAGGTCCGGATCACCCATGAGCGTGCGGCAAAGGGTGAGCATCTGCTGCTCGCCCCCCGACATCACGCCCGCCTCGGTGTGCTGTCGCTCCTTGAGACGCGGGAACATCGCGTACATGTCGTCGAAGCCCCAGCGGCTGCCCTTGCCGCGGCCCTTCTGGCCCAGCAGCAGGTTCTGGTGCACGGTCAGGTTGGGAAACACATCGCGGCTCTCGGGCACGTAGCCCAGGCCCAGATGCGCGATCTCATAGGGCTTGCGGCCCGTGAGCCCCCGCCCTTTCCACTCCAGCGTGCCCTCCCAGTGCACCAGGCCCATGATGGCCTTGGCGGTGGTGGAGCGGCCCGAGCCGTTGCGTCCCAGCAGGGCCACGATCTCGCCGGGCGCCACGTCGAAGCCCACGCCGTGCAGCACGTGGCTCTTGCCATAGTAGGCGTGCAGATTGTCGATGTGCAGCATGTCAGTGGCCCTCCGCCTGCTCTGCAGCGATCACCGACCCCAGGTAGGCTTCCTGCACGCGCGGGTTGGCGCGCACGGCTTCCGGCGTGTCGAAAGCGATCACCTCCCCGTACACCACCACCGCGATGCGGTCGGCCAGGCCGAAGACCACGCCCATGTCGTGCTCCACGGTCAGCAGCGTGCGCCCCTGCGTGACTTCGCGGATCAGCTGGATGAAGCGAGCGGTTTCGCTCTTGCTCATGCCGGCCGTGGGTTCGTCCAGCAGGATGACGCTGGCGCCGCCGGCGATGGTGATGCCGATCTCCAGCGCACGCTGCTCCGCGTAGGTAAGGTTCATGGCCAGGATGTCGCGCTTGGATTCCAGGTGGATCTGCCCCAGCAGCTCCTCCGCCCGGGCGTTCGCGTCGTGGAGCCGCGAGAGGAAGCGCCAGAAGCTGTAGCGGTAGCCCAGGCTCCAGAGCACGCCGCAGCGCAGGTTCTCGAACACGCTCAGCTTCGGGAAGATGTTGGTGATCTGGAAGCTGCGCGACAAGCCCATGCGGTTGATCTCGTACGGGGCCCTGCCGTCGATGCGCTGCCCGTTGAGCAGCACCTCGCCGCTCGAAGGCCCGAAGCGCCCGCTGATCAGGTTGAACAACGTGGACTTGCCCGCGCCGTTCGGACCGATGATGGCCACGCGCTCGCCGGCCCGCACCGACAGGTTGGCGCCACGGATGATCTCCGTCTTGCCGAATCGCTTGCGCAGGTCGCGCAGCTCCAGCGCCGGTGTCCCGGAAGTGTCGTGGGTGGCCGTCATGCGCGCCCTCCCCGGCCGGAGAGGCCCGACTGCAGGTCGCGCTCGATGCCTTCCTGGGTGGCCCCCCAGGCCCGGGCGAAACGCCTGCGGCATGCCTCGAACAGGCCCAGACCCACGGCGAACACGAGGCCCGCGCCGATCCAGGTCGCGGTACTGCGGGCGTCCAGCGTCATACCCAGGAATCCGATCTGCGGCCCGAGCGCCGCGTTGAGCTGCAGGTGGTAGGTCATCTCGATCATCGCGGCGGCGCCCCCAACCGCAACGAGCGCGGAGCAGGCCAGCGCGAGGTAGCCCGGCAGCAGTGGCTTCAGCCGTCCGTGGCGCGCCACGCGCAGGTTCATCATGATCAGGCTCGCGATGCCGCCGGGGGCATACATCACCATGAAGAGGAACACCAGGCCCAGGTAGAGCAGCCAGGCCTTGGACAGCTCCGACAGCAGCACCGACGCGAAGACCAGCAGCACCGCGCCGATGATGGGCCCGAAGAAGAACGTGGCGCCGCCGAGGAAGGTGAACAGCAGGTAGGAGCCCGAGCGCATCACGCTCACGCTGTCCGCCGCGGTGACGATCTCGAAATTGATCGCCGCCAGCGCGCCGCCGATGCCGGCGAAGAAGCCCGAGATGATGAAGGCGTAGTAGCGCACGCGCTGGGTGTTGTAGCCGATGAACTCCACGCGCTCCGGGTTGTCGCGCACGGCATTCAGCATGCGGCCCAGCGGCGTGCCCGTGAAGGCGAACATCAGTGCGGTGCAGACGAAGCAGTAGGCGGCGATCAGGTAGTACACCTGGATGGCCGGACCGAACGTGATGCCGAAGAAACCCTTGCCATACACGCGGTCGGTCGTGATGCCGCCCTCGCCGCCGAACACCTCGGGGAACATCAGCGCCATCGAGGCCACCAGCTCGCCGATGCCGAGCGTGATCATCGCGAAGGTGGTGCCGGATTTCTTGGTCGTGACGAAGCCCAGCAGCACCGCGAAGAACATGCCGGCCAGGCCGCCCACCAGCGGGATGAGCACCAGCGGGATGGGCAGCGCGCCCTTGGCCGCCCAGTTCATGGCGTGCACGGCCATGAAGGAGCCCAGGCCGGTATAGACGGCATGCCCGAAGCTCAGCATGCCGCCCTGCCCCAGCAGGATGTTGTAGGACAGGCAGATGATGATGAGGTAGCCGATCTGCGCGAGCATGGTGAGCGCCAGGCTGCTGGTGAACACCTTGGGCGCCACGATGAGCGCGAGCGCGAACAGGCCCCAGACCACGGCGCGGACGATGTCGAGCGGCCGGAAACGGTAGACGCCGGAAGATGGATGCATGGCCATGGTGTCAGTCCTCCCGCGTTCCGAGCAAGCCCTTCGGGCGGAAGATCAGGATCAGCACGAGGAACAGGTACGGCAGGATCGGCGCGACCTGCGAAATGGTGAGCTTGAGCACGGGGTAGCCGAAGGTCTGGTCCGTCACCGCCATGCCGATGGAGCGCAGCGCGCTCGCCAGCGAGTAGTCGAGCGCCACGGCGAACGTCTGCACCAGCCCGATGATGAGCGAGGCGAGGAAGGCGCCGGCGAGCGATCCCATGCCGCCCACTACCACCACGACGAAGATGATCGAGCCGACCGACGCCGCCATGGCCGGTTCGGTGACGTAGGTATTGCCGCCGATCACGCCCGCCAGACCGGCCAGGGCACAACCACCGCCGAACACCAGCATGAAAACGCGCGGCACGTTGTGGCCGAGCGCCTCCACCATCTCCGGCTGCTTGAGCGCGGCCTGGATGACAAGGCCGATGCGCGTGCGGGTGAGCACCAGCCAGACGGAAACGAGCATCAGCATCGCCACCAGCATCACGAACGACCGCGACTTCGGGAACTGCGTGCCGTAGAGCGAGAAGAGCGGCCCCTGCAACTGCGGCGGCAGGCCGTAGGGCACCGTGGAGCGGCCCCAGACGAGCTGCACGAGCTCCAGGATCAGGTAGGAAAGCCCGAAGGTCACGAGCAGCTCCGGCACGTGGCCGAACTTGTGCACGCGCCGCAGCGCATAGCGCTCGAAGGCCGCGCCCAGGGCGCCCACCGCCAGCGGCGCGATGAAGAGCGCGGGCCAGAAGCCCACCACGCCCGAGATCGAATAGGCGAAGTAGGCGCCGAGCATGTAGAAGCTGGTGTGCGCGAAATTGAGCACGCCCATCATGCTGAAGATCAGCGTCAGCCCGGAGCTCAGCATGAACAGCAGGAGCCCGTAGCTCACGCCGTTGAGCAGGGAGATGACGAAAAACTCGAGGTTCATCGGGATCAGGCCGCGAGGCGCTGCGGGAAAGCGAAAGGGGAGGAAAAGGCCGGAGACCGGGCCCGGGATGGCGTTCTTCCGGGCCCGTCCGATGCGAAGTCCGCGCGGCGCGGCCGGGCGGTCAGGAAGGCCGCTTCATCTGGCACGAGGTGGGCGTGCTCGCCACGTAGGGCTCGTAGTACTTCACGGGCACGAAGGTGTAGCCCGTATTCTCGGCGTCGTAGGGGTACTTTCCGCCCGCCTTCTCCCACTTGGAGACGAAGAGGCCCTGCTGCAGCTGGTGGTCGGACTTGCGCATCTCCACCTCTCCGTTGAAGCTGTTGAACTTCATGCCCTCGAGCACCTGCGCCACCTTCACGGGATCGGTGCTCCTGGCCTTGACGAAGCCGGCATCCAGCATCGCGAAGGCATGGTAGACGGCCCCCGTGTACATGTCGTCGTTGAACTTCTTCTTGTAGTCGGCCACCACCCGGCCGATGTCGCCGGGCAGGTTCAGGTGGTTGTACGAGACCATGTACACGCGCCCCGCGGCGGCCGCACCCATGGCGGTGGGCGATCCGGTCACGCCGCCGTAGTAGGTATAGAAGCTGACGCTGTTCAGGCCCGCGTCGTTGGCCGCCTTGATCAGCAGCGCGAGGTCGGAGCCCCAGTTGCCGGTGATGACCGTATCGGCGCCCGATTGCTTGATCTTCGCGATGTAGGGCGCGAAGTCGCGCACCTGTGCCAGGGGATGCAGGTCGTCGCCCACGATCTGCACGTCGGGCCGCTTGCGGGCCAGGTTCTCCTTGGCGTACTTGGAGACCTGCTGGCCGTGCGCGTAGTTCTGGTTGATCAGATAGACCTTCTTGATGTCGGGCTGGTCCTTCATGAAGGTGGTCATGGCCTCCATCTTCATCGACGTGTCGGCATCGAGGCGGAAGTGCCAGTAGCTGCATTTGCTGTTCGTGAGGTCCGGATCGACCGCGGCGTAGTTGAGGTAGAGCACCTCCTTGCCGGGGTTGCGCGCGTTGTGCTTTTCCAGCGCGTCCATGATGGCAAGCGCGGGGCCCGAGCCATTGCCCTGCACCACGTAGCGCGCGCCCTGGTCCATCGCGGAGCGCAACGCGCTCGTGGTTTCCTGCGGGCTGAGCTTGTTGTCGATGCCGATGACCTCGAACTTCACGCCCGAGGCGTTCTTCCTGCTGAACTCGTCGGCCAGGAACTGGAAGCTCTTGAGCTGGTTGGTCCCCACCGCTGCCATGAGACCCGAGAGCGGATCGAGCCATGCGATCTTGACGGTTTCGCCCTTCTGGGCAAAGGCACCGCCTGCGGTCGCCAACATTGCAGATACAGCCACCAGCTTGATAGCAAATCTCATCGCCTGTCTCCTTGCGTATTGGGGGTCACCGAACACGCCGCAGCGTACAGGCGAGGTCCGCCGAGGTGTTCAGGGATTCACCCTAGCGCCTATCCCGCAGGCGACTCGCGGCGGGCGGCCACACGGGCCGCACGCCGTCGCGCGCTGCTCAGAGGCCGGGAAGGCGGTAGTCCTGCAACTTGTCGCGCAGCTTCGCCTTGAGCATCTTGCCGGTCGCGCCGATGGGGATCGCGTCGAGGAACACGACGTCGTCCGGTATCTGCCATTTCGCAGTCTTGCCCTCGTAGAAAGCCAGCAGTTCCTCGCACGTGAGTTCCGTTCCCGGGCGCCGCACCACGGCCACGATGGGCCGCTCATCCCACTTCGGATGCGGCATGCCCACGCAGGCCGCCATCGCCACGGCCGGATGCGCCATGGCGATGTTCTCGATGTCGATGGAGCTGATCCACTCCCCACCGGACTTGATCACGTCCTTGCTGCGGTCCGTGATCTGCATGTAGCCGTCCGGGTCGATGGTGGCCACGTCGCCCGTCGGGAACCAGCCGCGTCCCTGCGCGTCGGGCACCAGCGGGCTCTCCTCCGAGCGGTAGTAGCGGTCCACGATCCAGGGCCCCTTCACCAGCAGGTCGCCGTAGGTCCTGCCGTCCCAGGGCAGCTCGCGCCCTTCACCATCGACGATCTTCATGTCCACGCCGAAGATGGCGCGGCCCTGCTTGAGCAGGATCTTCATGCGCTCCTGCTCCGGCAGGTCCAGGTGCTTGTTCTTGAGCGAGCAGAGCGTGCCCAGGGGGCTCATCTCGGTCATGCCCCAGGCGTGCAGCACACGCACGCCATAGTCGTTCTGGAAGGCTTCGATCATCGCCGGCGGGCAGGCGGAGCCGCCGATCACCGTGCGCCGGAGCTTGCCGAAACGGCCCCCGATCGATTTCACGTGCTGCAACAGCATCTGCCAGACGGTCGGCACGCCGGCGGCGAAGGTCACGCCCTCGGCGTCCATGAGTTCATAGACGGACTTGCCATCCAGCGCGGGGCCGGGGAAGACCAGCTTGCACCCGGTGAGCGGTGCCGAATACGGAATGCCCCAGGCATTGACGTGGAACATGGGCACCACGGCGAGCGCCGAATCGCTAGCCGACAGGCCCATGACGTCGGGCAACGCCGCCGCATACGCATGCAGGACCGAGGACCGGTGGCTGTAGAGCACGCCCTTGGGGTGGCCCGTGGTGCCGCTGGTGTAGCAGAGGCTGGATGCCGAATTCTCGTCGAACACCGGCCAGGCGTACTCGCTGGAGGCCGCGCCGATCCAGCTTTCGTAGCTCGTGAGCTGCGGAATGCCCGTGCCCTCCGGCAGCCGGTCGGCATCGCAGAGCGCCACCCAGCGCCGGACCGTCGGGCATTTCGCATGCACCGCCTGCACGATGGGCAGGAACGTGAGATCGAAGCACAGCACCTCGTCCTCGGCGTGGTTCACGATCCAGGCGACCTGGTCGGGATGCAGACGCGGATTGATCGTGTGCAGCACACGGCCTGAACCGCTCACCCCGTAATACATCTCCAGGTGGCGGTAGCCGTTCCATGCCAGGCTGGCGACGCGGGCGCTGGGGAAGAGGCCCTCCCCGTCCAGCGTGTTGGCGAGCTGGCGCGCCCGGGCGGCCATGTCCCGGTAGGTGTAGCGGTGGATGTCGCCCTCCACTCGCCGCGAGACGATCTGCGCATCGCCGTGGTGGCGTTCCGCAAACTCGACGAGCGTCGAAATCAGCAGGGGTTGGCTCTGCATCAGGCCCAGCATGGTGTCTCCTTCTATTCCCGTGGATATGGTGATCGTCGAATCCTAACCCTGCGGTACGGTGCGGCGCCCCCAGGGCAACCCCGCGCCCGGCAGCCCCTGTCGCCAGGTTGACAGGCGATGCACAGGTAGGCGTCCGCCGCGCAAGCCCCTGTGGCCCGCCCAGGCAAAGGCCGTGGGAGACAATGGCGGCAATGACGACCTCCGCCCCCTCCGCCCCGACGGCCGAGGCCCGCTCGGGCCTGGCCTGGCGGGACGGCTTCGCCGCCCTGGGGCCCGGCTTCTTCACCGAACTGGTCCCGACGCCCCTGCCCGATCCCCGCTGGGTGGCGGGCAGCGAGTCCACGGCCCGGCTCATCGGGCTGGAACCGGACTGGCTGGGCAGCGATGCGGCGGTCCAGGTGCTGTCGGGCAACGCGCTGCTGCGTGGCATGCGGCCGCTGGCAAGTGTGTACAGCGGCCACCAGTTCGGCGTCTGGGCCGGCCAGCTGGGCGACGGCCGAGCGATCCTTCTCGGCGAGACCGAAACCGGCTACGAGGTGCAGCTCAAGGGCAGCGGACGCACCCCGTATTCGCGCATGGGCGACGGCCGCGCCGTGCTGCGGTCGTCCATCCGGGAGTTCCTCTGCAGCGAGGCCATGCATGAGCTCGGCATCCCGACCACGCGCGCGCTGGCCCTGACGGCCTCGCCCGCACCCGTGGAGCGCGAGGAAATCGAGACGGCTGCCGTCGTGACGCGCGTCGCGCCCAGCTTCGTGCGGTTCGGCCACTTCGAGCACTTCGCGGCGCGCGACCAGGAGCCCGAGCTGCGTGCCCTGGCGGACTACGTGATCGATCGCTACTACCCCGGCTGCCGCGATGCCGGCGAAGCGCCCGGCGGCAATCCCTATGCCGCGCTCCTGCAGGCCGTGGGTGGCCGGACCGCCGCGCTGCTGGCGCAGTGGCAGGCCGTGGGCTTCTGCCACGGGGTGATGAACACCGACAACATGAGCATCCTGGGGCTCACCATCGACTACGGGCCTTTCCAGTTCCTCGATGCCTTCGTGCCAGGGCACATCTGCAACCACAGCGACAGCCACGGCCGCTACGCCTTCAACCGCCAGCCCCAGATCGCCTACTGGAACCTCTTCTGCCTCGGCCAGGCGCTGATGCCGCTGATCGAGGACACCGAGCTCGCCCAGGCCGCGCTGGAGCCCTACCGCACGGCCTTTCCGGCGGAGTACATGGGCCGCATGCGCGCCAAGCTCGGCCTGGCGTCGGCCGCCGAAGGGGACGCCGCGCTGGTGGACGACCTGCTCGGGCTGCTGGCCGCGGACGCCGTGGACTACACCATCTTCTGGCACCGGCTCTCGCTGGCGGTGGCCGGCGACGGTTTCGCGCCGGTGCGCGACCTGTTCATCGACCGGGCAGGATGGGACGACTGGACGGCGCGCTACCGCCAGCGGCTGCAGAGCGAGACCCCGCAGGACGCGGCCGGCCTCATGCAGCGCAGCAACCCACGCTTCGTGCTGCGCAACCACCTGGGCGAGCTGGCCATCCGGGCGGCCAAGACGGGGGATTTCGCGCCCCTGCACGCGCTCCAGGCCGTGCTGGCCCGGCCTTTCGACGAACATCCCGCGCATGCCGAGTGGGCGGGATTCCCGCCCGACTGGGCCTCTTCCATCGAAATCAGCTGTTCATCATGACCTACCCGATCCAGAAGACCGATGCCGAATGGCAGGCGCTGCTGCAGGACAAGGGAGCCGAACCCGTGGCCTGGCAGGTCACGCGGCATGCGGCCACCGAGCGCCCCTACACCGGAAAGTACGAAGCCCACTGGGACGACGGCAGCTACCACTGCGTCTGCTGCGGCGCCAAGCTGTTCGACTCGGACACCAAGTTCGACGCCGGCTGCGGCTGGCCCAGCTTCTCCCTGGCGGTGCCCGGCGCCATCCGCGAAATCGTGGACCGCAGCCACGGCATGGTCCGCACCGAGACGGTGTGTGCACAATGCGGGGCCCACCTCGGCCATGTGTTCGAGGACGGGCCCGCGCCCACCGGCCTGCGCTACTGCATGAACTCCGCCTCGCTGGACTTCGAGCCGGACGGCGCGTGATGCAGCGACGGTGCGCGGCACACGCATGACGAGCCCGGCAACCGCCCTGCCCCATCTATGAAACTGCTGATCGACTTCTTCCCCATCATCCTGTTCTTCGTGGCCTTCAAGGTCTGGGGCATCTACACGGCCACGGCCGTGGCGATCGCCGCCACCGTGGTCCAGATCGCCTACCTTCGCATACGGCACGGCCGGATCGAACCGATGCAGTGGGTCAGCCTGGGCGTGATCGTGGTGTTCGGCGGCGCGACGCTGCTCTCCCACAGCGACACCTTCATCAAGTGGAAGCCCACCGTCCTCTACTGGCTCATGGGGGGCGCGCTGCTGGTCGGCCAGTTGTTCTTCCGCAAGAACCTCATCCGCACGCTCATGGGCGGGCAGATGGAACTGCCCGAAGCCGCATGGCGCGCCATGAACTGGAGCTGGACCGCATTCTTTGCCGCGATGGGCGCCATCAACCTGTGGGTGGCGCACGCCTTCAGCACCGACACCTGGGTGAACTTCAAGCTTTTCGGCGGCATCGGGCTGATGGCCGTCTTCGTGATAGGCCAGGCCTTCTATCTGAGCCGCTACATGAAGGAGCCGCAGGAGGACGCCGGCACCGCGCCGGAGGATGCGAAGCCATGAGCGGCAGCCCCATCACCGCGCAGGCCATGGAGCGCAAGCTGCGCGAAACCCTGGCACCCAGCCGCCTCGAAGTGCTCGACGAGAGCGCAGCCCACGCGGGCCATGCCGGGGCCAACGGCACCGGCGCCGGGACGCATTTCCGGGTACGCATCTCGTCACCTTTGTTTACGGAACGCAGCCGCGTGGCACGGCACCGCCTTGTGTATGATGCGCTGCAGGAGTTCATTGACCAGGGTGCGCACGCCATCGCGATTGAAGTTCTCTGATCGTCTTGATTCCCACGTCCAGGGCCACCATGGCGCACTCCGTGCAGCCTGCCCTTTCCTTTTTGTGGATTTCCCAATGAAGAAAAAGCTCTTGTCCGGCCTTGTGGCCGCTGCCGTGCTGGGCACGTCCGCCCTGCCCGCCATCGCGCAGAACGTTGCCGTCGTGAATGGCAAGGCCGTGCCCAAGGAACGCGTCGAAGTCCTGAAGCAGCAGGTCGAACGCTCCGGCCGGCCCATCACCCCCGAGATCGAAGGCCAGATCAAGGAAGAAGTGATTGCCCGCGAGATCTTCCTGCAGGAAGCGCAGAAGCGGGGCCTGGAAGGCTCGCAGAACGTGAAGGACCAGATGGAACTGGCCCGCCAGACCATCCTGATCCGCGAGCTGTTCGCCGACTACCAGAAGGCCAACCCCGTCACCGACGCCGATATCCAGGCCGAGTACGACAAGTTCGTCGCCGCCAACACCGGCAAGGAATACAAGGCCAGCCACATCCTGGTGGAAACCGAAGACCAGGCCAAGGCCATCATCGCGTCCATCAAGAAGGGCGCGAAGTTCGAGGACATCGCCAAGAAGCAGTCCAAGGATCCCGGATCCGGCGCCCGTGGCGGCGACCTCGACTGGGCTTCCCCGAACAGCTACGTGGCTGAATTCACCCAGGCCCTCGTGAAGCTCGACAAGGGCAAGATGACGCAGACCCCGGTCAAGACGCAGTTTGGCTGGCACGTCATCCGCCTGGACGACGTCCGCGAAGCCAAGCTGCCCAAGCTGGACGAAGTCAAGCCGCAGATCGCCCAGCAGCTGCAGCAGCAGAAGCTGGCCAAGTTCCAGGAAGATCTGCGCGCCAAGGCCAAGGTCGAGTGATCGGCGCAGGCCGGCAACGCCGCATCGCGGCGTGCCGCCCCCACTGGTCTCCATAGAAAAACGCGGCCATGGCCGCGTTTTTCTATGGGTGGCCCACCGGCTCGGGGACCAAGGCACCGCTAACGGCCCAGCAGCCACCCCGTGGCCAGCAACATGCCGATGAGCACCGGCTGGTGCAGCATGTAATAGCTCAGGCTCCAGCGCCCCAGCACCGCCAGGGCGCGCACATTCCGGTGAACAGGCATCGCCAGCCAGCCGGGGCGGCGGCGCAGCGCCCACAGCCCGGCGGCCAGCCCCCACCACATCACGCCGAGCCACGGCAGCAAGGGCACGTAGTCCTCGGTGAAGGGTTTGCGGGATACCAGGCCCAGCCAGTTCAACGCATTGCTGTTGAACCAGGGCGCCCAGTCTGCCGCCGGCCCGGCCAGCAGCCACCCGGCAGCCCAGGGCGCAGCCATGGCCAGGGCACCGGCCGGCCACAGCCAGCCGTCCCATCCCGCCGTGCAACGGGCCACCACGAGCATCACGGCCATTCCGTGCAGCACGCCGAAATGGATGTAGCTGCGCGGGAACATGAGCCAGGACCCGGCGCTCACCAGCAGTGCGCAGGCGGCGATCCGCACCCAGCGCCGGCCGAACCGGCGCCAGCCCACGCCCTGCTGCCAGGCCAGAGCCTGTCCCAGTCCCGCGCAGAAGAGGAACAAGCTGACGATGGCCGTCCGCTGCATCGTCCATGCCGGGTCGCCCCGGAAATCCTGCGGCCAGTAGCCGAAGTGGCTGAGATCGAAGCAGAAGTGGAAGACGGTCATCCAGACCATGGCGATGCCACGCAGCGCATCCACGGCGCCGGCGCGTGCGTGGCTCTCAGGGGTCTGCGGCAGTGGTGAGATACGGGTGCGGGAGGGACGTGCCATGCCTGGAGCTGCGGGTGGATCAACACACCGCCATCCCGGGATGGCGGCCCCGCGATGTTAAGGCGGCCGCGGGCCGGCTACCCGGCCATGCGCCGGGTTGGCGCGGTCCGCTTCAGAAGGTCCGCTCGATGGCATTGACCAGGAGAGCCGCCAGGCGGTCGCTGGCGGCCTGCGTGCGGTGGATGTTGTCGATCACGTCGCCCACACCGCGGTAGTCCTCCCCCCAGCCCGCGTGCGAAACCCCCAGCTGCTCGGCCACCCGATGGGTCACCTGGTTCAGCTCGTTGCGGCGCTGCACGCGCTCGGGCGTGAAAAGATCGGCCACCGGCACGTCCACGATACCCGTCAGGATGGGCGTGCGCCATTCCGAATGAACGACCCGCAGGGCATCGCGCAGGTCGGCCTCGTACTGCTCGACGCTGCGCATTTCAAGGGCATCGTTGAGCCCGAGGCCGATCACGATGATCTGTCCCCTCCGCCGGATGGCGTTGAACGGGGGCTGCGGCCCGAGCGGATAGGCGTCCGCCGGTGCGCCCGGGTAGGGCTCCTTGTAGCCAAGGATGAGATCCTGCATCAGCAGGCCGATGGCGGAGCGGTCTTCCACGACCCAGCCGGGCCGCAGGGACATCATGGTTCGGGGAACGGCCATGCTGATGCCAGGGCCGCGCATGAGGCTGTCGCCAAAAATTTCTATGGACATGTTGGATGTGGTGCCCGCCAGGCCGCCTTGGCCAAACGGCTCGGCGGCATCGCTTCTGCATGGAGCGGGCGGAGGAAAGGAACAAACCCGGCATCATGGTCCGGACGCAACGCATGCATGTATCACGACGTAGCACCCAAGTCCCGTGGATCCACGGCCCCGGCACGCCCTGGAACGCCGGGTGGGCCGAAGGCAGAAAGACAAAAGGGGCCAGGCCTTGTGGACCTGACCCCTTGATAGCAATGGTCGGAGCGGCGGGATTCGAACTCGCGACCCTCTGCTCCCAAAGCAGATGCGCTACCAGGCTGCGCTACGCTCCGACAACTGGCATTCTAACCCGCCGCGGAGCCTCTTGCGGGCTGGCAGGCTGATTCCAGCACATTATTTGCGGGGCTGGTGACGATGCGGCCCGCAGCGCCCTCAGCGGGAGCCGGACGAAGGGCCGGGGCCGCGACCGGGCAGGTGGCGGAACGTGATGCGGCCCTTGGTGAGGTCGTAGGGCGACATTTCCAGGGACACCTTGTCACCGGCCAGGATACGGATATGGTGCTTGCGCATCTTGCCGCCGGTGTAGGCAATCAACTGATGCCCGTTGTCCAGCGTGACGCGAAACCGCGAATCCGGCAGCACTTCCGTCACGGAGCCCTGCATTTCGATGAGTTCTTCTTTAGCCATGGTTCAACTAGAAATTAAAAATCCGGACCGGTACGACAGCAGGTTCCGGGCATGCATAACAGACGGGAAATCCAGCGCGGGCTGCCGGGGCCGGCGATGCAAACGCAAGCGCTTCGTTACGTCCAGGCCTGGCATGCAATGCCAGAATGAACGCCGCGCTGCTGAGCATGAAAGCGGCCAGTGCCGCCGACCCTCTTTTCTCTTCTTGCTCTTCTCGGCGCGCAGGGCATGCGCGGGCCGGTGCAAAACCTGTCAATTGTACCTTGCAGCGCGCCGGCTCCCGCGTGGCGTTGCCAAAACGCGCCGGCAGCGGCACGACAGAAGTGCAACCGGGCCGGGAATCCGCCATCCCCAGCCACGCTCCATAAGTGGGGTGCGTGGCAGGACATAAAAGGGCCGGCCTGTCCCTCTCACCACCGCACTGCCGGGCAGCGCGCCCACGCGATGCCAGGCCCATGCCGCAACCCGAGCGCTCCCGCGGACGACCCTGGCATTCGCGGCCGGCGGACAGGCCCTAGAATGGCCGGCCCTTTCGCCGCAGGAGCCTCCGTGCCAGATCGCCTCGCCGTTCTTCCGCAATACCTGCTGCCCAAGCGGGCCCTCACCTCGCTGGCCGGCCGCTTCGCCTCGGCGCGCGCGGGCACCCGCACCACGGCCGCCATCCGCCGTTTCGTGGCCCGCTACCGTGTGGACATGTCCGAGGCCGAGAACCCGGACATCGCCAGCTACGCCACCTTCAACGATTTCTTCACGCGCGCGCTGCGCCCGGGCGCACGGCCCATCGCGGACGCGCCTGCCGTCTGTCCTGTGGACGGCGCGGTGAGCCAGTTCGGCCGCATCGACAGGGATCAGATCTTCCAGGCCAAGGGCCACCGCTACTCGACCACGGCGCTGCTGGGTGGCGATGCGCAGGAGGCCGCCCGTTTCGCGGACGGCAGCTTCGCCACCATCTACCTGAGCCCGCGGGACTACCACCGCATCCACATGCCCTGCGACGGCCGGCTGCGCCGCATGGTCTATGTGCCCGGCGCCCTGTTTTCGGTGAACCCGCTCACCGCCCGGGGCGTTCCCGGTTTGTTCGCGCGCAACGAGCGGGTGGTCTGCCTGTTCGACACGCCGCTGGGCTCCATGGCGCTCGTGCTGGTGGGCGCCACCATCGTGGGCAGCATGGCCACGGTCTGGCATGGCACGGTCAATCCGCCGCGCACCGCGGGCCTGCGCCAGTGGACCTATGAAGACGGCCCGGAGGTGCTGCTGCGCAAAGGGGAGGAAATGGGCCGGTTCATGCTCGGCTCGACGGTGGTGCTGCTTTTCGAGCCCGGGGCACTGCATTTTGTCGACACCTGGGAGCCCGCACGCGCCGTGCGGCTGGGCGAACCCATGGGCCTGCACCCTGCCGCCTGAGCACGGCGGGCCGCCAAGTCATGCCGGTCCGGGCAGGCGGCAGGTAGCGAACACGCTGGGCTGCAGCACCAGCTTCTCGGGGGCCACCGGCGCATCGTGCCCGACGAGATGGACGCACAGGTCGTGGCGGCGGATGGTGATGTGGCTGACGGTTTCCAGGCGTTCACCGAACCGCACCCGGGTTCCTGGATGGAAGACCGGCATGTGGAAGAACTCGCCCCATCCCTGCGGCCGTTCCGCAGGGACGACGGGAGAAGCCAGGGAAGCAGTCGGCGCGACATCCATGGGACACATGCTAGCGCGCTCTTGAGGCAACGGCGCACAAATTGCAACAATTTCCGTGGCGCTGTCGGGCCTTTTCCGCCCAGCAAGAGGCACCGCCGGCCCGTGGGCGCCACGCGTCATGGAACGGTCACGCGATGGCCCTAGAGTGCGCCGCTGCGGTCTCCTGGGAGCCCGCTTCTGTCTGGAGCCTCCAGACGGCTCCGTTGGCCCGCTTTCCTCCCATACCATGACGATTTCTCTCTCCCGCCGTCCCCTGATCCTGGCGCTTGCCGCTGCTTTCGCGCTCTCCGCCTGCGGGGGCGGCGGCTCCGGCATCAGCGCCGTTCCCGCGCCCCCGCAAGGGCTGGGCAAGACGGACACCGCTCCCGTCCCCGATGAAACGGCTGTTCCGCCCTTCGTGGACAACGCTGCGACGAACCAGCGTGGCGATGCGCGCTACGCCACGCTCGATACCAATGCCGGCGTGCGGGTGCTGTCGGGCTTCCTCTCGGTCTGGAAACCGTCCACGCTGCTGGTGGACGCGGGCGCGGGCGCCGCCGCGAACGGTGCCTTCCCGGCCGTCGCCCCTTCCACGTGGAGCGGCATCCCCGGCGATGTGACCGACGGGACGGTGCTCAATGCCCAGGTGCATGCGCGCAACATCCAGTATGTGGTCGATGCCACGGGCCGCCGCACGCCGGCACAGGAACTCCTGGCGTACCTGGACGACCGCCGCGGCAAGGCCTACAGCGTGAGCGACGGCATGGGGCCCCTGACGGCCGCGTGGCGCGCCGCCGCGCAGCAGACGACCACCATCACCGCGATCCCGGCCGATGCGACCACCGTGGTCTACAACGACGGCGGCAACAACACGGGCGTGGGCGGCAGCGCCAATGCCGCCTTCGGCACGGCGGTGGATTTCGTCGGCGAGAACGGCTCCACGGAGCCAGCGAAGCGCTTCTACAAGTACGCGCGGCCCTGGCGTTGGAGCAGCGCCGTGCAGGTACTGCCCGCCCTCCTCCCGGCGCGCAGCACCACGCCGGCCACCGACGGCGGCTTCACCAGCGGCCACACGGCCGAGGCGGTGCGCAGTTCCATCGCCATGGCCTACCTGGTGCCGGAGCGCTTCCAGGAAATGGTCGCGCGCGGCCTGGAACTGGGCGAGAGCCGCATCCTGGCCGGCATGCACTCCCCTCTGGATGTGATCAGCGGCCGCATGCACGGCCAGGCCGTGGCCACGGCGAGCATCGCGACCGGCGCGAACGCGGTACGCAAGGCAGCGGCCTTCCAGCAGGCCCGCAGCACGCTGATGGCCGCTGCCGGCGCCAAAACGCCTGCCGAACTGTGGCAGTTCGCCCATTCGCAGCCTGCCGGCACGGACCGGTTCGCGGACTATGCGACGAACCGCTCCGAGTACTTGCGGCGCATGACCTTCGGCTTCCCGCAGACCGGCGACGCTTCCCGTCCCGCCGTGGTGCCCAAGGGCTCGGAACTGCTGCTGGAAACCCGCCTGCCCTACCTGGACGCCACGCAGCGCCGCGTGGTGCTCAAGACCACGGCCGTGCCGTCGGGCTACCCCGTCATGGACGATGCGGAAGGCTGGGGCCGCCTGAACCTGTTCGCCGCTGCCGACGGCTACGGCCGCTTCGACGGCGACGTGGCGGTGACCATGGACGCGGCCCAGAGCGGCTTCAGCGCGCTCGACACATGGCGCAACGACATCGCCGGAGCCGGCAAGCTGACGAAGCTCGGCAGCGGCACGCTGGTGCTCGCCGGCAACAACAGCTTCACGGGGGGCATCGAACTGGCGGCCGGGACCCTGCAGGCGGGCAGCGGCTCGGCGCTGGGCAATGGCGCGGTGTACGTGGGCGGCGGTACGCTGCGTACCACGACCTCCGGCGAAGTGACGGTGAACGGCTCCTACACCCAGCGTCCGGGCAGCACGCTGTCGCTGCAGATGACTGCGGCCGGCGGCACGGCCGGCACGCTGACCGTGAATGGCCCGGCGGCGCTGGCGGGCACGCTCGAGGTGAATTTCGCCCAGGGCGTGCGCCCCGCCGTCGGTTCGACGATCACCGTGCTGCGCCATGGCGGCCTCAACGGGTCCTTCGATGCGGTGTCCGTGCCGGGCTACCGCGTGACGCCGGTGTATCTGAACAACGCCGTGCAGCTGCGCATCGACGCCGCCGCCTGAGGGTCTGGCCAGGTGCCTGCGGAGGGCGGCCGCAACAGGGTCTGAGCGGTCAGCAGCGCGAGGCCACCCCTGCGTCCGGTGATGGCTCGGTCTGCGGCCGCGGGGACCGCCGCGGTGCAGTGAATGCGCATCCCATGGAGGCCGCGACGATCATGCCGATGGCCAGCCACTGGGCCGGGCTCAGGTACTCGCCGAGCAGCACCAGCGCCAGCAACGCGGCGACGGCGGGCTCCATGCTGATCATGGTGCCGAAAGCCTGCTGGGGAAGGCGCTTGAGCGCCACCATTTCCAGCATGATGGGCACGGCGCTGGACAATGCGGCCACGCCGATGCCGGTGAGCAGAACACCCGGCGCGAGCAGGCCGGCCCCGGCATGCCCGATGCCCACGGGCACCACGACCAGCGATGCCGCGGCCAGCCCGAGGGATACGGAATGCCCGGTGTGCAGGTGCCCCAGGCGCTTGCCGAACAGGATGTAGCCTGCCCAGAACACGGCGGCCGCCAGCGCGAAGAGCACGCCCCGGAGGTCCAGCATTCCGGTACCCTGCTGCCAGGGCAGCAGCAGGCCCAGCCCCGCGACCGCCAGGACCACCCAGAGGAAATCCAGCGGACGGCGGGACGACAGCAGCGCCACCGCCAGCGGACCGGAGAACTCGATCGCCACGGCCACGCCGAAGGGAATGGTCTGCAGCGACAGGTAGAAGCAGAGGTTCATCGCGCCCAGGGCGGCGCCGTAGGCGGCGATGCGCGCCGCATCGGCCCGCGCGAGCTGCCGCCGCCAGGGACGCCACAGGAGCAGCAGCAACAGGGCCGAGAAGCCTACGCGCAAGGCCGTCGTGCCCTGGGCGCCGACCAGCGGGAACAGGGTGTGCTTGGCCCAGGACGTGCCGATCCCGAGGAAGGTCACGGAGCCCAGGATGGCGAGGGCCGGTATCAGCGGTGAATCATGCGATGCGGACATCGCTCAGGCCGCCGCGCGCTCCGCGGCGAAGTCCAGGCAGGCCTGCAGCATGCGCCGCAGGTGCGGCTGCACGCCCATGGCGGTATCGGGCAGGTAGTCGAACGGCAGGGCCTCCTGCATGTAGCTGGCCTGCGTCATCTCGAGCTGCACGGCATGCACATTGCGGCCCGGATCGCCGTAGTGCCGCGTGATGTAGCCGCCCTTGAAGCGGCCGTTGAGCACCGCGCTGTAGCCGGGCGCGGCCATGCCGATGGCGAGCAGTTCGCGCGCGAGCGCCGGATCGCAGCTGGCGCCGTCGGCGGTGCCGAGGTTGAGGTCGGGCAGCCGGCCGTGGAAGAAACGCGGCAGCACGGAGCGGATGGAGTGCGCATCCCAGAGCACCGCCACGCCGTGCTGCGCGCGGATGCTGTCGATCTCCGAACGCAACTGCGCGTGGTACGGGTCCCAGTAGCGGCGGCGACGCTCCTCGATCTCCGCGGCAGCGGGAACCTGGGCCGGGTCGGCGTAGAGCGGCGTGTCGTCGAAGGTGTCCACGGGGCACAGCCCGGTCACGCTCTGGCCCGGGTACAGGCTGCTGCCGTCGGGCGGGCGGTTCAGGTCCACCACATAGCGCGAGTGCGTGGCCACGAGCAGGGAGGCGCCCAGGCCGCGCGCGAAGGCATAGAGGCGCTCCAGGTGCCAGTCGGTGTCCGGCACCTGCCGGGCTTCCGGGGTCAGGCGGCCGGCGATCTCCGGCGGCACGTGGGTGCCGGCATGCGGCATGGACAGCAGCAGCGGCGCAGTGCCGGCGTGGAAATGGAAGAGCGGCGTGGCCGTTGCGTCGTTCATGGGCATTCTCGTGGCAAAGGGACAGGTTCAGGATTGCAGCAGGCCCGAGCGCACCGCGGCGAAGGCGGCCGCGCTCTCGCGATGCTGGGCGTGGCGGCCCGCGGTGACGCGCTGCACGCCGGCCGTCCAGACGGCATCGAGGGCCGACGTGCGGTGGCTGGCGAAGACATGGGCCGCGAGCTGGCTCTCGGCCGGCAGGCCGCGCAGTGCGATGTGCTCCGGATCGAGCGTAACGAAATCGGCCGGGGCGCCCTGCGCCAGCCCCGCCTGCGCGCCGGGCAACGGCAGGTGGCCGGCGGCCTGCGCGCCGCCCTGCACGGCCTGCAGCAGCATGGCCGTGGCCACCTGCGGCTGCGCATCGGTGCCCAGCACGTTGCGGCGGCGCAGGGCGAGCCGCTGGCCGTATTCGAGCAGCATCAGTTCCTCGGCCGCATTCACGCAGGCATGGCTGTCGGAGCCCAGGCCCCAGCGGCCGCCGGCCGACTGCCAGCGTGGCAGGTCGAAAAGGCCGTCGCCCAGGTTGGCCTCGGTCGTCGGGCACAGGCCCGCCACCGCGCCGGAGCGGGCCGCGCGCATGGCCTCGGCATCGCTCAGGTGCGTGGCGTGGACCAGGCACCAGCGCGCATCCACGGGCGCATGGTCCAGCAGCCACTCCACCGGCCGCTGGCCGCTCCAGGCAATGCAGTCATGAACCTCCTGGGTCTGTTCGGCGATGTGGATGTGCACCGGCGCCCCGGGGACGATGGCGTCCAGCCCCTGCAGCGCCGCCACCAGGCTGTCGGGCGGCACCGCGCGCAGGGAATGCGGCGCCAGGCCCAGCACGCCGCCCTGCGCCCGCACCACGGGCGCCAGGCGTTCGAGCAGCGCGAGCATGCCGTCGGTGCGGTGCAGGAAGCGCCGCTGGCCCTCGCGCGGCGGCTGGCCGCCGAAGCCGCTGGCCTGGTAGAGCACCGGCAGCAGCGTGATGCCGATGCCCGCGCGCCGCGCCGCGCGCAGCAGCGCGAGCGACATCTCGGCATCGTCGGCGTAGGGGCGGCCGTCCTCCGCATGGTGCAGGTAGTGGAACTCGCACACCGCCGTGTAGCCCGCTTCCAGCATCTCCACGTAGAGCCAGGTGGCGATCGCCTCCAGGGCCGCGGGCGACATGCGCGCGGCGAAGCGGTACATGAGGTCCCGCCAGCTCCAGAACGAGTCGTCGCTGGCCGCGCGGAATTCGGTCAGGCCGGCGAAGGCGCGCTGGAAGGCATGGGAATGCAGGTTGGGCAGGCCGGGCAGCAGCGGGCCGGGTGCGTGCGCCACGCCCGGCGGCGGCGTGCTGCCGGGCTGCACGGCGGTCAGGCGCCCCGCGGCGTTCCAGTGCAGCAGCACATCCTTCGCCCAGCCGCCGGGCAGCAGGGCCTGGGCGGCGAAGAGTGCGCCGCCACCGGTGCGGGAGGTATCGCCCGTCATCGCCGCACCACCCTGCCCTGCCGGACGATCGCCTGCGGCGGCTGGTGTCCGAACCAGTAGGCCAGCTCGGCCGCGTCCGCAAACGGCCAGAGCACGAAATCGGCCGGACGTCCGGCAGCGATGAGGCCGTGCGTATCCTGCAGGCCCAGGGCGCGCGCGGCATGGGTGGTGATGCCGGCCAGGGCCTCGGGCACGGTGAGCCGGAACAGCGTGCAGGCCATGTTGGCCATGAGCCGCAGGCTCAGCGCGGGCGAGGTGCCGGGGTTGTGGTCGGTGGACACGGCCATGGGAACGCCCGCGTCGCGCAGCGCCTGGATGGGCGGCAGGTGCGTGTCGCGCAACGTGTAGTAGGCCCCGGGCAGCAGCACGGCCACCGTGCCGGCCTCCTTCATTGCGGCAATGCCATCGGCGGACAGGTGCTCGATGTGGTCGCACGACAGGGCCCCATGGCGCGCCGCGAGCCTTGCGCCGCCCATGTCGGAGAGCTGCTCGGCGTGCAGCTTGACGGGCAGGCCCAGCGCCTGCGCGGCCTGGAAGACCTGCCCGGTCTCGGCCAGGCTGAAGGCGATGCGCTCGCAGAACACATCCACCGCGTCCACCAGGCCCTCGCCGGCCAGCGCGGGGAGCATTTCCCGGCAGACGAGGTCGATGTAGTCCTGGCTGCGGCCGGCGTATTCCGGTGGCAGCGCATGCGCGCCCAGGAAGGTGGTGCGCACGGTGACGCCGCAGGCCTCGCCCAGCCGCCGCGCGGCGCGCAGTTGCTTGCGCTCGTGCTCCAGCGCCAGGCCGTAGCCGGACTTGATCTCGATGGCGCATACGCCCTCGTCCAGCAGCGCCTGCAGGCGGGGCAGGGCCTGGGCGAACAGTTCGTCTTCCGTGGCGATGCGCGTGGCCTTCACCGACGAGACGATCCCGCCGCCGGCCCGGGCGACCTCCTCGTAGCTGGCGCCGGCCAGCCGCATGGCGAACTCGTTGGCACGGTGCCCGCCATAGACCAGGTGGGTATGGCAGTCCACGAGGCCCGGCGTGGCCAGGCTGCCGTTGCCGGGATGGCGCGGCAGTGCGGCGAAGGCATGCGGCAGGGAAGAGTCGGGGCCGACCCACAGCACCCTGCCCTGCTGCACGACCACGCAGGCGGCAGTGCCTGCGGGCACCGGTACATCGGCAAGGAAGAGGCCTTCCGCCAACCGCAGCCCGGTCCAGCAGCCGTCGGCCTCGGGAAGGGAAGAGAAAGGAGAGGAACTGGATTGCATGGGGTCCATCGGGCACCTTTGAGGGCGCCGTGTCAATTGCACGGGCAGGAGGATGCCGCACGGGCAGCCGCATCCGGCGCCAGTGCGATCCAGGCCAGCGCGGCTTGTGCGGGGTCATGGGGGATGAGGCTCTGCGGTTGCGGCAGCCGCTCGCTCCACCACACGCCATGGCCCGGCAGGAAGCCTGTGCGCTCGCCATGGCGCCATATGCCGGCGAGCACGAGGCAGACGCCCGCGGGCGTGGAGCCTGGCCGCACGTCGTCCGACACCACCTCGATGGCGCCCTGCCAGGCTCCGCGGCGCAGCATGAGGTTGAAATCCGTGGAGCGGCCCCCGAGGGGCGTGCAGTCGAGCGGCGCGCCTCCGTCGAACGACCAGGGCTGCCAGGGCTCGTCGAGCCGGTGGTCGATGCCCTGCGCCCGCAGGTGCACGCCGTCGCCGTCGAGCAGCATGATCTGCCGCTGTATGCCGGGATAGGCCGAGAACGGGCCGGCACGGTCGATGGTGGCCGCGCTCACGCGCCAGCCGAAACCGTCCATGCCCGCGCCCGGCGGCCAGCAGACGATCTCGCGGGTGGCGCCGCCGCCGTTCTTCCAGGGGGTGGGCACGATGGCGGCCAGGTCGAACCGCTGCAGCGCCATGGCGTCAGGCCCCCTCGCCGGCCAGCAGCGGGAAGAGCGGATGCACCAGGGGGGCGCCTGCTGGCAACTCGTCGGCCAGGCCGGGGAACTCCGGCGAAGTTCGCCAGGCGCGCGGCGCATGGCGCACGTCATCGCCCAGGAAGCGCACGGAGAACACGCGCCGCCGGCCCGGCCCCTCGAAACCGCCGGCCGCATGCAGCGTGAGCATGTGGAAGCACACCACGTCGCCGGGCTCGATGTCCCAGCCCAGGATGTCGAAGGCGGCGCGATCGGCCTCCACGTCGGGCAGGTCCTGCAGGCTGCCCTCGGGGAACCACTTCGCCTGGTGGTCCATGAAGCTGCGCGGCATGAGCCACGGACCCCGGTGCGAACCGGCCACGAACTCCAGCGTGCTGGCGCGCGGCACCGGGTCCACCGGGATCCAGCAGCTGATGTTCTGCGCGCCGTCGATGTTGTAGTAGGGCTGGTCCTGGTGCCACGGCGTGCGCTGGCGCGTACCCGGTTCCTTGACCAACACATGGTCGTGGTAGAGGCGCACGCTGCGCGACTGCATGAGCCGCTGTGCGGCCAGGGCCGCGGGCGACTCGGCGATGAAGCGGCCGAACGCGGGAATGTCCTGCCAGTTGCAGAAATCCTCGAAGAAGCGGCCCGGGTCGTCGGGGCGGCTGGCGACCTTGGCGCGCGGGCTGGGCGCGGCCAGGTTGGCGTCGATGCCATCCCGCAGCAGCGCCACCTCGCCCGGCATGAGCAGCTGGCGGATGCATACGACGCCGTCACGCGCGAAGTCGGCCACCAGGGCGGGTGTCACGCGGGCCTGCACGCGCTGGCGCAGGTCGTCGCTGAAGGCATGGGGTGCAGGTGCCATGGGCGGCTGTCTCCGTATTGGCCCCGGTCAGGCGCGCGTGAGCACGGCCTGCAGGAACGAGCGCGTGCGCTCCTGGCGCGGAGCGGTGAAGATGGTGGCCGGCGGACCCGATTCGATGATGCCGCCGCCATCCATGACGACCACGACGTCGCCGACTTCCCGCGCGAAATCCATCTCGTGGGTCACCACCATCATGGTCATGCCTTCGCGCGCCAGCACCTTCATGACCTGCAGCACCTCGCCCACCAGCTCGGGGTCGAGGGCCGAGGTGGGCTCGTCGAACAGCATCACGCGCGGCTTCATGGCCAGCGCCCGGGCGATGGCCACGCGCTGCTTCTGGCCTCCGGAGAGGCTGGCGGGCATGGCTTCGGCCTTGTGGGCCAGGCCGACCTTCTCCAGCAGCACCCGGGCCTGCGCCTCGGCCTCGGCGCGCGACACGCCGTGCAGCTTGCGCGGGCCCAGCGTCACGTTGTCGATCACCGACAGGTGGGGAAACAGGTTGAACGACTGGAACACCATGCCCACTTCCTCGCGCAGCGCGTTGAGGTCGCGGTCTGGCAGCATGCGGCCTTCGTCCGTCAGCGTGCGGCCGCAGATGTCGATGCGCCCGCCCTGGGGCTGCTCCAGCCCGTTGCAGCAGCGCAGGAAGGTGCTCTTGCCCGAACCGCTGGGGCCGATCACCACCACCACCTGCGAAGGCTGGACATCGAAATCGATGCCGTCGAGCACGACATGCTCGCCATAGGCCTTGCGCAGGCCGCGGATGCGCACCATGGGCCCGGCATCCGGGGAACCGGATTGCATCGTCATTGCACCATTCCTCCGGCGCGCAGGCGCAATTCGATGTGGCGCAGCACCAGCGTGGTAGCCCCGGTGAGGACGAAATACACGACCGCGATGGCCAGGTACACCTCCAGCGAGCGGTACGACACGCTGATGATCTTCTGCCCCTCGTGCATGAGATCGTGGATGGTGAGCAGCGACACCAGCGCCGAGTTCTTGATCAGCGCGATGAACTCGTTGCCCAGTGGCGGAATCATGCGCACCACGGCCTGCGGCAGCACCACGCTGCGCATCGCCTGGCCCGAGGACATGCCGATGGAGCGCGCGGCCTCCATCTGGCCCTTGTCGATCGACTGGATCGCGCCGCGCACGATCTCGGACACATAGGCGCCCGAATAGATGCCCAGGCCGATCACGCCGCACACGAAGGCCGGCAGCAGGATGCCGAACTGCGGCAGGCCGAAGAACAGGATGAACAGCTGCACCAGCAGCGGCGTGCCGCGGATGACCGCGACGTAGGCCGTGCACAGGCCGTACACGATGCGGTTGCGGGGGTTGAGGCGGCCGATGCCCACCAGCAGGCCCATGGCGCAGCCCAGCAGCAGCGAGGCGGCCGTGATCTCCACGGTCACCGCCACGCCCTGCAACAGTTGGGGCCAGCCGGCCCATACGGGGGAAAAATCGAGTTCCATCGCTTCAGGTCGTCACCGGGCCGTGCTTACTTGGCCGCAGGGGCGCTGAACCACTTCTTCTCGATGGCGGCATAGGTGCCGTCGGCCTTGAGCCGGGCGATGGCGCCGTTCACCGCGCGGGTCAGCTCGGGCGTGTCCTTGCGCAGGGCCATGCCGTATTCCTCGGTGGTGAGCTGTTCTTCGAGCACGCGCAGGCCGGGTCGCGTGCGGATGTACTGGTAGGCCGCGGGCTTGCCGGTGACGGCGGCGTCGGCGCGGCCGATGTCCACGAGGTTGAACATCTCCTGGTTCTTCTCGACCTCCACGCGCTGCACCTTGGGATGGTTCTGCGTGAGAAAGCCCACCGACTTCGTGCCCACCTGCACGGTGACCTTCTTGCCGTCCAGGTCGGACAGCTTCCGGATGGAGGTGTTGCCGTCCTTCACCATGGCCACGAGGCCGCCCGCATAGTAGGGCTCGGTGAAATCCACCACCTTCTTGCGGTCCTCGGTGATGTAGATGGCGGAGACGGCCATGTCGAAGCGCCTGGAGATCAGGCCCGGGATCAGGCCCTTGAAGTCGATGTCCACCCATTCGACCTGCTTGCCCATCGCCTTGCCGATGGCCTCGACCAGTTCGACGTCGAAGCCCGTGCGCTTGCCGTTCTCGACGAACTCCATGGGCGGGAACGTGGCATCGGTACCCACGCGCAGCACGTTGCCCTGGGCGTGCGCGCTGGCGCTGCCGAGAGCCAGTGCGGCCATGCTGGCGAGAAGGAGGTGGCGGCGGAGGGTCATCATGGGAAGTTCTCGGTTCAAGGGTCTGGGGAATCGGGAGACGGAGGGGAACAGGTAGAACGAAGTCAGTGCAGTACCAGCTGGCGGGAGATGCGCGCGGCGGCCACGACCGCCATGCGGATCAGCGCCTGCTCGTGCCCCTGGGCCCGCAGGATGGGCGCCATGAGCGTGATGGCGCCGGCGGCCTGGCGCGAGGCGCCGAACAGCGGCACGCTGCAGCCCCATACGCCCGGATCCACCTCGCCTTCGCTCACGGCGAAGCCCGCCGCGCGGATGGCGTCCAGTTCGTCCCGCGCGGACTGCCGTGCGGGCGTGTCCCGGCCCCACTGGGCATCGAGCACGGCCTCGCGCGCGGCCTCGGGCAGGTGGGCCAGCACGCATTTGGCCGAAGCACCCGCGCGCAGGGGCACGCTGCGCCCCTTCTCGAACGAGCACCGCAGCGAATGGTGGCTCTCCACCATGTCGAGGCAAATCGCCTGGTCGTTCACGGCGAGGATCAGGCCGACGCTTTCGTGCGACTGCTGCGACAGCTCCACCATGCCGGGGCGCGCCTGCCGCACGAGGTGCGAAGCCAGGTCGAACCCCAGCGCGAGTTGCAGGCTCAGGGGCCCCGGCGCATAGCAGCCGTCGCTTTCGAGCACGAAACCCCAGCGCTTGAGCCGCGCGAGCTGCCGGTACAGCGTGCTGCGCGCCAGGCCCGTGTGCGCCATGAGCTCCGCGGCCGACGAAGCCTTGCCCTGCTGGGCCAGCGCGGCCAATACCTGCAGAACACGGTCGGCGGTGGGGACGGCGGCAGGCAGGGCGCTCTTCGACATGCCGGCAGTATCAAAGGAAGCTGTCGCGCTTCACAGGCCGTCATTCCCAGAAACTGGGAACGCACGTCCCTTTTTTACCCTTCCGGGGAGATTTCCGTCCGTATTCCATTTTTCCCGCCATCGCCCTCTTCTTTCCCCGCATCTTCCTCATCGCACCATGGGCAGGTGCAGGCCGTTGCGCCGGGCGCAGGCCACGGCAGTCTCGTAGCCCGCGTCCGCATGGCGCATCACGCCGCTGGCCGGATCGTTCCACAGCACGCGGCCCAGGCGCGCGGCCGCCTCGTCGGTGCCGTCGGCCACGATCACCACGCCGGCATGCTGCGAATAGCCCATGCCCACGCCGCCGCCGTGGTGCAGGCTCACCCAGGTGGCGCCGCCTGCGGTATTGAGCAGCGCGTTCAGCAGCGGCCAGTCGCTCACCGCGTCGGTGCCGTCCTTCATCGCTTCGGTCTCACGGTTGGGGCTGGCGACGGAGCCGGTGTCCAGGTGGTCGCGGCCGATGACGATGGGCGCCTTGAGTTCGCCGCTCTTCACCATTTCGTTGAAGGCCAGCGCCGCCCTGTGGCGTTCGCCCAGGCCCAGCCAGCAGATGCGCGCGGGCAGGCCCTGGAAGGCGATGCGCTCGCGGGCCATGTCGAGCCAGCGGTGGGTGTACCGGTTCTCGGGGAACAGCTCCTTGATCTTGGCGTCCGTCTTGTAGATGTCCTCCGGATCGCCCGAAAGCGCGACCCAGCGGAACGGGCCCTTGCCTTCGCAGAACAGCGGACGGATATAGGCCGGCACGAAGCCGGGGAAGTCGAAGGCGTTCTTCACGCCCTCGTCGAAGGCCACCTGGCGGATGTTGTTGCCGTAGTCCACCGTCGGAATACCCATGGCCTGGAACTCCAGCATGGCCTGCACGTGGACGGCACAGCCCTGCGCGGCGGCCTGCTTCAGGTGCCCGTGCTGCGCCGGGTCGGCGGCGGCGGCCTGCCACTGCTCCACGGTCCACCCCACGGGCAGGTAGCCGTTGATGAGGTCATGGGCCGAGGTCTGGTCGGTCACGATGCCGGGCCTGGGGCCTCCCGCCTTTGCGCGCCGGACGAGCTCGGGCAGCACCTCGGCGGCGTTGCCCAGCAGCGCGATCGACACCGCCTCCCCCCGGGCCGTATGGTGTGCGATGAGCGCCAGCGCATCGTCGATGTCCTTCGCCTGCTTGTCCACGTAGCGCGTGCGCAGGCGGAAGTCGATGCTGGACTGCTTGCACTCGACGGCCAGCACGCAGGCCCCCGCCAATACGCCGGCCAGCGGCTGCGCTCCGCCCATGCCGCCCAGGCCCGCCGTCAGGATCCACCGGCCCGACAGGTCGTTGCCGTAATGCTGGCGGCCGGCCTCGACGAAGGTCTCGAACGTGCCCTGCACGATCCCCTGGGCGCCGATGTAGATCCAGCTGCCGGCCGTCATCTGGCCGTACATGAAGAGGCCCTTGCGGTCCAGCTCGTTGAAATGCTCCCAATTGCCCCACTTGGGCACCAGGTTGGAGTTGGCCAGCAGCACGCGGGGCGCGTTCTCGTGCGTCTTGAACACGCCCACGGGCTTGCCGGACTGGATCAGCAGCGATTCGTCGGCTTCCAGGTCCTTCAGCGATGCCAGGATCTGGTCGAAGCATTCCCAGTTGCGCGCCGCGCGGCCGATGCCGCCATAGACCACCAGCGACTGCGGGTTCTCGGCCACGTCCGGGTCCAGGTTGTTCTGGATCATGCGCCAGGCGGCTTCGGCCAGCCAGTTCTTGCAGTGCAGCTGGCTGCCGCGCGGGGCGCGTATCACGCGCGTGGGATCGTGGCGGGGGTCTGCGTGGGTGGACGCGGTGGCAGCGGACAGGATGGCGTCGTTGGCTTTCATGGCATCGCTCCTTGGGCGTTCGTGTACGGACCGGGATTACTGGAAGCTGGGCAGGCAGGCCGCGAGCGGCGCGGGCCAGGCCGATTCACTGGCCCAGCAGCGCATGGCCTCGATGTCGGGCGCGAGGTAGCGGTCCTGCTCCAGGAAGGCCACGCGCCCGCGGATGGCGGCGAACTGCGCCTCGATCAGCGGGGATGATTGCAGGCTGCGGTCGAACTCCATGCCCTGCGCGGCGGCCATGGCCTCGATGCCGACGATCACCGCCGTATTGCGCGCCATGTCCAGCAGCCGCCGCGCGGCGTAGGTGGCCATGGAGACGTGGTCCTCCTGGTTGGCCGAAGTGGGCAGGCTGGTCACGCTGCCGGGATGGGCCAGGCACTGGTTCTCGGCGGCCAGGGCCGCGGCCGTGACCTGGGCGATCATGAAGCCGGAGTTCACGCCGCTGTCCCGGATCAGGAAGGCCGGCAGGCCCGACAGGCCGGTGTCCAGCAGCAGCGCGAGGCGGCGCTCGGAGATGGCACCGATTTCCGACAGTGCCAGCGCGATGATGTCGGCCGCGAAGGCGACCGGCTCGGCGTGGAAGTTGCCGCCGGAGATCACCTCGCCCGTGTCCGTGAACACCAGCGGGTTGTCCGACGCCGCGTTGGCCTCGATGCGCAACACGCGGGCGGCATGCGTCAGGTTATCCAGGCAGGCGCCCATGACCTGGGGCACGCAGCGGATGGAATACGGATCCTGCACACGGCCGCAATCCGGATGCGACGGATCGATGGCGCTGCCTTCCAGCAAAGCGCGCACGGCGGCGGCGACGGCGATCTGGCCGGCCTGGCCGCGCGCTTCGTGAATGCGCGCGTCGAACGGCTTGACGGAGCCCTTGATGGCCTCCAGCGTCAGGCAGCCCGACACCAGTCCGGCGGCGAACACGCTCTCGGCCGCGAACAGACCCGCCAGCGCCAGCGCGGTGGACACCTGCGTGCCATTGAGCAGCGCCAGCCCCTCTTTCGGGCCCAGCACGAAAGGCTCGAGCCCGATCGCGGCCATGGCCTCGCGGCCGGAGACGACCTGGCCGTCCACCCTGGCAGCGCCCTCCCCGATCAGCACGCAGGCCAGGTGCGCGAGCGGCGCCAGGTCTCCCGAGGCGCCCACCGAGCCCTTGGCGGGGATGACGGGCAGCACGTCGGCATTGGCCAGCGCCAGCAGCGCATCGACCAGTGCCGGGCGCACGCCCGAATGGCCGCGCGCCAGGCTCACGGCCTTGGTGGCCAGCACCATGCGCACCACGCCGTCCGGCAGCGGATCGCCGGTACCCACGCTGTGCGAGAGCACGAGGTTGCGCTGCAGTTCGGCCATCCGGTCGTGCGCGATCTTCGTGCTGGCGAGCTTGCCGAAGCCGGTGTTGATGCCATAGACCACCTGGTCTTCCCGGGCGATGCGGTCCACCGTCGCCTGGGCGGCCTGCATGCCGGCCAGGGCGGAGGCGTCCAGCGCCAGGCGCTGGCCGCCGGCGGCAATGGCGCGCAGTTCGGCCAGGGAGACCCGGCCGGGGTGCAGTGCGAGGGTAGGCATGGCGCTCATGGCTCTTCCTGTATATACAAGTCGGTGTGCAAAATGTGCCGCCCGCTCTTCGTGCAGCAGCGGCAGCATTGAACCACGGAATCATCAACTTGTATATACAGGATGGACCCCATGCGGCTCACCCCACGAGCGGATGGCCGTCGGCACGGATGCGGCTGCCGAGCCGGTAGCGCGAGCCCGGGTGCAGGCAGCGCACCAGCGTGACCGGCATGCCCCGCGTCCAGGTCCGGCGCGTGAGCAGCAGGCACGGCTCGCCTCCCGCCATGTCCAGCAGGCGCGCCTGTTCGGGCGTGGGCAGCACGGCATCCACGACATGCTCCATCTGGTCGAACGGCACATTGCGCACCAGGTACTCGGACGGCTGCAGCCGCGTGAAGTCCTGCGCGCCGAACTGCGGCACCGCGCGGGGGTTCACGTAGCGGTCTTCCAGCTGTACCGGCACGCCGTCCTCGCGGTGAACGCAGACCGCGTGGAAGACCGACTCGCCCGTGCGCAGATCCAGCGCCGCGGCAATGTCCAGTGGCGCGGAGACACGCTCCACCGCCAGCACGTCGCAGCGGTAGTCATGGCCGCGCTGCCGGATCTCGCTGGCGAGGTTGGCGATCTGCAGCAGCGTGGACTGCGGCTTGTCCTCCGCCACGAAGCTGCCCACGCCGGCCACGCGCACGATGCGGCCCTGCTCCGCCAGTTCGCGCAGCGCGCGGTTCACGGTCATGCGCGACATGCCGAACTGCTGGACCAGTTCGCTCTCCGACGGCAGCCGGTCGCCTGCGCGCCAGGACCCATCCTGGATCCTGCGCACGATGTGGTCCTTGATCTGCTGGTAGAGGGCGAGCTCCGGCCCCGCGGCAGCCGGCACGCCGGCGGGACGGGAGGGGCGCTTGCGGGCGGTTGTCGTCATGCGCGGGACTCTATCAGCGCATCGCGCGATGGCCGGCCACGCATCAATGCGCCTCGGCCGCCATGGATTCGGCCCGGATTTCCTCGGTCAGCCGCGCCTTGAGTTCCATGAACTCGGGCGAGGTCTTGAGCGTGTAATGCCGCGGATGCGGAAGATCGACCGCGATCTCGGTCTTGATGCGCCCCGGCCGCGCGCTGAACACGGCCACGCGGCTGGCCATGAAGATGGCCTCGTCGATGTCGTGGGTGACGAACATCACCGTCTTGCGCTCGGCCTCCCAGATGCCCAGCAGCAGTTCCTGCATCAGCACGCGGGTCTGGTTGTCGAGCGCGCCGAAAGGCTCGTCCATCAGCAGGATCTTCGGATCATTGGCGAGCGCCCGGGCGATGGCCGTGCGCTGCTGCATGCCGCCCGAGAGCTGCTTGGGATAGTGCCGCTCGAAGCCGCGCAGGCCCACCTTGGCGATGAAGTAGGCCGCCCGTTCCTTCTGTGCGCTCTCGGCCATGCCGCGCTCGCGCAGGCCGAAGCGGATGTTCTGCTCGATGGTGAGCCAGGGGAACAGCGTGTAGCTCTGAAACACCATGCCCCGGTCGGCGCCCGGTCCCGTCACGGGCTGGCCATCCAGCAGCACCCGGCCGCTGGTGGGCTGGTCCAGCCCCGCCACGATGCGCAGCATGGTCGATTTGCCGCAGCCCGAAGGCCCCAGGATGGTGACGAAGTCGTTGTCGGCCACATGGAAATCGACCGGCAGCAGCGCCTGCGTGGCCGGTCCCCTGGCCGAGGTGAAGGTGCGCGAGACACCCTGGATATGCAACTCACTCATTTCAGATGGCGCTCCAGGCGAAGAGGCGGCGGTTGAGCGCCTTGAAGAGGAAGTCCGACACCAGGCCGATGACCCCGATCACGATGATGCCGAAGATGATCTGCCCGGTGTTCAGCAGCGCCTGGCTGTCGGTGATCATGTGGCCGATGCCCGAGGACGAGCCGATCAGCTCGGCCACGATCACGTAGGTCCAGGCCCAGCCCAGCACCAGGCGCAGCGTTTCGGCAATGTCCGGCGCGGCGCCGGGAATGAGTACGCGGCGCACGATGCCCGTGGGCGTGGCGCCCAGCGTGTACGCAGCCTCGACCAGGTCCTTGCGGGCATTGCCCACGATGACGGCCACCATCAGGATGATCTGGAACACCGAGCCGATGAAGATCACCAGGAGCTTCTGCAGCTCGCCCAGCCCGGCCCAGAGGATGAGCAGCGGGATGAAGGCCGAAGCCGGCAGGTAGCGGCAGAACGAGACGAAGGGCTCCAGGAAGGCCTCCACGCCCTTGTGTGCGCCCATCGCGATGCCCAGCGGCACGGCCACGATGGCGGCCAGGACGAAGCCGCCCAGCACGCGCCACACGGTCATGCCGATGTCGTGCAGGAAGCCGAACTGCGTGAACAGCAGCCAGCCTTCCTGCACCATCGTGACGGGGCTCGCCAGGAAGGTGGGCGACACGTAGCCGCCCAGCGTGGCGGCCGACCAGACGGCGACGAACAGCAGGAAGAACCCGGCGCCCAGCAGCCAGCGCGTGCGCGAAGCCACCGGCTCCAGCGGGCGCAGCGACCGGCGCCGCAGCGGGGCAGCCGGCAGCGCCGCGGGTTGATCGTCAGCGGGCATGGCGCCCATCACCCGGCTCATCGGCAGGGCCTCCACGGCAAGGCTCGGTGGTCCATCCCGTTACCTCACTTGATGAAGCTGTCATCGAACATGGCACCGAAGTTCTCCGGCTGCTTGCGCACCACGCCCGCCTCCAGCAGGATCGCGCCGGCATCCTTCATGAACTGCTGCAGTTCGCCCGCGAAGAACTTCTGGTTGGCGGCCTTGTCCTGCCAGCGCAGGTAGGCCGACGACTTGGCGAAGGCCTCGCCCGTCTGCTTGACGGCCGCGCCCATGATCTCGCTGGCCTTGGCGGGTTCTGCCTTGATCATCTCCAGTGCATCGAAATACGACTGCGTGAGCGCCTGCGCGGCCTTCGGGTTCGCCTTGAGCCACTCGGGCGCGCAGCCGACGGTGTCCATCACCATCGGGTAGTCGATGGTGGTGGCGAGGATCTTGCCCGCCTGCGGGTTGGCGCGGATGGTGGAGAGGTACGGCTCATACGTCATCGCGGCATCGTTCTGGCCCGACACGAAGGCCTGCGCGGCCGGCTGCGGCTCCAGCGACACGGTCTTCACGTCCTTGAGCGTCATGCCGTTCTTCGACAGCATCCAGGCCAGGCCGAAATACGGCGCGGTGCCCGGCGCGCTCACGGCCACGGTCCTGCCCTTGAGGTCGGCGAAGCTCTTCACGTCGTTGCGCACCGCGATGCCGTCGGCGCCGTAGGACTTGTCCATCTGGAAGATCTGCACGATGGGCACGCCGTTGGTGTTCCAGGCGACGTGCGTCTCCACCGTGGTGGCGGCGCACTGGATGGCTTTGGAGGCCAGGGCGAGGTGGCGGTCCTTCTGCGGAATCATCTTGAGCTCCACGTCCAGCCCGTTCTTCTTGAAGATGCCGGCCTTGTCGGCCAGGGTCAGCGGCGCGAAGCCGGTCCAGCCGGACATGCCCAGCGCGATCTTCGTCTCCTGGGCCTGGGCGGCCACCGCCAGCCCGGCCATGCCCGCCAACGCGGCGAACCGCGACACACCACTCCACACCGTTCTGCCCATCGTCCTGCTCCTCGTGAATGAATGCACCTGGAAAACCGACCACACGCGCGACACCGCACATTCTTGCCCCCTGCCCATGCTGTCTATACAGGTTTAACACGCACGCACCCTGCGGCGCCGGGACCGGCAAGGCATGGCGTTGTGGCCGCACGTTCGCCATGCAAGAAGGAGACCAGGGAATCTTTCCCGGGAAAACCCGGCCCGGTGCGCTTTTCAACGCCCCCGCTGCGGCCGCCGAATCCCCGGTCCGGTGCGCTGGCCGGGCAGCGCACACCACAAACGTGCAGCGCCATGGGAGCGCCATGTCGGAGAGTTCCGCAAAAGCAGCCCCTGCCCTCCGGGCGGGCATGCCCCGGCCTTTAGAATTTGCCATATCTACAACATTGAGCGAAAGCGCCCGGCCATGACCCTGCAGTACGAGGCCCTCCTGGATATCCTGGATCGCAAGGAAGAGGCCGTCATCCAGGAGTGGATGGCCGAGGCAGCGCACGGCGACGTCCCGCCGTCTTCCGCGAACGCCGTCTCCGACGCGCGCGACATCCTGCACGCGCTGCGCACCGCGCTGCGGAGCGCTCCGCCGCCCGCCGGCCACCCCCAGGCGGCCAGCGCATGGCACACGCTCAACGGCCTGCTGGAAGCCCTCTCCCGCTCCCGGGCCGCCCGGGGCGAGACCGCCGGCGACACCAGCCTGTTCGTGCTGGCGCTCAAGAAAGCCCTGTTCACCCAGCTGCAGTCGATTTCGCAGGACACCACCGCCCTGCAGGCCGCGCTCTGGAACACCACCGCGCTGGTGGACCGGATGGCGCAGCACACGGTCAACACCTTCCAGCTGGCGCGCGAGGACATCATCCGCCGCCAGCAGGAGGAACTGCTGGAGCTGTCCACCCCCGTGGTCAAGCTCTGGGAAGGCGTGCTCGCCGTCCCGATGATCGGCACGCTCGACAGCAACCGCACCCAGGTGGTGATGGAAACATTGCTGCAGCGCATCGTGGATACCGGCTCCGACATCGCCATCATCGACATCACCGGCGTACCCACGGTGGACACCCTGGTCGCGCAGCACCTGCTCAAGACGGTGGCCGCCATCCGGCTCATGGGTGCCGACTGCATCGTGAGCGGCATCCGTCCGCAGATCGCGCAGACCATCGTGCACCTGGGCATCGACCTGCAGGGCATCCACACGCGCGCCACGCTGGCGGACGCCCTCGCGTTCGCGCTGCAGAAGAGCGGCTGGCGCATCGACCGCGCCGAGCGCGCGCGCGCCTGAGCGGAAGGACACGGCATGGAACGCATACCGATCCTCCGCATGGGCGACACCCTGCTGGTCACGATCCAGCTGGACATGCAGGACCGCACCGCCCTCGCCCTGCAGGAAGACCTCGCCGCGCGCATCGCCGATACCGGCGCCACGGGCGTGATGATCGACATCTCCGGGCTGGAGATCGTGGATTCGTTCGTGGGCCGGATGCTCAGCAGCATTTCCGGCATCGCGCGCATCCTCTCGGCACATGCGGTCGTGGTCGGCATGCAGCCGGCCGTGGCCATCACCCTCGTGGAACTCGGCCTGTCGCTGGACGGCGTGCGCACCGCGCTCAACGTGGAGCGCGGCATGGAACTGCTGCGCCGCATCCGCGAGGAGGCCCCTCTTGGCCGATGAGACATCGGGCACGATGCCCCTCGAATCCGAACAGCACATCGTGCTGTGCCGCCAGGCCGTGCGAACGCTGTGCGGCAGGCTGCGTTTCTCGCTGGTGGACCAGACCAAGGTCATCACCGCCGCCAGCGAGCTGTCGCGCAACACCCTGGTTCACGGCGGCGGAGGCCGCATGCGCTGGGAACTGCTCGACCAGGCCGGGCGCTCCGGGCTGCGCATGCAGTTCGAGGACGAAGGCCCGGGCATTGCCGACCTGCAGCTCGCCCTGTCGGACGGCTGGACCTCCGGGGGCGGCATGGGCCTGGGACTGCCGGGCAGCCGCCGGCTGGTGAACGACTTCGACATCCGTACCGCCCCCGGCCAGGGCACCTGCGTGACCATCACGAAATGGAAGTGATGGACGCGACTTCCCACGCCTCCACCGAGGTCCTGCACGGCTGGACCCACGTGGCCTTCCCGATCGACGACGCCAGCCGCGTCGGCGAGGCACGGCGCTTCGGCGCGCACGCCAGCGGGGAGCTGGGCTGGAACGCCACCGACGCCGGCCGCCTCTCTCTGGTCGTCACCGAACTGGCCACCAACCTGCACCGGCACGCCCGGGGCGGCCGGCTGCTGATCGCGGCGATCCCCGGGCGGCGCACCGTGGAAGTGATCGCCATCGACAACGGCCCCGGCATCGACGATCTGCGGCTGGTGATGCGCGACGGCTACTCCACCGGCGGATCGCCCGGCACGGGTCTGGGCGCCGTGCGGCGCCTCGCGGACAGCTTCGACCTGCATTCCACGCCCCAGGGCACGGTCTGCGTCGCGCGGGTGCAGGAACGTCCCCGGGAGGAAGAGGATGGCTTCGCGGCCGCGGATGCCGTCCCGCGCCGCGGCGCGCCCCTCCCGGCAGTCCGCATCGGCGCGATCTGCCTGCCGCTGCGCGGGGAAACCGTCTGCGGCGACGCCTGGGCGGCAGCCATCGACGGTGAGCGCGTGGCGCTGTGCATGGCCGACGGCCTGGGACACGGCCCCGAGGCGGCCCGGCCTGCGCAGGCGGCACTGTCGGTCTTCCTGCAGTCGCCGTTCAGCGAGCTCGGCGGCGTGGTCGACCGGGCCCACCTGGCGCTGCAGGGAACGCGCGGCGCGGCCGTGTGCAGCCTGCGCTGGGACGGCCCGCAGACCTCCGTGCACAGTGCCAGCATCGGCAACGTGGCGGCGCGGCTGCTCTCCGGCGTGGCCGACCGCTCGGTGCCCGCACTGCACGGCACCGTGGGGCTGCACATCCGCAAGGCCACGGAGACCGCCACGCAGCCCCCCGACCATGCGCTCGCCATCGTGCATACCGACGGCATCGAATCGCGCTGGCCTCCCGCCGCGCTCCATCCCCTGCTCGGCCGCGACCCTGCGCTCGCGGCCGCCGTGCTGCTGCGCGACCACCACCGGGCCCGCGACGACGCCACCGTCGTCGTGATCCAGCGCACTGGCTGAGCAAGCCGCGCACACGAGGAACCGCACGATGACATCCGAGCACGAAGACCAGGCCACTGCCACCGCTCCCGAGGCGTTGCGTGCCGCCCTGGCGACGAGCCAGCAGGAACTCGAACTGCTGCGCACCGAGCTGGAGGAAACCAATCGCGGCGTGGTGGCGCTCTATTCCGAACTGGACGCGCAGGCCGAGCAGTTGCGCAAGGCCACCGAGATGAAGAGCCGGTTCCTGGCTTACATGAGCCACGAATTCCGCACGCCGATCAGCTCCATCCGCAGCATTGCGCGGCTGCTGGCCGACCACATGGACGGCCCGCTGAATGCCGAGCAGTCGCGGCAGGTGGCCTTCATCCAGGCCACGGCGGCGGAGTTCTCCGACATGGTGGACGACCTGCTCGACCTCGCCAAGATCGAGGCCGGCCGCGTCGACATCTCGCCTGCCTGGTTCGAGATGGTGGACCTGTTCCAGGCCCTGCGCGGCATGTTCAAGCCGGTCGCCACGAACCCCGAGCTCAACCTGGTGTTCGAGGAGCCCCGCAACCTTCCGCCGCTTTTCACGGACGACCGCAAGCTGTCGCAGATACTGCGCAACTTCATCTCCAACGCGCTCAAGTTCACGCCGCGCGGCGAGGTCCGCGTGTCCGCGCAGGCCTGCGACGGAGACCACGTGCGCTTCTCCGTGGCCGACACGGGCATCGGCATCGCGCCCGAGTTCCATGCCAGCGTGTTCGAGGATTTCTCGCAGGTCGGCTCTCCGCTGCAGAAGCGCCTGCGCGGCACCGGCCTGGGCCTGGCGCTGTGCCGCCAGCTCGCCGAGCTGCTCGGCGGTGCCGTGGAACTGCAGAGCACGCCCGGCGAAGGATCGGTGTTCTCCGTGACTTTGCCCGTGCGCCTGCCGGAGCCGGCGCCCGCCACCGGGATCGCGGAGTGACGCATATGCTGGACGTCGGAGCCATCCACGCGACCATCGAACGATCGGCCCATACCGTGCTGGTGGTGGACGACAACCCGGTCACCCGCTATTCCACCGCGCGCGTCGTTCGCGCGGCGGGCTTCCAGACCGTGGAAGCCGAAAGTGGCGCCCAGGCCCTGCAGATGGCGGGCGAGGGCATCTCGGCCGTGGTGCTGGACGTTCACCTGCCGGACATCGACGGCTTCTTCGTCTGCCGCGCGTTGCGCGCCCGGGAAGACACCGCCCAGTTGCCCGTGATGCACCTCTCGGCGGCCCACGTGCATGCCGAGGACCGCGTCACCGGCCTGAACGCCGGGGCGGACGCCTATCTCACCCATCCCGTGGAGCCCGCGGTGCTGGTGGGCACACTGCAGGCGCTCATCCGCGCGCGCACCGCGGAAGACAGCCTGCGGCGCAGCGACCGTCGCTTCCGCGCCATCTACAGCCAGGCCCTCAGCGGCATCGGGCTGCTGAAGCGCGACGGGTGCTTCACCGATGTCAATCCGGCGATGGCACGCCTGCTCGGGCGCACGCGGCAGGAAGTGCTCGGCCGCTCGATCAGCGACTTCGCACCGCCCGGCTGGGTGGACTTCGTCAGGGACAAGACCATGGACACCGGCCAGTCGGCCACGTGGCAGGGGGAATTCCCGCTCATGCGGCCATCGGGGCAGTGGGTGTACCTGGAATGGAGCATTTCCGCGCACGTGGAGCCCGGGCTGCGCATGGCCCTGGCCGCGGACATCTCCGAGCGCGTGGAGCTCGACAGCCGCCGCCAGGAGGTGCTGGAGCGCGAGCAGGCGGCCCGCGCCACGGCCGAGCGCCTGAGCCGCACCAAGGACGACTTCATCGCCGTGCTCTCGCACGAGTTGCGCACGCCGCTGAACGCGATCGCTGGCTGGGTGCACATCCTCAAGCGGCGCGGCGGCACGCCGGAACTCATCAAGGGCCTGGATTCGATCCACCGCAACGTCAAGGCGCAGGCGCGCATCATCTCCGACATCCTCGACGTCTCGCGCATCAACAGCGGCAAGCTGCACCTGGAGCGCGAATGGACACAGCCCATCGAGGTGGTGCGCTCCGCGATCGATGCACTGCAGGCCTCGATCGCCGAGAAGCACCTAGAGATCGTGCTGCGCGCAGGCGAGGACACCGGCCCCGCCTGGCTCGACCCGACGCGCTTCCAGCAGATCTTCTGGAACCTGCTGACCAACGCCATCAAGTTCTCGGACGACCGCGGGCGCATCGACGTGTCGATGGCCCGCGACGGCGACGTGCTCACGCTGTCCGTGCAGGATTACGGCCGCGGCATCTCGCCCGAGTTCATCGAGCACCTCTTCGACCGGTTCACGCAGAGCGATTCACCGGGCAACCGGCGCCACGGCGGACTGGGCCTCGGCCTGTCGATCGTCAAGCACCTGGCGGAACTGCACGGCGGCGACGTCGAGGCCTACAGTGCCGGCGCCGGGGAAGGCACCACGGTCACGGTCACGCTCACCGCCGCCTGCGAAGGCGACGGCGGCACGACCGCCCCCGCAGACCTGGCGTCCGACGAGCCGGCCCCGGAGCCCGCCGAGACCGAACGCCCGCTCAGGGGCCTGGACATCCTCACAGTCGAAGACCATCCGGACGCGAGCGAAATGCTGGCCGTGGTCCTGTCGGACGGGGGCGCCCGGCCCCGCCAGGCGGCAGACTTCGATGCGGCGGTGCGGGCGCTGCGCGAGCGCTGGCCCGACGTGGTCGTGAGCGACATCGGCCTGCCCGGGCGCGACGGCTACGAACTCGCACGCGCCCTGCGCGACATGCCCGTGCCCCAGGGGCTCAAGCCGCCCATCGCGATCGCGCTCACTGCGTTCTCGCGCCCGCAGGACGCGAACAAGGCCCTGGAAGCAGGTTTCGACGCCCACCTGGGCAAGCCCCTGCAGCCCCATGCCCTGATGGCCACCATAGCGCGCCTGATGGCCGCCCGCCAGTCCTAGTCCCCGACGTCCCCCGACGCCATGACAGCCCTATCGACCCCGCCCGCCGAACGCCATGCCGGCATCTTCATCGGCCAGAGCGAGATGGCACGCCACATGCGCCAGCACGACTGGGATGCCACGCCGCTGGGGCCGCCCGAACACTGGCCGCAGGGGCTCAAGGCAGCGCTGCGCATCCTGCTGACCTCGCGCTTCGAAATGTGGGTGGGCTGGGGCCCGGACATCGCCTTCTTCTACAACGACGCCTACCGTCCCACCCTGGGCATCAAGCATCCCCATGCGCTGGCGCGTCCCACCGCGGAGGTCTGGGCCGAGATCTGGGACGACGTGAAGGACCGGATGCACGCGGTGTACCAGCGTGGCGAGTCCACCTGGGATTCGTCCCTCATGCTGCTCATCGACCGCGCCGGCACCGGCAACCTCGAGGAGACCTACCACACGTTCTCGTACAGTCCGCTGCTGGACGACGACGGGCGCGTCAACGGCCTGTTCTGCGCGGTGTCCGAAGAAACGCGCCGGGTCATCAGCGAACGGCGCCTGGCGGTGCTGCACGAACTGGGCGCGGCAATGTCGCTGGGCGGCACCCGCCAGCAGGTCGTGGACGGCGCCTGCGCCACCCTGGCGCGCGCGCAGCACGACCTGCCCTTCTCGCTGATCTATCTCCACGATGCCCACGGCACGGCGCGGCTGGCCTGCAACGCCGGCGTACCCTCGGGCCACCGGCTGGCGCCGCGCGAGATCGCCCCCGGCGCGCCATGGCCCTGGCGGCTGGACCGGCTTGCTGCCGGCGAGGCCGCATACCCCGTTCCCCTGGAGCCGGCGGCCGATACGCCCACCGGCGCGTGGCAGGTTCCACCGCAGACCGCCTTCGTGGTGGCGCTGCCCCCGCAAGGCGATGCCCGTTCTGCGGGCTTCCTCGTGTGCGGCGTCAATCCGCTTCGCCCCGGGGACGACGCCGAGACCCGGTCGTTCGTGCAATTGCTCGCCGGTCAGGTGGCGCCGGCCATCGCGCAGGCCGAGGCACTCGAATCCCGCACGGCCGAGCGCGACCGCCTGCGCGAACTGTTCAGCAAGGCGCCGGGCTTCATGTGCGTGCTGCGCGGGTCCGAACACGTGTACGAGTTCGTCAACGATTCCTACCAGCAGCTCATCGGGCGCCGGGACCTCGAAGGCAAGTCCATCCGCGATGCCCTGCCGGAACTGCAGGGCCAGGGCATCCACGAACTGCTCGACGAGGTGTACCGCACCGGCAAGCCCTACATCGGCAAGAACCTCAAGGTCATGCTGCAGCGCGAGCCGGGCGGCCCGCTGACGGAGCACTATCTGAACTTCATCTACCAGCCCACGCTGGATGGCATGGGGGCGGTGAACGGCATCTTCGCCGAAGGCTACGATGTGACCGACCAGCGCGTCGCCGAACAGGAACTGCGCGCCCTCAACAGCCACCTGGAAAGCCGGGTGGCCGAGCGCACCCGCGACCTGGAAGATGCCCTGGCGCGCCTCACCGCCGAATCCCGCGAGCGCGAGGCCATCCAGGAGGCGCTGCGGCAGTCGCAGAAGATGGAGGCGGTGGGCCAGCTTACCGGCGGCCTCGCGCACGATTTCAACAACCTGCTGGCCACCATCAGCGGCAGCCTCGAACTGCTCAACCGGCGCGTCGCGCAGGGGCGCTTCGACGACCTGGCCCGCTACGTGACGGTCGGCCAGGGCGCCGCGCGCCGCGCCGCCTCGCTCACCCACCGCATGCTGGCGTTCTCGCGCCGGCAGACGCTCGACCCCAAGCCCACCGACGTGAACCGCCTGGTGCGCGGCATGGAGGAGCTCATCCGCCGCACCATCGGCCCCGAGACGGAGCTGGAAGTCGTGAACGCCGTGGGCCTGTGGACCACCCACGTGGACCCGCACCAGCTCGAGAGCGCGCTGCTGAACCTGTGCATCAACTCCCGCGACGCCATGCCCGGCGGCGGGCGGCTCACCATCGAGACCGCCAACGCCTGGATGGACGAGCGCGCAGGACGCGAGCGCGACCTGCCGCCGGGCCAGTACGTGTCGCTGTGCGTGACCGATACCGGCACCGGCATGGCGCCCGAAGTGATGCGCCGGATCTTCGAGCCCTTCTTCACCACCAAGCCGATCGGCATGGGCACAGGCCTGGGCCTGTCGATGGTGTACGGGTTCGCCCGGCAGTCCGGCGGGCAGGTGCGCGCCTATTCCGAGCCGGGCATGGGCACCACGATGTGCATCTACCTGCCCCGCCACGAAGCCCAGCCCGAGGACTCCGACATCCCGGCTCTGCAGCTCCCCGAGGCGGGCGAGGGATCGGGCACCGTGCTGGTGGTGGACGACGAGCCGAGCGTGCGCTCCCTGGTGGTGGAGGTGCTGCACGAGATGGGTTACCAGACCATCGAGGCGCACGACGGCCCCTCCGCCCTGCAGGTGCTGCAGTCGCGCACCCACCTGGACCTGTTGATCACCGACGTCGGCCTGCCCGGCGGCATGAACGGGCGCCAGCTGGCCGATGGCGGACGCCTCACCCGGCCCGACCTGCAGATCCTCTTCATCACCGGCTATGCCGAGAACGCGGCCGTGGGCAACGGTCACCTGGAACGCGGCATGCACGTGCTGACCAAACCCTTCACGCTCGACGCGCTGGCCCACCGCGTGCGGAACCTCATCCGGCAACCGTCATGAGGCCTGCCGCGCCCCGCGCTCCGGCCCTGCCGGGCGATGCCCTCCGTCCGGAGGGCGAGCCCGCGGCCGACTGCCTGAGCGCCCTGCGGGATGCCACGCGCACGCGGCACGAGCGCCTCGACGCAGCCCTGCCCATCGCCAGCCCGGGGGCCACGCTGGAGGACTACGTCCGCCACGCATGCGCCCTGGCGGCCTGGCTCCAGACGCTGTCCCCGCTGCTGGGAGTGCTCGACGACGGTGCGTCCGCCTGGCGGCTGGACGATCCGGCGCGGCGCAATGCCCTGCGCGACGATCTGGCGGACGCCGCGGCCCCCCTGCCGCCCTGCGCGGCCCCGGGCGCACGCGCGGCCATCGAATCGGCGCTCGTGCCGTTTCCCGGGCGGCATGCCGCCGTGGCCTGGGGAATGGCCTACGTAGTGGAAGGGTCTCAGCTCGGAGGACAATGGCTCTACCGGCAACTGGCGCAGCCCCTGGCGCCCCACCCCCTGCGGTACCTGCAGGGCAGCGGCACCCGCACGGCGGAACGCTGGAAGGATTTCACGGCCCGCCTGGCCCGCAATGTGCGGACGCCGGCCGACATCGAGGCCGCCTGCGCCGGAGCGCGCGCGGCCTTCGATGCCCTGCAACGGCTATACGATCCACAGGAAACATCCGCATGACCGCTCCACGCCATTGCGCCCACGCCACGACCCCGACTGCAGACCTGATCCCATGCGGCTCGATGGAGCCCTTTCCATGACCCTTCCGCTCCACACCGCGGCCCCCGCGGCAGCGACCCTCGACAACTGCGACCGCGAGCCGATCCACATTCCCGGCAGCATCCAGGACCATGGCGCGCTCATCGCGTTCGACGCAGACGGCATCGTCCACTATGCGAGCGCCAACGCGGAGGATCTGCTGGGCTGCCCCGTGGTGCCGGGCAGCGTGCTTGAGGCGCTGCTGCCGCTGGCCCCCTGCTCGGCCGTGGCCGACAAGGTGCGCGAAGGCATGACGGCGCTGCAAGGAGCAGCCGAGGTGCCCATGCCCGCGGAACTGCAGGTGGGTGCCCGGCATTTCGACGTGGTGCAGCACATCAGCGACAAGCTGCTCGTGGCCGAATTCGAATCGCGCCGGCACAGCAACGCCGAACTGGCCGTGTTCGCGGTGCAGGCGCACCGGGCCATGGAAAAACTGCGCAGGCCCCGTGCCATCGACGACCTGCTGCAACTCGCCACACAGGAGCTGAGCGCGCTCACCGGTTTCGACCGCGTGATGGCCTACCGCTTCCGGCCCGACGGCAGCGGCGAAGTAGTCGCCGAAACCTGCATTCCCACGCTGGACCCGTACCGGGGGCGTCGCTACCCCGCCAGCGACATCCCCGCCCAGGCCCGGCGCCTGTATGTCGTCAACACCCTGCGGCTCATCGCCGACGTGGGCGCGCCCGTGGTGCCGCTCCTGCAGCGGGAAGCCAGGCCCCTCGACCTGAGCGCCAGCATCCTGCGCAGCGTCTCGCCCATCCACATCGAGTACCTCGTCAACATGGGCGTGGCCGCCTCGATGAGCGTGTCCATCGTCATCAACGGCCAGCTCTGGGGCCTGCTGGCCTGCCACCACATGCAGCCGCGCCAGGTGCCCTACAGCGTGCGCATGGCCTGCGACGTCATCGCGCAGGTGCTGTCGTCCAATATCCAGAACTCCCTGCTGCGCGCCCAGACGGAACGCACGGAGGCCGCCGCCGCCGTGCGCTCGCGTCTCGTCGCGGACATCCTGCATTCGGACGACGAGTACGCTGCCCTGGCCCGCCACGCGCCCGAACTCTGCACGACCCTCCACGCCGAAGCGGCCGTGGTGGCCACCGGCGCCAAGCTGCAGCTTTTCGGCAGCATCCAGGAAGAGGCCGCCCAGGCCATCCTGGAGTGGCTCGGCGCCGGCCCGGACGATGTCTCCCCGGACCGGCTGTTCCACACCCATTCCCTGCCCCGCCGCATGGCGGCCCTGGCCGCACGGGCGGCGCCGTGGTGCGGCCTGCTGGCCCTGCCGTTCGACCGCGAACGCGGAGGCTGGGCCCTTTTCCTGCGCCGCGAGCAGATCGAAACCATCCACTGGGGCGGCCGGCCCGAGAAGGAAGTCCGTCCCGGCCCGCTGGGCCCGCGACTCACGCCCCGGGGTTCCTTCGATCTGTGGAAGGAGACCGTCCGCGCCAAGGCCGAGCCGTGGGAAAGCGTGGAACTCGACATCGCCGGGCAGGTGCTGGACGAACTGCAGCGCGCGCAGCACGCCCGGCATGCCGAACTCAACCGGGCCCGCACCCAGCTCATGGCGGTCCTCGGCCATGACCTGCGCGACCCCCTGCACTCCATCAGCATGGCCGCGCGCGTGCTGGAGAAGGACGGCGACGCCGGCGGCCGAACCGGCCGGCTGGGCCAGCGCATCCAGTCGTCCAGCAGCCGCATGCAGCGCCTCGTGAGCCAGGTCATGGACATGTCGCGGCTGCAGAGCGGCCTGGGCCTGGACCTGCAGATCGCCCACACCGACCTCTCCGCCCTGCTCGCCGACCTCATCGACGAAGCGCGCACGGCCCACCCCGACATCGAACTGCGCACCCAATTGCCGCCGCTGCTGGAAGCCAGCGTGGATGCCGACCGGATCGCCCAGGTGGTCGTGAACCTCATGAGCAATGCACGCCACCATGGCCGGCCCGGTCATCCGGTCCACGTCGCTGCCGATCCGCTGCCGGAAGGCGGGGTGGCCATCTCCGTGCGGAACGTGGCCGCGCCCATCGACGAAGCCATCGCGAACAACCTGTTCAGCCCGTTCAAGGCCTCTTCGTCCGGCAACGCCCGCAACCGCTCCGGCATGGGCCTGGGGCTCTACATCGCCTACGAGATCGTGCGGGGCCACCGCGGCGCCATCGCCTATACCTACGATGACGGCCATGTGGTTTTCTCGGTACGGATTCCTCCGGCGGGCTCGGGCACAATCGCCGGTTCCTGAAACGGCCGCCCGGCCGGGGAACGGCCTCTCTTCATGCACGCAGACATTCTCATCGTTGACGACAACCACGAGGCGGCCGAGCTGCTGCGGGATCTGCTGGAACTCAACGGCCACGGCGTGCGGGTGGCGCTCGACGGTGCGCAGGCGATCGCGCTGATGCGGTCGCAGCCCGCGCCGCTCCTGCTGGTGGACCAGCACCTGCCGGACATGCTGGGCGCGGAGCTGGTGCCGCAGCTCAAGGCGATTGCCGTCAACGCCGGGCTTCCGGCCTGCATCGCCATCGGGATCACCGGCATGAACACGGCCGAGCGCGCCGCCCTCGGAGGCTTCGACCACGTGCTCGGCAAGCCGCTCAACTTCGACGCGTTCGACGCGCTCATCGAGCGTTCGCTCGCCAGCCTGCGCCAGCCCGGCGGCGCCTGAAGGCCGCTGCCGCAGCCTTTCCTGGCCGCCACCCCGGCCGCCTGGAATCCCGCGTCCACGCCCCGCAACCGGCACCGCTCACCGCACGTAGGTGGCCACTGACAGCGCCTCGTAGGAACTTCCTGCAACCTTTTGTTGCGGCGCAACAGAACATGGCGGGGTAGCCCTCCTGCCATGACGCACCCCTCCTTCCCAGCCCTGCCCGCGCGACGCCCCGACCGGCGTGCGCGGCTGCGCCTGGACGGCAGCGGTTCGGCAGCGGCATTCCCCGTTTCCGCGCCCTTCAACGTTTGATCCTTCGGGAGTCCCACCATGTCCAGCACCAAGAACGTTCTCGCCATCGTCATGGCCGGCGGCGAAGGCTCGCGCCTGCATCCGCTCACGGCCGAGCGCTGCAAGCCCGCCGTTCCCTTCAACGGCAAGCACCGTATCGTCGATTTCGTGCTCTCGAACCTCGTCAACTCCGAGATCTACTCGATCTACCTGCTGGTGCAGTACAAGTCGCAGTCGCTGATCGAGCACATCCGCCAGTCCTGGACGATGACCCGCTTCATCCCCCAGCACTTCGTCACCGTGGTGCCGCCGCAGATGCGCAATGGACCGGAATGGTTCCAGGGCACGGCCGATTCGGTGTACCAGAACATCCACCTGATCGAATCCTTCAAGCCCGACATCGTCGCGGTGTTCGGGGCCGACCACATCTACCGCATGGACGTGCGCCAGATGATCGACTTCCACACCAAGAACAACGCCCACGTCAGCGTGGCGACGCTGCCGGTGAAGCTGGCCGACTGCAACCAGTTCGGCATCGTGGAGACGGATGACAACCACCGGATCGTCGATTTCGTCGAGAAGCCGCAGACGCCGCCGCGCCCGATGCCCGGCAGCTCCACCCACGCGCTCGCCTCGATGGGCAACTACCTCTTCAACGCCGACATCCTGCTGGACGCCCTGCGCGAGGCCCACGAAACCGGCCACAGCGACTTCGGCAAGCACATCCTGCCCTCGATGCTCAAGTCGCACCGCCTGATGGCCTACGACTTCGATACCAACACCATCCCCGGCACCGAACCCTACGAAGAGCACGGCTACTGGCGTGACGTTGGCACCATCGACGCCTACTACCAGGCCCACTTCGACACGCTGGGCGCCACGCCGCGCTTCCGCATGACCAACCGCCACTGGCCCATCTACGCCAGCCCCGACCAGGCCGAATCGGCCCAGATCGAGAACGGCGTCATCCACCGCTCGGTGGTGGGCTCGGGCAGCATCGTGGACGGCGCCTCGCTGGACAACGCCATGCTGCGCCGCTCCGTGGTCGTCGAGCGCGACGCACGACTCGAGCACTGCATCGTCATGGAGCGCTCGCGCATCGGCCGCGGGGCGCAGGTGCGCCGCGCCATCATCGACCAGGACAACGACATTCCGGCGCACGAACGCATCGGCTTCGACCTGGAGGCAGACCGCAAGCGCTTCCACGTGACCGAGAGCGGCATCGTCGTCGTGCCGCGCCAGTTCTTCAAGCCGCAGAGCCTGCAGTCCACCACCCCCAGCATCGGACGGGCCCGTCCCTCCGTGGCCTGCGCGTCGGACAGCTCCGGCCTGAAGGTGGCCGCATGAAGGCAGGCGACGCCGCACCGCACATGACCTCCCGCCGCCCCCGCGCCACCCGGCATGTCGCCGAGGCAGGCCGGCCGCTGCCGCTCGGCGCCACGGCCGACCGCAACGGCGTGAACTTCGCCGTACACGCGCCGGGCGCGGAACGCGTAGAAGTCTGCCTTTTCGCGGACGGCGAGAACGAAACGCAGCGCATCGCCCTGCCGGCTTTCACCGCCGGCACGTGGCACGGGCACGTCAAGGGACTCAAGCCGGGCCAGCGCTACGGCCTGCGTGTCCATGGCCCCTACGCCCCCGCGCAGGGCCAGCGCTTCAATCCCGCCAAGCTGCTCATCGACCCCCATGCCCGTGCGCTCGACCGGCCCGTGCTGGGCGCCGACGACCAGTTCGGCTATGAGCTCGGCCACGAGGACGAGGACGACGCCATCAGCGGCGTGGACAACGGTGCCACCGCGCCCAAGGCCATCGTGGTGCGCTCGCGCTTCGACTGGGGCGACGACGCACCGCCCCGCGTACCGCCCTCCAAGACCGTCTTCTACGAAATGCACGTCAAGGGCTTCACGCAGACACTGTCCGGTGTGCCGGAAGCCCAGCGCGGCACCTATGCCGGGCTGGGATCGGAGGCCGCCGTCGCCTACCTGAAGGGCCTGGGCGTGACCAGCGTGGAACTGCTGCCCGTGCAGGCCTTCGTGGACGACAAGCGGCTCGTGGACGCGGGCCTGGCCAATTACTGGGGCTACAACACCATCGCCTTCTTCGCACCCGAACCCCGCTATGCCGCCAGCCGTGGCGACGGCGGCACTGACGAGTTCAAGGGCATGGTCAAGGCCCTGCACGCCGCAGGCATCGAAGTGATCCTGGACGTGGTGTACAACCACACGGCCGAAGGCAACCACCTGGGCCCCACGCTCAGCCTCAAGGGCATCGACAACGCCGCCTACTACCGCCTCTCCCCGGAAGATCCGCGCTTCTATGTGGACTACACGGGCACGGGCAACACCGTGGACACCAGCAGCCCCGCTGCCCTGCGGCTCGTCATGGACAGTCTGCGCTACTGGGTCACCGAGATGCACGTGGACGGCTTCCGCTTCGACCTGGCCTGCTCGCTGGGGCGCGACGTTTCGGGCGCCTTCACCCACCGCGCGGCCTTCTTCGCCGCAGTGGCGCAGGACCCTGTGCTCTCGTGCGTCAAGCTCATCGCCGAACCCTGGGACCTGGGCCCAGACGGCTACCAGGTGGGTGGCTTCCCCGACGGCTGGGTGGAATGGAACGGACGCTACCGTGACGTGGTGCGCGACTACTGGCGAGGCACCGACGGCAGCCTGCCCGCTTTCGCCGCCTGCCTGTGCGGCAGCGCCGACATCCTGGAAGCCCGCCGCCGCCCGGCGACGGACAGCGTCAACATCGTCACCGTGCACGACGGTTTCACCCTGGCCGACCTCGTCAGCTACAACGAAAAGCACAACGAGGCCAATCAGGAAGACAGCCGCGACGGCGAAAACCACAACCGCAGCTGGAACTGCGGCGCGGAAGGCCCGACGGAGGATACCGCCATCCTGGCCCTGCGCGAGCGCCAGATGCGCAACTTCCTCGCCACGCTCTTCGTATCGCACGGCACGCCACTGCTCCTGGGCGGCGACGAGCACGCCCGCACCCAGCAGGGCAACAACAACGGCTACTGCCAGGACAGTCCCCTGTCCTGGTACGACTGGGAGCACGCAGGCCGCAACGACGCCCAGCGCCGCTTCACCGCGGCCCTGATCTCCCTGCGCACCGAGCTGCCGGCCCTGCGCACCGCGGTCGCCGACGGCGGCCGGGCCGATTGCGTCGGTGTGCACTGGCACAGCGTCTGGGGGCTGCCGATGACTCCCGAGGAATGGGACGACCCGCAATCGCGCTGCGTCGCCGCCCTGATGGAGGCGGATGCCGACGGATGCGCGGCCCTCGTCCTTTTCAACGCCACCGGCGAAGACGCCACCTTCACCCTGCCCCAGGAGGAAGGTGGCCGCTCCTGGACCGTGCGTGTGGACACCCGCACCGCCGACGTGCCGCCCGCGGATACTGCGCCGGTGGCTTCCGGAAGCCAATACGTGCTGCCAGGGCATGCCATGGCGATCCTCACCGCACTGGGCGCTTCCGGCGATCCCGCTCCATGAAGCACCAGCACGACATGCAGATCGGCGCCCGCCTCCTGCCTGAGGGTGGCGTCCACTTCACGCTCTGGGCTCCCGCCGCTTCGCGGCTCACCCTCCACCACCGCAGCGCACCCGGCGAGGAACCCGCCCAGGTTGCGGCCCGCCGGGATGCGGACGGCTTCTGGCAGGCCACCGTGCGGGAGGCCGGCCCGGACACGCTCTACCAATGGCAGGCGGACGGCGGCCCCCTGGTGCCCGATCCGGCATCGCGCAGCAATCCCGACGGCCCGCACGGCCCGAGCCGCGTGACCGATCCGGCCGCCTTCGACTGGACGACCGAGGGCTGGTCGGGCCGGCCGTGGAGCGACACCGTCCTCTACGAACTGCACGTGGGCACCTTCACGCCCGAGGGCACGTTCACCGCCGCCATGGAGCGGCTGCCCTGGCTGGCGGAGCAGGGCTTCACCGCCGTCGAGCTCATGCCCGTGGCCACCTTCGGTGGGCGGCATGGCTGGGGCTACGACGGCGTGCTGCCGTTCGCGCCGCACCCGGCCTACGGCACGCCGGACGACATGAAGCGGTTCATCGACCGGGCCCATGCGCTCGGCCTGATGGTGTTCCTGGACGTCGTGTACAACCACTTCGGCCCGGACGGCAACTACCTGGGCAGCTACGCCCCGGCCTTCTTCTCCGAAACCCACCACAGTCCCTGGGGCGCGGCCATCAATTTCGACGGCAGGGACAGCGGGCCGGTGCGCGAGTTCTTCATCCAGAACGCGCTCTACTGGGTGCGGGAGTTCCGCATCGACGGCCTGCGCCTGGATGCCGTCCACGCCATCGTGGACGACGGATCGCCCCACGTGCTCGAAGACCTCGCGCAGCGTGTGCGGCAGGCCGCGGAAGACCGGCACGTGCACCTCGTCCTCGAGAACGAGAAGAACGAGAGCCAGCGCCTGGCCCCCCGGCCCGAACCCACGCGCTACGACGCGCAGTGGAACGACGACTTCCACCACGCCCTGCACGTCGCCCTCACCGGTGAACGGCAGGGCTACTACGCCGACTATGCCCATGCACCGCTGGACGGGCTCGCGCACAGCTTCGCGGGCGGCTACGTCTTCTCGCCCTCCCACCGCGACGGCGATGGCAGGCGCCTGGCACGGGCACCTGCCGCACCGCAGCCCCTGGCCACGATGGTGAACTTCTGCGGCAACCACGACCAGATCGGCAACCGCGCCTTCGGCGAGCGCCTCTCGCACCTGGTGACGCAGCCCGCAGCCGAACTGGCATTGCTGTCCGCGCTGCTCACGCCCGCCACGCCGCTGGTGTTCATGGGCGATGAATTCGGAGCGGAAACACCGTTCCTGTATTTCGCCGACTGGACGGGTGAACTCCGCGAAGCGGTGCGCCAGGGACGCCAGCGCGAATTCCGGCTGGAAGCCGGCTCCGGCCGGGAACTGCCCGACCCGTGCGACGCCGCCACCCTGGAACGCAGCCGCCTCGACTGGCGGCAGGCGGAAGGCCCCGCCGGGCAGGAACGGCTTGCGCTGGTGCGCAGCGCCCTGTCGGCGCGCCGGCAATGGATCGCTCCGCGGCTGCCCCGGCTGCGCTCCGGCCCCCATACGGCGCGCCGCATCGGTGCGACCGGGCTGCAGGTGGAGTGGGACTACGACGATGGAGCACGCCTCGTGATGCAAATGAACCTGGGCAGAGAATCCGTGGGCCGGGAACCCCGGCAGCCGGACATCGTGCCCGGCAAGCCGGTCTTCGAGCACCGCTGGGAAGGCGGCAGCGCCTGGGCCCCATGGTCGGCCCTGTGGACGCTGCAGGAGGTGCCCGCATGAACGCGCCCCGCTTCGAAGGCCATGAAGGCCTGCACGAGCGCGCCCGCAGGGCCGGCATCGCGCTCCAGTACGCCAGCTTCTGGGGCGAGAACCGCGACGTGCCGCCCGAGGTGCTCGAGCGGGCCCTGTCGGCCATGGGGTCGCACGCCGACGCCGATGCGCTGCCGGCCACCATCGTGGTGGAAGAAGGCCAGGCAGCCGAGATCGAATGGCCTGGCGCGAGCTCCTGGAGGCTGGTCACCAGTGAAGTCGAAGCCGAGGAAACCGTCTGCGAGGGCCAGGGCGCTGTCGCTCGGCTGCCGGCCACGCTGCGCGCGGGGTACTACCGGCTCGTCGGGTCCGGCATGCAGGAAGAGCGCTTCGTCATCGTGGCCCCCGGGCGCTGCTGGTCGCCCGAGCCGCTGCGCCATGGTGAGCGCTGGTGGGGCCTGAGCGTGCAGCTCTATTCGCTGCGCTCGGACCGCAACTGGGGCATCGGCGACTTCTCCGATCTCTGCGACCTGGTGGCGACCGCCGCCGCCCAGGGCGCCGCCTTCGTCGGCCTGAGCCCGCTGCACGCCTTGCGCATGGACCGCCCGGACCTGGCCAGCCCCTACAGCCCGTCCAGCCGCCTGGCGCTCAACCCGCTGTTCATCGACGTCACCGCGATGCCGGAGTTCCTGCGCAGTGGCGCCGCCCAGTCGCTCTACGCCGACGGCGGGTTCCAGCAGCGGCTGCAGGCCCTGCGCGCCGCGGAGACAGTGCAATATGCCGAGGTCGCCGCCGCCAAGGAGGAGATGCTCGCCCTGCTGTGGGACGAGTTCCGCCAGGGCGACTGGGAATCACTGAGTCCGCGCGGCCTCGCCTTCCAGGCCTTCCTGAAGGAACATGCCGCCACCCTGGCGCCCCATGCGCTGTTCGAGGCCATCCAGCGCCACCTCGTGCGCACATCGCCCGACACCTGGGGCTGGCCCGCCTGGCCCGAGGAACTGCGGGATCCCCAGGGCCCGGCCGCCCAGGCCTTCTCCAAGGACCACGCGGAAGCCGTGGCCTACCACATGTGGCTGCAGTGGACCGCATACCTGCAGCTCGAGCAGGCCGGCGAACGCGCCCGGGCCCTCATGCCGCTCGGCCTGTACTGCGACCTGGCCGTCGGCGCGAGCGACGGCGGCTCGGAAACCTGGACCCTGCAGAACCTGTACGCGCGCGGCATGAACGTCGGGGCGCCGCCCGATCCGCTGAACACCCAGGGCCAGGACTGGGGCCTGCCGCCGCTCAATCCGGTCGCGCTGGCCGCGGCCCGCTTCATGCCGATGCGCCGCCTGCTGCACGCCGTCATGCATCCCGCCGGGGCGCTGCGCATGGACCACGTGATGGCGCTCATGCGCCTTTTCTGGACCCACGGCGGCGGCGGCACCTACGTCGCCTATCCGCTGCAGGCATTGCTCGCGGTGGTCGCAGTGGAAAGCCACCGCCACCAGTGCCTCGTCATCGGCGAAGACCTCGGCAACGTGGCACCGCAGATGCGCGAGGCCATGGCGCAGCGCACCATCCTCTCCTACCGCCCGCTGATCTTCGAACGCATGGATGGCGGCGCCTTCCGCCCGCCCGCACAGTGGCCGGTGCAGGCCCTGGCCGTGGTGAGCACGCACGACCTGCCCACGCTGCGCGGCTACTGGTCCGGCGAGGACATCGAGGTGCAGCGGCGCCTGGGCTGGCTGCCGGATTCGGAAGCCCACGCGCGCAGCCTGATCGAGCGGGCGCAGGACCGTGTCCGGCTGCTGATGGCCCTGCAGGAAGAAGGCCTGCTGCCTCCCGGTGCCACGGTGGATGCGCAGTCCGTGCCCGAAGCCACGGCGGAATTTACGGCCGCGGTGCATGCCTACCTCGCACGCACGCCCTCCTGGCTCGCGGCCGTGCAGATCGAGGACGCCGTCGCGCAGCTCGAACAGGTGAACGTGCCCGGCACCACCGAGGACATGCAGCCCAACTGGCGCCGGCGCCTCGCCGTGCCGCTGGACCGGCTGGCCACGCACCCCTGCTTCGCCGCCGTGGCCTCGGCCATGCGCGGGCACCGGGGACGCCCTGCCATGCAGGCGGCCGTGGAAGAGCTGCCCGCACTCGACACCGCGGACGTGCCGCTCGCGACCTACCGCGTGCAGTTCCACAAGGACAACACCTTCGCGGCCATGACCGCCGCCGTTCCCTACCTGCAGGCGCTGGGCATCAGCCATCTCTACAGCTCGCCCTACCTCAAGGCCGCCCCCGGCAGCACGCACGGCTACAACGTCGTCGATCCCACGCAGCTGAACCCGGAAATCGGCGACGAGGCCAGCCATGCCGCGCTGTGCGATGCCCTGCAGGCACACGGCCTCGGCCAGTTGCTGGACATCGTGCCCAACCACATGGGCGTGATCGACGCTCCCAACCCCTGGTGGGACGACGTCATGGAGCACGGGCGGTCCTCCGCCCATGCCGGCTTCTTCGACATCGAATGGGAACCCGCCACCGCCAGCCTGCAGGGCCGCGTGCTGCTGCCCATGCTCGGCGGCCAGTACGGCCACGTGCTCGAATCCGGCGAGCTGCGCCTGGATTTCGACGCGCAGGCCGGCCGCTTCCTGGTGTGCTACTGGGACCACCGGCTGCCCATCGATCCCCGGCACTACGCCCGCATCTTCGCGGCCGTGCCCGCGCCGGCGCCCGGGGAGGCCGATGGCGACAGCGCGCTGCAGGTGCAGTCCCTCATCGACGCCTTCGGCCGCCTGCCCGACCGCGACACCGGCGATGAAGGCGAGCGCACCATGCGCCGGCGCGATGCGCCCCTGCACCAGCGGCGCCTGGCGGAACTGGCCGGCGCCCACGCCTGGCTGCGCCAGTGGATCGCGGCCTGCCTCGCCCACTGGAATGGCCGGCAGGAAGAGGCCGGCAGCTTCGACGCGCTGGACGGCCTGCTGCGCGACCAGCCCTACCGCCTGGCAGACTGGCGCGTGGCGGGCGACGACATCAACTACCGCCGGTTCTTCGACGTGAACTCCCTCGCCGCGCTGCGCATGGAGGAAACCTCCGTGTTCGAGGCCGCGCACGCCTGCATCTTCCGCTGGCTGGCGGAGGGGCGCATCACCGGCCTGCGCATCGACCACCCCGACGGCCTGGCCCATCCCGCGCAATACTTCGACCGCCTGCAGCGGCGTTATGCCGCGCTCGCCCGCGCTGCCGGCCGCGAGCCCACGGCGCTCTACCTCGTGGTGGAGAAGATCCTGGCGGACCACGAGCCCCTGCCGGCCGACTGGCCCGTGCATGGCGCCACGGGCTACCGGTTCAGCAGCCTGGTCAACGGCCTCTTCGTGGACACCGCCTCGCAGGCCGCCTTTGACGACGCCTACACCAGCTTCACGGGCGACACGAAGGACTTCGAGGAAGCGGTGTACGAGTGCAAGAAGCACATCATCCAGACCTCGCTCTACAGCGACCTCGGATGGCTGGCCGACACGCTCTACCGCATCGCCCAGGCGGACCGGCGCACCATCGATTTCACGCGCAACCAGTTGCGCATCGCCCTGACGGAGGTGGCCGCGGTCTTTCCCGTGTACCGCACCTACCTCGTGCCCGACGGTACGCCGCCCAGCGACACCGACCGGCGCCACGTCGCCTGGGCCATCGCAGCCGCGCGGCGGCGCATGGGCACCAGCGAAGGCGGCGTGCTGGCCTATCTCGAGGGTGTCCTGCTCGGCGACGAAGGTGCGGCCCCGCCCCTGCGCGCGCGTTTCATCCGCCGCTGGCAGCAGTTCACGGCCCCGGTCATGGCCAAGTCCGTGGAAGACACCGTCTTCTACCGCTACGTGCGCCTGGTCTCCCTGAACGACGTCGGCTCCGAGCCGCGCCGCTTCGGCCTCACCTGCGCGGCCTTCCACCAGGCCAACCTGCAGCGTGCCCGCCACCGCCCGCACAACCTGCTCGCCACGTCCACGCACGACAGCAAACGCTCCGAAGACCTCCGGGCCCGCCTCAACGTGCTCTCGGAAATCCCCGCCCTGTGGGAAGACACCGCCCTGCAGCTGCGCGAACTGGGCGAGCGCTTCACCACCGAGGTGGACGGTGTCCAGGCCCCGCGGCCGCATGACCTCTGGGCCCTCTACCAGGCGCTGGTCGGCATCTGGCCCACCCACGCCACCGAGCCGCAGGAGCGCCAGGAACTGCGCGAACGCATCCAGCAGTACATGGTCAAGGCCATGCGCGAGGCCAAGCAGCAGACCAACTGGCTGTTCCCCGACGAGGCCTACGAGGGCGCCGTGGCGCGCTACATCGACGGCGCGCTCTCGACCGAACGCTTCGTGCGCGAACTGGAAAGGTTCGTGCAGTCCATCGCGCCCTACGGCTTCCGCAACAGCCTCTGCCAGCTCGCGCTCAAGCTGACGGTGCCGGGCGTACCGGACATCTACCAGGGCTGCGAACAGTGGAACTTCAGCCTCGTGGACCCGGACAACCGCCGTCCCGTGGATTTCGGCGCCATGGCACAGGCGCTCGGACAGGTGCAGGCGCTCTACGGCGAGGGCGTGCATCCGTCGCAGGCGGACTGGGAGCGCCTCATGGGCCCGGTGCCCGGCCCGGATGCCAAGCAGTTGGTCACCTGGCGCCTGCTGCAGTTGCGGCAGGCCCTGCCGGACCTGTTCCGCCACTCCACCTATCTGCCGCTCGCGCTCGACGGCCCCGGTGCCGAGCACGCGTTCGCCTTCGCCCGCATCCGCGATGGCCGGGCCATCGTGGTGGTCTGCGCGCGCCTGCTCTATGGCCTGGCGGCGGCGGGCTGGCGCGGCACCCGGATATCGGTCGCTTCCGCCCATCCCGTGCTGGCCAAGACCGGCGGCTGGCAGGAGTGGATGACGGGCCGACGCATCGGCGCCGACACCGGCGAAGGATGGAGCGTGGAGGAAATCCTCGGAGAAGTGCTTCCGGACCGTCCCGGCCTGCCGTTCGCGGTGCTCGTGGGCGGAGAATCCGGCGCATGAAGATTCTCTTCGCCACATCGGAATGCGCCCCGCTGGTCAAGACCGGCGGCCTGGGCGACGTCAGCGCCGCGCTGCCGCCCGCCATCGCGGCCCTGGGCCACGAGGTGATGCTGCTCATGCCCGCCTATGCAGGCATGCCGCTGCAGGGTCGGATCACCGGCTGGCACTCGCTGCCCGCCGAAGGCCCGTGGCCTGCCGCCCAGTTGCTGAGCGTGGACCGCGGCGAACACGAAGTGCCGCTGCTGCTGCTCTGCTGCCCGCAGCTCTACGCACGCCCGGGCTCGCCCTACGCCGGTGCACAGGGCGACCATGCGGACAACGCCCTGCGCTTCGGCCTGCTCGCCCACGTCGCCGCACGCATCGGCACGCCGCAATCGCCCTGCGGCTGGACCGCGGACATCGTCCACGCCAACGACTGGCCCACCGCGCTGGCGCCGCTCTACCTGCGGCAGTTCCGCGACGCGGCCGGCCCCCGGGCGGACACGGTCGCCTGCAGCATGGTCACCATCCACAACCTGGCTTTCCAGGGTGTGTTCCCCATGGACTGGGCGCAGCGCCTCGGCATCGAGGAGCAGCACCTGGGCATCGAGGGGGCGGAATTCTGGGGCCAGCTCTCCATGCTCAAGGCCGGCCTGCAGTACACGGACGCCATCACCACGGTCAGCCCCACCTACGCACGCGAGATCCAGACGCATGAACTCGGCTTCGGCCTGGACGGCGTACTGCGCGCCCGTGCCGACCGCCTGCAGGGCATCCTCAACGGCATCGACACCGCGCTCTGGAATCCGCTGCGGGATCCCTTGATTTCGGAGCCCTTTTCCGCCGACCGCCTCGACGGCAAGGCGGCCTGCAAGGCCGCCTTGCGCCGCATGCTGGGACTTTCGCAGGACGGCGACTGCATGCTGTTCGGCCTCGTCGGCCGGATGACCGAGCAAAAGGGCATCGACTGGGTGATCGGCGGGGCCGAGCGGCTGCTGCGCCACGGCGGGCAGCTCGCCATCCTGGGCAGCGGCGACCCGGCGCTGGAAGGCGCCCTGCGGGCGCTGGCGAAGCGCCATCCTCGCCACATGCACGTCACCGTGGGCTTCGATGAAAGCCTCGCCCACGGCATCGAGGCCGGCAGCGACAGCTTCCTGATGCCATCGCGCTTCGAGCCCTGCGGCCTGAACCAGATGTACAGCCAGGCCTACGGCACGCCGCCGGTGGTCACACCCACCGGCGGCCTCGCCGATTCGGTGTTGGATGCCGACGCGCCGGCGGGCGACGGCACGGGCTTCGTCCTGCGCGGGTCCAGCCAGGCCGCGTTCGACGAGGCCGTCGACCGCGCCCTGCACCTCTGGAAAACCGTGCCCGACGCCTGGCGCCGCCTGCAGCGCAACGGCATGCGGCGCGATTTCGGTTGGACGGCCTCGGCAAGAGCGTACGTCCAGGCTTATGGCAGCGCACGTAACCGTGCGGAAACCGGCCCGCAAACGACCACAGCCTTGTCCTACAAGGAGCCCCTGCCCGCGGCGTGAATATTGGCGTCACGTCGGCAGACCACCGGCGCTACCCGCGTTCTCTAGGAGCCCCGACATGATCCGCAAAACCTGGCCTTTCCTGTCGTCGTATCAGGAGCGTGGCGAAGCCGGCGACACCGTCGCGCCGGCATCGGCCGCGCCTGCAGATCCATCGTCCGCCCTTCCCGCGGTCGCGTACGCCGATGCAAGGCCCCACATCCGGCCTGCCCACGCTGTCTCGACGGGCAGCCCTGTGTTCCAGGGGTCTCTGACGCAAGCCTCGGGCTGCGCGGGCTGAAGCATACCGATCCAGCGCCCGCCCGCCTTTGCGGGCAGGCCCAGTTCCCCCAAGCCATCCCCTGAGGGGAGTGTCTCATCCCCTGCCGACGAAAGGCATCTTGGTGGCCATCACCGTGTGGAACAGCACGTTGGCCTCCAGCGGCAGCTCCGCCATGTAGAGCACCGACCGTGCGACGATGTCCACGTCCATCAGCGGCTCGGCCGCGATTTGCCCATTGGCCTGTGGCACGCCCTGTGTCATGCGTTGCGCCAGTTCCGTGCCGGCATTGCCCACGTCGATCTGGCCCACGGCAATGTCGTACTTCCGGCCGTCCAGCGAGGCGGTCTTGGTCAGGCCCATCACCGCGTGCTTGGTGGCCGTGTAGGCGATGGAGTTCGGCCTCGGGGCATGCGCCGAGATCGAGCCGTTGTTGATGATCCGGCCGCCCCGCGGGCCTTGGGCCTTCATCACCCGGAATGCCTCACGCAGGCAATAGAACATCCCGTTCAGGTTGATGTCCACCACGCGTCTCCATTCGTCGATCGGCAGCTCTTCCAGCGGCACGGCAGGTGCACCCACCCCGGCGTTGTTGAACAGCAGGTCCACCCGGCCGAACCGCTGCACGGCCTGCGCGAACAACCGCTCCACGGCTTGCGGGTCCGCCACGTCCGTCGGCACGGCCAGTGCGCGATCGGCCGCTCCGCCCTCCTCCACCATGGCCTGCAGCAGTGCTTCGCGGCGCCCCGCCAGCACCACCGACCAGCCGGCGCCCAGCAGGGCCAGCGCCGCCGCCTTGCCGATGCCCGAGCCGGCCCCCGTCACCACCGCGATGCGCGGCGCCCCGTTCGAAACCTTCATCATTTTCGTCCTGTTGCTGGATGTACGTCGCCCCGGCGGGTACCGAAATGCCAGAGGGCACCCCGATCCCCTGCCGGAGGCTCAGCGGCGCGACTTGCCGCGCTTGGCCGCCCCGGAACGGCGTCCGGAACCCTTGGCTGCCGCCTTGCGCGGTGCCGGCTGGGCGTCCTGGGACCGGGCAGGCCTGGCGTCACCCTTGCGGGCCTTGCTGCGGCTGCGATCCGCCCCCGGGCCGTCCACGGAAGCCGGGAGCATGGGCTCGGCCGGTTCGCGCCCGCCACGGCTGCGGGAATTGCGCGCGGGCGCCGGGAATTCCTCGCCCTCGCGCACCAGCCGGAAGTCGATGCGGCGCCCATCCAGGTCCACGCGGCTGACCTGCACGCGCACCCGCGTGCCGATGGCATAGCGGATGCCCGTGCGCTCTCCACGCAGCTCCTGGCGCGCCTCGTCGAACTTGAAGTACTCGCCGCCGAGCTCCGTGATGTGCACCAGTCCCTCGACGTACATCGCGTCCAGCGTCACGAAAATGCCGAAGCTGGTCGCCGCCGTGACCAGGCCGCTGAACTCCTCGCCCAGGTGCTCGCGCATGTACTTGCACTTCAGCCAGGCCTCCACGTCGCGGCTGGCCTCGTCGGCACGGCGCTCGTTGGCGCTGCAGTGCAGGCCGGCGGCCTCCCAGGCCTGCACCTCGCGGGCCGCGGCGGCGGACAGCGGCTTGCGCGGCTGCTGCGTCGGCGCCGGCACGCGCGCGGCAAGGCGCTTGGCCAGCTTGGCATGGGCCTCGCCCGGCACCGGCAGTGCCGGCAGCCGGTACCTGGTCTGGCCCAGGATCGCCTTGATGACCCGGTGCACCAGCAGGTCCGGATAGCGGCGGATCGGACTGGTGAAATGCGTGTACGCCTCGTAGGCCAGCCCGAAGTGCCCGCTGTTGACGGGCGTGTAGATGGCCTGCTGCATGGACCGCAGCAGCATCGTGTGGATCTGCTGCGCATCCGGGCGGTCCTTGGTGGCTGCCGCGATGGCCTGGAAGTCGCCGGGCTTCGGATCGTCGCCGATGGTCATGCCCACGCCCATCGCCTTCAGGTAGCCGCGCAGGATGTCCTGCTTCTCCGGCGTGGGCCCCTCGTGCACGCGATAGAGCCCCGGCTGCCCGCCCTGGGCAATGAAGTCGGCGCTGCACACATTGGCGGCGAGCATGGCCTCCTCGATCAGGCGGTGCGCGTCATTGCGCGTGCGCGGCACGATCTTCTCGATGCGGCCGTTGTCGTCGCAGACGATCTGCGTTTCGGTGGTCTCGAAATCCACGGCCCCGCGTGCATGCCGCGACGACAGCAGAGCGCGGTAAACGTCGTGCAGGTTCAGCAGGTCCTGCACGCGTGCGCGGCGCTTCGTCGCCTCCGGGCCGCGCGTGTTCGCGAGGATCGCGGCCACTTCCGTATAGGTGAAGCGCGCATGGCTGAACATGGCGGCCGGGTAGAACTGGTAGGCATGCACCTCGCCCTTGGCGGTGACCAGCATGTCGCACACCATGCAAAGCCGCTCGACTTCCGGGTTGAGCGAGCACAGCCCGTTGGACAGCTTCTCGGGCAGCATGGGAATCACGCGGCGCGGGAAATAGACGCTCGTGGCCCGGTCGTAGGCATCCACGTCGATCGGGCTGCCCGTCTCCACGTAGTGGCTCACGTCGGCGATCGCGACCAGCAGGCGCCAGCCCTTGGCGCGGCCGACGCGCGCCGGCTCGCAATACACCGCATCGTCGAAGTCGCGGGCATCTTCGCCGTCGATGGTCACCAGCGGCACGTCGGTGAGGTCGATGCGGTGGCGCCTGTCCTGCGCGCGCACCTTGTCGGGCAGCGCCCTGGCCTGGGCCAGCGCCTCCTGCGAAAACTCGTGCGGGACGCCGTACTTGCGCACGGCGATCTCGATCTCCATGCCGGGATCGTCCACCTCACCCAGCACTTCCGTGACGCGGCCCACGGGCTGCCCGAACAAGGCGGGCGGCTCCGTCAGTTCCACCACCACCACCTGCCCCGTCTTGGCCGATCCGGTCGCACCCTTGGGAATCAGCACATCCTGGCCGTAGCGCTTGTCTTCCGGCGCCACCAGCCACACGCCGCTCTCCTGCAGCAGGCGCCCGATGATCGGGTGCTGGGGACGTTCGATGATCTCGACGATGCGGCCCTCGGGCCGGCCGCGCCGGTCGTGCCGCGCGATGCGCACGCGCACGCGGTCCTTGTGGAGCACCGCCCGCATCTCGTTGGCGGGGATGTAGATGTCGGCTTCGCCGTCGTCGCGCTGCACGAATCCATGGCCGTCGCGGTGTCCCTGCACGCTGCCTTCGATTTCGTCATCGGAGTGCACGACGTTTGCTACGGCTTTCGTTTTTTTGATATACAATCTGAGTCTTTCCTGAAATGCCCAGGTGGCGGAATTGGTAGACGCACTAGTTTCAGGTACTAGCGAGTAACATCGTGGAGGTTCGAGTCCTCTCCTGGGCACCAAGTTTAACGAGAACCAGACCGGTTTTTCGGCAATCGAGCCGCTTCCTTGTGGAGCGGCTTTTTTGTTGGTGACGGCCCCACGATGTTGCCGCTCCGGATCGGGGTGATCCCCGAAACGCCGGCTCCAAAGTTTTTTCAAAAAAATCGTCAACTTGCCTGGAAGGGCGAAAAAAGACGCTAGAATTCAAGGATTCCTGAGATGCCCAGGTGGCGGAATTGGTAGACGCACTAGTTTCAGGTACTAGCGAGTAACATCGTGGAGGTTCGAGTCCTCTCCTGGGCACCAAAATTCAAAAGCCGCTGCTTCGCCAGCGGCTTTTTCTTTTTCCGCACGCCGCCATGTTTTCGCGGCCCGCTCAAGCACAAAGCGTCCCAGCTGGCGGCAGCCCCTCCCCGTGCGGCACCACGGGGCGCCATGTTGCTGCGTGACCGTGGATGACCCCAAGGCCCTGCGGGCACATCCTTTCCATCCATTCAGCAACAGGCCACCTGGCATGGCAGCCTCGCGAACCCCGCGTGCGACCGGGCCTCCGCGGCGAGCGATGAGTAAAAAGCAATGCATGGCCTGGAGCACGCGCCAGGGAAAGGAGAAAAAGAATGCGCCCGCGGCGCAGAGCGCAGAACGACGGCCTGACGCGCAGCAGGCACTGCAATGCAGGGAATGCGCCCGGGCGCCTTGCGCCATGACGCCATGGCCTGCGCCGGGATCATGCGCCGCAAGCAAGGCATGCCGGGGGCAGGTTTTGTTGCCACTCCCCCGGCAGCCAGGGCGATCAGCCCTTGAGCAGGGCCTTCAGCGCCTGCTGGAAGCGACGCGCATTGCCGGGCTCGCTTGCGCTGGCGAGCACACGCGCGGCGTCCTGGGCCCAGGTCTGCGCCGGCGGCGGATCGTTGCGGCGCGTCAGCAGTTGCAGCTGCAGGGCGCGGCGCGCGGGCAGCTGCTCCGCGGGCGTGGGCACCTCGGCAGCCATTTCCAGCCGCAGCAGCGCTTCGGACGCATCGCCTGCGGGCCCTGACGACACCGCCTGCGCCCAGGTGCTGCGCACGCCGGCGGGCACCTGGGATCCCAGCTCCTGCGTGGACGGCAACTGCGATGCATCGCGCTTTTCCCATGCCGCGAGCAACTGGGTCAGCGCTTCGCCATGCGCCTGCGCGGCCAGCCTGCGCAGCGCTGCCTGGGCGTGCTCCTGTGCCTCGCGCTGCGCGCGGAATGCGGCATCGCCCAGGCGCGGCCCGCGGGCCTGCGCCGTGCGGTCGCGGTCGCCGAAGCGGTCACCGCGGTCGCCACCGTCCCGGCCATCACGGCCGTCGCGTCCAGGACGGCCGTCCCTGCGGTCCCGCTCACCGGGGCGACCCGGGCGGCCTGCCGGTGCGGGAACATCGCGCCTGGCGCCCGGGCGGTCATCGCCACGCACCGCCACCACGGGGCGAGCGGGCTTCGGCGCCGCGGCGGGCGCAGCACCGGCATCGCCCGCCGCCTCCGCGCCTTCGGCCGGGGCAGCCTCGGGAGCGGCAGCCTGTGCGGCGGCCGCCGAATCGGCCGCTGCCTGCTGCTGGCCCCGGATGGACGCTTCCAGTGCGGCCAGCGCCGTGCGGATCTGCTGGGCATCGCCGGAAGCATTGGCCTCCTCCACCGCCCTGGACGCATCCAGGACCGCCCGGTCGTGGGCGCTCATCTCGCCCGCAGCCTTCTGGCGATCGGCCGTCTTGCGGTTGAAGGCCTCATCGATGGGCTTGCGGAACGCATCCCAGAGCTTCTGTTCCTGCTTGCGGTCCAGCGGCACGGCCTGGGCTTCGGCCTGCCAGCGCTGCTGCAGCGCCTTCACGGCATCGATGCGCAGCGCCGGTGCGGCACCCAGGGCCACGGCTTCCTCGATCATGGCATGCCGGCGTGCGAGGCTCTGCTTCTGGGCCGCTTCCAGCGGCGCTGCCGCTTCGGAGAGCAACTGCTTCCACTGCGGCTGCAGTTCCGCATAGACCTTCTCGTTGACGTGGCCGCCTTCGCGCCAGCGATCGGAAAACTGGTGCAGCGCACGGCTCACCTGCTTCCAGTCGGGCTGCGCGCCGCCCGCCGCCTGCGCGGCCGTCCAGGCCTGCAGCTCCTGGACGAGTGCCAGGCGCTGCGCCTTGTGCTCGGCCGCGTCGGAGCGCACCTTCTCCAGCCAGGCCTCCACCACCTTGTGGGCGGCATTGCAGGCCTCGTCGAATTTCTTCCACAGCGCATGGTTCGCCGGGCCGCCCTGGTCGGTCTGCTTCCACTGCTCGCGCAGCTGCCGCAGGCTTTCCTGGATCTTGCGGCCGCCCAGTGCCTGGCCTTCGGGGCGCTTGAGCAGTCCTTCCGCCTTGGCCACGAGGTCTTCGCGCACCTGGTCGGCGCTCCAGCGCTGCCAGCCCTGCAACTCACCCGCAGCCACGAGCGCGGTGTGCACGTCGTGTTCCAGGGCCGTGTCGATATGGCGGCCGTGCTGCTTCAGCACCGTGCGCAGGGCCGTGGCAGCGCCAGCGGACGCCTTGCCATGGCCCTGGGCGGTTTCCTCCTGCAGCTTGGCCAGCGCGGCGCGCACGGCCTGCTCGGCCTTCTCGCGCACCACCGGATCGGTCTTGGCCGCGGCACGGGCGGGTGCGGCCGGCGCAGCGCCGGACGCAGCCGCCTCGGCCAGCGGCTCGCCGCCGCGCGCGAGGCGCAGCTCCTCCGCCCACACCGGCACGGGGGGCAGCGGCGCCTCGGGGTTCTCTGCGGCCGCCGCTGCCTGCGCGATGGCCGGCTGGAAGGCGTTCCACACCACGAGGAGCTGCGTGCGGGAGGCCTCCAGCTGGGGCGGGAAGCGGGCCTCGACACTGGGCCATGCGGGATCGCCCGACAGCTCGTCGGCCTGCTGCTGCCAGCGCTCGACGTCGGCGCGCAGCGCCTCCAGTGCCGACTGCGCGTCGCGCCAGGGCTTGGTGGAGAGCACGTCGATACGCTGGGCCAGCAGCACCGCCGCCTCACGCTGCACCTGAACGCGGTGCTGCAGGTCCTCGATGACCTTCATGCGCTCGGCCAGGCGCGCCTTGAGCGATGCCAGGGGCTCGCGGGACAGGGGCGCACCGGCCTTGGCCGCATCGCGCTGCCAGGCAAGCGCGTCGGCAATGTGGAAGCGGGACGCGTCGAGCAGCGCGGTCGCTTTTTCGGCCCACTCGGCCGCGATGGCTTCCTGGCCCTTGGCGCGGCGCATCTCGTCGAGGCGCTCGCGCACGGCACGGGCTGCTCCCTTGTCGCGTCCGCTCAGTTCCTTGAACACTTCCTGCAACTGCTCGGGCGTGGGCTGGGTGGCCAGCCAGTCGCGGATGCGCGAAGCACGCTCGCCCGACGTGGCGGCGGAAAAGGCCCCGCCCGTCAACGCGTCCAGCGGGTGCGGCTCGGAAGCTTTGGCCGGGGCCGGGTTCACTTCAGGGGCGTCAGACATTTTGTTGCGAGAAGAAAAAGGAAACATGGTTCTGGTCAGGAGGGGCGAGGTGCCGGAGGCGCCAGCGCCCGTACGCCGGGATCACGGCCCGGCGAGCGTCGAAGGTGCTATTTTGGCCCGGTTTTGTCCGCCGGTCCGGAGATATGCCTGGCGCGCCCGGGAAACGGAGGTCCGGAAAGCGGTCCGAGCATGCCATATGGGGCCGGGCCACCTGGGCACAACCACCCCCGCGGGCCGCTTCAGCGCGCGGAAAGCGCCAGCTCCGCCTGGGGCACGGCACCCTCCCGGCGCGCATCCACGCGCGGAGCCGCCACGAACAGCCGCTCCAGCGGCACGCCGCGCCGCGCCAGTTCGTCGCGCACCGCCACCGCGCGCGCCTGGGCCAGTTCGCGCAGGGCGCCCCCGGGCACCTTCATCCGGGCCAGCAGCAGCGCCTCCATCTCGGGGACGGGAATATCCAGCGCCAGGCCCAGCAGGTTGCGGGGCTTGGGGATGTCCGTGCGGCGGTAGAGCTCCCGCAGGGCATCGGCATAGGCCTGCGCCTGGGCGGCGTCCGTACCCCCCGGGGCCGCCGGTACGACCTGCACCTCCGCATCCGCGCGGGCCCCCGGCTGGCGCCGCTGCTGCACTGCCTGCACCTGCGAGCGCAGGCGCTCGCGCTTCCAGCCGTCTTCCTCGGCTTCCGCCAGGGCATGGCCGGTCACGGTCAATTGCAGGGCCGGCCGGTCACGCAACGATTGCGCCACCTTGTCCAGCCCCTGCAGGGCCGCGGCGTCCAGTACCGCACTGCCGGGCGCGAAAGCCACGGCCCCCTGCTCCGCCGTCCCGCCCGCGAAGGCCTTGGCCAGCAGCGAAAACGGAGAGGTCACGGCCTTCAGGACCAGGCTGCCCAGGGTCCGCAGGATCACCGGCCCCAGGCTGAACTGGGGATCGTTGAGCGAGCCGCTGATGGGCAAGTCCAGATCGATCACCCCGTTGCTGTCCGCCAGCAGCGCCGCGGCCAGCCGCACCGGCAGGCTGGCGGAAGCGCCCTCCACGGGATCGCTGAAGGTGAGCTGGTGCAGCACCAGCCGGTTGCCGGCGGTGAGCTGCCCGTCGGGCTGGACCTTGTAGCGCACGTCCATGCTCAGCTTGCCGCGTTCGATGCCATGGCCGGCGTACTTGACGGCATAGGGCGACAGCGGCGGCAGCTCCAGATCCCGCACCCGGCCCTGGATGTCCAGCGCCAGCGGCTTCGCCAGGGGGTTGATGCGTCCCGAAATCTCCAGCGGCGCCGAGCCCTGCGCCTTCCCGCTGAGCTCCAGCTCCGCCATCGCGGGCTCGCCGCCTCCGGGCGCAGGCTCGGAGGAGAACGCGCCGATGCGTCCCGCCAGATCGCCGAGATCGGCGGAGTAGTTGGGCTCGATGAAGTAGTCGGTGAAGCGCACGGCTCCGGAGGACAGCACCACCGGCCCGAAACGCAGCACCGGGCCGGCGTTTGCGGCCGGGGCGGCCGGGGCGGCCGGAGGAGCGCCCGCGCCCAAGATGGCGCCGGGACGGGCCGCGGCGCTGCCGCCAACGCTGGCCTGGGCCGACGCGGCCCCGGGCCCTCGCTCCTGCGCGGTGGCTGCATCCGGGCTGCGAACCAGGTCCTGCAGGTTGAGACGGCCGTTCTTCTGCAGCACGATGCGCGCGAAGAAATCCCGCAATGCCGCTTCCCGCACATCCACGCGCGCGGGCATGCCGGGCGCCATCTCCCACTGCACGCCCTGCAGCGCCAGATTGCGCCAGCGCAGCAGTTCCTCGCCACGGGGCGGTGTGGACGGGGTTCCCGCACTGGTTTGCGGCTCCGGCTCCGGCACCGGTGCACGCACGCGCACCTCGTCCAGCGCGGCATTGCCGCGCACCGAGGCTTTCGCTCCCGCGGCCGTGGCAGCATAGTCCACGTCGCCCTCGAAACCCGCTTCCGCCCGCATGATGCGCACGCTCAGCCATGGCGCCGCATACGGCTCCAGCAGATGCAGGGGCAGCCGCTGGGCCTGCAGGCGCCCCTGCAGGCCCAGCGGTGCCACCGTCAGACGGCCTTCGTATGCCAGGCGTCCGGGGTCGCGACGGCCGGCCTCCCACTGCCCGGACAGGGACAGTTGCACCGGCACGGCGTCCGGGCCGGTGGCCGCCTGCGGCCAGCGCAGCCCCCGGGCCTGCAGCGCGATGCCGGACCACCGCAGGTCCACGGGGGAGGCTGGCACCGCATCGCGCAGGGCCACCGCGCCGCGTTCCACCGACAATTCGCCAACCCGCACGGACCAGGGCCCCTCGCTGGTGGAGGCCCGCGCTTCCCGGGATGCAACCCGGCCGGCCGCGTCCTGCAGCGGCCAGGCATCGAACATCCAGCGCCCTTGCGCATCGCGCTCGGCCCGCACCCGGGGTGCGCGTGCCACGGCCCGCTCCACGGATACCGCGCGGGCCGGCACATCGATCCACGCGTTCTCGATTTCCAGCTGCTCCGCCTGCGCCCAGGCACCCGGAAGCGTTCCCGTGCCTTCGGGCGGCCGGCCTGCCTCGGCGGACGGCGCGGCACAGGGACCGCCGGCCGGACAGGCCAGGCTGACGCCATCCGCCACGAACCGCGCCACCTTCGCCACCAGCGCACCGTTGGCATGGTTCCAGGCAACGCCGGCGTCGGCGTCGATCCGCGCCCTGGCGCGCGGAGCGAACGCCCCTGCCGCATAGGCCTCCACCGCTGAAAACGGCATGCCGCGCAGCGAGGCCGCCACCTGCCCCCGGCCGGGCCACGCCGTTCCGGCCACCTTCAGCGTGGCGGGCGCCTCCCCGGCCCCGGTGGCGCCAGGCCCGCTGCCGGCCCCGTCGGCAGGCCGCATGCGGGCCTGCAGCCGGAACGGAAGCCCGCCCTTCCACGGCCAGGCCAGCGACTGCGCCTGTGCATGGACACCGTCCCATGCCATTGCGACAGGGCGGACAGCGCTCTCGTCGCGCCACGCCACGCGCCCCTCCCGGACCGCGAGCCGGTCTATCGCCACCACCCACGCACCGGAAGACGGTCCGGCACCGGCGGCCGGCGGCACAGCGGCCGGAGCGCGGAGCGCGGCACCCCGGGCGTCTCCAGCACCCGCGCCCGTGGCGACGGCGGCCCAGTCCCACCGCCCCTGCGCATCCCGCCGCACCGCGATGTCCGGCCCGGACCATTCGACCGACGACAGGTGCACCGACCTGCGCAAAGGCTCCACCGAGGCCGCATGGACGTCCAGCGCCCGGAATGCAAGGGGCGCGGAGCCCGGCGGCCCATCCAGGAGCACACCGGACAGGCGCGCATGTCCACCCACCGTCAGGCGGGGCTCCGGACCCTGGAGGAAACCGATGTCCAGTTCCGCTTCCAGCGTTCCGGCCTGGGGCCGGAGCGGCGTTCCCGCGGGCCAGTAGGCACGCAATGGAGACAGATCAAGCCCCCGAATCTGCAGTCGGGCCTGCGTGTTGCGGTCTTCCGAGAAGGGCGTACTGCGCGCGCCGGTATCGAAGGTGCTGCCGTCCAGGCTGAAGGCGAGCCGCGGTGTCACTGTGACCTGGCGGTCGGCAGGCAGGTTGCTGAGAAAGGGAATGCCCAGTTCCAGCCCCGCCAGCCGGTGTGCCTGATCCGTCGTCCTGTCGGTGAACTCGACAACGCCATCGCGCAGCATCAGGTTGTAGAGCGCGAACCGGGCGCCGCTGCCCTCCCCGCTCCCCGGGCGGGCGGCACCACGCTGCAGCAGGTCGTCGATGTCATAGCGCCCATCCTGCCCACGGACCACGCGCAGCCGCGGCGCATCGATTTCCAGCGCGTCGAGCACCGGGGCCCAGCGCACCAGGGACTGCATTTCCATGTCTATATAGAGACGCCGGATGTCCGCCTGCGCAGGTGCCCCTGGGACGGCCCCTGACAGGGCAATGTCGTACACGGTGAGTTCCAGGGTCCAGGGACGGAACTGCACCCGCCCGACCGTGACGTCGCGCCCGGCGAAGCCGCTGCCCCAATGCTGGATGCCCCAGCGCACGAGGGGCGGTACGGCCATCCACGCCAGGCCCCATGCCAGCATCAACGCCGCGGCGCCAATGGCAGTCCAGCGCATGGCCATGGCCGCCGCCCTGCGCGCAGGCCGGCGGCCGACTGCGGGCTCGTGCGCCCGGTCCTCGCGTGATTCGATTGCACCCATGGCCGGGATTGCAGCAGATGCGAAGCCCGGCAAACCGTAACAAGGTGAAAAACAGAAAGCCCGGCAGGGCCTGATGGCCACTGCCAGGCTTGACGGCTGACACAACGGTCTTTTGCCATCGTTTGCACCATGGAGGGTGAAGGTCCATGGGGCAGGAGGCAAGGTATTGCCTCCAAGGGTTTGCCGTGGAAGTTTCTGCCTGCCCACCCAGGGCACTGCATGCCGTTTGGATGGTGGCGTCCCCTTCGTCGGGCCATGCCTGGTCACTGCCAGACGCCTCCAATTTAACCAATCTCCGGGGCCCGTCCAACCGATATTTGCAATCAAACCGAGCATCCCGATTGCCGAAAACTCCCCCCGTCGCGGGAGTATCACAAGAGTTTTCACTGTCGGGTGTACGAAAGCGTTGCCGGACACCCGAAAACTGTGTTTGCATCCATACTTTTTAGAATAAATTGATCTAATGAATGGCAACCTTAGTATTGACCAGGCATTTTGACCCCTCCTAGAATCCGCCAGCTTCGAAAACCGGGGCTGACCACTATCTCCATCGCTGCCGAATCCGGCGAAGTCGTTCCCCCTGCACCGCTGCGCAGGCCGTTTCCACGGGAACTGGATGGCGTACCAATCCAGGCGAGATGCCTGGCACGGGAGTTCCCCTTCATGGGGATCCCGCAACAGGCCTCGACTCAGAAAGGAAGAGCTATGACAGCGTCAGGACGGGTGATCGGCGGAATGCAGACCTTCGCATCCGATGTGATCGACGGTTTCCTCGAAATCACCCACAGCAGTTTCGCCCTGGTCGGGCTGACGGTCGCGTTCGGCGTGATCACCCTCGCGGCCCGCCCGGATCTGCGGCAGGCCGGTGAGGAAAAGCTCATGGGCTGGCTGCAGGCGCGCCAGGTGGCGATGATCGGCGTGCCCATGGAGCCCGAGGCCAGCGAGCGCGCCACCGCCACGAATCCGAAGGACCTGCCCAAGGAGCAGGCCGCCGTCGCGTTCTGGCTCAGCAAGAAGTACCGCGTGGCGCCCGAACCCCTCGCCGCGCTGGTTTCCGAGGCCTACGAGATCGGTGGCCGCACCAAGCTCGATCCCACGCTGATCCTGGCCATCATGGCCGTGGAGTCGAGCTTCAATCCCTTCGCGCAGAGCGCCGTGGGAGCCCAGGGCCTGATGCAGGTCATGACGCGCGTCCACACCGACAAGTACGAGAACTTCGGCGGCCATTTCGCCGCCTTCGATCCGGTGAGCAACCTGCGCGTCGGCGTCCGCGTGCTGCAGGAATGCATCGCCCGCGCCGGCTCCCTCGAAGGCGGCCTGCGCTACTACGTGGGCGCGGCCAACATGGCCGACGACGGCGGCTACGCGATCAAGGTCATGGCCGAACACATGCGCCTGCGGCAGGTGGCCAATGGCCGCAGCGTGCCCATCTTCACGCCGCCCGCGCCGGCCGCGCCCGCAACGACGCCTCCGATGCTGTCCACCCAGGCTCCGGCGCAGACCACGCTGCCGGCCAAGGCCGCGGGCACCGCCGATGCGTCGCCCGCCGCTTCCCCGGGCGAGGACAAGCTCGCGTTGCTCACCCCGGGGCTCTGACGCTCGCGGCGGTGCCATCCCGCCCTGCCGTCCGCTACACTCGAGGGGTACGCGACTGGCGATAGGCGCGGTGCATCCGTGAAGGCGGAGGCCGCCGCTGACGTGGAAACCGGCAGGCACTTCATCCTGCGAACCACTGGGAAGCGTGCCGCACGGGCTGCAAGGCCCGTTGTGTTCCGCCGTTCGCCTGGGCAGCCCTTGTTTTTCCAAGGGACACCATTCACAGGACTGCCACGCCATGTATCAACGCAATATTCTTGTCGAACAAGCCGATCCCGAAGTGTGGGCCGCCATCCAGGCCGAGAACCTGCGCCAGGAGCAGCACATCGAACTGATCGCCAGCGAGAACTACGCCTCCCCCGCCGTCATGGCGGCCCAGGGCTCGCAGCTCACCAACAAATACGCAGAAGGCTATCCCGGCAAGCGCTACTACGGCGGCTGCGAGAACGTGGACGTGGTCGAGCAGCTGGCCATCGACCGCGTGAAGAAGCTCTTCGGCGCCGAAGCCGCCAACGTGCAGCCGAACTCCGGCTCCCAGGCCAACCAGGCCGTGCTGCTCGCCTTCCTGAAGCCCGGCGACACCATCCTGGGCATGAGCCTGGCCGAAGGCGGCCACCTGACCCATGGCATGCCGCTCAACATGAGCGGCAAGTGGTTCAACATCGTGTCGTACGGCCTGAACGAGAAGGAAGAGATCGACTACGATGCACTGGAAGCCAAGGCCCGCGAGCACAAGCCCAAGCTGATCATCGCCGGTGCTTCCGCCTATTCGCTGCGCATCGATTTCGAGCGCTTCGCGAAGATCGCCAAGGAGATCGGCGCGATCTTGTGGGTGGACATCGCCCACTATGCTGGCCTGGTGGTCGCGGGCGAATACCCCAACCCCGTGCCCTTCGCCGATGTGGTCACTTCCACGACGCACAAGAGCCTGCGCGGCCCGCGCGGCGGCATCATCCTCATGAAGGCCGAGCACGAGAAGGCGATCAATTCCGCCATCTTCCCGGGCCTGCAGGGTGGCCCGCTGGAGCACGTCATCGCTGCCAAGGCGGTGGCCTTCAAGGAAGCGCTGACGCCCGAGTTCAAGGCCTACCAGCAGCAGGTCGCGAAGAACGCCAGGGTGTTCGCCGAGACGCTGATCGAGCGCGGCCTGCGCATCATCAGTGGCCGCACCGAAAGCCACGTCATGCTGGTGGACCTGCGCGCCAAGGGCATCACCGGCAAGGCGGCCGAAGCGGCCCTGGGCCAGGCCCACATCACCATCAACAAGAACTCCATTCCGAACGACCCGGAAAAGCCGATGGTGACGAGCGGCATCCGCGTGGGCACGCCCGCGATCACGACGCGCGGCTTCAAGGAAGAAGAGACGCGCATCACCGCGAACCTGGTGGCCGACGTTCTGGAGAACCCGAACGACGAAGCCAACCTGGCCGCGGTGCGCGAGAAAGTGCACGCGCTCACGAGCCGCTTCCCGGTCTATCGCTGACCGCAGCGCAGCCCCGAGACCGCCGCCCCAGCGATGAAGTGCCCTTTCTGCAGCCACCCCGAGACGCAGGTCGTCGAAACGCGAGTGGCCGAGGACGGGGACTTCGTGCGGCGGCGCCGGCAATGCGGGGCCTGCGACAAGCGCTTCACGACCTACGAGCGCCCGGAAGTCAGCTTCCCCAGCGTGGTGAAGAAGGACGGCCGGCGCATCGAGTACGACCGCAGCAAGCTCATCGGCTCGTTCAGCATCGCGTTGCGCAAGCGGCCGGTGAGCACCACGCAGATCGACAGCGCCATCGAGCGCATCGAGGAAAAGCTGCTCAACCTCGGGCAGCGCGAAGTGCTGTCCAGCCGCATCGGCGAGCTGGTGATGCGCGAGCTCAAGAAGCTCGACAAGGTAGCCTACATCCGCTTCGCGAGCGTGTACCGGAGCTTCGAGGACATCGACGAGTTCCGGGCGCTCGTGGACGAAGTGCGCAAGTAGGCCGAAGGCGCCCGCCATCCGGACGGGCGGCGGTGCGTCGGCCCTGGTCCTACGCACCGGACGCCGCATGCCCTGCACAATCGACCAGCCCGTCAGGCGCCGCCAGGCACCTTCCGATTCCCCGTACCGATCCATGCAGTCCGACGCACCGACTTCCCCGTCTTCCGCACATCCGTGGCAGTTCTTCCGCGCCGGCGGCGTGGACCAGGTCCTCATCCGCACGGGCGCGGACATCGCGCACCTGGCCGAGCTGGACCAGAAACTCTGGGTGGCCCTCGCCTGCCCCACGCGGGGCGTGGAGTTCGACCCGCGCACGCTCGACCTCATCGATACCGACGGCGACGGGCGCATCCGCCCGCCCGAACTGCTGGCGGCCTGCGCCTGGGCCTGCGAGCGGCTGCGCGATCCCGATGAGCTGGCCCGGCCGGGCCCTGCGATGGCCCTCTCCGCCCTGGACGACGCCACCGAGGACGGGGCAGCCCTCGCCGCGCAGGCCCGGCGCATCCTGGCCCTGGCGGGGCGGGAGGACGCGGAATCCATCACGCTGGACGAGGTGCTGGAGCGCAGCGAGAAACTGAACGCCCAGCGCTTCAATGGCGACGGCGCGGTGTCTCCCGCCACGGCCGAGGACGATGCGGAGGCCCTCGAGGCGCTGAAACGCATCATGGCCACCCACGGCAGCGTGCCGGCGGTGGCCGACCAGCCGGCCGGCGTGGACCGGAAGACGGCCGAGGCCTTCTTCGCCGAGGTGGACGCGCTGCAGCAGTGGGCAGACGGGGTGCAGGCGCATCCGGAGGGAATGCCGCTGGGAGACCGCACGCTGCAGGCGGCCCAGGCCGTGCAGGCCGTGCGCCACAAGGTGGACGATTTCTTCACGCGGGCGCGGCTGGCTGCCTACGATCCACGGGTGCGCACGGCGATGCACCCGTCGGACGACGACTATGCCGCGCTGGCCCGGATGGAACTCTCGCCCGGCTCGGATGCCGTGGCGGCCCTGCCGCTCGCGCCCTTCACGCCCGACGGCACCCTGCCCCTGGAGCGCGGCATCAATCCCGCCTGGGCCGGGGCCGTGCAGGCGCTGCGCGACAAGGCCCTGGTGCCGCTGCTGGGCGAGCCAGCGCGCGCGTCGCTGTCGGAAGCAGACTGGAAGCGGACGCTGGACGCGCTGCAGCCCTGCCTGAAGCAGCTGTCGGCCCGCCCCGCGACGCACCTGGACGCGCTCGATGCGGACACCGTGCGCCAGCTGCATGGCAGCGGCGTGCGCGAGCGGGTGATGGCACTGATCGAGCAGGACGAAGCCGAAAAGGCGCACAACGGCCACACGCTGGCGCTGGAAAAGCTGCTGCGCTTCAAGCGCGATCTGCTGCGGCTGCTGAACAACTTCGTCTCGTTCTCGGCCTTCTACCAGCGCGAATGGGCGATCTTCCAGGCGGGCACGCTCTACCTGGACGCCCGCAGCTGCGACCTGACGGTGCAGGTGGCAGACGCGGGGCGCCACGCCAAGCTGGCGGGGCTGGCCAAGACCTACCTCGCCTACTGCGACTGCACGCGCAAGGGACGAAAGATGGGCATCGTCGCGGCCTTCACGGCCGGTGATGTCGATTTCCTCTTCGTGGGCCGCAATGGCGTGTTCTATGACCGCGACGGCCTCGACTGGGACGCGACCATCACCAAGATCATCGAGAACCCCACGAGCATCGCCCAGGCCTTCTTCTCGCCGTACAAGAAGTTCCTGCGCATGATCGAGGAACAGGTGGCCAAGCGTGCGGCCACCAGCGACTCCCGGGTGGAGAAATCGCTGGGCGCCACGGCCGGCAGCCTGGCCACCGCGCCCGGCAAGACCCTGGCGAACGCGGCGGCACCGGCAGTGCCGGCGGGCCCACTCGACAACATGCAGCGCCGCATGGACGTGGGCACGGTGGCCGCGATCGGTGTGGCCCTGGGCAGCCTGAGCGCCGTCGCCGTGGGCATCTTCGCGAAGTTCGTGGACCTGGGCGCCTGGATACCGATCGCGCTGCTCGGCATCGTCGTGGCCATTTCGGGGCCGAGCATGCTGATCGCCTGGCTCAAGCTGCGTCAGCGCAGCCTGGGCCCGATCCTGGATGCGAGCGGCTGGGCCATCAACGGCCGGATGCGCATCAACACCCGACTGGGCGGATCGCTGTCGCAGACAGCCCATGTGCCGCCGGGCGCACGCCGCATGCTGAACGATCCGTTCCCCGAGTCGCGCACGCCGGCATGGACGGCGGCCTGCGTGGCGGTGGTCCTGGCGGTGGCGGGCGTGCTGGCATGGCGCATGGGCTGGTTCCACCGGCCTGCCGCGCCGGCCGATGCGGTCGCGACCTCGCAGGCGGTACCGGCCGCGTCCACCGCCAGCGGCCCGGCAGTGGCCGCATCGGCGCCCTGAGTCCCTCGGCCCTGGGCGGCAGCCCGCCTGGCGATTACAGGAAAGACGCCTGGATCGGCGGCACCGCCGGCACCACGTCGCCGCACTGGGCGCGGTGCCGCAGGGCATGGTCCATCAGCACGATGGCCAGCAATGCCTCGGCGATGGGCGCGGCACGGATGCCCACGCAGGGGTCGTGGCGGCCTTTGGTGACCACCTCGGTGCTCTGCCCATGCACGTCGATGGACTCGCGCGGGCTGACGATGGAACTGGTCGGTTTGATGCCGAGCGACACCTCGATGTCCTGGCCCGTGCTGATGCCGCCCAGCACGCCGCCGGCGTTGTTGCTGGCGAAGCCCCGGGGCGTGAGCGAGTCGCCATGGGTCGTGCCGCGCTGCGCCACGCTGGCGAAGCCGGCGCCGATCTCCACGCCCTTGACGGCGTTGAGGCCCATCATGGCGTGGGCGATGTCGGCGTCGAGCTTGTCGTAGAGCGGCTCGCCCAGGCCCACGGGCACATTGCGGGCCTGCACGCGCAGGCGGGCGCCACAGGAATCACCGGCCTTGCGCAGCGCGTCCATGTACTCCTCATAGCGAGAGACATCGGCCACGGGCGCGTAGAAAGGGTTGCGGGGCACATGGTCCCAGCTCTCGAAGGGAATATCCAGCTCGCCCAGTTGCGTCATGCAGGCGCGCAACTCGATGCCGTACTTCGCCTGCAGCCACTTGCGCGCCACCGCGCCGGCGGCCACGGTCGGCGCCGTCAGGCGCGCCGAAGAGCGCCCCCCCCCGCGCGGGTCGCGCACGCCGAACTTGTGCCAGTACGTGTAGTCGGCATGGCCGGGGCGGAAGCTCTGGGCGATGTTGCTGTAGTCCTTGCTGCGCTGGTCGGTATTGCGGATCAGCAGCGCGATCGGCGTGCCGGTGGTGCGGCCCTCGTACACGCCGGACAGGATCTCGACGGCATCGGCCTCGTTGCGCTGCGTGACATGGCGGCTCGTGCCGGGCCGCCGGCGGTCCAGCTCCGCCTGAATGTCCGCCTCCGCCAGCTCCATGCCCGGCGGGCAGCCGTCGATCACGCAGCCGATGGCCGGGCCGTGAGATTCACCGAAATTGGTGACTGCGAAGATGGTGCCGAGTGTGTTGCCGCTCATGGCGCAGGATTATCCCAGAGCCATCCGCCGAGCCGGGCCACAGCACCTCATTCCAGACCGAAGAACACGCGATACGGCGCCAGTCAGCGGGCGCAGCGCTCGAGCAAGCACGCCCTCACCCGTCAAACGGCCGCGGAGCAGGCCAAGCCAGCAGACGCCGTGGGGCCGGCTTTGCCGGACCACTGGCGTCGTCCCCCTTCCCGGCGCGCGCAGCGCGACGAGAGAAGGGGGAAAGCGCGCAGCGCCTCAGGGGGTAGCTTCTTTTTCCTCAGGCCAGTCCCGGATATAGGCCTTGAGCATCTTGTTCTCGAAGTTCTGGCTGTCCACCACGGCCTTGGCCACGTCGTAGAAGCTCACCACGCCCATGAGCATCTTCTTGTCCATGACCGGCATGTAGCGTGCGTGGCGGTTGAGCATCATGCGGCGCACCTCGTCCATCTCGGTCTCGAGCGTGCAGGTGAGAGGCGCGTCGTCCATGGCGGTGCGCACGAGCATGGTGCCCACGGTGCCGCCGTTCTTCACCACGGCCTGGATGACCTCGCGGAAGGTGAGCATGCCCACCAGGTCGCCGTGGTCCATCACCACCAGCGAGCCGATGTCCTTGTCCGCCATGACCTCGACGGCTTTCGCCAGGGGTTCGTCGGCGGTGACGGTGAAGAGCGTGTTGCCTTTGACGCGGAGGATGTCGCTGACTTTCATGGGAGGTCTCCAGGGGGGCGCCGCGCCGCGGAGGCGGGCCGGTGGGTGTTTCCTGCGCAATATAGCCCACAATGTTGCGCTGCGATCACACACAGGAGACAACGAATGCCCGGCCATTCCGACCCCGGCTTCGATACGCTGGCGCTGCATGCGGGCGCCGTGCCCGATCCGGCCACCGGCGCGCGCGCCGTGCCCATCCACCTGACGACCTCGTTCGTCTTCGAATCGAGCGACCATGCGGCGTCGCTGTTCAACCTCGAGCGGCCCGGCCACGTGTACAGCCGGATCAGCAATCCCACCAATGCGGTGCTGGAGCAGCGCGTGGCGGCGCTCGAAGGCGGCGCGGGGGCCATCGCGGTGGCGAGCGGCCAGGCCGCGCTGCACCTGGCCGTCTGCACGCTGATGGGCGCGGGCGGGCACATCGTCGCGAGCACGGCGCTGTACGGCGGCTCGCAGAACCTGCTGCACTACACGCTGCGGCGCTTCGGCATCGAGACCACCTTCGTGCAGCCGGACGACCTGGACGGCTGGCGCGCCGCCATCCGGCCCGAAACCCGCCTGCTCTTCGGAGAAACGGTGGGCAACCCGGGCCTGCAGGTGCTGGACATTCCGGCCGTGGCGGAGATCGCGCACGCGGCGGGTGCTCCGCTGCTGGTGGACTCCACCCTCACCTCCCCCTGGCTCATGCGCCCGCTGGAACATGGGGCCGACCTGGTCTATCACTCCGCCACCAAGTTCCTCTCCGGCCACGGGACGGTGATCGGCGGTGTGGTGGTCGATGGGGGCACATTCGACTGGGAGGCCTCGGGACGCTTCCCGGAACTCTGCGCGCCATACGCGGGCTTCCACGGCATGGTGTTTTCGGAAGAGTCCACCGTGGGGGCCTTCCTGCTGCGCGCGCGGCGCGAGGGGCTGCGCGATTTCGGCGCCTGCATGAGCCCGCACACGGCCTGGCTGATCCTGCAGGGCATCGAGACGCTGCCGCTGCGCATGGAACGCCACATGCGCAACACGGAGCGGGTGGTGGAGTTCCTGGCGAGCCACCCCTTCGTGTCCCGCGTCGGCCACCCGATGCTGGAGTCGCACCCCAGCCATGCGCTAGCGCAGCGCCTGCTGCCGCGCGGCGCGGGCTCGGTGTTCAGCTTCGACCTGCGGGGCAACCGGGCCCAGGGCCGGGCCTTCATCGAATCGCTGAAGGTCTTCAGCCACCTCGCCAACGTGGGGGACTGCCGCAGCCTGGTGATCCACCCCGCCAGCACGACGCACTTCCGGATGGACGACGCGGCGCTGGCGCAGGCCGGCATCGCGCAGGGCACGATCCGCCTGTCGATCGGGCTGGAGGATGCGGACGACCTGATCGACGACCTGAAGCGCGCGCTGAAGGCCGCTGAAAAAGCCGGTGGAAAGGCGGGTGCGTGATGCAGGTGACCGTCAATGGCCAGGCTGCCTATTGCTATACGGGCGGCAAGCCCTTCGACCCGACACGACCCACGGTGGTGATGGTGCACGGAGTGCTCAACGACCACAGTGTGTGGGGCTTCCAGAGCCGGCATCTGGCGCACCACGGCTGGAACGTGCTGGCGGTGGACCTGCCCGGCCACGGGCGCAGCGATGGCGAGGCGCCGCAGAGCGTGGAAGAGGCCGCGGATTTCGTCGTGGCGCTGCTGCGCGCGCTGGGCGTGGAGCGGGTTGCGCTCGTGGGGCACAGTTGGGGCTCGCTGATCGCGCTGGAGGCGGCATCACGGCTGGGAGACTCCGCGACGCACCTGGCGCTGGTGGGCACGGCCTACCCGATGAAGGTGTCGCCCGCGCTCATCGAAGCCTCGCTGAACGAGTCCGAGAAGGCCCTGCGGATGGTGAACGTGTTCTCGCGCAGCAGCCTGGCGTCGCCTTCGGGCGCGGGCTTCTGGGCCTTCGGCGCCGGCATGGCGCTCGGGCGCCGCGTGCTGCGCAGCAATCCGCACGTGAACGTGTTCCACCGCGGCTTCGTGGCCTGCGACCGCTATGCGGGGGCGGAAGCCGCCGTGGCCGCCCTCGCCTGCCCGGTACTGTTCGCGCTCGGTGCGCAGGACCAGATGACGCAGCCCCGGGCCGCGCAGGGCCTGGTCGCGGCGGCGCGCGGGGCGGGACTGGACGTGCGCGTGGAGATGCTGCCCGTGGGCCATTTCCAGATGACGGAGGCGCCGGAGGACACGCTGCGCGTGCTGCGCGCCTTCCTCGGTGCCTGAGGATTCGCGGCCCCGTATCAGGGAACAGGAGCCGTCGCATGCAGCGCACGCCCGCGCGCTACGAACGGCGTTCGGGGCCCCCGGGCAGCGCACCGCCCTGCCCGTGAGCCGCCACCAGCTGTGGCGCGAGCAGCCGGCACAGGCCGGTGAGGTCTTCCACCACGATGGGCTCCGGCCCCTCGTGCGGCCAGGCGATGCCGGCCCGGTTGATCCAGACGGCCTGCATGCCGGCCTGCAGGGCGCCATGGGCGTCGAGCGTGGCATCGTCGCCCACGTGGAGCACGGCCTCCGGCGGCACGCCGAGCCGCTTCGCGGCTTCTTGGAAGATGCGCGGATCGGGCTTGGCGACGCCGAAGGTGCGGGCCGTCACGCTTCCCTGGAAGTAATTCCCCAGCCCGATGCGATGCAGGTCGGCATTCCCATTGGTGAGCGCCATGAGCGGATAGCGCGGTGCGAGGAATTCCAGGGCGGCGATGGCATCGTCGTACAGATCGACCCGCTGGCGCTCCGCGAAGAACAGCTCGTAGGCCGCGTCGGTGAGGGATTCGTCCTCTCCCGCCCGCCGCAGCGCCGCGCGGATGCTTTCGCGCCGCAGGGCGCTCAGGTCGTGGGAGAGATGGGCATGCGCCTGCACGACCTCGGCGCGGATCACGGCAGCCGTTTCGGCATCGGCCAGCAACGCGGCCGTGGCCGGCGCGCGCGTTCCCAGCCAGTCCCGCAGCACCTGCTCGGCCCTCCGGATGGCCGGCCAGATCGGCCAGAGGGTGTCGTCGAGATCAAGGGTCATCGCGCGGATGCGGGTGGTATCGAGCATGGTGGCCGAGAATAGCGCAACCATTGCATTCCCTCTTCCCTTACGCGCCCATGAACGCATCCGCTGCAGATCGCTCCCAGACCGCCCCGAGGCCCCGCACCGCCGTGCTGCTGTGCAACCTGGGCACGCCCGAGGCGCCCACCGCGCCCGCGCTGCGCCGCTACCTCGCGCAGTTCCTGTCCGACCCGCGCATCGTGGAGATCCCCCGCGCCGCATGGCTGCCCATCCTGTACGGCATCATCCTGCGCATCCGGCCGGCGAAGTCCGCGGCCAAGTACGCCAGCATCTGGATGCCCGAGGGCTCGCCCCTGGCCGTGTGGACGGAGCGCCAGGCGACGCTGCTGCTCGGATGGCTGGGCGAGGCCGGGCTGCGGGTGCAGGTGCGGCATGCGATGCGCTACGGGCAGCCGTCCATCGCCGGCCAGCTGAAGGCCCTGCAGGCCGAGGGCGTGGACCGCGTGCTGGTGCTGCCGCTCTATCCGCAGTATTCGGGCACGACCACCGCGAGCGTGTCGGACGACGTATGCGCCTATGCGCTGCGCACGCGCCGCCTGCCGGAACTGCGTTTCGTGAACAGCTACCACGACCACCCCGCCTACATCGACGCGCTGGCGCGCAGCGTGCGTGCGCACTGGCAGCGCGAGGGCGGGCCGGCAGAACAGCTCGTGATGAGCTTCCATGGCATTCCGGAACGCGCCGTGCGCCTGGGCGACCCCTACCAGCAGGAATGCCTGGCGACCGCCGCACTGCTGGCGCAGGCGCTGGGCCTGTCGCCGGACCGCTACCGGGTGACCTTCCAGTCCCGCTTCGGCAAGGCCAAGTGGCTCGAGCCCTATACCGAGCCGACGCTCATCGAGATGGCCCGGGGCGGCACGCGCAGCGTGGACGTCATGTGCCCGGGGTTCACCAGCGACTGCCTGGAAACGCTGGAGGAAATCAACCAGGAGGCGCGCGAGGCCTTCCTGCATGCAGGCGGCCAGGAGTTCCGCTACATCCCCTGCCTGAACGCGGACAACGCCTGGATCACCGCGCTGAGCCGGATCGCGCAGGAGCACCTGTCGGGCTGGGATACCGGCGCGCAGGCACGCTGAGTACTGCAGCGCGGCCCTGCCCGCACCGCCACGGACCGGCTCAGACCAGCGGCGTGCGCGCCAGGCGGCGGGCGTTCGCCACCGCGGCACGGCGAACCGGGACGAGCCCCTTGCCGAGCACGCCCGCGGCCGCGTCCTGCCACTGGCGCGCCAGCTGCGGACCCGTGGCCATCGTCCATGGCGTCCACCACAGCCGCATCATGCTGGCCGCCATGGCCTGCTGGGCCAGCAGGGTCTGCATGCCCATGGCGGCCCAGGACTGCACGAAGGCCCATTGCTTCTCGGCGACCATGCGGCCGAATTCGCGCCGGTCGCGCTGCGACGGGTTGGCGCCGGCGAGGGCCATGCGCGCCACGCGGTGCGCGACGACGGGCGGCACGGCCATGGCGAGTTCGGTCCCCTGGCGTGCCAGGGAACGGGTGCGGCGGGACGAAGGACCGGGCATGGGCATTCCTCGAAGTGGCGGCCCCTCACTCTACCGGCCGGCCGCGGCGCGGGCGCCGAGCAACCGCGCGCGCCACGGGGATTTACCCGCAGGGGAGGCCAGGCTGCGGCAGGTCAGTCCGGCACGGCGATGGCGCCGCTGGTGACGGCGATGGCATCGGCCGCCGCCGGGGTGGCCGCGATGGGAGGGACATTCGCCGCCGTGATCGCAGGGGCGCTGCCCGGCGTGCCGCCGCGCGGCACGGTGCGCACGACCTGGCTGGCCGGCAGGGGCTGGCCGTTCACCAGGTGCGCGTACATGGCGTCGAGTGCCCGGTTGAGGTACAGGTGCAGGGGCACGTAGCGGCTGTCGTAGCCCGGCAGCGTGCCAGGCAGGCCGATGAAGGCGTCGAAATGCTGGGCGTTCGTGACCTCGATGTAGCTCAGGCGGCTGGCGGAGCCTTCCACGCGCCGGTTCAGGGCCGCGTACGGGCGCGAGGTGTGGTTGACCGGGATGAGCGCATCGTCGCGGCCGTGCACGATGATGGCGGGCTTGCCGTGCAGGTTGCCGGTGCGGCGGGTTTCGTCGAGGCCGGCCTGCAGCCGCCGGGCGGCCGCATCGGTGCCCGTCACGAGTGCGCGCAGGCAGAGCGCGCCTTCCAGGTTCCAGGTGGGCACGCCCGCGGTATTGAACGAGAACAGGTCGCGCACCGGCACGCCGCGGCTGCGGTCGTTGACCAGCTGAACACCGGCGGTGGGCGGAATGCCGCTGCCGGTGGCGAACAGGGTGTTCGTCACCGCGGCGGGCGTGGGCTGCACCGCGCCGATGGCCGACGTGGTGGCGAAGCTGTAGCCGCACAGCCGGTCCTGGACGCTGGCGCGCGACAGCGCGTTGGCATAGGTGACGGCGATGGACGGCGCCACCTCGAATGCCGCGAGCGAGGCATGCAGCGCACCCGATTCGGGCTCCCAGCCATAGGCGGTCAGGCGCGCCAGCGCCTCCTCGGCCTGCGCGGCCGTGGTGGTGGCCGAGAGCAGCCCCTGGGCCTTGAGGCCGGCGCAGCGGTTGGCGGCCACCGGGAAGGCGGGATCCGCGAAGCGGATGGCAAAGGCCGCAGCGAAGGGCGTGGAGGCCAGCGACGGCGCGAGGGCGGCGCAGGCCTGGTAGAAGTGAGCCTGGGTGGTGTAGTCGATCAGCGGAAGGCCATTCACGGCCACGGTGCGCCCGCCGCGCTGCACGGTGACGCCCGCATTGGCCGGCATCTGTACCGAGGGCTCCGACACGGCCACGCCGTCGATGAGGCCCTGAGTGTCCTGCTCGGCCGCAGCGATCGCCGCGCCGCCGCCGTTCGAAAGGCTGGAGGCGATCACCGTGGTATTGGCCGGCGTGAAGGTGCGCAGCGGCTGGCCGCCCGGGGAGCGGTCGCCGAAACGCTCGTTGAGGATATAGAACGCGAACTCGACCGCCTGCAGGGTGGAGCGGCCCCAGTCCTTTTCCGGGTTCTGCCCGGAATGCGCGTGCTTGAAGGCCAGGCGCTGCGGCGTGGCCGCATTGAAGGCCGCCAGGTCGGCCGCCGACAGCCCCGCGTTGAAGGCGGCGCGCGTGCCCGCGAGCGTGGCGCTGGTGCGCGTGCCGTCGATCAGCGCGACGGTGTCGGCCTGCAGGTCGTGGGGCGCGGTGCCCGTGCCCTTGTCCGTATAGGCCACGGCGCAGCCGCGCTTGAGGCCCCATTCGCCGGTGGGAATGCCGCCGTAGATGCCGCGTGATCCGGACGAGGTGGCGGTGATGATGCAGGGGCGCGTGCGGTCGAAGGCATCCGGCACCTGCACCATCAGGGTGACGTTGCGGCGCCCCGAGCCGTCGTCCGAATAGGCGATGGCCTCCGTGCCGGCCACCATGCCTTCGCTCGATGTCGCGCGGCCCTGGATGTCCACGTTCGGACCGTAGAGCCTGCCGTAGCCCCCGTCGGAGGTCGTGTCCACCAGGGCCCGGTAGTTCACGTAGATGGCATTGCGCCGCAGTTCCTCCGCCGTGGGCTGGCTGCCCGCGTAACCTGGCTGCGAGTCATCCTGCAGGCCGGAGCGGCCCAGCCCGCCGGTCAGCAGGTCGTCGCCCACGCCGTCGTAGGCGGCCTGCCGCAGGTCGCTCAGGTAGGAAGGCCGGGCATTGAAGTCGTAGTCGACCGATGCGCCGCTGCCCCCGCCCCCGCATGAGGAAGCGGCCAGGGCGGCAATGAGCAGGGGGGCGGTTTTCAAGACGGTCATGGGGGGATCTCCTCTCTGGGTGGCCGGAGTATGAGGCTATCCGCCGCCGGCGGGTGCATTCGGGCACACGCCGCCCCAAGAGCCACCCGTTCATACATTCCATAAATTTCAATGCGAACCATTCGCAATATCTTTTAGAATGCGCATTTGCGAACAGTGCCCTGGTGGGGTGCCCCGGCGGACGGTCCAGTCCCCGGGGCCCGCTGTGCCGCCCCACCGGCGCCCGTTGCTCCGCCACGCCGGCACGCCCCTCCAGCACCCGCAATCCATGCCCTCGACGCCCGCCTCCCTCAACGGGCCGCAATCCCCCGCGGCCATCCCAGGCCACACCAATCCCCAGGCAGCCGCCGCGCCGCGCACCGAGGCCGCCCGGCCGGGCCGTATCTGGGGGTGGCCCATCGCCCTGGGCATCCTCACGGCCAGCGGACTGCTCAGCGCCCTGGTATCGGACGGCTGGGGCGACACATGGTCGTGGGTCGCGCTGGGCGTGCCCGTGGCCGTGATGGCGTGGTTCGGCTGGCTGCGGCGGCGCGGCTGACGCCGGACACAGCCCTTTCTCCCGCTTTTTCCTCCGTCCTCCATGCCCGCTGCGCCCTTCTGGCGCCCCACACTTTCCACCCGCCAGGCCCTTCGCCATGTTCCACCCCCATCCTCTCGCCATCGCCGCCTCCCTCGCCCTGCTCGGTACCCAGGCCGGTGCGCAATCCGCCACGCCCGCCGCCACCGACACGCCAACGCTCTCGACGGTGACGGTCAACGCCAGCGCGGATGCCTCTTCCCAGGGCCTCTCACCGGCCTATCCCGGCGGGCAGGTGGCGCGCGGCGGACGCGCCGGCATCCTGGGCACCAAGGATGCGATGGACACCCCTTTCAGCATCACCAGCTACACCAATGAGCTGATCCAGGACAAGCAGGCCAAAAGCGTGGGCGAGGTGCTGCAGAACGACTCAGGCGTCCGCCTGGCGCGCGGCTTCGGCAACTTCCAGGAGGCGTACTTCATCCGCGGCTTCGTCCTCGGCTCCGACGACACGGCCTACAACGGCCTCTACAGCCTGTTGCCCCGGCAATACATCGCCACCGAACTGTTCGAGCGCGTCGAAGTGCTGCGCGGCGCCTCCACCTTCCTGTCGGGCGCCACGCCGTCGGGTGGCGGCATCGGCGGTGCGGTCAACCTGCTGCCCAAGCGCGCGCCCAACGAGCCGCTGTCGCGCGTGACGGTGGGCACGGGGTCGGGAGGCCGCGTCGAGACGGCGGTGGACATCGGCCGGCGCTTCGGGCCGGACGGCAGCACGGGCATCCGCTTCAATGCCGCCTACCAGGACGGCGACGCCGCCGTGGACCATGAAAAGAGCCGGCTCGGCCTCGTGGCCCTGGGCCTGGACTGGCGCAGCCGCGACGTGCGCCTGTCGGGCGACATCGGCTGGCAGGACCACCGCCTGAAGGGCACTCGGCCGAACGTCTCGCTGTCCGGCGCCACCGCCGTGCCCGCCGCGCCGGATGCCTCCGCCAACTTTTCCCAGCCCTGGGCGTATTCCAACGAGCGAGACGTGTTCGGCACGTTCCGCGGCGAGGTGGACCTGTCGCCCGGTGTGACGGCCTGGGGAGCCTGGGGCATGCGCCGCGGCAAGGAGGCCAATTCGCTCGCCAACCTGACGGTGACCAACGCCGCCACGGGCGCGGGCACGGCCTACCGCTTCGACAACACCCGCAAGGACCGCGTGGACACCGGTGAACTCGGCCTGCGCGGCAAGCTGCGCACCGGCGCGGTGGGCCATGAATGGGTGGCCGCCGTGTCGTATTTCGAGGCCGAGAAAGACAATGCGTATGCGATGGACTGGCGCAACACCATCGCCTCCAACCTGTATCGGTACCGTCCCACCGCGCAGCCCGCTTTCAGCGCGTCCACGCTGTATGGCGGCACGCTGTCCAGCCCCAATCTCACGGGCCGCACGCGGCTGCTGAGCTACGCCCTGGGCGACACGCTCTCCTTCATCGACGATACGGTGCTGCTCACCCTGGGGCTGCGCCACCAGCGCCTGGACACCTCCGACTTCGCCTACGGCACCTCCGCGCTGCTCGCCCGCTACGAGCAGAGCCGTAACAGCCCCATGGCGGGCCTCGTGTTCAAGATGGCGCCGCAGTGGTCGCTCTACGGCAACTACATCGAGAGCCTGAGCCAGGGCCAGACCGCGCCGGCCACGGCCAACGGCGCGCCTGTGGCCAATAGCGGGCAGCAGCTTTCGCCGTATGTCGCCAAGCAAAAGGAAGTGGGCGTGAAGTACGACGGCGGCCGCCTGCGCGGGTCGCTGGCGCTGTTCAGCACTACCAAGCCCCGTGCCTACGTGGACGCCGCGAACGTGTTCGGCGCCTCCGGCAGGGACCGCCACCAGGGCGTGGAACTGGACGTGCAGGGCGAGGCCGTGCGCGGCCTGCGCCTGCTGGGCGGCGTGACCTGGCTGGACGCGAAGCAGCAGAGGACGGGCAGCGCAACCACCGACGGCAAGCGCGTGATCGGCGTGCCGCGCCTGCAGGCCAATGCCGGCGTGGAATGGGACGTTCCCGGCGTGCCCGGCCTAGCGCTGGACACCCGCGCCCTCTATACCGGCGCGAGTTATGCCGACGGCGCCAACGCCCTGCGCGTGCCCGGCTGGACGCGCCTGGACCTGGGGGTGCGCTACACAACGGAATGGAGCGGCCGCCTCGTGACGCTGCGCGCCCGCGTGGACAACGTGGCCGACCGCAACTACTGGGCCTCGTCCGGCGGCTACCCCGGCTCGGGCTACCTCGTGGTGGGCGCACCGCGCACCTTCGCGCTGAGCGCGAGCGTGGATTTCTGAGCGCGGACTTTCGCTGGAGCAGGACGACGACATGACCCCCAAAGCCCTCAAGACCTGGTCCTGGCTACACAAGTGGAGCAGCCTGGTGTGCACCGGGTTCATGCTCCTGCTGTGCCTGACGGGGCTGCCGCTGATCTTCCACCACGAGATCGGCCACCTGCTGGGCACGGAGGTCGAGGCGCCGCCGATGCCGGGGGAAACGCGCCGGGTCAGCCTGGACCGGGTGCTGGAGGTGGCACGCGCGCAGCATCCGGACCGCATCGTGCAGTTCGCGTCGCAGGACGCGGACGACCCCAGCGTGTGGTTCGTCACGCTCACGCACACGCCCGCTCCGACCACCGACTTCCGCTCGGTGGCCGTGGACGGCCGCACCGGCGCCATCCTCGCGCAGCCGCGGTTCGACCAGGGCTTCATGTACGTCATGTACAAGCTGCACGTGGACCTGTTCGCGGGGCTGCCGGGCAAGCTCTTCCTGGGCTTCATGGGGCTGCTGCTGCTCGTGGCCATCGTCTCGGGCGTGGTGCTCTACGCGCCCTTCATGCGCAAGCTGGACTTCGGCACGGTACGCGAGCAGCGCTCCACCCGCGTGAAATGGCTGGACCTGCACAACCTGCTGGGCATCGTCACCCTGGTGTGGGCCTTCGTGGTGGGCGGCACCGGCATGATCAATACCTGGGCCGACCTGGTCATCAAGTACTGGCAGCACGACCAGCTTTCGTCGCTGCTGGCGCCCTATGCGGGCCAGCCCGTCACCCCGCAGGCTGAACGCGGCTCGCTACAGCAATCGCTGGACGCGGCGCTGGAGCGCGCCCCGGGCATGCGCCTGTCTTTCATCGCCTTCCCGGGTACGGCGTTCTCCAGCCCGCACCACAACACCTTCTTCCTGCGCGGCAGCGAACCGCTCACGTCGCGCCTCTACCAGCCCGTGCTGGTGGACGCACGCACCGCGCAGGTCACGGCCGCGCCGGAACTGCCGTGGTACCTCACCGCCCTGCTCATCTCGCAGCCGCTGCACTTCGGCGACTACGCCGGCATGCCCATGCAGATCCTCTGGGCGCTGCTCGACATCGCCACCATCATCGTGCTGGGCAGCGGGCTCTACCTGTGGCTGAAGAAGGGTTCGGGCGCCACGCAGAAGGACAAGCAAGCGGTGTCCCGCCGCCAACGCGACGGGGCACCCGAAGGCGCCCCGCTGGAACCGTCCGCGGCGCGTACCGCGAGGCACTGAACGCAGGCACGACGCGTGCCCCGCGCCACAGGGGGTTGTTCAGGCGGCAGCGACCTGCAGCCGCCGGGCCGCCCAGCCGCGCAGCAGGCGGGGCAGCACCAGCACGGCCACGACGATCACGATGAGCGTGAGCGACATCGGACGCGTCACGAACACCGACCAGCTGCCTTCGCCGATCGAGATCGCGTTGCGCATCTGCGCCTCGGCCAGCGGCCCGAGGATCATGCCGACCACCACGGGCGCGGTGGGGAAGTCGAAGCGGCGCATCATCACGCCCAGCAGGCCGATGCCGTAGAGCAGGAACAGATCGAACGCGCTCTGGCGCATGCCGTAGGCCCCCACCGTGGCGAAGATCAGGATGCCGGCGTAGAGCTGCGGTTTCGGGATCTTGAGCAGCTTCACCCACAGGCCCACCATGGGCAGGTTGAGCACCAGCAGCATCACGTTGCCGATGTAGAGGGAAGCGATCAGCGCCCACACCAGCGCGGCCGAACTGGTGAACAGCTGCGGGCCGGGATTGATGCCGTAGTTCTGGAAGGCGCCCAGCAGCACCGCCGTGGTGTTGGACGTCGGAATGCCCAGTGTGAGCAGCGGGATCAGCGCGGCCGTGACGGTGGCGTTGTTCGCGGCCTCGGGGCCGGCCACGCCTTCGATCGCGCCCTTCGTGCCGAATTCCTCGCGGTCCGCGCCCTTGGCGAGCTTCTTCTCGGTCGCATAGCTGAGGAAGGTCGGGATCTCGGTGCCGCCGGCGGGAATGCAGCCGAACGGCGTGCCCAGCAGCGTGCCGCGCAGCCAGGCGGGCACGGAGCGCTTCCAGTCGCGCGCCGTCATGTGGACCCGGCCCATGGCATTGCGGGTGTCCACCTGGCGGCCTTCATACATGGCGGCATACAGCACCTCGGCCACCGCGAACAGGCCCACGGCCACGAGCACGATGTCGATGCCGTCCAGCAGTTCGGGCTGGCCCAGCGTATAGCGCGCCGCGCCGGAGATCTGGTCCATGCCCACGCAGCCCAGCGCGAGGCCCAGGAACAGCGCCGTGAGCCCCCGCACCGTGCTCTGGCCGAGCACCGCGCTCACCGTGGTGAAGGCCAGCACCATCAGCATGAAGTATTCGGGCGGCCCGAGCTTGACGGCGAACTCGGCCACGGAGGGGGCGAACAGCGTCACCACCACGGTGGCGATGGTGCCGGCGACAAACGAGCCGATGGCCGACGTGGCCAGGGCCGCGCCCGCACGACCGCTCTTGGCCATCCTGTTGCCTTCCATCGCCGTGACCATGCTGGCCGTTTCACCGGGCGTGTTCAGCAGGATGGAGGTGGTCGATCCACCGTACATGGCACCGTAGTAGATGCCGGCGAAGAAGATCATGGAGGCCGTCACCTCCACCTTGGCGGTGATGGGCAGCAGCATGGCCACCGCCACGGCAGGGCCGATGCCTGGCAGCACGCCCACCGCCGTGCCGAGCGCGCAGCCCACCAGGGCCCACAGCAGGTTGGCGGGCGTGGCCGCCGTCGCGAAGCCCTGCAGCAGGGCGTTGAAAATGTCCATCATCACAGCCACCCCGTTTGCGTGAGCCCCGGCAGGTTGATCGCCAGGAATTGCGTGAAGGCCCAGAACACGGGCGCGGAAATCGCCAGGCCGGTGAACACGTCCACCGCCCAGGTGCGCGCGGCGCCCGCGGCCGGCTGGCCGCCCGCGCGGCGCAGGCCCTGCACGGCCAGCACGTAGCAGAGCGTGCAGCTCACGATGAAGCCCACTGTGCCGATGAGCGCGGCATTGAGCAGCAGCCCGGCCGACACCCACACGAAGGCCTGCCTGTCCGCCCGGGCCGCGCCGCCGGGGGCGCCCAGGGAGCGGAAGCCGCCGGACGCCACCTCCCACAGCAGGAAGCCGCCGCAGGCGGCCAGCACGGCCGCGACCAGCCAGGGCAGGAAGTTGGGGCCCACGCCGCCGTAGCCGGCATCGCCGGGGATCTGCAGGGCGCCGGCAGCGAGCGCTGCTGCCACGAGCAGCACGCCGCCGCCCACGATGGTCTGGGCGCGCCGGGACGGGACGGCGCCTTCTTCGCTATCGGCATCCGCCGCGGTAGGTGCAAGAGGCTCTGACATGATGGATGTCCTCGGGAAAGCGGCCGGAGGGCGCAGGCGAGCGCCAACCGGCCACAAGAAGCGGTACGAAAAAAAGGAACGCGGGAAGCACGGCGGGCATGGCGCCCGCCGCCGGGTCAGACCATGCCGGCCTTGACCATGGTGGCGCGCATGCTGGCGAACTCGGCATCCACGAAGGCGCCGAATTCGTCGCCCGCGAGCCAGGCGGCGGTCCAGTCGTTCTTCTCCATGGACTCGGCCCAGCTCTTGCTCTTCGTCGCCTGGGCCACCATGTCGATGAGCGCCTTGCGCTGCGGCGCGGAGATGCCCGGGGGCGCATAGACCCCGCGCCAGTTGCCGATCTCGACGTTGATGCCCTGCTCCTTGAGCGTGGGCACGCTCGAGCCCTTCAGGCGCTGGCCCGAAGTGACGGCCACCGGCACCATCTTCCTGGTGTTGATGTATTCGGCCATCTCGCTGTAGCCGCCACCGCCGATGGTGACGTTGCCGCCCAGGATGGCAGCGACGGATTCGCCGCCCCCACGGAACGCGACATAGTTGATCTTTGCCGGGTCCACGCCCACTTCGCGCGCGATCATGGCCGCCGCGATGTGCTCGGTGGAGCCGCGCGAGCCGCCGCCCCATTTCACGCTGCCCGGGTCCTTCTTGAGCTGCGCGATCACCTCGGCCATCGACTTGAACGGCGAGTTGGCGGGCAGCACGAACACGTTGTATTCGCTCGTCAGGCGTGCGATCGGCGTGGCCTGCGACAGGTTGACCGGCGGCTTGCCGGTGATGATGCCGCCCACCATGACCGAGCCCATCACCATCAGGGAATTCGTGTCGCCCTTGGCGGAATTGACGAACTGCGCCAGGCCGATGGCGCCGGCCGCGCCGCCCTTGTTGTCGTAAGTGACGGACGAGGCCACGCCCGCGTCCTGCATCGCCTTGCCGAGCGCCCGGCCGGTGGTGTCCCAGCCACCGCCGGGGTTGGCGGGCAGCAGCATCCGGATTGCGGCCGCGGCGCGGGCCGGCAGCGGCAGCGCGCCCGCGGCCGCGAGGGCGGCCAGGGATTTGAGGAAGGTATCGCGACGCATGGCTCTTGTCTCCTTGTGGTTTTGCGAACGGGGCCGATGATGCGCCCGCTTCCTGTCAAACGGCTGTCCGCCGACTCAGGGAAAACACCCAGGGGGGCCACGCCCGAGCCCGGTGCTATGGTCCCTCCCATGCAATTGCTTCTCGTGGAAGACGACCCCGCCATGCAGGCCACGCTGCAGCGCTCGCTCGCGCGCCGCGGCATGGAGGTGACCGCGCTCGGCGACGGCCTGGCAGCGCTGGCACATTGGGCTTCGCGCCCGCCCGACGCTGTCGTGCTGGACCTGACGCTGCCCGGGCTGGACGGCCTGCAGGTGCTGCAGCAGGCGCGGGCCCGGGGCCTGCGCACGCCGGTGCTGCTGCTCACCGCCCGCGGCACCGTGGGCGACCGGGTGCTGGGCCTCAATGCCGGCGCCGACGACTACCTGCCCAAGCCGTTCGACCTGGACGAACTGGAAGCGCGCCTGCGCGCTCTCGTGCGACGGCTGGGCGACCTCTCCGAGACGCGGCCGCCCGCGCCCTCCTCCGTGTCCATCGGCGCCATACGCTACGAGAAGGACAGCGGGGCCATCTACCGCGATGGCGAGGTGATGGAGCTGACGCCGCGCGAACTGGCCCTCATGCACGCACTGCTCGCCCAGCCGGGCCACGCCGTGGCCAAGGAGCGGCTGTACGAACTGGTGTTCCCGGGGCAACTGGACGTGCAGTACGAGGCCATCGAGGTGGTGGTGTACCGGCTGCGCAAGAAGCTGGCCGGCACCGGCCTCACGCTCATGACGCTGCGCGGGCTGGGCTACCTGCTCAAGGCCGACGCATGAGGCGCCCACGGGGGGAGGCTGCATGACCCGCGGCCGGGCCGACCGGTTCCAGTCGCTGCGGCGGCGCCTGCTGCTGGGCATCCTGGTGCCGGTGGCGCTGTTCATCGCCTACAACACGGCCAGCCTGTACCGGCAGACGCTGTCGGCCCTGCACACCGCGTACGACCGCACGCTGCTGGCCTCCGCCAAGACGATCGGCGAGCAGATCGACGTGTCGGGCTACGACGGGCAGGCCCGGCTGCGGGCCACCGTGCCCTACTCCGCACTGGAGGCCTTCGAGGCAGACAACCAGAGCCGCATGTTCTACCGCGTGTCGGATCTGCAGGGCGGGCTGGTGTCGGGCTTCGCCGAGCTGCCGTTCTGGCACGGGCGCATTCCCGCGCGGCCACCCTATGCCGCGCTGGTGGACTTCTACGACGACGAATTCCGCGGCCAGCCGGTGCGCGTTGCCGTGCTGCTGCAGCCGGTCGCCAGCCCGACGGGCCGCGGCATGGCCGTGATCCAGGTGGCCGAAACCCTGGAATTGCGCCGCACCCTCGCGCTGCAGATCCTGCAGGCCACCTTCGCCCGCCAGGCCCTGCTGGCGCTGGTGGTCGCGCTGATCGTGGTGCTGGTGGTGCAGTGGGCGGTGCGCCCGGTGCGGCAGCTCAGCGAGCAGTTGCAGACCCGGCCCGAGGACGACCTGCGCCCCCTCGAAGCGCCCGGCGCACTGCGCGAACTGCAGCCCCTGGTCGAGGCCACGAACCACGTGATGGGCCGCCTGGCACACCTGCTGGCGCACCAGCAGCGCTTCGTGCGCGACGCCTCGCACCAGATGCGCACGCCCCTGGCCGTGCTCAAGGTGCAGGTGCAGTCGGCCTTGCGCGGCGACGTGGCGCCCCGACAGGCGCTGCTGGAAATCAGCGACACCGTGGACCGCGCCACGCAGCTCGCCAACCAGATGCTGGCGCTGGCCAAGGTGGAGCAGTTGCGCCAGCAGAGCGCGCCGCCCGTGACCCGCCTGGACGAGGAACTGCGGGCCATCGCGCTGGAACTGTCGCCCCTGATCGCACAGCGCGACCTGGATTTCGGCATCCACACAGAGCCCGCACCCGTGCTGGCCCACGAGTGGATGCTGCGCGAACTGGCCCGCAACCTCCTGCACAACGCGATCCGGCACACGCCCGAATCGGGGGTGCTGTCGGTCGAGCTGGTCACGGACGGGCGCCATGCGGCACTGACGGTGGCCGACAGCGGACCGGGCATCGATGCCGAGCTGGCGCGGCGCCTGTTCCAGCCGTTCTCCGCGGGCGACGTGCGGACCGGCTCGGGGCTGGGGCTGGCCATCTGCCAGGAAATCGTGTGGGCGCTGAGCGGGCAGATCGAACTGTCCAACCGCATGGAAGGCAGCCGCGTGGCCGGCCTCGATGCGGTGGTGCGGCTGCCGCTGGTGCGGGACGGCCATGCGCCCGGCACGGAGAGGAAGAAGCCGGCGCCCTGACGATGGCCCAAAGAAATGCCCGCCACGAAGGGCGGGCCCAAGTCGGGCAGGCATTGGCGGCCTGGTCACAGCCCGAGTTCCGGGGAAGGCGCCATGGCGCCCGCCCGGTAAAGCCGATTGTGGCCATGCCCCTTACGCGTGGCTGACAGGGCGCACGGCGGCCGGGCAGCCGCGTGCGGCGGGCACCGCCCCCATCAGGGAATGCCGGCAGGGGGAGCCGCGCGCCCGGTGCTGGCGATGGCATCGGCGATCCGGTCGAGCAGGGCGTGGTCAGTCCGCGCGATGTTGAGGCGCATGTGCGAGCCCGTGCCGTCGCTCATGAACACTGTTTCGCTCGCGACCATCACGCCTTGAGCGGCCAGCGCCTGCCACACGGCTGGGCCATCGACCCCTTCGCCCGGCGACATCCACAGATACATGCCCGCCCCCGTCTCGATGGCCTGCCAGCCACGCGCACGGATTTTCGCCAGCAGCGCCTTACCGCTGGCAGCCAGCTTTTTCTGCAGCCTCCCGCAATGCTGCTCGTAGTCCCCCTCGGTGAGCGCATGGCACACGATCTGGTCCGTGAGCAGCGAGGAATGGATGGAGCCGACCGAACGCATCAGCAGCAGGCGCTCCAGGCACCGGTGGCTGGCGACCAGGAACCCGCACCGCAGGGCGGGCGCCACGGTCTTCGAGAAGCTGCCGATGTGGATCACCCGCTCGAAGTGGTCCAGCGCTGCCAGGCGCGTGACCGACTCCAGCTTGCTGCGCGGAAGCAGGTCGCCGTAGGTGTCGTCGTCCACGATCCACATGCCGTATTGCTCCGCGAGCTTGAGCAACTGGTGGGCCTTGCGCGGCGACAGGCTGGTGGATGTCGGGTTCTGCAGCATCGAGCTGCAGAAGAACGCCTTGGGCTGGTACTTCTCGCACAGTTGCGCGAGCTGCTCCAGATCCGGGCCATCGTCCAGGCGGCGCACGCGAAGGATCCAGACTCCGCTGGCCAGCAGGCGCTGGGTGTGGATGTACGGCGCCGGCTCCTCCACCACCGCGTATTGGCCCTGGTAGAGGAATGACCAGTCCACCAGGTCGACGGCATCGGTGGCGCCCGCCGTGCTCACGATCTGGTCGGGCGTGGCGCCGATGCCGGCCATGCTCAGCTTGGCCACCAGGGCTTCGCGCAGCGGCAGCCATCCCCGGCGGTCGGCATATTCGGAAAGATGCACGTGCGGTCGGGCCGCCAGCGACCGCAGGGCACCGGACAGCACCTCGGTGCCGATCCACTCGGCGGGCAGCGTGCCGAGTGCGGAATCGCCGTCGGCCCCTCTGGAATGCAGGAGGTGATCCCAGGCATTCTGTGCCGGCGGCCCGTTCCACCGCTGCGGCGGAGCCGGCTTGCCCACCTGGAGGGCCTCGGTCGATACATAGAAGCCCGAGCCACGGCGCGCCTCCAGGTAACCCGCCGCCGCCAGCTTGTCGTAGGCGCGCAGAACGGTTTCATTGCTGATGTCCATGCTGGCTGCCATCGCGCGTACCGACGGCAATCGTATGCAACACAAATCCCATCTGTTCAGATTAATTTCGCCAACCATGTCCTTCCGGAGGATTTCCGCCATGTTGTCCACCACCTCCCCCGATGCTCCGCCCGGCTCCGTTCCGCTCCACCGCCCTCGCACTGCCGGCATGCCGTGCATGCCCAGCAGCAGGGGCAGCCTGCCGCAGCAGCGCAGGCCGCCGCGCAACGGGACTTTTCCATTCCCGCGGGCCCCCTCTCGGCCGCCCAGGCCGCCATCTCGGGCAACGGCCTGACCATGAACACGGGGCCGGACGGCTCGATCCGCGTCTTCGTGCAGCAACTGGCGGCCGTGGCCGTCACCGCCGGAGACCCAGCAGTCCGACACGGTCGAGGACGCACTCAGGAACGTGGCCGGCGTGGTGACGATACCGGCCACGCAAGGGGGCAGCGGTTTCGGTTCGCCTTCCCGCCGGACGAGCGCGGCCACCGGGCCCGCCGGTGGCTCCTGGAGCACCCGGCCCATCGTCCGGTGAGCGTGTTTTCCGCCCCACGGCAAGGCCGCGGGAAGCCGGCGGAAAAACGCGCTACGGCGTACGATGCGGGCCGTCACGGCCCCTGCCTGCCCGCATTCCCGCTCCGCCCATGCAGCTCCCATCCGATCCCGATACCCCCGGCCACCCTCCAGAGCGCCCCGCCCCGCGCCACTGCAAGGAGCTGTTCTGGTCCTTCACCTGGCTGGCCCTGCAGGGATTCGGAGGCGTGCTCGCCGTGGTGCAGCGCGAGCTGGTGGACCGCAAGGGCTGGCTGACCAATGAGGAATTCATCGAGGACTGGGCCGTGGCCCAGATCCTCCCGGGGCCCAACGTGGTGAACCTCGCCGTGATGGTGGGCGACCGCTACTTCGGCTGGCGCGGCGCGCTGTCGGCCCTGGTGGGCATGCTGCTGATGCCCCTGCTGGTGCTGCTGTGCCTCGCAGTGGCGTATGCGCGGTTCTCCGCCCACCCGGCCGTGGCGGGTGCGCTGCGCGGCATGGGTGCCGTAGCCGCCGGCCTGGTGGCCGGCGTGGCGCTGCGCATGGCGGTGGCGCTGCGCACGCACCCGCTCGGCGCCACCGGGGGCGTGGTGCTCGCCGCGCTGACGTTCGTGGCCATGGCGGTGCTGCAATGGCCCCTGGCCGCGGTGCTGCTCGCGATCGGCGGCGCGGCCTGCGCAGTGACCTGGCGGAAGCTGCCCGCATGACGCCCCCCGCCACCCTTGCGCTGCAGCCGGCCGACTGGCTGCACCTGTTCTCGTACTACCTTTCGCTGTCCCTGCTGACCGTGGGCGGCGCCATCGCCACTGCACCGGACATGCACCGCTTCCTCGTGGACCGGCACGCCTGGCTCACCGACCCGCAGTTCAACGCCTCCATCGCCATCGCGCAGGCAGCGCCCGGCCCGAACGTGCTGTTCATCGGGCTGCTGGGCTGGAACGTGGGCCTCAACGCGGGCGGCTGGGCCCTGGGCCTGCTCGGGATGGTGCTCTGCCTCGTGGGCATCATGCTGCCCAGCAGCCTGCTCACCTGGGCCGCCGCGCGCTGGGCGCACCGCCACCGCGGCATGCGGGCCGTGCGCGCCTTCAAGCAGGGCATGACGCCGGTCGTGCTGGGCCTGCTGCTGGCCACCGCCTTCGTACTCTGCAGCGCGCACGGCGGCATCGCGCAGAGCTGGCGGCTGTGGATCGTCTCGGCGGTGTGCATGCTGCTGGTCTGGCGCACGCGCATCCACCTGCTGTGGCTGCTGGGTGCGGGCGCCGTGCTCGGGGCGCTGGGCTGGATCTGACAGGTTCTTAGAGCCTGTTTACGATCTTCGACACAGCAAAGCCAAGAATGCCAAGTGGACGAACTGCAAGCTGGTGTTGAGCAACCTCTCGCAGTTCTTCCATAAACGCCTGTTCTTGTCCAACCAGGCAAAGCTGCGCTCCACCACCCAGCGCTGAGGCATCACCTTGAACGCGTGCAACTCGCTTCGCTTGGCGATCTGAACGGTGACGTGCTCGCCCAGGATCTCTTGCACGCCCAGGGCGAACGGCTTGCCCACGTAGCCGCTGTCGCACAGCAGGCTTCGCACCCTGCCCAGCGCAGGTTGGCAGCGCTGCAGCGCCTGCAAGGCTCCTTTGCGGTCCGTCACTTCT
>NZ_FNJL01000022.1 GCF_900104515.1 Paracidovorax cattleyae
CCCCAGGGCAGTTGCTATCGCGCTCCCGAAGCAGGTGAATGTGTGCGGATAGCCTTGATGCTGGGCTCGGATCAGGGGTTGTGAGAGGTTCCCTAAAGGGTATTGCGATTGGTGGATTTATTCTTGGCGTTACTGTTTCCACAGGTATTGAAATTATAGATTTTGTTTTCAATAGTGAAAAGACTATGTATGATCTCGTGGGCGGGATCGGCGTTGAGGCTGTCAAAGGTGGGTTGGGTGGGCTGGTGGCCTATGCATTCGGTTTATATGCAGGCTCTTTAACTGCAATAGCAGTGGCGCCACTTATAGTAATGGCGCTTGCCGCTTTCGGTGCAGGTGTTATATTGAATTATGCTGATGAAAAATATCAGATTAAAAACAAAGTTGTAGCGGCTCTAAAAAACCTTCCCACAAATATAAGTGAAGGTTTGTATAAAATTGATGAAAAATCAGAATCTTGGTTGGATGGTTTGAGGCGCGGCGTGAAAAACACCGAGCGAAAAACAAATCAGGAAATGATAAATTGGCTATGCCCTATATGCAGGAGATAAAAATTGGCTGGCAGTGATTTGAATCAAGAGACGCGTAATGTCCGTAAAACTATTTGGTTCGGACTGCCTCTTTCTATGGCATTTTTAATTCTCTGTTATCTCATAGGAATCCCTGAGATTTTTCAGTCGATTACTGACCTGAGAGAGGGTTCTCCCTCTGTGAGAATCTCTGTGGCCGCGTTAAGCTTGGTCATATTTATACCTTTGATTTTGATAATGATGCCATTATCGATCTTGAAGGCGATTCCGATTCGTAGAGGTGTGGATTTTTTGGTGAAGCTGTTGAATTTTGGTGTTTTTGCCGCTGCCGCATTTATGGTCATCGGAATGCCTTTGCTAACATTGGTGCAATATAATTATATGCCTAAGCTGGGATACTCAAAATGCAACGAGCTTCGTGGGCACCCCACAATATGGTTCAATGATTGGGTTAAAAATCCCAAATGGTGCGTGCCTGGGAAAGATAGGGCGTGGGTACTGGAACAGGCCCGGAGCGATAGCAGAAACCAATGAAAAGAGTTACGACATGCTTGACGTGGTAGCACGTTTGGTAGCAAAATTCTAGAGTTTTCAACCCTTCAAGCTACCTAAGTTCTTGATTTGATTGGGTTTTTAGGCCAAAGAAAATTTGTCCCGCCCTCTCCGCCAGATGCAAAGCCCAAGTAGTCCGCTACTTGGGCTTTTTTCTTTGGGAGCGTGTCCTCCCGCCCAAAAACCCACCCAAAGCTGGCCCGGTAGGGTTTGCACTTGATTGCAAGCCGTCAAGCCGCTGGCCATGCGGCGTTCATGGTGCATCATCGCGGTAACGAAGCGATACAGAAGCGCCATGCCGAGACTGAAGAAAAATGTTGCTCCGCTCCTGGAGCGGGCCACCGATTCCCTCACTCTGTCCATTGAACTTTTCAACCGACCAGCGGAAACCGGGCGAAGCCATGGGGTGCTCATCCTTTTGCAACATTCCTTCGAGATGCTGCTAAAGGCGATGATCCTTCAATCCACGGGCTCCATTCATGCCAAGGGGGAGAAGTACACTCCTGCCTGTTTCCACTCGCCCGCCACGAGTCCTATCTGTCCTGCTCAACAGTGAGCTTTCGGAAGTCGATAGATTGCTAGCCACGGGACGCAGGCAGGGAGCGCAGGCGGCTGCAAAGCTGCGCACCATCCTGGCGTTTGCTTCGGGAGCCATGCAGGAAGATGGCAATCGCGTCTCTGAAACCGAGATTGATGCAGCCATTGCCAAGTGAAGAAAGCGACAAGACTGGAAGGTCATCCTTCCCGAGATTGCGCAACTGACTCTCAGCACGGACGGTACAGGCATTCCAATCTCAATGAAGATTGCCAAGGACGCAAACCTTGCGTTCAAGATCGCAAAGCCCGGTGACATCGTAGAAGGGGCGCTGCTAAAGCAGGAAATTGATCCGTGGACGGTTTTCAACCTGGGACGGGACGAACTCGCCGCGAAGCTGGGCCTCAGCCCTCCCAGAACTCATGCTTTGATCTTTGAGCTGAATCTCCAGAATGAGGCGGATTGCTATCGGGAGCTTCGGCGTAAGAGCCAAACATTCAGAGGTTATTCTCAGAAAGCACTCAATCGACTTCGTGAAGCGCTGAAGACCGCTGATATGGACGATGTGTGGGCTCGTCACAAGTCGAAGCTCACGAGACGACGCTAGAGCGTGTTATGAACTTCCTGCCGCAGCCAGCACCCGTGCGGCTGCAGGCAACATGAGCACGGCAAAGACCAGGAAATGCAGCCCGCCGAGCACTTCGGGTAGGCGCTCGTAGTCCCGCGTGAGTCTGCGGAATCTCGCCAGCCAGCCGAAGCTGCGCTCTACCACCCAGCGCCGGGGCAGCAGCACGAAACCCTTTTTCGCTTCCGGCAGCTTCACGATCTGCAGCTCGATGCCGTTGTCCCGTGCGGCCTCTGCTGCCGCCTCGCCCGTGTAGCCTTGATCCGCCCAACCCCGCTTCACCGAGTGGCCCGTGGCCTGCTGTACGTCTTCGCACAACTTCTGCACCTGTGCGCGTTCCTGCTCGTCGGCCGGCGTGACATGCACCGCCAGCAGATGCCCCAGGGTGTCCACGGCCATGTGAACCTTGCTGCCTCGCTTGCGCTTGTAGCCGTCGTAACCCGCACGCGGTCCGCTCTCGCAGCTCGACTGCAATGTCCGTCCATCCATCACCATGGCACTGGGTTGTCCCTGGCGCCCTTGCGCCACGCGGATGATCGAACGCAGGTCCGACACCATCGCCTCGAAGCAGCCCGCTTCCAGCCAGCGTCGGGTTTGCTGGTAGACCGCCTCCCAAGGAGGTAGATCGTTGGGCAGCATCCGCCAAGGCGCGCCTGCGCGCACCAGCCAGCGCAACGCGTTGAAGACTTCGCGCAGATCGTGCTCGCGCTGGGGCGCGCGCTGGTCCATCAGGCTCAAGTAGGGCGCAGCGAAGCTCCATTCTTCATCGCTGACATCCGTCGGGTACGGCTTGCGGGGCATCCGCAGACTCTACCTTTGACTTCCACTCCGAGGAGCAAAGTTCATAACACGCTCTAGTTCCCACCTAGGAGGGGCGTCAAGCCACGGTGCTGGCCTGATGCAATTAATTGCATACAACTATTCTCTGTTGCTGCTTCACTTAAGTGCGGCCGTTCGCGTCCTGTTTGGGGTACTCATGCGGAGTTCTACATCTTCCATCATGACTGCCGGGCTGATCTTCAGCACTGTGCACAGCTTGAAGATGGTGCGCAGGCTCAAATTGTCATCAATGATGCATCATTAATATGCTGGCTCGGTTTGGGATCGACCTGAAAGCTGCGCCAGTATTGGATTTTTTGGTTTGACCTTGACAAATCGATTTTTGGATGATGGTTTTGGCATGCCTTGTGGCTCAATGCTGGTGCGGCCTTTCATAGTTTGGTTTTGGTTTGGCTTTTATTATATGGACAAAGCGTGCCTCTTGGTGTTCGTAAACACCTCAGCAAGTCACTTCGGAATAGACGACGTTACCACCATAGGCGCGATTATCGCAGGCTATCCAATGTTGCCCACGCGAGGGAAATTTGCGGGAGCAACAAAGGGAACTTCTATCGCCTCAGCTGTTTCTCGAAAAGTTCTTCCTTTTGAATTGAAGCACCGAATACTCCCCACAATCACCTGGAAGAGCATGCTGCAATTGAAGGTACTATTGGTAAAAAATATAGGAACATTTGTAGGCAGAACAATTCCTGTGGTCGGAGTGGTTATGCTAGCCTATGATGCGTACAAAATATCCGCCGAATCTGTGCGGGCTTATAATGAGCTAATAAAAGAAGAGGATAAGGTTTTCTGATGGCAATAAATTCCATGGCAGAAATCGAAGATTTTATCAGGAAAGAAACCGGAATATTTCCTAGCAATAAAATCAATCCATCCACGACAATCGAGGATGATCTAGGAATTACAGGCGATGACGCAGTAGATTTCATGGAGAAATTCTTTGATAGATTCAATGTGGACTACCAGGGATTCGATTTTCAAAGATACTTCAATGGAGAAGGTTTCAATCCGCTGAAACTGCTATTATTGCCACTCCCAAGCTTCCGAAGGAAATTTCAAAAGGAGGTTGCAAAAGTTCCTTTAACCCTGGGTATGCTTGCAAAAGCTGTCGAATTAAAAAGGTGGGATGCCGAAAAAATCGAATGATAATAATCGAATTGATTGCATACTTGACTGGAAATATGTTTGGTAGTAAAATTATCGATATTCCAATCCAGCCCGCCACCTCAGTTCTTGATTGATTGGGAAATTTATCCCGGGGTCAGCTCCACCATCCGGCACCTGTTACAGAGAGCAGCACTCCGGGGACAAACAAAAATCGAAATAGGCCATCCCGCGCCAGTTTGCCCGGCCGAGCCCCTCCCCAAGAAGGCCTGCGGGGCAAGATACCCAACCACGTACCCCACCCGGCAAGCCACGCTCCGGCTATAGAGCAACACTTTCCCCAATCCGACGGAAATGTTGGGTACACTTTTCCGGTATCGCAGAGCAGACAAAGCCCCAAAACGACCATAAACCCCACCCAACCAGCACTCGACCAAAAATCACGGAAGACCGCGCGAGATAGCTTCAGTTGGCTGTCCTCCTCTTGAGTGCGGACTGCCCTTGACCAGCATGCGTGCCAAAGCGCTTGCTTTATCATCCCTGCTGTCTGCATATCTTCAATCTCCTGCCAAACCACAGGACTGAAGGATAGCCCCGCTTGCGCATTAGAAGGTTCGTATTCAAAAGACTGTGCCTCCACGCCTTTAGTGTGTAGGCCAAGAAGTCGCTAAGGCGCGTGCGCCGTCTGTGTTCGACAAGCGGGACCGCATTAGTTTAAGTAACGCCACCATTGCCATGCCGCGACGCGAGCTACTCACCTGCCGCAATGCAACGCTTGCTGTCACACAACAGCGCTCGCACATCACCCTTTAGGATTTTCGTCTACAAAACTCCTAAAATTCTCATTTTAGGGAGTCCTTAGGCTGATCGCTTCCTATAGATCCCCGCAAGCTGCAGCTCATGCATTTTAGGAAATACGGCAGATTTTTTCCCGCTAAATCATCCATAACGCAGTCGAAGCCTATCCTCGCTGAGAACAGCATGAAGGCGGCCAACGCCCCCAGCCCGTCCTCGGCCGCGGGTATCGCGAGCGGCGTGGACAACACCAGCCGCTTCGGCCTGCGCGGCCGCGAGGGCCTGGACGGCGGCGTGCACGCCGTGTTCAACCTGGAAACCGGGCTGAACCTCGATACCGGCACCCAGGCCAATGCCACGAAATTTTTCGACCGCGCGACCATCGTCGGACTGGGAGGCCGCTGGGCGAGAACGCCGCGGGCGCCAACCTGCGATCCTCCCGCTGCGCGGGCCTGGCCTATGCGGCGGGCGGGAGGCCTGACCGTGTCCGGGGCATACCAGGACTTCAAGACAGCCAGCGGACTCGCGCTGGACGCGGCCACGCTGGGCGTGGCCTACCAGTTCGGCAGCGTCAAGCTCCTGGCGAACACCGGCCGCAGCAAGGCAGAGACCTCGGCCACCGCGCGCACCGTACAGCGCGTGCATTCGGTCGGAGGCACCTGGGCGGCAACCCCGGCCATCGACCTGACGGCATCGGTGTACCGCCTCGATCGCGACCGCAGCGGCCTGCAGGGCGACGGCTACACCCGCGCCATCCTGTTCGCCGAATGCAAGCTCTCGCGCCGCAGCCGGCTGTACGCCGAGCTGGACCGCACGAACTGGCGCGGCGGCTACCAGGGCGCCGCCAACAAGAGCGCTGCGACCGGCTTCACGGCCGGCGTGATGCATACGTTCTGACCCGGGTGCACCCCTGCACCCGTGGCATGGCTCAGTCGGGCTTGATCTGCGCCCGCGCGATGACCTTTTTCCAGCGCTCCTGCTCGGTCGCGATGAACTGCGCGAACTGGGCCGGCGTGCCGCCGATCGCCTCGGCCGCGTCGCCGGACAGCCTGCGCTGCGACTCGGGCGCCTTGACGGCCTTCATGGTTTCCGCGGCGAGCTTGTCGATATGGTCCTGGGACATGCTGGCGGGCGCGAGCATGCCGTACCACTGGGTCATCTCGAACCCCGGGAAGCCCTGCTCGGCCACGGTGGGCACGTCGGGCAGCTGCGGCAGGCGCTGCGCCGACCCGGTGGCGATGCAGCGGACCTTGCCGGACTTGATGAACGGGATGATGGCGGCGGCGCCGATGGCGGAGGCATCCACGCGGCCCGACAGCAGGTCGGTCAGCATCGGGCCGGTCCCCTTGTAGGGCACATGCAGCATGAAGACCTCGGAGGTCATCTTGAGGTACTCGAACGCCAGGTGCCCGGCGCTGCCGTTGCCTGCGGAGCCGTAGCTCAGCTTGCCGGGATTGCGCTTGGCATGGGCGATGAACTCGCGCAGGTTCTTCGCCGGCACGTCCGGATGCACCACGTAGAGGCTGGGCACCTTGGCCAGCAGGCTCACGGGCTTGAAGTCCTTCGGCGACCAGGGCAGCTTGTCGAAGATGTAGGGGTTGACGGCGAGCGTGCCGATGTGCCCCAGGATGACGGTGTGCTGGTCGTCCGCGCGCGCCACCTCGGACATGGCGATATTGCCGGCGGCCCCGGGCTTGTTGTCCACATACACGTTCTGGCCCAGCGTCTTGGACAGCTCGGCCGCGGTCGAACGCGCGACGATCTCGGAGCTGCCTCCCGGCGCGAACGGCACCACGAACCGCACGGACTTCGAGGGCCATGCCGCCTGCGCCCCTGCAAGACCGGGCCACAGGCCCAGCCCGCCGGCCGCGGCTCCCGCGGCCAGCAACTGCCGGCGCCCGGGCGAAAGGAGGCGGGAATCCGCCTTGGGATGGAAGGGGGTCATGGGAAAGCCCTGCGCATTGTCGAAAGCGCCGATCATGCCGCCGCACCGCGCGGGCGGCACCGCCCCACCGCCCCCTGTTTACCCTGATGGACGCCCCCGCAGTGCAGGTGCCCGGATGCCGACAGGACGGATCAGGCCCCCGGTTCCGCCACGGGTACGGGCACCGGCAGTGCCTCCGGCTGCTTGCGCTGCCGGAAGAAAGCCACCACCTGCCAGAGGATGAAAGCGAACACCAGCCCGATCAGCGTGCCGCTGATCGGCCGCGACACGAACACGCCGAAGCTCCCGCGCGACAGCAGCATGGCCCGGCGGAAGTTCTCCTCCAGCATGGGTCCCAGGATGAAGCCCAGCATCAGCGGCGACGGATCCAGCTCCAGCCGCATGAACAGGTAGCCCAGCACGCCGAACACGACGGTGATGTAGATGTCGTCCAGGTTGTTGTTGATGCTGAAGGTGCCGATGCAGCAGAAGAACAGGATCGCCGGGAACAGCACGTTGTACGGGATCTTGAACACCGACAGCCAGTAGCGCACCAGCGGCACGTTCAGGATCAGCAGGAAGCAGTTGCCGATCCACATGCTGGCCACCAGCCCCCAGAACAGCTCGGGGTGGCCGGCGATCATGTTGGGGCCGGGCTGGATACCCTTGATGATGAAGGCGGCCATCATCAGCGCCATCACGGCGTTCTCCGGAATGCCGATGCTCATCAGCGGGATGAAGCTGGTTCGCGCCGCGGCCTCGTCGGCGGCGGCCTGCCCGGCCACGCCCTCGATGCAGCCGGTGCCGATCTCGTGCTTGTACTTGCTGACCTTCTTGTCCAGCGCGTAGGCGGCGAACTGCGCGATCACCGGGCCGCCGCCGGGCAGGATGCCGAGGGCCGAGCCCACGACGCTGCCGCGCAGCGCGCTCGGGATGATGCGCTTGAACTCCGCCCAGGTCGGGATCAGCTTGATCTTCCCGTTGAAGGGCGAGCGCTCTTCGCGTGAATCGAGGTTCTTGGTGATCTCCGCGATGCCGAAGCAGCCCAGCGCAATGCTCACGATGCCCACGCCGTCGGCCAGGAACGGCAGGCCCAGCGTGAAGCGCTCCGCACCGCTGTTCACGTCGGTGCCCACCGATCCCAGCAACACGCCCACCAGGCACATGGCCAGGCCGTTGAGCAGGCTGCCCGTGGTCACGAAGCTCACGCACACGAAGCCCACGAGCATCAGCGCACAGTAGTCGGGCGGCCCGAAGAGGAACGCCACCTCGCCCAGGCTGGGCGCCAGGAAGGCCAGCACCACGATCGCCACCGTGCCGCCGATGAAGCTCGACACCCCCGCAGTGAACAGTGCCAGCCCGGTCTTGCCTTTGAGCGTCATCTGGTAGCCGTCGATGCAGGCCACGATGCTGCTGGCGTGCGGTATCTTCATCGTGATCGCGCTCACGCTGTCGCCGTATTGCGCGCCGTAGTAGATGCCGGCGAGCATGATGAGCGCGCCGGTCGTGTCCATCGAATAGGTCAGCGGCAGCAGCAGGCTGATGGTGGCCAGCGGGCCCAGGCCGGGCAGCAGCCCCACCAGGGTACCCACCGTGCAGCCCAGGGCGCAGAACATCAGGTTCTGGATCGTGAGCGCGTGGCCAAAGCCGAACGCGAGGTTGTGCAGGACGTCCATGTCGGTGCTTCCTTCGGCTCAGTACAGCGGCAGGCTCAGGCCCAGCAGCTTCTGGAACGCGAAGGCGATGGCGACCAACACCGCCGCGATCTTCACGTTGCGCGCCGCCGAGTACGACGTGCCTGCGAATCCGGAACAGAACACCAGGAAGACGATGCCCGCGATCATGTTCACGAAATGCGAGATGAGCGCGAAACCGCACAGGCTCGTCAGGATGATGGCGATGTTGCGCGGGTTGAAATTCAGCGGCACGGGCGCCACCAGCCGCGCGCGCAGCACCGTGATGCCGCCGATCACGAACAGCATGCAGCTGACGATGAACGGGAACAGGCCCGGCCCCGCGTGGCTGAGCGAGCCCAGCGAGTAATGCACCGACGGCAGGCCGAAGGCCAGCGCCAGCGCCATGAGGACGAAGCCCCGGACGAGATTGCGGTTGTTCATGATCGAAACGGTCTCCTGTGGTTCTGCCGCGCCCTTCCTTCCACGCGGCGGCACCGGTGGCTGGGGTATGCTGGCAGTGGCACTATTGCCACCCAACCTGATCGCGGGCTGACCCTGCCCGTGCGTATTTCCACGTAGCCCGTCCCTGTTTCCGCGATGCGCATCCTCCTGGTGGAAGACGATCCCGTCCTGAGCCGCACCATGGCACAGGGACTCGAACGCGCGGGCCACCGCGTCGAACTCGCCCAGAACGTGGAAGACGCCCAGCACTGGTGGGCGGTGCAACCCTTCGATGCCGTGCTGCTGGACCTCAACCTGCCCCACGGCCCGCAGGCGCGCAGCGGCCTGGGCAACGGCCTCACGGCGCTGCGCAGCGCGCGGGCGCGCGGAGACCGCACGCCGGTGCTCGTGCTCAGCGCCCGCGACAGCACCGAGGAACGCATCGCCGGCCTGGATGCCGGCGCCGACGACTACCTGGGAAAGCCGTACGAACTCAAGGAGGTGGAAGCCCGCCTGCGCGCGCTGGCCCGCCGCGCCACCGGCTCCGGCGACCTCGTCACCGTCGGCCGGCTTCAGCTGGACCGGCAGGCGCGGCGCTGCAGCGTGGACGCGCAGGCACTGGAGCTGCCGGCGCGCGAATTCGAACTGCTCTGGGAACTGATGACGCCGCCGGGCCGCGTGCTGAGCAAGAGCGACCTCTCGCAGCGCCTGTCCGACGCGGGCGAGGCACTGGGCGACAACGCGCTGGAGGCCTTCGTCTCGCGCCTGCGCCGCAAGCTGGCCGGCAGCGGCGCGGCCATCCGCACGCTGCGCGGCCTGGGTTACAGCCTCGAGGAAGATGCCTCCTGAAGCACGCCCCGCCGCCAGGCCGGCACTGCGCCAGCGCATCGGCCGCCACGTGCTGCTGTCGCTGCTGCTCATATGGGGCCTGGGCAGCGCCGTCGTGCTCGTGGTCGGCAGCCACTTCGTGGCCGAAGCCTTCGACCGCGCGCTGCTCGACGACGCGCACGCCCTGGCGGTACATGTGCGCGGCGGAGCCCAGGGCCCGCTGCACCTGGACCTGACGCCCCGCGAAGCCGAACTGCTGCGCTTCGACCAGCATGAAACCGTGCGCTTCGCGGTCTGGGATGGCGACGGCCGATTCGTGGGCGGCGACGAGAGCCTGCCGGCGGACCGCCTGCCGGGCGGCACCAGCGGAGGGATCCGCGGTGGCGACCACCGCTACGGCTTCTCCGACATCGTGCTGGACGGCCGCGAACTGCGGCGCGCCACGCTGCGCGTCGAGGGTCCACCGGTCTACACCGTGGTGATGGCCCAGACCACGTCGCAGCGTGCCCAATTGCTGGGCCGGCTGCTGCTGTTCTCGGTGCTCGCCCAGCTGTGGTTGCTCGTGGCCCTGGGTTCGTGGCTGCTGCGCGGCATCGAGCGCGACTTGCGGCCGCTGGCCGACCTGCAGGACGCCATGGCGCAGCGCGATGCGGCCGACCTGCAGCCCCTGCCGGGCACACTGACCGCGCAGGCACGCACCAGCGACGTGCAGCGCCTGGGCGAAGCCCTGGACGGACTGTTGGCCCGCGTGCGCCAGGGTCTGCAGGTGCAACGTGAATTCGCCGGCAACGTGGCCCACGAACTTCGCACGCCATTGGCCGGCATCCGGGCGCAGGCCGCCAACGCACTGGCCCAGGACGACCCCGCCGTGTGGCGCAGCGAACTGCAGGGCATCGCCGACGCAGAGCAGCGCGCGAGCCGCACCGTGAACCAGTTGCTCGCCCTCGCGCGCGCGGCCGAGGGCGAGATCGCCCTGCCCTTGCAGACCGTGGCGCTGGAAGCCCTGGTGCGCAAGGTGCTGCTGCGCTACCTGCCACGCGCCGACGAACTCGGCGTGGACCTGGGCGCCGAGGGCCTGGACCAGCCCGTGGCCGTGCGCGGCGAGGCCGGCCTGATCGAGGGCATCCTGAACAACCTCCTGGACAACGCCCTGCGCTACGGCCGCGGCCATCCGCCGCGCATCACCGTCACCCTGGAGCCATCGCCCCCCTGGGCCGTGCTGCGCGTGGCCGATAACGGCCCGGGAGTGGACGCCGGACCGGACCTGCAGCAGCCCCAGCGCTGGACGCAGGGTGAGCAAGGCCTGCAACTCGGCCAGGGCGCCGGACTGGGCCTGGCGATCGTGGCCCGCTACGTGGAATTGATGAAGGGTCGCGTGCAGATGGAGCAGACACCCGGAGGCGGCCTGACCGCCTGCGTGTACCTGCCCACCGCAGTGCAGCCGGAAGCGAAATGACTACCTTGCGCGCTCGATGGCCGCGACCAGCAACTCGGCAAAACGGTCACTGGCCTCCTGCGAGCGATGGACGAAATCGGGCTGAAGATCCTGCTCACCGCGGTAATCCGCATCCCAGCCCGCGTGCTCGATGCCCTCACGCTGCGCGATGTCGTGCATCACGGCGTTGAGCGCCTCCCAGTTGGCGATCCACTCCGCCGGGAAACGGTCGGCAGGCATGCGCGCCAGTCCCGTGAAAACCGGCCGGGCCCCGGCCGCGCGCACCACGCTCACGGCCTTTTCGAGATCGGCGCGATAGGTGGCGGCAGGCACCATGCCGAAAGCGTCGTTGGCACCCAGGGCGATCACGATGATCCTGGCCGTGTGGGGCTCGGAAGGAAACGTCTGTATCGCGGTTTCCATGCGCAAGCCATTGGCGGTTCGGTCATCCAGCCTCCACCGCGGCCGGGCGGCCTGGATGCGCTGCACCGGCGTGACCGGGACACCATAACCGTGCAGCAGGCTGTCGCCATCGAGCTCGACCGTCAGCGGACAGCGATAACCGAACAGGCGGCACAGGACGTCGTCTAGTTTGCCCATGAACTTCCTCATGCAGTCGACTGGGACGGCAATCAAGGTGAAGGGAGGTGTGGCTTCGAGCCATTTTGCCGATGGCCTCATCCGAAGCCTTTCGAACGGTCTCACCAATATACTTTGAAGCCGGCAGCAGGGCCACCGAAGCGCCATCAGGAGTCGGCCACCAAAATCCGCTGCGGAATGCCGGCCGCGGAGAATCTACAGTCTTCAATAAATGCATCCATGGCGATAGAGCACATGGAACTTGGTAAGTCCCCTTGGTCATGCAATCACGCAGAGCCGGTGGAGATCGACGGAATAGAGCACCACAGCGGCTGAGGCAGGGTGAGTCCCACAAGGCAAAAAAAACCGCCACATGCCGGGGTTTCCGGCATGTGGCGGTGTCCTGAGTGGTGGAGCTGGCGGGAATTGAACCCGCGTCCGCAAGCCTTCTTCGGGCAGATCTACATGTTTAGCGGTCTGTTTTGGATCTCACCCCCCAAGCCGCGCAGTCGCACGCTGCAAGAAAGGCCAGCACCCTTGGATCTCACCCCATGCCAAGGTACCCGGCAGGAGGCCAGCTGACGTGAATAACCTTGCAGCCGGGAGGCCTTGCGGCCCCCTTGCCCAGCCCGTCAGCATGCTGTTGCAAGGCTCACCGGTGTTTAAGCGGCGAGTGCGAAACGTTCGTCGTTTGCAGTTGGTTTGTTGAATGCAGATTTACGAGCGCCACTCAAGCTCGACATGCACCACACCGATTCCGAACCCACGTCGAAACCAGGGCAGCCCCAGACCCTCCATTTTAGGCTGCCGGGAGCCATTGCAAGAGGTCGAGGGGAAATTTAATCGAACAATGCGCACCCCAGAGCGCTGGCTCCTTGTGGTTGCCCAGGTAGCCGTACAGCGCGGCGACCGTGCCCATGCCGGCCGCGTTCCCGGCAACGATGTCGCGCTCGTCGTCGCCGACGTAGATGCATTCCCCGGGCGCGACGCCCAGCCGGGCCGCAGCTTCCAGCAGCGGCGCAGGATGGGGCTTCGCATGGGGCGTGGTGTCGCCGCTGACCAGCGTGCCGGACGTGCGGAACATGGGGATCGCCTCCGTGAGCGGTACGGAAAAGCGCGCGGCCTTGTTGGTGACCACGCCCCACGGCACGCTCGCCCGGGCCAGCCGCTCCACGAGCGCCTCCACGCCGTCGAACACGGTCGTGCGATCATGGATGCAGGCCTCGTAGTTGGCGAAGAACTCTTCCCGCAGAGCCGGGAAGCCGGGATGGTCGGGAGCCATGCCGAGCGCCACGGCGAGCATGCCGCGCGCGCCTGCACCCGCCATGGGCCGGTAGTCCGCCAGCGGCAGGGACGGCAGGCCGCGGTCCGTGCGGATCTTGTCGGCGGCCGCGGCGAGGTCCGGCGCACTGTCCACCAGCGTGCCGTCAAGGTCGAACAGCACCGCGCTCACGCGCGAGGGAAAAGGAGGCATTTCCGCCATCACGCCTCCTCCCGGCGACATGCCATGAGGTAATTCACGCTGGTATCCCCGCTCAGTGCATAACGTCGCGTAAGGGGGTTGTATTCCATGCCGCGTGTCTGCCGGACGTCCAGCCGGGCCGTGCGGCATGCGGTAGCCAATTCGCTGGGCTTGATCAGCTTCGCATACTCATGCGTTCCCCGTGGCAGCATGCCCAACACATATTCAGCGCCCACGATGGCCAGGAGAAACGCCTTCGCATTGCGGTTGATGGTCGAGAAAAACACCCACCCGCCGGGTTTGACCAGCCGGGCGCATGCCTGCACCACGGACGCCGGGTCGGGAACATGCTCGAGCATCTCCATGCAGGTCACGACATCGAAGGCTCCCGGTGACTCTTCTGCCAGCGCCTCGACGCTGACCTCGCGGTACTGGATATGGGGCGTGCCAGCTTCCAGGGCGTGGAGCTGCGCCACCTTGAGCGACTTGGTGGCGAGATCGATGCCCGTCACCTCCGCGCCTTTGCGGGCCATGGAATCGGCCAGGATGCCTCCGCCACAGCCGACGTCCAGCACCCTCTGCCCCAGCAATGGAGCCAGACCGTCGATCCATCCCAACCGCAGCGGATTGATCTCGTGCAGGGGGCGGAATTCGCTTTCGAGATCCCACCAGCGGTGGGCCAGCTCGGAAAATTTGGCCAGTTCGGCCGGATCGACATTGGCGGTGGAAGAACTCATTGGCAAATTGTGCCCGCAATTGCTGCGGACATAAAAAAAGCCCCGGAGACCGGGGCTTTCAGGGAAGCGGAACTGACCGAAATCAGTTGGCGCGGGTGCCAACCACTTCGATTTCCACGCGGCGGTTCTTGGCGCGGCCTTCCTTGGTCTTGTTGTCGGCGATCGGCTGCTTCTCGCCCTTGCCTTCGGTGTACACGCGGTTCTTCTCGATGCCCTTGGACACGAGGTATGCCTTCACGGCTTCAGCGCGGCGCACGGACAGCTTCTGGTTGTAGGCATCGGTACCGATGGAGTCGGTGTGACCCACGGCGATGATGACTTCCAGGTTCACGTTCTTGACCTTGGAGACCAGGTCGTCCAGCTTGGCCTTGCCTTCGGGCTTCAGCACGGACTTGTCGAAGTCGAAGAAAGCGTCGGCGGCGTAGGTCACCTTGTTGGCCACGGGGGCTGCAGGTGCGGGGGTGGGTGCAGCGGGAGCGGCAGGTGCCGGAGCAGCGGCAGGAGCCGGTGCCGGTGCCTGGGCCACCAGGGCGCCGTCGCAGCCTGCTGCGGCGGTGGCGGGCGTCCAGTTGGCATCGCGCCAGCACAGTTCGTTCGTGCCGTTCTTCCACACCAGCTCGCCGGTGCCGTTTTGCCAGTTGTCGATCACCTTGCCGCCGTCAGCGGCCTTGACTTGGGCACCAGCCGAGGTAGCCAGCACGGCAGAGGCCAACAACATCGCCACTTTGTTCAGTTTCTTCATGGTTCTCCTCTTGGGGAAAAAGCCGCAGCCGCGCTGCGAATATGGACGTCGTCAGTGACCATCACCAAAAACGCTGAATTGATTGTGCCATACGTAACAAGGCAAAGTGACCGCCCCCCAACCCTCAACCGTAGGACAAAAGCGCTTTACCCCCCGATGTGTTGCGCACTTGCGACAAGGCGTTGCGCCTTAGAATGTCAGACCTCCGCCGCCCTGATCCCGCATCCCCGATCCCATGACCCAGTTCGCCAAAGAAACCCTGCCCATCAGCCTCGAAGAGGAGATGCGGCGCAGTTATCTCGATTACGCGATGAGCGTGATCGTCGGCCGCGCGCTGCCGGATGCGCGGGACGGCCTCAAGCCGGTGCATCGCCGCGTGCTGTTCGCGATGCACGAACTGAATAACGACTGGAACCGCCCTTACAAGAAGTCGGCCCGTATCGTCGGGGACGTCATCGGCAAGTACCACCCCCACGGCGACAGCGCCGTGTACGACACGATCGTGCGGATGGCACAGGACTTCTCCCTGCGGCACATGCTGGTGGACGGCCAGGGCAATTTCGGCTCCGTGGATGGCGACGGCGCGGCCGCCATGCGGTACACGGAAATCCGGCTGTCGAAGATCGCCCACGAGATGCTGGCGGACATCGACAAGGAGACCGTCGATTTCGGGCCCAACTACGACGGCAGCGAGAAGGAGCCACTGGTACTGCCCAGCAAGCTGCCCAACCTGCTCGTGAACGGATCGGCCGGCATCGCGGTGGGCATGGCGACCAACATCCCGCCGCACAACCTCAACGAGGTGGTGGATGCCTGCCTGCATGTGCTGCGCCACCCGGACGCCACGGTGGACGAGATCATGGAGATCATTCCCGCGCCGGACTTCCCGACCGCGGGCATCATCTACGGCATCAACGGCGTGAAGGAAGGCTACCGCACCGGCCGCGGCAAGGTGGTCATGCGGGCGCGCTGCCACTTCGAGGATATCGACCGCGGCCAGCGCCAGGCCATCATCGTCGACGAGCTGCCCTACCAGGTCAACAAGAAGACGCTGCAGGAGCGCATGGCCGAGCTGGTGCACGAAAAGAAGATCGAGGGCATCAGCCACATCCAGGACGAGTCCGACAAGTCCGGCATGCGCCTGGTGATCGAGCTCAAGCGCGGCGAAGTGCCCGAGGTGGTGCTGAACAACCTCTACAAGCAGACGCAGCTGCAGGACACCTTCGGCATCAACATGGTGGCGCTGGTGGACGGCCAGCCGCGCCTGTGCAACCTGCGCGACCTGATCGTCGTCTTCCTGCAGCACCGCCGCGAGGTGGTCACGCGGCGCACGGTGTTCGAGTTGCGCAAGGCCCGCGAGCGCGGCCACGTGCTGGAAGGCCTGGCCGTGGCGCTGGCCAACATCGACGAGTTCATCCGCATCATCCGCGAATCGCCCACGCCGCCGATCGCCAAGACCGAGCTGATGAACCGTGCGTGGGACAGCCAGCTGGTGCGCGAGATGCTCACGCGCACCCGCGCGGACGGCGGCGTCGTGAACGCCGACGACTACCGCCCCGAGGGCCTGGAGCGCGAATACGGCATGGGCCAGGACGGCCTGTATCGCCTCTCGGAAACGCAGGCCCAGGAAATCCTGCAGATGCGCCTGCAGCGCCTGACGGGACTGGAACAGGACAAGATCGTCGCCGAGTACAAGGACATCATGTCGGTCATCGAAGACCTGCTCGACATCCTTTCCAAGCCCGAGCGCGTCTCGGTCATCATCGGCGACGAGCTCACCGCGATCAAGGCGGAGTTCGGCCAGCACAAGCTCGGCATGCGCCGCACACTGGTCGAGCACAGCGCGCAGGACCTCTCCACCGAGGACCTCATCACGCCCACCGACATGGTCGTGACCCTCTCGCATACGGGATACATCAAGAGCCAGCCGCTGTCCGAATACCGCGCGCAAAAGCGCGGCGGGCGCGGCAAGCAGGCCACGGCGACCAAGGAAGACGACTGGATCGACCAGCTCTTCATCGCCAACACGCACGACTACATCCTGTGTTTCTCCAACCGCGGCCGGCTGTACTGGCTCAAGGTCTGGGAAGTGCCAGCGGGCTCGCGCGGCTCGCGCGGCCGGCCGATCGTGAACATGTTCCCGCTGCAGGAGGGCGAGAAGATCAACGTGGTGCTGCCGCTGACCGGCGACATGCGCACCTTCCCCGCCGACCGCTTCGTCTTCATGGCGACCAGCATGGGCACGGTGAAGAAGACCGCGCTGGACGAGTTCAGCAACCCGCGCAAGGGCGGCATCATCGCGGTGAACCTGGACGACGGCGACTACCTCATCGGGGCAGCGCTCACCGATGGCCAGCACGATGTGATGCTCTTCTCCGACGGCGGCAAGGCCGTGCGCTTCGACGAGAACGATGTGCGGCCGCTGGGCCGCGCGGCGCGCGGCGTGCGCGGCATGATGCTGGAGGACGGCCAGAGCGTGATCGCCATGCTGGTGGCGGAGGACGAGACGCAGAGCGTGCTCACCGCCACCGAGAACGGCTACGGCAAGCGCACCAGCATCGTCGAATACACCCGCCACGGACGCGGTACCAAGGGGATGATCGCGATCCAGCAGAGCGAGCGCAACGGCAAGGTGGTCGCTGCCACCCTGGTCCATGCGGACGACGAGATCATGCTGATCACCGACAAGGGCGTGCTGGTGCGCACCCGCGTGGGAGAGATCCGCGAACTGGGCCGCGCGACGCAGGGCGTGACGCTGATCTCCCTGGACGAAGGCGCGAAGCTGAGCGGGCTGCAGCGCATCGTCGAGAACGACGCGAACCCGCCGGCCGCGGATGCCGCAGACGACGCCCCCCCCTCCACCGGTCCGGACGCGGAAGACCCCGCGGCCGAATGACGGCACGGCGTGCCGTGCGGAAAGCCGCCAGCGCGCCAGCATGTTTCCCCCCACCGGCCCTGCCCACTGGAAATGGCAGGGCCCCCGAATGCCTGAACCGATGAACCGCCCGTACAACTTCTCCGCCGGCCCCGCAGCCATCCCCGCCGAAGTCCTCCAGCAGGCCGCCTCAGAGATGCTGGACTGGCACGGCAGCGGCATGGGCGTGATGGAAATGAGCCACCGGGGCAAGGAGTTCATCTCGATCTACGAACAGGCCGAGGCGGACCTGCGCGAGCTGCTCGCCGTTCCCCAGAACTTCAGGATCCTGTTCATGCAGGGCGGTGGCCTGGCAGAGAACGCGATCGTGCCGCTGAACCTCTCGCGTGCAGCGACGGTGGACATGGTGGTGACCGGCAGCTGGAGCCAGAAGTCGTTCAAGGAAGCGCGCAAGTACGCGTCCGAGGTCCACGTGGCGGCATCGGCGGAGGACAGCGGCTTCACCACCCTGCCCGACCCGGCGAGCTGGCAGCTGAGCCGCGGCGCGAGCTACCTGCACCTGTGCAGCAACGAGACGATCCATGGCATCGAGTTCCACGAGCTGCCGGATCTGCGCGCGCTGGGCAGCGATGCGCCGCTGGTGATCGATTTCTCGTCGCACGTGGCCTCGCGCCCGGTGGACTGGTCGCGCGTGGGCCTGGCATTCGGCGGCGCGCAGAAGAACCTCGGCCCCGCCGGCCTCACACTGGTGGTGGTGCGCGAGGATCTGCTGGGCCATGCGCTTCCGGCCTGCCCGAGCGCCTTCGACTACAAGGTGGTGGCCGAGAACCAGTCGATGTTCAACACCCCGCCCACCTGGGGCATCTACATGGCGGGCCTGACCTTCCAATGGCTCAAGCGCCAGCGCGAGGGAGAGCTGTCCGGCATCGCGGCGATGGAGCAGCGCAACATCGCCAAGGCCCGCCTGCTCTACAACTTCATCGACCAGTCGCAGTTCTACGTGAACAAGGTGTCGCCGAACGCGCGGTCGCGCATGAACATCCCCTTCTTCCTGCGTGACGAAACGCGCAACGAAGCCTTCCTGGCTGGCGCCAGGGAGCGGGGTCTGCTGCAGCTCAAGGGCCACAAGTCGGTGGGCGGCATGCGTGCGAGCCTCTACAACGCCATGCCGCTGGCCGGCATGGAGGCGCTCGTGGCCTACATGCAAGAATTCGAACAGCGCAGCGCCTGAAACGGCGCGCCGCGCCCTACCGCCCGCTGCCCGCAGCCCGACCGATCCATGTCCCAATCCCCTCAAGCGTCCCCCGATCTCGCCAGCCTGCGGGTACAGATCGACAACATCGACCAGCAGCTCCTGACCCTCCTGAACCAGCGCGCGCTGGTGGCCGAGCGTGTCGGCGAAGTCAAGAAGCGCGAAGGTTCGCCCTTCTTCCGTCCCGATCGCGTCGCGCAGGTGATCGAGAAGATCCAGACGGCCAATCCGGGGCCGCTCAAGGGTGCCCATGTGGCGGCGATCTGGCGCGAGATCATGTCCGCCTGCCTGGCCCTGGAGTCGCCCCAGCGCGTGGCGGTGCTCGGCCCCGCCGGCACGTTCTGCGAGCAGGCGGCCGTGGAATTCTTCGGCGGCGCCGCCGACCTCATGTACTGCGCCAATTTCGACGAGGTATTCCATGCCACGGCGGCAGGCAGCGCCCAGTACGGCGTGGTGGGCGTGGAGAACTCGGTGGAAGGCGTGGTCACGCGCTCGCTCGACCTCTTCCTGCACACGCCCTGCCACGTGGTGGGCGAGGTGAGCCTGCTGGTGCGACACAACCTGCTGCGCCTGTCCAATTCACTCGAGGGCATCGAGGCCGTGCTGGCCCATCCCCAGGCGCTCGCGCAATGCCAGGCCTGGCTGTCCAAGCACCTGCCGCACGCGGAGCGCCGCCCGGTTTCCAGCAACGCCGAGGGCGCGCGGCTGGCGGCGGGCAATCCGGCCTGGGCCGGCATCGCCAGCGAGCGCGCCGGCACGCAGTTCGGCCTGCACCTGGTGTCGCATGCCATCCAGGACGACGCCTACAACCGCACGCGCTTCGCCATCATCTGCCTGCCGCACACGCTGCAGACGCCGCCGGCCTCCGGCAAGGACTGCACCAGCCTCGTCGTGTCCGTGCCCAACCGCCCGGGCGCGGTGCACGACCTGCTGGTACCGCTCAAGACGCACGGCGTTTCCATGACCCGCTTCGAGTCGCGCCCGGCGCGCACGGGCCAGTGGGAATACTATTTCTACATCGACCTCGACGGGCATCCCAGCCAGCCCCACGTGGGCAAGGCCCTGGAGGAGCTGCGTTCGCTCTGCGCGTTCTACAAGGTGCTCGGCACCTATCCGGTGGCGCCGTGACGGACGCGGGCACTCCGGTATTCGAGCAGCTCGGCCTGCTGGGCTGCGGGCTGATGGGCGGATCGTTCGCGCTGGCGATGAAGAAGGCCGGACTGGTCAAGCGCGTCGTCGGCTACAGCAAATCGCCCTCCACCACCGACCGTGCGCGCCAGCTCGGCGTGATCGACGTCGAGGCGCCGTCCGCACTGCTCGCGGTCGCGGGTGCGGACATCGTGCTGCTGGCCGTGCCGGTGGCGGCGACGGAATCCACGCTCAAGGCGATCAAGCACCTGGTCACGCCCAGGATGCTCGTCATGGACGTGGGCTCGACCAAGGCCGACGTGGTGCAGGCGGCGCGCGGCGCGCTGCGCGACCAGTTCGGATCCTTCGTTCCGGCCCACCCGATCACCGGCAGCGAATCCTCCGGCGTGGAGCACGCGCAGGCGGATCTCTACGCGGGACGGCAGGTGATCCTCACCCCCACCGAACGCACGCTCACCGACCAGCTCGGCAAGGCCGAGGCCGTCTGGAGCGCGCTGGGCTGCCGCGTGCGCAGCATGTCGCCCGAGTCGCACGACGCGGCCTTCGCCGCCGTGAGCCACCTGCCGCACCTGCTCGCGTTCGCGATGATCAACAGCATCAATGCGCAGCCCGAGGGGGACGTGTTCCTATCGCTCGCAGGCCCCGGCTTCCGAGATTTCACTCGGATCGCGGCCAGCGACCCGAAGATCTGGCGCGACATCCTGCTGGCCAACCGCAGCGAACTGATCGCCCAGTCGCGCCATTTCACCCAGGCGCTCCAGCAGATGGAGCAGGCCATGCAGCAGGGCGACGGACAGGCGCTCGAAGACCTCATCACCCTCGCCAGCGAAACCCGCGCGCACTGGCGCATGGGCGCCCGCCGCGCCTCCTAGACGCCCACAGCCGATGTACAGCACCGCGTTCCTCGACCTCCCTCCCCTGGACACCGCCGGCGGAGCCGTGCGGCTGCCGGGCTCCAAGAGCATCTCCAACAGGGTCCTGCTGCTGGCGGCCCTGAGCGAGGGGACGACGGAAGTCCACGACCTGCTGGCCTCCGACGATACGCGCGTGATGCTGGACGCGCTGCGCGAGATCGGCTGCGGCGTCGATGAAGGTGCGGCCGCGCAGGGCACGGTGCGCATCACCGGCCTGGGCACGGCCCCGGCGCACTCCCCTGCGAAGCTCTTCCTCGGCAATGCGGGCACGGCCATGCGGCCGCTGACGGCGGCGCTGGCCCTGCTGGGCGGCGAGTTCGAGCTGTCCGGCGTTCCACGCATGCACGAGCGCCCGATCGGCGACCTGGTGGAGGCGCTGCTGCAGCTCGGCTGCCACATCAGCTACCTGGGCAATCCCGGCTTCCCGCCGCTGCGCATCGCGCATGCGGGCGGCGTCCCGCCGCTGGCCCTGGACGCGCCCGTGCGGGTGCGCGGCGATGTATCCAGCCAGTTCCTGACCGCCCTGCTGATGGCCCTGCCCCTGGTGGCGCGCGAGAAGGACGTGGTGATCGAGGTGGTGGGCGAGCTGATCTCGCGCCCCTACATCCACATCACGCTGCAACTGCTGGAGCGCTTCGGCATCGCGGTGCGGCACGACGACTGGCAGCGCTTCACCATCCCGGCCGGAAGCCGCTACCGCTCCCCGGGCACGATCCACGTCGAGGCCGATGCCTCCTCTGCCAGCTATTTCATCGCCCTGGGCGCGCTGGCGGCCCCGGCGCCCGGCCAGGAACCGCTGCGCATCCTCGGCGTGGGACTGGATTCGATCCAGGGGGACATCCGCTTCGCCGAGGCGGCCCGCGCCATGGGCGCGGAAGTCACGGGCGGCCCGAACTGGCTCGAAGTACGCCGCGGCGCCTGGCCCCTGCGGGCGGTCGATCTCGACTGCAACCATATTCCCGACGCGGCCATGACGCTGGCCGTGATGGCGCTCTACGCCAAGGGCACGACCACGCTGCGCAACATCGCGAGCTGGCGCGTGAAGGAAACGGACCGCATCGCGGCCATGGCGCAGGGATGCCGGCGCCTGGGCGCCACCGCCCTGGAAGGCCCGGACTTCCTGCGCATCACTCCGCCCGCCTCGCCGGGCGACTGGCGCGCGGCGAGCATCCACACCTACGACGACCACCGCATCGCCATGTGCTTTTCGCTGGCGGCGTTCAACCCGGCGAAGCTCCCGGTGCGCATCGAGGATCCGAAATGCGTGGCCAAGACTTTTCCGGACTATTTCGAGGCGCTGTTCTCGGTCGCCGGAACACCCCTGGAACACGTTCCCGTGATCTGCATCGACGGCCCCACGGCGTCGGGCAAGGGGACGGTGGCGGCAGCGGTGGCGCAGCGGCTGGGCTACCGCTTCCTGGACTCGGGCGCGATGTACCGCATCACCGCACTGGCGGCGCTGCGTGCCGGGCTGTCCACCGACGCGGCCCACCAGGACCGGATCGCGGCCCTGGCGCGCACCCTGCCGGTGCGGTTCGAGTCCGGCCGCATCTGGCTGGGCGGAGACGACGTGACGGACGCCATCCGCACCGAAGAAGCCGGCATGAACGCCTCCCGCGCCTCGGCCCTGCCACCGGTCCGCGAGGCTCTGGTGGCGCTGCAGCACGGCTTCCGGCGCCTGCCGGGGCTGGTCGCGGACGGCCGCGACATGGGCACCGTGATCTTCCCGGGCGCGGCGTTGAAGGTCTATCTCACGGCCAGCGCGGCCTGCCGGGCGGAGCGGCGCCATAAACAGTTGATTTCAAAGGGAATTTCAGCTAATATCGAAGACCTTCGCGCAGATCTGGAGGCGCGCGACGTCCGGGACAGCACCCGGCCGGTCGCGCCCCTCAAGCCTGCGCAGGATGCGCTGGTGCTGGACAACTCCCTGCTGTCGGTCGAAGAGGCCGTCGAGCAGGTGCTTGCCTGGTGGCAGCAGCGACAGCCCTTCGCGCCCCCCGCGCAGGACTGAACCGGGCCCGCAAGGCTTCCTGCCGCGCCTGCAGCGCACGGCCTTGCGATGTGTTCAACCCCAACCGTGGCCACCCGCCACACAACCTTCCGCAGGCAACGATAGAAACGCCGGCAATGGTGCCGGCGGAAACGCGCCCGCGGACTTAGGAAATACATGTCTGAATCTTTTGCCGCCCTTTTTGAAGAGTCCTTGACGCGCACCGAAATGCGCCCGGGCGAAGTCATCACCGCAGAAGTCGTGCGCGTCGAGCACAACTTCGTCGTGGTGAACGCAGGCCTCAAGTCCGAAGCCTACGTGCCCCTGGAAGAGTTCAAGAACGACAAGGGCGAGGTCGAAGTCCAGGTGGGCGATTTCGTCTCCGTGGCCATCGGCTCGATCGAGAACGGTTACGGCGACACGATCCTGTCGCGTGACACCGCCAAGCGCCTGGCTTCCTGGCTGGCGCTGGAAAAGGCCCTGGAATCCGGCGAGTTCGTCACCGGCACGACCAGCGGCAAGGTCAAGGGCGGCCTCACCGTCCTGGTCAACGGCATCCGCGCCTTCCTGCCCGGTTCGCTGATCGATACGCGTCCGATCAAGGATCTGACGCCGTACGAGAACAAGACCATGGAATTCAAGGTCATCAAGCTCGACCGCAAGCGCAACAACGTGGTGCTGAGCCGCCGCGCCGTGGTGGAGGCCTCCATGGGCGAAGAGCGCGCCAAGCTGATGGAAACCCTGAAGGAAGGCTCCATCGTGCAGGGCGTGGTCAAGAACATCACCGAATACGGTGCGTTCGTGGACCTGGGCGGCATTGACGGCCTGCTGCACATCACCGACATGGCATGGCGCCGTGTCCGCCATCCCTCCGAGGTGGTGCAGGCCGGCCAGGAAATCACTGCCAAGATCCTGAAGTTCGACACCGAGAAGAACCGCGTCTCCCTGGGCCTGAAGCAGATGGGCGACGATCCATGGCTGGGTGTGTCGCGCCGCTACCCCTCGGGCACGCGCCTGTTCGGCAAGGTCACGAACATCGCCGACTACGGCGCGTTCGTGGAACTCGAGCCCGGCATCGAAGGCCTGGTGCACGTCTCCGAAATGGACTGGACGAACAAGAACATCGCCCCGTCCAAGCTCGTTTCGCTGGGTGACGAAGTCGAAGTCATGGTCCTCGAGATCGACGAAGACAAGCGCCGCATCAGCCTGGGCATGAAGCAGTGCAAGGCCAACCCGTGGCAGGAGTTCGCTCAGAACACCAAGCGCGGCGACCGCGTGAAGGGCCCGATCAAGTCGATCACCGACTTCGGCGTGTTCGTGGGCCTGGCGGCCGGCATCGACGGCCTGGTGCACCTGTCCGACCTGTCCTGGAACGAGCCCGGCGAAGCCGCCGTGCGCAACTACAAGAAGGGCCAGGAAGTCGAGGCGATCGTGCTGGCCGTGGACGTGGACCGCGAGCGCATCTCCCTGGGCATCAAGCAGCTCGACGGCGACCCGTTCACCACCTTCGTGACGGTGAACGACAAGGGCCAGACGGTGACCGGCAAGGTCAAGACCGTCGATGCCCGCGGCGCCGAGATCGACCTGGGCGAAGACATCGTGGGCTACCTGCGCGCTTCGGAAATCTCCCGCGACCGCGTGGAAGATGCCCGCAACGTGCTGAAGGAAGGCGACGAAGTCACGGCCGTGGTGGTGAACGTGGATCGCAAGACCCGCAACATCCAGCTGTCGATCAAGGCCAAGGACATGGCCGACGAGCAAGGCGCCATGGCGTCCCTGTCGCAGCAATCGGCCCGCGAAAGCGCCGGCACGACCAGCCTGGGCGCACTGCTGCGCGCCAAGCTGGACAACTCCGACAAGTAATCGGAACCTGAGCCCGCAAGGCAGAGAAAGGCCGTGCCTGCACGGCCGCAAGCGGCGGGCGCCTTGTGCGCCCGCCGCTTTTTTCCAAGTGCGCATCCCGACCCATGCCCCAGCGCCGCGCACAACGCCGGCGCTGGGGCATGGACCACATTTTTCGCCACCCCCTTGGCGCCACAGACCGGACCCCATGACCCGATCAGACCTCGTCGAAGAACTTGCCGCCCGTTTCGGCCAGCTCACGCAGCGCGATGCCGAAGCCGCCGTCAAGACCATCCTGGATGCCGTGGGCGATGCGCTGGTGCGTGGCCATCGCATCGAGGTGCGCGGGTTCGGCAGCTTTTCGGTCAACCACCGGCCGCCGCGCATGGGACGCAACCCCCGCAGCGGCGAGGCCGTGCACATCCCCGAGAAGCGTGTTCCGCATTTCAAGCCGGGCAAGGCCCTGCGCGAGGCGGTGGACCGGCGTACCGCCGAGATGGGTATCGGCACCGCAGCCGACACATCCGACGCCGCCTGACGGAGCACGCCGCACCATACCCGGCGCACGCGAGGGGGTCGGGCATGACCGTAGAATCCTCCCACCATCGAGGAGACGCATGGCATGAAGTATTTCCTGTGGCTGCTCAAGGCAGCCATTTTTTTCACCCTCTTCGCCTTCGCGCTGAACAACCAGCAGGACGCGACGGTGCATTTCTTCTTCGGCACCCGCTGGACCGCGCCGCTGGTGCTGGTGGTGCTGTCCGCCTTCGCCGTGGGCGTAGCCGTCGGCGTGCTGGGCATGGTGCCCCGCTGGTGGAAGCATCTTCGCGCCGCGCGCCGCGCGGAAGCGGCGCTGCCAGCCTCGCCCGCCTCCGCGCCTGCGTCCGCCGCTGCGCCGGGCAGCGCCGCTCCCGTCACCGATCTGCAGCAACAGCCGCCCATCCATGGAATTTGACCTGAGCTGGCTCCTGCTGGGGCTTCCGCTGGCGTTCGTGCTGGGCTGGCTCGCTTCGCGCTTCGACCTGCGCCAGCTGCGCCAGGAGAACCGCCGCGCGCCCAAGGCCTATTTCAAGGGGCTGAACTACCTGCTCAACGAACAGCAGGACCAGGCGATCGACGCCTTCATCGAGGCGGTGCAGAACGACCCGGACACGTCGGAGCTGCATTTCGCGCTCGGCAACCTGTTCCGCCGGCGCGGCGAATACAACCGCGCGGTGCGCGTGCACGAGCACCTGCTGTCCCGCGGCGACCTGAGCCGGGCCGACCGCGAGCGTGCCCAGCACGCGCTCGCGCTGGACTTCCTCAAGGCCGGCCTGCTGGACCGCGCCGAGGATGCGCTGCAGCGGCTCGAAGGCACGCCCTTCGAAAGCCAGGCCCGCATGGCCCTGCTGGCCATCTACGAACGTTCGCGGGACTGGCCACAGGCCACGGCGATCGCGCGCAAGATGCACGGATCCCACCAGGGCGATTTCAGCGCCCGCCAGGCCCACTACCTGTGCGAGCAGGCACTGGCGCGCGCAGCCCAGGGCGATCTGGACGCGGCACAGGAGCAGTTCGAGGAAGCACGGGCGGCAGCGCCCGATGCGCCGCGCCCGCGCATCGAGCTCGCGCGCCTTCAACAGCGCCGCGGCCATGCCGAAGCGGCCCTGGCCACGCTACAGGAGCTGGCGCGGCAGTCGCCCGCCGCGCTGCCGCTGGCCGCGCCGCTGCTGATCGAACTGGCGGCCGCGACCGGACGCCAGGGCGAGGTGCTGCATTTGCTGCAGGAGCACTATGCCCGCGCGCCCTCGCTGGACGTGCTCGATGCGATCGTGGCCATGGAGGCGGCCGCGGACGTTCCCGGCCGACAGCCTCGCGACTGGTATGTGCGCCATCTGGACAAGGAGCCTTCGCTGGTCGCCGCCGCCAAATGGCTGTCGCAGGAGAAGCTCGAACACGAGGACTTCCATCCGCAGGTCCAGCGGGCGCTCGACCAGGCAGCGAAGCCGCTCACGCGCTATCGATGCGCGGCCTGCGGATTCGAGGCGCGGCAGCATTTCTGGCAATGCCCGGGCTGCCAGAGCTGGGACAGCTACCCGGCGCGGCGCGTCGAGGAGCTGTGAAAGCGTGCTCGCCGTCCAGGCCGCCTCCTCCGCGAGGTGCGCCGATTCTCCGTAGCCTGCTCGGGTTTTCATAGCGGCTTGCGCGGGCCTTCCCCGTAGAATGGTCCGCACATGCCCCTGATCCTCCTCGTCCTCCTGCCATTCGCCGGCAGCCTGCTCGCGGCACTGCTGCCTGCGAACGCGCGCAACGCCGAATCGACGCTCGCTGGCGCGGTGGCGCTGTTCTGCGCGGTGCAGGCGGCACTGTATTTTCCGGAGGTGGCAGCGGGTGGCGTGGTGCGACAGGAGATCGCCTGGCTGCCCTCGCTGGGGCTGAACCTGGTGCTGCGCATGGACGGGTTCGCCTGGATGTTCTGCATGCTGGTGCTGGGCATCGGCTCGCTGGTGGTGCTGTACGCGCGCTACTACATGTCGGCCGCCGATCCGGTGCCGCGCTTCTTCTCGTTCTTCCTGGCCTTCATGGGCGCCATGAGCGGCGTGGTGCTCTCGGGCAACCTGATCCAGCTGGTGTTCTTCTGGGAGCTGACCAGCCTTTTCTCCTTCCTGCTGATCGGCTACTGGCACCACCGCAAGGACGCCCGCAGCGGCGCCCGCATGGCGCTCACCGTCACGGGCACGGGCGGGCTGTGCCTGCTGGCGGGCGTGCTGGTTCTGGGCCACGTCGTGGGCAGCTACGACCTGGACCGCGTGCTTGCGGCAGGCGACCTGGTCCGCGGCCACCCCCTCTACCTGACGGCCCTGGTGCTGGTGCTACTGGGTGCACTCACCAAGAGCGCGCAGTTCCCCTTCCATTTCTGGCTGCCCAATGCCATGGCGGCGCCCACGCCCGTGTCGGCCTACCTGCATTCCGCCACGATGGTGAAGGCCGGCGTCTTCCTGCTGGCGCGCATGTGGCCCGTGCTGGGCGGGACGGAGCCGTGGTTCTGGATCGTGGGCGGCGCGGGCGTATGCACGCTGCTCGTGGGTGGATACGCGGCCATGTTCCAGCATGACCTGAAAGGGCTGCTGGCCTATTCCACGATCTCCCACCTGGGCCTCATCACCCTGCTGCTGGGCCTCAACAGCCCCCTGGCGGCGGTGGCGGCGGTCTTCCACATCATGAACCACGCGACCTTCAAGGCGTCGCTCTTCATGGCGGCGGGGATCGTGGACCACGAGAGCGGCACGCGGGACATCCGGCGCCTTTCGGGGCTGCGGCGCATGATGCCGGTGACCTCCACGCTGGCGATGGTCGCCAGTGCGGCGATGGCAGGCGTGCCGCTGCTCAACGGCTTCCTCTCCAAGGAAATGTTCTTCGCGGAGACGGTGTTCCTGGAAGCGTCGCCCTTCATCGCGACGGCCCTGCCCGTGGCCGCCACGCTGGCCGGGGTCTTCAGCGTGGCGTACTCGCTGCGCTTCACGGTGGATGTGTTCTGGGGACCGAAGGCAGAAGACCTGCCGCGGGAGCCCCACGAGCCGCCGCACTGGATGCGCGTGCCGGTGGAGCTGCTGGTGCTGGCCTGCCTGGTGGTGGGCACGCTGCCGGCCTGGTCGGTCGGCCGCTACCTGGCCGCCGCGGCACTGCCCGTGGTCGGAGGCCAGCTGCCCGAATACAGCCTCGCGATCTGGCACGGGTTCAACACGCCGTTCGCCATGAGCCTGGTCGCACTGGCCGGAGGCACCGCGCTCTACCTGCTGCTGCGCCGCCAGCGCGAAGCTGGCAGGATCGACGCGCCACCGCTCATCTACCGCGTGAGCGGGCGCCGCATCTTCGAGGCCCTGCTCACGCTGCTGACACTGGCCGGCTACCGCGGTCGCCGCATGCTGGGCACGCCGAGGCTGCAGTGGCAGATGCTGTGGCTGGTCTGCGCGGCGCTCGTGGCGGGGACGCTGCCGCTGTGGTCCCGCGGCCTGCAACTGGGCGACCGGGGCACCCTGCCGCTGTCACCGGCCTTCGTGGCGATCTGGGCGGTGGGGTCGGTCTGCGCCGTCGCGGCGGCCTGGCAGGCCAAGTACCACCGGCTGGCCGCCCTCACCCTGCTGGGCGGTGCAGGGCTGTGCACCTGCATCACCTTCCTGTGGTTCTCGGCGCCGGACCTCGCGCTGACGCAGATCGTAGTGGAGATCGTGACCACCGTGCTCGTGCTGCTGGGGCTGCGCTGGCTGCCCCGGCGCGACGAACGCCTGCGCGAGCTGGCGCCGGCGGTGGGGCTGCCCCGGCTGCGCCGGGCCCGCGACCTGCTGATCTCGCTGGCTGCCGGCGGCGGGCTGGGCTGGCTGGCCTATGTGATGATGAGCCGGCCGTTCCCCGAGAGCACGTCCACGTTCTTCCTGGAACGCGCCCAGACCGAGGGCGGCGGCACCAACGTGGTCAACGTGATGCTGGTCGATTTCCGCGGTTTCGACACCTTCGGCGAGATCGTGGTGCTGGGCATCGTCGCGCTGACGGTGTATGCGCTGCTGCGGCGCTTCCGGCCCGCTCGCGAGACCATGGACCTGCCCGAGCAGCAGCGCAACATGCCGGCCGACCTCCAGACCGACCTGCTCAACCCGCGCAATGCCACCGACACCGCCGTCGGCTACCTGATGGTGCCCGCCGTGCTGGTGCGGCTGCTTTTGCCCTTCACGCTGCTGGTGTCCTTCTACATGTTCATGCGCGGCCACAACCAGCCCGGCGGCGGTTTCGTGGCCGGCCTGGTGCTGTCGGTGGGCCTGCTGCTGCAGTACATCATCTCGGGCACGCAGTGGGTGGAGGCGCACCTGGCGCTCTGCCCGCGGCGCTGGATCGCCACCGGGCTGCTGTTCGCGACAGGCACCGGCGTCGGTGCCCTGTTCTTCGGCTATCCGTTCCTCACCAGCCACACCGCCCACCTGGACCTGCCCGTGGTGGGCGAGATCCACGTGGCCAGCGCGCTGTTCTTCGACATCGGCGTGTTCTCGCTGGTCGTGGGCGCCACGCTGCTCATGCTCACGGCCATCGCCCACCAGTCGGTGCGGGGCCACCGCTACCATGCGCGCCTTGCCGAAGAGCGAGAGGCCGAGGAGTCGGCTCAGTCGGAGGAAGCGGCTCAGGCCACCGAGAACAAGGCCTCGGGGGCGCTGCGGGCAGAGCCGGGCGGGGCCGCCGCCACCGCACCGGGAGGGAACCGCTGATGGAAATCGTTCTGGCCGTCGCGATCGGCGTGCTCGCGGGCTCGGGCGTGTGGCTGGTGCTGCGCCCCCGGACCTTTCAGGTCATCATGGGACTGGCCCTGCTGTCCTATGCGGTGAACCTGTTCATCTTCAGCATGGGCCGCCTCGGCCTGGCCGTGGGCAAGGAACCGGTGCTGGCCAGCGGCGTGCCGCAGGATCTGCTGCACTACGCCGACCCCATGCCGCAGGCGCTGGTGCTGACGGCGATCGTGATCGGATTCGCCATGACGGCGCTCTTCCTGGTGGTGCTGCTCGCCTCGCGCGGCATGTCCGGCACCGACCACGTGGACGGAACGCAGTCGCGCGACGTGCAGGAGATGCCATGACAGGCACGCGCACGAACCGCCCGCGCACCGGAGGACGTCCATGAACGCGGCCGTCCAGCAACAGTTCGCGCAGTGGATGTCGGCGGTGATGCCGCACCTGATGCTCGCGCCCATCATGCTGCCGCTCCTGACCGCGGCGCTCATGCTGCTGCTGCGGGAGGAGCGCCAGCGGCTCAAGCTGGGCATGAACCTGCTGTCCACGCTGGCCGGCCTGGGCATTTCGCTCGCGCTGCTGTTCTGGACGCACCTGGGGGGCAAGCCGGCCACGCTGGGGGTGTACCTGCCCGGGAACTGGCCGGCGCCCTTCGGCATCGTGCTGGCGCTGGACCGGCTCTCCGCCCTGATGCTGGTGCTCACCAGCTTCGTCGCGCTGTGCTCCATCGTCTTCGCCGCGGCGCGCTGGCACCGGGCGGGCGTGCACTTCCACCCGCTGTTCCAGTTCCAGCTCATGGGGCTGGCCGGGGCCTTCCTCACGGCGGACCTGTTCAACCTGTTCGTGTTCTTCGAGATCATGCTGGCCGCCTCGTACGGGCTGCTGCTGCACGGATCGGGCCGCACGCGCGTGCAGGCGGGCCTGCACTACATCGCCATCAACCTGGCGGCGTCCTCGCTGTTCCTGATCGGCGTGTCGATGCTTTACGGCATCACCGGCACGCTGAACATGGCGGACCTCGCGCAGACCATTCCCCACGTGGCGGATGCCGACCGGGGCCTGCTGCACGCCGCCGCGGGCATTCTCGCGACCGCCTTCCTCATCAAGGCGGCGGTGTGGCCCCTGAACTTCTGGCTGGCACCCGCCTACAGCGCCGCCAGCGCGCCTGCAGGGGCCCTGTTCGCGCTCATGACGAAAGTGGGGGTCTATACCATCCTGCGCCTGTGGACGCTGATGTTCGGCACGGAGGCCGGCGCATCGGCGCTGTTCGGCAGCCTGTGGCTCATCGGCGGCGGCCTCGTCACCATGGCGTTCGGCGCGATCGGCATGCTGGGATCGCAGCGCATCGGCGTGCTGGCCGGCTATGCCGCAATCCTGTCCTCGGGCACGCTGCTGGCGGCAGCGGGCTTCGGGCAGAACCTGCTGACGGCGGGCCTGCTGTTCTACCTGCCGAGCTCCACGCTGGCCATCAGTGCCCTCTTCCTGCTGACCGACCTGATCGACCGGTGGCGCAACGACGGCGCCACGCTTGCTCCGCACGAGCTGGATGACGATGCCCCGTTCCTCACGCCCGAGCTGGTGCCTGCCGGGCGCATGAACCTCGACGAGCAGGAGATGGTGCTGGTCGGGCGGGTGATCCCCGCGGCCGCGGCGATGCTGGGGCTGGCCTTCCTGCTGTGCACGCTGGTGATTTCCGGTCTGCCGCCGCTCTCGGGCTTCGTCGGGAAGTTCGCGATGCTGACGGCGCTGCTCAACCCGCTGGGGCTGCATGCATCGGGCGGCGTGCGCACCGGCACCGTGGGCTGGCTGCTGTTCGCGATGCTGATCGGCACGGGGCTGATGGCACTGCTGTCGCTCACGCGCACCGGGATGCGCCACTTCTGGACCACGCACGACCGGCCCGCGCCCCAATTGCGCGTGCTGGAAGGCATTCCGATCGCGATGCTGCTCGCCGCCTGCGTCGGCCTGACACTGCAGGCCGGGCGCGTCATGGACTTCACAGTGGCCACGGCGAACGCGCTGCATGCGCCGGGCGGCTACATCGACGCCGTGATGTCGGCCCGCCCGAAGCCGGGACCGGCCACGCCCGAACGCGCCGGAGCAGGCGCTGCGGTGCGCAGGCCGCAGCCGCAGTCCTCCCCGGCGGCAGACCCTGCGGCGGTCGATGTCGCTGCGCGGCAGGCAGCCGCCACGAAGGCCGTGCCATGATGAAGCGCCTGTTTCCCGCCCCCCTGCTGTCTGTCGCGCTGGCCGGCATGTGGCTGCTGCTGAACCACTCGCTGAGCGCCGGGCAGCTGATCCTCGCGGCCATCGTGGGCGTTGCGATCCCGCTGCTCACGCGCGGGCTGCGCCCGCTGCCGGTGCGCGTGCGCCGCCCGGGCATGGTCGTGCGGCTGGCGGTATCGGTACTGGTGGATACCACCCTGTCCAACCTGAACGTGGTGCGCTTCCTGGCCTTTCCCTCGCAGCGCAGGCACCCGCCGGGGTTCGTGCAGATCCCGCTGGACCTGCGCGATGCCAACGGCCTCGCGGTGCTGGCGGTGATCGTCTGCATCACGCCGGGCACCTCGTGGGCGGAGCTGTCGCTGGACCGCTCCGTGCTGATGCTGCACGTGCTGGAGCTCGACAGCCCGCAAGCCGTGATCGACCACGTCAAGCAGCGCTACGAGCGCCCCCTGATGGAGATCTTCGAATCATGACCACCAGTCCCGTGCTGTCCTGGGCCCTGCCCATCGCGCTGGCCATGCTCGCGCTGGCCATCGTTTTAGCGCTGGTGCGTATCCTGAAAGGGCCTTCGGCCCAGGACCGCGTGCTGGCGCTGGACTGCATGTACCAGAGCGGCATGCTGGCCATGCTGGTGCTGGGCATCTACTACGGCAGCACCAACTACTTCGAGGCGGCGTTGCTCATCGCGCTGCTGGGGTTCGCGAGTTCCACCGCGATGGCGAAGTTCCTGCTGCGCGGCGAGGTGATCGAATGACGGCCACCCTGCCCCTGTGGGCCGAGATCGCCGTGGCCGTGCTGGTCGTGGCGGGCGCGGCCATCGCGATGCTGGGCTCGCTGGGCCTGCTGCGGCTCAAGACGTATTTCGAGCGCGTGCATGCGCCTTCCATCATCGCCACCATGGGCTGCTGGTGCATCATGCATGGCACGCTGCTGTATTTCTCGGTCGCGGGCCACGGGCTGGCACTGCACCCGCTGCTCATCGCCCTGTTCGTCGCGGTGACGGTGCCGGTCACCAACATCTTCCTCATGCGCGCCGCCCTGTTCCGTGCGCGGCGCGCGGGCCGGGACGTGCCGCCCAGCCTCAGCCGCCGGACGGACGCCACCGCCTTCCAGCGCGATTCCTGACGGCCACGGGCGGCGGGCGGCGGCCCCGTGCAGGGCCCGCACGCCCCGGCAGCGATCAGCCCGCGCCGCCGAATCCACCCCCGCCGGGTGTGTGGATCTCGAACACGTCGCCCGCCTGCATTTCTGCCTGGCCGATATGGTCCAGTACTTCCACGCTTCCGTCCGCCCGCACGACCCGGTGCACGCCAGGCTGGCCGGCCGCGCCGCCGGCCATGCCGAAGGCCCCGGACCGCCGGCCGTTGGAAAGGATGCTTGCCGTCATCGGCTCCAGGAAGCGGATGCGGCGCACCCCACCGTCACCGCCGCGCCAGCGTCCGGCGCCGCCCGAGCCGGGCCGCAGCGCAAAGCTCTCCAGCCGCACGGGAAAGCGGAATTCCAGCACTTCCGGATCAGTGAGGCGCGAATTGGTCATGTGGGTCTGCACCACGCTGGTTCCGTGGAAGCCGCCCGCCAGCGCCCCCGCGCCATCGAAGAGCCCGCCCGCGCCGCTGCCGCCGGCGACGGTCTCGTAGTACTGGAACCGCTCGTTGCCGAAGGTGAAGTTGTTCATGGTGCACTGGCTGCCCGCCGATACCCCCAGGGCACCGAGCAGCGCGTTGGTGATGCAGGTGGAGGTCTCCACGTTGCCGGCCACCACCGAGGCCGGGGGCAGCGGGTTCAGCATGGAGCCCTGGGGAATGACGACCTGCAGCGGCTCGAGGCAGCCCGCGTTCAGGGGAATGTCGTCGTCCACCAGGCAGCGGAAGACGTAGAGGACCGCGGCCATGCATACCGCGGTGGGCGCGTTGAAGTTGTTCGGCTGCTGCGGCGAGGTACCGGTGAAGTCGATCACCGCGCTGCGCTGCGCGGCATCGATGCGCACCGCGACCTGGATGCGCGCGCCGTTGTCCAGGGGCAGCATGTAAGTGCCCTCGGGAACGCGCGCGGCCAGCCGCGCGATGGCCCGGCGCACCGACTCCTCCGCGTTGTCCTGCACATGGCCCATGTAGGCCTGCACGACGGGCAGGCCGAACTGCGCGACCATCCTGCGCAGTTCCTGCGCGCCCTTCTCGTTGGCGGCGATCTGCGCCTTCAGGTCGGCGAGGTTCTGCTGCGGGTTGCGGGCCGGGTACTCGCCGCCGGACAGCAGGGCGAACATCTCCGCCTCGCGCAGCACGCCGTCCTCCACCAGCTTGACGTTGTCGATCTGCACGCCCTCTTCCTCGATGCGCGTGGAAAAGGGTGGCATCGAACCCGGCGTGGCACCGCCCACGTCCGCATGGTGGCCCCGGCTGCCCACGTAGAAGGAGGGCCGGCCGGGCTCCGCCTCCGCCCCCTCCTCCAGGTACACGGGCGTGATCACGGTGATGTCCGGCAGGTGCGTTCCGCCATGGTAGGGGTCGTTGAGCACGTACACGTCCCCGGGCCGCATGCGGCCGGCGTTGCGCGCGATCACCGTGCGGATGCTCTCGCCCATGCTGCCCAGGTGCACGGGCATGTGGGGCGCGTTGGCGATGAGATGGCCTTCCGCATCGAACAGCGCGCAGGAGAAGTCCAGCCGCTCCTTGATATTGACCGAATGGGCGGTATTCTGCAGCTGCAGCCCCATCTGCTCGGCGATGTTCATGAACAGGTTGTTGAAGACCTCCAGCAGCACCGGGTCCACCGTGGTACCTGCCGCGTGGCGCAACGCGCGGCGGACCTTGCGCTCCAGCACCAGATGGTCCTGCGCGGTGAGGCGGGCCTCCCAGCCGGGCTCCACGACGGTCGTGGAGGTGCGCTCCGCGATGATGGCGGGGCCCTGCAGCACGTCGCCCGGACGCATGTCGTCGCGAACGACCAGCGCCGCATCGTGCCAGCGCGCGCTGCCATCCGCCCCCTCGGTATAGACGCGCACCGTGCTCCGGCGCGGCACCTCGCGCGGCGGATGGAGCGGATGCAGGCTCTCGGCCGGCGCTTCGCCCGGCGCGATGGCCTCCACCGACACGGCCTCCACCACCATCGCCCGGCCCGCCATGAGGAAGGCGAAACGCTGCCGGTAGGCGGCCTCGAACGCGGCCCGGACTTCTGCCGGCGTGCCGAAGGGGACGGCCAGCGCGGTGTCCGATCCGGCATAGCGCACGTGCACCCTGCGCAGCACCGAGGCCTCGCCCGCCTGCACGCCCAGCCCCTGGGCGTGCAGTTCCTCCTGCGCACGGGCGGCCAGCAACGCCAGGGCATCTTCCACCGCCGGCCACTCCTGAGGGTCCAGCGGCACTTCCAGCGCCTGCTCGCGAATCACGCTCTGGTCCGCCAGGCCCATGCCGTAGGCCGACAGCACGCCGGCCAGCGGATGCACGAAGACGCGCTGCATGCCCAGCGCATCGGCCACCAGGCACGCATGCTGCCCGCCCGCCCCGCCGAAACACTGCAGCGTGTACGCGGTGATGTCGTAGCCGCGCGCGACCGAGATCTTCTTGATGGCGTTGGCCATCTGCTGCACGGCGATCCGGATGAACCCGTGCGCCACGTCCTCGGGCGGGCGGCCCGTGCGGGTGGCCCACCCGCCGAAACGCTCGCGCACCACGTCCGCATCGAGCGCGGCATCGCCGGACGGGCCGAACACCTGGGGAAAGTGCGCGGGCTGGATCTTGCCCACCATCACGTTGGCATCGGTCACGGCCAGGGGCCCGCCGCGCCGGTAGCATGCCGGGCCCGGATGCGCGCCAGCGCTCTCGGGGCCCACGCGGAAGCGCGCGCCGTCGTAGTCCAGCAGGGAGCCGCCGCCCGAGGCCACGGTATGGATGCCCATCATGGGTGCGCGCATGCGCACGCCGGCCACCTGCGTCTCGAACTCGCGCTCGAACTCTCCCGCGAAATGGCTCACGTCGGTGGAGGTGCCCCCCATGTCGAACCCGATCACCCGGTCGAAGCCTGCCGCCACGGCCGTTCGGGCCATGCCCACGATGCCGCCTGCGGGGCCCGAGAGGATCGCGTCCTTGCCCTGGAAGCGCCGCGCATCCGCCAGCCCGCCGGACGATTGCATGAAGTAAAGGGGCACGCCCGGCATCTCGGCCGCGACCTGCTCCACGTAGCGCCGCAGGATGGGCGAAAGGTAGGCGTCCACCACGGTGGTGTCGCCGCGGCTGACGAACTTCATCAACGGGCTGGTGCCATGCGAGGTGCTCACCTGCGTGAAGCCCGCCTCGCGCGCGAGCCGTGCCGCCACGGCTTCGTGCGCGGTGAAGCGCCATCCGTGCATGAACACGATGGCCACGCTGCGCAGCCCCGCGTCGTACGCCGCCCAAAGGCGCTCGCGCAGGTGCGCCTCGTCCAGCGGCTGTTCGACCTCGCCATGCGCACCCACGCGCTCCTGGGCCTCGATGACGCGGCTGTAGAGCAGCTCGGGCAACACGATGTGCCGGTCGAACAGGCGCGGCCGGTGCTGGTAGGCGATGCGCAACGCATCGCGGAAGCCCCGCGTGGTCACCAGCAGCGTGGGCTCGCCCTTGCGCTCCAGCAGGGCGTTGGTGGCCACCGTGGTGCCCATCTTCACGCATTCCACGCGGTCGGGCGTGACCGGCGCGCCGGGCGGCAGCCCCAGCAGGTGGCGGATGCCCGCCACGGCCGCATCGCGGTAATGCTCGGGGTTTTCCGACAGCAGCTTGTGGGTGGCCAGGACGCCGCCGGGCCCGCGCCCGACGATGTCCGTGAAAGTGCCTCCGCGGTCCACCCAGAATTGCCAGCTGTTTCCTGCCATAGTGCTCCTCGTCCAGATTCCGGCTTTGCGGCGCGTGCATTCACGGCCTCCGATTTCCATAATGTAGGTGCCCGCAGGGATCATGCCCGGTCCTGCTCCCGTTTCCATCCCCCCATGCCCCCCATGCATACTGCCGCCCCAGCCGCTTCCCGAACGCTTCTGCTCGACGCCACCGAGCCTCGCACGCTGGACGAATGGCTCGCGCGATTCAGCGCGCCGGACTGGCAGGGCCGTTTCGTGGAAGGCTGGCTTTTCGAAGGCCCCGAGGCACGGCGCGCGGCCGAGGAGCGGCTCGCGGCAGCCGGCGTGCACGCACGTCTGCGCAGCGCCTACAAGCCGCTCGCGCACTGGTTCATCGAAGAGCTCCCGGCCGGCCCCGGCGGGGAGCGCCCGGTGGCCGCCGTGGTGCGCTATCCGGTCCATCCCGGTGCAGGCACGCAGCGCTTTCTGCTGGAGGCCTACCCGCTGGCCGCGCTGGTTCCAGGCTGCGAAATGTCCTTCGAGGCCGGCAAAAGCGGGCTGCATTACGAGATAACCCTGGCCTTCGCCGGCGGGGCGACGCAAACGCACCGGGTTTTCGCACCGAACCACCTGCGGCCCGATGTGCTGGGCGTGCCCCAGCTCTGCCCCGCCGGCTGGCTGCGCGCAGGCCGCTCCGAAGGCGCGGGCGACCTGCTGGACGCGGCCCAGGCCACGGAATTCGAGAACCTGTTCTGGCGCGCGGTGCAGGCCGTGCAATCCCATCCGTGGCCGCAGCAGGAGCCCTACTTCGAGCGTCTGGACCTGCGCGTGGACCTGCCCGGCTACGAGTGCCCGCTGGACGTGCCCAACGAATGCATCAGCACCTTCGAGGCGCTGCACGAGGACCTGTACTTCGGGATGCTCGAGCTCTTCCAGCGCCACGCGGGCCGGTCGCCGGGTGATCGCCTGCTGCAGCCGGGGCAGCTCGTGCCCGACGTCCGGGCGTGCGCCCCCGGAGCACCGCCGCGGGTGCGGGTCGAGGCACGGCCGTTCGACACGGCCGCGCAGGATGCCGCCGCATGGAACGACACCGATGCCGGGCAACCGCTGGAATCCCTGGACAAGCCCCCCCCGCCCGACCGCATCGCGCAGGAGCTGGAGCAGTTGGGTGGCGAACCCTTCGGCGCACACTCGCGCCAGGGGCGGGGCGTCTGGGGGCGCTACCTGCGCGGCAGCCGCGCGCCCGTGCTCGTGAGCGGGGGCCAGCACGCCAACGAGACATCCGGAGTGGTCGGCGCGCTGCGGGCGGCCCGGGCGCTGGCGGCACAGCCGGGCGCCCACTTCGCGCTGCTGCCGCTGAAGAATCCCGACGGCTATGCGCTGCACCGGGAGCTGGGTGCCCACCACCCGAACCACATGCACCATGCCGCGCGCTACACCGCACTGGGCGACGACGTGGAGTACCGCGAGAGCGCGCCCTGGTACGAACGCGAGGCCCTGGAGCGGGGCCTGGCGCTCTCCGGCGCACGGCTGCACCTCAACCTGCACGGCTATCCGGCACACGAATGGACGCGCCCGCTCACCGGCTACGTTCCGCGCGGCTTCGACCTGTGGACCATTCCCAAGGGGTTCTTCCTCATCCTGCGCCACCACGCCGGCTGGGAAGCGCGCGGCCGGGCCTTGCTGAAACGCGTGGTCGCCGAGCTGCTGCAGGTGCCCGGGCTGGCGGAATTCAACGCCCGGCAGATCGCCCTGTACCAGCGCCATGCAGGAACGCTGCCGTTCGAGCTCATCGACGGCACTGCCTGCGTCCAGTCGGAAGTGCAGCGCGGTGCCCCCGTCACGCTCATCACGGAGTTTCCCGACGAGACCATCCATGGGGAGGATTTCCGCTTCGCCCACGCGGTGCAGTGCGCCGCGGTGCTGGCGGCGGAGCGGGCCTGGCAGGACATCATGGCCGACAGGCGGCCTGGCACGGGACATGCATAGCACCAGGGCGATAAGGGGGCATCCGGGTCGCACCCGGGATGCCCTTCCCTGGTGCCCCGCTTACATTCGATGCGCCCCTGGCGGCCTGCATCGGCGTTCGCGCGGTGCCGGGCCGTACCCTTCCTGGATGACCTTTCCTTCCGGAGCACCTATGCAGCGCAGAGCCGTTCACCTCCTTGCCCTCGCCCTGGCCGGCGTCCTTTGCGCGGTGCCCGCCGCCGCGCAGGTCCGCTGGGACCTCGCCGCCGCGTACCCGGCCACCAACTTCCACACCGAGAACCTGATGCAATTCGCCAAGGACGTGGAAGCCGGAACCGGGGGCAAGCTGCGCATCACGGTGCACGCGAACGCATCGCTCTTCAAGGCCAACGAGATCAAGCGCGCGGTCCAGGGTGGCCAGGCGCCGGCCGGAGAGATCCTGCTGCCCAACTTCGAGAACGAGAACGCCGTGTTCGGCGCGGACGGCATCCCGTTCCTCGCCACCTCGTATGCCGAATCCCGGCGCCTGTACGAAGCGCAGAAACCCGTGCTCGAGCGCCTGCTCGGCGCGCAGGGCATGCGCCTGCTCTACACGGTGGCCTGGCCGCCGCAGGGCATCTACACCAAGAAGGAAATCGCCTCCGTGGCGGACCTGCGCGGCATCAAGTGGCGCGCATACAGCCCTGCCACGGCAAAAATAGCCGAGCTCATCGGCGCGCAGCCGGTGACGATCCAGGCCGCGGAACTCTCGCAGGCGATGGCCACCGGCGCGGTGGAATCGATGATGACCTCCGGCTCCACCGGCTACGACAGCAAGCTCTACGAGAGCATCAAGTATTTCTACGACACGCAGGCCTGGCTGCCGAAGAACGCCGTCATCGTGTCGCGCAAGGCCTTCGACGCGCTCGACAAGCCCGCGCAGGACGCGCTGCTCAAGGCCGCCGCGGAGGCCGAGGCGCGCGGCTGGAAGCTGAGTGCGGACAAGAACGAGTGGTACAAGAAAGCGCTGGCCGACAAGGGCATGAAGATCCTGCCGCCGCCGGCCAAGCTCACTGCCGACCTGCGCCAGGTGGGCGACGTGATGCTGGCCGACTGGCTGCGCAAGGCAGGCCCGGACGGCGAAGCGATCATCGCGGCCTACCGCAAGTCCGCACCGGCCGCCGCGGCGAAGTGAGGCGGCCGTGCGTCGCTTCCTCGACCGGCTGTACCTCGCGGCAGGCGCCCTGGGCGCCGCCTGTGTCGCTCTGATCTGTGCGCTCATGATCGCCCAGAGCATCCTGCGCGAGTCGGGCGTGCGCACCGGCGCGCTGAACGACGTGGTCGCCTGGCTCTGCGCGGCCGCCGCCTTCTTCGCCATGGCCCATGCCTTCAAGCACGGGGATTTCGTGCGCGTCACCCTGCTGCTGGAAAAGCTGCCGCCACGCCCGCGCCGCGCTTTCGAGCTGGCAGCGCTCGCCATCGGCACGGTGGCGACGGCTTACCTCGCCTGGTCCGCCTGCCTGTTCACCTACGAGAGCTGGGAATTCAACGACGTGGCCCAGGGCCTGCTGCCGCTCCCGATGTGGATTCCACAGCTGAGCTTCGCCATCGGCTCGGTGCTGCTGCTGGTGGCCGTCCTGGACGAATTCCTCATCGTGCTGCGCGGCGGTACCCCGAGTTTCGTGCGCGCGATCGAGGAGCGCCATGCGCGCGGGGATTTCTCCGCCGACATCTGAGGCACACCGCCGTCGCTCCTCCCCCCTCCCCGCCACCGTTTCCGAGAATCGAAGCTGCGCCGTGCGCGGCAGAAAGACCAGTGCCATGGACATCCTGATGGTGGGCGGCATCCTGTTGCTGCTGATGATCGTGCTGCTCGCGGGCGGCGTCTGGATCGCGATGACGCTGGCCATCTGCGGATGGGTCGGGCAGGCCTTCTTCACCAGCACCCAGCCCGGCAAGAACCTGTTCTCTGCCTTCTGGGAGAGCAACGCGAGCTGGGAACTGGCCGCGCTGCCCCTTTTCATCTGGATGGGGGAGATCCTGTTCCGCACGCGGCTGAGCGAGGAGATGTTCGAAGGGCTGCAGCCCTGGCTCAACCGGGTGCCGGGCCGGCTGATGCACACCACCATCCTGGGCTGCGGCATCTTCGGTTCGGTGTCGGGATCCTCCGCCGCCACCTGCGCCACCATCAGCAAGGTCGCCCTGCCGGAACTGCTGCGGCGCGGCTACGACGAGCGCCTGGCACTCGGCTCGCTGGCCACCGCCGGCACGCTGGGCATCCTCATCCCGCCCTCCATCACCATGGTGGTGTACGCGGTGGCCGCCGATGCCTCCATCATCCGCATCTTCCTGGCGGGCTTCCTGCCGGGGCTGCTGCTCATGCTGCTCTTCTCGGGCTACATCGGCTGGTGGAGCCTGCGGCATCCCGAACGGGTACCGGCCGCCGACCCGCCCACCACGCTGCGCCAGAAGATCCGGCAGTCGGGCCACCTCATCCCCGTCACGGTGCTGATCGTGTTCATCGTGTGGGTGCTGGTCGCGGGCTACGCCACGGCCACCGAGTGCGCGGCCTTCGGCGTGGCGGGATCGCTGGGCCTGGCCCTCTGGAGCCGGTCGCTGACCTGGCAGAATTTCTGCGAAGGCCTGATGGGCGCGACACGCACCAGCTGCATGATCATGTTCATCCTCGCGGGCGCGGCCTTCCTCACCAAGACCATGGCCTTCACCGGCATACCGCGTGAACTGGCCGAATGGGTCGAATCCATGCACCTGCCGCCCTATGCCCTGATCGCGGTGCTCACGATCGTGTATCTGGTGCTGGGCACCGCGCTCGACGGCATCAGCATGATCGTGCTCACCAGCGCGGTGGTGCTGCCGATGATCCAGAAAGCCGGCTTCGACCTGGTGTGGTTCGGCATCTTCATCGTGCTGCTGGTGGAGATCGCCGAGGTCACGCCGCCGGTGGGATTCAACCTCTTCGTGCTGCAGAACATGACGGGCAAGGACAGCAACACCATAGCCCGCGCGGCCATCCCGTTCTTCGCATGCCTGGTGGTGTGCATCGCGCTCATCACCCTCTTCCCGCAGATCGTCACCGTGCTGCCGGACCTGGTGATGGGCAAGGACGGAGGGTGAACCCGGGGCGCGTCCGCGCGTCCTGACATACTCGGGGGCATGCTGCTCAACATCGCCGTCATCTGCCTGGCCGCCTGCGTCGGCGCCCTGATGCGCTGGGGATTCGCGCTCTGGCTCAACCCGGGCGGGCTCATTCCCTGGGGCACGCTGGCCGTGAACCTCATCGGGGGCTACTGCATCGGCATCGCGCTGGCGGTGTTCACCAGCCGTCCCGACATCGATCCCGCGTGGCGCCTGCTGGTGGTCACCGGCTTCCTGGGAACGCTCACCACCTTCTCGAGCTTTTCCGGCGAAGTGGTCTCCATGCTCATGCAGCAGCGCTTCGGGCTGGCGTTCGGCACCATCGCGCTGCACCTGGGCGGTTCGCTGGCCCTCACCTGGGCCGGCATGCGCTCGGCGCTGTGGTGGCTGGCCCGCTGATTTGTCGCACACTTGCCACTGTCCCCGGCATGGCCACGGCCATGCCATCCTCCCTTTCGCACCATCGCTTCCATGGAATCCAATACCGAACTCAACGAAAGCCGGCTGGCCAACGCCTGGGCCGAGCTGCACAACCATGCCGTGAACGGCAACCCGCTGCATGCGGACGCCTACCGGCTCGCCTTCGCAGACCCGGAATTCATGCTGCGCCGCGAGACCCGCGGCATCCGCTTCCAGCTCGAGATGCTCAAACCCGACCTGGGCCAGACCGCCCAGGGCATCGAGAACACCGTGGTGGTGTACGGCAGCGCGCGCTTCCTGGCGCCCGAAGGCGCCGCACAGCAATTGGCCGATGCCGAGGCCAGCGGGGACGCTTCCCGCATCGCGCGCGCGCAGCTGGCCGTGCGCAACGCCCGCTACTACGACCTCGCGCGCCGCTTCGCCGGCGTCGTGGCGAATTACAGCCAGCAGCTTCCGCCCTCCGACCGGATCTACATCTGCACCGGCGGCGGCCCGGGCATCATGGAGGCCGCCAACCGCGGCGCGCACGAAGCCGGTGCGCTCAACGTCGGCCTGAACATCGCCCTGCCGCACGAGCAGAGCGGCAACCGCTACATCTCGCCGTCGCTGTCCTTCAAGTTCCATTACTTCGCGCTGCGCAAGATGCATTTCATGATGCGCGCGAAGGCGCTGGTGGCCTTCCCCGGCGGCTTCGGCACGCTCGACGAGCTGTTCGAGGTGCTCACGCTGGTGCAGACCGGCAAGGCCAAGCCCGTGCCCATCGTGCTCTTCGGCACCGAGTTCTGGAAGAGCGTGGTGAACTTCGACGCCCTGGTGGAGCAAGGCACGATCTCGGCGGCCGATCTGAACCTCTTCCACTACACGGACGATCCGGAAGAGGCCTGGGGGTTCATCAAAGAGTTCTACCAGCTATGATGGCAGGCCGAGAGGGTCACTGAAAGGCGTCTGCGCGGCAACTCGCGCGCAGCCGGTGTTCGCAAGGCGCGCGATCGCTTCGCACGGCGCGTTCCGGAGCCGCGTGACGCCGCGAAGAATGGAGGCCGTCCATCCCCATTCAGGAAGCCGTTCATGCGCCGCATTTCCAGCCACGCTGCCAGTACATCCCGCGCCGACTCGCCGCGGGATGACGACTCCGGCAACTCTCCTCCCCGTGCACGGCCGAGCGCTCGGCACAACGCTCCCGAGGGTCTTGCGCAGCGCGGAGCCGCCGGGTTCCGCATGCCCTCGGCCCGCACGCTGCTCCATCACACCTACACCACCACTGCCGTAGGATTAATGGCGACGGGGGCCCACCAAGCCGTGACCAATGTGCAGCGCGGGGACGGAACCGCGGCGGCGCAGGGCGTCCATATGGCGCAGACGGGCTTCACCCTGCTGGCCGGGCGCGCAATCGCCCACCTGGCGTCCCCCCTGTTGCAGGAAGCCGTCGCGGCAGTCAGACGGATGTTCGCCCCGCAGATCGACAGGAATCTGCTTCTGGGGGCGCTGAACCATGTCGCCGCCACCTCGGAAGACGACCCCGACGACATGACCCATGTCACCGGGCGGCATACCCAGCAGGTGGTCGACCACCTTGCCGATCTGGCGGACGGAGTCGCTGGCCGGACCGTGGTGAACGTGGCCTTGAGAGCCAACAACTCCAGGGAATTGGTTTATCTGCTGCTCGGCCTGGCCAGGGGCGACGACGGCCAGCCGGTGCTTTCCGCCCGCGCTACCTCGTCCAGCCACCGCTGACGGGCTCGCGCGGGCACCCCCGTCCATCGCGCTGCGTTGCGTGTACGACCCTGCCCTACTGCCCCAGCCTGGCGGCAGCCCGTGCCCCTATTCCCACGACCCCGCCCACCACCCAGAACAGCCCCGCCACCCCGATCAGCGCGCCGGCCGAACCGAACAGCACGGGCATCGCCACGCTGGACGCATTGATCGCCATCAGGCGCAGGCCCAGGGCCTCCCCATGGCGATGGTGCGGCGTGATCTGGTGCAGCATGCTCATGATCATCGGCTGCACCGAGCCGAGCGCGAAGCCCAGCAGCACCGAGCACAGGCCGAGCGCCCAGGCGGTCGGCAGCAGCGGGTAGATGGCGAAGAGGCAGGCTGTCGTCACCATGGCCCACATCACCACGATGGCCTCCTTCAGGCGCGCGGCCACGAGCGGCATGAGCACGCGGATGGCCGCGGCGGCGATGGCGAACGCGCCCAGGATGGAGCCGATGACCGACGCGGACAGCCCCCGCTCGTGCCCCAGCAGCGGCACCACGAAGGTATGCACGTCCCAGCAGGACGACAGCAGCCAGTTCACGAGCAGCAGGCGGCGGAAGGCCGCGTCGCCCAGCAGGTCCCACGCACGGCGGCGCGGGCCGCCTTCCGCGCCGGCGATGGGCGGCAGCTCCACCGTCGCACGCACCCAGAACCATGTCGCCACCGGCAGCAGCGCCGTGAGCGCGAAGGCCGCGCGATAGCCCTCCGTGCTGCCGGGCACGGGCCCGGTATGGTCGATCAGCAGGCCGGTGAAGAACGGCCCCACGAAGTTCGAAACGGCAGGGCCGATGGCCAGCCAGCTGAACACCCGCCGCAATTGCTCGGAGCCGTGCGCGGCGCGGCCGACGTGGCGCTGCAGCGCGATCATGGCCGCTCCCGAGGCACCGCCGGTCAGCAGCGCAGCCAGGCAGAGCATGGGAAAGGACGGCCAGACGAGCGCGCCGGCCGCGCCCGCGCTGGCCACGCCCACCGCCCAGCCGACCGGCCGCTTCAGGCCGTGGCGGTCGGCATACCGGCCCGCAGGCAGCGACAGGAACACCTGGGTCAGCGCGAACAGCGCCAGCAGGGCACCCACGGCCGCGGCGCTGTAGCCCTCGCGCAGTGCCAGCAGCGGGGCCGCAAGGCGCATGCCGGTCATGCTGGCATGGATGCATATCTGGCCGGCGATCAGCCGTGCGAGCGCGGTATCCATCTCAGATCGGCGCCTCCGGGCCATGGCCGGCGGGCGCTTCCACGGCCGGCGCCGCGCCGGCTTCGCCAGCGGGCAGTTCCTGCACGTCCCGCAGCCGCCGCTGGATGGCGCGCGTGCGCACGCCCACCTCGTCGAAGCGCTTGGCGGCAGCGTCGATCGACTTGCGCGTGGCCTCCACCACGTCGCCGAACTTGGCGAACTCCGTCTTCACCGCGCCCAGCAGTCCCCACACCTCGGAAGAGCGCTTCTCGATCGCCAGCGTCTTGAAACCCATCTGCAGGCTGCTGAGCATCGCCGCGAGGTTCGCGGGCCCGGCCACCATCACGCGGCATTCGCCCTGCAGCGCCTCCACGAGGCCCGGACGGCGGACCACCTCGGCGAACAGCCCTTCGGTGGGCAGGTACAGCACCGCGAAATCCGTGGTGTGCGGCGGCGACACATACTTGGCCGCGATCTTGCGCGCCTCGAAGCGGACCGCGGCCTCCAGCGCGTTGCCCGCCGCGAGGACGGCCGCCTTGTCCGCCGCGTCGTGCGCGTCCAGCAGGCGCTGGTAGGACTCCACCGGGAACTTCGCATCGATGGGCAGCCAGACCGGCTCCTCCTGGCCCCGACCTGGCAGGCGGATGGCGAACTCCACCATTTCATCGCTGCCCGGCACCGCCTTCACGTTGCGCGCGTACTGCTCCGGCGCCAGCACGTTCTCGATGATGGCACCCAGTTGCAGCTCGCCCCAGGTGCCGCGCGTCTTCACGTTGGTCATCACCCGCTTGAGATCGCCCACGCTGGCGGCCAGCATCTGCATCTCGCCCAGGCCGCGGTGCACCTGCTCGAGCCGGTCGCTCACCATCCTGAACGACTCGCCCAGCCGCTGCTCCAGCGTGGCGTGCAGCTTCTCGTCCACGGTACGGCGCATCTCCTCCAGGCGGGCCGCGTTGTCCGACTGGATGGCCGCAAGGCGCTCGTGCAGCGCGGTGCGCAGCGACTCCGAGGTTTGCGTCAGCTCGGCGCGGAAGGCGCCCAGGGCTTCCGCCAGTTCGCGGCGGGCCACGGCAGCATCGGCCTGCGCCTGGGCCATCCGCTGCCCCAGCCGGGCCTCGAAGGCGTCGAAGCCTTCGCGCAGTTCCGCGCGGCCCGAGCGGGCATCGTGCACCGCCTGCGCGAGCCGCTCGTCCAGCACTTCCCGCTGGCCCTCCAGGTGCGAGTGCGTGGCCTGCGTGAAGCCGCGCAGCTGCTGGGCCATGCCTTCCAGCGCGCCGTCGTTCTTCGCCACGGCCAGTTGGGTGGCCTGGGCCACCTGCTCCAGGCGCTGCAGGCGCATGGCCCATTCGGGGGGAAGCTCGGGTCGGGGGCTGCGCAGCAGCAGCACTCCCAGGAGCACGGTGATGAGCGCGAGCAACGCGAACACCACCAGCCATTCAATCGACATGCCAATCCAGACGTTTCGTTGTCAACTGCCAGCCCCTCGGACCGGCGGGCAATGGGGCGCCCCTCAGCGGGGCCGGGGCGTGTTCACGGGCGTGAGTGCACCGCGCCCATCGAAGAACGCGATCAGGTTGTCCGCCGCGAGGTTGGCCATCGCGCGCCGCGTGGGCACCGTGGCGCTGGCGATGTGCGGCGTGAGCACCACGTTGGGCACCGTCAGCAGGTCCGGATGCACCTTCGGCTCACCCTCGAACACGTCCAGTCCCGCCGCGGCGATGCGCCGCTCGCGCAGCGCCTGCGCCAGCGCAGCATCGTCCACGATGCCGCCGCGCGCGATGTTGACGAGGTTGGCCGTGGGCTTCATCTGCGCGAGCTCGGCCGCGCCGATGGCGTGGTGGGATTCCGGCGTATAGGGCAGCACGAGCACGAGGTGGTCCGCGTCGCGCAGCAGCTCCTCCTTGGAGACGTACCGGGCCTTGCAGCCGGCCTCGAGTTCCGGCGAGAGGCGCGAGCGATTGTGGTAGATCACGTTCATGCCGAAACCGTGCGCGCCGCGGCGCGCGATGCCCTGCCCGATGCGCCCCATGCCCAGGATGCCCAGCGTGGAACCGTGCACGTCCGAGCCCGCGAACATGTCGTAGCTCCACTTGCTCCAACGGCCTTCGCGCAGGTAGATCTCGCTCTCGGTCACGCGCCGGGCCGTGGCCATCAGCAGCGCGAAGCCGAAATCGGCCGTGGTCTCCGTCAGCACATCGGGCGTGTTGGTGGCCTGCACGCCCGCGGCGGTGAGCGCCTCCACGTCGAAATTGTTGTAGCCCACCGCCATGTTCGCCACGATGCGCAGGCGCGGGCAGGCCGCCACGAGCGCCGCGTCGATCCGCTGGCTGCCGGTCGTCAGCGCGCCGTCCTTGTCGGCCAGGCGCCGGGCCAGTTCCTCGGGGCTCCAGATCGCATCCTCGGGATTCGCCTCGACGTCGAAATGCCGGGAGAGTCGGTCCACCACGTCCGGGAAGATGGCACGGGCGACGAGGATGCGGGGTCGGGTCATGGAGCGGGAATTCCTGTGAAAGAAAGGACAAGGCTGGAACGCATGGAGCGGGCAGGCGGGCGGCGCGCGCCGCGCCGTCTCAGCCCGGGGCCGGGATCTCGAACACCTGGCGCAGGTAGGCGAGGTATTTCTCGTCGTCGCACATGCCCTTGCCGGGCGTGTCGGACAGCTTGGCGACGGGCTGCCCGTTGCAGCGCGTCATCTTGATGACGATCTGCAGCGGCTCGCAGCCCAGGTCGTTGGTCAGGTTCGTGCCGATCCCGAAGGCCAGCTGGCAGCGGCCGTGGAACTGCCGGAACAGCTCGATCGTGCGCGGCACCGTGAGCGCGTCGCTGAAGATCAGCGTCTTGGTGAGCGGATCGACGCGGTTGCGGCGATAGTGATCCAGCAGCCGCTCGCCCCACGCGAACGGGTCACCGCTGTCATGCCGGGCCCCGTCGAACAGCTTGCAGAAATACAGGTCGAAATCGCGCAGGAAGGCGCTCATGCCATAGACGTCGGACAGCGCGATGCCCAGGTCGCCGCGGTACTCGCGCGCCCACATCTCGAAGCCGTAGATCTGGCTGTCGCGCAGGCGCGGGCCCAGCGCCTGGCAGGCCTGCAGGTACTCGTGCGCCATGGTGCCGAGCGGCGTGACCCCGAGCTTCATCGCATAGAGCACATTGCTCGTGCCCGCGAACTGCCCGGGCCCCGCCCGGCCGTCGGTGCGGCGGTCGCCGGTGCCCAGACGCGCCAGCAGCACCCGCAGCACTTCCTCGTGCCACGCTCGGCTGAAGCGCCGCCGGGTGCCGTAGTCGGCGATCTTCAGTTCCCCCAGCCCGTCCGCCTGCAACTGCGTGATCTTCGTGTCCAGCCGGCGGCGGCCCTCGGGGAAATCCGGCACCTTCTGCGTATTGCGGAAGTACACCTCGTTCACGATCGCCAGCACCGGGATCTCCAACAGGATGGTATGCAGCCACGGCCCGGCGATGCGGATGTCGATCTCCCCCGAGGCCAGCGGCGTGACGGTGATGTATTTCTCGTTGAGGCGGAACAGCCCCAGAAAGTCCACGAAATCGCTCTTCACGAAACGCAGCGAGCGCAGGTACATCAACTCCGCATCCTGGAACTGCAGGCTGCAGAGCGAGCGGATCTCGTCGCGGATCTCGGCCGCGTGGGGCGCGAGCTGCACGCCGGGGTTGCGGCACCGGAAGCGGTATTCCACCTGTGCTCCGGGAAACTGGTGCAGCACCACCTGCATCATGGTGAACTTGTACAGGTCGGTATCGAGCAGGCTGGTGATGATCATGGAAGAGGCATCGGCGCGCGGACCGGCAGCGGGGCCGGGGCGCGGAAGGAAAAGCTGCAGGCGCGTCGTGCATTGTGTCACCAAGCGCGCCATCGCGTGCACGCATCCCGGCGGCACCGCAGCGAGGCCGCGCCCTGCCCGCCGGTGCGGGCTGCGCAGTTCCGCGATGCGGGCCGGAGCCCATCGAGCCCCCAGGCGCCCCGCGAACCGCCTATGCTTGCGAGGCGCTCCGGGAGGGGGAGACTCCCGGCCACCGCGCACTTATTCACATCCTCCACCAACAAGAAAGCGATTCCGGATGCACAGCCTCGGCAAGCCTCGCCCCTCTTCATCCCCGCCCCCTGCCTGGGGCCTTCCCGCGGCGCTGGCCGCCACCCTGCTGGCCCTCTCGGGCTGCGGCGGCAGCAGCAGCGGCAACGGTGGAACGGTCCTCGTGCCCAGCCAGGACAACGCCTGCGCCGTGACGAGCGACAACGGCCTGGTCACGGTCGGCTCGGGCCTGCCGGGCGATCCGGCCGCACCCGAGCCGGCATCCGGCTACCGTGTCGGCAAGACTGCGGTCTATGCGAAGCAGTACATGGTGACCACGGCCAACCCGTACGCATCGCGTGCGGGATGCGAGGTGCTGAAGAAAGGCGGTTCGGCCGTGGATGCCGCCGTCGCCGTGCAGATGGTGCTCGGGCTGGTGGAGCCGCAGTCCTCCGGCCTCGGAGGCGGCGCCTTCATGCTGTACTACGACGCGGCCCAGAAAAAGGTCCAGGCCTACGACGGCCGGGAGACCGCCCCGGCGGCCGCGACCGCCGACTACCTGCGCTGGGTCAGCGACGCCGACCGCACCGCGCCGCAGCCGGGCGGTGCGCGCGCCAGCGGGCGCTCCATCGGCACGCCGGGCGCCGTCCGCATGCTCGAACTGGCCTACCGCGACCACGGGCGGCTCTCCTGGGGCGACCTGTTCCAGCCGGCCGAGCAACTGGCGCGTGGCGGCTTCCCCATCGGCGGCCGCATGGCCGCCGCCATTTCCGGCTCCGTCTCCGGCCTGGCACGCGACGCGGAAGCCGTGGCCTACTTCTTCAATGCCGACGGAACGCCCAAGGCGCTCGGCACGGTGCTAAAGAACACCGCCTACGCCGACACGCTCTCCGCCATCGCCAGCAATGGCGCCGATGCCTTCTACACGGGCCCGATTGCACAGGGCATCGTCGCCAAGATCCAGGCCACCAGCGGCGGCTCGCCGGCCGTCGCCATCACGCCGGGCCTGACGCAGCTGAGCGACCTGGCGAACTACCGCGCCAAGCGCCGCGACCCGGTGTGCACCACCTACCGCGACTACTGGGTGTGCGGCATGTCGCCGCCCTCCTCCGGCGGCATCGCGGTGGCCTCCGCACTCGGCATCCTGGAGAACTTCGATCTCTCGCAGTACAAGCCCACGGCCATCGACCTCGAAGGCGGCAAGCCCACCGTGATGGGCGTGCACCTGGTCAGCGAGGCGGAGCGCCTGGCCTATGCCGACCGCGACAAGTACGTGGCCGACACCGACTTCGTGCCCCTGCCCGGAGGCTCCCCCGCACGCATGCTCGACAAGTCGTACCTGCGCACGCGCGCCGGCCTGATCAGCACCACCCGCAGCATGGGCACTGCCACGGCGGGCGACTTCGGCACCGGCGCGGCCGGTGTCGTTCCGCTCGAGGAGCGCGGCACCACGCACTTCACCATCGTGGACAAGGACGGCAACGCCGTGGTCATGACCACCACGGTCGAAGCCAGCATGGGCTCCTTCCACATGACCCAGGGTTTCCTGCTCAACAACCAGCTCACGGACTTCGCCTCCACGCCCACGGATGCATCCGGCGCGCCGGTCGCCAACCGCGTCGAGCCGGGCAAGCGCCCGCGCAGCTCCATGGCGCCGACCCTGGTGTTCCGCAAGGCCGCCGACGGCAGCATCGGCGATTTCGTGATGGGCACGGGCTCGCCCGGCGGCGGCACCATCATCCAGTACGTGGTGAAGACCGTGGTCGGCGCGCTCGACTGGGGCCTGGATGCTCAGCAGGCCACGTCGCTTGTGGACTTCGGCGCCAGCAACAGTGCCACCACCTCGGTGGGCGGCGAGCACCCCAACGTCAACACGGCGAACAACGGCAACGATGATCCCCTGGTCACCGGCCTGCGCGCGCTGGGCCACACGGTCTCGACCTCTGCCCAGTCGAGCGGCACGGCCACGATCCTGCGGGTGAACCGCAACGGGGCCAGCGTGCTCCAGGGCGGCGCCGATCCGCGGCGCGAAGGCGTGGTGCTGGGCGACACGTTCAAGCCCTGACGCACGGCACCCGGCGTCGGCGATGCCGATGCCGGGTGCGGGGCGGCCGCCGGCGCGGCTCGCCTCAGCGGGTCGCGGCAGCGGCCTGGCTGAGCGGCTCCAGCGCCCGGCGCAGCGGCTCCGGCAGCGTCCGCGGCCGGCGGTCCTCCCGGCCCACGTACACATGCACGAAGTGGCCCGCGGCGGCCGTGAGCGCCTCTCCCTGGGCGAACAATCCCACCTCATAGCGCACGCTGCTCGATCCCAGGTGCGCGACACGGATACCCGCCTCGATGGTCTGCGGGAAAGCCAGCGGCGCGAAGTAATTGCACTGCGTTTCCACCACCAGCCCGATGGTGTCCCCGCCATGGATGTCGAGCGCGCCCTGCTCTATCAGGTAGGCGTTCACGGCGGTGTCGAACCAGCTGTAATAGACGACGTTGTTGACGTGGCCGTAGATGTCGTTGTCCGCCCAACGGGTGGTGATGCTGCGGAACACGGGATAACGGTCGCGCGCCTCGGGCGAGCGCCGCGGAGCCGGCGGGGCGGCGCGGGGCGTGGCAGTGGTCATGGCGATCCATTCTGCCAGCCGCCCCTTTCAGACAAGGCGGAACGGGCCCGACGAGGTTTTTGGAGGGACGACTCTAAACATGCTGCGGTGCAGCAAAAAGGCTTGCGCCGCCAGGCAAACCCTCTAGAATTCGTTTCATGCTGCACCGCAACATGACTACGGCGCAGCGCGGTTCCATCCGTTTGGCTTAGTGTCCGATCCGGACTATTTTCAGAGGAGATACCCATGTCGCTGACCCCCGAGCAACTGATCGCTTCCCAGAAGGCCCACCTGGAAACACTGTTCGGCCTCACGAACAAGGCCTTCGAAGGCGTCGAGAAGCTGGTCGAGCTGAACGTGACCGCCTCGCGCGCCACCCTGAGCGAAGCCGCCACCCACACCCAGGCCCTGCTGTCGGTCAAGGACCCCCAGGAACTCCTCTCGCTGCAAGCTGCCTTCTTCCAGCCCCTGGCCGAGAAGACCGCCGCCTACAACCGCCACCTGTACGAAATCGCTTCCGGCACCACCGCCGAGTTCGGCCGCGCCTTCGAAGCCCAGGCCGCCGAGATCCAGCGCAACTTCAGCAACATGGTGGACACCGCCGCCCGCAATGCCCCCGCCGGCACCGAAACCGGCGTGGCCGTGTTCAAGAGCGCCGTGTCTGCCGCCAACAATGCTTTCGAAACCGTCCAGAAGGCCGTCAAGCAGGCCAGCGACGCGGCTGAAGCCAACTTCAATGCAGTGACCAACACGGCCACCGCCAATGCCGCTACGGCCACCAACGCCGCCGTAGCAGCCACCTCGGCTGCCATGCGCAAGCGCTGAGCCGCTGGCCCACCCGTTGTCTCCTTGGATCCTTCCGAACGCCACGTTCCTGGATCCAATTCAAAGCCCGGCGCCCGCCGGGCTTTTTTTTGCCTGCCCACACCGCAGGGCCTGCATGCGGTCCCCCGGGAGGGGAACATTCTCACGGGGCCGGACTCCAATGATTGCAAATGCGATGAATTCGCATTTATAATGCTTCATCGTCCACACCGCCAAAACTGCAGCCCCATGATCGTTTGTGTATGCCGCCGGGTTTCTGACCGGGAAATCGCACGCCACGCGCATGCGGGGTTGAGCTTCGACGAGATCCAGTTCGAACTCGGCGTGGCCACCCAGTGCGGCCGTTGCGAGTCCTGCGCACGCGACGTCGTCGCCCGGTGCGGCACCAGGCATTCGGTGGCCGCCCTGCACAAGGAAGACATCGCGCCGCATACCATCCAGCTTGCCCAACCCATCCTGGAAAGCAAGGCATGGAACTCCTCTTCATCCTCGCTGGCAGCCTGATCCTCGTCGTGGGATCCATGTGGTGGATCTTCCGCAAGTAAGCAACTCCTCTTTGCCACTGCCCTGCACGGTGCGCCCGCACCGGCCCTCCCTCCACTGCGCAGGCAGATAACCTTTCCTATGTCCCAGTTTGATCGCTATGGCTCCCCCGGGGGCGTGAGCCGCAATGCGGTGATCGCAGGTTCGGTCGTATTGCTGCACGTCGCGGGTCTCTGGGCCCTGCAATCCGGCCTGGTGCGCAAGGCTGCCGAGATCATCGTTCCCGCGGAAGTGCTGAGCGAATTCATCACGCCGCCCGCGCCTCCGCCTCCGCCCGTGCCGCCGCCCCCGAAGCCGGCACCGCCGCCGCCCAAGCCCGCGCCGCGCACGCCGGCGCCCCGTCCAGCGCCGATGCCCGTTGCCATTCCGGATCCCGCGCCTGCGCCGAACGCGCCGGTCGGCATCACCGAGCCGCAGCCGCCCGCGCCGGCAATCGCCGCCCCCCAGGCGCCGCCCGCACCTCCGCCGGCGCCACCGGCACCGCCCGCCCCCCCCAAGATCGAGCTGCCGTCCAGCGATGCGGCCTACCTGAACAACCCCAAGCCCCCCTATCCGGCGATCAGCCGCCGGCTGGGCGAGCAGGGGAAGGTCGTGGTACGCGTGCTGATCGGTACGGACGGCCTTCCGCAGAAAGTGGAACTCAACAAGTCCAGCGGTTACGACCGGCTGGACCGGCTGGCGATGGAAACGGTGATGCGCTACAGGTTCGTGCCCGGCAAGCGCAACGGTGTCCCCGAAACCATGTGGAACCTGGTTCCGTTCAACTTCGTCCTCGATTAAACGTCTCGAATATCTCTTTCAGCTTCAGGAGTTCTCATGGAATCGCATTTCGGCATTGCCAACGTCTGGGTCCAGGGTGATTTCGTCACCCGGGCCGTCGCCGTGCTGCTGCTCGGCATGTCGCTCGCCTCGTGGATCGTCATCCTCATCAAGGCGCTGGACATCATCAAGTTCAAGAAGCACGCCCGCGCGGCGCGCGACTTCTGGCACAGCGAGGATTTCGCCTCCGGCATGGAGAAGCTCGGCAACGATCCGTCGAACCCGTTCCGGCACCTCGCGCTCGAAGGCCGCGAGGCCACCGCCCACCACCGCAACACCAAGGCACACCTGCACGACAGCCTCGACGTGAGCGACTGGATCACGCGCAGCCTGCGCAACTGCATCGACGAATTCACCGCCCGCCTGCAGGCAGGCCTGGCCATTCTGGCGTCGGTCGGCTCCACCGCGCCCTTCATCGGCCTCTTCGGCACCGTCTGGGGCATCTACCACGCTCTGGTGGCGATCGGCACCTCGGGCCAGTCCACCATCGACAAGGTGGCCGGCCCGATCGGCGAGGCGCTCATCATGACCGCCCTCGGCCTGGCGGTCGCCATTCCCGCAGTGCTGGGCTACAACGCGCTGGTGCGGGGCAACAAGTCCATCCTGAACGGCCTCAACAGCTTCGCGCACGACCTGCATGCCTATTTCGTGACCGGCGCCCGCGTCAGCGCCCCGTCCGACCAGGGCAAGGTCCTGCCCATCAAGAAAGGCTGACGCGCCATGGCATTCGGAACCCAGGACGACGCCGACGAGGTGATGAACGAGATCAACATGACGCCCCTGGTGGATGTCATGCTGGTGCTGCTCATCATCTTCATCATCACCGTGCCGGTCATGAAGCATGCCGTGCCGGTGGACCTGCCGCGCGCCTCGGCAGAACGCGAGAACGTCAAACCCGAGACCATCCGCCTGAGCGTCACGGCCGACGGCAACTACCACTGGAACGAGACGGACATCGGCGACGAGGAACTGGAGCCGCGCCTGAAGGCCGAGGCCGCCAAGGACCCGCAACCCGACCTGCACATCCGCGGCGACAAGAGCGTGCGCTACGAGCGCGTGGCCCAGGCCATGGCAGCCGCGCAGCGCGCAGGCGTGCGCAAGATCGGCTTCGTCACCGATCCGCAGTGAGGCAACAAATATTTGCAATAAAGCCGGGCACAGCCTTGACGCTCAATTGAGAATGGTTATCATTAATCCATTGCCAACGCACCGAGGATCCAATCCATGCACGCCAGCCTGACCGCCCTGTCCCCCTCCGCAGCCTTCTTCGGCGCCCCGGGCATCGCCGACCGGCAGTCCGATGCCCATGGCCGCCCGTCGTCCTCGGCCCCGGCGGTGGACAGCAGCGAATTGCTCAAGGGGCAGAAGACCGTGGCGATCTTCCACAACGGCTCCATCTACCGCCTGCAGGCCACCAAGCTCGGCAAGCTGATCCTCACCAAATAGGTTTCATCGTGGGGCGACTCCCGGACCGCCTGCCGGTCCGCCGGGTCGTATTCGCCAGCCAACGGTTCACCCCGCGTAGCCAGGCTTTTTTTTCCCACTGCGCCTCCCAAAGAAAAACCGGCCTCTCGGGGCCGGTTTTTCCATTTGTGGCCGGCACCCCGGGGGTGCAGGCGCCAGCGGCGGCCGTATCAGAGGCCGATGGCTGCGATGCCGGCGCGGGCGATCTGTGCGTCCTCGCTGGATTTCACGCCGCTCACGCCGACGGCGCCCAGGCACTGGCCATCCTTCAGGATCGGCACGCCGCCCTCGAGCATGCCGTCGATGAACGGAGCCGTCAGGAAGGCGGTGCGGCCGCCATTGATGATGTCCTCGTACGCCTTGCTTTCGCGGCGGCCCAGGGCGGCCGTGCGGGCCTTGCCGGGGGCGATGTGAGAAGACAGGGGCGCGGCGCCGTCCAGGCGCTGCAGCGAAAGCAGGTGGCCGCCGTCGTCCACGATGGCGATGGTCACCGCCCAGCCGTTGCGCAGGGCCTCGGCTTCCGCGGCGGCGGCGATTTTCTTGACATCGGCGAATTCGAGCTCGGATCTGGTCTTCATGGGATCTTCGGGGAAATGGGTGTGGGCGAAAGTTGCCGGCAGGCCGCAGCCGCGTTCCGCCGGCTCGGACAGCCTGCGGAGAATATCGCCTGCAAGGTGCTCCACCGGACTGTTCACGGCAAAACACTGCATCCCAAAAGGTCGGGATTGGCAAAGGTTATTTGAAAGCGGGTTGAAAGCCACCACCTAGAATTTGCCGGTCTGCACTTCGCAGGCCTCAACAGGCAAAGGGAGCAAGAGAAGATGAATGATCAAGTCACCGTTCTGGGCTCTGCGGGCTACGGCGTCTCGCAGGAGCAGCGGCAGCGCGTGCTGCGCAATACCTACTGGCTGCTCGCACTGAGCATGGTGCCCACGGTGCTGGGCGCCTGGCTGGGCGTGGCCACCGGCATCACCCAGTCGCTGCGCGGCGGCGTGGGCCTGATCGTCTTCCTGGGCGGCGCCTTCGGCTTCATGTTCGCCATCGAGAAGACCAAGAACTCGGCGGCCGGCGTGCCGGTGCTGCTGGGCTTCACATTCTTCATGGGCCTCATGCTCTCGCGCCTGATCGGCATGGTGCTGGGCTTCAAGAACGGCACCGACCTCGTCATGACGGCCTTCGCCGGCACGGCGGGCGTGTTCCTGGTCATGGCCAGCCTGGCCACGGTGATCAAGCGCGACCTCTCGGGCATGGGCAAGTGGCTCTTCGTGGGCGCCATGGTCCTGCTGGTGGGCTCGGTCATCAACGTGTTCGTGGGCTCCTCGGCCGGCATGATGGCCATCTCGGTGGCCGCCATCGGCATCTTTAGTGCGTACATGCTGTATGACCTGAAGCAGATCATCGACGGCGGCGAGACCAACTACATCAGCGCCACGCTGGCGCTGTACCTGGACCTCTTCAACGTGTTCCAGAGCCTGCTGGCCCTGCTGGGCATCATGGGCGGCGAGCGCGACTGAAGCACGCCGGGGCAGGTTGCCCCGATCCGGCACGAAAGGCCTCCTTCGGAGGCCTTTTGCTTTTCCTCAGGGTGGGCGCACGCAGGCCTCAATGATCCGGCGCAGCGGCCGATAATGGATGGAAGATGCCAAACCGCCGCACAGCCCTGCTCCCCGCCCGCTCGCCAGGCCGCCGGTTTTCGTGGCTCGCAGCGTGCGCGGCGGCTCCGCTGCTGCTGTCGGGCTGCGACATTCCCGGCCTGGGCCCGGATCCACGTACGGTGCAGAAGGAAGCCGAGGCCAAGGCCATCGGTGGCGCCTGCCGCCACGCCCTGCGGGGCCTGGAGGACTGCTTCACCCTCAACCCCAAGGCCTCGAAGGCCCAGGTGTTCGCCGGCTGGAAGGAAATGGACCAGTACATGCGCGAGAACAAGCTGGAGGGCGCGCCCTCGGTGCTGGGCAACCTGGAGAAGCCTCCCGCCACCCCGGCCCGCCGCGCAGAGGAAGGCCGCACCGAGGAAACCCGCGAAGGCGGGTCGGGTCGCAGCCGGAGCTGAAGCCGGCTTCGCCCTGCAGGCCTGCCTCGCCAGCCCGCAAGCCCGAAAGCGAAAGCCCCCCGGGCCGCTCGAGCAGCGGCGGCCCGGCTCCCGGAACGCCTTCCCGGTCTCAGGCGCGCTCGAACACCGCCATGCTTTCGACGTGGGCGGTGTGGGGGAACATGTTCACCACGCCAGCCGCCACGCAGCGGTAGCCCGCCTGGTGCACCAGCAGGCCGGCGTCGCGCGCCAGCGTGGCCGGATTGCAGCTCACATAGACGATGCGCTGCGGTGGCGTCCAGCCCTCGGCCGAGACAGGCAGCGCCGGCGCATCTTCCGCACCGATGCGCGCCTGGTGGATGTCGGCCAGGGCCTTGGCGAGCGCGAAGGCGCCCTCGCGCGGCGGATCCACCAGCCATTTGTCGGCGACGCCGTCGGCGACGAGCATCTCCGGCGTCATCTCGAACAGGTTGCGTGCCACGAAGGTGGTTGGGGCCAGCGCCTGCGGCCGGTCTTCCCGGTTCTTGCGGTAGTTCTCGCGCGAGCGGGCCACCAGGGCCTCGCTACCCTCGATGCCCAGAACCTCCCGTGCCTGGGTGGCGAGGGGCAGCGTGAAGTTGCCCAGGCCGCAGAACCAGTCGATCACCCGGTCGGCACGGCCGGCATGGAGCAGGCGCAGCGCACGCGTGACCAGCACTCGGTTGATGTGCGGGTTGACCTGCGTGAAGTCGGTGGGCTTGAAGGGCATGGTGATGCCGAAGTCCGGCAGCGCGTAGCCCAGCTGCGGACCGCCCTCATGCAGCAGGTGTACCGTGTCCGGGCCCTTGGGCTGCAGCCACCATTGCACGCCGTGCGCGGTGGCGAAGGCGCGCAGCCGGCCCATGTCGGCCTCGGACAGCGGCTCCAGATGGCGCAGAACCAGCGCGGTGACCTCGTCGCCGCAGGCCAGCTCGATCTGCGGGCAGGTGTCCCGCGCATCCATCGAGGCGATGAGCGCGCGCAGGGGCAGCAGCATGGCGCTCACGTGGGGCGGCAGCACGGGGCAGACTTCCATGTCGGCGATGTAGCGGCTCTTGCGCTCGTGGAAGCCCACCAGCACCTTGCCTTTTTTCTCGACATGCCGCACGGCCAGGCGCGCGCGGTAGCGGTAGCCCCAGGCGGGCCCCTCGATGGGCCGCAGCACGGTCTCGGCCTTCACCTTGCCCAGGTGCCAGAGGTTGTCCTCCAGCACGCGCTGCTTGACGGCCACCTGGGCGCCGACGTGCAGGTGCTGCATCTTGCAGCCGCCGCAGGCGCCGGCATGCAGACCGAAATGGGGGCATCCCGGGCGCACGCGCTGTGGGGATTCGCGGTGGATGGCGGTGAGGCTCGCCTGCTCCCAGTTGTTCTTCTTGCGGTGCGTGTTGGCGCTCACCCATTCGAAGGGCAGCGCGCCGTCGATGAAGACGACCTTGCCGTCGGGCCTACGGGCAACGCCCTGGGCGTCCATGTCCATGGACGTGACCTCCAGCCAGCCCGGCGGGAGGTCGGTGCGCCCTTGCGCGGGCGCGGAAGAAGATGGGTCCTGGAGGATCTCGGGATGTTCTGTGGGGTCGCTCATCCCCCGATTGTCTCAGGCCGGCCGCGCCTCGCCCTGTGCCGGCCCGCACTCGCGGCCATCGGGCGGACGGCGCAGCGCGGCGCTCAGTGGATACCGCGGACGAGGCCGCTGCGTCCGTCCTTGTCCAGGCGCAATGGTGGCAGCGAAAAATGGTCCAGGTCCTGCTTCGTGGCCGCGATGTCGAGTCCGACGACCGCCGACGTGTCCGGATCCACCTCCAGGCCCAGAGGCATCGTGGCGAACTGGACATAGTCGCGGCTGGCATTCCACAGGGGCTGCCCGCCGATCGCCTGGAGTACCGCGCCCACGTCCGTCCCCAATGCCAGTCCCTTGAGGCCGAAGCCGGGCAGCTCGCCGTGCGGGCCGAAAGCGATGACGTTGACCACGCGGTCGCCGCGGAAACGCATGGCCAGCGCTCCATGGGCCAGCGAGCCGGCGGGCCGTGGATGGCGGGCCAGCCGCTCGTTCAGTCCGCGCGGGTACAGGTACACGAAGACCGTGTCCGGCCGGGCCCCACCGTGCCGGGTGGCATCCGGCTTGCCGAGCGCGTCCACCACATCCTGCTGGTGCATGCCCAGCGCCACCGGGCCGACGCGACGGCATGCTTCGGGAAGCGCTGCGACCGGGTCCTGCGCCGGGAAAGCCTGGCCGAGGGCCTCCCTGCACGCGGTACCTGCCTGCACGCCATCTGGCGCGGGAGCCGCCTGCGCGACGCCCAGGAAGACCGCTGCGCACAGCAGGCAGGCGAAAGATGGGGGCCTGGAAATCATGGCGCGCTCCTTCGTGGACCGCGATCGGAAAGGATGGGGGCGTAGGCGCCCGGCAGTCAACTGCGTGCGGGGCGCACCAGCCGCGGCACGGGATCGGAAGGCGGCAGGCCCACGCGGGAGCCGGGCACCGAGGCACTGGACGGAAGGCGGTTGAATTCGATCTGGCAATCGCCGCTGTCCAGCGAGAAGACCAGGGTCGAACCCGGCGCGACGCGCGGCAGGGTCTGGTGGATCTGCTGCGCCAGGTCCACCGGCGGCGTCTGCGACCGGTAGATCACCTGCTGGCTCGCGGAATAGACCACGTAGCACGCGGCGGAGGCCGCGGCGCTCCACAGTCCGGCGGACAGCGCGGCGGCGGCGAACAGGACAGAACGGCAGGCGGACATCGGCGAAGCTCCTGGGTGGGTGGCGGGACGGCCGGAACCGGACGGCGCGAGGCCGATTATTGCGGACTTTGCGGCGCCTGCCTTCCCCGGCAGCGCGGTCAGGCGCGCACGGGGCGTTCGTCCAGCGCGAGATGGAACGAATGCTTGACCTCTTCCATCACCGCATAGGTGCGCGTCTCGCGCACGCCCGGCAACTGCCACAGCACCTCTCCGGCGAACTGGCGGTAGGCGTTCATGTCGGCCTGCCGGGTCTTGAGCAGGTAGTCGAATCCGCCCGCCACCATGTGGCATTCCATGATGGCCGGATGGACCTGCACGGCGGCCTTGAACTGGTCGAACACGTTGGGCGTGGTGCGGTCCAGCAGCACCTCGACGAACACGAGCATGCCGGCGCCGAGCTTCTGCGGATTGAGCCGGGCCTCGTAGCCCAGGATGTAGCCCTCGCGCGTGAGCCGCTGCACCCGGGCGAGCACGGCCGTGGGCGACAGGGCGACCCGCTCGGCGAGCTTGAGGTTGGAGATGCGGCCGTCGTCCTGCAGGATTGCCAGTATCCGGCGGTCCAACCTGTCTATTTCATCCACGTTATCCCAATTTCATAGTGAGACATTCATCGATCATCCCCATTTTTGCTCATTAATTCAACACGCCAGGCAGGATGATGCAGGCATTTCCTCTTTCCTCACCTGCTTTCGGACCGCCCCGCCATGAACGCTCCGCACCCCTGCCTGCATACCCCGCCTTTCTCAGCCTTCGCACCACGGTCCGCCACGGCCTCGCCGCTGCGCGATGCCATCACCGCAGCCTGCCGCATTCCCGAGCCGGAAGCCATCGCGCCGCTGCTGGAGGAGGCCCGCATCGGCGGCGCCGCGGCGCAGCGCGTGCATGCCCTGGCGCTGCGGCTGGCGGGGGGACTGCGCGAGCGCAAGGTCGCGGGCGGACGGGCCGGCTGGGTGCAGGGACTGCTGCAGGAGTTCGCGCTCTCCTCGCAGGAGGGCGTGGCGCTGATGTGCCTGGCCGAGGCGCTGCTGCGCATTCCCGACAGCGCCACGCGCGACGCGCTGATCCGCGACAAGATCGGCGGCGGCGACTGGGAATCGCACCTCGGCAAGAGCCCGTCGCTGTTCGTCAATGCGGCCACCTGGGGCCTGCTGCTCACCGGCAGGCTCGTGGCCACGCACAGCGAGCAGGGCCTGGGCGCAGCACTGCGCCGCATCACCGCGCGCGGCGGCGAGCCGCTGGTGCGCAAGGGGGTGGATGTGGCCATGCGCATGATGGGCGAGCAGTTCGTGACCGGCGAGACCATCGCCCAGGCGCTGGCCAACGCCCGCCCGCGCGAGGCCCAGGGCTTCCGCTACTCCTACGACATGCTGGGCGAAGCCGCGCTCACCGCGGCCGATGCCGAGCGCTACCTGCAGTCGTACGTGGACGCGATCCATGCCATCGGCAAGGCATCGGCGGGCCGCGGCGTGTACGAGGGCCCCGGCATTTCCATCAAGCTGTCGGCCCTGCACCCGCGCTACAGCCGGGCCCAGCACGGCCGGGTGATGCAGGAACTGCATCCCCGCGTGCTGCGGCTGGCCGAACTGGCCCGCGGCTACGACATCGGCCTGAACATCGACGCGGAGGAAGCCGACCGCCTGGAGATCTCGCTGGACCTGCTGGAAGCCCTGTGCGCGGCGCCTTCGCTCGCGGGCTGGAACGGCATCGGCTTCGTGATCCAGGCCTACCAGAAGCGTTGCCCGCGCGTCATCGACCACGTGATCGACCTGGCCCGCCGCACCGGCCACCGCCTGATGGTGCGGCTGGTCAAGGGCGCCTACTGGGACAGCGAGATCAAGCGGGCCCAGGTGGACGGGCTGGAAGACTATCCGGTCTATACCCGCAAGGTGCACACCGACGTGTCCTACATCGCCTGCGCACGCCGGCTGCTCGCGGCGCCGGATGCCGTCTATCCGCAGTTCGCCACGCACAATGCGCACACGCTGGCCGCGATCCACGAGCTGGCCGGTCCGGATCGCTACGCACCGGGCCAGTACGAATTCCAATGCCTGCACGGCATGGGCGAGCCGCTGTACGAGCGGGTCGTGGGTGCTGCGGGGCTGAACCGGCCCTGCCGGGTCTATGCGCCCGTCGGCACGCACGAGACGCTGCTGGCCTACCTTGTCCGCCGGCTGCTGGAGAACGGCGCCAACACCTCGTTCGTGAACCGCGTCGCCGACGCCACCCTGCCGCTGGACAGCCTCGTGGCCGACCCGGTGGCGGCCGTGGCGGCAGAGGCGGCGCCCGGACAGGCCAACCCGCGCATTCCGCTGCCGCCGATGCTGTACGGCCCGGCGCGCCGCAACTCCGCGGGGCTGGACTTGGCGAGCGAAGCGGTCCTCGCGCCGTTGGCCGATGCCCTGCAGCGCGATGCACGCCAGGCCTGGGAGGCCGCGCCGCTGCTTGCCGGGCCGGTGCAGGAGGGCCTTCGCCTGCCGGTGCGCAGCCCAGCCTGGCATGCGGATGTGGTGGGCACGGTGCAGGAGGCGCGTGCCGGCGACGTGGACCAGGCGCTGGAATGGGCGCAGGCAGCGGCCCCCGCCTGGGCCGCGACGCCGCCCACGGAACGGGCCGCTGCGCTGTGCCGCGCCGCCGACGCGCTGGAGCAGCGCACGCCCGCCCTGCTGTCGCTGCTGGTGCGCGAGGCGGGCAAGACCTGCGCGAACGCCGTGGCCGAGGTGCGCGAGGCGGTGGATTTCCTGCGTTTCTATGCGGCCCAGGTGGAGACGCTGTTCGACACGGGCGCGGACGCATGGACGCCGCTCGGCCCCGTGGTGTGCATCAGCCCCTGGAATTTCCCGCTCGCCATCTTCATGGGACAGGTGGCGGCCGCGCTGGCTGCCGGCAACGTGGTGCTGGCCAAGCCCGCCGAGCAGACGCCGCTGGTGGCCGCCGAGGCGGTGCGCATCCTGCACGCTGCCGGTGTGCCGCGCGCGGCCCTGCAGCTGCTGCCCGGCCAGGGCGAGACCGTGGGTGCCCGGCTGGTGGGCGACGGGCGCGTGATGGGCGTGCTGTTCACCGGCTCCACCGACGTGGCCCGCATCCTGCAGCGCAGCGTGGCGGGCCGCCTGGATGCCACCGGCCGTCCGGTGCCGCTGATCGCCGAGACGGGCGGCCAGAACGCGATGATCGTGGACTCCTCCGCCCTGGCGGAGCAGGTGGTGGCGGACGCCGTCGCCTCGGCGTTCGACAGCGCCGGCCAGCGCTGCTCCGCACTGCGCGTGCTGTGCCTGCAGGACGACGTGGCGGACCGCGTGCTGGAGATGCTGCGCGGCGCCATGGCGGAACTGCGCATCGGCCGGCCCGACCAGCTCGCCACGGACGTGGGCCCCGTGATCGACGCCGAGGCGCGCGAGGGCATCCTGCGCCACGTGGCGGCACTGCGCGAACGTGGCCGTGCGGTGCACCAGGTGCCGGTACCGCCGCAGGCCGATGCCGGGGGTACCTACGTGCCGCCCACGCTGATCGAGCTGCAGGACCTGTCGGAACTGGAGCGCGAGGTCTTCGGCCCGGTGCTGCACGTGGTGCGCTATCCGCGCAGCGGGCTGGACACGCTGCTGGACCAGATCGCGGGCACCGGATACGGACTCACCCAGGGCCTGCACACACGCATCGACGAAACGGTGGAACGCGTGCTCCGCCGTGCCCGCGCGGGCAATCTCTACGTGAACCGGAACATGGTGGGCGCGGTGGTCGGCGTGCAGCCGTTCGGCGGCGAAGGCCTGTCGGGCACCGGCCCGAAGGCCGGCGGACCGCTGTACCTGCTCCGGCTGGTGGCGCAGGCGCCCGGCGGCGCTGCGCGGGCGGCCATCGACGCGATGGCGGCCCCGGACACCGGCGAAGGCGACGGGCCGGGCACCCCTGCCCCGCTGCAGGCGCTGTCGGAATGGGCGCGAGGCGCCGGCCAGGGCCCGCTCGAGTCGGCCTGCCGGCAGCTCGCCCGGGACACGCCGGCCGGCAGCCTGCGCACATTGCCCGGCCCCACGGGGGAGCGCAACCAGTACGGCGTGGCGCCGCGCGAGCGCGTTCTCTGCCTGGCCGATGCCGATGGCGACCGGCTTCTGCAGTTGGCCGCGGTGCTGGCGGTGGGCGGGCACGCCGTATGGCCGTCGGCCGCGTCCACGCTGCGCGCCAGCCTGCCGGCGGTGGTGCAGGAGCGCATCGTGCTGGTGGCGGACTGGCATGCGCCCGCGGTGGCCGTGGACGCCGTGCTGCACCATGGCAGCGAAGCGGCACTGCGGGAAGTATGCAGGGCCATGGCCGCGCGGCCCGGGCCGATCGTGGGCGTCGCGGGCCATGCGCCCGGCGATGCCGCGGTGCCGCTCGAACGCCTGGTCCTGGAGCGCGCGGTCAGCATCAATACCGCGGCGGCCGGCGGCAATGCCAGCCTGATGACCATGGAGTGAGCGTCGGCAGGCCGGGGCACGTCTCAGCCTTCCGCCGGTACCGCCCGCACCATGCCGCGCATGACATGCACCACCTGGGGCTGGTCCACCAGCACGCAGGGCTTGCCGGTACGGCGGCAGTGGTCCTGCACGCGCCAATAGTCGTCGTGGCCCACGCAACCGGTCTGGCAGATCACGAAATCCGCTGCCCGGAGGCTGGCCTCCAAAGCCGCCGCGTCGCCGGGCAGGCTGGACGCCGCACCGGCCTGCCCGGCATCGCCGGGAGCGGAGGATTCTCCGGCACCGAAAGGCCGCGCCACCAGCGCCCCGCCCGGTCCGCGCGCGACGCACACCACCGCATGCGGAGGCGGCAAAGGCGGCGGCGCCCGTTCGGCCGCGCCCGTCGCCGCTCCAGCGGCAGGGGCCGCATCGGCCCGCGTGGCGGCGCGCCATTGCCAGTGCAGCACTTCCCGCATCAGGCCCTGCAGCCGCTGCGTGAGCCCCTCCACCTGCCGGGCCAGGACCCGGCGGCGGCGCAGGCCGGGCAGCGCCTCGTCCTGCCGGCGCCGGTCTTCCTGCACATAGGCGAGTGCCGTCTCCGCAACGAGGGCGCGCGCCCGCAGCCTCACCACCTCGGCCTGCAGGGCCTCGATCTGCCGCGCCTGCTCTGCCAGGTCACGGCTGCAGCGGCGCTGCGCGCGCCCATACTCCGCCAGCAGTGCGCGGTGCTCATCCAGCACCGGTCCGGGAAAACCTTCCATGCGATGTCCCTCCAGAAGGCATGGCCGGTAGCCATGGCAATGACCATCCGGCAAAAGAATGTATTGATAAGCATTCTCATTTAATGCTACACTGACGTCAATCGCTGCCCGCACTGCACAGCCGGTGCGGCAGCCGCCCAGACAGGTTTCATCGTGGGGCGACTCCGGACCTTCACCAGGTCCCATGGGTCGTTTTTGCCAGCCAACGGTTTGCCCGCGTAGCCAGGCTTTTTTTGCGATGCCCTGTCGAGGATCACATGGTGCCGCTGCCGCGCCGCAGCAGCACGATCACGAAACACGCCCCCAGCCCCGAGGTCACGATGCCCACGGGCAGTTCCTGCGCGCCCAGCAGCGACCGGGCCGCGAGGTCGCTGGCCAGCAGCAGCGCGGCGCCCAAGGCCGCGGCCGCCACGGAGGATGGGCGGTGCAGCGGACCGGCCATGCGGCGCGCCAGGTGGGGCACCATGAGTCCGACGAATCCGATCAGGCCGGAAAGCGCCACGCAGCAGGCGGTGGCGAAGGCCGCGACCAAGAAGGCCTGGCGGCGCAGCCGCTGCGGCTCCACGCCGAGGCTGTGGGCGGTGTCGTCGCCCGCCAGCAGCGCATCGAGCGCCCGGTGGCGCCGCGCGATGAACAGCGCCGGCACCAGCAGCCCGGCGCCGGCCAGCCAGAGGTTGTCCCAGCGGGCGAGGCCCAGCCCGCCCAGCGACCAGAACACGATGGAATGCGCGGCGCGCTGGTCGCCCGCAAAGATCAGCGCATGGGTCAGGGCCCCGAAGAGGAACGACACCGACACGCCGGCCAGCACGATGCGCGCGGGCCCCTGCCCCTGGCCGCCCTGCACGATCAGCAGCACGGCCGCGGCGGCGACCAGCGCTCCCGCGAACGTGGCCAGCGGCAGCGTCCACAGGCCCGGCGCGCTTCCGGCCAGGGTGATGACCGCCACCGCGCCGGCGGACGCCCCGGACGACAGCCCGAAGAGGAACGGGTCGGCCAGGTCGTTGCGCGTCGTGGTCTGCAGCAGGCACCCCACGAGGGCGAGCGCCGCGCCCACGGCCATGGAGAGCAGGACGCGCGGCAGGCGCAGGTCGCGCACGATGGCCTGCGCCATGCCGCCGGGGCCTTCGGGCGCGCCGGCGCCCAGCGCGGAAAACACGTCCTGCCAGCCGACCTCCACACCGCCGGACTTGAGCGACAGCAGGGCCATCGCCGCGAGCGCCAGCAACAGCCCCAGCAGGCCGGCCATCCAGCGCCGCGGGCGCGCCGCCGGCGCGTTCACCGAACGCCCCGCAGCGCCCGCGCGATCTTCTCGATCGCCCCGATGTTGGCCGGCCCCGGCGTGAGCTCGGCATAGCGCAGCACGATGAAGCGCCCTTCGCGCACGGCGTCCGTGAGGCGCATGGCGGGATGCTCCCGCAGCACGCGTTCCAGATGGTCCGGCCCCTGCCCGTTCTGGTAGTCGAGCAGGATCACGAACTGCGGATTGCGCTGCGCCACGGCCTCCCAGGTGGCGGTGCCCCAGCTCATGGGCAGGTCGTCCAGCACATTGCGACCGCCCGCGGCATCGATGAGCGCGGTGGGCATGGCGGCCCGGCCGGCGGTGAAGGGCTTGTCCTCGCCGGAGTCATAGACGAAGACGCCGGGCCGGCGCTCCAGCGCGGGAAGGTTGGCCGCAGCCACCCGCGCGCGCCAGCCTTCCACGAGGCGCTGCGCCTCGGCGGTGCGGCCGAACACCCGGCCCAGGCGCACCATGTCGCCATAGAGCAGGCCCATGGTCGCGCGGGGCTTGTCGGCCTGGTTCTGCGCGCAGCTTTCGGTCAGCACCAGCGTCTGGATACCGCGCCGCGCGAGCGTGGCGGGGGTCACCTCGCCGCCGGGCTGCATGCCGTAGTACCAGCCTGCGAAAAACAGTTCCGGCCGCGCCGCGACCAGCGTTTCCATCGTGGGGTATCTGGGCGCCAGTTCAGGTACGCCATCGAGCGTGCGCAGCAGCGCCTCGCCCGTCTGCTTGTACCAGCCGGTGATGCCCGTCACGCCGACCAGCGCCGGGCGCAGGCCGAGGGCGAGGGCCATTTCGGTCATGTTCAGGTCGTGCACGACCAGCCGGCGCGGAGGCCGCTCGATGCGCAGCGGCTCCCCGCAGTTGGACACAGTCACGGGGAAGGCGGCGCCGGCATCCGGCGGGGCGGCTCCTGCCGCCGCGGCGACTTGTGCCAGCGCCATGGACAGCGCCACCCCTGCAATCCGGTGCCACCTGCCCGTCATGCGGCCTCCCGCTCGAACGACCACAGCGTGCCGCCGTGGCGGGGGTGCCGCGTGTGCACCAGCTCCATGCCGAACACCCGCGCCACGCATTCCACGCCCAGGGCCCGCGCGGGCGGCCCCTCCGCGACGAGGCGGCCGGCCTGCAGCACCCAGGTCCGGTCGGCGAACGCCGGCACCAGCGCCAGTTCGTGCAGCACGGCCACCACGGTGATGCCGAGGCCGCGCACCAGGGCCAGCACGTCAGCGCGCGCCGCCAGGTCGAGGTGGTTGGTCGGCTCGTCGAGCAGCAGGAGCTCCGGCGCCTGTGCGAGCGCCCGGGCCAGGTGCATGCGCTGGCGCTCACCGCCCGACAGGCTGCCCAGCGGCCGCTCCGCCAGCGCCTGCACGCCGCACGTGCGCAGCGCTTCTTCCACGGCATGCGCGTGATCGGCGGCCGCCACGCGGCCTTCGTGCGGCAGCCGGCCGAGCGCCACATAGTCCCGGGCCCGCAGGCGGCCCTGTGCCACGTCGTCCTGCCCCAGCACTGCCACGCTGCGGGCACGCTCGGCCGCCGGCCAGCGGGCCATGTCCTGCCCGAGCCAGCGCACGGTGCCCGCGGCAGGCGCCATGCGGCCGGCGAGCAGCTTCATGAGCGTGCTCTTGCCCGCGCCATTGGGGCCGACCAGCGCCACGCACTCGCCCCGCATGGCTTGCAGGACCACGTCCCGCAGCAGCCAGTCGCCGCGCGGCGACTTCCATCCGAGGCCTTCGGCCCGCAATGCCACGACCATGCCGCCGCCCGCGATCAGAGCGTCCAGCGCAGGGCCAGCTCGAAACTGCGCGGCGCGCCGAGCAGGATCTGGTCCGGGTAGAAGGGATCCGCCCACGCGGCATAGACCTTGTTGGCCAGGTTGCGGCCCCGCAGGGTGAGCTGGGTGCCCGGGGCCACGTCCACGCTCCAGGCCGCATCGATCACGCGGTAGGCCGACAGGCGGACCGTGTTGGCGTCGCTATGGAAGCGCTCGCCCACGTGCCGCAACGAGGCCGAGACCTGCATCGGCAGGCCCGCATGGAAGCGGTAGGTCGCGCCCACGCTGGCCATCACCTTCGGGGTATTGGGGGGCGTGTTGCCGGAGAAGGAGGTGCCATTGGCCAGCACGAAATCGTCGTAGCGCGCGCGGTTGACGGCGAGCTGCGCCCAGGCGCTCCAGGCGGCCGCGGGCCGCAGCGCCAGGGACAGCTCCGCGCCACGCGACTGCAGCGCACCGGCGCGCGCCAGCGATTGCCCGCCCTGCCCTGCATAGACATTGCGGCGTTCGGCGTCGTAGAGCGCCAGCGTCCATTCGCCGCGGTCCTGCCAGAAGCCCTGCTTCACGCCCACCTCGGCGTTGCGCGCCCGGGTGAGCTCCAGCGGCTGGGCGGGGCCGAGCAGGAAGATGTTGTTGGCGGCCACGTCGGCGCCCGTCGCGGCCTGGGCATACAGCAGGGTGCCCGCTGCGGGTTCCCAGGTCAGGCCCAGCCGGCCGGTGGTCGGGTGCCAGGTCTTGCCGTAGGGAAAACCGCGCCGCGCCGCGCCGGCCGCGTCGGTGGAAGTTCGGTCGAGCTCGATCGATTCGTGCCGCAGCCCTGCGATAAGGGCCACGGCGGGTGTGATGCGCAGCCGGTCTTCCAGCGCGACCGCCGCATTGCGCAACTGCGTGGTCTGCCGCTGCTGCACCAGCGGGCCGTAGAAGCCGCGGTCGGGCGCAATCAGCGACACGCTGTCGCCGGGGAAGTTGGCGGCACCGGGGCGGTCCAGGTCCGTATCGCTCAGCTCCAGCGCGGCGACGAAGCGGTTCTCCCGGCCCGCGAGGCGGCCGTCCCACTGCACTTCGGTCTTGTTGCCGGTCGTGGTCTGGTCCTGCGCCACGAAGAAACGCTCGCGGTCCACCAGGCCCGTGCCGGTATTGAACGCGAGCACCTCGTTGTTCAGCCACGAGCGCGTGGCGGTGTAGCGGTAGAACTGGCTGCGCAGCGTCCAGGCCGCGTCGATGCGCCAGTCCACGCCCGTGCGCAGCCAGGTCTCGCGCGCTTCGTTGCGGTTGTCGAGCACGTTGTAGTTCGTGCGCAGCGTGCGGCGGTCGATGGCCACCGGTGCGAGCACGCTGCCGTTGAAGCCCGAGGCATAGGTGCCGGACACCACGCCCGGCTGCGCCTGGATGCCCGGCGCCGACGCGGAGACCAGGGGCGTGCCCCAGTACGGATGGCCGCGGTCGCGCTGCACTTCGGCCGCGACGAACAGCTTGAGCCCCGGCTGCAGGTACCAGTCCAGGCCGCCCGACAGGTGCCACAGGCGCTGGCCCGTGTCCCGCACGAAGCCGTCATTGTCCGAACCGCTCGCGTCGATGCGGAAATCGACATCCTTCCAGGCCGTGGTGCCGCCGGTGCCGACGGACAGGCGCCGCTCGCCGAAGGAGCCGGCCGCTGCGGTCACCTCGGTCTCGACCGGGCCGCGGTGCGGGGCGCGGGTGACGAAGTTCACCGCACCGCCGGCAGCGCCCTCGCCCGACATCAGCGACGCGGGCCCCTTGAGGAACTCCACGCGCTCGAGGTTCGCCGTACCCATCACGCGCGAAGTCATGTTCGGCGGGCCGATCTTGATGCCGTTGTAGAGGGTGTTGATCTGGCTGTTGGCGAAGCCGCGCATGGAAAACGCGGCCGGCTCTGCCGGGAAATCCCCCGCCAGCACGCCCACTGCGGCCTGCGCGGCCTCCGATACCGTGCGCAGCCCGCGTTCGGCCAGCATCTCGCGCGGCACCACGTCGATGGAGGCCGGGGTCTCGCGCACGGTCAGCCCCAGCCGAGAAGCCGCGGCGGCAGGCTGCGCGAGGCGCGGCGTTTCGGCGCGCTCGCGCACCTCCACCGGCGGCAACGCGGCGGACGATGGATCGGAAGCAGACGGCTGCGCCATGGCAGCCACGGGCACGGAACCCAGCAGGACAGCCCACACGCGGGACCCGGAGACGGAACAGAGAGGCATGGAATATTGTCGGCGACGCGCGGGCACGAACCGCCGTGCCGCTGTCGCCGATGTTAACGCAATCGTGTTGCATTAACAAAATTCATGGCCCCATGCAGCGCGTCAGATGCAGGTCGATGCCAGTCCGCCATCCACGGGCAGGTTCACTCCGCCCACCCAGCGCGCCGCGTCGCTGCACAGGAAGGCGATCACGGCCGCCACTTCGTCGCCGAGGATCGGCGTCATCACCGGGCCGGGCGCCACGCAGTTCATGCGCACGCCGCGCTCCATGAACACCTGCTGCGACCGGGTCAGCGTCCAGACGATCAGCGCCTCCTTGAAGTACTGATAGCAGGTTTCCTGGGGCACGGGGTGCTCCGCGTGAGCGCCGGATCGTTGCGGTCGATGCCGATGACCCGGGCGCCCTGCCCCCGCAGCAGCTTGGCGGTGTCGCTGCCGATGCCGGAGCTCACGCCCGTGATGACGATGGTCCTGCCATGGAATTGCATGGTGTCTGTCTCCTGGTCGTTATGGCGGTCAGAAAGGGAATGCCGGTGGCGTGGCCTTGACGGTCAGCCATTGCCACCGGGTGTACTCGTCGATGTCCGCAGGCCCGCCGACGAAACTGCCGTTGCCGCCCAGGCCCGGGCCGCCGAAGGGATTGGTGCATTCGTCGTTCAAAGTCTGGCCGTTGACGTGCAGCATGCCGGCGTTCAGCCGCTGGGCCAGCGCCATGGCGCGCGCCACGTCGCGGCCGATCACCGCCGCGGCCTTCGTGGGTGCCGCCGGCCCCCAGCGTGGCGCCCTGCCACACCGTGTCCTGCACGATGGCGTCGAAGCGCACCAGTTGCCGGGCGTCGATCATCGGCCCGAGGGCCACCTGCGCGCCGTCGCCCACCGGCAGGTGCCGGACCTCGGCCACGAGCCGCTCCCGGAGGGCCGGCGCGATCGAGGCATGCACCAGCACGCGGCTGGCGGCCATGCAGATCTGGCCCTGGCTGTGGGCCGGCAGCAGCGCTGAACCGCCGGGCCGGACACTTTCCGGCCAGGCCCGCACGCCCCCCCCTGGCGCCGATGCGGCACGGGGCAATCCAGCTTGTACCGCAATCTGGCGCCGCTCACTGTCGTGGGCGGTCCCGATCGTCCGCCGCGCGAGCATCACCCCGTGACGGGCCGGCGGACATCTCCTGCCTACAGGTAGCCGTCGGCCTCGGTACGGCCCATTGGAATTCCGTTGAATTCTTTGGAGTGGAAAGCTTTGCATCGCGGCATGTCTCGCATGCAACGGAAAGCAAACAACTTGGGCTGATTGCATGGCGAAACGAAACCAGGTGTTACGCTAGACCGCCCCAGGGGGACTGCCACGGCGTCACTCAGAGGTACAGACAGCCAGGCACCAGGGAGAAGGCCCCATCGGGCCCATGCAGATGCGCTTGCCGCGCCGCTCCTGCCTTCGGCCATTTTTGCCCGCCCGTACTCGGCTGCCGCTACATGCCGCATGCCAGGCCCGCAGGCCTGCGCCGTCACGCCGCCGCTCGGAAGCCCCATCCATGCAAGGAGAAGCCATGAAAAGAATCCGTCCCGTTTCCAGGGCTGCCGCTGCCCTGCTCGGCACGCTGGCCGTTGCCGGCGCAGCCCATTCGGGCGTCATCGCCGGAACCGGTGCCGCGCCCTCCGGGGCACAACTGGGCTATACCAATGCCGCCGCCACCAGGGTGGCGGAAGGCAAGACCGGCCATGCCCTGCTGGTGCCTTACTTCACCGCGCAGAATGGCCAGATGTCCGTGCTGCACCTGGTGAACATGGACCGGGACAACGGCAAGGTGGTGAACGTGCGCTTCCGCGGTGCCAACAACGGCGACCGGCTGCTGAGCATGCACGTGCTGCTGGGGCCCGGCGACATCTGGACAGGGGCGGTGACGGCCGGCGCCGACGGCACCGCGCAACTGACCACGGACGACAACACCTGCACGATGCCGCAACTGGCGCGCAATGTGCCGCAGCCTTTCTCCACGGACCGCCTCGACCCGGCGTGGAGTGCGGCCACCAAAGCGGTCCAGACGCGCGAAGGCGCCATCGAAGCCATCGTGATGGCCGACGTCCCCGGCGCCCGTGCTTACGGCGACGATGGGGCCAGCAACTCGACCCTGTTCACGTTGGTCAAAGCAGTGAATGGCGTCCAGCCCTGCACCGAGCGCTACGGAACCCTCAGCACGCTCCTGCTGGACGACATCAGCGGCGAAGCCGCCGCAGCCTCCCGCGGGCTCGCCACCCCCACGGGACAGGTCGCGGCCACGTGGTACATCATCGACGTGCCGGGCTCCACCACGTTCTCCGGCACGGCCACCGCCATCCAGGCCATCGACATCGCCGGCCAGCCCGCGCGCGGCAACTACATGCTCTTCCCGCCTACGGACGGGGTGGTGGGGCAACCCGAGCTCCATACGGCAGACCCCCTTCTGGTGTCCGCAGGGCTGGCCTACCGCTACAAGGACGCTCAGGGCAGTACCGCGCAACCCACGGCAGCACCTGTGCTGGCGGCCCGGTTGAACGACCTGCCCGACCTATCCACCCCGATGTACCTGCCGCCTTCCGCCGAGAACGCCCGGCGGACCGCCGGCGATCTCTCCCGGCTGATGGCGGCACGCGAGGTCAGGAACCAGTATGTTCTCGACCAATCGATTTCGGCGCTCACGGACTGGGTATTGGCCACCCCCACCAAGCGGTACAGCGTCGCAAAGGACTACAGCCAGTCGGACACGGCAAGCCAGCGTGTGTATTCCGTCGTCCCTCCCGCCGGCTCGGGAACGCAGTATTTCCATGCAAACACGCAGGTCGGCCAGAGCGTCTGCAGCCTGTCCAGGAGCTGGGGCATGCTCACTTTCAGCCGCCAATCGATGATGGCCGACCACTCCGTACCTCCAACGAACGTCCAGTATGAAAGCTGCGGCGCCGTCTCGGTATTGAGCTTCGGTCAGAAGAGCGCACTGGCGTCTTCGATCAACCAGCAATACATATTCGGCGATTTCACCAGCGGATGGGCCAGCATCCTGGTGCCGGATGCCCAGGGCCTGCCGATCATCGGCACTTCGGTCATGAAGCTGAGCAACCCCAACGCCACGCCCGGCATCGCCGCCAACTACGGCATGAGCCACTCCCACCTCTTCAAGACCCCCTGAGATCGCCCGCCAGAGCACTGCCGCCCGCCCGGCGCGGGCGATGCAGCCCAGGCTTCAGTGCCCGGCGGCGAACACCCTGCTGCCGTTCACCCAGGTCTCCAGCACCCCGATGTCGCGCATGCCGGCGGCGTGGGGTGCCGACCACTGCAGCGGGTTCTTCGCCAGGATGACGAGGTCCGCCTGCTTGCCCGGCAGCAGCGAGCCGATCTGGTGGTCGAGGTGGCACTGCCAGGCCGCATCGATGGTCACGGCGCGCAGCGCCTGCGGCACATCCAGGCACTCCGGCGCATTCAGCACCTTGCCTTCGCCATGCGCCGGAGCGCCGTGGGCCGGGTGTTTCACGGTGGCCTCCATCACGCGCCCGACCGCCTGCTCCATGCAGCGCAGCGGCCCCAGCGGCGTCACGAAATGGTCGCTGTGCAGGCTGATCCGCAGGCCGGCCTGCAGGGCGGAGGCGCAGCGGTCCAGCAGCAGAGAGCGGTCCTTGCCGAGGATCGTGTCCTGGAAGGCCTTGCCCCAGTAGCCCACGTGGCCGATCAGGAAGCTCGGCGAGATCTCCATGCGCCGCATCAGGCCGATGGTGTCGTCGTGCAGCAGCGAGGCATGCTCGATGCGGTGCCGCTGCCGGGCCCAGGCCGGCGCCTGCGGCAGGGATGACACGGGCGCCTCCGTCGGTGCCGGGGGCGGCACCTTGCTCAGGGCCATCTGGTAGGCGGCCAGCACATTGGTGATGGCCTCGTCGCCGTTGGCGTGCGTGAGGATCGGCCAGCCCGCCGCGGCCACCACGGCCATCACGTCCGCCAGCTTGCGCGCCGGATCGAAATTGAACAGGCCCCAGGCACCGACGCCGGGCACCGAATGCTCGTTGCAGCACTGGTACGGCCGGCTCTGGAATCCGGTCAGGCCCTGGTTGGATCCATCGGAAATCAGCTTCAGCGCGCGTATCGTGAACAGGCTGTTGCCATCGCTCGACAGCTCCGGCTGGTAGCAGTTCACCCAGGTCATCAGGTCGTTGCTGTTGCCGTACAGCGCGCCACCCATGCGCACGGTCATGGCCGGCGTCTGCGCCAGCGCCTTGAGCATGGTGACTTCCGCCGGCCCGTTCAGCAGCCCGACACTCGCCTCGAACACCGTCGTGATGCCGCGCTGGTTCGCCTGCTGGAAGACGCGCTTCAGGCCATCGAGCATCTGTTCCGGGCCCGGCTGCGGCATGGCCACCAGCATCGCTGCGGACTGCTGCTCCGTGAGCACGCCGTCCGGAAAATCCTTGTCGAGCTTCGCTGCCTGCAGCGCGGGCGTGTTCGCATAGCTGATGTGGCCCGACGCATTGAGCAGGAACATCTTCACCTGGGTGCTGATGCCGTCGAGGAACCTGGCATCGATGTCCGTCCAGACCGTCATCAGCGACGGATCCACGCCGAAGCCCATCACCCACTGCCTCGGCGGCGTCGCCTGCTGCGCCGCCTTCACGGCGGCACGCAGCCGCTTCTCGATCAGCTGGATGTCGTAGTGCGTGTCCAGGTTCTGTCCGTCGAAGGGCGACAGGTCCGTCCAGTCGATGATGAGCGCGCTGGTCAACGTGTGGGCATGCGCATCGATCAGGCCGGGCAGCAGCGTCTGCTCGCCCGACAGCGGCCGCTCCAGCGGCTCGAATACGGTCATCGCCTTGCGCACGTCATGCAGCCTGCCGCTCACGATGACCTTGCCGTCGGCGATGCCGATCGCCTCGACCTTCCTGTCGGGATGCTCCGGATCCGGATGGATGTGCCCGCCATGGAAGATCACGGCCTGCGGCACCCCGCGCGCCCCGTGCTGCGCAGCGGCATCGCCCAGCAGGGACTGCCATTGCACCTGGTCGTGCCGGTACGCAGGCAGCATGCGGGGGCTGCAGCAGGCGCAGCCGAATGAAACGCTGTCGGACATGGAGACTCTCCCTCGGCTCGTGGTTATGTGATGGTCATGGCCTCTGCCAGGGGCCACGATACCGCAGGAACGCACCGGAAAAGACGGGGTTCGGCTACACCCCATTACAACACGGGGACCGAAGGCGGTCAGCCGTCGCGGCCCCTGGGCGGGCCCAGCAGGCGGTCCTTCGCCTTGAGCAGCTTCTGGACCTTGGAGCCCATCTTCATCAGCTGCGACATCGACTCGGGCGACAGGCGCTGCAGGTCGTCGAACCAGTTGTTGGCCAGATCCACCAAATCGTGCATCTCGCGCATGCGCTGCTGCGCGAAGGCATCCCCGGGCGACTTCGTGCCGGCCATGAGGGATTCGCGCAGCACGGAGAGCGTGGGAGCGATCTCGCGGCGCCGGCGTTCGGCCGCCACGACACGGAAGATCTCCCACACATCGCCCAGCGAGGAGAAATATTCGCGGCGGTCCCCGGGAATGCGGCTTTGCCGCACCAGCCCCCACGACTGCAGCTCCTTGAGCCCGATGCTGACGTTCGACCGTGAAATGCCGAGCAGCTCGCCGATGTCGTCCGCATGGAGTTCCCGCTCCGTGACGAACAGCAAGGCGTAGATCTGCCCCACGGTGCGGTTGATTCCCCAACGACTGCCCATCTCGCCGAAATGGCTGACGAAGGTATGAACGAGCGGCGTCAATTTATTGAAATTTTCGAATATTCAGAAAGTTCCATTGTCACACGGACTCTTGCCCTGCATCAAAACAAAGCCCCGCTCTTGCCCTGGATCAAGCCTTTCCAGTGACGCACCCCGCAGCAGCGCCTAGAATTTCAGAGTTTTCTGAATTTTTGAAATTCTTTGCAGCCTGGCTGCGAAGCCTGCATCCCCGCTGTATGCCCCGGCACCGTCCGCGCTCCCCTTTCCTCTGGCTGGCCATCGTGGCCATCCTGTGGGAAAGCCTCGTGCCCGCATGGAGCAGCCTGCTGCCCGCCCCGTCGGCCAGGACGTGGATCGAGGTCTGCACCTCCCAAGGGCCCCGGCTGATCGCCGCGGACACGGAAGGCACGGCCGGCGGGCACACGATGCCGCCGGGCATGGAGTGCCCCTGCTGCTGCCTGCCGCTGGAACTGCCCGCCATCGCGTGCCCGCCTGGCGCGCCGGCCGTGGCCGGCTTCTCCGCGCGCAGCGCCCCCGCCGCGCGCCTGCCGTCGCCGCCCCGGTGGATCGCCTTCTGGTCCGCGCACCCCAGCCGCGCGCCTCCACGACTCTCCTGATTCCCTGCATCCGCGGCACGCCAGCCACTGCCCGCCGTCACCCGGCGACGGGCAGGTCGCTCTGTGCATTCCGCTCCACGATTTCCTGTCTGGAGAGTTTCCATGCCCGATTCTGCAGCGGCAGGCACGCCTGCGGCCCACGCCCCCGCGACGCCGTCGTCCCTCCCCTTCGATCCTCCCCCGGGATACCGGACCGGCGCGGCCTGCGTCGCCGCGGCGTCCCTCCTGTGGATGCCCCAGGCGGCGCTGCTGGCGTGGGCCGTGCATCGCCTGTCGGAGGGCGGCGGCTGGCAGTCCGTGGCCTGGCCGGCCGCGGCCTACGCGGCGCTGGGCATCGCCCGCGCCACCGCCGAAGCCTGGGGCGGCCGGAGAGTCTTCGCCGCATCGCGGCGCTGCATCAGCCAGTTGCGGGAACAGGCCTGCGCCGCGCTGGCCGGCAGGTCGCCGCTGGACCGTGGGCGGCCCGCATCCGGACTGGCCGCCAACGCCGTCGCCGAGCAGGCCGACGCCTTGCTGCCGTGGCTGCTGCGCTACGAGACCGCGCGCTGGCGCGTGATGGCCGTACCGCCCGTGATGGCACTGGCCGTCGCGGGCGTGTCCTGGGCGGCCGCCCTGATCCTGGTCGCTGCCGCGCCGCTGATCCCGGCAGCCATGGCGCTGATCGGCTGGCGTGCCCAGGCGGCCAGCGCGGAACAGCTGCAGGCACTCGGGGGCATGAACGGCTTCCTGCTCGATCGACTGCGCGGCCTGAGCACCTTGCGCGCGCTGGGTGCGGTGGACGCCACCGCCCTGCGGCTGCGCGCCTCGGCCGAGGACCTGCGGCAGCGCACCATGCGCGTGCTGCGCATCGCCTTCCTGTCCTCGGCCTCGCTGGAATTGTTCTCGGCACTCGCGGTGGCTTTCGTGGCGGTGTATGTCGGCTTCCACCTGCTGGGACAGATCGGCATGGGCAGTTGGGGACGCCCGCTGGGACTGGGGCAAGGGTTGTTCATCCTGCTGCTGGCACCCGCATTCTTCGAACCGCTGCGCGACCTGTCGGCCGCCTGGCACGACCGGGCCGCGGGCCGTGCCGCCCTGGAGGCGCTCGCCGCGCTGCACCGCGCGGGCATGCCGCTGCCCGGCGCACTGGACGATCCCGCCAGCGCACCGGAATGCGCCGCGCCGCGTCCGCCGGCCGTGGACATCGAAGGCCTGTGCTTCGCGCATCCCGGAGGTGCTGCCGTCTTCGAAAAAGCGCACTGGCGCATCGGCGCAGGCGAACACGTGGCGCTCGTCGGCGCCAGCGGGGCGGGCAAGTCCACCCTGCTGTCGATCATCGCCGGCCTGGTGCCGGCAGGTGCCGGGACGGTGCGCATCGGTGGCGTCCCGCTGGACGAAAGCAGTGCCGCATCCCTGCGCGCCCGGATGGCCTGGGTGGGCCAGAAGCCGCATGTCTTCGCGGGCTCCCTGCACGACAACGTCACGCTGCACCGCCCCGGCCTGTCGCGCCGCGAAGTCGCCGCGGCGCTGCGCCATGCCGGCCTGGAGCGGAGCGTTTCCATCGCGCCGGACATCCCGCTGGGAGAAAGCGGCGCGGGCCTGTCGGGCGGAGAAACGGTCCGGCTGGCCCTGGCCCGCGCCACCGCGACGCCGCAGGCCGGCCTGTGGCTGCTGGACGAACCGACCGCGCACCTGGACCGCGAGACCTCGCTCGCCGTGGCGGACTCCCTGGCACGCATGGCGCAGGGCCGCACGCTCATCGTCGCGACGCACGACAGGGCGCTGGCGGCCCGCATCGGCCGCGTCATCGACATCGGCCCCATCGACGCCGCATGTGCATACCGGAGGGCCGCATGAACGCCTCCGCCCGATCCCGCCTCGCGCTGGCCGCGGTGCTGCGTCTTTTCCTGGAGACAGGCGGCCGCCGGATGCTGCTCGGCGCGGTGCTGTCGTCCGCCACGGTGCTGGCGGGCATGGCCCTGCTCGGCCTCTCCGGCTGGTTCATCACGGCGACGGCCCTCGCCGGCCTGGCCGGCGCCCTGGCGTTCAACGTGTTCATGCCCAGCGCAGGCATCCGTCTCCTGGCCCTCGGGCGCACGGCGGGACGCTATTCCGAGCGCATCGTGACCCACGACGCCACCCTGGCCGTGCTGGCCGCGCTGCGCGAGCGCCTGCTGCGGGGCTGGGCCCGGCCGCAGGCCGCGCAGGCGCTGCTGCGCCGGCCGGCACGCCTGCTCTTCCGCCTCACCCAGGACATCGATGCGCTGGAATCCATCTATCTGCGCGTCCTGGTGCCCGCCGCGGCGTCCCTGGGCGCTGCGCTGCTGGCAGCCGGCGTGCTGGGTGCCCTCGATGCACGCCTGGGCGCCGCCGCGCTCGCCTGGCTGCTGGCATGCGGCGGCGGCTGCGCGCTCCTCGCGGCGCGGCATGCACGCGCCGCCGCGTTGCGCCGCGCACTGGGCATGGAACGGCTGCGCGCGCAGGCCATCGACCTCGTCGCGGGACAGACCGAGCTGGCCATGGCCGGGCAACTGGGCGCGCAATGCCGGGACATGGCGCGGACCGATGCCCGCCTGGCACGCGCCGATGACGAACTGCACCGCATCGACACCCGCTGCGGCTGGCTCCATGCCGTGGCCGGCCACCTGGGCGTGGCCGGCGTCCTGCTCGCCGTGGGCGCGCTGGCGGGTGCCGGAGCGCTGGGCGCGCCGCTCGCGGCGCTGGGCCTGCTGACGGCGCTCGCCGCGCTGGAGCCCTTCCAGGCCCTGCGGCGGGGCGCGCTGGAGGCCGGCCGCAGCCTGCTGGCCGCACGCCGCCTGGCCCCACGGCTCGCGAAACCGGCCGCGGAGCCGCGCTCACCACGCATCCGGCACGATACCCCGGGCGGCGAAACCCCTGCCGCCTGCCTGGCAGGCGCCGAGGCCGGCAGTACCGCCGCCGGGGAGCCGCTATTGCGCGGTATCGACCTGCGCCTGGCGCACGGCGAACGGGTGGCCGTGGTGGGCGCGAGCGGCGCGGGCAAAACCACGCTGCTGTCGCTGGTCGCGGGCGAATTGCCGGCGCGGGCCGGTACGGTGCAGGCAGAGGCCTGTACCTGGCTCACCCAGCGCACCGAGCTGTTCCAGGACAGCATCCGCGACAACCTGCGCCTGGCCGGCCCCGCGGCCACCGACGACCGGCTCTGGGCCGTGCTGGAGGCCAGCGGCCTGGCTGCCGACGTAGAACGGATCGAACACGGCCTGGACACCCGGCTGGGCGAAGGCGGGCTGGGCCTGTCGGGCGGGCAGTCCCGCCGTCTGGCCCTGGCGCGGTTGCTGCTCCACCGGTCCGGCTTCTGGCTGCTGGACGAACCCACCGAAGGCATGGACGGCCCGACGGCCTGCGACGTGCTGGCCCGGCTCGAGCGGCATGCCGCGCACAAGACCCTCCTGATCGCCACGCACCTGCGCCGCGAGGCCCGGCTCGCCGACCGCCTCGTGGTGATGGCGCGGGGCCGCATCGTCGCGCAGCACCTGCGCGGCACGCCCTCGTTCGACGCTGCGCTGCAGGCGCTGCGTGCGCACTGATTCACCGCTCTTTTCCCTCCCGCAAAGGATTTCCACCATGGACCTCGACGTCGTCGGCCTGTCGCGACTGCAGTTCGCGATGACCGCGCTCTACCACTTTCTTTTCGTGCCGCTCACGATCGGCCTGGCCGTGCTGCTGGCCATCATGGAGACGGTCTATGTGATGACCGGACGCACCGTCTGGCGCCAGATGACCAAGTTCTGGGGCGTGCTGTTCGGCATCAACTTCGCCCTGGGCGTCTCCACCGGCATCGTGATGGAGTTCCAGTTCGGCATGAACTGGAGCTACTACAGCCACTATGTGGGCGACGTCTTCGGCGCGCCGCTGGCCATCGAAGGGCTGATGGCCTTCTTCCTGGAGGCGACCTTCGTCGGCATGTTCTTCTTCGGCTGGGAACGCATGTCCAGGGTGGCGCACTGCGTGGTGACCTGGCTGGTCGCGCTGGGCACCAATTTCTCTGCGCTCTGGATCCTGATCGCCAACGGCTGGATGCAAAACCCCGTGGGCGCCAGGCTCAACCCGCAGACGCTGCGCATGGAGGTGGACAGCTTCTACGACGTGGTGTTCAACCCGGTGGCGCAGGCCAAGTTCGTGCATACGGTGTCGGCCGGCTACACGATCGCGGCGCTCTTCGTGCTGGGCGTGTCGGCCTGGTATCTGCGCCGGGGACGCCACGTGGAACTGGCCAGGCGCTCGATGACCGTGGCGGCCTCCTTCGGCCTGGCGGCCTCGCTGTCGGTGGTGGTGCTGGGCGACGAGAGCGGCTATGCCACCAGCGAGCACCAGAAGATGAAGCTCGCGGCCATCGAAGCCATGTGGGACACCGAACCCGCGCCGGCCTCGTTCACCGCGATCGGCTGGCCCGACCAGGAAGCGCGCGCCACGCATTACGCCGTCCACATTCCCTGGGTGATGGGCCTGATCGGCACGCGCTCGCTCGATACGCAGATCCCCGGCATCAACGACCTGGTCCGGCAGGCCGAGGGCAACATCCGCGACGGCATCCAGGCCTACGATGCGCTGCAGCAGATCCGCGCCGCCGGATCCGACGCCGCCATCCCGAACCATGCGCGCATGGTGTTCGAGCTGCACGGCCGCCGGCTGGGCTACGCCCTGCTGCTCAAGCGCTATGTGGACGATCCACGCCAGGCCACGGAGGCGCAGATCGCCCGGGCCGCCTGGGACACGGTGCCGCAGGTCGCGCCGCTCTATTGGTCGTTCCGCGTGATGGTGGGCCTGGGCATGTTCTTCATCGTCCTCACCGCCACGTTCTTCTGGCTGTCGGCCCGCCGGCGGCTCGACGCCCACCCCTGGCTGCTGAAGCTCGCGGTGTGGGCCATCCCCCTGCCCTGGATCGCCGCGGAGTGCGGCTGGATCGTGGCCGAACTGGGCCGCCAGCCCTGGGCCGTGGAAGGCGTCCTGCCCACGGCCGTGGCCGTGTCCGAACTGGGCGCGGGCACCGTGCTGTTCACCCTGCTGGGCTTCGCCGCGCTCTACACCGCGCTGATCGTGGTGGAGATGAAGCTCATGCTCAAGGCCATCCGCAAGGGCCCCGACCCGGAAACACCGCTGTCGCACGGCGCCGCCGCGCCGCTGATCGGCACCGTGCCCCCGGGTACTTCGCAACCCACCACCTTCGAACCCGCCGGAGACGCAGCATGATGCTTCACACCCTTCTCGACTACGACACCCTGCGCGTCATCTGGTGGCTGCTGCTGGGCGTGCTGCTGGTGGGCTTCGCCGTCACCGACGGCTTCGACCTGGGCGTGGGCACGCTGCTGCCCTTCGTGGCCCGCACCGACCTGGAGCGGCGCGTGGTCATCAACACCGTCGGCCCCGTGTGGGAAGGCAACCAGGTCTGGCTGATCCTGGGCGGCGGCGCCATCTTCGCCGCCTGGCCGCACATCTACGCCATGTCCTTCTCGGGCTTTTACCTGGCGATGTTCGCCACGCTGTTCGCGCTGATCCTGCGGCCCGTGGGCTTCAAGTACCGCAGCAAGCGCGAGGGCGCCGCATGGCGCGGCACCTGGGACTGGGCGCTGTTCATCGGCGGCTTCGTGCCCTCGCTGATCTTCGGCGTGGCGCTGGGCAACGTGCTGCAGGGCGTGCCCTTCCGCTTCACGGGAGACATGCGCATGGTCTATGCCGGCAGCTTCCTCGGCCTGCTCAACCCGTTCGCGCTGCTGGCCGGGCTGGTCTCCGTCGCCATGCTGGCCATGCACGGCGGCGCCTGGCTGGCGCTGAAGACCGAAGGCGCCGTGGCCGACCGCTCGCGCCGCTTCGCCACCGTGGCCGCCCTGGCCACCATCGCGCTCTACGCACTGGCCGGCGTGCTGCTGTGGCACCTGGTGGGCGGCTACCAGCTCACCAGCGTTCACGTAGCCAATGGCCCATCCAACCCGCTGGCCAAGACCGTGGCCTCGGGCGTGGCCGGAGGCTGGTTCGCGAACTACGCAAGCCATCCGTGGACGATGCTGGCGCCCGCGCTGGGCTTCACCGGCGCGCTCCTGGCGCTTGCCGGCCTGCGTGCCCGGTGGGAAGGCATCACGGTCGTGTTCAGCGGCCTGTCGGTCGCCGGCATCGTGCTGAGCGTGGGCGCATCGATGTTCCCGTTCATCGTGCCGTCCTCGCTCGAAGCGCGCTCGTCGCTCATGGTGTGGGACGCCTCCTCCAGCCATCTGACGCTCTTCATCATGCTGGTGTGCGCGGCCATCTTCGTCCCGCTGATCCTCGCCTACACCGGCTGGGTGTACCGCGTGATGTGGGGCAAGGTGCGGGCGCACGACATCACCCACGGCGACCACGCCTACTGACCGCCCCGCCTCTTCGAATGAATGCCCCCTCAATGACTGGACGCTGAAAGGACAACACATGTGGTATTTCGCCTGGATACTCGGCCTGCTGCTGGCCGCCGCCTTCGCCGTGCTGAACGCGATGTGGTACGAACTCATGGATGACCAGGCCCTGCAGCGGGCATCGGAACGCAGGCCCGGCCGGCAGCCGGGACCCTAGCGGCGCGCCGCCCGGGCTGGACCCCTGGGGATAGACTGCCGGGATCGGCCTCGACAGGCGCGCCAGGAGACCCCATTGAGCATTGCCCACCGTATCCGCATCGAAGACGTCACCACCCTCTCGGACGACTGGTACGTCCTGAAGAAGACCACGTTCTCCTTCCAGCGCAGCGACGGCAGCTGGCAGCGCCAGTCGCGCGAAACCTACGACCGGGGCAACGGAGCGACGATCCTGCTCTACGATCCGCAGCGCCGCACCGTCATCCTCACCCGGCAGTTCCGCTATCCCGCGTTCGTGAACGGGCACGACGACCTGCTGATCGAGACGCCTGCCGGCCTGCTCGACGACGCAGCGCCCGAGGACCGCATCCGCGCCGAAGTGGAAGAGGAAACGGGCTTCCGGGTGCGCGAGGTACGCCAGGTGTTCGATGCGTTCATGAGCCCGGGCTCGGTGACGGAGCGCCTGCATTTCTTCGTCGGCGAGTACCAGCCCGGCGACCGGCAGTCATCGGGCGGCGGCATCGCGGCCGAAGGCGAGGACATCGCCGTGCTGGAGACCGTCATTGACGAGGCCCTGGCGATGATCGATGCGGGAACGATACGCGACGGCAAGACGATCATGCTGCTGCAGTACGCGGCGCTGCATCTTTTTCCCTGACCGGCGACGGCGGGGTGCTCACGCCAGCCCGGCAAACAGCCCGTGCAGCTCGGCGAACCCCACCGGCTTGACCAGATGCCCGTCGAAACCCGCCCTCTCCGAATGCCGGCGATCGCCGTCCTGCCCCCAGCCGGTGAGCGCGACGATGGTGATGCGCCTCCCGCAATCGAGTTCGCGCATGCGGCGGCACGCTTCGTGGCCACTCATGCCCGGCATCCCGATGTCCATCGGGACTACCTCCGGACGCGTCTGCCCGCCGGTCTCCAGGGCTTCGGTGCCTCCTGCGGTCTTGCGCACCTCGTGCCCGTCCAGTTGCAGCAGGGTGGCCGGCGCCAGCGCGATATCCTCGTTGTCATCGACCATCAGGATCCGGCACTTTCGACCAATCGCCTGACCAGCATCAGGCCGATACCGAGACCGCCCTGGGCACGGTCCAGCGTCCGGTCCACCCAGGTGAACAGCCCGAAGACCTCGTCGATCTGCTCCGGGGGAATTCCGGAGCCGTTGTCCTTCACCACGACCTCGACGCGTGGGCCCGCCGGTTCGACGCGGACCTCGATGTCCCCGCCAGCCGGGGTGTACTTGCACGCATTGGCGAGCAGGTTGCCGAACACCTGCGTGAGGCGTGAGGAGTCTCCCTGCAGGGGCACCGGAGCGCCTGGCAGCACGACACGCAGACGGTGCCCCTGCTGGTCCAGCGCAGGGCGGCAGACCTCCACCGCCTGGTTGATCACCTCCGCCAGCAGTAGCGGCTCTCGCTGCAATTCCAGCGTTCCCCGCTTGATGCGGTTCACGTCGAGCAGGCCGTCCATCAGCCGCACCAACTGCAGCACCTGGCCCTCCATGACATCGCGGGCCTTGCGCGACAGGGCCTCGTCGCCGTGGTAGCGCCCCAGCACTTCCAGCATGTTGCGCAGCGGGGCCAGCGGGTTGCGCAACTCATGCGCGAGCATGGCCAGGAACTCGTCCTTGCGCCGACGCTCCTGCGCCAGCTCCGCCTCGATCTGGTGGCGCTCCACCAGTTCGACGGCCTGCCGCGCCAGCGGGTCGATGCAGCACAGTGCGTCCGGGACGGGGCCTCCCGGCCAGCGGTAGTGGTTGTTGAGCATGCCCGGCAGACGTCCGTCGCGGCTGAGCAGCGCGGCCAGGTTGGGGCGCAGCTCGTCCACCACCGCGACGGGCACATAGCGGGCCGGATCGGGCGTGCCGCTGCCGTTGGTGCGCAGGCTGGTGCAGGCCGCCGTCACGGCTTCGGCGCTCGTATCGGTGGGCAGCGCCAGGGCGGTGCAGGCGGCCGTGGCGCGGTCTTGCAGGGGGCGCAGCGGGCCGAGCGCGGTGAGCGTGGGCTGGCCGTTCTGCTCTTTCAGCAGGGTCTGGTGCTCGTGGTCGATGACGACTGGATTGCGGCGTGCCGCGTGCTGCGCGATGACGCTGCGTGCGCTGTCCGCATCGATGCGCCATGCGGGCACATCCATGGTGCGGCCGTCGCTGGGCCCGAACTCGCCCGCCGGCATGAATTGGATGAGGGTGAGCCTGTCGTCAGCCTGCGCGGTCCCTGCCAGGCTGAACATGCATGCGGCCACGGCGACGGCCGAGGACAGCGCGGTGGCGATGCAGATCGCGCTCGGTGTTGGTGGCGGGGCGGTGATGCATGCCGCCAATGGTCGGCGGCAGCGGGCTTCAGGTCTTGGGAACCAGGACCCTATTTGCGGGCAGCCAAAGAGAGATCGCTTCGCTACGAGGACTGGCCGTCTTCGTCGTCACTGGCCTCTTCCCTCGGAAAAAACCTCTTGTACAGCACGTACGGAATGACGGACACGGGGAGCCACCACAGGTTGGACTGCACGTAAGCCAGCACCCAGCAGCTCCAACAAATAATCGCGACGATCCAGCCCAGTATCTCTCTCCAGAAACGAGGTTTCATGGAATTTTTACTCCCTTGAAGCCCCAGCGAACATAGACGAGGTAAGGCCGATGCGTACCGTACCGGCAGGCGTGGGGAGATAAATCGGGAATCGCGATACCTTGTCGATGAACCCGTTGATCGGATACCCAATTCGTGCCATGTACACGCCCCGACCAAAGATTCCGTGAATCCCGAACTTGCTGGAATTGATAACGCCGGAACGCGCAATACCCGCCGCAGGCTTTCGTCGTGAAGTGGATGAGCTGCTTGCGCAGTGCGGTAAACCCGTAGCCTTCAGCACCGAGCACTGTTGCCGTGGTTGGGGCGAAGTCCGGCGTCCAGAGGGCTGCCATGGCACCCGGCACATGCGCCAGTGGCGCAAGCGGATTTTGCGACGTGACCGCAGTATCTGCCCAATACTGGGCCGCATCGTCAGCCGCCAGGGTGGACCGGTGATAGAGCTCGCGCAGCTTGTGCATGAGATGACTGATGGCGCCCGCGTCGGAAATCTCCACGGGCGTGCCGCAACCATCGCGGCGGCAGGAAAGGGCAATGTCAGGCATATGGTCTTGTGGTGGAGCCTGCAGCATGTCGCTGCCGCGCTTTGCTGGCCTCCCGCCAGCGCTCGGCATTACCGCCATGTTGCCTTGCGCGTTCCTTACAGAGCCATTGCAAAATTGTTGCGATCGGCAACGCTTCCGAAGAGTGGGTTAGCAATCTGCCCATCCGTTCAGACTGAGCGCCCCGCGCCACGCTCGACCACCCACTCCATGATGATTTGCCGTATCTCGGCATCATCCGCCGCGCTGATGCCGAGATACGGCCGCGCCGGCACGCAGACCACATGCGCCGGGATGGTGACGGCCCGCTCCGTCGCCTTCTTGTGTTTGCGGCCCGCGAAAATCACCCGGCCGGCCACGCTCCGATAGCGCACGGTGGCCGCCCGCGCTGGCTGGTCAATCTCTCCACCGAACTGGTGGATGGCGGCGTACCTGAGGTTGCGGCCCACCTCCGCCGTGTTGTCGTCCACCACCTGGCAGTGGATGCCGCTGCGCAGGTAGCCGCGCAGCGTCAGGATCTTGTCCTGGTTGTACTTCTTGCGCCGGGCATAACGAGGTTTCAGCGGCGCCCAGGGCCTGCCGTCCGGCGCGGTCTGGCTCTTGAAGCGGGCCTCGGTGGACGCCTGCAGGTACTCGCCCAGGCGCGGGGCCAGGCGGCCGGTGGAGGGCTGCGCCTGGCGCGCGAGCATCTCGCGGGCGACGCGATCCTCCACCGTCAGGGTGATGTGGGTTCCTGCCATGGCGTGTCCTCCCAGTCTGCGGCATGTGGCCGGCGATGCGCTCGTCCACCAGGTGGAGCTGGGCATTGCTGCCGCTGCGGTCGAAAGAGCCGGCGTAATACACCTTCTGCCTGGGCCGGAACAGCGTGACCGCGTCACCGACCGCCTCGACGATTCCCGCGGCAGCCCAATCCAGGGAACGGACGGAATCCGGCGCATCCACGAGGCCTGCGCGGATCTTCGTGTCCACCGGATTGACCGGGACTGCGCGGACTGCCACCAGCAGGTCATGCGGCCCCGCCCCCGGGCGCTCGGCATGGACGTCGGTCAGGCAACGCGCACCGAAATCTGGGAGCGTGCCGGCATCGACGCCAGCACGATGAGCGAAATGATGGATACCGGCGAACTGGTCGATGCGGCGCTGCTGGGCTTCGACCGCCGCGAGGCGGTCACCATTCCGCCCCTGCATGCCGCCGGGCGATGGGCCGCGCTGGAGAGTGCACGCCAGGGCCTGATGTCGGACATCCGGCAGGCCCACGCCGCCGAGCGCTACCGCAGCGCCTCCTGATGGCCTCGTGCCGCGGGCGCGTCCACCCACGAGGCTCCACCGCCCACGGCACCGGCCGCCGCCGTGCCGTACATATGCGCCACGGTGTGCAAGTTGGCAATCAACTCAAGGTTGGTAAGCGATCTCATAGCCAGCGCCAGTCCGCTCGATGCGCGCGAAGCCCAATTCGCCCAGATGCATGCCGGCGACCATCATCCGCCCTGCACTGACGAGATCCAGCAAACGCGCGCGCGTGCTGGCCGAACGCATCGGATCCTGGTCGAACGCGATCGACACCTCCGGCCGGGCGACCTGGATGTGCGGGAAATGGACGATGTCGCCCCAGACGAGCAGGCTGCGGTCGCCGGAGTCGAACCGGTAGCCGGTATGTCCCGCGGTATGGCCTGGCAACGGTACGGCTTCCACTCCCGGAAGAACGTCTCCGGCCCCGATGCGACGCACCGCTGCCTGGTAGGCACCGAAGGCCCGGCGCGCCACCAGGAAGTTGCCCCGCGCCCGCTCGCTGGCGCGGCTCAGGTGGCCATCGTCCTGCCAGAAGTCGAGCTCCGCGCGATGCACCACCAGTTCCGCGTTCGGGAATGCCGGAGCGCCGGACGCGTCGACCAGGCCACCGATGTGGTCCGGATGCGCGTGGGTCAACAGCACGGCGTCGATCATCGACGGCGCCACGCCCGCGAGCGCCAGGCGCTGCGGCAACTGTCCGCCCCAGCCCTTGAATCCTCCCGCACCGGCATCGATCAGCAGCGTGCGGCCACGGCCCCGGACCAGGTAGGTATTGATGTGGACCGCCGACGGCTCCTGGCGGCGCGCCGCCTGCATGCGGGCCGCCTCTGCCGGATCGATATCGGAGAGCAGGTCCAGGCTGGCAGCCAGGTAGCCATCACTGAGGGCCGTGATGGAGAAATCGCCCACCTGCTGGCAGGGAAACACCGTGTTCGTCGGCATGCGTTCGGCTTTCAAGTCAGTTGCGTGCATGCAGGTTCGATGCTGTATAGCCGAAGCAGCGGATGCGGGGTGTCAGCCGGACGGTGTGCAGGATGGCTTCCTGCAGGCCTTGCATGAATGTCTCCATGACAGCGGGCGTACGAAACGGCTCCAGCCGGTAGCGGACATCGGCGAAGACGGGGTGCCCGCGCCCATGGTGCACCGCGACGCAGGCGACATGCACATTGGTGAGTGTCGCCCGGAGCACGCCCGTGCACAGCAACGCGCAGCGTTCGGATAGTTCCGCGACTGCCTCGTCCGGCGGCATTGCGGCAACTGGAATGAATAGGGTGATATTCGGCATGGAGCGCTCCGTCAGTCGGCCGCAACCGCCGCAAGGACGGGTATGAGCTGGGCGGTCATGGGGGCGTACGCGTGGATACCCTCCGGCCACGAAGCGGCTCCCGTCCAGGCGAGGACATCGGACATGCGGGCCGTCGCCAGCCAACGGTGCGCCGGCGATCGGTCCAGCGCGACCGCCCGCAGGGCCTGCGGAGCCAGGCCGCAGCGCATGAGGGGCTCCGGCCCGGCGGAACCCATTACCAGGCAGGCATCGCTTTCGACCACCGGGGCACGGTCTGGCCCGGTGTAGAGATTGCGATGCCAGTCGGTGATGTGCGCCTGCCAGCGGGCGAAGCTTCCGCCGCCCTTCCTGCGGTATTCCTCGCCCAGCAGTACATCGATGCCATCGATGGTGTGCAGGGCCAGGTAGGTCGGGCATCCCGGGCGCAGTGCCTTGAAGCGCTGGGAGGTGTGAAACCCGCTCACCGAAATCAGGGCCGGCAACTTGTCCAGGCTGTAGAAATCATTCCAGGCGGCTTCGCCCGCAGTGTCCGTAAAGCTGCATTCCACCGTGTAGATCATGGATACGCCCATGCAAGTTGATGTTCATGCATGGTATTGGCGTGAAGGTGGCGGGTAAAACGATTATTCGGCACACTGCCTTGACCAAACATCAAGCTGTCCGCATGCGCAAGAAAGTCCCGAGCAGTTCCGCCCTCCAGGCCTTCGAGGCTGCGGCCCGGCATGGCAGCTTCGCCCGCGCGGCGGACGAGCTGTCGCTAACCGAGGGTGCGATCAGCCGCCAGATCGCACGGCTGGAATCCTTTCTGGACGTCACCCTGTTCGAGCGCATCGGCAACCGCGTACGGCTCTTGCCCAATGGGGAGCGCTACGCAGCCCAGGTCCGGCAGGTGCTGGAACAGCTCGACCGCGAGAGCCAGTACCTGATGGGCCAGCCGGAAGGCGGCGCCAGCCTCGACATCGCCGTCCTTCCCACGTTCGCGACACGCTGGCTGATTCCCCGCCTGGCCGGCTTCCAGCGCAGGCACCCGCACATCACCGTGCATCTGTCCGAGCGGATGGAACCGTTCGTGCTGGCCGGCAGCGGCTTCGACGCCTGCATCCATTTCGAGCACCCTGCATGGAGCGGCGCGCACGCCTGCCCTCTTTTGCAGGAAACGCTGGTGCCCGTGTGCCATCCTCGGCTGCTGGACGGCCTGGGACCGGTACCGCCTCTGGATCGGCTGCCGCGGCTGCACCGGCGCCAGAACCCCGAGGCCTGGCAGCGCTACGCGGAAGAAACCGGCACGGCGATGGCCAGGCCGGCCACCGGAGCCCGCTATGACCTGCATGCCATGCTGATCGAGGCCGCGCTGTCGGGCCTCGGCGTGGTCCTGATACCCCGCCTCTATGTCGAGACAGAGCTCGCACAGGGCCGCCTCGTGGCACCCTGGCCGGAAGGCAAGATGGTGTCGAAGACGTTCTGTCTCGTGCTGCCCCGTCCCGCGGAGCTCTGCGCTGAGCCGATCAAGGTCTTCGCGCAATGGCTGGTCGAGGAAGCTGCCTCCACCGCCGATGGTTCCCGGTGCGCGGGTGGCTGAAGCCGACCTCCGGTCCATCGCGACAGCGCCACCAGCAACCTGCCTTGGGGGCAGGCCGCCGGCCAATCCCGATACGGATGGAAGGTCAAAATCGAAGTCCACGGCAAAAAGATAGCTAGCCAACTAAACTTCAGCCATGTCCGGTGCCCCACGTCCCGCGTCTGCCGATCCGGCGGAACTGCGAAACCTCACGTTCACGCTCAACCTGCTGCAGCGCGCCTACCGTGCTGCGGCCGACCGGGCGGTCGCGCACCTGGGCGTGTCGCAGGCGGCCGGCTGGGCCGTGGTGACCATCGGTCGGCATGGCGATGGCACCCGCCAGGGCGTGATCGCCGACCTGCTGGGTATCGAAGGGCCGACGTTGATCCGCACCCTGGACCAGTTGGTCGCCGCAGGCCTCGTCGAGCGCCGGGACGACCCGGCCGACCGCCGCGCGCGCACGCTGCACCTGACCGAAGCCGGCAAAGCGATCCTCGCCCGCATCGAGGAAGCCCTGAACGACCTGCGCTCCGAGCTGTTCCAGGACATCCCGGCCGAGGACGTGCGCGCATGCCTGCGCGTCTTCGGAACGCTCTGGACGCGCCTGGGCAAGGCCGACCGCGGCGGAGCCGCCACAGAAGGCTGACATGCCACTGCCCCGCCTGCTGCCGCGCTTCACCCCGGCCGAAATGCTCTTTTCCGCGAAGTGCTTCGCCGCCGCCATGCTGGCCATGGCCGTTGCCAGCTGGGCCGGCCTGCCGCGGCCCTTCTGGGCGCTGATGACCACTTACATCGTGGCCAACCCGCTGGCCGGCGCAGTACGGTCCAAGGGTGCGTTCCGCCTGGGCGGCACGCTGCTGGGCTGCGCCGCCACGCTGCTGATGGTGCCGGCGATGGTCGATGCGCCCGAGCTGCTCACGCTGGCGCTGGCCCTGTGGGTGGCGCTGTGCCTGTTCGTCTCGCTGCTCGACCGCACGCCACGCTCCTACCTGTTCATGCTGGCCGGCTATTCGGCGGCGCTGATCGGCTTTCCGGCCGTGAGTGCGCCCACCGGCATCTTCGAGACGGCCTCGGCCCGCGTGCAGGAGATCGGCATCGGCATCGTCTGCGCCGGACTGGTGCACAGCCTGGTGTGGCCGGTGAGCATGGGCCCGACGCTGGTCGGGATGGTGGACCGCACCCTGGCCGATGCCGGTGCGTGGCTGCGCGCCATGCTGCAGCCGCCCGCCCCCTCCGACGGTGGTCTGTCGGCCGCGCCCACGCAACAGGCCGCCCGGCGCAAGCTGGCAGGCGACATCTCCCAATTGCGCGTGATGGCCACGCACGTGCCCTTCGACACCAGCCACCTGAAGTGGACGGCGCAAGCCATCCACGCGCTGCAGCACGAGGTGGCAGCGCTCACGCCCTTCGCCTCGGCCGTGGACGACCGGCTGCGCGCCCTGCGCGATGCCGAGGGCCGCCTGCCGGTGGACGTGGACCATACGGTGGCCCGGGTGCTGGCACGGCTGGCCGACAGTGGCCGCGCAGCACCGGATCAGCCTGGCCTTCCGCTGGCCGCAGGCGATATGGCCGAGCTGCGCACGGCGGCCCGTACGCTGGCGGATTGCGCACCGCCGCCCACGACCGGTTGGATCCTGGCGCTGCGCACGGGCCTGGCCGTGCGCCTGGAGGAACTGATCGATGCCTGGGCCGCGTGCGTGCAGTTGCGGGAACGCATCGACGCCGGCCTGGCCGGCCGCCCGCAGCCGCTGGCGGCACCGGGCCAACGGGCAGCGGTGCCCGCCGCCCGCAACGTGCTGCACCGCGACGTGGGGATGGCCGCCTGGTCGGCCGTGGCAGCAGCCGTGGCGATCTGCCTGTGCTCGGCCTTCTGGATCCTCACCGGCTGGTCCGGCGGCGCAGCCATGCCCATGATGGCGGCGATCTTCTCCTCCTTCTTCGCCGGCATGGACGATCCCGTGCCGGCGATCTACGCCTTCCTGAAGGCGTTGCTGCTGTCGCTGCCGCTGGGCGCGCTCTACGTGCTGGTGCTGATGCCGCTGGTGGTGGATCTGCCCACGCTGGCCGTGGTGTGCGCGCCGGTGTTCCTGGTGCTGGGCGTCTACATGGCGCGGCCCGCGACCCTGCTGATGGCCATGGGACTGTTGCTGTCGGGCGTGCTCGGCACCCTGTCGCTGCACGACACCGGCCAGGCGGACTTCGCCAGCTTCGTCAACAGCTCCATCGGCCAGGTGCTCGGCGGGGCCACGGCCGCGGTGGTCACGGCACTGGTGCGCTCGGTGAGCGCCGAATGGAGCGCCCGCCGCATCCAGCGCCGCACCTGGCGCGAACTGGGGCAATTGCCGCGCAATGCCGACCCCGCCCAGGCCCGCCTGCATGCAGCCCGCGTGCTCGATCGCATCGGCCTGCTGGCACCGCGCATCGCCCAGGCCGGCGGCACGGTGGCGGGCGTGAATGCCGACGACGCGCTGGTGGACCTGCGCATCGGCACCGACCTGCATGCGCTGCGCCACCACGCCGCGCTGCTGCCGGGCCGGCTGGGGCCGGACATCCTGGCGCAGGTGGCAAGGCTGTTCCGCGAACATCCGGCACGGTCCACCACCGAGCAAGCCGCGCAGGCGCAGCCCCTGCTCGCCGAGCGCATCGACGAGGCGCTGCAGGCACTGCTGCCCCCGGCGCCTGCCACGCAGGCCTGCCCGGCCGGTAGCGCGAGCACGGGCACGCGCGACGAGCGCCGCCGTGTGCTCGCCGCCCTGGTCGGCCTGCGCCGCAACCTGTTTCCTTCGCGGCCCTGGCCGGCTGCCCCCAGTCCCACGCAGGAGGCCATGGCATGACCGGCGAAGCGACGTTCTATGGCGTGTACGTGCCCTGGCTGCTGCTGCTGGCCATCGTGGCCTGGGCCCTGTGCTAGGGCGCGCGCCGCCTGCTGGGCAGCCTGGGTGCCTACCGGTGGGTCTGGCATGCCGCCCTGTTCGACACGGCTCTCTATGTGCTGATCCTGTTCCTGCTCACCCGGCTCACCGCGCCGGGAGGACTCTTCTTCCCATGACATCGACAACGACAAAGACGATCTCGACGCGCACCCGCGCCTTCGCTGTGCAACTGGCCCGCGTGCTGCTGACGCTGGGCATGGTGGCCCTGGCCGCCTGGGCCGCCATGCGCCTGTGGGACCACTACGAACTCGCGCCCTGGACCCGCGATGGCCGCGTGCGCGCCAACGTCGTGCAGGTGGCCCCCGACGTGTCGGGGCTGGTGCACGCGGTGCAGGTGCAGGACAACCAGGCCGTCAAGGCGGGCCAGATGCTGTTCGAGATCGACCCGGCGCGCTTCTCGCTCGCCGTGCAGCAGGCGCGCGCCGGCGTGCAGTCGGCCCAGGCCAGCCTGGCGCAGGCGCGCCGCGAGGACGCCCGCAACGACAGCCTGTCGGACCTGGTGCCGCGCGAGGCGCGCGAACAGACCCGGGCGCGCGTGGAAGCCGCCGCCGCCGCGCTGGCCCGGGCCGAGGTCGATCTGCGCACGGCCGAACTCAACCTGCAACGCGCCACGGTGCGCGCGCCGGTGGACGGCTGGGTCACCAACCTGGACCTGCGCACGGGCGCCTACGCCGCCGCCGGCCGCGGCGCCATGGCGATCGTCGATCGCGGTTCCTTCTACGTCGAAGGCTATTTCGAGGAAACCAAGCTCGCCCGCATCCATCCTGGCGATGCCGTGCGGGTGACGCCCATGGGCAGCCGTATGGCGCTGTCCGGCACGGTGCAGAGCATCGCCGCCGGCATCGCCGACCGCGACCGCTCCACCGGCGCCAACCTGCTGCCCAGCGTCAGCCCCACCTTCAACTGGGTGCGCCTGGCGCAGCGGGTGCCGGTGCGGGTGCAGTTGGATGCGCATCCGGGCGCCGCCGGGCTGGTGGCCGGCCAGACCGTGCTCGTCGAAGTGGTGGCCCGGGAAGGCCGGACATGACACGCCGCCCCGCCGTCCCCCGTGCCGCCAGCGCCGCCCGGCAGGCCGTACCCCCGTTCGCTGCCCTGCTCGCCGCCCTGCTCCTGGCCGGCTGCGGCAGCCTGTCCGTCGGGCCCGACTACCACGTACCGGCCGAGGCAGCCGTGCGTGATCCGGCCGCGGCCCGGCCCTTCCAGGAGGCGCAGGCGCCCGGCGCCGATGCCGCCGTCTCCGCCGAGCCCCTGCCGCCGCGCTGGTGGCACCTGTTCCGCGACCCGACGCTTGATGCCCTGGTGCAGGAGGCGCTGGCGCACAACACCGACCTGCGCGTCGCCGCCGCCAACCTGGAGCTGCAGCAGGCCGCACTGGCCCAGGTGCGGGCCGCCGAACAGCCGCAGCTGTCGCTGTCCGGGGGCCCGGGCTTCGGCCACGTCTCGGGCCTGTCGGAACTGGCACCCGGCGTCAGCCCGTCCAACCAGTTCGCCTACAGCGTGGACGCGGGCCTTTCCTATCAGGTCGATGTGGTGGGCGAACTGCGGCGCGCGGCCGAAGCGGCGCAAGCGGACTCCGCGGCTGCGGCGGCCGCTCTCGACCTGGCCCGCGTGAACGTGGCCGCGGGCACTGCACGCGCCTATGCCATGGCCTGCGCCACGGGCCAGCAACTGAAGGTGGCCGAATCCTCCGTCGCCCTGCAGAAGGAGCAGTTGGGCGTCGTGCAGCGGCTGCACGATGCAGGCCGCGCCGGCGCCACCGACCTGGCGCGCTCGCGCGCGCTGCTCGCCCAGCTGGAGGCGGCGCCCCCTGCACTGCAGGCGCAGCGCCAGGCCGCGCTGTACCAGCTGGCGGCCTGGCTGGGCCGCACGCCAGGTGCGCTGCCGGCCGCGGTGCAGCAGTGCGCCACCGTGCCGCAGGTGGCCGGCGCGCTGCCCGTGGGCGACGGGGCCGCGCTGCTGCGCAGGCGGCCCGACCTGCGGCGCAGCGAACGGCAACTGGCCGCCGCCACGGCCCGCATCGGCGTGGCCACGGCCCAGCTCTATCCCAAGGTATCCCTGGGCCTGTCGGCCAGCTCGGCCGGGCCGGCCGGCGACTTCCTGGGCAGGGATACGTTCTCCTGGAGCATCGGGCCCTTGATCCGCTGGAGCCTGCCCAACACGGGCGCCGCCCGCGCCCGCATCGCCGGCGCCGAGGCTGGCACCCGCATGGCCCTCGCGGGCTTCGACGGCGCCGTGCTGCAGGCGCTGCGTGAGACGGAGACTGCACTGTCGGCCTACCGCCAGGAACTGGTCAGCGTCGAGGCACTGAAACGCGCCCGGGACGACAGCGCCCAGGTGGCCCGGCAGGCCCAGCGCCTCTACGTGGGCGGCCGCAGCGCGTACCTCGATGCGCTGGACGCCCAGCGCTCGCTGGCCACTGCGGAGGCCAGCCTCGCGGCCGCGCAGGTGCGGGTGGCGCAGGAGCAGGTGGCGGTGTTCATGGCGCTGGGTGGGGGATGGGAGTGAGGCCGGAATCGCGGGTCGCGCATGGAAGCCTGCGACCGGATTTCACTCCCACTCGATCATCAACAGGTCGTCAGAACCCGCATGGTTAAGGGATTGGCTGTGATCGACATGGGGCCTTACCGTCGCTTTTACCGTCAGAAGCAGCCACCTTTTGCTGGCGCGGCAGATGGAGCAATTTGCGGGACGGCGATTCTGACAACACCATTGTCAACCAGTCCGTAGCATATCGAAAACTCTCTGTTCCGTCAGTCAATGTCGAAAGCAACTGACCCGACTTACAACCTCTCCGCAAGTGCCCTAAGCCTCTTGCTTTGCTTCGCCACCTTGATCTGCGCCCGCCCCTCTTTGCTTACCCGAATCGAAGTGGCGTATTGAACGATAGCGTCATGCGCCTCCTTGCTATTGGCTTCGTACCAACCGGACTTGTAAGACAGCGATCCTGCAGCGACCATGCTGTCCAGATCGGGGTAGTTGTCTACCCGATCCTTGATCAGCTTCTTCAAGGCAACTATGTCTTTTTCCGTGAGTGGCATAATTAAAGTCCTTCTCGATGGTCGTTCGCTCATAGTAGCGCAAGCCTCAAATTAGGCAGGGCCGATCTGCCACCTTGGGAAGTGGTTTACCAGCAAAGCCGGCACTGGCTGGATGCGGACTGCTTCGAGGCGATGGTCTGGGTGACCTGCCCCCTTCAGCCGTGCCAATGTTGAGTTAGCGAGTCCAAGGGTTTGGAGATTACTTGATCTCCGGTTGTTGCACAGCATCGCCAGTGCGCTGGCGATGCTGTGCGGCGAAACTGGCCGGCGGTATGCGCCCCAGTGAGCTGTGCGGGCGTACTTCGTTGTAGTCCCGCCGCCATCGGGCAATCTCCTGCCTGGCCTGTGGCAGTGACTCGAACCACTGCTCATTGAGGCACTCATCCCTGAACTTGCCGTTGAAGCTCTCAATGTAGGCGTTCTGCGTCGGGCAGCCTGCGTCGTTGAGCAAGTGCCGAACGCCCCGGGCCGCCGCCCAGGCCATGAACGCCCG
>NZ_FNJL01000037.1 GCF_900104515.1 Paracidovorax cattleyae
ATCCGGGCCAGGGTGGAGCACCCGTTCCGGGTGATCAAGCAGCAGTTCGGTCACGCCAAGGTGCGCTACCGGGGCCTGGTCAAGAACACGGCGCGGCTGCAGGTGATGTTTGCGTTGGGCAATGTGTGGATGGCACGCCGGCAGTTGCTGGCGCTGCAGGCATGAGTGCGCCTGGAATGCGCCCAAGAGCCGCTGCACGGACCCAATCTGCCTGCTGAATGGGCATTTCGCGCGAGAAATCAGTCTGATCTCGCACATCGCTAGAAGTCGCCCCCGATTCATCCCCGCCGCAGGGCATAGGAAAGGGGTTTTGCAGACCTTCCCTAAGTCGGACCCTTCACATAGGCAGGCTGGCTCAGCGATAACAGTGATTGGCAATGTTCGCCTCATGGGACCGCCGCGGTCAGAATCCGGCCATATCATCGACCGTTTGCAGACCGTCTGGTGTGGCGTGCGGCGCCGCCGACTTGCAGCTACGCCAGTCTTTCTTCAAGCCATTGGAGTTCTCGGCGATGCAAGGCGATGTCTGCAGCGTCTACGGCCTTTGCGTGCGCATCAGGGCGATCATTGAGAAGGTCCATTGCCGATTCAAAGCGGCGCTTGTCGCCAAGAACCTTCTCAAAGTGCGCCCAATGTTTCAGTATTACCACACCAAGTTCGCGCCAATACAACTTGTTTAACAGTGCGTCCCCGGATAAAGACGCTAGTTCGATTCGCTGCTTCTCGGGAAGAGCCCTGAGAACCGCGTCTACCCAGTTTTCTCCAGCCTTGGCCGCAAACTTCAGCGAGAAATAAATGAACTCCCGAAGCTTGCGTTCCATTAAGTTTCGCCTTCTATTAATAACAGAGAGTTCCTCTGCCCACTCTTGAGGCGCCAGCGCTAGCGTGGTGCTGGCATCCTCAAGTTCGAGTGACCGTTGTGCTTGAGGGGCAACATCTCCAAGGGCTGAAAGCCCGGCCTTGATCATGGCACTTGTGACTGACACGCCAACGGGCTTTTGGGTAGCAAGGCCATATCTAAGAAGAAGTTTTCCTTCAATGAGCGGGAGATGCGTAGTTGCTGCGGCCCGCTCCAACAATTCGATTGGTTCCGCAGTCTTTCGTCGCAAATCCTCAAGAGCTACCTTGGCTACATCGACGCCTTCCGCGTCTACAAAGTCCTTGAGCAGGCTTGCCACTAGCTCGGTCTCAAGTGTGCGAGGGCGCCCCTGGATATCTACAGCATGATGCAAGTACGACCCTGCAAGTCGAATCCAATAGGGGAAATCGGCGCAAGTCTCGGCCATGATATCTTGATTCTGATCCGATAAAATCAATCCGCATCTTTTGCACAGATCCTTAATCATCTGTTTTGAAGCGTGGCGGGCGAACGGCGCGAGATAGCCCTCAGGTACGAAGTGGAGAACTGAATTCTCAATTCCGTCGAAACTTTCCACTCTAAAAGCTTGAGACGATACTCCGGATACCAGTACTGAAAGAGGAAATCCCATGCGCTGTGCTTCTTGATAGGCTACCCTAAATTCCCGCCAGAATTGGTTGAATTCCTGTCGCCAAATGGGTCGTGTGGGCGATGCCGGAGTAATATAGTCAATCTCGTCAAAGATCAATGCTAACGGCTTAGGGTCTTTCGTAGACCATAGGTCGTCGAAAACCGGAACCAATTCCTTATCGCTGCGCTTTAGGGCCTCTGTGATGTGTGCGTAGCCGCGCGTGGAGGCCATTTTTGCCACTTTTGCGATGGCTTTAAGTGCATCTCCTGCAGACAGCTTATTGAAGCCATCAACAGAGCAGTCAATCATGGCGATCCTTAGATCGCCACTTTCACGCGCCGCTGCAACAATTCGATTTATCAGGGAGGTTTTTCCAAGTTTTCGAACTCCAAAGATTGAGATGATTCGACCGCTCTGAAGCTGTCGTAGCGTCTCAATAGCTGTATTTCTGCGGCCAAAGAAGTCCGTATCGGAGAGTACCGGACCAGTTAACGAAAACGGGTCGTAAGCAAAAAGATCACGAGCGAGGTTCCGGCGAAGTGATTCCGTTGGTGGAATTGCTCCTGCGGATGGGCGAAAAATAGGAATGATCTTGTATCCCAGCTCGCGTCCCCAGTTACGGAGCTTTTCGTCTCCCGATGCGTCTGCGTGGACGATGATCATGAACGCAGGATCGAGACGTCCTGCACTTTCTGCAATTAGATCTCGTGCGGCGTGCAGCGTACGAACCTGAAGTTCCTTGACATTGATTGCCAAACCGAGCACCTCGCGATCCAATAAAAGGGAATCGGAAATAGTCCTAGTCGGCTTGCAGTGCAGCACTACGTGGTTCTTTCCGTTTGCGGCATGCGTCTTGAAAAACTCGATCGTGAAAAGACCGTCGAGTGCGTTGCAGACTTCCGACGCTAATGAATTGCGTGCGACGTTTGCGCGTATTTCTTCTTTGACATTAAGTAAATGAGCCATTTTTTCTCCCTCACGTGTTAGTGGAATAATGGTATTGATGAGCCTGCGGTGAAAGAACGCCACCGAGATCTGTAGACAGGATGATATGCAAGCCAACGGCCTGATACGGATCTACACTAATTTCCTGTCGAAGCCCCCTTCCGTTGTGAGAATTGATGAGCGACCTGATAGCGATCTTATCGACTGCTCCCAGGCGGACTTTGTCGATTCGGCCATCACTGTCGAATGACGGCTTTCAGCCTGAAGCACCAGTTCAACGTGGCTTCCCACATGCTCTTCAATCCCTCTTCCCCTCCACCACCTTCACCAACACCCACAACGCCCGGTTCACCGGCGTCCCCACCCCCACCGCCTTCCCCCGCGCCACCACATACCCATTGAGGTGATCGATCTCGCTCGGCTTGCCTCGCGCCAGGTCCTGCGCGGTGGACGACATCTGCCCCGGCATGGAGGCCGCGATGCGGTTCACCGCCGCACCCACGTCGCCCGGAATCTGGATGCCGTCCGCTTCGGCCACGGCCAGGCATTCGGCCACCACGTCGGCGATCACGTCCGCCACGCCGGGCGTCTGCACCAGCCGGCCGTAGGGCTGCTGCGCAATCGCGGAGATCGCGTTGTACGCGCAGTTGAGCACCAGCTTGGCCCAGAGCGCGCCGCGCACGTTGTCTGAAATCTCCGTGGCGATGCCGGCGGCGCTGAACTGCTGCGCCACCGTGGCGCTGCGGGGCGAGGGCGCGATCACCAGTTCGCCGCGCCCGTGGTGGCGCACGTGGCCGGAGCCGGCCATTTCGGTGGCCACATAGACCACGGCGGCGGCGACGGGATGGGCGTCATCACCGCCCAGCACGCCGCGCACGCGCTCGTCGTTGTCCACGCCGTTCTGCAGCGTGAGCACCAGCGCGCCGGGGGCGAGGTGCGGCCGGATCTGGCGTGCCGCGTGTTCGGTGTCGGTGGATTTCACGCAGAACATCACCACGTCCGCGCCCCGCACCGCGGCGGGATCGATGTCGGCCGCCATGGGCACCTGTTCGTCGAGCGTGGCGGTCTGCAGGCGCAGGCCGTTCGCGCGGATGGCCTCGACATGCGCGGGCCGGCCGACGAGCGTGACCGCATGGCCGGCGCGCGCCAGCAGGGCGCCGAAGTAGCAGCCGACGGCGCCGGCGCCCATCACGGCGATGCGCAGGGGCGGGGCTGCCGGATCGGGTGGCGATACAGGCAGGACTCCGGCAGGGGCTGCCGATGGGGATGCAGTCATGCGGTTCTCTCTCTCTATCTTCTCTGTCGAGCATGGTACGTGCGGCTGGGGCTGCTGCCTCCAGGGGTTTGCACGATAGGGAGGGCGGATGTGTCATGGCCGTTCATTCGCAGTCGATATTCGTCACCCGATGCCCTTGTCAAGGCGAAAAGGGGCTGCTGTACTGATCGTTCTTCCAGGCGGAACGCTTCCTGGAAACGTCGTTGGGTTAACGCATTGTTGCAAGCGAGCCGATTGGGCAAACCTAGCATTCGCCCCCATCGAAAACGCGACAGCAGGAGAGGAACCATGAGCGCGGAGCTCGCAGCGACGTTTTTCAATATGGGCTATGCCCAGTCCGTGGCGCAGTCCATGGAGCAGAACCGGGTGGATGTGCTGGTGCTCACCCAGGGCCAGTACATGGGCATCCTGCAGGACAAGGCCCGGAACAACCCGGCGCTGGAATTCAGCCTGCGCAAGATCCTCGCCAGTTCAACATTCGGCCAGTACTGGCAGTGCACCTTCAGCCCCAACGCCAGCGAGCCGTGGGTGGGGCCGGCGGCACATGGCGCCAACGATGCGATCGCCATCACCCGCACGTTGAATGCGATCGGCATGTCGGGCATCACCAGCTATGTGAAGACCACCGCGACCGGCACCTACATCATCATCAAGGGCTACTCGGCCCGCCGCAGTTCCGCGCTGCAGGGCACGCGCTACCTCGCCACGCACCCGAAAATGATCCAGCTGGGACTGGGCATGAAGAGCCTGCAGGGCATCGCCAAGGGCGGGTTCATGCTGGGCGTGGTCGTCTCCAGCGGCATCGAGTTGATGGACTTCATGTTCAACAACGAGAAGACGATGTATGACCTCGTGGGTGGGATCGGGGTGGAAGCGGTGAAGGGTGGGTTGGGGGCGTTGGTGGCCTACTCTGCGGCCGCTGCTTTCAGCGGCGTCACGACAATCGCAGTGGCGCCCCTGGTAGTCATGGCGGTGGTCGCAGTCGTTGCCGGTATCGGGATCAATTACTTGGACAACCAATTCGGCGTGAAGGGCAAGTTGGTTGCAGGCCTCAAGATGGTCCCGGAGCAGGCTTCGCAAGGCTTGTACTACATCGACACACAATCCCAAGCGTGGTTGGACGATCTTCGATCCGCGATGGAGCAAAGAAAAGAAGAGCTGAGCCGCTCCATCGAGCGTGGCATGAGGGAGTGGCTCTGCCGAATAAGCTGCGTGCTCTATCACGCGCCTCACCGAACTGATCACATCGCCAAGTCATCCATGCACGACATTCATCAAATCCGAAAGCTTATTCGGTGGGGCATTCCGCTGTATCTCGGGCTCGTGGCATGCGCGTTGCTGATGATCCGCAATGCCTTGGTGCCTATGGTTCACGACATCCTGTCGAAGGCGCGTGTAGTGCGGATCACGCCGGGGATGCACCTCATGCTGTGCGTTGTCGCTTTCGGCTCACTGGCAATCGTCGTCATGGTGATGCGGGCGATCCCTTGCCGCCCCAGCCTCATCAAGAAGTTCGAGCTTGCGGCCAATTTGGCGGTCGCAGCCAGCGCCATTGCGCTCCTGCTGGTCCCCGTGGTCTCCATCGCCCAGCGCTACTACATGCCCAGCATCGGCTACACCCAGTGTCACGTCCTGCAGGGCCAGCCCACGCTGTGGTTCACGGACTGGGTTCGCGATCCGGCATGGTGCGTGAAGGGCAAGAGCCCGGATTGGTTGAACGAGCAGGCGCAGCGGTCCATGTCGCTCGCGCCTCTGTGAACGGTCAAATGGCGCTTGGTGTGCCAGAACAGGTATAGGACTCGATCACCCCGATCTGCCCTCCATGCGTGACGTTGCCGGAATTCGAAAAACTCTGATCTGGGGTATCCCGCTGTACCTGGGAGTGGCCATAGGTTCGATCCTGATGGTCGCCTACATCATGGTTCCGACGATAGAGGGGGTTGCCGAACGCGCCCCAGTAGTTCGCATCGGACCAGCCGTGCTGGTAGCGCCATTTGTCGCTGCGTTTTGTCTCCTCGGCGTCGTCGTCGCTTCCATGCGCGCGATTCCCTGTAGCGACCGCATCATCAAGCCTTTCGAGCGTGCGTTCATCGCCACAGTGCTGGCGGGTGTAGTGGCGATGCTGTTGATTCCGGTCACCGCTGCGTTGGCACGATCGCAGATGCCGAGCATCGGCTATACCCAATGCCATGTCCTGCAGGGCCAGCCCACGCTGTGGTTCACGGACTGGGTTCGCGATCCGGCATGGTGCGTGAAGGGCAAGAGCCTGGATTGGGTCAACGGGCAGGCGAGGGCGCCTGCGCCGCATGGGGCTCCCTGAACCGGGTAGCGGAGCCAGGGACGGGCTGGCCTGGTTTCCTGGATGTGCTCCGGGTGCCCTGCCATCAACCCACCAAACCTGAAATGCATGACATTCCCGCGCTGCGTAAAACCATGCTTTGGAGCACGCCGCTCTTTATCGGTATCTCGGCGAGCTGCGTGTGGGCCACCTTGCATGGAGTCGTGCCCGTGTTCCAGGGTATCGCGGCAAGGGCTCCGGTCGTCCGGATTGCGCCCGCTGCCCAGCTGGCACCGTTCGTTGCCGTCGTCTGCACCATGGCCATTGTGCTCGGCGCCATGCGCGTCGCGCTGTGCAGTGAAGCCGCGATGGCGAAGTTCGAGCGCGCTTTCACCATCGCCGTGCTCGCCAGTGGCTTGGTGATGGTGCTGATCCCTGTGACCTCGTTCATCCAGCGTGTTTACATGCCGAGCCTCGGCTACACGGCGTGCTACGAACTGCAAGGCAACCCGACCCTCTGGTTCACGGACTGGGTGAAAGATCCTGCGTTTTGCGTCAAAGGCAAGAGCCTGGAATGGGTGAACGGGCAACCGCGGGTGTCCACGTCGCGCGCAACTCCCTGACCACTGGAACTGTCTCCCGGTAACCGGCCACCCATGCACGACGTCCATCACATCCGGAAGCTGATTCGGTGGGGCATTCCTCTGTATCTCGGGCTCGTGGCAGGGGCGTTGCTGATGACCCGCCATGCCCTGGTGCCCATGGTTCAAGACATCATGTCGAGGGCGCCCGTGGTGCGGATCACGCCGGGCATGCACCTGATGCCGTTCATCGTCGCTTTCGGTTCGCTGGCGATCGTCGTCATGGTGATGCGGGCGATCCCCTGCCGCAATAGCCTCATCAAGAAGTTCGAGCTCGCGGCCAATCTGGCGGTGGCTGTCAGCACCATCGCGCTCATGCTAAAAAGCCCGCCGTCGCGCACGACAGGCAGGCTTCGTTCGGAGTGCGGCAGCGGGGCCGGGTGGGGCGCGCCGAGCCCAGCGCCGGATCAGCGTTGCGCAGGCAGCGCGTAGGCGATCACGTAGTCCCCCCGGTCGGGCGACTGGCGCGCGCCGCCCGCGGTGATGACCACGTACTGCTTGCCGGTCTTCGCCGACTGGTAGGTCATCGGGCCGCCCTGGCTGCCTACGGGTAGGCGCGCCTTCCAGGCCTCCTGGCCGTTGCTGCTGTCGAAGGCGCGCAGGTAGTAGTCCTGCGTGCCGGCGATGAAGACGAGGCCGCCCTGCGTGGCCAGCGTGCCGCCCAGGGTGGGCATGCCGATGGGGATGGGCATGCGCATCTTGATGCCCATCGGGCCGGTGTCCTGCACCGTGCCCACGGGCACCTGCCAGGCGATCTGGCGCGTCTTCAGGTCGATGGCCGTCAGCGTGCCGTACGGCGGTGCCTGGCAGGGAATGCCGGCCACGGACAGGAAGCGGTTCTTGTTCACCGCGTAGGGCGTGCCCTTGAGCGGCACGGCGCCCATGCCGGTGTTCACGGCCTCGCCGCCCCCGGAAGCGGCACCGCGGTTGGCCGAGGGAATCATCTGCACCCACAGGCCCAGGCGCATGTCGTTGGCGAACAGGAAGCCGTGGACCGGATCCACCGACAGGCCGCCCCAGTTCATGCCCCCCAGCGACCCGGGAAAACTCAGCGACACATCCGTGCCCGGCGCGGTGTAGAGACCCTCGTAGCGCATCTTCTTGAAGGCGATGCGGCACAGCATCTGGTCGAAGGGCGTGGCGCCCCACATGTCGGATTCGGTCAGGGTCTGCGCGCCGATCTGCGGCATGCCCACCGAGCGCGGCTGCGTGGCCGAATACGGCTCGTTCGGGATGTCGGCCTTCTTCACGGGCTGTTCCTGCACGTCGGTCAGCGGTTTGCCGGTGGCGCGGTCCAGCACGTAGATCTGGCCCGCCTTGGTGCCGATGGCCAGCGCCGGCACGGTGCGGCCGCCGTCCAGGGGGAAGTCGATGAAGCTCGGCTGCATCGGCAGGTCGAAGTCCCAGAGGTCGTTGTGCACGGTCTGGTACACCCATTTCTCGGCACCCGTGGTGGCATCCACCGCGAGCACGGAGGCGCCGTACTTGTGGTTCAGCGCCGTGCGCTCGGCGCCGTACAGGTCGGTCGAGGGGCTGCCCATGGGCAGGAAGACGGTGTTCATCGCCGCGTCGTACGACATCGGCGCCCACGAGTTGGGTGTGCTGCGCACGTAGGTCTTGCCTTCGGCGGGCGCCTTCTTGTCCTCGGGGTTGCCCGGATCGAACGCCCAGCGCATCTGGCCGGTCACCACGTCGAAGCCGCGGATCACGCCACCGGGCATGTCGGCCTGCACGTTGTCGGCCACGCGGCCGCCCACCACCACGGTGGTGCCTGCCATCAGCGGCGGGGAGGTGAGCTGGTAGAACGGATCGGGCGAGGCGCCCAGGCCGGCCTTCAGGTCCACCTGGCCATTGGTGCCGAAACCCTGGCAGAAAGCACCTGTGTCGGCATCGACTGCGATCAGGCGGGCGTCGATGGTGTTGGTGAGGATGCGGCGCTGGCAGTTGGCGCCGGCCGGCAGGGCCACCGGCTGCACGGGCGTGGCGCCCGCGGCGGTCACGGCCGGCAGCGGCGCGGCCGCGTCGAAGTAGGCCAGGCCCCGGCAGCGCTGCCACACGGACGATTGCGCGCTGATCTCCCGCTTCCAGATCTCGCGGCCGGTGTCGGCCTCCAGCGCGATCAGGTTGTTGTGCGGGGTGCAGAGGTACAGGCGTTCGCCGATCTGCAGCGGCGTGGTCTGGTCTTCCGCGCCGTTGCCGTTGCTCACGGCGATGTCGCCCGTGCGGTACGTCCACGCCACCTCGAGCTGGCCCACGTTGCCGCGGTTGATCTGGTCCAGAGCGGCGAAGCGGCTGCCGCCGCTGGCGTTGCCGTAATGCTGCCAGTTTGTCTGCGCCTGGGCCGGATCGACAGGCGTCAGGCCCGGGCCGCTGCCGCTGGCGGCCACGGTGGGATGCGGCACGAACATGCCGCCGAAAGCCGCCGCCAGCGCCACGGCCAGCACGGCTGCCAAGCCATAGGCTCCGCGGCCGCGCGGTGCGGCCAAGCCGGGATAGGCCAGCGCCACCAGCAGGCCGAGCACGCCCAGGGCGAAGAGGCGCGAGAAAAGCGGCCAGAACGACCAGCCCGCATCGGCGAGGGCCCATGCCACGCTGGCGATCAGCGTCACGGCATAGAGCCAGGCGCCGGCCGTGCGCCCGCGCCACAGCAGGATGCCGGCCACCAGCATCGCCAGGCCGGCCGGCGCGAAGTACAGGCTGCCGCCCAGGGTGGCCAGGGTGATGCCGCCCGCGAGGAAGGCGAGGCCGAACAGCACGGCCAGGGCACCCACGACCCTGCCGGCCCAGCGCGAACGCCCGGGCCGCGCCGGATCGAGTTTTGCAGTCATTGGAATTCCTTGTTGATGAACGTCAATGGTATTTTCCCGCAAGAGGTGTAACTCTGCTGTAGGCAGGGTCGGCCCATGAAAAAAGCCCCGGCGGGTGGGCACGGGGCTTGAGGGGGAGGGCCGCCGGACAGGGCGGCGGCGCGGCTCAGAGCGAGTCGATGAAGCTGCGCAGCTTGTCGCTGCGGCTCGGGTGCTTGAGCTTGCGCAGGGCCTTGGCTTCGATCTGGCGGATGCGCTCGCGCGTCACGTCGAACTGCTTGCCGACTTCTTCCAGCGTGTGGTCGGTGGACATCTCGATGCCGAAGCGCATGCGCAGCACCTTGGCTTCGCGCGGCGTGAGGCCGTCCAGGATGTCCTTGACCACGTCGCGCAGGCCGGCCTGCATGGCGGCGTCGATCGGGGCGGTGTTGGCACCGTCCTCGATGAAGTCGCCCAGGTGGCTGTCGTCGTCGTCGCCGATCGGCGTTTCCATGGAGATCGGCTCCTTGGCGATCTTCATGATCTTGCGGATCTTGTCTTCCGGGATCTCCATCTTCGCGGCCAGGATCGAGGCGTCCGGCTCGAAGCCGAACTCCTGCAGATGCTGGCGCGAGATGCGGTTCATCTTGTTGATCGTCTCGATCATGTGCACCGGGATGCGGATGGTCCGCGCCTGGTCGGCGATCGAGCGCGTGATGGCCTGGCGGATCCACCACGTGGCATAGGTGGAGAACTTGTAGCCGCGGCGGTATTCGAACTTGTCCACCGCCTTCATCAGGCCGATGTTGCCTTCCTGGATCAGGTCCAGGAACTGCAGGCCGCGGTTGGTGTACTTCTTGGCAATGGAGATCACGAGGCGCAGGTTGGCCTCGATCATTTCCTTCTTCGCGTCGCGCGAGGCCGACTCGCCCTCGTTCATGCGCTTGTTGATGTCCTTGAGCTCGGACAGCGGCACCACCACGCGGGACTGCAGGTCCATCAGGCGCTGCTGCAGCTCCTGCACCGGCGGGATGTTGCGCGCGAGCACGGCGCTCCAGGGCTTGCCGGCGGTGGCCTGCTTCTCGACCCACTGCAGGTTCAGCAGATTGGGCGGGAAGTCCTTGATGAAGGTTTCCTGCGGCATGCCGCACTTGTCCACGATGATGCGGCGCAGCTCGCGCTCCTTCTTGCGCACGTCGTCCACCTGGGCACGGACCATGTCGCACAGCTTCTCGATGGTCTTGGCCGTGAAGCGGATGGTCATCAGCTCGGCCGAGATGGCGTGCTGGGACTTCATGTAGGCCGGCGTGCCATAGCCTTCCTTGTCGTAGATCTTGTGCATCTTCTCGAAGAGCCCGCGCAGGTTGTCGAACCGGCGCAGCGCTTCGTTCTTGAGCTCTTCCAGCTTCTTGGTCAGGGCCTTGGAGCCGCCCTTGCCGTCGTCGTCGTCCTCTTCATCGAACTCGTCGAAGTCTTCCTCGGCCACGTAGTCGTCGGCCTCGTTGGGGTTGGAGAAGCCGTCCACGATGGTGGAGATGACGACCTTGCCCTCGCGGATCTCCTCGCCCATCGCCAGGATCTCGGCGATGGTGGCGGGCGATGCGCTGATGGCTTCCATCATGGCCTGCAGGCCGCCTTCGATGCGCTTGGCGATCTCGATCTCGCCCTCGCGGGTGAGCAGTTCCACCGTGCCCATCTCGCGCATGTACATGCGGACCGGGTCGGTGGTGCGGCCGAATTCGCTGTCCACGGTGGAGAGCGCGGCCTCGGCTTCTTCCTCGGCTTCCTCGACGGTGGTGGCCGTGGGCGTGACGTTGTTCTGGAACAGCGTCTCGGCATCGGGCGTCTGCTCGTACACGGCCACGCCCATGTCGTTGAGCATGGTGACCACGACTTCCATGGTCTCGGCATCGACGAGCTTGTCGGGCAGGTGGTCGGAGATCTCGACCTGCGTGAGGTAGCCGCGCGTCTTGCCGAGCGTGATCAGGGCCTTCAGGCGCGAGCGGCGCTTGGCCAGGTCTTCCTCGGACAGGACGGTGTCGTCCAGGCCGAATTCCTTCATCAAGGCGCGTTCCTTCGCCTTGCTGATCTTCATGCGCAGGGGCTTGACCTTCTCGGCGGCGGGCGCCGCCGCTGCCTCGGCCGGTTCGGCCTCGACTTCGCCCTCGAGCTCGGATTCGATGTCCGACAGGTCGGCGTCGTCGCCCACGGCGCCGTCCTCGGCGGCCTTGGGCTTGCGGCCGCGCTTGGCGGGGGCCTTGCCGGCGGCGGTTGCGGTGGCGGCCTTGGCCGGGCGGCCGGGGCGCTTCTTGGGCGTTTCGTCGTCATCGGCCGCCGCAGGGGCCGCGGCCTTCGCGCGGCTCGCCTTCCTGGCGGTGGTTTCTTCGGAGGCTTCGGGCTTGTCGGCGGACTTGTTCACGGGCACGGATGGAGCTTTCTTTGCGGCAGGAGCGGCCTGGGTCGCGGTTTTCGAGGAGGAGGCGGCCTTCGCGGCGGTATCGGGGGCGGACTTGGGCGACTTCGCGGACTTTTGAGCGGGCATGGACGACCTCAGATTCAAAAACGGACACACAAAGGAAACGCAAGCGCCTCGGTTACCGGCGCGGGTGGCATGGCGAAGGTGGTGCCTCCGCGGTTCGAGGGGCGGGCCCCCGTGGGCAAGATGTGTGGGCGATCATTTGGTGTGCAGTCCTTGCGGTGTGGGGGCGGTGGTGCGTGCGTGTCACGGTTGCCCGGCCCGGAGGTGCTGCTGTCGCTCTTGCCGATGAACCCTATATTATAGCCCGCCCGGTTTTTTCAAGTTCGCGGGCGCGATGCCCAGCAGCGCCTGCCGCCGCTGCTGCAGCGCGCGGTACTTCTCCAGCGCGGCCGGATCGGTCGCCGCCTGCAGGATGAGTTCCTTCTCCTGGCGCTTGATGTCTTCCATCAGCATGCGGTCGAGCAGATCGCGCAGCTCGGCCCGCAGCTCGGCCGCATCACCCTCGGTCTGGGCGTGCGAGCCGGTCATCACCCGCACGGCCAGCGCCTCCGCGTCATGGCCGCGCAGGCTCTCGCGCAGCACCGCCCAGGCCTGCGGGCCGTGCTCGTGCCACTGGGCCTCCAGCCAGGTGAACAGGGGGCCGTGGGGCGCGGGCTGGGCGCAGAGCGTGGCGTGGTCCTCGTGCGAGAGGTCTTCCAGGAATTCCATGTGCGAGAGCAGCAGCCGCGCCGCGTGGTCGTCGCGTCCCGCGGCGGGCGTGGACGGCAGGCGCGGCTGGGGCGGTCGCTCGTCGCGATCGCGCCAGCGGCCCTTCTTCCAGTCGCCTCCGCCGCTTCCCTTGCGCCAGGGCTGCCTGGGGCCCAGGGAGGGCGCCGGGGCGTGGCCGTAGCCGTCTTCTCTCTGGGGCGCCCAGCCGCCGCCGTCGGAAGGGCCGCCCCAGGGCGGAGCGTCATCGTGGGCCGGTGCGCCGGACGGGCCGGAGCCCGCAGCGGCCTGCCGCCCACCGCCGGCCGGGTGCGCCGGCGCGGCCCACAGCTCCGACAGGTCGCTGGCCGCGAGCTGGGCCAGTTCCGCCAGTTCGCCCAGCAGTTGGCGCTTGAGCGCGCCGTCGGGTAGGGCGGTCCACAGCGGCCGGGCATTGGCCGCCATGCGGGCGCGGCCTTCGGCCAGGCCCAGGTCGCAGCCCTCGCCGGCGGCCTCCACCAGAAAGCGGCTCAGCGGCATGGCGCCCTGCACGTGGCGCGCGAACGCGTCGGTGCCGTGGGCGCGCACGAAGCTGTCGGGGTCGTGCTCGGCGGGCAGGAAGAGGAACTTCACGCTGCGCGTATCGGTGGCATAGGGCAGGGCGCCGTCGAGCGCCTTGCGCGCCGCGCGCCGGCCTGCCGCGTCACCGTCGAAGCTGAAGACTACCGTGTCGGTGAAGCGGAAGAGCTTGTGGACGTGGTCCGGCGTGCACGCCGTGCCCAGCGTGGCGACGGCGTTCGGGAAGCCGAGCTGCGCGAGCGCGACCACGTCCATGTAGCCCTCGGTGACGAGGGCGTAGCCGTGCTCGCGGATGGCGGTGCGCGCCTCGAACAGGCCGTAGAGCTCGCGCCCCTTGTGGAAGACGGGGGTCTCGGGCGAGTTGAGGTACTTGGGCTTGTCGTCCCCCAGCACCCGGCCCCCGAAGCCGATGCATTCGCCCTTCACGTTGCGGATCGGGAACATCACGCGGTCGCGGAAGCGGTCGTAGCGCTTGCCGTCTTCCTCGTTCACGATGACCAGCCCGCTCTCGTGCAGCAGCGGGTTGTCGTACTCGGGGAACACGCTGGCCAGCGAGCGCCAGCCCTCGGGCGCGTAGCCCAGGCCGTAGCGCTTGGCGACCGCGCCCGAGACGCCGCGCCCCTTGAAGTACGCGATGGCGCGCTGCGAGTCGCGCAGGTGGCGCCGGTAGGCCTCCCCCGCCTTCTCCAGCACGTCGGTGAGCGTGGCCTGTTTCTGGCGCTGCGCCGCCGCGCGCTCGCGCTCCTGCGGCGAGACATCGTCCTGCGGCACCTGCAGCCCCACCTGCTGGGCCAGGTCCTGCACGGCCTCCACGAAGCCCATGCCCGCATGCTCCATCAGGAAGCTGATCGCGTTGCCGTTCTTGCCGCAGCCGAAGCAGTGGTAGAACTGCTTGGACGGGCTGACGCTGAACGAAGGCGACTTCTCGCCGTGGAAGGGACACAGCCCCATGAAGTTGGCCCCGCCCTTCTTGAGCTGCACGTAGCGACCGACCACATCGACCACATCGACGCGCGAAAGCAATTCCTGGATGAAGGACTGGGGGATGGACACGCGGGGATTTTCGCCGGAATGCCGGCGGTCGGCCCGGTGTATGACCGATGCTATTGAATGAATAGCATGAGAGGTTCGCCGGCCTGGTCTGGGGCGGGGTTCCCAGCGTGAAGGCGCCTCGCACGCAGGGCCTCGCTCCACGCGCGGCGGCGTAGGACGCCACCGCTTGCTGCAGCCACGGCGCCCGCACGGGCGCGCCGCTGCACTAAGCTTCCCCTGGACAACTTCCGGGAACACTCCCCTGACTTCCATGCACGCGCACGCCCCCTCCACTCCCGCCTGCTCCGCGTGCCGAAACGGTGCCGCGGCACTGGATTTCGAATTCACCATGGCCTTCCAGCCCATCGTGGACCTGCGCCACGGCGGCAGCGTGTTCGCCTACGAGGCGCTGGTGCGCGGCACGGACGGCAGTTCGGCCGCATCGGTCCTGGCCCGCGTGAACGACGGCAACCGCTATGCGTTCGACCAGGCCTGCCGGGTGCGTGCGGTGGAACTGGCGGCACGGCTGGGAATCGACTGCCGGCTGAGCATCAACTTCCTGCCCAACGCGGTGTACCAGCCCGAAGCCTGCATCCGGGTCACCCTGGAAGCCGCGCGGCGCAGCGGCTTCCCGGTCGAGCGCATCATCTTCGAAGTGGCCGAGCACGAGAATGCCCATGACCGCGAGCACCTCAACCGCATCCTGCGTGCCTACCGGCGCCAGGGCCTGCGCACGGCCATCGACGATTTCGGCGCCGGCTATGCGGGCCTGGGCCTGCTGGCGGACTTCCAGCCCGACATGCTGAAGATCGACATGGCGCTGGTGCGCGGCATCGGCGCCGACCCGGTGCGCCAGGCCATCGCCCGAGGCGTGGTCGCCATGGGCGAGGCGCTGGGCATCGCGGTGATCGCCGAGGGGGTGGAAACCGAGGACGAACTCCGCCCCCTGCGGGCCATGGGCGTCCACCTCTACCAGGGCTACCTCTTCGCGCGCCCCGCGCTGGAGGCGCTGCCGGCCGTGCAATGGCCCCAGGGCGGCGGGTTCGGCGCCGGCTTGAACGATGCCGCTGACGCGTCGCCCGCCGCCGCCGGTGGCACCGCCGCGCCGCTGGCTGCGGCGCAGCGCGCGCTGTGGGGCTCAAAAGCGCGCGGCGGTGCGGGCAGGGCGCTGGGGTTCGGGCTCGGCTGAGCACCCGGTCACTGGTTGGAGATGATGGTCAGCAGGTCGCCCCGCACCTCGGGGTTGTCGGTGTACTTCTTGTAGAGCGGCGCCATGCGGCGCACATAGGGCGAGAAGTCGGGCACGGGGGCGAACTGCACGCCTTCCTTGGCCAGCGCGGTGCGGGCCGCGAGTTCCCGCTTTTCCCAGAGGCTGCGCATCAGCAGCGCGGAGTCCTTGCCGGCCTGGAGGAACACCTTGCGGTCCTCCGCGTTCAGGCGGTTCCACAGCTGGGTGGAGACCACCAGCGCCTCGGGGGCGATCATGTGCTGGTCCAGCAGCATGTATTTCGCGAGCTTGTACTGGCCAGTGGATTCGTAGGAGACGATGTTGCCTTCGGCGCAGTCGATCTTGCCGGTGCGGAAGCTGTCCGGCACTTCCTTGTAGGGCACGACCACCGGCGTGGCGCCCAGCAGCTTCACCATCTCGATGTGCGAATCGACCTGCTGCACCCGGATGCGCAGCCCCGCCAGGTCCTCGCGCCGGGCGATGGGCTTGTCGGCGCAGTAGAACGAGCGGGCGCCGCCGTTGTACCAGCCCAGCACGACATAGCCGGACGCCTTGAGCTTCTCGGCCAGCCGCTCGCCCATCGGGCCGTCCAGGTAGCGGAACATGTGCGCGGCGTTGCTGAACAGGAAGGGCAGGTTGAATGCCTGCAGCGCCGGCACCGCTTCGGCGAGCGGGCCCATGTTGAATTCCGCGGCGTCGATCTCGCCGGCCTTGAGCATCTGCACGGCCTTGGACTGGTCGCCCAGGACGGCATCGGAAAAAAGCTGGATCCGGTAGCGTCCCTGGGTGCCGGACTGCACCTGGGCGGCAAAGCTCTTCATCGCCTCGGTGACCGGGTAGCCGTCGGGATGGATGTTCCACGCCCGCAGCGGCGCGGCGGTCTGGCTGGTGGCGGGCGCTGCCCAGAACGCCAGCACGGTGGCGAATGCTGCCCAGAAACGCTTGCCCATGTGTTCTCCCCGTCCTCGCGGAAATTGGTGCGTGGCGCAGGCCGGTTGCGCAGGCAGCCGCCGTGTCGCCATCGCCCAGCATTCTCCGGGCGACTCTTCCGTGGGAGCAAGCGATTTCCAGGTGGGCACGCGCCGCCAAAACCACAGCCCTGCCGCGCGGGGCTTGGCACTGCACACGCGATGTGCTAGCTCGGCCGTGGCCGGTCAGTCGCCCATCACGATGCCCTCGCGGCGCGGGTCGGCGCCGCCCAGCCACATCGGCTGGCCGTGCACGTTGGCGCGGGTGATGGCCTGCAGTCCGCTGGTCATGTTCATCTCGCGCACCTCGGCGCCGCGCGTGCGCAGCTGCTCCACGGTGGAGGGCAGGAAGCGCTTTTCCTCTAGCATCGTGGGGCCGTTGAGGTTGCCGAAGTTCGGCAGGTTGATGGCCTGCTGCGGCGTCAGTCCCCAGTGGAAGATGCCGTGCAGCGTCTTGGCGGTGTAGTGGACGATGAGGGCGCCGCCCGGGCTGCCGCCGCTCATCGCGAGCTCGCCGCTGGCCTTGTCGAAGACCAGGGTTGGCGCCATGGAGGAGCGGGGGCGCTTGCCGGGCTCCACGCGGTTCGCGATGGGGCGGCCGGCTGCGTCCCGGGGCGCGAAGCTGAAGTCGGTCAGTTCGTTGTTCAGCAGGAAGCCCTTGACCATCTGGCGGGAGCCGAACTGGTCCTCGATGGTCGTCGTCATCGCCACCGCATTGCCGCGGGCGTCCACGACGCTGATGTGGCTGGTGCCGTGCTCGATCTGGTCGGGCATCGGCGCCAGGGCCGCCTTCACGGCCCCCGGCGTGCCGGGCTGGGCCACCTTCAGGCTCTGCGGGCCGATGAGGCGCGCGCGCCGGGCCAGATAGGCAGGATCGAGCAGGCTCGACCAGTTGCCTGCCGGCGGCTGCACGAAGTCCGGGTCGGCCACGTAGAGCCCGCGGTCGGCGAAGGCCAGGCGCGCGGCCTCGTTGTAGTAGTAGAGCCAGTCGGCGCCTGGCTGCAGGTCCTGGGGACCGTTCGGGCCGGCCTGCAGCGGCAGGCCGGCCGCAGGCGTCTGCTGCAGGATGCCGAGGATCTGCGCCACGGCGATCGCCCCCGAGCCGGGCGGCGGAAACCCGCACATGCGATAGGCATGGGCCGCCACGGAATAGTCGCTACACAGGGCTTCGCGCTTCTTCGGCTGGTAGCCCGCCAGGTCCGCCAGGCTCAACTGGCCGGGGTTCGTCGGGTGGCCCTGCACCTTGGCCACGATGGCCTGGGCGACCTCGCCCTCCAGCAGGGCCCTGGAGCCATTCTGCGCGATGGCCCGCAGCACGGCCGCGAGCTCCGGATTGCGCAGCACGTGCCCCACGGGCCAGGGCTTGCCCGCGGGGTCGAAGAAGTAGGCCCGCGCGGCCGGGTCCTGAGCCAGGTATTTCTCGTTGGCGAGCAGGCTGTTGAGCCGGGCGCTCACCTTGAAGCCGCCCTCGGCCAGGCGGATGGCGGGCTCGAACAGCTGTGCCCATGGCAGCACCCCATGCTCACGGTGAGCCAGCTCCAGCATGCGCACGGCGCCGGGCACGCCGACCGAGCGGCCGCCCACCACGCCGTCGTAGAATGGTATTGGCTTGCCGTCCGGGCCGAGGAACAGGTTTTCGCTGGCGGTGGCGGGGGCGGTCTCGCGCCCGTCATAGGCCTCCACCTTGCTGCCCGCCGCGTGCAGCAGGAAGGCCCCGCCGCCGATGCCGCTGGACTGGGGCTCCACCAGCGTGAGCACCATCTGCACCGCGATGGCCGCGTCGATGGCCGACCCGCCTGCCTTGAGCACCTGGTAGCCCGCATCGGTGGCCAGTGGATTGGCCGCGGCGACCGCGAACTGGCGCGTGGCCCATCCCGGCTTCTCCGTGTACCCCGACGACCCTTCGGGCTGGTCCGGCACCGAGTAGGCGAGCTGCGGGGCGGTGGAGCAGGCGGCCAGCAGGGCCGTGGTGGCAGCCAGGGTCAGAACGGTGCGGCGGGTGGATGGGAATTGCATGCGGGTACGCCTCCTTCGTGTCGTGCAGATGGGAAATCGTCGGGGTAACGCCGGGCATCCTATCGGCCCGCCTCCGGCAGCGGCGGCTTTGTTACAAGCGGGTACGTCAGTCCCGCACCGGGCCCGGGCGGCCGTCTTCCACCACGAAGCGCGCCAGGGTGGAGCAGGCGCTGTCCGGCCGCAGCGGGTCGTCCACCGTGCGCAGCACCGTGGTCCAGCGCTGCGGCGTGACGTCGGCCAGGCCCCATCCGCGCAGATCGCTGCGCGCGAGCAGCACGTGGGGGTTGAGCCGCGCGATGGCGTCCACCCGGTCCTGCGTGGTGCCTGCCCGCGAGCTGATGGACGTGCCGCAGAACTCGCTGGCCAGGATGGGGCCGTGCGGCGCGGGGCCGCGCACCTCGCAGACGTAGTTCTGGTGGATGTCGCCGCCGAGGAACACGCCATTGCACGGCGCCCGCTCCGCGAGGGAAGCAAGGAGCCGCTCGCGCGCCGGGGGATAGCCGTCCCAGCTGTCCGTGCCCTGTCGTCCGGCAGGCGTACGGCGCGGCGAGAACAGCGTCTGCTGCGCGATCACGCTCCAGCGCGGCGTGCTTCCGTCGCCGGCCGGCGCGGCATCCTCCGCCAGCCCCGCGTCCAGCCAGCGTTCCTGGTCCATGCCGAGGAAGCTGCGCGCCGGGTCCGCCAGTTCGGCGCATGCGGCGGGCCGCACCGCGCCCGCACCGCCTGCGCCCGGCGGGCGGCAGGCCTGGCGGCTGCGGAACTGGCGCGCGTCGAGCAGGTGCAGCCGCGCCAGCCGCCCCCAGGGGAGACGCCGGTACAGCTGCAGGCCGCCGAAGCCGCCCCGGGCCTGGAGCACCGCCGCGCGCAGCGGCATGTGCTCGTAGAACGCCTGGTAGGCCGCGGCCCGCAGGGCGGCGAAAGTGGCGGCGTCCGGCTCCCGCCCCGACAGCCCGGCGTAATCGTTCTCCACCTCGTGGTCGTCCCAGGTCACGGCCCAGGGGGCCGCGGCGTGGGCCGCCTGCAGGGCCGGGTCGCTGCGGTGCAGCGCGTAGCGGTCGCGGAAATCGGCCAGCGTGCGCGCGTGGCGCAATGCATGCACGCGCGCCAGGCCCGATGGATCGGCGGGGCTCGCGTATTCGTAGATGTAGTCGCCCAGGAACAGCACGAGGTCGGGCGCGTGGCGGCAGACGTCGTTCCAGGCGGCGTAATGCCCGTGCTCCCAGCGCTGGCACGAGGCGAACGCCAGGCGCAGATGCGGCTGCGGGTCTGCGAGGGATGGCGCGGTGCGCGTGCGGCCGGTGGGACTCGAGGCGTCGCCGTACAGGAAGCGGTAGAAATACCAGCGCCCCGGCTCCAGCCCGCGCAGTTCCACGTGCACGCTGTGCGCCAGCTCCGGCAGGGCCATGGCCGTGCCCTTGCGCACGATGCGGCGGAACCGGTCGTCGTGTGCCAGCTCCCACCGCACCGTCGCCGGGCCGGACGTGCCACCGGGCTCCGGCGACAACAGCCGGGTCCAGAGCACGAAGCCGTCGGGAGCCGGGTCGCCGGTCGCCACGCCGAGCCCGAAAGGGTCGTTTCCCCAGCCGGGGGACGACCAGGCCCAGCGGGGCAGGGGGCCGGCCGCCGCCAGCGCGGCAGCGAGCCGCAGCAGCGCTCGGCGGTCGACGGACTGCAGGGGCGGGTCAGGCCGCCATGACACGGTTCTTGCCCGAGCGCTTGGCGAGGTACATGCCCTGGTCCGCCCGCCGGATCGCTTCCACCGTCGTCTCCTGCGGCGCGAGCTGTGCCACGCCGGCGCTGAAGGTAATGAGCACCTTCTCCTGGTCCTTCAGGAAGTAGCGCGTGGTCAGCTCGCGCTGCAGGCGGGCCATGGCCTCCACGCCCTGGGCCAGGGCGGTGTCCGGCAGGATGATCACGAACTCCTCGCCTCCGTAGCGGGCGAGCTGGTCCTGCGGGCGCATCACCTCGCGGGTCACGCCCGCCAGGTGCTTGAGCGCCTCGTCGCCGCCCGTATGGCCCAGCCGGTCGTTGATGGCCTTGAAATTGTCCAGGTCCAGCAGGGCGACGCACAGCGGCGCGTCGTTGCGCAGCGCGCGGGCCACCTCGCGGTCCAGCGCCTCGTCCAGGCCCTTGCGGTTCAGCGAACCGGTCAGCGGATCGTGCCGCGCCTGGGCGCTGGCCCGATCCAGTTCCTCCTGCAGCTTGGCGATCTCGGCGTGCCGGGCCTCGGAGCGCTCGCGCAGTTCCTCCAATTCGTCGCGCGTCAGGCGCGTGTCGAGTGCCATGGCGCGGGTTGCGCCCATCACTTCCTCGAGCAGCGGCGCGATCTGGTCCAGGCTCGTGGCCTGCCCGATCTGCTCGGCGCAGCGCTCCATCTTCTCGTGGTAGGTGCTGCTGGACGCGGTGATCTGCGCGAGCCGCTCGATGAACGTGGCCAGCAGCTCCTTCATCTGCTGCTGTGCCTGCACGGAGCGTTCGCGCGCCTCGTTCTGCTTGAAGATGACGTCCTTGAGCCGGCGCTGCACGTCGTCCAGCCGCCGCAGCGTGAGCGGCGGCGTGGAGGCTGCCTTGAGGGCCTCGGCCTGGCCCTGCAGCCACTGGTCGTCCTGGCTCAGCACCGAGATGTTCTCGAACACCATGTGCAGCAGGGTTAGCAGGCCGGAGCGGATCGCGGCCTGGTCCTCGGTGGCGAAGGAGAGGCGGTAGCTGAAGTTGTTGAGCATCAGCACCAGCGTGGAAACCGGCGGCCCGGGCTGGCGCAGGAACTGCGTGAGCTGCGCCGCGAGTTCATGCACCCGCGCGTCGTCCTCCCCGAGCGCCGGCAGCGTGTTGTCGACCAGGCGGGCCAGCTGCTCCGCCATGTCGTCGGGCAGCACCGTAGCGGGGCCGGCCGGGGCGCCCGTCAGCGGGGCCGGGGCCGTCTCCACGGGGGTGGCGCCGCCGGCATGCAGACCGAGGTTCGCATAGCCCACCAGCACGCCCTGCAGCAGCGACCAGTCCGCCTGATCGATGGCCGCCTCGAACTGGCCCAGCAGCCGCTTCTGGGCAGGCGTCTGGCCGGGGAGCACGCGCAGGATGTGGCGCAGCGGTGCATCGGGGAAGACCGGGGCCGTGCGCGCGCCGGCGATCTCCTCGTACAGCGCCTGGTAGTTGTCCGGCGTGGGGGCGAGTCGGCGGGCCGCCAGCTGTTTGAGTGTTTCTCGCGCGATCTCTGAAGGGGGGCGGTCGGCCATCGGGCGTGCACGGCTGATGAGATGGAGCCCCGAGTGTGACAGACGGCGCAGGCGTTGAACAGCACGGCCCGCGCGGCCTCGCTGCATGCCGCACCGGTTCCGCGGGGTGGCATGCGGCAAGGCCGCCAATCCCCCCGGCTCAGTTCACCAGCACCAGCTTGCCCTGCACGGCCCGCGACGCCATCCGCTCGTAGGCTGCATGCAGCTGGGCCATGGGCATGGTGCGGTCGATCACCGGCTTGACCGCGCCTTCGCCGTACCAGCGTGCCAGTTCCGCCATCATGGCCGCGTTCGCCTTCGGCTCGCGCCGGGAGAACTCGCCCCAGAACACGCCGACGATGGATGCGCCCTTGAGCAGCGCCAGGTTCAGGGGCAGCGAGGGAATCGGGCCGGCGGCGAAACCCACCACCAGATAGCGCCCGCGCCAGGCGATGGAGCGGAAGGCCGGCTCGGTGAAGTCGCCCCCCACGGGGTCGTAGATCACGTCCGGGCCCTTGCCGTCCGTGAGGCCCTTGATCGCCTCGCGCAGGTTTTCGGCGCTGTAGTTGATCACGGCGTCGGCGCCGGTCGAAAGGCACAGCGCGCATTTCTCGTCCGAGGAAGCCGCCGCGATCACGCGCGCGCCCATCTTCCTGGCGATCTGGATGGCCGCGGTGCCCACGCCTCCGGCCGCGCCGAGCACCAGCACCGTCTCGCCGGCCCGCAACTGCGCCCGGTCCACGAGGGCATGATGCGAGGTGGCATAGATCATGATGAAGGCGGCGGCGTCCACGTGCGGAAAGCCGTCCGGCAGCGGCATGCACAGCGCCGCGGGCGCGATGGCATGGGTCGCGAAGCCGCCGGTCCCCGTCAGGCAGGCCACGTTCTGGCCCACGCGCAGCTGTTCCACGCCTTCGCCCACGGCCTGGACCACGCCGGCGTACTCCGAGCCCGGCACGAACGGCGGATCGGGCTTCATCTGGTACTTGTTCTGCACGATCAGCAGGTCGGGGAAGTTCAGGCCCGCGGCGCGGATCTCGATCAGCACCTCGCCACGCTTCGGGACGGGCGTCGGCAGCTCGGTCCAGGCGAGGTTGTCCACGCCCGTGGGCTGGGTGCAAAGCCATGCATGCATGCGGGGTCTCCTTCGGTGGTTGCGCGGGCATCATAGGCGCCCGGTGCGCGGAGCCGATGTCCCTCGAGCGACGGGCACCTGCCGGCGGCCGGCCGTGGGACGGAGCCTACAATCTTCGCGCATTCCGCCCTCAGCGACCCCATGAAGATCCTTCTTTCCAACGATGACGGCTACCAGGCGCCGGGCATCGTGGCGCTCCATGCCGCACTGCGCGAGATCCCCGGCGTCGATGTCGATGTGGTGGCTCCCGAGCACAACAACAGCGCCAAGTCCAATGCGCTCACGCTGCATTCGCCCCTGTACGTCCACCAGGCGGCCAACGGCTTCCGCTACGTGAACGGCACCCCCGCCGACTGCGTGCACATCGCGCTCACCGGGCTGCTGGGCTACCGGCCCGACCTGGTCGTCTCCGGCATCAACAACGGCGCCAACATGGGCGACGACACCATCTATTCCGGTACCGTGGGCGCGGCCATGGAGGGCTACCTCTTCGGCGTGCCAGCCATCGCCTTCTCCCAGGTGGACAAGGGATGGGGCGAGATCGAAGCGGCCGCGCGCAAGGCCCGCGAGATGGTCGAGCAGATGCATGCGCAGCACCTCGTGGGGGAAGTGCCCTGGCTGCTGAACGTCAACATTCCCAATCTCCCGTTCGATCAGCTGCGCCCGGTGAGGGTCTGCCGCCTGGGCAGGCGCCATGCGGCCGAGCGGGTGATCGAGCAGGAGAGCCCGCGCGGCGAGCGCATGTACTGGATCGGCGGCGCCGGCCCTGCCAAGGACGACTCCGAGGGCACGGATTTTCACGCCACCGCGCTGGGCCACGTAGCGCTTACGCCCCTGAAGGTGGACCTGACCGACCACGAGGGACTGGCGTACTGGTCCGACACGGCGGGGCGCCTCGCCCAGCCATCGGCCGAGGCCGCCGGGGCGATCTGATGCAGCGGCGGCCCGGTTTTCCCGCGCGTCTCGACATGCCGCCCGCGCCCGGCGCGCCGCGCTCCGCAGCGCCTGCGCGCGCGCCGCTGGCCGGCGGTGCTCCGGCGGCCGGACCGGTGCCGCACGGCCTGGGCCTGGACTCGGCCGCCGTGCGCGCGCGCATGGTGCAGCGTCTCGCCGCGGGCGGGATCATGTCGCCCGCCGTGCTCCAGGCCATGGGCGCGGTGGAGCGGCATCGCTTCGTGGACACCGCGCTCGTCAACCAGGCCTACGAGGACACCAGCCTGCCCATCGGGCTCGGGCAGACGATCTCCAAGCCCAGCATCGTGGCCCGCATGACCGAGCTGCTGCTGGGCGCCGAGGGGGCCCGCGCAGGCGGCCTGGGGCGCGTGCTGGAGATCGGCACCGGCTGCGGCTACCAGGCCGCAGTGCTCGCCCGGGTGGCGCGGGAGGTGTACACCATCGAGCGGCTGCGCGCGTTGCATGAGAAGGCCCGCGACAATCTGCGTCCCTGGCGGCTGACCAATGCGCACCTGATACTGGGCGACGGCATGGCCGGCTACGCCAGGGGCGCGCCCTATGCCGCCATCATCGCCGCCGCGGGCGGTGAAACCATTCCCGACGCATGGGTCCAACAACTCGCCGTGGGAGGGCGCCTCGTCGCCCCCATGGCCGCGGCGGGCGGGCGGCAGGTTCTCGTCGTGATCGACAGGACCCCCCACGGGCTTCAGCAGAGCGCGTTGGAGGCCGTACATTTTGTCCCCCTAAAATCGGGGATTGCCTGAAGGAATTGCTTATGCTGGTATCGCGTGGTCTTGTGGCTTGGAGTTCGGTGGCGTTGGCGGTCGTGGTGCTGGCCGGCTGCGGAACCCGCGTCAACAGGGCTCCGGTGGAGGACCGCGGCACCGCCGCATCCTCCTCGTCCACATCGCCGCAGTCCGGCGTCGTCGTCGGCACGCCGCCGAAACCCCTCCCCGGGGCGGAGAACGCGGGCAAGCCCGGCTACTACAGCGTGAAGCCCGGCGACACCCTCATCCGCATCGGCCTCGAGTCCGGCCAGGGCTGGAAGGACATCGCCCGCTGGAACAATCTGGACAATCCCAACCTCATCGAGGTCGGTCAGGTGCTGCGGGTCGTGCCACCCGGCACCACGCCGCCCGCGCAGGTGGCATCCGACACCGGCGTGGTCACGCGCCCCGTGACTTCCACGGCCATCGCGCCCGCCCCGGCGGCGTCCGGGGCGAGCGCACCGCGCAGCGGTGCATCCGCCGTGGCGGCGGCCCCCGCTCCGGCGCCCGCCCCAGCCCCGGCTGCCGGCGGCGGCGATGACGACATGGCCTTTATCTGGCCGGCGTCCGGCTCTCTGTTGGCCGGCTTCGACGAGGCCCGCAACAAGGGCTACGATATCGCCGGCAAGGCGGGCGACCCGGTCCTGGCCGCCGCCGACGGCCGCGTGGTGTATGCCGGCGCGGGCCTGCGCGGCTACGGCAACCTGGTGATCCTCAAGCACAACAACACCTACCTGACGGCGTACGCCCACAACCAGACGCTGCTGGTCAAGGAAGACCAGTCGGTGCGGCGCGGCCAGAAGATCGCCGAGATGGGCAGTTCCGACACCGACCGCGTGAAACTGCACTTCCAGATTCGCCGCCAGGGCAAGCCCGTGGACCCGGCGCGCTACCTGCCCGCGCGTTGAATCCCGTCGTGCTCCCATCCGCCAGCGGCCTCCCCGAGGGTCTGGCGGACGATCCGGCCGAAGCGGAAGACGGTTCCGACGGTGCGGAAACCCGGGTCGTGCAGGCATCGCCCGCGCAGCACGGGGTCCGGCTCGACAAGGCGCTGGCCGAGCTGGTGCCCGAGTTCTCCCGCAGCTATCTCCAGCAGTTGCTGGGCGAGGGCGGGGTGCTGGTCAACGGCCGTGCGGCAGCCAAGCCGTCTGCGCGCGTCCAGACCGGCGACGTGCTTTCGGTCGAACTGCGGCCCACGCCCCAGAGCCAGGCATTCCGCCCGGAAGCCATGGCGCTGGACACCGTGTACGAGGACGAGCACCTGCGCATCGTCAACAAGCCGGCCGGCCTGGTCGTCCACCCCGCTCCCGGCAACTGGAGCGGCACGCTGCTCAACGGCCTGCTCGCGCTGGATCCTCGGGCTGGCAACGTGCCGCGTGCGGGCATCGTCCACCGGCTCGACAAGGACACCAGCGGCCTCATGGTCGTCGCCCGCGAGCGCGCCGTGATGGATGCGATCGTGCGGATGATCGCCGCGCGCGAGGTCAGCCGCCAGTACCTGGCCGTGGGTCACCGTGCCTGGCAGGGCCCCCCGACCCGCGTGGTGCAGGAGGCCATCGGGCGCGATCCGCGCAACCGGCTGCGCATGGCTGCGGTGGACCTGGCCGTGCATGCCGGCAAGCCGGCGCGCACCGACATCGCGGTGCTCGACACGCGCGAAGACGGCTGCCTGGTGCATTGCACGCTGCACACCGGGCGCACCCACCAGATCCGCGTCCACATGGCGTGGCTGCGGCATCCGCTGGTGGCCGATGCGCTTTACGGCGGCGAGCCGGCGGCGGGCCTGTCCCGGCAGGCGCTGCATGCCTACCGCCTGGCGTTCGCCCACCCCGTCACCGGGGAGCCCCTGCTTTTCCATGCGCCGCTGCCCGGCGACATGGCCAGCGCGCTCCAGTCCTGGGGCCTACGCTACAATCCGGCCTGAACGCGGCCTTCCGGCCGCCCGGCCTCCTCGGGGCCCTGCCGCGCGCCGCGCCGTCCCGATCGAACGCCCCGCCGCTCCCGCGGCCCACGCCTGCCCCCAGAGCGGCTGACAAAACTGTATCGCTGCCTTCCCGTCCGCACCCTTCGCGGGCCGCGCCCACTCCGGCATGGCCCTGCATGGCGGACCAGCAGAGTTCTGCCAGCCGCCGGAGCCTCCCAACCTCGTGCGGTGCCCCGCGGCCAGCGGCACCGCCAACCGCCATCGCTGAACCATGAATACGGTGGATGCCAAACGGGTCCTCGAAACCGCGCTGATCTGTGCGCCGCAGCCCGCGACGCTGCGGGAGCTGCGCACGCTCTTCCAGGACGCGCTGGGCGCCGACACCATCAAGCAGTTGCTGGTGGAGCTGCAGCAGGAATGGACCCAGCGCGGCGTCGAACTCGTGCAGGTCGCATCGGGCTGGCGGTTCCAGAGCCGGCCCGAAATGCGCGAATACCTGGACCGGCTCCATCCCGAGAAGCCACCGCGCTACACCCGCGCCGCCCTCGAGACGCTGGCCATCATCGCCTACCGGCAGCCCGTCACCCGTGGCGATATCGAGGAGATCCGCGGCGTGACTGTCAACAGCCTGATCCTCAAGCAGCTCGAGGACCGGGGCTGGGTGGAAGTGATCGGGCACCGCGAGACCGTCGGCCGTCCCGCCCTGTTCGCAACCACCCGCCAGTTCCTCGACGACCTGGGGCTGAAATCCCTGGACGAGCTGCCCATGCTCGAGAATCCCGCCGTTCAGTCCAGCGTGCTGGAGGCCCTGGAGCGCGGGGCGGCAGTGCCTGGGGTCGAAGGGCCGCAGGAGCCCGCCGGCAGCGATACCCCCTCCGCAGTCCCGGAAGACGCCGCACCCACAGAATCACCGACGACCGCCGAGGACGATCCGGAGCCCCGGCGCCCCGAACCTCCGGTCCCTCCCGAAAGCACGCCATGAATCCATCCGAGCCCGACAACGACGGGGCTGCCGCTGCCCCGCAACCCGCAGCCGAAGACGCCTCTGCGGCCAGGAAGCCCGCCCGCCGCGCGCCGCGAAAGCGGTCCGCGGCCCCGGCTGCCGAGTCCGAGCCTGCCACGGCTCCCGATCCCGTGCCCGGTGTGGACGCCGGTGGCTCTGCCATCGCCCAGGCCGCTCCCGAACCCGCTCCGCCGGAATCCGACCCGGACGCAGACGGCACCGGTGCATTCGAGGAGCGCTCGGCCGCACCTGCCTCCCGTTCGCCCCGGGAGCGCAGGGAGCAGGCACCGCGCGGGCCGCGCGGCCGCCCGAACCCGGCCGCGCCGGAGGGCTACCGGTTCGACGACGTAGTCTCGGGCCAGCTGGATGCCGATGAAGACCGCACCGATGTCGCGCCCGCCAAGCGCGTGCTGCCGCCACAGGTGGAAATGCCCAAGCTGCACAAGGTACTGGCCCAGGCCGGACTGGGCTCCCGGCTGGAGATGGAGCAGCTCATCCTCGAAGGCCGCATCTCCGTCAACAACGAGCCCGCCCACATCGGGCAGCGCGTCCAGTACGGGGACCAGGTCAAGGTCAATGGGCGGCCCATCCGCTACCGCATCGATCCGCCTGCACCGCGGGTGATCGCCTATCACAAGCCCGTCGGCGAAGTCGTCACCCACGACGATCCCCAGAACCGGCCTACCGTGTTCCGCAAGCTCCCGCGGCTGGCCCATGGCAAATGGCAGTCCGTGGGCCGCCTGGACCTGAATACCGAAGGGCTGCTGCTCTTCACCAGCGCGGGCGAGCTGGCCAACAAGCTCATGCACCCCCGCTTCGGCCTGGAGCGAGAGTACGCGGTGCGCGTGCTGGGCGCCCTGAGCAACGAGGAAAAGCAGCGCCTGCTCGACGGCGTCCAGCTCGAGGATGGCACGGCCGCCTTCGGCTCCATCGAGGACGGCGGCGGCGAAGGCTCCAATTGCTGGTACCGCGTCACCATCTCCGAAGGCCGCAACCGCGAAGTGCGGCGGATGCTCGAGTCGGTGGGGCACGCCGTCAGCCGGCTCATCCGCATCCGCTACGGCTCCATGATGCTGCCGCGCGGCCTCAAGCGCGGCGCGTGGCTGGAACTGGACGAGCGCGACATCCGCGCACTGATGCAGGCCGCCGGCGCCGACATGCCGCGCCCCGCCGGGCCGGGTGCCGCCACGGGTGACCGCAAGGGAGGCGGTCCGCGCAAGGGCGGTGGGCGCGGCCAGGGTGGCCCCGGTGGCCCGGCGCCCCGGGGTGACTATTTCAATCCACCCGCAGGCGGGCGGGGCAAGCGTGCCGAGCCGTCCTCCAGCCAGCCCGATCCGATGAAGACCTCGGTGGGCTACATCGGCAGCGACAGCCTCGCACGGCACCGGCAGGACCAGAAGCAGAAGCGCAAGGCCTTCCAGAAGCGCGGCGGGCGCTGAGTGCCCTGCCACATTGTGGACAAGTCCTGCCGATTAGAATCGAGGGCTTTGTCCACAGGGCAAAAGTCTTTCTCACCATCCAAGGAACAACCATGGCTATCGAACGCACCCTCTCCATCATCAAGCCCGACGCAGTCGCCAAGAACGTGATCGGCCAGATCTACGCCCGCTTCGAAGCCGCCGGCCTGAAGATCGCCGCCGCACGCATGGCCCACCTGTCGCGCCAGGAAGCCGAGCAGTTCTACGCCGTCCACAAGGAGCGTCCCTTCTTCAAGGACCTCGTGGACTTCATGATCTCCGGCCCCGTGATGATCCAGGTGCTCGAAGGCGAGAACGCCATCCTGAAGAACCGTGAGCTGATGGGCGCCACGGATCCGAAGAAGGCCGCCCCCGGCACCATCCGCGCCGACTTCGCCGACAGCATCGACGCCAACGCCGTGCACGGTTCGGACGCTGCCGAAACCGCGCAGGTGGAAGTGTCCTTCTTCTTCCCCGGCCTGAACATCTACGCACGCTGATCCTGCCGGCGGCCCGGCATGGCGCCTGCGCCATGCCCCGGGGCCTGCCAGCCGGAACGGCTTCCCGACGATGACCAAGAACCTTCTCGACTTCGACCTGGACGGGCTCGCCGCTTTCTGCGAGCAGCTCGGGGAGAAGCGTTTCCGCGCGGTCCAGCTTTTCCGCTGGATCCACCAGCGCGGCGCCAGCGATTTCGCCCGGATGAGCGACCTGGCGAAATCGCTGCGCGAGAAGCTCGCGGGCTGCGCCCATGTCGCGGCCCTGCCGGTCATCAGCGAACACGTGTCCTCCGATGGCACCGTCAAGTGGCTCTTCGACGTCGGCGACGGCAATGCGGTCGAGTCCGTGTTCATCCCCGAGGACGACCGCGGCACGCTGTGCATTTCCTCGCAGGCCGGCTGCGCGGTGGGCTGCCGCTTCTGCTCCACGGGGCACCAGGGCTTCAGCCGCAACCTCACCAGCGGCGAGATCGTCGCCCAGCTGTGGTTCGCCGAGCATGCGCTGCGTGCGCGCCTGGGAACCCAGGAGCGCGTCATCTCCAACGTGGTCATGATGGGCATGGGCGAGCCCCTGCAGAACTACACCGCACTGGTGCCGGCGCTGCGCACCATGCTCGACGACCATGGCTATGGCCTGTCGCGGCGGCGCCTGACGGTGTCCACCTCCGGTGTCGTGCCCATGATGGACCGCCTGTCCCAGGACTGCGCAGTGGCGATGGCCGTGTCCCTGCACGCGCCGAACGACGCCCTGCGGGACCAGCTCGTTCCCCTGAACCGCAAATACCCCCTGCGCGAACTGCTCGACGCCTGCACGCGTTACCTGGAGCACGCGCCGCGGGATTTCATCACCTTCGAATACTGCATGCTCGATGGCGTCAACGACCAGCCCGAGCATGCGCGCCAGCTCATCGACCTCGTGCGCCCCCGCGGCGGCGAGGGCGTGCGCTGCAAGTTCAACCTGATTCCCTTCAACCCGTTCCCCGCTTCCGGACTGCACCGTTCCAACCCTGGGCAGGTGGCGGCTTTCGCGAAGATGCTCAGCGATGCGGGTATCGTTACGACCGTGCGCAAGACCCGCGGCGATGACATCGACGCGGCCTGCGGGCAGCTCGCGGGCGATGTGAAGGACCGCACCCGGGCGGCCGAACGCATGGCCAGGCAGCGCACGATCGTTCTCAAACCGGTGGCATGAAGGCCGCCCCGTTCTGGAGGCTTGAGATGGTGGAACCCCGATCGTTCCTGCGGCGTGCATCCCGCGGCGTTCTCGCGGCCGGCGGAGTCCTGTGCCTGGCGCTCGTCCTGGGCGGCTGCGCCGCCCGGCCGGATGCCGGTGCCAGCACGGCGGCCGCCCTGGCGCCCGAGGCCAACCCGTCGTCCGAGGCGGCGGAACTGCGCCGGCGCGCACGCATCCGGCTGGAGCTCGCCGCCAACTACCTGGAAATGGGCCAGACCCAGGTCGCGCTGGAAGAAGTCCAGCAGGCCATCTCCACCGATCCCTCGTTCGGGGACGGCTACAACCTGCGCGGCCTGGTATTCATGCGCCTGGGGGACTGGCCGGCCGCGGACGACAGCTTTCGCCGGGCGCTCGACATCAATCCGCAGGAGCCCTACCTGCTGCACAACTATGGCTGGCTGCGCTGCCAGCAAAAGAACTACGCAGAGGCCGGCCGTTTCTTCGAACGCGCGCTGGCCGTGCCGTCCTATACCGCCCGCGCGAAGACGCTCATGACGCATGGGCTCTGCCAGGAACGCGCCGGGGATGTGGCCGAGGCCGAGAAGACACTGGCCAGGGCCTACGAACTCGACGCCGGCAATCCGGTGGTGGGCTACAACCTGGCGTCGCTGGCGTTCCGTCGCGGTGACGCGAAGCGGGCCCAGTTCTACAGCCGGCGCCTGAACAACAGTGAACTGGCCAACGCGGAATCGCTCTGGCTGGGTATCAAGATCGAGCGCGCCCTGGGCAATGGCCTGGAGATGCGCCAACTGGGTGAACAATTGCACAAGCGTTTCCCTGACTCCAAGGAAGTGCTGGCATTCGATCGGGGGGCATTCAATGAGTGAGCCGGTGGCGCAGGACGCACAGATTTCCAGCGCGGAAGTGGAGCGGGCCTTGGCGGACGCCGCCACGGCGGGGGCGATGCTGAGGCAGGCACGCGAGCAGGCGGGCATGCATGTGGCCGCGCTGGCCGTGTCGCTCAAGGTGCCGGTGCACAAGCTCGAGGCCCTGGAGGCCGGCAACCTTGGCGTGTTCCCGGACGCCGTCTTCGTGCGTGCGCTGGTGTCCAGCATCTGCCGGACCTTCAAGATCGATGCGACGCCCGTGCTGGCGCTGCTGCCGCAGAACCAGGCACCCCGGCTTTCGTCCCACGAGGGCATCAACGCATCGTTCAAGCCGGGGTCCGCCAAGCTGGCCTCCTCGTCCGCCGCGCCCGGTTCGCGCAAGGTTGCCTTCGCCGTCGCGTTCCTGCTGGTGGCTGCCGTGGCCCTGGTCTTCGTTCCCCGGGAATGGTTCGACCGGCTGCAGGGTGGAGCGTCGGCCATGAGCGGCGAGTCATCCGCGGATGCGCAGGACACCGCGCAGGCCGGCGGCGCGCCTGCAGCACCGGCCGGGAGCGTGTCCGAGCCGGTGCTGCTGCGCCAGGAAACCCTGGTGGGCGGCGCACCGCTCCCGCCCGCCGCCGTTGCGTCGTCGGTCGTGGCTGCGTCCAGCGCACCTGCCGCGGCGCCGCTCATCGCTGCCGCCCCTTCGGCACCCGCCAGCGCCGAGGCAGCGCAGAGCGCGCTCGTCATCCGTGCGCGTGGAGACTCCTGGGTCCAGGTGCGCGCGGCGACGGGCGGCACCGTCCTCCAGAAGCTGGTGCGCGCCGGAGAAACCGTGGCGGTTCCCGGCTCGCCCCCATGGTCGGTCGTGGTCGGCAAGGCCGACGCCACCGAGGTCCTCGTGCGTGGCCAGCCCATGGACCTGGCGCGTGTCGCGCGCGAGAACGTTGCCCGGTTCGAGGTGAAATAAGTGATCCACACTCCCAACGCCGAATCCCCCATTCCCATGGCATCGCCGCTTCCGCGGCGTTCGCGCCAGGCCCGCATCGCCTGGGGCGAACGGGTGGTGACGGTCGGTGGCGATGCGCCCGTGCGCGTGCAGTCCATGACCAACACCGACACCGTGGATGCGATCGGCACGGCCATCCAGGTCAAGGAATTGGCGCAGGCCGGCTCCGAGTTCGTGCGCATCACCGTCAACACGCCCGAAGCGGCGGCTGCCGTTCCGTACATCCGCGAGCAGCTCGACCGCATGGGCGAGACCGTGCCGCTGGTGGGCGATTTCCACTACAACGGACACCGCCTGCTCACCGAATACCCGGATTGCGCCCAGGCGCTCTCCAAGTACCGCATCAACCCCGGCAACGTGGGCAAGGGCGACAAGCGCGACCGGCAGTTCGGCCAGATGATCGAGGCCGCCATGCGCTGGAACAAGGCCGTGCGCATCGGCGTGAACTGGGGCAGCCTCGACCAGGAGCTGCTCGCCGGCCTGATGGATGCGAACAGCCGGCGCGCGGTCCCCTGGGATGCCCGGCAGGTCATGTACGAGGCCCTGATCACCTCCGCCATCGAATCGGCGCAGCGCGCCGAGGCCATGGGCCTCGATGGCAACCAGATCATCCTGTCGTGCAAGGTCAGCGGCGTGCAGGACCTCATTGCCGTCTATCGCGAACTGGCCCGCCGCTGCGACTATGCCCTGCACCTGGGCCTGACCGAAGCGGGCATGGGCACCAAGGGAACGGTCGCCTCGGCGGCCGCGCTGTCGGTGCTCCTGCAGGAGGGCATCGGAGACACCATCCGGGTGTCGCTCACGCCCCAGCCTGGCGAGGCCCGCACCCAGGAGGTCGTCGTGGCTTCCGAGATCCTGCAGGCCCTGGGGCTGCGTGTCTTCGTGCCCAGCGTCACCGCCTGCCCCGGCTGCGGACGCACCACCAGCACGACCTTCCAGGAACTGGCCAAGCAGATCGACGATTTCCTGCGCTCGCAGATGCCCGTCTGGCGCACCCGCTACCCTGGCGTCGAGAAGATCAAGGTGGCCGTGATGGGCTGCATCGTGAACGGTCCTGGTGAAAGCAAGCACGCCGACATCGGCATCAGCCTGCCCGGAACGGGCGAGGCGCCGTCCGCGCCGGTATTCATCGATGGAGAGAAGGCGATGACCCTGCGCGGAGAGCACATCGCCCGCGACTTCCAGCAGGTGGTCGAGGACTATATTTCCCGCCGCTTCGGCAGCACCGCCGAGGTTCTCTGATCCGTTCAGGGCAGCAGCGCCACATCCTCCCGTGGATGCAGGCCATGCCCGCACCGGGGCCAACGCTCCCATTTTCCGACGTATGTCCGCAAGCAACTCCTCCAACCCGTCCCAGGCCTCCCGGCCCGCCAAGCTCGCCGCCGTCAAAGGCATGAACGACATCCTGCCGCCCGAGTCGTCCCGCTGGGAATGGCTGGAGGGCAAGGTGCGGGGCCTCATGGGGCAGTTCGCCTACCGGAACGTCCGTACGCCCATCCTGGAGCACACCGCACTGTTCGTCCGCGGCATCGGCGAGGTCACCGACATCGTCGAGAAGGAGATGTACTCCTTCCACGACCGTTCCGACAAGTACGGCGACAACGACCACCTCAGCCTGCGGCCCGAGAACACCGCCGGCGTCGTGCGCGCGGCCATCGAGCACAACATGCTCTACGACGGGCCTAAGCGCCTCTGGTACACCGGTCCCATGTTCCGCCGCGAGAAGCCGCAGCGCGGTCGCTTCCGCCAGTTCCACCAGATCGGCGCCGAAGCGCTGGGCTTCGCCGGTCCCGACGTCGATGCGGAATTGATCCTTCTGGCGGACGCGCTCTGGAAGTCCATCGGACTCACCGACGTGCGGCTCGAGCTCAACAGCCTCGGCCAGCCCGCGGAGCGCGCACGCCACCGCGAGCAGCTCATCGCCCACTTCGAGCGGCACGCGAACCTGCTCGACGAGGACGGCAAGCGCCGCCTGCATGCCAATCCGCTGCGCATCCTGGACACCAAGAATCCCGCGATGAAGCCCGTGGTGGAGTCGGCCCCCCGGCTCATGGATTTCCTCGGCGAGGAGTCGCTCGCCCACTTCGATGGCCTGCGCGCCATCCTGGACGCCAACGGCATCGCCTACACCATCAATCCGCGCCTGGTGCGCGGCCTGGACTACTACAACCTCACGGTGTTCGAGTTCATCACCGACCGCCTCGGCTCCCAGGGCACGGTCTGTGCCGGCGGGCGCTACGACGATCTCATCGTCCAGGTGGGCGGCAAGCCGGCCCCCGCCGTCGGCTGGGCCATCGGCGTCGAGCGCGTGCTGGAACTGCTCCGGGAGCAGGGGGCAGCCATTCCCGAGGCCCGGCCCGATGTCTATGCCGTCGTGCCCGATGCAGCCGCCGCGCCGGTCGTGCTCCGCACCCTGCGGCAGTTGCGCGAGGCGGGGGTCAGCGTGCAGATGCATGCCGCCGGCGCCGAAGGGCAGGGCAGCTTCAAGTCGCAGTTCAAGCGCGCGGATGCGAGCGGTGCGGCATTCGCCCTGGTGTTCGGTGCGGACGAGCTCGCCCGGGGCGCCGTCACCGTCAAGCCGCTGCGGGAGCAGGGCGCAGAGCAGGTCGAGCGGCGTCTCGACGACATCCCCGCCTGGGCCGCCATCCTACAATCCTCCCGCTAATCCTGTCGCGAACCCTTATTCATGGCAAAACACCTCGACCTCGAAGAACAAGAACAGATCGACCAGCTCAAGCATTTCTGGAATGCCTGGGGCACGCTCATCAGCGGCGTGCTGGTCGTGATCTTTGGCGGCGTGGCCGCCTGGAACGGCTACCAGTACTGGCAGAACCGGCAGGCAGGACAGGCCGCCGCGCTGTCGGATGCCGTACAGGCCGCAGTGCAGGGCGGCGACGCAGCCCGCGCCACGCAGGCCTTCGACGACCTCAAGTCCCGCTACGGCGGTACCGTGCAGGCCGCGCAGGCGGGGCTGCTGGCCACGAAGGCCATGGTGGACAGCGGCAACCCCGAAGGGGCAAAACCCATCCTTCAATGGCTGGCCGACAACGCGTCCGACGACGGCTACAAGGCCATCGCCTCGCTGCGGCTGGCGGGCCTGCTCATCGACCAGAAGGCCTATGACCAGGCTCTGGCACGCCTTTCCGGCAAGTTTCCCCCGCAATTCGATCCGATGGTCGCTGACCGCAGGGGCGACGTGCTGGCGCTGCAGGGCAAGAAGGCCGAGGCGATCGCCGAGTACCAGAAGGCATACAAGGGCCTCGAGGACGGAACCGAATACCGCCGCGTCGTCGAGGTGAAGCTGGGCAGCCTGGGCGTCCAGGCGCGTGCAGACGGAGAGGCCGCAAAGTGACACAGCAGCACAACTTCGAGCGCGGCGCCCGCCGTGCGGGCCTGGCCCTTTTCGTGGCCGCCGCCACCCTGGCTTCCGGCTGCTCCCTGTGGGGTGGATCTTCCAAGCCCAAGCCCGCCGAACTGGGCCCCGTAGTCCCCGTGATCGGCGTCCGGCAGGCCTGGACGTCCAAAATCGGAGAGATCGGCCGCCTGCCCCTGTCCGTCCACGTGAACGGCACCCAGGTCACCGTGGCATCCGCCGAAGGCACTGTCGCCGCCATCGATGCCCGCACCGGTGGGGACGTCTGGCGCGCCACGATCGGCGAACCGTTGTCCGCGGGCGTGGGCAGCGACGGCAAGTGGACCGCGGTCGTCACGGGTTCCAACCAGCTGGTCGTCCTGGCCGGCGGCCGCGAGCTGTGGCGCAAGCCGCTCGCGGCGCAGGTCTACACGGCGCCGCTGGTGGCCGGCAACCGCGTCTTCGTCCTGGCTGCGGACCGCTCTCTGTCCGCCTACGATGCGGCGGGCGGAGCCAGGCTATGGAACCAGCAGCGTCCTGGCGAACCACTGGTGCTGCGCCAGGATGGCCTGATCACTGCCGTCGGCGACACCCTGGTCGCCGGGCTGTCGGGCCGGATGGTGGGCTTCAACCCCGACAACGGCACGGTGCGCTGGGAAGCGCCGCTGGCCAGCCCGCGCGGCACCAACGACGTCGAACGCCTGGTGGAATTGCTCGGCCGCGTGAGCCGCGAAGGCGACAGCGTCTGCGCCCGGGCCTACCAGGCCACGGTGGGCTGCGTGGACACCTCCCGCGGCACGGTGGCATGGACCCATCCCGCCAGCGGCTCGGAAGGCATCCATGGCGACGCGACCATGCTGTTCGGTACCGAGAGCAATGGCACCGTCGTGGCCTGGAAGCGTGCCGACGGCGCCCAGGCCTGGTCGCTGGACAAGCTGCGCTACCGCAAGCTGAGCGCGCCCCTGCTGCTGGGGCGCTCGGTGGTGGTGGGCGACGATTCCGGCCTCGTGCACCTGTTGTCCCGCGAGGACGGCTCCTTCCTGAACCGTCTCACGACCGACGGCTCGGGCGTGGCCGCTCCCCCGGTGGCTGCCGGCGACACGCTGGTCGTCGTCACGCGCAACGGCGGCATCTACGGGTTCCGTCCCGAATGACCGGCTCCACGCCAACGAGGAAAGTGTCCGGATGAAGCCAGTCATCGCCCTGGTGGGCCGCCCCAACGTGGGCAAGTCCACCCTGTTCAACCGGCTCACGAAGTCGCGCGACGCCATCGTTGCCGATTTCGCGGGCCTCACGCGTGATCGGCACTACGGCAACGGCAAGCTGGGCAAGCACGAGTACATCGTCATCGATACCGGGGGCTTCGAGCCCGATGCCTCGGCAGGCATTTACCGCGAGATGGCCAAGCAGACGCAGCAGGCCGTCGCGGAAGCGGACGTGGTCATCTTCGTCGTGGACGCGCGCGCGGGCCTCTCGGCGCAGGACCACGACATCGCCAACTACCTGCGTCGCCTCGGCAAGCCCTGCCTGCTGGTGGGCAACAAGGCCGAAGGCATGCGCGAGGGTGCGCAACTGGCCGAGTTCTACGAACTGGGCCTGGGCGAGGTCCTCCCCGTCTCCGCGGCCCACGGCCAGGGTGTCCGCAGCCTGCTCGAAACGGCCCTTGAAACGCTGCAGCTTCCCGAGCCCGAGGACGAAGAGGACGACGGCGAGGACAAGCCCATCCGGCTGGCCGTGGCCGGCCGGCCGAACGTGGGCAAGTCCACGCTCATCAATACCTGGCTCGGCGAGGAGCGCCTCGTCGCCTTCGACATGCCGGGCACGACGCGGGATGCGATCTCCGTACCCTTCGAGCGCAACGGCCAGAAGTTCGAGCTCATCGACACCGCAGGCCTGCGGCGCAAGGGCAGGGTGTTCGAGGCCATCGAGAAATTCTCGGTGGTCAAGACCCTGCAGGCCATCGAGTCCGCCAACGTCGTGCTGCTGCTGCTGGACGCCACACAGGGCGTGACGGACCAGGACGCGCACATCGCCGGCTACATCCTCGAGAGTGGGCGGGCGGTGGTCCTCGCGGTGAACAAATGGGATGCCGTGGACGATTACGGCCGCCAGATGCTCGAGCGCTCCATCGAGACCCGCCTGTCGTTTCTGAAGTTCGCCTCGCTGCACTTCATTTCCGCCAAGAAGCGCCAGGGGCTCGGCCCCCTGTGGACTTCGATCGCCCAGGCGCACAAGGCCGCCACCTGCAAGATGCCCACGCCGGTGCTCACCCGCCTCCTGCTGGAGGCCGTGCAGTTCCAGGCGCCCAAGCGTTCGGGCATGTTCCGCCCCAAGATGCGCTATGCCCACCAGGGCGGCATGAACCCGCCGGTGATCGTCGTCCACGGCAACTCGCTGGAACATGTCACCGATGCGTACAAGCGCTTCCTGGAGGGCCGTTTCCGCAAGGAGTTCGACCTCGTGGGCACGCCTCTGCGCATCGAAATGAAGACATCCCGCAATCCCTTCGCCGAAGACTCCGACGCGTAGGTGCACATCCCGTCAATGTCCCGTTTCGTCCTGGGCGACGGAAGGCTGTGGTAAGGTGCAGCTTTACAACAATATTCCTGAACACGGAGAATATCGTGAGCAACAAAGGTCAACTTCTTCAAGATCCCTTCCTGAACGCACTGCGCCGCGAGCACGTGCCTGTTTCCATCTACCTGGTCAACGGTATCAAGCTGCAGGGGCAGATCGAATCCTTCGACCAGTATGTCGTGCTGCTGCGCAACACGGTCACCCAGATGGTCTACAAGCACGCTATCTCCACCATCGTTCCGGGCCGTGCCGTCAATTTTTCGACGGCCGAACCCGCGGACGCCGAATCCGGCAATTGACACTCCTGCGCCCGTGTAGGTACACCCTGGACAGGGCGCATGCCCCGTCCAGGCTGCTGTCTTGAGTTCTTCCTCATCCCCTGAACCGAAATCCACTCCCGTCATACTGGTGGGGGTGGATTTCGGCCTTCCCCATTTCGATGCCGAGCTGGAAGAGCTGGGCCTGCTGGCGCAGACCGCGGGCCTTGCTCCCGTGGCCCGGCTGACCTGCAAGCGCAAGGCGCCCGATGCCGCACTGTTCGTCGGCAGCGGCAAGGCCGATGAAATCCGCATGCTCGCGCAGATGCACGGCGCGGTGGAGGTGCTCTTCGACCAGGCCCTCAGCCCCGCGCAGCAACGCAACCTCGAGAGGCATCTGGAGCTGCCGGTCACCGACCGCACCCTGCTCATCCTCGAGATCTTCGCGCAGCGCGCCCGGAGCCACGAGGGCAAGCTCCAGGTCGAACTGGCGCGACTGCAATACCTGAGCACCCGCCTCGTCCGCCGCTGGTCCCACCTGGAGCGGCAACGTGGCGGCATCGGTGCGCGCGGCGGCCCTGGCGAAACGCAGATCGAGCTCGATCGCCGCATGATCGACGACGCGATCAAGCGCACCCGCGAACGCCTGCAGAGGGTCAAGCGCCAGCGCGCCACCCAGCGGCGCCAGCGTGCCCGCCGGGACACCTTCAACATCTCCCTGGTCGGCTACACCAATGCCGGCAAGTCGACGCTCTTCAACGCACTCGTGAAGGCGAGGGCCTATGCCGCAGACCAGCTGTTCGCCACGCTGGACACGACCACCCGCCAGCTGTACTTGACCGAGCTCGGCGGCACCGTGTCCCTGTCCGACACGGTGGGCTTCATCCGCGACCTGCCCCACGGTCTCATCGATGCCTTCCAGGCCACCCTGCAGGAAGCTGTCGATGCCGACCTGCTCCTGCACGTCGTGGACGCGTCCAATCCCGATTTCCCCGAGCAGATCGCAGAGGTCGAGAAAGTGCTCGGCGAGATCGGTGCCGGCGAGATTTCGCAGGTTCTGGTCTTCAACAAGCTGGATGCCGTGCCCGCCGACCAGCAGCCGGTGGCCATGCAGGACACCTACGAATGGGACGGGCGCCAGTTGCCGAAACTGTTCGTCAGTGCCCGCACCGGGCAGGGGTTGCCTGAGCTGCGCAGCCAGTTGACCGCTTCGGTACTGGCCGCCCGCGAAAACCCCATGACCCCAGGCACCGATGCTGAATTTCCAGCGCATTGAGGCCAGTTGGGCACAATGCCGCGAGACCCATCTTCTCGAAAACCAGAGATCTATCGCATGAATCATCCTTTCAGAGCCTGGCGTCCGGCATCGCTGCCCGGGCGGATCCGGGGCATGTTCAATCTGAATGATCCCCGCTGGGGCCGCGGCGATGACAAGGCTGATGGTGCGAACCGCCCGGATTCCGATCGTCCGAACCCTCCACCCGGGGGGAACCGGGGCCGGGATCCCCAGGGCCAGCCGCCCGACCTGGACGAACTGTGGCGCGACCTCAACCGCAAGCTCGGAGGCCTCTTCGGCGGGCGCAACGGCGGCGGGCGCGGTCCTGGCAACGGATCGGGCGGTGGATTCCAGCCCGACATGAAGAATACCGGCGTGGGCGTGGGCCTGATCGCCGCGGTGGCCGTGCTGATCTGGCTCGGCTCCGGCTTCTTCATCGTCCAGGAAGGGCAGCAGGCCGTCATCACCCAGTTCGGCAAGTACAAGACCACGGTCAACGCCGGCTTCAACTGGCGCCTGCCGTACCCCATCCAGCGGCATGAACTGGTGTTCGTCACCCAGATCCGCTCCGCCGACGTCGGCCGGGACAGCATCATCAAGAGCACCGGCCTGCGCGAGTCGGCCATGCTCACCGAAGACGAGAACATCGTCGAAATCAAGTTCGCCGTCCAGTATCGCCTGAACGACGCCCGGGCCTGGCTGTTCGAAAGCCGCAACCCCGGTGAAGCCGTGATTCAGGTGGCCGAGACGGCCGTGCGAGAGATCGTCGGCAAGATGCGCATGGATACCGCGCTGGCCGAGGAGCGCGACCAGATCGCCCCCCGCGTCCGCACCCTCATGCAGACCATCCTGGACCGCTACAAGATCGGCGTCGAGGTGGTCGGCATCAACCTGCAGCAGGGCGGCGTGCGCCCGCCCGAGCAGGTGCAGGCCGCGTTCGACGACGTACTGAAGGCCGGTCAGGAGCGCGAGCGCGCGAAGAACGAAGCCCAGGCCTACGCCAACGATGTGATCCCCCGTGCGGTCGGGTCTGCTTCCCGGCTCACCGAGGAAGCCGCTGCCTACAAGGCGCGGATCGTCGCCCAGGCGCAGGGCGATGCCCAGCGCTTCAGCTCCGTGCTCACCGAGTACCAGAAGGCGCCGCAGGTCACCCGTGACCGCATGTATCTCGAAGCCATGCAGCAGATTTACTCTAACGTCACCAAGGTGCTGGTGGACTCGCGCCAGGGCTCGAACCTGCTCTACCTCCCGCTGGACAAGATCATGCAGAACGTCTCGCAGGGCGGCGCTGCGGCGGCAACCGCCCCGGAAGCTCCTCCGGCGTCGTCGTCGTCGTCCATACCTTCCAGTACCACCCAGGCATTTCCCATCGATTCCCGCGCGCGCGACACCAGCCGCACCCGGGACCGTGACGCCCGCTAGCCCGAGGGAGAGACAGTCGTGAACAGAGTCGGATTCATCGTTTCCTCCCTGCTGGTGGTGCTTGCCCTGCTCAGCTCCACGTTGTTCGTCGTGGACCAGCGCCAGTTCGGCGTGGTCTACCAGCTCGGGCAGATCAAGGAAGTCATCACCGAGCCGGGCCTCAACTTCAAGCTGCCCCCGCCGTTCCAGAACGTGCGCTACATCGACAAGCGGCTGCTCACGCTCGACAGTACCGACACCGAGTCCATGCTGACTGCCGAGAAGCAGCGGGTGGTAATCGACTGGTACGTGCGCTGGCGCATTTCCGATCCTTCGGAATACATCCGCAATGTCGGCCTCGACGAGAATGCCGGCGCGCTGCAGCTCAACCGGGTCGTGCGCAACGCCTTCCAGGAAGAGATCAACCGCCGCACCGTCAAGGAACTGCTGTCCGCGAAGCGCGATGCGCTCATGTCGGACGTGAAGAAGGAAGTCCTGGAGGTCGTCAAGGGCAGCAAGCCCTGGGGTGTGGATGTCGTCGATGTCCGCATCACCCGCGTGGATTACGTCGAGGCCATCACCGAGTCGGTCTATCGCCGCATGGAAGCCGAACGCAAGCGCGTGGCGAACGAACTCCGCTCCACCGGCGCAGCCGAAGGCGAGAAAATCCGCGCCGACGCCGACAGGCAGCGTGAGATCACCATCGCCAACGCCTACCGTGATGCCCAGAAGCTGAAGGGGGAGGGTGATGCCGAGGCTGCGCGCATCTATGCGGATGCGTTCGGGCGCGATGCGCAGTTTGCCCAGTTCTACCGGAGCCTCGAAGCCTACAAGTCGAGCTTCAGCAAGAAGAGCGACGTGGTGGTGGTTGATCCGTCATCCAGCGAATTCTTCAAGAACTTCCGCGGAAACGCGGCGTCCCCCGCTCCCCGCAACTGAGTCATTCCGATCAGGAGGGCCGGCCGCTGCGTGCCAGTGCCTCCAGCTGCCCAGGCTGACAAAAAACGGGCGATCCCATCGCCCCGTCACGCCTGCGCCGCACTCCGCGCGTCCTCTGCGAGACGGCCGTGCCGACAGTGACCGGTAGAATTGCATTTTTAACAGACCCCCCCTTCCCATGTCCGCTTGGGTCCTGCCGGATCACATTGCCGATGTCCTGCCTTCGGAGGCCCGGCACATCGAAGAACTGCGTCGAGGCCTCATCGACACTGCCCGGGGCTATGGCTATGAACTGGTCATGCCCCCGATGCTGGAGCACCTGGAATCCCTGCTGTCCGGAACGGGCGAGGCGCTGGACCTCCAGACATTCAAGCTGGTGGACCAGTTGTCCGGTCGCTCCATCGGCCTGCGTGCCGACATGACCCAGCAGGTCGCGCGGATCGACGCCCACCTGCTGAACCGCTCCGGTGTCACGCGCCTGTGCTACTGCGGCCCCGTGCTGCACACCCGGCCGGACCGTCCTCGCGCGACCCGCGAACCCCTGCAATTCGGAGCGGAAATCTATGGTCACTCCGGCATGGAGGCAGACCTGGAGTCCGTGCTGCTGGCACTCGACTGCCTGCATCTCGCGGGTGTCGAGGGCGTCAGCGTCGATCTGTCCGATGCCCGCATCGTCCGCACGCTGCTGGAACCCATCGCCGCTGATGCCGCCACGGTCCGGAGAATCTACGCGGCACTCGCCGCCAAGGACGCCTCCGAGCTGTCGCAGGCGTCGGCCGGGCTGCCGTCCGATACCCGGCATGCGCTGTCGGCCGTGCTGGAGCTCTATGGCGATGCCCGCGTCCTGGACGAGGCCCGGACCGCGCTCAGCGGCGTGGCCGGTGTCGAAGAGGTGCTCGCCAACCTGAAATCCATCGCCGCGCACCTCGAGGGCCGCGCGGTGTCGTTCGACCTCGCCGATCTCCGCGGCTATTCCTATTACAGCGGCGCCCGCTTCACCATCTACGCCCGCAACGCGACGGATGCGGTGGTGCGGGGAGGGCGCTATGACGAAGTGGGCGCAGCCTTCGGCAGGACCCGGCCTGCCGCGGGCTTCAGCCTCGATATCAAGCAGTTGGTCGGCATCGTGCCCCCGCGGACGCTGAAAGCGGCGATCAAGGCCCCCTGGGCTGCCACGCCGGACGCCCACCGCTTCATTGCACAGCTCCGCAGCGCGGGCGAAACCGTGGTCTGCGTATTGCCGGGCCATGAAAGCGAAGTGCAGGAATTCCAGTGCGACCGTGAACTGGTGCTCGAGCAGGGACAGTGGGCGGTGCGGCCTCTTCCATATTGATGAACATTGAATCCAGGCAGGTTTGACATGCAAGCAGCGATCAAAGGGCGAAACGTCGTCGTGGTGGGTACCCAGTGGGGTGACGAAGGCAAGGGCAAGCTCGTGGACTGGCTCACCGAAAGCGCCCAGGGCGTGGTGCGCTTCCAGGGCGGGCACAACGCAGGCCACACCCTCGTCATCAACGGCGTGAAGACCGCCCTGCACCTCATCCCGAGCGGCATCATGCGGCGCGGGGTCAAGTGCTACATCGGCAATGGCGTCGTGCTCTCGGCGGCCAAGCTGTTCGAGGAGATCGAAGGCCTGGAGAAGGCCGGGGTGGAAGTGCGTTCCCGCCTGCGCATCAGCGAGGCATGCCCGCTGATCCTGCCGTTCCATGCCGCACTGGACGTTGCCCGCGAGGCCGCACGTGAACATGGCGGCAGCGAGAAGATCGGCACGACCGGCCGTGGCATCGGCCCCGCCTATGAAGACAAGGTGGCCCGGCGTGCCCTCCGCGTCCAGGATCTCAAGCACCCAGAGCGCTTTGCCGCGAAGCTCAAGGAACTGCTGGCGCTCCACAACCATGTGCTGAAGTCATTCCTCCACTCCGAATCCTTCCAGTTCGGCAGCACGCTGCAGCCCTACCTGAAGGATGGAGAGGTGCAGTTCGATGCGGTATATCAGGAGGCAATGCGCCACGCCGAACTGCTCAAGCCCATGATCGCCGACGTATCGCGCGAACTGAACGAGGCCCACAAGGCGGGAGCCAACCTTCTGTTCGAAGGTGCGCAAGGCACGCTGCTGGATGTGGACCATGGCACTTATCCCTATGTGACTTCCAGCAATTGCGTTGCCGGCAACGCGGCGGCGGGATCCGGCGTGGGGCCTGGCATGCTGCACTACGTGCTGGGCATCACCAAGGCCTATTGCACCCGGGTGGGCGGCGGACCGTTCCCGACCGAACTGGAATGGGAAAAGCCGGGCACTCCCGGCTACCACATGAGCACCATCGGAGCGGAGAAAGGCGTGACCACCGGTCGCAGCCGCCGCTGCGGCTGGTTCGATGCTGCATTGCTCAAGAGAAGCGCCCAGGTGAACGGCCTGACGGGTCTGTGCATCACCAAGCTGGATGTGCTGGACGGCCTGGATGAGTTGAAGCTCTGCGTCGGTTATGACCTTGACGGCGAGCGCATCGACATCCTGCCCATGGGGGCAGAGGAAATTGCCCGCTGCGTGCCCGTGTACGAAACCCTGGCGGGCTGGAGCGACTCCACTGTCGGCGTGACCCAATACGCATCGCTTCCTGCCAATGCGCGCCGCTATCTGGAGCGCATCGCCGAAGTCACTGCCGTGCCCATCGCCATGATCTCCACGAGTCCTGACCGGGACCATACGATCATGATGCAGCATCCCTACGCCGCGCAGTAAGCGCGGTTCGGCACATCCGTTTTTCCTGAAAGCGCCCTCCGGAGCCCCCCACCCATGTTGACTGAAGACGGCAAGCACCTCTATGTGAGCTACGACGAGTACCACGGCCTGACCGAAAAGCTGGCCCTGAAGGTGCACCAGTCCGGCTGGCAATTCGACACCATTCTTTGCCTGGCGCGTGGCGGGCTGCGGCCGGGCGACATCCTGAGCCGCATCTTCGACAAGCCGCTGGCCATCATGTCCACCAGTTCCTACCGCGCAGAGGCCGGGACGGTGCAGGGCCATCTCGACATCGCGCGGTTCATCACCACGCCCAAGGGCGAAATTGCGGGTCGCGTGCTCCTCGTCGATGATCTGGCGGATTCCGGCCACACCTTGAACGCCGTCATCTCGCTCCTGAAGTCCAATTACGCTCCGATCACGGAACTGCGCAGCGCGGTCATCTGGACGAAGGCGATGTCCACCTTCACGCCCGACTACTCCGTGGAGTTCCTGCCCACCAATCCGTGGATCCATCAGCCGTTCGAGGGGTACGACCACCTCACTCCGGAAAAATTGATGGAAAAATGGACGCTGTGAGCAAAAAACTGTGTACACTAGCGGGCTTCGCTACTGAAGATTGCTGTGAGTCCTGAGGGGTTTGCGGTGGATGTAGGTGGCGAGAGAGGTGGAAGAGAAAAGTTGTGCTGAGAGTTGCGCTGGTGATAAAAGCTGGTGTAGAATTCGAGGCTTCGCTGATCTGAGGTGCTGCAAGAGATTGCGGTGGTTGAGGTTGGTGGGTGGTTGGAAGCTGAAAGGCAAATAACCACAGAGTTTGACAGGACTTTAAAAAACCTGTTAGAATTCAAGGCTCCGCTGATTGCAGCGAGTCGAGAAGAAAAGAGAAAATCTGATCTTCTGGTTCCTTAAAAATATACAGCCGATAAGCGTGGGCGTTTGATGGCGAGTGCCAAGTTCTTCGGAACTAGTGCTTAGCACTACAAACGCTCATGAGAATAGAAGTGAAGTTCACTTCAATTCCGTTTTTAT
>NZ_FNJL01000021.1 GCF_900104515.1 Paracidovorax cattleyae
TCGCCCTGTCCAGCAACTGGTATTCCATCTGCTCGTCCGACAGGTTGTACAGGCGCTTCAAGACCAGGATGCGCACCATCACCTCGACGGGATAGGCCGGCCGACCACCCTTGCGGCCATCGCCGCGCTCGATGAGTGCATCCACCAGCCGCGCCAGCTCGGCGAAGTCGATGTGCCGCGCGATTACCTGCAACGGATCGCCCACTTCATCTCTCTTATGCTGGCGCGACGCCTCGGCAAACAGATCGAACTTCAAGGCGCTGCGAGGAGAGATCATGGTGAGGAGGACGGCTCAGGTCTTGTCGGTGAACAAGGGAGTGGCCGGGTTTTGAGAGGTTCCCAAAAATCCTTCCGTGCACCCGGTGGCCGCTTGCGGCAGACTCGGGCGCCGCCCTGGTCCTTGCCGCCCTGCCCTCCCGTGTCCCAGCCCCCTTCCAGCGCCTTGTCCGGCACCCCTTCCTCCGCTTCGCCGTCCACGGCGGCCGCCGGCGGCGTGATCGTCTCGGTCGCCGTCCAGACGCCTGCGCACAGCGCCGTGGGCGGCCCGCTGAGCTACACGAGCGCGCAGCCGCTGGAGCCGGGCACGCTGGTGCGGGTGCCCCTGGGCACGCGCGAGGTGCTGGGCGTGGTGTGGGATGCACCCGCCGATGCGCCGGAGCTGCCGCGCGGCGCGGCGGTGCGGCCGGTGGCCGGCGTGCTGGACGGGCTGGCACCGCTGGACGCGGCCTGGCGGCGGCTGGTGGCCTTCGCGGCGCGCTACTACCAGCGGGCGCTGGGCGAAGTGGCGCTCGCCGCCCTGCCGCCGCAGCTGCGCGACCTCACGCCCGCGCAGCTCGCGCGGCGCCTGCGCCGCGCACCGGCCGCCACCGCCGGTGAAGCCGCTGCGCCCTACGCCCCCGGGCCCCATGCGCCGAGCGCCGAGCAGCAGGCGGCTACGGACGCCATCGCCGCGCAGCCCGGGCCCTTCCTGCTCTACGGCAGCACGGGCAGCGGCAAGACCGAGGTGTACCTGCGCTGCGTGCAGCAGGCCCTGGCCGCGGATCCTGCCGCCCAGGTGCTGGTGATGGTGCCGGAGATCAACCTCACGCCGCAGCTGGAGACACGGTTCCTGGCGCGCTTCGCGCCGCTCTACGGGGCGGACAGCGTGGTCTCGCTGCACAGCGGCATGACCAACCCGCAGCGGCTGAAAAGCTGGCTGGCCGCGCACTCCGGCCAGGCGCGCATCGTGCTCGGCACGCGCATGGCGGTGTTCGGGAGCCTGCCGGGCCTGGCGCTCATCGTGGTGGACGAGGAGCACGACGCCAGCTACAAGCAGCAGGAGGGCGCGCGCTATTCCGCCCGCGACCTGGCCATCTGGCGCGGGCGCGAGCAGCGCGCGAAGGTGATCCTCGGCTCGGCCACGCCGTCGCTCGAGAGCTGGCACGCGAGCCGCCCGCCCGCAGACGGGTACCCGGGCGGACGCTACCTGCGGCTGCACATGCCCAGCCGGATCGGCGCGGGGGCGCTGCCGCGCGTGCGGCTGGTGGACATGGCGCAGCAGCCGCGCGGCGCCGTGTTCTCGCCGCCGCTCGTGGCCGCCATCACCGAGCGCGTGGAGCGCGGCGAGCAGTGCCTGGTGCTGCTCAACCGCCGCGGCTTCGCCCCGGTGCTGCACTGCACCGAATGCGGCTGGAAGAGCGACTGCCCGCACTGCAGCGCCCACCAGGTGTTCCACAAGATCGACCGCTCGCTGCGCTGCCACCACTGCGGCTTCGCGCAGCGCGTGCCCTATGCCTGCCCGGGCTGCGGCAACCCGGACATCGCCCCGATCGGGCGCGGCACCGAGCAGCTGGAAGAGCAATTGGCCGCGTTGCTTCGCAACGTGATCACGCCGGAGCGCCGCGCCGCGCGCGTGGCCCGCATCGACGCCGACACCACGAAAGCCAGGGGCGCACTGGAAGAACAGCTGGCCCAGGTGCATGCTGGCGAGGTGGACGTGCTCGTGGGCACGCAGATGGTGGCCAAGGGACACGACTTCCGGCGCATCACGCTCGTGGCGGCGGTGCAGCCGGACGGCGCGCTGTTCTCCAGCGATTTCCGGGCGCCCGAGCGGCTGTTCGCACTGCTCATGCAGGCGGCGGGCCGCGCGGGCCGGGACGCGGGCTATGTGGCCGCCCAGGGCGGCGCCTGCGAGATGTGGGTGCAGACCTACCACCCCGACCACGCGGTGTATGCGGCGCTGCGCCGGCACGACTACCCGGCCTTCGCTGCGCGGCAGCTCGCCGAACGCGCCGAGGCCGCCATGCCGCCCTTCGCTTTCCAGGCGCTGGTGCGTGCCGACGCGCGCACGCAGGAGGTGGCGCAGGCCTTCCTGGCCGGCTGCGCCGAGGCGGCCCGGCAGGCGGGCCTCCCGGGCATGGAGCAGGTGACGGTGTTCCCGCCCGTGCCGCTGGCGATTCAGCGCGTGGCCAACGTGGAGCGCGCGCAGATGCTGCTGGAGAGCCCGAGCCGCGCGGCGCTGCAGCGCTTCCTGGCGGCCTGGCAGCCGCTGCTGCATGCCTGCCGCGCGGACCCGGCGCACCGGGGGCTGGTGCGCTGGCTGGTGGACGTGGATCCGCTGGCGATCTGAGCGGGCCGATGGTCAGTCCGCGTGCGGCCGGGGCCCCTCCCGCCAGGCGATGAGCGCCTCGCGCTGCTCCAGGTGGCGCACCACGCGCTCCAGGCAGGCCTGCGCGTCCAGCAGCCGGGCGCGGTCCACGCCGTGCAGGTGCAGGACGTCCTCGCCGTACGCGCCGGTCAGCTGGCGCAGAGTGTCCGCGGCGGCTGCCACGGCGCCATGCTCGATGATGCCCTGCGGGCTCGCCCGCATCAAATCCACCAGTCGCTCGAGCGCCCGGGTCACCTGTGCCCTCACGGCCGGGTCGCTCCCGGCAGCAGGCGCCGGGGCACGGCCCTCCTCGGCGCGGCGCAGCGCGGCGTCGGAGGACTCCGCGGCCCCCGCACCCTGCGCGGCTGCCGCCGCAGGCCGGCGGGCGGGGGGCACGAAGGAGCGCATCGACGTGCTCAGCAGGGATTCCAGCACCGGGTCCAGCGCGCGCATCTCCCCGCGGGCCTCGCGCCAGAAACGCTCCTGCTTCTGGTCGCGCCGGCGGTCCAGGCGCGATGTCAGCTCGCCGCTGATGTCGCCCATCAGCGCCTTCCAGCCGCTCCAGCCCAGCTCGCTGAAAAAGCTCTGCCCGGCCTGCTGCATCACCCCGCCCCGGGAGTTGGGCGGCTCGTCGCCGTCGGGCACCCCGTAGCGGCCGCGGACGATCGAGGCGAACTGCAGGCCGGCCGCGGAAGCCACCGCGCCCATCACCACGTTGCCGCCCACGCTGCGCACGAAGAAGTCGCGCGCGGCATGGAACGCTCCGGCGCTGGTGCGGAACGCCTCGCCCAGCAGGGACACGGATTCCTGCGCCACATTCAGGGCGAAGCCGGGCAGCCGCCGGGCATCGCTCCACTGCAGCGGCGCCTGGGTGTCGTCGGGCCGCGCCAGCCGGAACAGGTTGACGCGCTGCGTACCACCCACGAGGTCGGACACCGCCACCTGTCCGGTGCGCGGCAGTGCCTTGGTCGTTTCCAATACCGCCTTGTTCACTGCCGACGCGGTACCCGAAGCCACGGCGCCGAAGCCCAGGGCGCGCAGGGGCGACGCCAGCGTCTCCTCGCTGCTCAGGCCGCGGCGCGTGGCATTGGCGATGGCCGTGAGCATCGGCTTGAGCAGCGCGGCCTCGGCCTTGCCGTCCATGAGCTTCTGGCGCGTCTCCACGAGCTTGCGGTGGTCGAACGCGGCGCCGCGCAGGGCATTGCGGGTGGAGCGGACCACGTCTTCCGTGGTGGAGGTGCGGCCCACTTCCGAGTCCCGCGCGGGGCGCCAGAAGCGCTTGGCGCCCTCTGCGGTCAACTCCAGCTGCACGGGTGCCGGGTCGGGAACCAGCACCTTCGGGTCCACCGCCTTGAAGCCCGGCATGTTCGCCACGCGCGACCGGCGGTCCATGGCCGGCACCACGATGGACTCCGTGAGGTAGTTCACCATGCCCGCGATCATGCCGCCGTACACGGCCGGCCAGATCTTGGAGGCGGTATCCCCGACCTCGTTGTCGCGCAGCGTCGAGATCGCGCCGCCCGACGGCGTGCGCGTGGCCGAGGTCATGAAGCCCTTGAGGCTTTCGTAGGCGATGGCCACGGAGGCCCGCTGCCATCCCACGGGCTCCATGTGTTCGCGGAAGTGGTAGCCCTCCGTGGCGCCGTAGGCCTTCTGGCGCTCCAGCAGGCGGTCCGCGGCCCACTGGACGTATTCCGTCTCCATCTGGGCCTGCACCTCCGCGCGGTCCTGCACGTCCGCGGCCAGCGGCATGGGACCGAGGTGGGCCATGACCTGCATGCGCAGGCGGGCAACGGCCGCATCCGCTCCGTCGCCTTCGTCGCCGCTGGCCTCCTGGGCCGCGGCCTCGCGGTCCACGCCGCGCCGTTCCACCGTGTCGAGGTCCAGGGATGACCCCGAGTTGCTGCGGGAGAACTCCTCGACGTTCGGCCGCTCCAGCTGCGAGCCCCGCAGGCTCGACAGGTCGGTGTACCCTGCGAGATCCGACGGATCCAGCCGCGCGGAAAAATAGCGCGAGCTGCCGCCGCGCTCCGATGGCAGGGCGGCCCGCCGGTGGGAGGCCGAGGCATCGGTGCCGGCGGCGCGGGCATGCCTTTCGGCGGAGAGCATCGCCAGCGCCTGGGGGGGCGCCAGGCTGCGGGACGAGGCCCCGGCCTCCCGCCCCTGCGCGCGAGCCGAAGACTCTCCGGCCTCCTGGAACCGGTCGGACCGGCCTTGCGTGCCGCGCAGCAGCGCCTGTTCGGAGCCGCGGATCATGGTGCGGCTCCATCGTCCTGCGCGGCTGTGGACATCCCGGACCCCTCGGGCGGCACCAGCGCATCCAGCGCGGCCCGCGCCAGCACGTGGCCGCGGTCCATGTCGGCCGCCACGCGGGCGGCGTCATGCCGCGCCTGCAGCGGCCGCAGGCCCAGGAGCCCGCCGTTCTCCATCAGGCCCAGCAGCCAGCCCTCGCCGCCAAGCAGTTGCTCCTGCACGCCCAGCAGCCGCGGCACGTCCATACCACCCAGCTCGGCGGCGACCAGCGGCAGCAGGACTTCGGGGTAGGCGGCCCAGCGGTCCTCGTCCCGGCGGACGTGGATGCGGCACAGCAGGCCCGAAGGCCCCACGAACGGCTCGCCGGACTGCAGGGATGGCAGGAGGTCGGGGGGCACGCCCAGATGGGTCCCTACCTGCGAAAGATACGTCCGTGCGGCCACGGAGTCGGGCTGCTCCGGGGCAGCGGAAGGGGGGGTCATGGTGGAACTCCTGATTCACGAAGGCACCGCACGGGGCGCCTGCAACGTCGCCAATGTCGTGAAATCACGTAACACCCCGATGACCGGGCCGAAGCCGGTCCCAGGAATGCGAAGCGGTCAGGTCCGGAGGGCGACCGCGGCCGAAAAGCTCAGGAATGCCAGCACCGTGGACACCAGGATCACCCGGGCGATGCGCCCCGTGTGCGCGCCGAAGCGCTCCGCCAGCAGCGAGACGTTGCTGGCGCTCGGCAGCGCCGCCGCGAGGATCAGCGCAGTGTGCGCCGGGGCGGACAGCGGCGCGCCCGCAGCGATCGCCGCATGGCCCGCGCCCCAGACGAGCAGCGGATGCACCACCAGCTTGGCCAGCGCCGCGCCCAGGCCGTCCCGGGGGCGCAGGGCTCCGCCCGGATGCGCGGCCATGCCCGCGCGCGCCAGCACCGCACCGATGGTGAACAGGGCGACCGGCGCCGCGGCATCCGCCAGCAGGCCCACGGTGCGGTCCAAGGGCCCCGGAAGGGCGACCTGCAGCCCCGAGGCCAGCGCGCCCAGCGCGATCGACCAGGGCATGGGATTGGCTGCCATGCCCCGCAGGGCGCGCCCCAGCGCCGCCCGCGCGCCCTCGGTGCCGGGCGCATCCCCGCCGCGCAGGCGCGACAGGCCGACGCAGACCGCCGTGGTCACCACCATGTCCAGCAACATCGTGAGGATCACCGGCCCCGCGGCCGCCGGGCCGAGCAGCGCCACCAGCAGCGGCACGCCCATGAACCCGGTATTGGGGAAGGCCGTGGCCAGGGCGCCGAAGGCCGCGTCGTTCCAGCCCAGCCGGCGCCGCGTGAGCACGACGGCCGCGGCCACCAGCGCCAGGCCGCAGGCCAGGTACACGCCCGCGGCCGCGGGATCCAGCAGCTCGGCGATGGGCGTGCGTGCGCCGAACCGGAACAGCATGCACGGCAGCGCGAAGAACAGCACGAAGGCGTTCAGACCGGGAATCGCGGCCAGCGGCAACCACCCTGCGCGCGTGGCGAGATAGCCGCACAGCACCAGCGCGAAGAAGGGGAAGGTGACGGAGAGCACGGAGAGCACGGAGAGCACGCGGCATTCTCGCAGCGCGCGCAGCCTGTAGGACGCCGCCGCATCGGCCCGGCCCGCATTCCCCTGCGCAATCCGGCAGTGGACCGCCCCGTTATCATCTGCACCCGCCTGCCGGCCCGGCCGCATACGCCCGGGTCGGCAGCCGTCCTCGCCCCCGCTGTCCAGCCCCCTCCCGCTTCCGCTCGCCGCATGTCCGCCGGTCTCAATCTCGCCCAGCTCCAGGCCGTCCACTACACGGAGGGCCCGTGCCTGGTGCTGGCCGGCGCCGGCTCTGGCAAGACGCGCGTGATCACGATGAAGATCGGCCGGCTGATCGAGACCGGCCTGGAGCCGCGGCGCATCGCGGCCATCACCTTCACGAACAAGGCCGCCGCCGAAATGCGCGAACGCGCGCAGCACCTGATCGGCCGCGCGGCCAGGGACGTGCTGGTCTGCACCTTCCACGCCCTGGGCGTGCGCATGGTGCGCGAGGACGGACACGTGCTGGGCCTCAAGCCCCAGTTCAGCATCCTCGATGCCGACGACGTGACCGGCATCATCAAGGACGCGGCCGGCGGCACCACCGACATCGCCACCGCGCGCCAGTGGCAGTGGACCATCAGCGCGTGGAAGAACGCCGGCCTCGACAGCGCCCAGGCCCTCGCCCAGGCGAAGGACGACAACGAGCGCAGCATCGCCGTCATCATGCAGCGCTACGAGGAGCGGCTGACGGCCTACCAGAGCGTGGACTTCGACGACCTGATCGGCATGCCGCTGCGCCTGCTGCGCGACTTCCCCGAGGTGCGTGCCAAGTGGCAGAAGTCGCTGGGCCACGTGCTGGTCGATGAATACCAGGACACCAACGCCACGCAGTACGAACTGCTCAAGCTGCTGGTGGGCGAGCGCGGCCGCTTCACCGCGGTGGGCGACGACGACCAGTCGATCTACGGCTGGCGCGGCGCCACGCTGGACAACCTCAAGAAGCTGCCGGTGGACTACCCGCAGCTCAAGGTCATCAAGCTTGAGCAGAACTACCGCTCCACCAGCGCCATCCTGCGCGCGGCCAACAACGTCATCCAGCCCAACCCGAAGCTCTACCCGAAGACGCTGTTTTCCGAGCTGGGCGAGGGCGAGCCGGTGCGCGTGGTGGACGCCGACAACGAGGAGCACGAGGCCGAGCGCGCCGTGGCCCGCATCCAGAGCCTGCGCGCCACGATGAACCCGCAGCCCACCTGGAAGAGCTTCGCGATCCTCTACCGCGCCAACCACCAGGCCAAACCGTTCGAGAAGGCCCTGCGCAAGGCCAACGTGCCCTACAAGGTCTCGGGCGGCACCAGCTTCTTCGACCGCGCGGAAATCAAGGACCTGTGCGCCTGGTTCCGCCTCTGGATCAACAACGACGACGATCCGGCCTTCCTGCGCGCCATCACCACGCCGAAGCGCGGCATCGGCCACACCACGCTGGCCAAGCTCGGCGAGTTCTCGACGCAGCACAAGGTGAGCATGTTCGGCGCGCTCTTCAACCACATGCTCGAGGCCGTGCTGCCGCGCAAGGCGCACGAGAGCGTGATGGAATTCGGCCGCTACATCAACTACCTGGAATACAAGGCACGCCACACCCATGGCGCCGAAGATGCTCGCACCTTCATGACCGAATGGCTGAAGGAAATCGGCTACGAGCAGTACCTCTACGACAGCGAGGACAGCGAGACCGTGGCCGGCGCGCGCTGGACCAACGTGCTCGAGTTCTGCGACTGGATGAGCCAGCGCGCGGGCGGGCAGATCGAGGACACGGCCGGTGCCGTGGTGGCGAAGGAAACCAAGAGCCTGCTCGAAGTGGCGCAGACCATCGCGTTGCTGTCCACCATCAGCGAGCGCGAGAAGGACGAGGACCTCGTCACCCTCTCCACGCTGCACGCCTCCAAGGGCCTGGAGTGGCCGCACGTGATGCTGGTGGGCGTGACCGAGGGCATGCTGCCCTTCAAGCTCGACGACGACGAGGGCCGCCAGCAGAAGGTGAGCGACGATACCCTGCAGCGCCTGCAGGAAGAGCGCCGCCTGATGTACGTGGGCATCACCCGCGCGCAGCGCAGCCTGGCCGTGAGCTGGACCAAGCGCCGCAAGAAAGGCCGCGAGATGGTGGCCGCCCAGCCCAGCCGCTTCATCGCCGAGATGGGCCTGGACAAGAACACCGCCCGCGAAGACCCGCGCGAGAAGCTGCGCGCACTGCGCGCCGAGTTCGCGGCGCGCAAGTCCCCCGCCCCGACGGCGCCATGAACCCGCCTGACGCGCCATCCACCCCGGGCCGGCCCCGGGCATGCGGCGAGCGGCAGGCAGAAGCACTTCATCATCACCCACGCCAACCGGATGGGCCGGCGGGCGTGGGGCAGTTGCGGCAAGGAGATCCGCGGACCATGGACCAACGCACACGACAACCGAAGCCTTCCGTTCGCGCCGCACAGGCAGGCCGGCCCGCAGCCACCCGCCCGGTGCGCCTGGGCGCCCTGGCGCTCGCCCTCTGCGCGCCCGCCGGCGCCGCCCTGGCGCAGCAGCCGCCCGCGCCCTCCGGCGCCGCGGGCGAGGCCTGGCGCCGCTGCACGGCCATGGGCAGCGGCGAGGCGCGGCTGGCCTGCTTCGACCAGTGGGCCGGGCAGCAGACCTGGCAGCAGGCGCCGGCCGTGGCCGCCGCGCCGTCCACGGGCACAGGCACGGGCAAGTCCGCCGCGGCCTCCGCCGGCGACAACTCTCCGCCCCCGCCGGTGGACACCACGCTGCCGGCCACGCGCGTCATCGACGTGGCCCAGGTGGAGGGCTGCCGCGACGAGCAATACAGCACGCTCTCGCGCTTCTGGGAACTGGAATCGGGCAGCGACTGCGGCACCTTCCGCTTCCGCGGCTACCGGCCGATCTCTGTCTCGGTGGTGGCGTCCGACACCGTGAACCGCCGGCCCACCTCGCCCGCCGCGGACCACACCGCGACTTCGGAGGTCGATTACCGCACCACCGAAACCCGCATCCAGCTCTCGGTGCGCACCAAGATCGCGCAGGGCCTGCTCACGCAGGGCCACCCGACGCTCAAGGATTCGCTCTGGGTCGGCTACACGCAGCAGTCGTACTGGCAGCTCTTCAGCCCGGACATCTCGCGGCCGTTCCGCGCCACCGACCACGAGCCGGAGGTGATGTACGTCTATCCCACCGACGCGAAGCTGCCCTTCGGCTGGCGCTGGCGCTACAGCGGCATCGGGCTGGTGCACCAGTCCAACGGCCAGAACCTGCCGCTGTCGCGCAGCTGGAACCGCGTCTACCTGATGACCGGCATGGAACTGGACAACCGCTGGACCGTGAGCGCGCGCGTCTGGAAGCGCCTGAAGGAAAGCGCCGCGGACGACGACAACCCGGACATCGTCGACTACATGGGCCGCGGCGAAGTGCAGCTCGGCTGGAACTACGACCGCGACAACACCCTGTCGCTGATGGCGCGCAGCGCCTTCGGCTCCACCGGCCGTGGTGCCGTGCGGCTGGAATGGCTGCGCGCAGTGGGCAATGACCTGGGCGGCATCAAGAGCAACCTGCGGTTCCATACCGCGCTCTTCAGCGGCTACGGCGACACCATCACCGACTACAACCGCCGGCGCACCGTGCTCAGCGTGGGCCTGAGCCTCGTGGACTTCTGATGCAATGCGCGGCCGGCGGCCGCGCGCCTCACAACCCGTTACCCTTTGCCAGGGCCAGCGGGTTGAAGCGGCCGGGGCGTGCCGACACAATGGCACGCGCGGCGCACGGCATTCCCTGGCCTTTCTGTGTCACTTCTCCGCCGCAGCCCGAGCCCCCGCGCCGAAGGCCAGTCCGGCCTTCTTCCGCGGCGCGGATAAGAACGGTTTTCCGGCCTTTTTCCGCGCGATTGCCTGTCCGGGGCCGCTCGACAATGCCCGCTCGGAGGTCGTCATCATGGACATGCAATATCAGCTCAAGGCCGGCGCGTACTATCTGTACGACATGCGCGAGGCACCCAGCGCCGTCACCGGCGAGCGCCGCTTCAAGCTCAGGACCGAGACCGTGGCCATCGCGTTCGACCAGCACACCGGCGAAGTGCACCAGCACGGCACGCCCTCGCGCATCACCTCCTGGGCCAACAACACCCGCCGCCGCCTGCGCGCCGCGGGCGCACTGCAGGCCGCCAACGACATCGTCGTCGTCTCGGGCCCGCTGCCCGTGGACGAACTCAACAAATGCCTCTGGATCTCCGGCTACTGCCGCCGCATGTTCTCGCGCCTGGCAAGCCTGCCGCACGGCAAGCTGCAACGCGGCGGCAGCGCGCATTCGGAGGGGTTCCGGAAAGCGGCTTGATGCGCGCATCCCCCTGAGCGGCTTCGCCGCTTCCCCCTTCTCTCGCCGTGCTGCGCCCGGCGGGAAGGGGGACGACGCCGACGGTCTGGCGACGCCAGTCCCGCGGCGTCTGCTGGCAGCCGGGCTCAGCGGCTTTCGCTTCTACCGCCTGGCAGTCACTTCCAGCTTTCCTCTTTCACACCGGATCGGGCTCGCCGCCGTCGCCGGGCAGGTCTGCCGGCTGCATGGCGGCGGGCGTGTCGGGGTGCTTGACGATGGTCACGGGCACGGGGCTGGCATGCACCAGGGCCTGGGAGACGGAGCCCAGCAGGGCGCTGGCGATGGCGCCCTGGCCGCGGGCGCCGATCACGACGAGGCCGCACTGGGTGCGCTCGGCGATGTCCGCCAGCGTGGGGGCGACGTCGCCCACGCCCACTTCGGATTCGCAGGGCACGCCGGCCGCATCGACCAGGGCGCGCGCCGGAGCCATCAGGTGCAGGCCGGCCTCCAGACTCGCGGCGGCGATGAGGTCGGGGTCGCGCGAGACCACCATCTCGTAGAGGGTGGCGGGCTCCTGCACGTGCGCGAGCACGACGGAGGCCGCGAGGCCCTGGCGCGTGAGCGCGAGCGTGTGGCGCACGGCATCGAGCGAGAGTTCGGAGCCATCGACGGCGACGAGGATCTTGAGCATGTTCGGGAATGTCCTTTCTTCTGGGGGCCGGCCGGAGGGCCGCGGAACGCGGCGCCGCTGCGGACCAGTGTAGTGCCGGCGCGCAGGCGGCCGTCTGGGACAATCGCCCGATCATGCTTCAATTCGAACTTCTCGCGACCGATCCCGCAAGCCACGCGCGGCGCGGCGCGCTCACGCTCAACCACGGGGTGGTGCAGACCCCCATCTTCATGCCGGTGGGCACCTACGGCACCGTCAAGGGCGTGATGCCGCGCAGCCTGCACGAGATGGGCGCGCAGGTCATCCTGGGCAACACCTTCCACCTGTGGATGCGCCCGGGCCTGGACGTGATGCAAAGCTTCGGCGGCCTGCACGGCTTCGAGCAGTGGAACAAGCCCATCCTCACCGACTCGGGCGGCTTCCAGGTCTGGTCGCTGGGCGCCATGCGCAAGATCACCGAGGAAGGCGTGACCTTCGCGAGCCCGGTGAACGGCGACAAGCTCTTCATGTCGCCCGAGGTGAGCATGCAGATCCAGACCACGCTCAACTCCGACATCGTCATGCAGCTCGACGAATGCACGCCCTACGAGACCAAGGGCCACAAGACCACGGAGGCCGAGGCGCGCAAGTCGATGGAGATGAGCCTGCGCTGGGCGCGCCGCAGCCAGGACGAATTCCACCGCCTGGGCAACCCCAACGCGCTCTTCGGCATCGTGCAGGGCGGCATGTACAAGCACCTGCGCCAGGAATCGCTGGAGCGGCTGGTGGAGATGGATTTCCCCGGCTACGCCGTGGGCGGCGTGAGCGTGGGCGAGCCCAAGGACGAGATGCTGGACATCATGGCCCACACGCCCCACCGCCTGCCGGCCCACAAGCCCCGCTACCTGATGGGCGTGGGCACGCCGGAAGACCTCGTGCAGGGCGTGGCCGACGGCGTGGACATGTTCGATTGCGTGATGCCCACGCGCAATGCGCGCAACGGCACCATCTTCACGCGCCATGGCGATCTGAAGATCCGCAACGCCCGGCACAAGACAGACCACCAGCCGCTGGACCCCACCTGTACCTGCCACGCCTGCGCGGGCACCGAGGGCGTGGCCTGGGCCGATGGCGGGCGCGGCGGCTTCAGCCGCGCGTACCTGCACCACCTCGACCGCTGCGGCGAGATGCTGGGCCCCATGCTCACCACCGTGCACAACCTGCACTACTACCTGAACCTCATGCGGGAGATCCGCGAGTCGCTCGACGCGGGCCGCTTCGGCGAATTCCGCAGCCGCTTCGCGGCGGACCGCGCACGGGGTGTCTGACGGCGGCATGGCCGGCGGCAGCGCGGCGCCGGCGGCGGCCTACGCCCGCCCGCGCGGGCATGGCCTACCATGCGCCCCATGCTGACCGTCCACCACCTCGAAACCTCCCGCTCCCAGCGCGTGCTCTGGCTCCTGGAGGAGCTGGGCGTGGCCTACGACATCCGCCGGTACGCGCGCGACCCGCGCACCCGCCTCGCGCCGCCGGAGCTCAAGCGCATCCACCCGCTGGGCAAGTCCCCCGTGATCGACGACGGCGGCGAGATCATCGCCGAGTCCGGCGCGATCATCGAGCACATCGCCGAGCGCTACGGCGCCCAGGCCACGGGCGAGCTCGCGAACCTGGTGCCCCGGCCGGGCACGCCGGAGCACCGGGAGTGCCGCTTCTGGATGCACTACGCCGAGGGCTCGCTGATGAACTGGCTGGTGATGAAGCTGGTCTTCAAGACCCTGCCCCTGCAGCCGATGCCGTTCTTCGTGCGGCCGATCGCCTACGCGATCTGCGGCAAGGCGCAGAAGAAGCTGGTGGACCCGAACCTCGCCACGGCGCTCGCCTTCATGGAAAAGCACCTCTCGCACAACACCTGGTTCGCGGGCGACGCGATCAGCATCGCCGACTTCCAGATGAGCTTCGCGGTGGAGGCCGCGATCTCGCGCGCGAGCGGCGCGGTCGAGTTCACTGCCGTGCAGGCCTACCGCGAACGCATCAATGCCCGCCCGGCTTACCAGCGCGCGATCGCGCAGGGCGGCCCGGTGGTGATGGGCACCTGACAACACGGGCGCCGCCCGCCCGGTGCCGCATCGTCCCTGCGGAGGGCGGCTCAGGTCGCGAAAGCGCCCAGTTGCAGCGCGATCCGCGACTCGAACCGCGCATGGATGCTTTCGATCTCCGCCTCCAGCGCCGCCAGGAACAACCCGACGGCCGAGGGGGCCGAATACCCTGAGCGCTGGTAGATGCCGCCCTGCAGCCGGGCGCCCGCATCCTCCAGGCCGTTCCAGACGAGCGTTCCCTGCGCCACGTCTTCGGCCACGTTGTCGGGCACCAGGAAGGCCACCGCATCGCTGCCCGCCACGAGCCGCCGCACCATGGCCACCGAAGTGGTTTCCACCCGCGGGCGGCCCAGCCGCGCCAGGCGCGGATCGATGCGATCGAGCAGGCTGCGCAGCTCCATGTCCGGCGACACCATGGCGAGCGGGTAACCCAGGCAGTCGCGCAGGCGCAGCCGCTGCGTGGGGGCGCCCAGCGGATGGCCCGGGGCGGTGACCACCCCCAGCTGCTGGAAGAAGCTGCGGATTTCCTCCACCCCCTGCGGCGGCGTGCGCCGCAGGCAGCAGGCGATGTCGATCTCGCCTTGAGCCACCCAGTGCAGCAGGGATTCGCCGTTGCCGGTGCGCACGCCGAAGGTGATGCCGGGATGGCTGCGCTGCAGTGCCAGGATGACCTGCGGCAGCACGTATTCGGCGGTGGCGTTCGATACGCCCACGTTCACGTGTCCGCGCCGCAGCGCGCGCAGGTCCTCGACCTGGCTCAGCGCGTTGTCGAAGTCGCGCTGGCTGCGCCGCACCGCGGCCAGCATGATCTCCCCGGCCAGGTTGAGCCGCATGCCCCGCGGCAGCCGGTCGAACAGCGGTATGCCGACCTGCGCCTCGAAATTCAGCACCTGCTGGTTGACCGCGGCCGCCGTGAGATGCAGGGTCTCGGCCGCCTTGCGGACCGACCCGCGCCGTGCCACTTCGTCGAAGCAGCGAAAAGCCTGAGAGACGGAGGACATGGTCGGCGAGTGTAAAGAAATACCTGACACCCCTGCAGAAACTTTCAGCTATCCCTGACAGTAGCACCTGCATAGAGTCGCTTTCAGCACGGCACGACACCACGACCAATTCCTGAAGCGAAAGAGTATTCCCGATGGCCACCACCGTTGACCAGGTCACCCAGCGCCGCCGCGGCGTGGGGCTGATCGCCCACGACCCTCATCTCTCCGCCGGGGGCTACACGCTCATCGCCCCGCAGACCGCCGGCGGCCGCGTCTATCTCATCGACATCGGCGGCGCCGTGGTCCACGAATGGCAGTTGCCCGTGCGCCCGGGGCGCCATGCGGTCATCCTGCCCAACGGCAACCTCGGCTACAACGGCAGCCATGCGCAGTCGCCCGACCGCTACCCGCCCTGGTCCATGTGGCATGGCGGCGACTTCTACGAAGTGACCCCGGCCGGCGAGGTGGTATGGCGCTACGAGGATCCGGCCCACCACCACGATGCGCAATGGCTGCCCGACGGCCACCTGCTCTATGCCGCCTGCGAACCGGTCCCCGAAGGATTTGCGGAACAGGTGCCCGGAGGCACCGCCCACGGCCCGCAGGAGACCATGTACGGCGACGTGATCCGCGAGGTCAACCGCGCAGGCGAACGGGTCTGGGAATGGAAGGCCTGGGAACACCTCGACCCGGCGGCCTTTCCCATACACCCCGGCTTCGGCCGCTACCACTGGCCCCTGGTGAACGGGCTGGGCATGGCGGCGGACGGCACCGTGCTGATGAGCCTGCGCACCACGGCCGGCATCATCGGCGTGGACAAGGCCAGCGGGGCGGTGCGGCTGCACCTGCCGCCCTCGCTGGTGTCGCACCAGCACGCGCCCGTGCCGCTGCCGGGCGGCCATATCCTGGCATTCGACAACGGCAACTTCCGCGAAGGCGCGCATGTGGCCTTCTCGCGCGTGGTGGAGATCGACCCCGCCAGCCAGCGCGTCGTCTGGAGCTACCAGGACGAGATGGTCAACGCCTTCTACACGGCCTTCATGGGCAACGCCCAGCGCCTGTGGAACGGCAACACCCATATCACCGAATCCGCCACGGGCCGCCTCTTCGAGGTCACGCCGGCCGGCGAAGTGGTGTGGGAATACATCCTGCCGTGGTTCGCCGAATACCCCGACGCCGCGGCGCGCAAGACCGGCCCCGGACGGCTCAACAGCGTCTTCCAGACCTTCCGCTACCCGGCGTCGGCCCTGCCCTGGCTGAAGACCTGAGCGCCCGGCCTGCCCTGCTGCTCCACCGTCCACCCACTCCTGCCTCGCCGGCCCGTGCCATGACCTCCATCCGCTGCCTGACCCACACCACGAGGGCGCTCGCCCTGGCCGCGCTGTCCGCGCTGGCCGCATCCGCATCGCCGGCCCGCGCCGACAGCCCTTCCTCTGCCTGGCCCGCCCAGCCCATCGTCGCGGTCGTGCCGTTCTCGGCCGGCGGCAGCGTGGATGTCGCCGCGCGGCTGCTGATGCCCCGGCTGGCCGAACGGCTGAAGCAGCCCGTGGTCGTCGAGAACACGGTGGGGGCATCGGGCACCATCGCCGTCCAGCGGGTGATCAGGGCCAGGCCCGACGGCTACACCCTGCTCTTCGGGGTGGCCAGCCCGGTCACGGTCGCGCCGCTGGTCTCGCCGGCACGCTTCGCCTACGACGGACTCAGGGAACTGCAGCCGGTGGTGCCGGTGGCATCCTCGGCCTTCGTGCTGATCGGCAGGCCCCACCTGGCTGCGGACACGGCGGAACTGCTGCGCCTCGTCCGCAGCCAGCCGGGCCGGATCAACTTCGGCACGGATGGCGTCGGCACCAGCCTGCACATCGCTGCCGAGATGATCCGGCAGCAGGCGGGGCTCGACATCGTCCACGTTCCCTACAAATCCGGTCCGCAGGTGCTGACCGAGCTGGCCGGCGGCCAGATCGACCTGGCGGTGCTGCCCGTGGCGCTGGCCCAGGGCTTCATCCGCGAGGGCAAGGTGCAGGCCTATGGCGTGACCTCCCGGCGGCGTGCCGCCACGCTGCCCCAGGTGCCCAGCCTGTCCGAGATGCCGGAATTCCGGTCGCTGGACATCGAGGCCTGGCAGGGCCTGCTGCTGCCCGCCGGCACCCCGCCGGAGATCGCCCGGCGCCTCGCGGCGGAGATGCACGCCGTGCTGGCCGACCCGGAGGTGGTCCGCCGGCTGTCCGACGCGGGCTTCCAGCCCATGGAAATGACGCAGGCCCGGTTCGCGGACTATCTGGCCAGGGAACGGAAGGAACTCGCCGCCGTGATCCGCGCCGCGGGAATCAGGGTCGATTGAAGCGCGGCGAAGCCCCACCGGCGCCGGCGGGAGTTTCCGGTCTCAGATGATGGGCACGCCCCCCGTGACGGCCACCGTAGCACCCGAGATGAAGCTGGCCTGGTCGGACGCCAGCATCACGTAGGCCGGCGCCACTTCGGCGGGCTGGCCGGGGCGCTGCAGCGGCACCTGCCTGCCGAACTCGCGCGCGCGCTCGATCGGCATCGTGGACGGGATGAGCGGCGTCCAGATCGGGCCGGGCGCCACGCAGTTCACGCGGATGCCCTTGTCGGCCAGCAACTGGGCGAGCCCGCCCGTGAAGTTCTGCAGCGCGCCCTTGGTGGAGGCATAGGCCAGCAGCGTCTTGTTGGGCTTGTCCGCGTTGACCGAGACGGTGTTGATGATGGCGCTGCCCGGCGGCATGTGCCGGGCGGCCGCCTTGCTCAGGTAGAACGTGGCATAGACGTTGGTGCGGAAGGTGCGGTCGAATTCCTCGGCCGAGATCTCGTCGATGCTTTCGTGCGCCATCTGGTAGGCGGCGTTGTTGACCAGAATGTCGATGCCGCCCAGGTCCTTCACCGCGCGCTCGATGATGGCGTTGCAGTGGGCCTCTTCGCGGATGTCGCCGGGCACGCCGACCGCGCGGCGGCCTTCCGCCGTGACGAGCTCGAGGGTCTTGCGCGCGTCGCCCTCCTCCTCGGGCAGGTAGGCGATGAGCACGTCGGCACCTTCGCGCGCGAAGGCCAGTGCCACCGCGCGGCCGATGCCGCTGTCGCCGCCCGTGATGACGGCGCGGCGCCCCTGGAGCCTGCCCGAGCCCTGGTACGACGCGGCACCGTAGTCGGGCTGCGGCTGCATGTCGGTCTCGGCGCCGGGCGGCGTGAGCGGTTGCTGGTCCTTGAAGGGCGGCCGGGGGCCGGCGGTGCGGGGGTCTAGGGGCATGGGTTCTCCTGCGATGCTTTCGGCCCCCAGTCTGAAAAGCATGCAGGCCCCAGGATGTAGGAGAAAGCGCTTCCTGTCCCGGCCTGGGTTACCAGGAGAAAATGCCTTACGGAAAATCGTGGAACGATTGCTCCAGCAGCGCCCGCAGCCCCACCTTCCGGCAGGTGACGGCATCGGCGCCCGTTCCCACGGTCAGCATGCGCCCCAGGCCGCTGCCCGAGCGCCGGGTGCCCTCCGGAGGTCTGGATGGCTCCTGGCCGATCTCCGCCGTGGCATCGGCCGCGACCAGCGACACCAGGCTGTCCACCAGGAAACCGCGCAGCCGCTCGCCGTGCCGCACCACCAGCACCCGCGACTGCGCCGTGGCCTCCGCAGCGGCGCTGCCCAGCAGGGTGCGCAGGGAGAAGACCTCCAGCGGCCGGCCCCTGCGCTCCACCAGGCCGCACATGCCGCCGCCAGCGGCGTCCAGCCGCACGGCCGGTACCGCGTAGTCGAGTATTTCCTCCACCTCGGCAAGGGGCGTGGCGCAGTCGCCCCCGGCCCGATAGACGAGGAACGTGGTGCGGGCACCGCCGCCACGCGCCGCCTGCGGTCCGGCCTGAGCGCCTGCGGCGGCAGCGGGCCGGCTGTCCAGGAACGCGGAGACGACCGGATGCGCCAGCAGCCCCTCCACCCGCAGCACGGCGGCGATGCCGTGCGCCGAGGTGCGCATGGCACCGGCATAGCACCCGGGGTTCAGGCTGGCGCCGGCACCCAGGGGCACCGTGGCGTCGGGCGTTGCCGTCTCCATGCCCAGCACGGCGTCCGCCTGCACGCCGATGCGCCGGTCCCCGCGCTGCAGCACCATGAGCAGAGGCTTCGATGCGCCCGGGAACGGGCCCCGGGCCCCGTCCGGCGCACCGCGCTCCGTTCCGAGAAGCTGCTGCAGATCGACCACCGGAACGTCGCAGCCGCGCCATGGCACGAGTCCGCGCAGCGGACCGCCAGCGGCGAAGAAGGCGCGCATGGGCGGCATCGGCAGGATGTCGGGCACATCGGTGAAATCGAAGGCCAGCACCAGCCCCTCCAAAGACGCGAGCGTATACCGGCGCGTCGCCGTGGCGGCCTGCGCCGCGGCAGGGGCCGTGCCGGCGGCTCCCGCGGGAGGGTCCATCGCAGGCGTCACGCCCGGCGTGCACTCCAGCAAGGCCGGCACCTGCAGCACCGGCAGGGCGCGGCTCACGGGCTCCTGCGTGATCACCCAGTGGCCGAACAGGCCGTCCTGCGCGCCGCCCAGGGGCGTGACGGCCGAAGGGGGCACGCGCAGCACGCCCGCGATGGTGTCCACGCCGATGCCCAGGCGGCGGCCGCCATGCGCGACCACTGCCACCTGGCGGCGCCGGCCTGCCGCAGCGGTGGCGGCGGGGGCTGCGGCCGAAGAAGCGGGAGCGGGGCCGGGAGGCGCTGCAGGGGCCATCAGCCGCTGCAGATCCAGCACCGGAACCAGCCTCCCCCGCAGCAGGAGCATGCCCGCCATCAGCGGGGACGGCCCGGGCAGCGGAAGCAGTTGCTCCGGCATGTCCACCGCCTCGACCAGTTCGCTGGAAGCGATGGCAATGTCCTGGCCCGCGGCGCGGACGACGCCGAAGTGCAGAACCGCCGCGCCGGCCGTCACGCACCCACCCGCGCCGCAGGCGTCGCAGCGCCCGCCGGATCGACGCCGGCACGCATCGAGACCCGGGTCAGTTCATGCAGCAGCTGGGCGACGCTGCGCGTGGCGGCGGTCTGCGCCTCGGTCGCGGTGTGGATGCCCGCGATGGATGCGGTCGTCTGGTCCACGCCCTGCACGATGCGCTCGAAGTTCTCCGCCGCCTGCGAGGAGATGTCGCCTCCCTGGCGCACGCGGCCCACCGATTCGGCGATCAGCTTGGTGATCTCGCGCGTCGCCTGCGACGACTTCTCGGCCAGCTTGCGCACTTCGTCCGCCACGACCGAGAAGCCCAGCCCGTGCTCTCCCGCCCGCGCGGCCTCGATGGCCGCGTTGAAGGCCAGCAGGTTGGTCTGGTTGGCGATGTCGCCGATCACCTGCACGATGGCGTTGATGTCGTCGGATGACTCCTGGATGGCCTTGGTGGCCTCCAGCGAACGCAGCAGCGTCTGGCTGCCGCGCCGCGCCTCGGCCTGCGTCACCGCAGCCAGCTCGGTGGAGTGGCGGGTGGTGCGCGCGATCTCGCCGATGGTCTCCGTCAGCTGCTGGATCGAGCGGCCCATCTCGGCCACCCGGCTCTGCACCAGTTGCTCGCGCTCGACCTGGTCGCTCACGTCCACGGAATACTTGATGATCTTCACCGGGTTGCCGTCGGGCCCGATGATGGGGTTGTAGGTCGCCTGGATCCACACCGGATAGCCGTGCTTGCTGATGCGCTTGTACAGGCCCGAATAGAACTCGCCGCGGCTGAGCCGGGCCCAGAAATCGCGGTACTCCGACGAGCGCACGAACTCCGGCTCGCAGAACATCTTGTGGTGCTGCCCCACGATCTCGCGCAGGGTGTAGCCCATCGCGTCGAGGAAGTTGGCATTGGCATGCAGCACGTTGCCCTCCAGGTCGAACTCGATGACGGCCTGCGCGCGGGACATGGCGTTGACCTTGCCCTCGTATTCGGCGTTGCGCATCTGCTCCGCGGTGATGTCGATGGCGTACTTGACGACCTTCACCTGCCGGCCCTCCCCGTCGAAGATGGGGTTGTACGACGCCTGCAGCCACACCTCGCGCCCGTCCCTGGCCACGCGGCGGTACACGCCGGCCTCGAACTCGCCGTCGCCCAGCTTGCGCCAGAAGTCCCGGTAGGCCGGGCTTGCGGCGTGTTCGGGCTGGCAGAAGTGGCGGTGGTGCCGGCCCTGCACCTCGTCCAGCGTGTAGCCCATCGTGTCGAGGAACAGCGGGTTGGCCGCCAGCACCGTGCCGTCGAGCGCGAACTCGACCACCGCGGTGGAGCGGCCGATGGCCTCCACGCGGCCGGCGTTCTCGGTATGGCGCTGCTTGGCCTCGGTGATGTCGGTGGCGTACTTCACCACCTTCACCGGGCGGCCGTCCTCGTCGAGGATGGGGTTGTAGGACGCCTGGATCCACACGTCCTGCCCGTCCTTGCGGATGCGGCGGTATTCGTTGCTCTGGAATTCACCGGCGGCCAGGCGCTCCCAGAATTCGCGGTACTCGAGGCTGCGCACATGCTCTGCGTCGCAGAAGATGCGGTGGTGCACCCCCTCGATCTCCTCGGCGCAGTAGCCGAAGGTGTCCAGGAAGTTCCGGTTGGCCTTGAGCACGTGGCCCTTCAGGTCGAACTCGATGACGGCCATGGAGCGGTTGATGGCATTCATGTGGCCCTCGTGCTCCCGCAGGGCGGCGCGCTGGTCCGACACGTCTTCCAGCAGCAGCATGGCCTGCCTCGGCGCACCGTCCCCGTCCCGCAGCATGAAGGCCTGCGTGCGGGTCACGCAGTTCCGCTTCCAGCTGCCGAAATGGCGGCCGGTGACGGTCTGTACCGGCTCGGAGGCATTCGGGGCGAAGCAGGCGTCCAGCCATTCCGCCGCACGGGGGAAGCAGGCGCGGTAGTGGTGGCCCACCACGTCCTCCTGCGAATGCTGGCTCATCTCCAGGAACCCGGGATGCACCGCCACCACATGCCCCCGGGCATCCAGTTCGATGAAAGGCTGCAGCGCCCGGATGGCTTGTGCGAAGGGGACGAGCATGTCGCTGGAAGCGGAGTCAGGCAGGGTGGACATGGGGCAGTCTTTGGAGAGAAAAGAAAAAAATTGATGCAGTCAGGCCCGAATTATTCAAGAAAACATCAATTTACGTGGAACCATTCTTTTGTATTCCCCTATTTCATTGTTTATTTTTATCATTTATAGCCGTCTTCCTTCGCCGTTTTCCCCATCCGTCCTACGGCTTCCCGGCCGCCTGTCCTGCGGTCCGCATGCTGCCGGTTCCGCACGCGTGGCAGAACCGCGCAAAGGCGCTCTTGCGCGTGCGGCAGTTTCCGCAGCGGTCGAACAGCCCGATGCCGCAGTGCGGGCAGAAGTCGATGGCCTCGTTCTTCAGATCGACGGGCCGTTCGCAGCCGGGGCACGCGCCCTTGGCCAGCCGCGCGAGCGCGACGTCGTAGCTCAGTTCCTCGCGCCGCTGCGCGTCGGGCAGCGCCTCGGCCTGCCGCTGTCGCTCGAGGTAGCGGTTCAGCGCGAGGATGGCGTAGCGCCCCACCAGCACGGTCACCACGATGCCCACGGCATAGCGCACGTAGCCGCCGTAGCTGGGCAGGTAGGGAACGAGTTCGACGAAGAACGCGAACAGCGCGAAAAAGATGAAGCCCCAGACGAACGGCCACCACGTGCTCTGGCGCTTCTTCGCGAACAGCCAGCCCGCGACCAGCAGCAGCGGCAGCGTGAGCGCGAGCCGGTAGAGGAACACCCGCAACTCCACCTTGCGCTGGGCCACCCGCATCCGTTCGTAGCCGGCCGCCTCCATCTGCTCCAGGCGCTGGCGCGCGGCCGCCGCGGCCTGCCGGGCATCGAGCGCGGCCTGCTGCTGGGCCTCCACCGCCCGCTGCGCCTGCCGCTCGCGGGCCTTCAAGGCATCCAGTTCCTGCGTGCGGGCCACCACTTCGGGGTTGTGCTCCGACTGCTGGGTGGCGCTGCGCGTGGCGATCCAGTTGTTGAAGCTCTCGTGCGCCGCCTGGCTCTCGCTGCGCGCCTTGCTGCGCTGCAGCTGGGCCTGCTCCAGCGCCGCCTGCGCCTGCCGCTCGGCCCCGTCGGACGCGCGCACTTCGTTGCGCAGCGCCTCCGCGGCGGGCCGGTCCAGGAAATCATCGAGCTGCAGCGGCGCTTCCACGCGCGGCAGGTCGCCCACCAGCGTGCCGCCCAGCCCGATGAGGAAGCTGGCGAATACCAGCGACACCAGCCACAGGCCGCGGCGGAACCACTTTTCGGACAGGCGCAGGGATTTGCCCATGTCGGACTCCTTTGGTTGATCCATTCGTTCGAAGAGGGCACCGATCATGCGGTGCTCAGGGAGAGCGGTCCAGCGCGAGCGTGGATACGTCCGAGCCCAGCCCGGCCCGGGGCAGCCACGCCAGCACGGAATCGACGGTGACGGTCGCGATGCGGTCGGCGAAGCGGTCGCGGGGCGGATGGTCGTCGAAGGCCACGTTGGCCGCGGTGACCCGCCCGCCCAGCCGGGTGAGCGGCCCGATGCGCAGCACGGCGGGTTCGTACCCCCGGGCACGCAGCCAGGCCTGCGCCTGGGCACGCGTGCGGACGGCCCCGGGCTCCATGGCCATCGCCAGGGTCTCCAGCGCCCACTGGTTGGACTGCTGGTAGCGCGTGCCCCAGGCATAGCCCACCATGCTGTAGGCCGGCTGGTGCATCGCGAGCATGCCCGGGCGCCCGGCCAGCACCGCGGCCAGCCGCGCCTGCGCCTCGGGCGCGGGCAGCAGCCACACGGCCTCGTGCCGCCACAGGTCGTCCAGGAAGAATTCGCCCAGGCCCTGGCGGTAGAGGGAGCCCACCGCAGTGCCGCAGTCGTTGAGCTTATGCGCCACGCGCCAGGCCCCCTCGGGCGTGCGGTAGGCCCAGCCCATGTGCGAGTAATGCACGCCGTATTTCGACAGGTCCTGCCCGGCGCGGGCCAGCAGCACGACGCGCGCGCCGGAACGCTGGTGCTCAGCGTCGAGCGCCCGCGCGGTGCGCTCGGCCAGTTGCATGCCGCGTTCGATGGCCTGCGGCGTGGTCTTGCGCGCCTCGCAGGAGCGGCCGGCGTGCGCGGTGGAGCCCATCGCCAGCGCTGCGGCCAGCAGGAGCCGGGCGGCGCCCATGGCGGCAGCGCGCAGGACGGTGCGGGAATGGACCATGGCCGGCACGCTCACAACCGCTCGTTGTGCAGCAGCGCCCGGCCCAGCGCATTGGGCACGAAGGCCAGGACCTCCCCCGCCGCCGACAGCACCACGCCCGTGCCAATGACGCTGCAGGTGACGACGGTGCCCACGCCCGCCGCGATACCCGAGGCGGCGCGGCCCGCCGCCTCCACGCTCACGCGGGCGCCGTCGGAAGCACGTTCCAGCACATAGACCGTGCCCGTTGCCGACGCCTCCACGGCGCGCACCGTGAGCACCGCGCCGGCCACCGAGAGCGCCGCGGGCACGGTGGCCACCGCGCCGACTGCCGCGGATCCGACGGACGCCGTTCCCACGACGGACGCCACGGGCAGCATCGACAGCGCGGCGGAAGCCTCGCTCTGCGCCCACGCTGGCGGCACTGGCACGATGGCGGCGCTGGCGAGGGCCAGCCCCGCCAGCCAACGCGCAGCCCCCCACACACCTTGGGAAGTTGTGACCCGAAGTAGCAAGGGCCGGTATAAAAAACGCGACATGGCAGCGGTCTCCCGGGTTCAGTTCACGGCGCGGTCAGGACGCGCTTCGCCAGTGGGTGCCTGATGCAGGGGAGAGGCCGCGACCGGAGCCTGCATCGCTTCGCGGCGGCCCAGCAGCCGTGCTTCGGCCAGGTCGGCCTCGTGGCGGTCGCGCAGCATCTTGGCCAGCGTGAATGCCGTGGTCAGCAGGTAGAGCCAGCTCACGCCCAGGAAGGCCTTGTAGGCAGGGGAGATATCCATGTCCAGCAGGCCCCATCCCGTCAGCCCCACCGCCACGGCGAAGCCGCCCCAGACCACCAGCTTGAAGAGCGGCGTATCGCCTACGCCGCGCCGCGTGGCAGCCTGGTTGTCGCGCACGAACTTGGCGAGCATGAACACCGCGGAGAGACAGAAGACGTAGCCCATCACCATGAAGATCTGTTCCAGCCGCTCGCCCGGCAGCCAGGCCAGGCCCACGGCGCAGCAGAACGCGGCGATGCCGAACGACACCCAGACCTGCAGCTGCCAGGCGGCCGTATCGCGCTGGACCAGGGGAATGGAAGACGATGGGGAGGAGGCGGAAGGACGCGGCATGGAAGCGGGGGCTTGCGGCCCGTGGTGGAACATGGGCGGCATCATGGGCAACGCGCCGGCAGGCGGGCTTCACGAAGCGACGCAGTGGCAGCGGCTCGGACGACAGGTATTGCCAGGCGAGAATTGTATACTTGGCAAACCCTAACAGGTGTGGGATGATCGGCTCTCAATAGGAAGGCACATCATGTCCAGTTCTTCGCTCAACCAACCGCACTTCCAAGATCCGGACCGCGCACGCGTCCATCTTGAGCGGCTGCGCTGGCCGAACGGACCTGTTTGTCCTCACTGTGGGTCGGTGAGGGAGCCTCTTGCCCTGGTGGGTAAGTCTTACCGTCCCGGCCTCTACAAGTGCAGGGACTGCTATGACCAATTCACTGTGACGGTTGGGACAGTGTTCGAGCGATCCAAGGTACCGCTTAATGTTTGGCTCCAGGCTGTGCACCTCATGTGCTCTAGCAAGAAGGGCATTAGTGCGCACCAGATGCACCGAATGTTAGGCGTCACCTATAAAACCGCATGGTTCATGGCGCATCGCATCCGCGAAGCAATGACCGAACAACAAGCCGGCCCAATGGGCGGCGAGGGAAAAGTCGTTGAGGCGGACGAGACTTATTGGGGTTCTGAGTCGGGCTCCAAGACGGCAGCCAAGAAGTCAGGCGACCGCAAGCCAGGCAGCGCCCTCAAGGATTCCAACAAGGTTGTTGCTTTGGTTGAACGTGGCGGCAAGGTTCGCACCTTCCACGTGCCGAGTGTGACTGGGCAAAATCTCAAGCTGGTGATTGAGTCACAGATCCATCCTGCGACCCACCTGATGACCGATTCCAGCCCGCGCTACAACCTTCTTAAGCGAGAGCACGGTTTCGCCGCCTACGAACAGGTCAACCACTCAAAGGGCGAATACGTCCGCGGCAAGGCCCACACCAACACCGTAGAAGGCTACTTCTCGTTGTTCAAGCGCGGGCTCATTGGAACGTTCCACCATGTAGCGCCCAAGCACCTCCAGCGCTACAGCGAAGAATTCGCCTTCAGGTACAACAACCGCGTTGCCCTGGGCGTCGATGACGCAATGCGCTCCGCCATCGTGCTTAAGGCGATCTCAGGGAAGCGACTGACCTATCGGCGGGTTAGTTGCACGCCAGTTCCCGTCATTCAATGACGTCCTGGCCCTGCTGATCTCTAGGTGACGCCGGCTTGTGCGGCCGGTGTGCGCGCTCAAGCATTTCCGCTTTCTCATGGAGCATCTCAAGCTCCTTGGTGCACATCAGCGGGCCGGCTGAAAGCACATGCTCATAGAAGCGCTTCACCTCAGGCGATATCTCTTGCTTCTCTACGTCGTTGGTCATTCTGCATGCTCGGCGATGGATCTTTCGACCCGGTCAATGAGATTGGCCCCTGAGACCCCAAGCGCTGCCGCCATCCGAAGAATAACGCCCAGCGTTGGGGACTTGGTGCCCCGCTCCAACTTGCTGACATAGGACGTGTGCACGTCCGCCAAATGGCTTAGCTCCTCCTGCGATATGCCGCAGTTGGCCCTGAGCAACTTGAGCTGCTTGCCGAAGTGGATTTCTGCGGACTGCACCTTGTCATGATGCGTTCGCTAGCCCTATAGTGCCAGACCCTATAGTGCCAGTCAAAGCAGAAACCATGAACCGCTTCCTTCTCAGGACATCTCAGATCGTTCTCACAGTTGCCGTCGCCCAATGGGTTTTCCTAGCCATCGCGCTGGGCTACCAGAAATGGGGATTGATTGGCGCGTTCCTTGGAGGACTGGCCTCCGTCCCCACGCTCGCACTATCCCCGGTGCTGGCGTTCTTCCTTATGGACGGCGTTAGCCTGGCATGGTTCTTCGGCCTTCTTGCCGTTGCGCTTGTGACCGCATTCTTCTCCTCGCGCAAGGGCGCCTACGCTTGATAAATGCTGTCTCACAAAAGCAAAAGGCGTGGACAAGCCACGCCTTAAGTGCGAAAATTTACCCGTCTCTAGTTCGCAACGCTAGAGACTGAAAGTCCGCCGCATAGCATCCGCCTTTCTGGACATAGCATCCTCCTTTCTTGATGTGGGTTGGTGTGGGTGAAATGTGTTCTATCTGACCACTGATGGTCGGGATCCGATCCCCGACCGCGACACGTCAGTGGAAACGTGGTTCATAGCGGCTCCTTTCAGATGTTGTCGTCCTGTTCAGACGTTGTTGCATTAGAACCCTCGGAAGATCGCAACTCTTCCGAGGGTTCGCTCTTTACGGACCATCCCTTGCTCTTGTGACCTTTGAACGCCCCTGAGCTGGAAAGAATACGGGTGATACGTGCCGTGTCCGGCTTGCCTTCCTCTCGCGGCGGCATAGTTACCCCGCTCGCCTTCACCGCTTCGTAGATCTCCTCGGTCTTCACGTATGCACCCGGGACAATCATCTGTGCAGCGATACTCCTCACAACAGAAGAAAACGACTGCCCAGCGTCAGGGCGCTCGACGTTCTCATTGGCATGGGTCAGAATCCCATGCCCCCTCATGAATTCCTCAAGCTCCTTGATTTCCAAGACGATGGAATCACGGCGGGCGCACAGATCATTCCAGTGCGTCAGCGCTGCGGTTTTTACGGGCTCAGGAATCTTCATGGGGCCGATCATAACCTAGGTAACAACCAAAGATGAAAGAATTTTTAGCTCCGGCATCTTCCAGGGAAGAACAGGATGTTCTGCGGCGGCTCTTGAACACACCACCCAAGCCAGCAAAATCCCCGCCGCCTCAACCGCCGAAGGACTAGGGGAAAGCTGCAAATATCGAGACTTGTTAGGGTTCGCTAGGTATACAAGTCTCGCCAGGCGATACTTTTTTACGAAATCTTCCATCCGCCTCCCTATGGACGGTGGCGATCACGGCCGGGCCCGATGGGCGTGCGCAGATCACGACATCGGACGACACCAACTGGACCGTCTCGACCCGGCCCTCGCTCCGGGATGGCTGGCCGTCAGAATGGCGGTTTATGGAGCGACGGGGAGTTTCCCGCTGCGACAGCGAGGCCGTGGAACAAGTTCTGCTGCAGGACTTCACGGACGAGCGTACGGCCGCGACCACCGGGTCCGCCACGCCGTCCGGCGGCCGAAGCGCTACAGCGTGGGGCTGGACTATGCGTCGGGACAGATGAACTTCTCGGCCGTGCCCCCGGCCGGAGAAGGCAGCAGGGTGCCATCGATGCTGGCGGCCTCTGTGGCGCTCTTGCGCAGCCAGGTTCCCTCGGCGGACACCTCGGGATGGTCGAAACTGACCATCAATGGCCCTGCAGGGATGCCCGTGATCGGCGGCTCGCTCACGAAGCTCGTCGATCCCGTTGCGGCACCCGGCGTAGCCGCCAGCGACGGCCTGATGTATCCGCACATGGCCGCCCATCCCTGAAGACGCTGCAGGAGTTGCAGGCGCGGCCGGCGGCTGGCATGGTCAACCCCGATCCCATCGGTTAGGCTGCAGCCTTTCCATCGGACAAGACCCAAGGAGGAGCCCATGCCCGCACCGAACTTCGCCCGCGCCGCGGGTGTTCTATGGCTCTGCGGCTGCGGATTCGCCGCGCCCACCCTGGCCGGCGTGGTGGCCGGCACCGGCAGCGCACCGTCGCGCACCCAGCTGGGCGCGACGGATGCGGTCGCCCTGCAGCCCGCCACCAACCAGCTCGGGCACGTGCTGCTGGTGCCCTACTTCACCGCGCAGCAGGGCCAGATGACCGTGCTGCACCTGGCGAACACGGATCTCTCCAACGGCAAGGCCATCAAGCTGCGCGTGCGCGGCGCTGCCAACGGCGACAGCCTGCTCACCATGACGCTGCTGCTCTCGCCCGGCGACATGTGGACCGGGGCCATCACGGCCGGGACCGACGGCCGCGCGCAGATCACCACCGCGGACGGCTCCTGCACGTCGCCGCAGCTCGCGGCCGGGGTCTCCCAGCCGTTCGGCACCGACCGGCTCGACCCCGCCCTGGGCGCAGCCGACCGCGCCAGCCACACGCGCGAGGGCTCCATCGAAGCCATCGTCGCCGCCGACATCCCCTCGGCCGCGGTGTACGGCACGAGCGGCCAGGAGCGCTCGGCGCTCTTCACGGCGATCCGCCAGGTGTCGGAAGCGGCGCCGTGCACGGGCTCGGCCATCGATGCCGCCCTGCAGCAGGACGCTGGCGACGAGGCCACCGCCGCCGCCCGCGGCTTCGCCACGCCATCGGGCAGTGTGGGGGGCACCTGGTACATCATCGATGTGCCCGGCGCGACCACGTTCTCTTCCCCGATGACCACGCTGCAGGCCGTGAATGCGGCCGGCCAGCCGGGGCGCGGCAACTACGTGCTCTTTCCGCCCACCGACCAGGCGATCGTCCAGCCCGAGCGCTTCACGGCGGACCCGCTGCTGGTGTCGGCCGGCTTCGCCTCGCGGCAGAAGGACATCGACGGCACGTCCACCGTGCCGACCCTGAGCGCCGTGATCCAGGCGCGCGCCTACGACCTGCCCGACCTTTCCACGCCTTACCACCTGGCGGCCTCGGAGGCCAATGCCCGCAGGACGGCCACCGAAGTCTCGGAACTGCTCAACGCGCGCGAGGTGCGCAACCAGTACGCGCTCGAATCCTCGATCACCGCGCAGACGGACTGGGTGTTCGCCATGCCCACCAAGCGCTACAGCGTGGCCATGGACTACGCGGCCGGTGCGCGCACGTTCTCGATCGTGCCGCCGGCCGGCACGGGCGACCAGTTCTTCCACTCCGACAACACGGCGGTGTCCGGCAACCAGGTGTGCAGCACCAACGGCAACTGGTCGTTCCTGGTGTTCTCGCGCGAGGCCTCCGTGTCCACGAACGGCGCCGCGATCCCCTCCGCGCTGCCCCTGGTGCCGCGCCTGTGCGGCGCCGTGTCGGTGGCGGCCTTCAACGGCGTCTCCCCGCTGTCCAGCACCGTCGCGCGCGCCCCGCTGCGCAACGGCTTCCAGTCCGGCTGGGCCACGCTGCAGATCCCCGATCCCGCCGGCCTGCCGGTGACCGGCGCCGCGTTCATCAAGCTCAGCAATCCCGGCGTCGCGGCGGGCCTGGCGGGCCGCTACGGCCTGATCTACCCGCACATGGTCCGCCAGCCCTGACGACGGCGCAGCGGCGGCCGGCCGCTGCCGTCAGATGGCCAGGGGCAGCTCCGTGGTGGACACCACGTTGCGCAGTGCCATGAACGAGCGCACCTGCCGCACGCCCGGCAGGTAGAGCAGTTGCTCCGCGTGCAGGCGGTTGAAGCTGTCGCTGTCGCGCGTGCGCACCAGCATGAAATAGTCGAACTCGCCCGTGACGAGGTGGCACTCCATGCAGCCCGAGATCTGCGCGGCGGCCTTCTCGAATGCGGCGAAGGACTCGGGCGTGGAGCGGTCCAGCACCACGCCGATCATCACCAGCATGCCCGCGCCCACCGCGCGCGGATGCAGCAGCGCGACCGTGCGGTCGATCAGGCCCAGGCGCTTCAGCCGTTCCACCCGGCGCAGGCAGGCGGGCGGGCTGAGATGCACCTTGGCCGCCAGCGCCACGTTCGACACGGACGCATCACGCTGCAGCGCGCGCAGGATGGCGCGGTCCGTGCGGTCGACATCGGCCGGCTGCGGGGCCGGGGGTGCGGGCGGCAGCTCGGCGGCGGCGCCGGGCCTGCGTAATTTTGTTGCGCACATATTCGATTTCATGAAATGAAGCAATACATTCTGCAGTCATCCATGCATTCTTCGAATGATTTTTCGACTGTATTTGCAACCCTGTTTCCCGCGCATTTTCCTACGATGCAGTCAACGGCGCACGGCCTCGGAGGCCACGCCGGACCTGGGCCCCGGCCCGCCTCCCGCCCATCTTTCCGCCCCTGGCTCCGCATCCATGAACCTGCAGAAATTCCCCCGCCACGCCCTCACCTTCGGCCCCACGCCCATCCATCCGCTCAAGCGCCTGTCCGCGCACCTGGGCGGCAAGGTGGAGCTGTACGCCAAGCGCGAGGATTGCAACTCCGGCCTCGCGTTCGGCGGCAACAAGACCCGCAAGCTCGAATACCTGATCCCCGAGGCGATCGAGGGCGGCTACGACACGCTGGTGTCCATCGGCGGCATCCAGTCCAACCAGACGCGGCAGGTGGCCGCGGTGGCGGCCCACCTGGGCATGAAGTGCGTGCTGGTGCAGGAGAACTGGGTGAACTACTCCGACGCGGTGTACGACCGCGTGGGAAACATCGAGATGTCGCGCATCATGGGCGCCGACGTGCGGCTGGACGCCGCGGGCTTCGACATCGGCATCCGCCCCAGCTGGGAGCAGGCCATGGAGGACGTTCGCCGCGCCGGCGGCAAGCCCTTCCCCATCCCCGCGGGCTGCTCCGAACATCCGCGCGGCGGCCTGGGCTTCGTCGCCTTCGCCGAGGAAGTGCGCCAGCAGGAGAAGGAACTGGGCTTCCAGTTCGACTACATCGTCGTGTGCTCGGTCACCGGCAGCACGCAGGCCGGCATGGTGGTGGGCTTCGCCGCCGACGGCCGCGCGGACCGCGTGATCGGCATCGACGCCTCCGCCAAGCCGGAGCAGACGCGCGAGCAGGTCCTGCGCATCGCACGCAACACGGCGGAACTCGTGGAACTGGGCCGTGAGATCACCGACGCCGACGTCGTGCTCGACACGCGCTACGGCGGCCCCGAGTACGGACTGCCCAACGAGGGCACGCTGGAAGCCATCCGCCTGTGCGCGCGTCAGGAGGGCATGCTCACCGATCCGGTGTACGAGGGCAAATCCATGCACGGGATGATCGACATGGCGCGCAACGGCGAATTCCCGGAAGGCTCACGCGTGCTCTACGCCCACCTGGGCGGCGTGCCGGCGCTCAACGCCTACAGCTTCCTGTTTCGCAACGGCTGAGCCCGCCGGGGCCCCGCGCCTGACCCACGTTCCCCGCCGGAAAGAGCCCCGATATGACGATGTACCTGCCGGCGCTGCGGTGCACCGGTGCCGCACTCCTCATGGCCATCGCGGCATCGGGCCCTTGGCCTGCCGCGCACGCCGAGGGCTACCCTGCCAGGCCCGTCCAGCTCGTCGTGCCCTTACCTCCCGGCGGGGCCGTGGACATCGTGGGCCGGCTGATCGGCAAGCCGCTGGGCGACGGCCTGGGTCAGCCGCTGGTGGTCGAGAACAAGGCCGGTGCGGGCACCCTCGTGGGGGCAGCCTTCGTCGCCAACGCGCCGGCCGACGGCTACACGCTGCTGATCGCTGCGCAGCTACGAACCCATCGGCATGGTGGCGCGCGTGCCGCTCGTGCTGCTGGCCCACCGCGATGTGCCGGCCCGCAACCTGGCGGAGGTGACCGCCGCGGTCAAGCGCACGCCCATTGCCGCAGCTGAAGGCGGGCAAGATCAAGGCCATCGCGGTCATGGGCGCCACGCGCGCGACGTAATTGCCCGGCGTGCCCACGGTGGCGGAAAGCGGCTTCCCGGGCTTCGCGGCGGACTCCGGGCTGGCCATCGTCGCGCCGCGCGGACTGCCGGCCGACGCCAGGGCCAGGCTGCACGAGGCCCTGGGCGAGGCGATGGCGGCGCCCGAAGTCCGCAGCAAGCTCATCGCCAGCGGGCTGGAGCCCGCCTATGAACCCGCGAATGCGGTGCTGTCGCGCATCGAGGATGAACTGCCACGCATGCGTGCCATCGCACAGCGCGCCAATATCCGCGCGGAATGAGCCCTGTCGCGGCCGGGAAACCTTCCAACCCGGCTCAGGGGCGCAGCCAGACCTGCATGTGCGGGTAAGGCTCGCCTCCCTGCGCCGCGGCCTGCGCGGGCGACAGCGCCATGCCCGCCGCGACGAGTCCCGGCAGGCCGAGGTACACGCCCATGCCGAAGGTGAAACGCAGGCTCTGACCCTGACCGTGGTACCCGCCATCGTGGAACAGCACGGCGGCATCCAGCCCGAGGTGGCAGGAGGCCGCCCAGGCCCAGGCCGTGGCCTCGATCTCGCCGCCATGCTCCACGGCCGGAAGATCCTGCAGCGCATCGTCCATGCCCGCGCGCAGCGCGGCGGGCACCACCGCCAGGTGACCTGCCTCGTGCAGCAGGTCGCCCGGCCACGCCAGCCGCGCACGGTCCACGCAGAGCCCGCCGCGCTCGATGCGCACGCCGGGCAGGAAGGAGCCGTCGGGCAGCGGCGCCTCGCGCACCGGCAGGCCGATGCCGCGCAGGAAGTCCAGGATGTGCATCGCGAGCGCGAGCGCGGCGCTGTCTTCGTCCTGCATCACCGGTCCAGCAATTGCGCCACTCGCGCCTGCAGCAGTTCCGGCTGCACCGCCTCCGCCGGCACCGCTGCGCCCACGTTCAGCCCCACGCGGTTGAACAGGCCGCGACGGAACGGGCGCGCCATCGCGGCGCCATCCACCCGGCTGAAGAACGAGCCCCACAGGTTGGTGAGCGCCACCGGCACCACCGGAGGCCGCACGCCCTCGGCCGCCGCACGCTCCAGGATCTTCATGATGCCGCCCTTGAAGGGCTGCAGTTGCCCGTCGCGGGTGATGCCGCCCTCCGGGAAGATGGCCAGCATGTCGCCTTCGCGCAGCACCTGCGCCGCACGCTCGAAGGCGGCCTCGTAAATGGCGGCATCCTCCTTCTGGGGAGCGATGGGGATCGCCTTGGCGAGCCGGAACAGCCAGCCCAGCACGGGCACGCGGAAGATGCGGTGGTCCATCACGAAATAGATCGGGCGGGGGCTCGCGGCCATGAGCAGCACGGCATCGACGAAGCTCACGTGGTTGCAAACCAGCACGGCCGCGCCCTGCGCAGGGATGTGCGCATCGCCCCGCACGCGGAAGCGGTACACCAGCCGCGACAGCACCCAGGCCACGAAGCGCAGCAGGTATTCCGGCACGATCAGGAAGATGTAGCCGGCCACCAGGGCATTGGCGATACCGGTGAACAGGAACACCTGCGGCACGCTCCAGCCGGCCGACAACAGCGCGCCCGCGATGACCGAGCTGCCGATCATGAAGAGCGCGTTCAGGATGTTGTTGGCCGCGATGATGCGCGCGCGGTGCGTGGGCTGGCTGCGCATCTGGATGAGCGCGTACATCGGCACGCTGTAGAGGCCGGCGAACAGCGACAGCAGCAGCAGGTCCGCCATCACGCGCCAGTGCGCGGGCTGCGCCAGGAAGGTGCCCAGGCCCATGGCGGGGGCGGGCGGCAGGCCGCGCGAGGCGAAGTACAGGTCGATGGCGAACACGCTCATGCCGATGGCGCCCAGGGGCACCAGGCCGACCTCCACCTGCCGGCGCGAGAGCACCTCGCACAGCAGCGAGCCGATGCCGATGCCCACGGAGAACACGACCAGCAGCAGCGAGGCCACGTGCTCGTCGCCGTGCAGCACCTCCTTGGCAAAGCTGGGGAACTGCGAGAGGAATACCGCCCCGAAGAACCACATCCAGCTGATGCCCAGCAGCGAGCGGAACACCACCGGATTGCCATGCGCCAGCTTCAGGTTGCGCCAAGTCTCGCTGACCGGGTTCCAGTTGATGACCAGGCCCGGGTCGGTGGCCGGCGCGCTCGGGATGAACTGCGCCACCGCCCGCCCCGCGAGAGCGACGAGCACGCAGGCGCCCGCCACCCAGGCATGGCCCACGCCGGGCATGGCCACCAGCAGCCCGCCGGCGACCTGCCCGAGCAGGATGGCCACGAAAGTGCCCATCTCCACCATGCCGTTGCCGCCCGTGAGCTCGCGCTCGGACAGCACCTGCGGCAGATAGGCGAACTTCACGGGGCCGAACAGCGTGGAATGCAGCCCCATGAGGAAGGTGCAGCCCAGCAGCACCACGGGGCTGGCCGCCACGAAGCCCCAGGCCGCCACGAACATGATGGCGATCTCCAGGTTCTTCACGAAGCGGATCATGCGCGTCTTGTCGATCTTGTCCGTGAGCTGACCCGAGGTGGCCGAGAACAGCAGGAACGGCAGGATGAAGAGCGCGCCGATCACCAGCCCCGCCATCGACGGTGGCATCCACGACACGCTCAGCTGGTAGGTCACCATCACGGTGAAGGCAAACTTGAAGAGGTTGTCGTTCGCCGCCCCGGCGAACTGCGTCCAGAAGAACGGCGCGAACCGCCGCTGGCGCAGCAGCGCGAACTGGTTGGGATGGCTCTCGTGCCCGCCGCCCGAAGGGGAGGAAAACTCTGTCGCCGCCATGCGGATCTGTTCCTGGCTCATGCCCTGCTCCTGGGGAGTGTGTGGAAATCGCGTCATTTCGACTTCGCGCCGGCGGGCATTGTGCCTTCGCGGCGCCCGCGCCAGGGCGTGCCGCGCTCGCAGCGCGCGAAATAACGGCCCGGGGCCAGCGCCGCCAGCACCGGCCAGGCCGCCATCGCCGCGGCCAGGTGCTTGAGGCTGTGGCCGGACACCAGGTGCCCCGTGGCGGCGAACACCGCCGCATCGCCGGCCTCCAGCAGTTTCGCCAGGCCGTACCAGCCGATCACCGCGGCCAGGGAGACACCCAGCCGCCCCGGCAGCGGCGCCCGGCCGGCCCGCCGGCACCGCCATGCATCGGCCGCCAGGGCCAGCAGCAGCAGCATGCCACTGCCCTGCAGCACGGCCCAGGGCCAGAGATCGCCGGTGATACCCCAGGTGCGCAGCGCAGCCGCGCCGCCGGCCAGCACCGTAGCCCCTAGGAGGGCGGCGGCCCGCGCGCCGATGCGCTCGTCCGCCGCGAGCGCCAGCATGCCGGCGAACGCCACGAGCATGCCCGCGCGGTCCGCCAGCAGCGTGATGCCGTGGGGCTGCCAGTGGTAGAGCGCCGAGCCCCCGGCGGTCAGCAGCAGCCCCGCGAAGAACAGGCCCGCCGCTGCCGCGCCAGCCGCGCGCAGCGCGCCCTCGCGCACCCGGGCCGCCAGCCGTGCCAGCCCGAAAAGCCCCAGCAAGGCGAACGGCAGGTTGGTGAGCACGTCCATGGCATGCGGCAGGCCCCAGAGCGTGCGCTGGTCGGCATACGCGTACGCCTGCGGCCCGGGCGGAACGACCGGGCCCGCCAGGGCCAGCGCCACGCCGGCCAGCAGGGCGGCGCAGAGCATGCCTTCGCGGCGGGACGGCGACAGGGGTGCGGTGCAGCGTGAGGAAGCGAGGGAGTGCATGGAAGGCGCGTGCAGTGGATGTGCCGGGCAGTTTCGTGCCGCGCCCGGCCTGCAGCATCGCCCAGCGCCACCAGCACTGCCGCCGGCCACCCGCAGTCTCCATAATCGATACCCATGAGCACCACCGCCGACCTCGTCATCGCCCTCAAGAAGGAACTCAAGGCCGCGCACATGACGTACGCCGACCTCGCGCAGGCCCTGGGCATGGCCGAATCCAGCGTCAAGCGCATGCTGGCCCGGGGCGACATGCCGCTGTCGCGCATCGACGCCATCTGCCGCGCCCTGCGGCTGGATTTCGCCGACCTCGCGCGCCGCGTGGCCGACAGCCAGCCCCTGCTCGACCAGCTCTCGCTGGAACAGGAGCGCGCCGTGGTGGCCGACAAGAAGCTGCTGCTCATGGCCATCTGCGTGCTGAGCCAGTGGACGCTGGAGCAGATCCTGGGTACCTACCGGCTCTCGGACGCGGAAGGCGTCAAGTACCTCGCGCAGCTCGACCGCATCGGCATCATCGAGCTGCGCCCGCTCAACCGCTACCGCCTCAAGCTCGCCAAGACGTTCCGCTGGCGCGCGCACGGCCCGGTAATGCACTACTTCCGCGACCATGCCCTGCTCGACTACTTCTCGGGCGGCTTCGACGGCCCGGGCGAAGGCGTTCTCATGGTGCACGGCGCCATCGGCCGCAGCCTCGCCCCCGCCTTCCAGGAGCGCCTGCAGCGGGTGGCGCACGACTTCGCGCAGCAGCACCTCGCCGACCAGCGCATGCCCGAGCGCGACCGCGAGGGCTACACGGTGCTGCTGGCGATGCGGCGCTGGGAGTTCGAAGCGTTCACCGCGATGCGGCGCTGATCCTCAGCGCCGGAATATCTGGCGCAGCGCGCTGCAGATGCAGGCGGCGAGCTCCTCCTGCTGCTCGATGCCCAGCTGCACGGAGCGGTCGAAATTGCGCGCCCAGGTGATGCGGCGCAGCGAGGAGTCCACCAGCCGTATCGACGCGCGGATGCGCTCCGCATCGATGCGGACGCTGCCTTCGATCGAATGCCGCGCCACCAGGCGTTGCGCGCAACGCGCCGCCGGCCCTGCCGCGGCCACGGTTGCCAGCGGCGGCCCCGACGCCATGAGCACGTCGCCGAACGACTTGTAGAGCTGTTCCAGCAGCTCTTCGTGCAGGCCGTAGGCGAACGCCTGCCCGTCCATCCGCTCGGCGATGCAGTGCAGCGGCTGAAGCATCAGCAGGTGTGCGAACCCCGCATCGCGCAGCGCGGCGCCGCGGCGCCGGACCACCGGCATGTAGGTGCCGACGGGAATATGGATCTCGATGCCGTGCGGCGGATCGTTGCCCGCGTAGTAGGTGTCGAGCCGCTGCCGCAGGCGGCCCACCTGCACGCGCACGATCGGGTCCTCCGACGGCAGGAAGCTGGCCGGGTCCCGGCCGAACACCTCGATGCCGATGGCGTACTCGCTGGTGTTGCGGCTGTCGCCCGCGATCGCCTGCGTCACCAGAAAACGCAGCAACCGCTGCATCCGGTGTGCCTTCGCGAAAGACTCGCTCCGCACGATCGCATCGCATGCGGCGCGGACGTCCTCCTCCCTGATGTCCTCGTTACCGTCTTTCACAGTCAGCTCCCTCATTCGTCTGTTCGTTCTTATTCCCCGCGAAAAGCTTCGCACGAATCGAGGAACAGCGGGACGGGCCCGGCCGGCAGCCGTGGCAGCGCTGATACGCGCGGTGCTACGTGGGCGGCGTGCAGCGCCCGGCCCGGCGCCGCTGCGCCGGGCCCGCACGGTTACGGTAACGCGGCGGCGGGCTTAACCGTAACGATACTTCCGGGCCACGGCGCCCAAAAATAAGATGCCATCCAACACGCGGCCACACCGCGGCACACACCACACCACTGGAGGGCTCCATGTCAGATTCGCTTCCGTCCGATGTCATACAGGCCATCGCGATCTCGAACGCGAAATCCATCGGCGAGCAGCCGGCGATCCTGGCCAACCTCGCGCTGGCGCAGCAGATCTTCAACCAGAACATGCAGCAGCAGATCGCGCTGAGCCAGCAGCAGGCGATGAACCAGGTGCAGATGGCCGCCACCGCCAAGAGCATCGCCATGATCGACAACTGCAAGAACCAGGACACGATCGACCAGCTGACCCGGGACATCGAGAAGCTGATCCGGGACATGGACATGATGCAGAACCGACGGAGCCCCGCCGGCTGACCGGCCGCGCGGCCCGGACAACGCATGCGTTCGCGCACGGCCCCCGGCCGGGCGCAAGCCATCCTCCCCATTCCGGGGCGGCGGTAGGCAAGCCGCCATGTCACATCTCAACAACCTGACCAACGAGGAGAAGAAACCATGGCTTTGAACGAAGAAGTAGTGAGCGCCGTCGCCATCGGCAACCTGAAGGCCATCTCGGAGCAGCCCGCGATGCTGTCCAACCTGGCCTACTCGAACACGGTGGCCAACACCAACCTGTCGCAGCAGAACGCGGTCGCCAACCAGCAGGCCATGAACGAGCTGGGCATCTCCATCGTGGCCAAGGCCTCCAACACGGTGAGCAACCTCGGCCCGCTGGAAGCCCGCTCCGCGGTGGACATCCTCACCAACGACGAGCTGGCGCAGACCATCGCCGACATGAAGGCCACGCTGCAGGCCTTCAAGGGCTGACGCCCTGCGCCGCAGGGCCTGAAACGGAGGGCAGAACATGCTTGACGAACAAGTGGTGAGCGCGGTGGCGATCGGCAATCTGAAAGCGATTTCGGAGCAGCCGGCGATGCTGTCGAACCTCGCCTATTCCAACGTGGTGAGCACCAGCAACCTGGGGCAGCAGAACGCGGTGTCGAACCAGCGCGCGGTCGGCGAACTCGGGCTGCCGCTGGTGGCCAAGGCCACCAACACCATCGCGAACATCGGCCCGCTGGAGGCGCGCTCCGCGGTGGATGTGCTGACGAGCAACGAGCTCGCGCAGACCATCGCCGACCTCAAGAGCGTGCTGCAGGCCTTCATGGGCTCCCCCGGCGGAATCCCGCCGAAGGGCTTGCTGAAGGACTTCAAGGCGCTGGTGGACCTGGGCCTGCGCGTGCAGGACGGCATGCTCGTCGTGCCGCCCGGGGCCACGCCGATCCTGATCCCGGGCAACATCGCCAAGGAAGACATCCAGATCGGCATCGAGAAGCCGGGGGTGGTCATCCAGGTGACCCGCATCCGCCGGTAATACCGGCGGCGCAGGCGGGGCGGCCCGGGTGCCGCCCCGCATTTTCTCGACGAGGGAGGAAACATGGGACGCATTGAAATCAAGGACATCACCGGCGGCGACGGCCTGCCTGCCGCGGTGATCGAAGCCGTGGCCCTGTCGGGCATGGCCACCGCCCACCAACCGTCGGCCCTGTCCAGCCAGGCCTACGCGAACCAGGTCACGAGCAACCAGCTGAGCGCGCAGAACCAGGTGGCCCGGCAGGACGCCATGAACCGGCTGCACCTTTCCATCCTGGCGCAGGCGGTGAACCAGGTGCAGGACCTGCAGCCCGCCGCCACACGCTCCGGCACGGAGGTGCTCAGCGGCGGCGAGGTTGCGCAGGCGCTGGCAGATCTCAAGGCCGTGCTCGGCGCACTGCCCACCCGTTGAGGAGCGCGGCATGGACGAGTCCCTCTCCCGCACCGTGGCGCCGATGGAGCAGCACAACCGGCTGCTCATGCAGCAGATCGAGGGCCGGCTGCGCAGCGGCTTCAGCGCCGCGCTGGACAGCGGAGCCTGCTACGTGATCCGCAACCAGGGCACGGGCGTGCTCTCGGTGCTCGCATCCAGCACGATCGAAGACGACCACGAGGTCGTGCACGGCCCCGGCAGCTTCGCGCAATGCATCGGGTTCGTGAATTCCTCCGTGGTCACGCGCATGGCCGAATCCGACGGCTGGAAGCCGGCCCCCGCCCCGGCCGCAGCCGCCACCACCGCAGACAAGGAGCAGACAGCATGAACCCGCCGGAATCCATCGAGGAACTGGGCAAGGCCGTGGAGGACATCGCCGAATCGATGACCAGGGTGGCCACCAACATCGCCCTGCTGGGCGTGGAGGGCAATGCCGACGAGCAGATGCGCATCATCACCGAAGAGAACAACAAGGTGCTGGACCGCATCCGCAAGCTCTACAACCTGCCGGCGGCCCCGGGCCTCTGACATGGCAGCCTCCGGCTCGATCGTCGATGCGCCCCTGGCCGCGGCCGCCGCGCTGAACGCGACCGCCCTGCCGGAGGCCGAGGCGGGCTATGCGCTCATGGCGCAGGCCCTGCGAAGCGAGCAGCCCTCCCCGGTGATCTTCGGATCGCTCGCCGTCACCGCCGCCGCGATCGTCCAGGGCCTGGCGCTCTACGAAGCGACCATGGCGCGGGGCCGCGCCGGCTGACCCGCACCCGAGCTGCCCATGGCGCGCGCAGAACCCGCATGGCGCCCGCTGCCGGAGCAGGTGGTGGTGGTCGCCTTTCCCGCGGCCTGCCGGCAGGCGGCAGGGCCTGGCACCGGCAATCCTGCGGGCTTCTTCATCGTGCAGGCGCCGGCCGGGGACATCGACCTGCCGCGCAGCGATTTCGGATGGCTGCGGCTGTCCGCGCCCGAAGCCATCTCGCCGGGCTGGAGTCGCGTCGCCTACCAGGCCGAGGACAACACCCTGGGCACGCGCAGCGTCCCGGTGCCGGTGGTCGTGCGCCAGCGCCGCTATGCCGTCGATTTCCTGCAGCAGCCCGGCCTGCTGGTGCAGACGGAGATGGTGCACGTGCTGAATTCGCCGCTGAACATCGATGCCCTGATGGCCGTGATGTTCATCGCCAGCCTGATCCGGAAGATTCCCATTCCGCCCATCAAGCTGCTCGTCACGGTGCTCGCGCTGCTCGCGCTCGTGGCGCTGGGCATGGCCGTCTCGCTGCTGCGCCACGCTTTCGCCGGCGTGCCCGAACCCCGCCCGCTGTCCACCGACACGAACGGCGTGCCCATCGAGGTTTTTCCGGGACTGTCGGTGTCCCGCGGCCTGCCGCTGGCGCAGGTGCCCGCGGAGGACCAGGCCATCGCCCTGCAGACCGTCAAGGAAATCTACTGGCTGCTCAAGCAGGCCGCATGACGCGGCGCGGAGCACGCCACACCCCGGCCTTCCCACCACCCCAGAAGAGAGAGAGAGGTTCACGTGCCCATCACCATCGAAGACATCCCGCCGACCGGTGGCTACACCTCGGTCCTGCCGCTGAGCTACATGGTGCCGACTTTCTACCCCACGCCGCCCGGCAACGTGGATGCCCGCTCGGGCGCACCCCGCGTCCGGCTGGACGATCCGGACCTGCAGGCGCGCGCGCAGCGCCTCGTCAATGTGCTGTACTGGACGGCCACCACCTTCCAGAACGTGGAGGGCATGCAGGACGGCCGCACGCTGAAAGTGTTCATCGCCCCGGAGTTCTATTTCCGCAAGGCCTCCCGGGAGGAATCCACCGGCGACCGCTTCCTGAGGGACACCAGCTTCGGCTCCTACCCCGAAAACGCACGCTATGCGCTGGCCGAAGTGCTCTACGCCGTGGTCCAGGGCTCGACGCTGTTCCGCGACTGGGTGATCGTCGCCGGCACGGTCTGCTCGGTGCTGCCGATGCGGGACGACCACCGCATGAACCTGCTCAATACCGCGATCATGCTGCGCGGCAGCCGCGCCCGCCTCGATGCCAGCGTGCCCTACATCCTCATGGAGAAGCACTACATCTCCCACATCGACGGCCCGCCCCAGGACTGGCACGCCAACCTCGACCCCACCACCACCTACAGCTTCCAGCTCAACCCGGACCAGAACCTGGACAACCTGGTTTTCTGGGACGAGATGGCGGTCGGCCTGGAGGTCTGCCTGGACCACGCCATGCAGGTGGTGGCGAACGCCATGAACACCGTGGCACAGACGCTGGGGCCGCAGGCCAGGGCCCTGGACCTGCAGCTGGTCACCTCCTGCGGCATGGCCATCGTCCCGCAGGCCGTGGCGGTGGCCGACGGCGCGCTCGTCATGCTCACCGACGGCATGTCGCACCTCCAGCACCTGCAGGAGCCGATCTTCCAGATCGGCCGCTACGACGCCGCGACGAACACCACCCGGCTCATGGACCCGGCCGACTTCCAGTTCGCGGAGCTTCCGGCGCACGAGGACTACCAGGTCGAGTACCTGCGGGGCCTCTACACGAAAAAGCAGCTGCGCCAGGGTGTGTGGACGGCCAGGGGCACCCTGCCGCTGCGCAGCATCCCCGGCTGAAGACAGCCCGAGGCCCGCGGCGGCGGGGCCGCCGCGGGCGGCTCATAGCGTCTCGCTGTGCACGTGGACCACCCGCCCGACGAGCCGCGCGGAGGGGGTGGTCAGCTGCTTGCGCGGAAACCGCAGCGCGTTCTCCGCCGCCAGCCACCACGCGCCGCTGTCGCGCACCACCCGCCGCACCAGGCAGGCACCCTCGTAGTCCACCACGAACACCTGCCCGTCGGCCGGCGATGGCTCATGGGTGTCCACCGCCACCACGTCCCCGGGGTGCAGGGACGGCTGCATGCTGTCGTCGCTGACCGCGACCGCTATCAGGTCTCGCGCACGCAGGCTCCGGCGCTCCAGCCACTCATGGGTGAGCGCGACGGTGCGCATGCCGGCGTCCGCCGTGCAGGCGGATTCGGGGCCCTGCCGCCCGCCGCCCAGGTCCTGCTGGCGGCGCACCTCCAGCACCAGCACGGCGTCCCCGCCCGTGCCGGCCTGCCCGGCCGGATAGGCCGTGTCCTGCTCGCCGGCCTGCAGGGGCGGCCCGCCCTCCGACTGGAACCACGCGCGCATGCCCCGCAGCGTCTCGATCGCCCGCACCGTCTTGTCCGACACTGCGCGCGATCCCGACAGCATCTGCCGCACGAAAGCCCCGTCGCGGTACCCCAGCAGGCGGCCGAACGCAGTGACGTTACCCGCCGTGAGATGGGCAATCGCCTCATCCAGGCGCTGGCGCCGATACAGTTGCAACGCGGTTTCGTCCATGGTGCGGAAAGTAGCACACGCTACGGTTGCTTCTGCTACTTTGCAAAAATAGAATCCAGAGCAATTGCTACTTTCCACGGGGCGGGACATGACGTTGCACGAATACCTCCAACAGCACGGCGCCCTGAGCGTCCGCCAGCTCCGGCTGCGCATGGCGCAGTACGGCTCGCCGATCAAAAGCGATGCGCAGATCCGGCAGTGGCAGCACGGTTACGCGCGGCGCATCCCCTCCCCGCTCAACTGCGTGGCCATCGAGCAGGCCACGGGCGGCCAGGTGACGCGCAAGGACCTGCGCCCGCACGACTGGGCTTCCATCTGGCCGGAACTGGGTGCGCTGCGCTGACGCCCGGACGCGGGGCGGGACGGGAAACACCTGCACACACCGCTTCGCACGGCGGCGACACCGGGGCGACAAGGCGTTGACGCGCGGCGGCGAGCATGGGGCCATGGATGACCGGGACCACCGGGGCCGACCCGGCCCGGCACCGGGATTCCGAGCCTTCCAGGAGACTTCCATGACCCACCGCCAGGCCCTGTCCCTCTCGGCTGCCTCGCTCGCGCTGGCCGCCGCCATGGGCACGGTGACCACCTCCGCGCACTCCGCCACCAGCGCCACGGTCATCGTGCAATCCGGCCCGCAGTACGTCGCGCCCGCGCCCGTGGTGCTGCAACAACGCTGGTCCGCACCGCCCCCGCCCCGCTACGAGCGCGTGCCACCCCCGCGCCGCGGCATGGTCTGGGAGCAGGGCCACTGGGAATGGCGAGGCCGCGGGCACGTCTGGGTCCCGGGCCACTGGCTGCGCGCACGGCCGGGCTATGTGTACCGCCAGCCGGGCTGGGTGCAGCAGGGCGACCGCTGGGAGATGCGCCGCGGCGGCTGGGACCGCGACGGCGACGGCGTGCCCAACCGCTACGACCGCCGGCCCGACAACCCGTCCCGGCACTGATCTCCCTGCCGCCCGGCCGGCGCCGGGGGCCATAACCATATGGGCGGGCGGGCATGAAGCCTTGCCCACAATGGCGCATTCCTTGCATCGCACCGGACCGCCCCACCCGGGCGGCCCTGTCCGGGCAGGGATCCTGTTCTTTCCTGGGACCCTCGCATGCGCCGTCTTTCCGATTCCTTCTCCTGGCTGGGTGCTGCCGCGCTCGCCGCCGCGGCCTGGACCGCCACCTCCCCTGCCCTCGCGGCGGATACGCACGGTGCCGCCGACTGGCCGCGCCAGCCCGTCACGCTCATCATGGGCTTCCCGGCCGGCTCCGGCGTGGACGTGGTGGCCCGCTCCGTGCAGGAGCCGCTCAGCCAGAAGCTCGGCCAGCCGGTCATCATCGACTACAAGTCCGGCGCCGCGGGCAACATTGCCAGCGAGTACGTCGCCCGCGCGAAGCCGGACGGCTACACGCTGGCCTTCGGCACCGCGGCCACGCACGGCAGCAACGCCGCGCTCTACAAGAAGCTGCCCTTCGACGTGGAGGCCGACTTCGTGCCCGTGGGCACGCTCATCGACGTGTCCAACGTGCTCACCGTGAACCCGAACGTGATCGACGCGAAGACGCTGCAGGAATTCGTCGAGATCGTGAAGGCGAACCCCGGCAAGTACAACTACGCTTCCACCGGCAATGGCGCCGGCACCCACATGGCGTTCGCCGAATTCAACGCGCGCCTGGGCCTGAACATGGTGCACGTGCCCTACAAGGGCGGCCCGGAGGCCATCACGTCGGTGGTGCGCGGAGAGACCTGCTGCATCATGAACCAGGTGCAGACCGTGCTGCCGCACTACAAGGCCGGCAAGGTGCGCCTGCTGGGCGTGACCACCGCGAAGCCCGTGGCCGCCGTGAAGGAGGTGCCCACCATCGCCGCGAGCGGCCTGCCCGGCACCCAGGGCTTCGACAGCTCCATCTGGTTCGGCATCTTCGCGCCCAAGGGCACGGACCCGGCCATCGTGCGCAAGCTCAACACCGCACTGCGCGAGGTGCTGGAGCAGCCCGAGGTGCGACAGCGCTTCGAATCGCAGGGCAACACGGTGCGGATCGAGACGCCGGAGCAGTTCGCCCAGACCGTCCACAAAGACCGCTCCAAGTGGGCGCAGGTGGTGAAGGACGCGAAAATCAGCGTGGACTAGAGGGCAACCCCCTGAGCGGCTTGCGCCGCTCCCCCCTTCTTTCGTGGCGCTGCGCGCCTCGGGAAGGGGGGCACCCCCAGCGGCCTGGCAGAGCCAGTTCCGCGGGGGTCGCTGGCTTTGGGCCGCGCCGGTTTCAGGCGCCGTTACGAAGCGAACTAGCTTTGCCATCGAATCCCATGGCAGCACCTGCATTACCCCATCGCTTACTGCAACGATCTTTCCATGGCTATTTCCTCTCCTCCGGGCGCGGCCGGGCTGGCCGCGCTGGAACAGCGGCTGCAGCACGACCTGCTGACCCTCAACTGGCGCGCGAAGGCCTGGCTGCCGCAGCGCACGCACGCGGGCCGGCCGGTCATCGACGTGCTGGTCATCGGTGCCGGCCAGGCGGGGCTGGCGGCCAGCATGGCGCTCGCGCAGCAGGGCATCCATGCGGTGCTGCTGGACCGCGCGCCGGAGGACCACGAAGGGCCCTGGGCCACCACGGCGCGCATGGAAACGCTGCGCTCGCCCAAGGAATTGACCGGCCCGGCGCTGGGCGTGCCTTCGCTCACCTTCCGCGCGTGGTTCGAGGCCCAGTGGGGCGACGACGCCTGGGCCGTGCTCGACAAGATCCCGCGGATGCAGTGGATGGACTACCTGCGCTGGTACCGCCGCGTCACCCGGGCCGACGTGCGCAACGGCCATGCCGTCACCGCCGTGCAGCCGCGCGGGGACGGGCTGGTCGAGGTGCAGGTGCGCACCGGGGCCGGTACCACTGCCTGGTTCGCACGCCGCGTGGTGCTGGCCACGGGCCGAGACGGCCTGGGCGGTCCGCAGATCCCGGCCTTCATGCAGGGGGTAGGCCGCAGCCGCTGGGCGCATTCGTCCGATGTGCTGGACTACGCCGCGCTGCGCGGCCTGCGCGTGGGCGTGGTGGGCGCCGGCTCGTCCGCCATGGACAGCGCCGCCACGGCGCTGGAATGCGGCGCCGCCAGCGTGGACCTGCTGGTGCGCCGCCCCGACCTGCCCCGCATCAACAAATCCAAGGGCTCGGGCGTGGCCGGCCTCACGCACGGCCACCACGACCTGCCCGATGCCTGGAAATGGCGCATCCGCCACTACATCAACACCACGCAGGTGCCGCCGCCGCATGGCAGCACGCTGCGCGTCTCGCGCCACCCCAACGCCTTCTTCCACCTGGGCTGCCCGGTACAGGGCGTGCGGGATAACCCGGCCGCCGACGGCGCGCTGCATGTCGCCACGCCGCACGGCAGCTTCGCCTTCGACTTCCTGATCGTTTCGACAGGCTTCGCCATCGACTGGGCGCAGAAGCCCGAGTTCGCGGCCATCGCACCCCACGTGCGCACCTGGGGCGCGCGCTACACGCCGCCGCCGGGCGACGAAGACCAGGAACTGGCCGATTCGCCCGACCTGGGCCCCGTGTTCGAGTTCCGAGAGAAGTTGCCCGGCGACTGCCCCGGGCTGGAGCGCGTGCACTGCTTCTGCTACCCCGCCGCGCTGTCGCACGGCACCGTCTCGGGCGACATCCCCGCCATCAGCGACGGCGCGCGCCGGCTGGCGACCGGCCTCGCCAGCCTGTTCTACCGCGAGGACGTGGACTACCACTTCGGCGTGCTGCAGGCCTATGCCGAGCCCGAACTGCTGGGCGACGAATGGACGCCCGCGGACACTGCCCGGCGCGTCCTGCCCGGCTGACCGGCCGCCCCGCCCTCTCTTCCTGCCCCACCGCAACGGATTGCCCATGACCGACACCGCCGCCACCACCACAGCCACCGCATCCCGCGACACCATCGACCACATCGCCGGCCTCGCCCCCGGCAGCGCGGCCCACGCCGTGCGCCACCAGCGCGACAAGGTCGCCACCGCCACGCAGGGCTGCGAGGACGCCCTCTTCGGCCCCGGCCTGCCCGGCGGCCTCACGCAGGCCGAGCGCCTGGCCGTGGCGCACGACATCGCCCGCGTGAGCAGCCTGCCCGCGCTGGCGGCGCACTACCGCGCGGCCCTCCAGCCCCTGCATCCCCCGCCGGGCGTGCAGGCGCTCGTCGATGCGCCCGAGGCCGCGATCGCGGACGCACGCCTGCAGGCCGTTGTGCACTTCGCGCGCACGCTCGCCACGCATCCCGCAGAAAGCGACCAGGCCGCCCTGCAGGCACTGCCCGCCGCGGGCCTCACGGTGCCGGACACGGTGCTGCTCGCGCAGTTGATCGGCTTCGTCACCTACCAGCTGCGCGTGGTGGCCGGCGTGGCCGCGCTGGCGCAGCTGGGCGAAGCCGGCGCCGCGCCGGCCGCTGCCGCAGCGCAGCCGGCGGACGCCGCCCCCTTCGTCCATCCCGCCAACCTGCCCGCGCCCGGCGAGCCGCTGCGCGTAAACGGCTACACCAGCGAAACGCTGGACTGGAAGGCCTGGCTGCCCGTGCTCGATCCCGCCGCGGCCACCCCCGAGCAGAACGCGGTGCTCGACCTCAGCCATCCCAAGGCCCGCACGTCGGACTTCTACCTGCTGCTGGCGCACCAGCCCCGCGTGCTCTCCGAGCGCTCACAGGCCTTCAACGCCATCATGTATGCGCCCGGCGGCCTTGCACGGGCCGATCGCGAAGTCGCCAGCACCGTGGTCTCGCGCGTGAACGGCTGCGTGTACTGCGCCTCCGTCCACGCCCAGCGCTTCGAGCAACTGGCCAAGCGCAACGACGTGATGGCGCAGATCTTCCAGGAGCCCGACACCGCCGGCACCAACGCGCGCGAACGCGCCATCGTGCAGGCCAGCGCCGCGCTCACGCGCACGCCCGGCACGTTCGGCGCGCAGCATCTGCAGCCGCTGCGCGAGGCCGGCCTGTCCGACCTCGAGATCCTGGACGCGCTGCACGCCGCCGCCCTGTTCGCCTGGGCCAACCGGCTGATGCTGAACCTCGGCGAAGCCGTCTTCCCGCAGGCCGGCTGAACCCGCGGCCGCGCCGGGCGCTTTGCGCGGCGCGGTTTCGCTGCTACGATCCGCCCCGCAGGAGAGCGAACGGCCCAGCCCTGCTGGCGTTCCACCGAAGGCGCAAACTCCCATACACGCTCAGGTACCGTACTGCACACCATCGAATGCCGTCTGGAGAGCCGCCACAGCCTGTGGCGCACCGAAGGAGCAAGCCCTGCGCCGTGTTGGCCTCGGGGTGAATCTCTCAGGTACCAAGGACAGGGGGAGCGGCAGCCGGGCCACGCGCCTGCTGCACGCTATTGAATCCATAGCTGCCTGCACGCACGCGCCCGGCGCTTCACCCTCGAAAGGTTTGAAGATGCGCGTGATCGTCCTCGGCGCCGGCTTGCTCGGCACCACCTCGGCCTATTTCCTCCAGCAACTCGGCCACGAAGTGACCGTGATCGACCGCCAGGCCACGCCCGGCGCGGAAACCAGTTTCGCCAACGGCGGACAGATCTCGGTGAGCCACGCCGAGCCGTGGGCCAACCCGGGCGCCCCGCTCAAGCTGCTGCAATGGCTGGGCCGGGAGGACGCACCGCTGCTCTTCCGCCTGCGCGCCGACATGCGCCAGTGGCTCTGGGGCCTGCAGTTCCTGCGCGAATGCACGCCGGCGCGCACGCGCCACAACATCGAGCAGATCGTGCGCCTGGGCACCTACAGCCGCGAAACGCTGCAGCAGCTGCGCCGCGACACCGGCATCCAGTACGACCAGCGCACACAGGGCATCCTGCACTTCTACACCAGCCGCAAGGAATTCGACGGCGCGCTTGCACCGGCCGAGCAGATGCGCCAGCTCGGCTGCGAGCGCCGCGTGGTGAGCGCCGACGAGGCCGTGCGCATCGAACCGGCCCTGGCCTCCATACGCTCCCGGCTGGCGGGCGCGACCTACACCGACGCCGACGAATCCGGCGATGCCAACGCCTTCACGCGCGCGCTGGCGCAGCGGGCCGAACAGGCCGGCGTGCGGTTCCGCATGGGCTGCCACATCACCGCGCTGCGCACTACGTCCGGGGCCATCGACCACGTGGAGATCACCGACGAGGAAGGCCGCTTCGAGCGCGTGCGCGGCGATGCCTACGTGCTGGCCATGGGCTCGTTCAGCCCCCTGCTGACCGAGCCGCTGGGCCTGCGCCTGCCCATCTATCCGGCCAAGGGCTATTCGGTGACGCTGCCCGTGCGCGATGCCTCCGCCGCCCACGAGGTCAGCCTGACGGACGACGAATACAAGCTGGTCTTCTCGCGCTACACCCGCGCGGCCCGGGGCGGCCAGCCGGCGCGCGACGTGATGCGCATCGCCGGCACCGCCGAACTCAACGGCTACGGCCGCGACCTCAACCCGGTGCGCTGCGAGGCCATCGTGAAGCGCGTGGAGCAGTTGTTCCCCGGCGCGGGCGACACGTCGCAGGCCCGGTTCTGGACGGGCCTGCGCCCGGCCACGCCGAGCAACGTGCCGCTCATCGGCCGCACGAAGCTGCCCAACCTGTTCCTCAACACCGGCCACGGCACGCTGGGCTGGACGCATGCCTGCGGCTCGGGCCGCGCCATCGCCAGCATCGTGAGCGGGCTCGTGCCCGAAGTGGATTTCGCCTTCGCGGGCATGCCGCGGGGCCGCGCCGCCGTGCCGGCGCTGGCCTGAGCACCCGGGCTCGGCTTACGTTTCGCCCGGCCCCGCGCAGGTGAATACGGTGAGCACGCCGGTGTAGCCGTAGAGCCGGTGGTGGGCGATCTCGCCGCCCGCGAAGAACCCCACCAGCGGCACGTCGCCCAGGGCGTGCCGCACGATCTGCATTTCGGCGCCGGGCCCGCCGAAATGCGGTCCGCCCCGGCCCGAACAGCTCACGTAGATGGCCCCCATGATCGTGCGCTCCGGCATGCCGTCGGTGGCATTCGCCAGTGCCCGCATCAGCGCCGCGCGCTCGCCGGCGTGCGACGGCGGCGGGGTGGCCGCGGGCTCCTGCGGCTCCGGCGCCAACTCCTCGCGGATCTCCGCGCAGATGCGCATCAGGTCGGCGCGCGCCGCGGCCACGTTGCGCTGGCAGAACGCGAGGCGCATGCCCTCCTCCACCTTGTCGGCGAGGGCGATGCCATGCCGCATCGGATCGAGCCCCACGAGATGCCGCACGCGCACGTCCGTGCCGAAATGGCCTGTGCGCCCCATGGGCTGCGAGCCCTCGTCCACCAGGCCGGCCAGTGTCGCGCGCAGGGCGCGCAGCGCGGGCTGCGGATCGCCTTCCAGCGTGATGCCCAGCGTGCCCAGCAGCACATCCAGCGCGGGCTCGCCGTCGAGCGCGAGCACCACGTTGTCCTGCGCGCGCGTGATCTGCGCGAACGGGCCGACCGGCTGGCACCCCTGGGTCACGCGCGAAAGCATGCCCACGCCCCTGCCGAACGCCACGCCCGACAGCCCCCCGCCGAACACGCCCCGCGACGCGCCCTGGCCCGCGATGTTGCCGTTGCCGCCCACCGCGAACTGCACGCTGCGCCCGCGGCTCGCCGCGATGCCGCCGAACAGGTAGCCCGACTCGGTGCGGTCCGACATCTCCGCGATCAGCTCGGCGAGGTCCGGCGTCTCGCCGTCGGCGTGCACCAATGCCGTGTGCGGCACGAAGCCGCCCGCGGAAGCACCTTCGCGCGACAGCGGCGCCACGCCCGAGAACACGCGGTACTGGTCCTGCGGCAGGTCCAGCAGCATCACCGACAGGGCCGGCTCGTCGAAATACTCGGCATTGTTCGCCGCCACGCCCACGCCCACCGTGCCGCTCCAGTCGGTCACTTCCGGCAGCCCGGCCGCAAGCACGTCGAGCAGGGCTTCCGCTTCATCCGCGTAGTGGTCCGTGATGTAGAGCACGCCCAGCGTGGGCGCGCTGGCGTAATGCGGCAGGGCCATCTGCGCGCGCAGCTGCGCCAGCACCAGCGCGGCGGCCATGCGCCATTGCGGGTGGGTGGCATGGCCGTTGGGAAAGAGTTTCATGGTCGGAAGAATCGGTGGTCCGCTGTCGCAGCCGAAGGCAGCGCCCCGTCAGGAACGGCCCTTCGGCCCGGGCTTGGGGCTGGCGGCGCGGCGGGCGCCTGCAGGCGGAGCGCCTGCCGGCGACTTTGCGGAAGGGGACCTGGCGGCGGCAGCGCGCGGCGCAGGAGCCGCCGCGGACGGCGGGCGCTTCGCGCTGCGGGCCGCGCCGCCGTCCCGGGCCTTGCCCGCCGGACGCGCGCCCCCGGTGCCGGCCTCCGCGGCCTGGCGCGCGGCGTCCTGCATGCCCTGCATGCCCTGCGTGGCGAACTGCGTCGCCATATCGGTGGCCGTCTTGAGGGCTTCCGCCGCCATGCCGCGCGTGGCGTCCATCGCAGGCATCTTCGAGACGTCGCTCATCGCATTGGCGGCGATCTGCTGGAACTGGCCCGTGAGCGCGGACCACCACTGCATCGGGTCCACCACGCCCGGCGCGGCGGCAGGCGGCGGTGCGCCGGCGTCGCCTTCGGCATCGCGGCCCGATGCCGCCGGAGCCTGCGCGGGGGGTTCCGAAACGGGCGGCGCGGGCTCGGCCGGTGCGGCACGGGGAGCGCGCGCGAAAGGATCGGGACGCGGCGCCGCCGGCCCGGACGCGGACGGCGAGACCTGTGGCGTGAACGCCTTCGCGATGTCGCCCATCGCCACGTTCATGCCCTGCAGCGTGGACAGCGTCATCTTCTGCACTTCCAGCGCCTGCACGGTCGCCGTGAGCGCGCGGGAGTTCTGGTCCAGCCAGAACTGCACCGCCTTCAGCTCGCTGATGCGCTTTTCCAGCTCTTCCACGCTGATCGTGGGGGCTACCCAACCCGAGAGCGGCGGCATCTGCGGCATGCCCGCCGCCGCGCCCTTGGCAAGGTTCTGCAGGAAATCGAAGCCCGGCACGAACCGGCCGAAGCCGAAGGGAGATGTGTCGCTGCTCGTGGAATGGCTGTCGTTGCTGCTCATGGCGTGGGCTCCTTCGGTGGGGCGGAACATACCGCTGCGTTGCGCCGGGGCACCGTTCCGTGCGGGCGCCCGTGGGTGGCAGCTTAACGCGATTGCGCCGCTCCACCAACGCGGCCAGCCCCTGCATCCACGCAACCATTACAGGCTTTTCGCAGGCCCCGCATGCGTGCCCGAAGGCCGCGCGGGCGAGGCCGCGCGCACCTTGCAGACCCAAAAGCGTGTGCAACCCGCGCCACAGGCGGGCAAACGCCATAGAATCCGCCGACCAGCCCGTCTGGAATCCTCAATACGTCAACACGAGAAAACCAACCATGGCAACTGCAAAGAAAGCCGCATCCGCCCCGGCAAAGAAGGCGGCCGCTCCCGCGGTGAAGAAGGCCGCGGCACCGGCAAAGAAGGCTGCTCCCGCGAAGAAGGCTGCTGCCCCCAAGGCAGCACCCGCATCCGCGAAGGCCACGCCCGCAGCACTCAAGCCCCTGAAGGCCACGTTCACCAAGACCTCGCTGATCGCGCACCTGGCCGAGCAGGCCGGCGTGGAGCCGAAGGCCGCCAAGGCCGTGATGGCTGCGCTGGAAGCCACGATCCTGGGCTCGGTGCACAAGAAGGGCTCCGGCGAATTCACGCTGCCCGGCCTGATGAAGATCGGCCTGCAGCAAGTGCCCGCCAAGAAGAAGCGCTTCGGCAAGGACCCGTTCACGGGCCAGGAGCGCTGGTTCCCCGCCAAGCCCGCATCGGTCAAGATCAAGACCCGCGCGCTGAAGAAGCTCAAGGACGCCACGGTCTGAGACCGGGCTCCCCGGGCATGAAAAAAGCCGGCGCATGCCGGCTTTTTTCATGGAGCCGCCGCCGCGCTCATCCGCCCGCCGGGCCCAGGTACATCTGCGCCAGCCGCGCCCGCTCCGCCGGGCCGACGCCCAGGCGCGCCGCCAGGTAAAGGTCGAGCCCGCCGTGGTCCTGGTCCACCGCGTCCAGCGCGGCATGCAGGAACGCCTCCTGCACGCGCCAGAGCACGTTCATCACCTCCGTCGGCGCAGTGCCCGTGAAATGGGCCGGCGGCTGGTAGAGGCTGTTGGTGAGCAGGTAGTCCTGCATCACCACGTCGCGCGGCACGCCGAGCGCGAGCAGGATCAGCGCCGCGGCGAACCCCGTCCGGTCCTTGCCCGCAGTGCAGTGGAAGACCAGCGGCGCGTCGCTCTGCAGCAGGTGCTCGAACAGCGCGGCGAACTGCGCGGCGTTGTCGGACACGAAGGCGCGGTAGGTGTCCTGCATCAGCGCGACGGCGATGGCGGGCGTGATCTGCCGGTTGGCCAGCGCCATGTCCTTGGCGCGCTGCACCACGGTCGGCTCGATCGGCAGCGGGTGGTAGGCCACGCCGGGGAGGGCGTAGGCCAGCGCGGCGCTTTCCGCCTCGCCGCGGAAGTCGATCGCCCGCGCCAGCCCCAGCGGCGCCAGCGTCTCGGCATCCTGCGCGGTGAGCCAGGCCAGGTGGTCGGAGCGGAACAGGCGGCGCCAGCGCACCGGGCGCCCGTCCTGCCCGGCATAGCCGCCCAGGTCACGGAAATTGGTGGCGCCCGCCAGGGGCAGTGAACGCGAGAAAGAAGCCATGCCGGCACTGTAGCGAAAGCGCCCGCGACTTCAAATCACCTGGGCGTCCCGTGCGCATTCATACGCGGGTCACGCACGCCCCCGCACTGCCGCAGGCGTCGCCGTTACTTCATCACCAGGCCGCCATCGACGAACAGCACCTGCCCGGTCATGAAGCCGCTCCACTCCGAGGCCAGGAACAGCACCGGCCCCGCCACGTCCTCGGGCCGTGCGATGCGCCGCAGCGGCGTGGCAGCGGTGATCGCGTCGCGCAGCGCCTCCGGCGTGGACTGGCTCGCCTGCGTGGGATAGACCAGCCCTGGCGCCACGCAGTTGACGCGGATGCCGACCGGCCCCAGTTCGGCCGCCAGGTTGCGGCTGAAGGCCACCAGCGCGGCCTTGGCCGTGGTGTAGTCGTGGTAGGGCACCACGGGGTGCTCCACCAGGTTGGTGGCGATGTTCACGATGCTGCCCCGCGCGCGCTGGCGCAGGTGCGGCAGCACCGCCTGGCAGACGTTGAAGGCACCGCCCACGGCGCCGTCGAACTGGGCCTGGTAGTCGCTCCACTGCAGGCCGTCGAACAGCGCGCGGCGCCGTGCATCGAAGGCATAGGGCCGGAAGGCGTTGTTGACCACCACGTCGATGCGGCCGGCCTCCAGCACCACCGCATCCACCATGGCGCGCACCGCATCGGCATCGCCCACGTCGGCGCGCGCGGCCCAGGCATCGCCGCCGGCGGCGCGGCAGGCGGCCACCGTCTCGGCGGCCGCAGCGTCGTTGGACAGGTGATTGACCACCACGGTGGCGCCCTCCTGCGCGAAGGCCCGCGCGATGGCCGCGCCGATGCCCCGGCTCGCGCCCGTCACCAGAACGACCTGGCCCTTGAACTTCATGGCGTGCTCCTCGCTCTTCAAGGCCTATGGGCTCACGCGGCGGGCAGCAGGCTGGCGTCCACCACGTCGGCCACGCGGATGTCACGCTGCACCAGGCCCAGCGCGCGGTAGGCATCGGCCGCCTTCTGCAGCGATGCGAGGTTGAACGCGCCCAGCGGCCGGCCCGGCACCGAGGGCTGGGCGGAGGCGTTGCGCAGCCGGATCACCTCCAGGTTCGCATCCTGCTGCGTGCCGTCGATCGCGACCTTCACGGCCAGCGCGGCGGCTTCTTCGGGCTGGGCCATCATCCATGCGGCGCTGTCGAGGTAGCCCTGCAGGAAGGCGCGCAACAGCGCCTTTTTCTGTGGCAGCACCTCGCTGCGCACCACGAAGAGATCGCTGGAAACATTGAGGTAGTCGCGCACCTGCATCACGTTCACGGCGCCCAGGCCCTTGCGGCGGCCCACGGCCAGGCCCGTGTCGGTGGCCGCCGTGGCATCGACCTGGCCCTGCAGCAGCGGCGCGAAATTGAGCAGGCCGGTGACCACGATGGTCACGTCCGACTCCTTCAGCCCCGCCTGGTGCAGCAGCACCAGCAGGTTCTGCCGCGTGCCGCTGGAGAGGCTGTAGACGCCGATGCGCTTGCCCTTCAGGTCGGCCGGCGTGCGGATGCCCGAGGACTGAAGCGACACCACGTTGAACACGTTCTGCGGATAGATGTCGTAGATGGCGGTGAGCTTCTCGCCCTTGTCCAGCGCCATGAAGAACGAGCCCGGGTCGGTGAAGGCCACGTCGCCCTGCCCGCTCAGCGTGTTGCGCAACGCATCGCCGCCACCACCGCCGGGCAGGTAGGCCAGCTCCACGCCGCGCGCCTTGAAGAAGCCCTTATCGGGCTCTGCCAGCAGGTTGGTGATCTCGCTGATGGGCTTGCTCCAGCCCGCCACGGTGATCTTGCCCAGCGGGGTGGCCGCCGGCGTTGCGGCGCCCGCCCAGCGCGTGGCCGCGAGGCCGGCGGAAGCCGCCAGCAGCGTGCGGCGCGAGAGGAGTTCAGGTCGTTGCATGTCGTCGAAAAAGAGAAAGGGAAAAGAACGTTCATGAACGGTCGGCATAGGGCCGCAGCAGCCAGCGCTCCAGCCACAGCGTGGCCTGGTAGAGCAGCAGCCCGATGGCCGCGATGAGCACCAGCGCCGCGAACATCAGGGACGTGTCCATCATCCCCTGCGCGGCGATCACCACCGCGCCCAGGCCCTGGCTGGCGCCGATGAACTCGCCCACCACGGCCCCCACCAGCGCCAGCACCACGGCCATGCGCAGGCCCGCGAGGATGGCCGGCAGCGCCAGCGGCAGCTTCAGGCGCAGCAGCGTCTGCGCGCGCGTGGCGCCCAGCATGCGAAAGAGCTGCAGGCGCTGCGCATCGGCCTGCTGCAGCCCGGTGAAGGTGTTCTCCATCAGCGGGAAAAAGCAGATCAGCCCGGTGATGAGCGCGGTGGACGGGATGCCGAAGCCGAACCACAGCACGAACAGCGGTGCCAGCGCCAGCTTGGGCACCACCTGGCTGACCACCACGTAGGGCCGCAGCACGCGCTCCAGCAGCGGCGACTCGGCCAGCGCGATGCCGATCGCCAGTCCCGCCAGGCCACCGCCCGCCAGCCCCAGCAGCAGCGCCGCCAGCGTGGCCCGCACATGGGGCTCGAAGTAGCCCGTGAGCAGCCCCTGCCACAGCGATGCCGCGATGGCCGAGGGCGCGGGCAGCACCAGCGCCGAGAGTCCAGAATGCCGGGCCACCCATTCCCACGCGCCCAGCAGCGCCAGCAGCAGCGCGGCGCCCAGGGCGCGGTATGGCCAGGCGGACGAAGGTGCGCCCTGCATGCGGGATGCACTCATGCGCCCGCTCCGTCCAGGCCGGCGCGCACCCGCGCGCACAGGCGATTGAAGGGCGCGTCGTGCCGCATGGCCTGGGTGCGCGGCGCGGGCAGGTCGATGCGGATGTCGTCCGCCACGCGGCCCGCGTGCAGCACGGCGATGCGGTCGCCCAGGTACACGGCCTCGGTGATGTCGTGGGTCACGAACAGCACGGTGGTGCCGCGCTGCCGGCAGGTGCGCAGCAGGTCGTCCTGCAGCTCGGCGCGGGTGATGGCGTCCAGCGCCGCGAAAGGCTCGTCGAGCAGCAGCAGCGCGGGCTCCAGGACCAGCGCACGCGCCAGCGCCACACGGCTTTGCTGGCCGCCCGAAAGCTGGCGCGGATGGTGCCGCGCATGGGCGCCCAGCCCCAGCTGGTCCAGCAGCGCCTGCGCGCGCGCCACGTCGGCCGCCTGCGGCCGGCGCTGCAGCGACACCGGCAGCAGCACGTTGTCGATGGCACTGCGCCATTCAAGCAGCGTGGGCGCCTGGAACATGAAACCCAGCTGCGGCCCGGGTGCGGACACCTCGCTGCCCCGCATGCGCACATGGCCCGACTGCGGGCGCAGCAGGCCCGCGGCCAGTTGCAGCAGCGTGGTCTTGCCGCAGCCGCTGCGGCCCACCAGGCAATGTACCTCGCCCGCGCCGATGCGCCAGCTCACGCCATCCACCACCGGCGCGCGCCCGGGGTAGGCGAACACGGCCTGCTCGATATCGAGGAAAGCCTCGCCGCCTCCCTGCCCGGCGCCATTCATCGCAGCGGTCTCCGTCGGCTCAATCGGCATACGGCGCGAACGTCTCTGCCGCACTTTCGGCGGAGTGCTCGATCTCCACCATGCGCACCAGGTCCAGCAGGTTGAAACGGCCATCGTGGTGCCAGCCGGCCTCGGGCACGCTCATCGCGCCGATGGCGCTGATGCGCGTGACGCCCGCCGCCCCCAGCAGCGCCGCCAGGTGCTGTAACTCTTCCGGCGTGGCCGCGATGCCGGCGGTCTGCAGCAAGGGCCCGTGGCCGGCGATGGCACGCGGCACGTCGTCCAGCGCATCCACGGCCACCACCTGCACGCTGCGCTGCAGTGCCGTGGGTGCGAGCGGCTGCGGGGCGTCGCGATAGGCCACGCTCCAGGGGTCGTCGGGCGTACCGATGAGCTCGTCGGCCGCGGCACCGCCGGCCGCAGAAAGGCCGCGCCATTCCAGCGCCTGCCGCCAGTCCGCCACGGCGGCAGACTCTTCCACGTCCAGCGCCCGGCGCGGAAAGCGCCGGTGCAGCTGCGCCAGCTCGCCCGCCAGATAGCCCGCGAAGGCGCGCGGCGACACGGCACCACCGCGCTGCACGTAGAACACATGCGGCGAGTAGCACCCCTGCTGGTCGTAGCGCATCACGTCCCACGCGGCCCGGCGCGCCACGGCCGGGGCCTCCAGCGCATCGAGTGCGGCCGCCGAGACGACGCCGAAGCCCAGCTTGTGCCCGTGCGGCAGGAAACGCGTGGTGACGGGCAGCCGCTGCTGGATGGCATGCAGAGCATCGTTGCCGCCATAGGCCAGCACCGTGTCGGCCTGGGCATAGAGCGACGCCGCGTCGTCACCGCCCGCGCCCTTCCACCACACCACGGCGAAGCAGTCGGCCAGCGGCGGATGCACCTCGGCCAGCAATTGCGCGAACCAGCCCGCGAACAGCGGTTCGGCGCTGGGCAGCTTGCCGATGCTGCCCGCCTTCACCAGCAGGCCGCACACGAAGCTCCAGAGCGCCAGCGCCGGCACATTGCCCGCCCAGCTGTGCACCAGCAGGCCCGGCCCGAAGGCACGCACCGCGCCGCCCTTCGGCGCAGGCTGGAAGCCGTCGAGCACCAGCGGGTTGGCAAAATCCTCCGCCACGAAGCGCCGCAGCTGCGGCGCGCGGAAGGTCTTGACAAAGCCCGTGAGCCCCAGGCGCACCATCTCGGCGTCGTAGCCGCTCACCAGGGGCAGCAGCACCTCGGCCTGCCGGCGCACCGGATCGCTGCGGTCCAGCAGGCGGGCGATGGCCCGGTCGATCACGCCAATGACCTGCTCCACCGCCATGGGCTGCAGATGGCGGGCAGCGGCCTCGCGCACGCGGCGGGCCAGGGCGTCCATCTGCGCGGGCGTGAGCACGGGCACCTCCACCTCCAGCCGGGCGGCGCCCTGGGCGAAAGGCAGCACCTGCCAGGCCACGTCCTGCGCATCGATGCCGGGCAGGTAGCCCGCCCGCACCCGCTGCACGGCCATGCCGGTCGTGGCCGCCCCGGGTGTCATTTCCCGGTGGCCCGCATGAAGTCCTGCACCGCCAGCGAACAGCCCTTGGCCTGCGCGCCTTCGGCCCGGCCCAGCAGCAGGAAGCCGCCTTCGGCCCACGCCCCCACGTCCTCGGTCAGGATGGTGGTCACGGAGTTGTAGTTGGCCAGGTCGCAATGCACGAGGATGCCGCGCTCGCCGGCCGGCACGTCGCGGCCCGTGGCCGGGTCCACCAGCCGCGACCGGATCCAGTGCGGCCCCGACTTGACCGAGGGCACCACGGCATTGCCGTCGTCATAGAACTGCGTGCTCAGCTCCGTCATGCCGTACATGTTGATGCACAGCTCGCGCGGCACGCCCAGCGTGTACGAGAGCCCGGCGTAGAAATCCTCGGGCGGCACCTCGCGCGACTGGCCCTTGTAGCCGCCCGTGTCCAGCACGCGGCTGCCCGGCGGCAACTGGAAGCGGCGGCCCTTCTCGTGCAGCGCCTCCATCAGGTGCACGAAGCTGTAGCTCGCACCCAGCAGCGCATACGGCGTGCCGGTGCGCTCCGCGGCCTCCAGCGCCGCGCACAGGCTCACCACGTGCATGCCGTGCGCGCCCACGAAATGCCGGCTGACCGGGCTGCCGAACACGGCCCGGGCCAGCGCCAGGTAGTGCGCCAGCGACGAATTCGGCATCAAATGCTCGTCGGGGAACAGGATGCCCATCGGCATGGGACCGGCCCCGCGCATGAAGCGCCACTGGAAATTGCGCGCCATCGACAGGTCGTACACATCGAGCCGCGGGTGGAAATGCCGCCCGCGCGCCTCCGCGCCCCGGGTCGTGCCGCTGGTCATGAACACGCGCTCGTCCGGCCGCGGCGGCTCGCTGCGCAGCTCCGTCGCCTTGAAGGCGTCGATCGGCACCGCGGGAATGTCGCTCCAGCGCTCCACGCTGCGCAGCGTGGCGCCGCGGCGCTGGCAGAAGGTGCGGTAGGCGGGATTGGCGGAATACTGGTGGGCGAACAGCCGCAAAGCCAGCGTGTCGAACTGTGCGTCGGTGCAGCCGCCTTCTTCCTCCATCGCGATGAATGCGAGGATGTCCGCGACCAGCGCAGCGACCTTGTCCATGGAGCTTCTTCCTTCGTGACCTGTGAACGATGCTCCGAAGGTCACGCCCGGCCATGCCGTGCACGCCACGCGGCGCGCCTGCGGAGGCTGGAGGATGGTGGTGACAGCTCTTCTTCCGCCGGAATGACCCGGTTCAAGTTCTCGGGTGTGGATCTCAGCACAAGCGTGCACCCCGGAGCGTTGCGGGCATCTTAACCCGCGCCCTAAACGCCCTGTTCCCGCTGCGGCTTCCGGGCGGCCTATATTCCCGGGCATGGAATCACCGCCGCCCGCCATGACGACACCCGCCTGGCCGGTGCGCAGCCTGGTGCTCGTTCTGGGCGACCAGCTCGATCCGGGCGCAGCGGCCTTCGACGGGTTCGATCCACAGCAGGACCTCGTCTGGATGGCGGAGGTGGAAGAGGAATCCACGCACGTCTGGTCCTCCCGGCCGCTCATCGCCCTCTTCCTCGCCGCCATGCGGCATTTCGCGCAGGCACTGCGGGCAATGGGTCGCCCCCTGGACTATCGGCACCTGGACGACGACCGCGGAGCACCGTGCCGCACGCTGGCCGATGCGCTGCGCGCGGCGATCCGCACGCACCGGCCGCAGCGCCTCGTGATGACTGCCCCCGGGGACTGGCGCGTCTGGAAGGCACTGTCCGCCGTCGCGGCCGATGCCACGCTGCCCCTGGACACCCGCCCCGACCGCCACTTCTTCGCCACCGTGCGCGAGTTCGCCGACTTCCGGCGCCAACTGGGCGGACGGCCGCTGCGCCTGGAAACGTTCTACCGGGCCATGCGCCGCCGGCACGGCGTGCTCATGGACGGAGACCGGCCCGAAGGCGGTGCGTGGAACTACGACAAGGACAACCGGCGCCCCTTCGGCCCGCAAGGGCCGGGAATGGTGCCAGCGCGCTGCGGGTTCGAGCCCGACGCCCTCACCCGCGAGGTACTGCAGGCGGTCTCACGGCGCTTCGGCGACCACCCGGGCCTCCTGGAGGACTTCGCCTGGCCGGTCACCCGCGCGCAGGCCCTGCATGCGCTCGCAGACTTCGTGGACCACCGGCTGCCGGCGTTCGGCCCCTTCCAGGACGCCATGTGGCCGGGCGAGCCCTGGCTCTACCACTCCCACCTGTCCGCGGCGCTCAACCTGAAGCTGATCCATCCGCGCGAGGTGGTCGCGGCGACCGAGGCCGCCTACCGAAGCGGCAAAGTACCGCTGGCCAGCGCCGAAGGCTTCATACGCCAGATCCTGGGCTGGCGCGAATACGTGCGTGGCATCTACTGGACCGAAATGCCGTCCTACCTGGACCGCAACGCACTCGGTGCCGATGCGCCCCTGCCCGCCTGGTACTGGACCGGCGACACCCCCTTCGCCTGCCTGCGCCAGGCCATCCGGCAGACGCTGGACCACGGCTACGCCCACCACATCCAGCGCCTCATGGTGACGGGCCTCTTCGCCCTGCTGCTGGGCGTGCGGCCCCAGGCCGTGCATGCGTGGTACCTCGCGGTCTATGTCGATGCCGTCGAGTGGGTGGAACTGCCCAACACCCTCGGCATGTCCCAATACGCCGACGGCGGCCTGATGGCCAGCAAGCCCTACATCGCCACGGGCAAGTACATCCAGCGCATGGGTGGCCCCTGCACCACCTGCCGCCACGACCCGGATGCCATCCTGGGCGACACGGCCTGCCCCTTCACCACGCTCTACTGGGACTTCCTGCTGCGGCACCGGGAGCTGCTGGCAGGCGTGCCACGCATGGAGGCACAGCTGGCGCGGCTGGAGACAATGCGGCCGGAGGAGAGCGAGGCCATTCGCCGCAGGGCGGAGGAATTGCGGAAAGGCCAAGAGGGACACGCCCTGCCGTCTTGAGCGACAGCACCTTACGCAACTCAGCGAAGAATCAATTCCGTGTCTTTGTCGGGGATCGTCATCCTGATGCTGGGCTCAGGCAATCGCATTCCGTTGATGGATTTCATTGCAACCAACCAGCGATCGCCCCATCGCAGTTGAACCTCAACCAGCAGTGTGTTCGATGCGGCTTCGCACGGAGGCACTGGCCCTTTCTCTGCGAGCTTCCACTTTCGCTCTGTCACAGCCATTGCCGACAGGCAAGTATTCATCGGAACCATCACTTCAGCGATTCCAGGCAATCGCAACCCCACCCTCGCAGCGACCGCCGCCGTCACATAACTTGGCCCACCTAAAATTAGCACCATCAACCCCGAACAGACAAAGCAAAAAGTCCAAATGGCCAGTGGTGCCGCTTGAACATGCATCGAAGCCGCGTTCGCACAAATCAACACAGCGATTGCGCCACCCCACGATACAAGCGTCCACCAGCCATTAGAACTGCCGCGATACCCGAGCATTGATGAATGTGTCACGACCAACAACACGGCAAGAGATACCAGCGTACCGCCAAGAAGCAATGCTGCGAATGCGAGGAAGGTCTCCCATTTGCTCTTTTCGGGGTTCCCACCCCCCAGTCTCACAAGAGTTATAAAGCTTGACCCAATTGCGCAGATAGGAAACAGGATGCGCACCCACAGCCCTTGCGGCCCAAAGAGCCAACATATCATCACGCACAAGGGGCCAAGCTGCCCCAGAACGGTAGTTCGCCAGTCCAGCTTTTTGATTTCATACAAAAATGCCGCAACCGTGACCCCGAACATCACGACTGTCGTACCGAGCCAGAGCAGCAAAAGCCAGATGGAGGCGATGCTCGCCAACCCAATGATACCAAGGAGGTTCGGGGGAATGTAGTCAATGACAACGAGGTAGCCAAACAATGGCAAGCAGCCAATGGCAAAGAGTAGCGCACCCACCCACTTCCACGGCAACCCACTCATCATGGATTCAATTCTCCGCAGGCGGCTGATTGCAAGCGGTTCCTTTTGTTTTTTTCCTTCCAGTCGCTCTTTCCAGCGAAAACTCCGCTTCGGCTGGCTTGATTTGAAACTTACCATTCCCTCTCTCCTATCAACCCAAACAAAAAGCATCCATCATAGAGATCCAAAACCAATGCAAATCAAATCCCCAGCGTAGCCAGTGCGGGCCACCACGCATGACTTGGAAGGGTTGTGACTCCTGCGATAATGCCCGATACACCGCAAAAATATGCCAAAGCCAGTATCTTGAAAAAATTGGCTTTGGCATATATATTGGCCTTTGCCGATAAAACCACATGGACTATCCCCTCCACCTGACCAGCCAGCTCCGCGAGCATCTGCGAGCACTCCGGAAGGCGCGCGGCCTCACCCAGGCCGCCCTCGGACAGATGCTGGGCGTAGGGCAGGCCCGTGTCGCAGAGATCGAAGGCAACCCGGGCGTCGTGAGCGTCGAACAGTTGATGAAGGTGCTCTCCGCATTGCGCGCATCCCTGGTGTTGAGGGATGACCACACGCTCGAAGCCACCGCAAGCCAATCGGATGCGGCTCCCTTGTCCTTCACGGCTTCGGCCAACAAACCCCGCAAGCCAGCCAGGCAGTCCACGAATAAAGCCCCGATCGTTGACGTCTCATCACCCTCCGGACGGAGCGTCACCATCCGACCCAGGAAGGGCTCTTGGTGATGGTGGTGCTGCCGGGGCTTCCCGAGCACATCTGAACCTCGATTGCGAAAGGCATGCGGGGCCAGCCTCTTGGAAGCTGCCAACCTCTTTTGATCGCAGGCGTGTGGCCCGCTCATGATCCCCCGAGGCCGCGCCGAGCTGCACCCACCAAGCAAAAAGCCCCTGGTCCATAAGAACCAAAGGCTTTGCTGGTCATGCGTTGCCGCGCCACACCGAGAGCCCCAGGCCATTTCATAGATGCTCCAAAAAGCTGGAGCGCAGCAACACATTCTCGCGATGGAATTCGAGGAAGCGCTTCTGCCCGCTTGAAAAGGCACCGACATTCCAAGGCCGCCGGGGATCAAGCCCCATGCGGACCAGCGAATCCTGATCCGCGACCGGAGAGAAGATCACCTGCCCATCGTCGTCGAACGCAATGAACCCACGGTCGAACAGATGATCCATGCTTGGGGTGAGAAGCAGACCATTTTCACCATCGAGCCGCTCTTCGTTTGTGGCATCTCGCCAGGGTTTGCAGTGACTGGCTCGCAGGTGCTCTTCCCTTGTCACACCCGTGATCCGGCAAGCTCGCTCTATAGCCATGACACGCCCCTTGAAGACGCCTTGTCCTCTGCGCGCCAGCACCAGGGCTTGGCGGTCTGTCTCGGACAAGCTGGCGTCGGTCTGGACGCGTTGAAGCTCGTGCTCTTCCCATTGGACAAGCCCCACCGCAGAGACGATAGTTTGAGGTCTGTCTGCGACACGGAAGCCTTTCACCAAGTCATGGGCTTCAGCCCCGAGCAGATCGATCAAGGCCGCCGCCAGACGCTCAGGAAGGCGCGTCAGGTACACGCTCTGCAGTCCCACTCCGTTGGGCCGCAAAGGGGCGTATCGCTCCGGTAGCAGTGGTGCCAGCACCGCCATGTGGGAGGCGGGCCGCATAGGCGCCCGAAGGGGATGGAAATGCACATCCAAGCGCCAGCCGATCTGACCCCAGTAGGCTCCGGTCTGCCCAAACTCCAACGGCTTTGGGGCCTCGTACGCATGCGATTCTGCGATGCCGATGGCTCGGATCACGGTGTCCGCGAATGAAAAGACCACATCGCCAGGAGCCACCTCGCGCATGAAATCGTAAAACGGATTTCTTGCCTGGTTGGCCTTGCGCTTGGGCGACCAAAGATATCCGCCCCGCACCTCATGGCGGTATGTTTGGTTCTGATTGACCCACCAGTAACGCATGTCCTCCTCCTGCCCTCCCGGTGTTGCCGAGCCACCCAACCCCGCCGCGCACCCCTTCGCTTATTTTGGCAGCCCGTCAGGTCCGGCGTAGGTATAGCCCTCGACCTTCTCTCCCTTGCACAGCGACTGCATGTCCCGCGCCAGAAAAGGCAGCAGGTTGTTCAGACCATAGTTGAGCGTCGTCACGTACTCGCCTTACGCCCCCCAGATATTGGACTTGTCGCCATGGGCGCGGTAATACTTCTGCTGCAGCACACCGTTGCGATCCGCAAATTCGGCCTTCACCGCCACCATGCTGAAAATCTTCATGCCGACATGCCAGGTGTATGCCCGCGTCAAGGTAGTCCGCACAGTCAGGCCATCTGCTGCAGGAGCGCCGTCCGGCGGCGTGCTCCCGATGGTGTAACCGAAGGCTTTGAGTTGCTTGAGTCCCTCGGTCATCCACGGGCTGACGCCTTCCGCCAGAAGTGGGCCGCTGAACGACTGCCCTATGGTTTCCTTGTTTTGCCGGGCATCTGAAGCAGGTGCGATGTGCAGGACACAAGGGCTGGCCTGAAAGGACGACATGGTGCCCGCCTCGCTCTCGCTCGGGTCGTATGTCATCTTCACGGCATATGCAGAGTCGGTGTCAGGCACTGCAGGTTGCGCAGCAGCGGCCGTGCTGAGCAGAAGAACGGCCAGGCCGGTAATCCGTTTGGTTATTTGATGCATGTCGGTTCCCGGAATCATTGCTGCGCTGTCGTCGCGAGGCTGCCGCTGTGCGGCAAGGAGTAGAGCTTCATGTCGGAGCCCAGCAGGATGGCCCGGCCGTTGCCCGTCTTCAGTACCTGGCCCTTGATCTCCCCTTTACCCATACCCTGGTTGAACGGGAAAGTCTGGAGATTCTTCTCATCAGGCGCTTTGGCGGCCACGTCGATGTCCAGCATCACCATCCGGACGGTTTCTGCAATGGACTCGCGCATGGCATTGCGAAAAGGAGCCGCCCCTTGCGCCGCCCACAGCGCGAGCGATTCCCTGTCGCCAGGCCCCACAGGCGCCGATTGATAGCGAATTTGCCCGCACTGGCTCGGCATCTGGGAATCCGATTCGCCGGGCCGCAGCCAGATGCCAACCATTGACTCCACGTCGAACGTGCGGAAGTCCATGCTTAACGTGTATCTGGGAAGGATGACCAGCAACGCCTGTCCCGGCTGGAGATCGGAGCGCAACCGGGCGAGTTCGTCTTTCGACACGAAGCGGGGCGTCGTCGTAAACCGGCTGATCTTGATCGGATAGGCGGAAAGTTCCTTCTGGATCGATTCGTTGAATTCCTTGCGGTAATCCACATCCTCGATGGCGGCATAGAAAGGGCCGAGCGCGCTTTGAGACTCCTTTACCCGGTTGTTCGTGATGTGGCTGTCGATCATGGCGCCGATAAGGCCATTGGCTGCCCCGGCCGTAGACGGTTGCACAGCGGCAATCACTTCGTCCTGCACCACCACCACATGGGCCGTGAGTTCGGTGACCTTGCCGCGTTGCTCGGGGGTCAGGCTCGTCCGCAGGGGCGACGCGCACGCGCCAAGGAGCAGCGCGATGGAAAGCATCGCGATGAGTCGTAATCGGTACATGAAGACTTTCAACAGGGATGGATTGGCTCTGACTGGCGCGTCGCTCTGACGGAGCTGCGCCAATTTCTTGCTTCAGAGGGCAATCAGTCATGCCTCACTGATGAGTAATTATATTTTCATATAGTTACGTCAGAAAAATAAAGATACAAACATGAGCGCCACGAGGTTAGCGATGCAGGTGCGGGCGCGGCAGTCCTACGCGACCTGGCCCGACACGCCTCCAGAGTGGGCACTTCACGACCGCCCGCATATCTACGTCCAGGAGACACCCCAATGGCCACCGATCCCGCGCACCACCCCTTGCACCAGGTCCCCGATGAACTGCCGCGTCCGCCCGGAGACCTCCCTCCCGCGCCACCCCCTTCACAGCCACCGGCACCATCCAGCCCTGCAGCGGCAGACCACTGACAGGCTGTCGCTTCAGGCCAGCCGTTGATCGCTGTTACGAAAACGCGGTTTCAACGCAGCCACTCCTACACAGCGGAAGGCTCCTGGCCGACCGACTTGCAGCGAACGGGACTCGAAGAATGCGTGGGCCACCGACACCCGCATTCCACCCGCCCACCCATCGTTGGGCCCACCAGCGAGCCGATCCATGCCCTTCCCTGCATTCCCGCTCCGTGCCGCCGCCACCCTGTTGTCCCTCGCCGCCTGCAGCCTCGCCGCGCAGGCGCAGCTCCCGCCCGGCGATGGCCCCACCCCCGTGACGGGCGGCGTGCTCGAACCCACGCCCGTGCGCTTCGATGAGTCGCTGCTCGGGCAGCTGCGCGTGCCCGCCGGCTTCAAGGTGTCGGTGTTCGCCAGGGACCTGAACAACGTGCGCTGGCTGGCCGTCGCGCCCAATGGCGACGTGTACGCCAGCCGCCGCGAGCAGGGCGACGTGCTGTGGCTGCGCGACAGCGATGGCGACGGCCGCGCGGACCAGCAGAAGGTGGTGCTGCAGAACGCGAAGTACGCACACGGCCTTGCGCTGCGTGACGGCAAGCTGTACCTCGTGACCGACAAGAAGCTCATGGTGGCCGACGTGCAGCCGGACGGCACGCTCTCGGCCCCGCGCATCCTCGCCGACGACCTGCCCGATGCCGGCCAGCACCCCAACCGCACCATCGCCTTCGGGCCCGACGGCTGGCTGTACCTCACCGTGGGCTCCACCTGCAACAACTGCCGCGAGACCAACGGGGAATCGGCCACGATGCTGCGCATGCGCCCGGACGGCTCGGGCCGCGAAGTGGTGGCGCAGGGGCTGCGCAACACCATCGGCTTCGGCTGGCATCCGCGCACCGGCGTGCTCTACGGCTTCGACCACGGCTCCGACTTCCAGGGCGACGACACGCCGCCCGAAGAACTCAATGCCATCCTCCCCAACAAGCACTACGGCTGGCCCTACTGCTGGGGCGACCGGCAGGTGACGAAGTTCCAGGTCAACGAACCGCCGAACACCACCAAGGCGGATTTCTGCCCCACGACCGAAGCACCGCTGCTGCAGTACACCGCCCATGCCGCGCCGATCGGCTTCGTCTTCTACACGGGCGAGCAGTTCCCGCAGCAGTACCGCGGCGATGCCTTCGTCGCCTTCCGCGGCTCGTGGAACCGCTCGCAGCCCAGCGGCTACAACGTGGTGCGGGTGCGCTTCGACGCCGACGGCCGCCCCACCGGCACGGAGGAATTCGCCACGGGCTGGCTCATGTCCACGCCCGCCGCGGTGGCATCGCAGCCCGGCCCCGCTGCAGCGCCCGCGGAGCAGGACAAGGCCCGCCGGCCCGCGCAGTTCGGCCGCCTCGCAGGCCTCGCCCAGGCGCGCGACGGCGCCCTGCTGCTCGCCGAGGACCAGAACGGCGTGATCTACCGCATCAGCCACGGCAACCGCTGACCGGCGGACTTCGCTCCTTCCCCACATTCCCTGCGTGCCGCCATGAACCATCCCTTCCGCCTCTCCTCCCTCGCCGGTGCCTGCGCCACGGGCGCCGCCGCCCTGCTGCTCGGTGGCTGCGCCGCCCTGCAGAACTACGACATGCCCACCGCGCAGAACGCCATCGGCATCCCCGGCAGCGACGGCACGGCGACCGACATGGGCGCGCCCGATGCGACCTCGGCCGTCGTGGCGTTGAAAACCGCCGCAGGCGCCCCGGCCGGCCGTGCCCTGCTCACGCAACTGCCGCAGGGCGGCGGCGTGGAGATCGCGATCGAGGTGCAGGACATGGCCCCGGGCCTGCACGGTTTCCACATCCACGCGAACGGCGAGTGCGCTCCCGGGCCCGATGCCGCCACGGGGCGCGTCGTCGATTTCGGTGCCGCGGGCGGCCATTTCGATCCCTACACGACGCGCAACCACGGCCGCCCGGGCCAGTCGCCGTACGAGGCGCACGCGGGCGAGGCGCCCAACATCCAGGTGGGCGCAGACGGCAGGGGATCGCTGCGGTTCACCAACCCGCACGTGACCCTGCTCGCGGGCAAGACCTCGGTGCTCGGGCGCACCCTCATCGTCCACGAGAAGCAGGACGACTACGCCAGCGACCCGGCCGGCAACTCCGGCAGCCGCCTGGCCTGCGGCCTGATCGAGCCGGCCGCGCCCAGCATGGTGCAGGGACGCGCCACCCTCGAAGGCGCCAACGCCTATCCCGAAGGCATCGCCGTCGATCCGCGCACGGGCATCGCCTATGTCGGCTCCAGCACCGAAGGCCACCTCTACCGCATCGCACGGGGCACGCAGAAGGCCGAGCGCTTCCAGCTCGGCGGCTCGCCGGGCCGCCAGGCCGCCCTGGGCATGAAGGTGGACGGCAATGGCCGCCTGTGGGTGGCGGGCGGCGCCACCGACACCGTGGCCGTGGTGGACCTGCAGAGCGCCGCGACGCTCGCCGTCATCGAAGGGCCGAAGGACGGACAGGCGTTCCTCAACGACATCGCGCTCGCGCCCCAGCATGCGTACGTCACCGACTCCTTCCGGCCCGTGCTCTGGCGCATCGCCACGGCACCCGGTGCGCCCGCCGCGCTGGAACCATGGCTCGATCTGCGCAACACGCCGATCCGCTACCAGCCGAACCAGATGAACCTGAACGGCATCGTGGCCTCCGCGGACGGCCACCGCCTGCTCGCCGTGCAGCATGCGACCGGCCAGCTCTGGCGCATCGATACCGGCACGCGCGACGTGGCCGAAGTCCGCCTCGAAGGCGGCGACCTGCGCAACGGGGACGGGCTCGTGCTCGCAGGCCCCGGCGATCTCTACGTCATGCGCAACGCGAACAACGAACTGGTGCGTGTCGCCCTCACCAGCGACTGGGGCAGCGGCCGCATCGTGCAACGCCTGCGTGATCCGCGGCTGAAGTACCCGACCACGGCCGCCCTGCACGGCTCCGCACTGCTGGTGGTGAACGGGCAGCTCGACAGGCAGAAGGCGCCGCCTCCGCAGCTGCCTTTCGACGTGCTGCGCATCGCCCTGCCGCGCTGAGGCCATCCGGGCCGGGCGCGTACAGAACGACGCAACGGTTTCCGGTGGGGCCCCTGCCGAGCTCGGCATGGCCTCCTACTCCGCCGCCACGGTCCGGCTGACGCCTGCGGCCGGACCGCCACGCGCACAGTGGAGCACCCCTTCACACCGCCGTGGCCCGCATGCGCCTCCATCACGCCTCCTCCCTTTTTGTCCGCCACACGGCGGGCAGTGCTCCGGCCAGGGAGGCGCGATGAGTTCCCGTGCCGTCTCCCCTACCGATCCCATACCGCCCTATCCGCACGCCGCTGGCGGCTGGGGGTCGATGAAGGCCGTCGCCGTCAGCGTCCTCAAGGAAGGCGCACCGCTCACCACGCTCAATGCCCTGCGGCACCAGAACAAGGCCGACGGCTTCGCCTGCACAGGATGCGCCTGGGGCAAACCGGCCAGGCCGCGTGCCGCGGAGTTCTGCGACAACGGTGCCAAGGCGACGGCGTGGGAGCTCACGGACAAGCGCGCAGGCCCGGACTTCTTCGCACGCCACACGCTGTCTGAACTGCGGCAGTGGTCCGACCTCGACCTCGAAAGCGCAGGCCGCCTGACCGAGCCGCTGCGCTACGACGCCGCGCAGGACCGGTACGTCGCCGTGACCTGGGACGAAGCCTTCGCCGGCATCGGCCGTGCGCTGAAGGAACTGCGCGCCGAAGACCCGGACACGGCCATCTTCTACGCCTCCGGACACGCCTCGCTCGAAACCAGCTACATGTACCAGTTGCTGGCCCGGCTGTACGGCAACAACAACCTGCCCGACAGCTCCAACATGTGCCACGAGAGCACCTCGGTGGCGCTGCCGGAAACCATCGGCGTGCCGGTGGGCACCGTGCGGCTGGAGGATTTCGGGCACGCCGGGGCCATCTTCTTCTTCGGCCAGAACGTGGGCACCAACAGCCCGCGCATGCTCCATCCGCTGCAGGAAGCGCGCGAGCGCGGCATGCCCGTGGTGACGTTCAACCCGATCAAGGAGCCAGGGCTCCTGCATTTCGCCAACCCGCAGTCGCCCGTGGACATGCTCACGCCGAAGGACACGGCGATCAGCACCCAGTACCTGCAGGTGCGCAACGGGGGCGACCTCGCCGCCCTCACGGGCCTGTGCAAATGGCTCATCGAGGCCGACGACGAGGCGCAGATGCACGGTGCCATCCGGGTGCTGGATGCGGACTTCATCGCGCAGCACACGCAGGGCATCGACGCGTTCGCCGCCGCGATGCGCGCGAGCCGCTGGGACGACATCGAACGGGACAGCGGCCTCTCGCGCGCCGCGCTCTCGCAGGCCGCGCAGACCTATGCGCAGGCCGGCACGGTGATCGCCGTGTACGGCATGGGCCTGACCCAGCACCGCCACGGCGTCGCCAACGTGCAGATGGTCAGCAACCTGCTGCTGCTGCGCGGCAACATCGGCAAGCCGGGCGCGGGCATCTGCCCGGTGCGCGGCCACTCCAACGTGCAGGGCCAGCGCACCGTCGGCATCACGGAAAAGCCCGAACTCGCGCCCCTGGACCGCCTCGCCGGGCTCTACCGCTTCGAGCCCCCGCGCCACAAGGGCCGCGACACGATCGCGACCTGCGAGGGCATCATCAACGGCTCGGTGCGCGCCTTCATCGGCCTGGGCGGCAACTTCGTGCGCGCCGTGCCCGACACGCGCCGGCTGGAAGCGGACTGGGGCCGCCTGCGGCTCGCCGTGCACGTGGCCACGCGCCTCAACCACACCCACGTCGTTCCCGCACAGGACACCTACCTGCTTCCCTGCCTCGGCCGCATCGAGGTGGACACGCAGGCGACCGGTCCGCAGACGGTGTCGATCGAGGATTCCATGGGCGTGATCCACCCGTCGCGCGGCGTCGCCGACCCCGCCGCGCCCACGCTGCGCTCCGAGGCGGCGATCGTCGCGGGCATCGCCCGGGCCACGCTGCCCGGGAATCCCCACGTTCCCTGGGAGGCCTGGACGGGCGACTACACGCTCGTGCGCACCGCCATCGAAGCCACCTGGCCGGACATCTTCCGGAACTTCCACCACCGGTTGCGCGAGCCCGGGGGACTGCCCAAGCCCAACGCCGCCCGTGAGCGGAACTGGAAGACCCCCGGCGGCAAGGCCTGCTTCGTGGTGCCCCCTGCCGATGCCGGCGCGGAGCAGGAGGCCGACGTACTGAACCTCATGACCCTGCGCAGCGAGGACCAGTTCAACACCACCGTCTACAGCCTGGATGACCGCTTCCGCAACATCCATGGCACGCGCAACGTGCTGCTGATGCACCCTGACGACATGGCCCGCCGCGGCCTCGCGCAGGGCGACGCCGTGCACGTGACGACCGCCGTGGACGACGGGCATTCGCGCCGGCTCTCGGGCCTCCAGGCCGTGCCCTTCGACCTGCCGGCCGGCTCCGTGGCGGGCTACTTCCCGGAATGCAACCTGCTCGTGCCGCTGGGCCACCACGCGGACAAGAGCCACGTTCCCGCATCCAAGTGCATTCCGGTCCGCGTCGAGCAGGCACCGGCGAGCGCCCTCATGCCTCCGGCCCACGCCTGAACCCAACGTTTCTTCCCCACACCTTTTCCGCGAGGCCGCCATGCCCCAATCCACCCCCACGCCGCCGCCGTCTCATCCCCTGCCCTACCGCCCGGACTACGAGGTGCCCGAAGAGGACGAGGCGCAGACCAACGCGGAACTGCTGGCGGCCATGCGCCGCATCAGCGAGACCGTCGCCCGGGACGAAGGCCGTGCCTACCGCAGCGTGCACGCCAAGTCCCACGGCATCCTGCACGGCACCCTGGAAGTGCTGCCCCTGCTGCCGCCGCTCGCGCAGGGCCTGTTCGCACGGCCCGGCACGCACGATGTCGTGATGCGCATCTCCAGCACGCCGGGCGACCTGCTGGACGACGGCGTATCCACGCCGCGCGGCCTGGCGCTCAAGGTGCTGGGCGCGGACGGCCCCCGGCTGGATCCGGCCGACGGCCTCGCCGAGCAGGACTTCCTCATGGTCAACGGGCCTGTCTTCACCGCGGCCACGGCGAAGCAGTTCCTGCGCAGCCTCAAACTCCTGGCCGCCACCACCGACAAGGCACCGCAGGCCAAGAAGATCCTCTCGGCCGCGCTGCGCGGGCTGGAGAGCCTCGTCGAGCAGGCCGGCGGCGAAAGCGCGACCCTCAAGGCCATGGGCGGGCACCCGGCCACCCATCCGCTGGGGGAAACCTATTTCACGCAGGTGCCGCTGCTGTTCGGCCCCTACATGGCCAAACTCTGCCTGGCCCCCGTATCGCCGGAGATCGCGGCCCTCAAGGAAGCGCCCATGGACCTCTCCGCCAGCCCGCACGCACTGCGCGATGCGGTGTCGGGCACCCTGCGCACCCACGGCGGCACCTGGGAGCTGCGCGTGCAACTGTGCGTGGACATCGAGAAGATGCCGCTGGAGGACGCCTCCGTGGAATGGCCGCAGGACCTGTCACCCTACGTGGCCGTCGCGCGCGTCCATGTGCCCGCCCAGGCAACCTGGGACCCGGAGCACGGCCCGCAGGAAGACGACCGCCTGTCCTTCAGCCCCTGGCGCGGCCTGGCCGCGCACCGCCCCCTGGGCTCGATCATGCGCGTGCGCCGCGCGGCGTATCCGGCGGCGGCACGGTACCGGCAGGCGTTCAACGCGGGGGAGATCCGGGGCGAGGAGGAGGACAAATCGGCCTCGGAATGACGGTGCCGTGCCGTGCACGGGCGTCCCTGAAAGAAAAGCAATTTACAGGTCAAAAGCTGTAATTCCAGTTTACTGCTTATAATATGTAAATTCTAAATACAGCCTAGGGTTTGTATGCCCGGATTCACGGTACGCACGGCAGATCAGTTGCCCGCCCTGCTCCAGGCCTTCCGCAAGCAGAGTGGGCTGACGCAAAGCGATGTGGCCTTGCGCCTGGGTGTCACTCAGCAAACGTATTCCGCACTGGAGCGCAATGCCGGGAACATGGGTGCAGCACGGTTGTTGCAGCTATTGAGCGTTTTGGGCGTGGAGATGGTGCTCGACAATTCCGCACCGTCCCCGAGTCCGGAGTCGCGGCAGGTGGTGGACGACACCCCGAATTGGTGAACGCCATGGGTCGCCGTTCGCACAAGCGCTCTCTGGATCTCTGGATGAACGGTGCATTCGTCGGCACCTGGCACCTGTCTCCGAACGCGCCTGACACCCTGCAGTACGACACCGCGTGGACCCGGTCGGAGCAAGGGCGAGCGCTGTCTCTGTCCCTGCCTTTCACCCCGGGCAATGCGCCGCATCGCGGCCCCCAGGTCCGTACCTACTTCGAGAATCTGCTGCCCGACAGCAGGGACATCCGCGAGCGGATCGCCCGGCGCTACCGGACCGGCACCACCGACGCTTTCGACCTGTTGGCAGAGGTCGGCCGCGATTGCGTGGGTGCGCTGGAAATCCTGCCTGCGGGCCGAGCCTCGGCGGGCATCGTCCCCCTGCGGGCAGAGCCCCTGAGCGAATCACAGGTCGCGCAGATCTTGCGCGGCACCACGGCCACGAACATCCTGGGCATGGTGGGCAGCGACGACGGTTTCCGGATCTCCATCGCAGGGGCCCAGGAAAAGACCGCACTGCTCCACCACGACGGGCAATGGCACCTGCCCCGCGCAAGCACGCCGACCACGCACATCCTCAAACTGCCCCTGGGACTGATCGGTGGCCTGAGGATCGACATGCGCGACTCCGTCGAGAACGAGTGGCTGTGCTCGCTGATCCTGCGCGAATTCGGTCTGCCCGTGGCGGTGTGTGAACTCCTGCAGTTCGAGGACATGAAGGCCCTGGCGGTCGAACGCTTCGACCGGGCATGGTGGAACAGCCCTGCGGGCGATCGCCGCCTCGTCCGGCTTCCCCAGGAGGACATGTGCCAGGCCACCGGCACGCATCCCGATGCCAGGTACGAAGCCGATGGCGGCCCGGGCATGGACCGCATCCTGGACCTACTGGCAGGTTCGGTGACGCGAGAGCATGACCGCCGAACCTTCTTCCAGGCGCAGGTGCTGTTCTGGATGCTCTGCGCCACGGACGGCCACGCCAAGAATTTCAGCCTGCACCAGAGGCCTGGCGGGCGGTACCAGCTCACCCCGCTCTACGACGTGCTGTCGGCCTGGCCGGTGCTCGGTGAGGGGCCCGGAAAGCTCTCACCGTTCAAGGCCCGGATGGCCATGGCGGTGCGCTCGAAGAATGCGCACTGGAAGATGCGCGACATCCTGCGCCGGAACTGGCTGGCCCTGGGAGCCCGCCATGGCATCGTGACAGACGACGGCCGGGAGGTTGCGTTCATCCTCGATGACCTGGCCGCGCGCACGCCCCAGGTGATCGCGGCGGTGCGGGCAAAACTGCCTATGGAATTTCCCGAGCAGTTGGCTGGCAGCATCCTGGACGGCTTGCAGAATGCTGCGCACCGATTGGCCAGCCAGGATGGAGCACCATGAATGAATGTTCGATGGCGGTCCCACGCATGTCCGCACCGTGACCGCCAACCGGGCGCGGATTCGCTGGGCTCGGGCTTTTCCGCCGGCCTGCAAACCCTGCACAAGCCGGCGAGAATCCCACTCAAGGAGGCCGGCCCGCCTCCACCGCCGTCCGCCCATCCCCCTTCGCCGTGCCCGCCCCCTCCACCCGTCCTGCAGAGCCTGCGGCAGACCCCGCTCCGCCCTCCCGCGCCCTGTGGGCCATGTTCCTGTGCCTGCTGTCGGGCTTCGCGCTGAGCCAGGCCTTCCGCACGGTAACGAGCATCATCGCCACGGGCCTGCAGGCCGACTTCGGCATCTCGCCCGATTCGCTGGGTGCGTTCGCCGGCCTGTTCGGCCTGTCGTTCGGCGTGGCCCAGCTGCTCATGGGCATCGGCATGGACCTGTACGGCCTGCGCCGCACGGTGCTGGTGGCCTTCCCCCTGGCGGTGATCGGCGCGGCGGTGTCCGCCGCTGCGCCGAGCTACGGCTGGCTGATGCTGGGGCAACTGCTGATCGGCGTGGGCTGCTCGCCGGCGTTCCTGGCCTGCACCGTCTTCATTTCCCGGCACTTTCCGGCCCAGCGTTTCGCGTTCTTCTCGGGCGTGGGCATGGGCGTGGGCGGCCTGGGCCTGATCTTCACGGGCACGCCCCTGGCCTGGCTCGTGCAGCACGGCGGCTGGCGGCTGGGATTCGGGGTGCTGGCGGCGCTCTCGCTGCTGTCCTGGCTGCTGATCTACCTGCGCGTGCATGAACCGGAACTGCCGCAATCCCACGCCAACGACCGGCCGAAAGAATCCTGGGGGCAGGCGGCGAGCCGGTTCGCAGACCTGTTCCGCATGCCGCACACCTGGGGCATCCTGATCCTCGGCATGTGCTGCTATGCCGCCTTCCTGACGCTGCGCGGCCTGTGGCTGGGGCCGCTGCTGATGGGCCGGTTCGGTTTCTCGCTGGTCGAGAGTGGCAACGTGGCCCTGGTGCTGTCGCTGATCGCCCTGTTCGTTCCCGCGCTCTTCGGCCGCCTGGACCCGGGTGCGCAGCGCCGCCGCCGGTGGATCACCTTCTTCTCGCTGCTCATGGGGGCCTTCTTCCTGCTGATGGCGTTCCTGCACCAGGCCGCGGCCACGGTCGTGCTGATCTTCGCAATGGGTCTGCTGTCGGGCTACAGCGTGCTCCAGTACGCCGACGTGCGCTCGTCCTACCCGGCCCAGATGACGGGCCGTGCGCTGTCGCTCTACACCATGTCGATGTTCCTCGGGGTGGCGCTGATGCAGTGGCTGACCGGGCTGCTGGCCGCCTGGGCACAGCACCACGGCCATGACCCTTATCAGGCGGTGATGCTCTGCATCGCCGGCATGCTGGCGGCGGCGTCGACGGCGTTCACGCTTCTGCCGCGGTCGCCGTTGCTGCCAAGCAAAAAGCCCCTGACCTCGTGAAAGATCAGGGGCTTTGCGTTTTGGTGGCCTGGGACTGCTTCGAAAAAACCTCTGCAACCCGCACCAACACTCACTTTTCCCTGACTGTCCTGGTTCCTGGGTACGCCGCTGGGTACACCAGACCAGTAGCAGCGATTCGATTCCGGTTTGGAACCTCGTCGCTTCCGCAAATTATCCCACTTCGCTGGACTGAATGCGGCGGCCGCGTTGCATATTTTCATCTTTTATTGACAAGTAACTAGCAAAAGCAACAGACTTCAGCATGGCATCTGTTGCGACTCTCGAACAAGCCGTCCTCGCGCTGGCCAAGCAACGGCCACTCCTGCGCGCGCGCGATCTGGCAGAGCACGGCCTCCCAACGATGACGCTCACCAGACTGGTCGCCGCAGGCCGACTCGAACGAATTGCCCGGGGCGTCTACAGCCTGCCGGGGCGCACACTCAGCGAGCACCGCTCTCTTGCAGAAGCAACCCTTCGCGTGCCGCAGGGCGTCGTCTGCCTGCTGTCGGCGCTGCGCGTCCATGGGATCGGCACGCAAGCGCCGTTCGAAGTGTGGATCGCAATCCCCCGCAACTCACCAACACCCAAGCTCGACCAGCCTGCGCTGCGCGCCATCCGCATGTCTGGCCCTGCCCTGTCCGAAGGCATCGAGCCCATGCAGATCGATGGCGTCAGCGTCCCTGTCTTCAACGCTGCCAAGACCATTGCCGACTGCTTCAAGTTTCGCAACAAGATCGGCCTGGACGTGGCGCTGGAAGCGTTGCGCGAGGGATTGGCACAGCGCAAGGCGACAGTTGACGCGCTCTGGCACTACGCCACGATCGACCGCGTATCCAATGTGATGCGCCCCTACCTCGAAAGCGTCACCACGTGAGCCGCAACATCGCAGCCTCGGTCCGAGCACGCTTGAAGCAGCATGCGGATGCCAAGAAGCAGGACTTCAACCTGACGCTCACCCACTATGGCCTTGAGCGTCTGCTGTACCGGTTGTCCATCTCGCCCCATGCCTCCAACTACCTGCTCAAGGGAGCACTGCTGTTCTCGCTCTGGTACGACCAGCCGCATCGGCCCACCCGCGACGCCGATCTGTTGGGGTTCGGTCCAGACGACGTCGAATCGGCGGTGAAAGCCTTCCATGATATCTGCCAGATCGCGGCGGAGGATGGGATCATCTTCGATGCTGCCTCGGTGCAAGGGACCGTCATCCGCAAGGAAGCCGGCTACGGCGGCGTACGGGTCGACCTGAGAGCGACGCTGGACGGCGCGCGCATCGCCCTGCAGGTGGACATCGGATTCGGCGATGCAGTGACTCCCGCGCCGGAAGCCGTCAGCTACCCTGTGCTACTCGATGACTTGCCCGCCCCACAGTTGCGCAGCTATCCCAAGTACACCGTTGTGGCCGAGAAGTTCCATGCTGTCTGCCTGCTGGGCATGGCCAATACCCGAATGAAGGACTACTTCGATCTCTGGGTGCTGATGACCGAGGGGACCCTGGACATCACCGAACTGCAGCGTGCCATTGCGGCCACGTTCGAGCGTCGGAAACTCGCGATGCCCAGCAGCCTTCCTACCGGATTGAGCGATAGCTTCTCTGACGACGGGGCGAAGAGGACGCAATGGGCGGCATTCTTGAGGAAGAACCGACTTGAAGCCATAGATCTGGCGGATGTTTTGACACGGCTGCGAGAAGAGTTCGAGAAGTGCGGCGTCTTCTGACGCTTCCAGCCAAGCTCACACAACGCCCCCCCCTTGATCCAGGCCCGACGCGACCGCTAGATCAAGTTGATGCGTCGGATGAAGAGTGAGCATCTGGCTCCGCCGGCCACCAGTCTGGCGGCCACGTACTCCACGACGGGACAGACAGGCAGCGCTGCAAGATCTCCTCCATCGGATTTCTGGCGGCCAGTTCCTTCGCGACCACCTGCACCCAGACCTTGGCTCGCTCATCGTAGGGAGGTCGAAGCCCGTCGGCCATCTGCTCGAGTTGCGCCAGAAAGTCCTTCAGGCGCCGAACACGCTCGTCAGCCTCCATCATAAGGAACGCTTGCTTGAGCTGCTCTGACCTGCCCCCTTCAGCCGGCGCTCCAACGCGCGGGCCTCTTCCTCTCGCCTGGCAACCGCGGCTGCGGCCTCACGCTCCTTTCGCAACTCCACCTGCAGTGGCACCAACTGGAAGGCGGTCCGCACGATCTCGTCAACCTGACCCTGAAGCTTCTCTTGCGTGCCTTGCCATGTCTTGCTCGCACGGTATTCGGTCCCCGAGATGCTGAAGGAGAGCTTTTCGGAAGGTCGATTCTCGTAGTCGCGCGCCCAGGAGTGTTCTTTTCTCTTCTCCGCAAGTTCGTCAGAGTCCAAGTAGACCCGCCGATAGCCCTGGGATGAATTGAATGGTGAAAGTCTCGCCCTTGAATCGAGCCTCGATGGCCGGACCTTCAGATCGGCCGATCGGACGCCCCGTCGGCGCTTCACGGCGGGCGATCGCCATGCCTCCAGCCACAAGGCCTCGAAAGATCGAGGCGTGAAACCGCAGCACCCAGTCCATCGCTTCCAACGAAGCCGTGATGTCCAGCAATCCGTGATGAAGAAGGCTGTATCTGCCATGGTTGTCGCTTGGCGGGCGGTCCTCCTGTTTCGTCGAGCTCCACGCGCTAACGCCTCGACGCTTGTACTGCACGATCAGCTTGGGGATGCGGTCGCAATACCGCTGGGTTGATTTGACCAGCGGGTGCGCATCATCCAGAACCTCAGAAAACTGGGCGGCGACATTCACCACCGCGGCAGCGGCATCTTCCTTCAGCGTTTCGGCGCGCTTGCGCTCCATGACTTTCTGTCGCTCTCGCTCCTCCGGATCGTTCGTCGCGAAATGCACGACAACGTCCAGCTCAGGCGTGGGCAACGGGGTTTGCGCAGGTTTTTGGCCCGCCTTGAGCTTGGCCCAATAGCCCCGAGGCGGGGCTGGCACCGCATGACGGCGGCAGGCCTTGGCCAAGCCTACATCCGAAATGCCCAGTTCGGCCGCCAACTGAGTCATCGGCTTCGCCCAGACCTTCACATACAGTTCGCTGCGCTTCATCTCCTGCTCCTATGTGCACGTCGGCCGATTTTGTCGTGCTTCGCATTGGTGTCCAGGAAGATGCCGGCATGATGACGCCCATGCCACTAGAGAACGATCGCAGCCCTCCTCCTTTCCCCGGCGTGTTCGACCTTTCGAGTGCCGAGGGTGTCAATGAGTCCGAGCGGCTCCTGATGCGCTTGTGCCGCAAATCATTCCTCAGTCTCTGGGCGCACGCGAACCTGCATACGGCACAGGACATGCATGAAGGCAAGGGCAGTGCTAAAGAATTTGCCGACGTGCTCGTGGTTTTTGGCGATGACGTCATCATTTTCTCCGACAAGCACATCGCGTTCCAGGAAGACAAGGACCTGAAGATCGCCTGGCCGCGGTGGTTCAAGCGCGCCGTGACCGAATCAGCGAAGCAGTTGCATGGCGCCATGAGCTGGCTTAGGCGCTGCCCCGACCGCATCTTTCTGGACGCTGCTTGCAAGCGGCCGTTGCCAATAGTGCTGCCGGCTGCCGAGCGTGCGCGCTACCACTTGGTCGCGGTGACGCGCGGTAGCCGGCAAGCTTGCTTGAAGGCATTCGCTGACGGCCTTGGCACTCTCCAGATCAACAGCAGCATCGAAGGCCGCACCCACGAGCAGGCTGCGTTCACCATCGGAGTGCTGGACCGCTCCAAGCACTTCGTGCACGTGCTCGACGAGTTCTCTCTGGAAGTGGTGATGGATGAGGTCGACACCATCACTGACTTCGTGCAGTACCTTGTCGCAAGAGAGGCTTTCTTAAGCGATGCGTCGATGACGGTGATGGCCACCGGTGAAGAGCAGTTGATGGCGGTCTATATTTCACAGGGGGACGATAGCGAACACGACTTTCTGCCCGACGGCATCGGCCCCGAGAGACCTGACCTCGTCATGTATGACGATTCGCACTACTCCGGCCTCAAGAAGCGGCCCGAATATGTGGAAAAGAAACTTCAGGACGAACGCAGCCGCGCATGGGACGAGATGCTCGAACGGCTCATTCGATTGGGCGACCCGAGGCTCGTTCACAAGGAGGTCAATCAGCCCAACCACGAGACAGAGCAGGGATTGCGGCTGATGGCAGCCGAACCGCGATTTCGCCGTCACCTCCTCACCGAGGCGCTGGTCGAGATGCTGGCCGCAGCCGCCAAGGAGCCCAAGAAGCGGCGGGCACGCCTGTTCACAACGCACGAGCAGCCGGACCTCGTCTACATCTTTCTCGTCACACCCAAACTCCAGACCGAGACCGACGACGAATACAGAAGGGCCCGGGTGGCAATGCTGTATCTGTACTGTCGCAGCGCCAAGCTCAAGTTCCCGAAGGCCAACACATTCATCGGCCTCGGCCTCGATCATCCCGCCAAAGACTATGACATGTCGTCCGAAGACGTCATCGTATTCACGTGCGATGAATACACATCTGAGCAAAGAGCAGAGGTCGAGAAATTCCGGAGGGAGTTCGGAATACTCGGCAGTGGACTGACAACCCACAACGGCTATGCGACAGAATTTCCTTCCCTGCGTCCGCTCTCGGAGCCGGGAAGGTCGTCGACGCAATCGCCGAAACGGGACAGGAAAAAGGACAAACGGAAGGCAAAGGCATCCCAGTCGTCGAAGCGACGCAATCGCCGATAGAGGCGCTTGTGACCAGGCGCCACTATCGAGTCACGATAGCGGTTTCGCCACAGCTAGAGACGCAGCAGGTTTTTTGGACGAATGAGCGTTGAACCCGCGATCCCTTGCCATGAACGCCTCCAGCATGTGCGGAATCAGCGCCAATGCGTCGACGCTTTCACCATATGTCTGGGCATGCAATGCTGCGTAGCGGTCGAGGTCGTTCTTCAAACTGGCCGAGCACGTAAAGGTCAGCTTGACGGTCTCAGTCTTCGGTAGTGGTCCGCGCCGTGGCGCGGAAGCCATGGCCTGTGATCTGCTCCTTCGTGTCATAGCCTAACGTGCGCAGCGCGCTGTTCACCGTGTTGTCGCTCATGTAGCGCGTCTTCTCGGAGCGCTTGGCCATGCGGCGGAAGATCGGCCCACTGGGGCCGGTCAGCGGATGGATGTCGCGCAGGATCTCGACCGCCTGCGTCGGCAGCGGCACGAGGTGAGCCGGGGTGCGTATGTCACGCTTCTTCCATTCCCGCAGTTTCATCTTCTCGGGCGGACAACGCCACACCGCCTGGTCCAGATCCACATCCTCCCAATGCGCCAGCCGCAGCTGTCCAGGCCGCTGGAAGAGCAAGGGCGACAACTGCAAGGCCGCGCTCGTGATGACGTTGCCGTTGTAGGCACGTATGTCGCGAAGCAACTGGCCGAGCTTCTGCGGATCCGTGATGGCCGCATAGTGGCGGGCTCGCGGCGGCGGCAGGCCGCCGGTGCGGTTGTTCACGAAGTTCCTGGCCGGATCCAGCGTGCCCACGTCGACGGCGTACTGGAATACATGCTGCACCGCTTCACGCACGCGCTGCGCCGTTTCCAGATTGCCGCGTTCCTTGATGCGGTGCAGGCAGCGGACCACCTCGGTCGGCACGATGGTTTCCATGGCCAGCGCCCCGATCCACGGGAAGATGTGCAGCTCCAGGTGGCGCATCACCCTCTCGGCATAGCTGGCCGACCATTCGCGGTCCTTCTTCGCCTGGGCATGCCAGGCGCGGACCGTCCGCTCAAAGGTATTGAGGTGGGCAACGCGATCGCGCTCCTCCTCCACGCGCCGCGCCTCGCGGGGATCGACGCCGTCGGCGCGCTTCTCGGCTTCGGCACGCGCCTTCTTTCGCGCCGCCGCAAGCGTCACCACCGGGTAGTGCCCGATGCTGAGCTTGGCCTCCTTGCCGTGCTGCTTGTAACGATAGACCCACACCTTGCCGGTCGGCCGCACGCGAAGGTAGAGACCGTCGCCGTCCGCCAGCAAATATTCCTTGTCACGCGGCGCCGCCGCCTTGATCTGAAGCTCGTTGAGTTGCCCCATGGTGTACCCAAAATCGACTGCGGTTGAAAAGCAGTCTGGGGTACACCGTTGGGTACACGCAAAAACAGGACTTTGTGGGATTCAGCGATACCGCTTGAGCCGCCTTTTCAGGCTAAGCCCTTGATTTACAAGGACTTTTGGGCTGACTTGGGATCGTCTGAGAAAGGAAGATGGTGGCCTGGGACGGAATCGAACCATCGACACGCGGATTTTCAATCCGCTGCTCTACCAACTGAGCTACCGGGCCTGAGCCTTGAATTATAGCCAGAAAAAACGCCCCTGGAACCCAGGCCACGAATTTTCTGAAAAATCGTCGTCCGTGCCCTCCCGGTCACTGGCTGCGCTTGCTGCGCCCCAGGTCCACGCCCAGCTGCCGCAGCTTGCGGTACAGGTGGGTGCGCTCCAGCCCCGTCTTCTCGGCCACGCGGGTCATGGAGCCGCCTTCGCGCGCCAGGTGAAACTCGAAATACGCTTTCTCGAAGCCGTCGCGCGCCTCGCGCAGCGGGCGGTCGAGGTCGAACCCCTGGTGGGCACTGGGGCCGCTGGAGGCGAGCCCCGGTCCTCCCGCATTGGCCGACGTGGGGGCCTGGGAAGCATCGGATGCAGAGGCGGCAGCAGCGGCCGACGCCGGCGTCGCGGACAGCGCAGGCGCCGCGGCCGGTGCGGCCGCCGCGGGCGCGGGCACCGTGCGGGCCAGTCCCTGCTCCACGGCCTTGAGCAGCTTCTGCAGCGTGATCGGTTTCTCGAGGAACGAGAATGCCCCGATGCGCGTGGCCTCCACCGCGGTGTCGATGGTGGCGTGCCCGCTCATCATGATGACGGGCATGGTCAGCGCCCCGGCGGTCGCCCATTCCTTGAGCAGGGAGACACCGTCGGTATCGGGCATCCAGATGTCGAGCAGGACCAGGTCGTAGGCGTTCGCCGACCGGGCGGCCCGGGCCTGGGTGGCGTTCTCGGCCAGATCCACGCTGTGTCCTTCGTCGTTCAGGATTTCGGACAGCAAATCGCGGATACCGAGTTCGTCGTCAACCACCAATATGTTTGCCATGGGTAGGGATGCTGCAGCGGGGCTGCGTGTAACGTGTTGTTAATAAACCACGGGGTGTTCAGGCGCGAATGATAGCGACACTTGTGCCCCCCGGATCACGCCGTCCTCCACGCGATTGGAAAGATCGATGCGCGCCCCATGTTCGTCGGCGATTTTCTTCACCACCGCCAGGCCCAGGCCGGTGCCGCGGGGCTTGGTGGTGACATAGGGCTCGAAGGCCCTTTGCAGGATGTGTGCCGGAAAACCCGTGCCCGCGTCGCTCACCGTCAGGCGTACCCGGCGCGAGGTCTCGCTCCAGCGCGTGGCGATGCGCACCGGGGCGGGCGCCACGCCCTGCTCGCGCGCGCGCTGCTCGCTCGCATCCTGTGCGTTCTGCAGCAGGTTGTGGATCACCTGCCGCAGTTGCTGGGCGTCGCCGGCGATCGCCGGGCAGCGCGGGTCGAGTTCGGCTTCCACCGGCACCGTGGCGGTTTCCGCGCCATACAGGTGCAGGATGTCGCCCACCAGCCCGTTCAGGTCCAGGCGCTGCAGTTCGGCCGCGGGCAGCCGCGCATAGTCGCGGAACTCGTTGACCAGGCGCTTCATCGCATCCACCTGGTCGACGATGGTCTTGACCGACTTGGCCAGCACCGCCTCTTCCGGGGCGCCCAGCTTGCCGGTCAGCTTCATCTCCAGCCGCTCGGCCGACAGCTGGATCGGCGTGAGCGGGTTCTTGATCTCGTGCGCCAGCCGGCGCGCGACCTCGCCCCACGCCTGGGCGCGCTGGGCCGAGACGATTTCCGAGATGTCGTCGAACACCAGCAGCCGCAGCGCGTCGGGCAGCTCCGCGCCCCGCGCCACCAGGCTCGTCCCGTTGCCGGCCGGCCCCGCATGGGCGGGGTCCCCTCCGCCCACGTGCAGGTCGAACGGGTGCTGCCAGTGGTCCAGTCCGTGCTGCTGCTCGCGGTCGCCCAGGAAGGCGTCGAAATGCGCCTGCACGGCCGCCGCAAAGGCCGCCAGCCCCGGCACCTCCGCCAGCGGCCGGCCCTCGAACGCTGCCATGGGCGCACGCAGGATGCGGGTCGCGCCCGGGTTCGTGGACTGGATGCGGCCCTGCGCGTCCAGCACGATCACGCCGGCCGTCAGGTTGTCCAGAATGGTCTGCAGGCGCGCGCGCGCGGCGTCGACCTCGCCCATGCTGTGCTCCACCGCGGAGCGCGCGTCGGCCAGCTGCTGCGTCATGACCGCGAAGGAGCGCGTCAGCCCGCCCAGCTCGTCGCCCGTCTGCAGCACTGCCTTGGGGCTCAGGTTGCCCGAGGCCACCTCGCGCACACCTTCAGCGAGCACCAGCAGCGGCCTCGCCAGCTGCCGGCCCAGCAGCACGGCCAGCAGCACCGCGCCGAACACCGCCAGGAACAGGCTGAGCGTGAGCGTGCCGATGTACATGCGCCGCAGTCCGCCGCGGGCCAGCGCGCGCTCCTGGTATTCGCGGTTCGCCTCCTGCACCGCCAGGGCGTTGGCGACCACCACCTGCGGCAGGCGCATCGTGGCCTGCAGGTAGCGCGGCTCCTCCAGCAGGCCTACGGTCGTGGTGCCCACCATCACCAGCGTCTTGACCCGCGCGTTCTGCACGGCCTGCGGGTCGGCCGCTTCGTCCAGCCCCTCGATCTGGAAGGCCGAGCGCTGCTGCCGGGCATTGCGCAGCAGCTGCGGCGCCGGCCGCTCGGGATTGAGGTCGAAGCGGGACTGCCCGGCGCTCGCCACCGGCTGCCCCGCCGAGTTGAAAAGCACCACGTCCGTCGCGCCCAGCTGGTCGCGGATGCGCTCCAGCACCAGGCCCGCGGCCGCATCCGGCACCGGTGCCAGCTGGATGCTGGCGGTGCGCGCCTGCGACGCCATGTCGCTGGCCAGCGTATCGAGCGTGGCCCGGGCCAGGCTCACCCCGGCGGACAGGGCCCCCTCCACCTTCACGTCGAACCAGCTCTCGATGGACCGCGACACGAACTGGTAGGACACCACGTAGATCAGCAGCCCCGGCACCAGTCCCACCAGCCCGAAGATGCCCGCCAGCTTCACCAGCAGCCGGCTGCCGAAGCGGCCCTTGCGCAGCCGCACCACCAGGCGCACCGCCACCCATATCAACACCGCGAAGAGCAGCAGCGCCACCAGCACGTTCAGCCCGAAGAGCCACGCGTAGTTGCGTTCGTACATGGCCCGGTTGTTCGTCGAGACGGTGAGCAGGAACAGCAGCACCAGGCCGATGGCGCTCATCACGGCGACGGACACGCCCAGTGCCCAGCGCGCGGCGCGGGCCTGCCGGCCGCTGCGGACGGTCACGGGTTCCCGGGGCGATGCGGGATCGGAAGGCGTCGGGCTCATGGCTGCGGCTCGATGGCCAGGCGTTCGGTGCGCGAAATCGCGAGATCCCATCCGGAACGCCCCATGGCGCCGATCTGGAACGGCCTCGGCAGCTGCGACATGTCGAGCCGGAAGCGCAGATGCACCAGGTGCGCGGCCTGGCGGTCGATGTCGTCGATATCGGCGATCTTCCAGCGCGCGATGCGCTGCATCGCCACCAGTGCTTCCTCCAGCTCGTCGTAGCTCTGGCCCAGAGCCACGCCCAGCCCGCTCGCGGGAAACGGCACCGTGGACTGGTTGAGCCGCCAGCGGCGCGTGAGGGGCTGGTAGCTCAGCCGCAGGTAGCGGGTGGCGCGCGCGACGGTCTTGTCGGACCAGTACCAGCGCTCCCGCAGCACCTCGGCCTCTTCCACGAAATAGAGGGTGATGCCCTTGAGCAGCGCATCCTCCGCCAGGTCCGGCAGCTCGAAATGCAGGGCGGCGGAAAGGTACAGGCCGGTATCCGCGGCCTCCAGCTTCAGGTCTGTGAGCTTGTCGTTCCCGGCCTGCGCGGCAGCCGGCCCCGGCAGGGAAAGCCACAGCCCCAGGCACAGCAGGAGCGTCCAGCAGGCGCGGCGCCGTACGGCGGCCCATGCGGACTGCTGGCGCGCGCGCCAGCCCCGCGCCGGCAGGGCCTCAGGCGGGCTGCCGGCCCAGAAGTGCGTAGAAGAAACCGTCATGCTCACGGGGTGGATTCTCGCGGACGCTGCCGCCATCGCCGGGATCCCGGGGCAGCAAATGTCCGGGCGAAGGCAGCAAATGGGCATCATTGTTGTTCGCAAGAAACGACTGGACCGTGTCATCGCCTTCCGCCCGGAACACGGAACAGGTGCAATACAGCATGCGACCGCCCGGCCGCAGCAGCGGCCAGAGCGTGGACAGCAGCCGCGCCTGCTGGGCGGCCAGCTGCGCGATGTCCCCGGGGCGCCGCAGCCAGCGCACGTCCGGATGGCGTCGCACGATGCCCGACGCCGTGCAGGGTGCGTCCAGCAGGATGGCGTCGAAGGGTTCTCCGCCGCAGGCCTGCTGCCACCAGTCCTCCGGGCGCCCGGCGTCGGCCACCAGCACCTGCGCCTGCAGGCCCAGCCGCTGGAGCGTTTCGCCGATGCGCGCACTGCGCAGCGGGTCGATCTCCAGCGCGGTCACCTGGACCGGCGACCCGGCACCGGCATATTCGAGCAGGTGTGCGGTCTTGCCGCCCGGCGCCGCGCAGGCATCCAGCACCCTCAGCGGCAGCCCCAGGTCCAGGCCGGACAGCAGCAGGGGGGCGGCCTGCTGGGCCGCGAGATCCTGCACCGAAACCCAGCCGTCGGCGAACCCGGGAAGCCGCTGCACGGGCTGCGGAGCCTCCAGGACCAGCCCGGTGTCGGTCACCGGCCAGGCCTTCATGCCCACCGCTTCCAGCGCAGCCAGGTAGCCGGCCATGTCCACCTTGCCACGGTGGATGCGCAGCGCCATCGGGGCCTGCGCGTTGTTGGCGCGCAGGATCTGCTCCCAATGGCCGGGATGGTCCTTCCGCAGGCGCTCGATCCACCACGCGGGGTGGTTCCACCGGGCGACGGGATCCGTATCTGTGGCAGCCACCAGCGCATCCCGCTCGCGCAGGAAGCGCCGCAGACAGGCATTCACGAAAGCCGCCTGCCCGCGCGTTGCGGCATGGCGCTTGGCCGCCTCCACCGCCTGGTTCACGAGCGTGAACGGCTCATAGGGAGCGGCACCCGCCTGCCAGCCCAGGGCCAGGGTGGAACACAGCAGCGCATCCACGCGCGGCTTGGGCCGCCGCGGGGCCAGCTGCGCCCGCAGCGCCTCCGCTCGGCCCAGCTGGCGCAGCACCGCGAAGAACAGCGCCTGCACCCCGGCGCGCAGCACCGGATCCACTGCCGCCAGGGCCGCGGTCCCCGACTGGCCGCCGCGCACCGCCATCACGGCATCCACGACCGCGTCGAGCTGCCGCCACAGGGGAATGGCCCCTGCGGGCGAATCCGGGCGGGAAGTGGAAGGATGCGCGGGGGAGGCTGGCATGGATGGAGGGCCGCGAAAGGGCGAACGAAGAAAGGAAAAAATCAGGAACGCCGCAGCCGCCGTCAGAACGCCTGCGCGGCATGGAAGCCGAAAAGCCAGGCCAGCAGCCGGGCGGGAAATTGCCGGATGGCGCCGTTGTAGGAAGCCACGGCATCATTGAACTGCCCGGTCGCCAGGGCCGCATGGGCCCAGAGCTCCTGCCACCGTGTTTCCCAGAGCGCCAGGGCGTCCTCGCCCGGGACCGCCACGGTCGTCAGCGACGAGTCCGGCGCGCTCGCCTCGCCACCGTCGGGCCCGGCAGCGCCCTCGCGCGGTTCACGGGCCGCCCGCACCATCGCGGCCCAGGCCGTGCGCAGCACCTCGCGGGCAGCGGCCAGCGCCGCAGCGGCCCCGGCATCGAGCGGACGCGCGCGCGCCACGGCCAGGCAGGCGCCGAACTGGGTGGTCGCCGCCCACAGGGCCGTGCGCACCTCCGATTGCGCGGGCAGCGCGGGGCTCTGCGCCGCCTCGTACTCGCCGAGCATGCCCGTGATACGCACGAAATGCACGTCCAGGCCGCCGAACGCCTGAATGGCCGCGGAGCGCAGCCGGACCAGCCGGTTGTAGGCGCCCACCGCCCAAAACAGCAGCACCGCCAGAAAAATCCAGGTCGTCAGCATCGCAGCAATGGCAAGGGCCCCGCGGACCACCGCGAAGGCGCGAAATCAAAAAAAGAAAAAGGGCACGGCCCGCCAGCAACCGCCGCCGCGCCTGAAAAAACGCTCCCGGCCTGCCAAGGGCGGCAGAGCGGGAGCGTTGCGGCAGGCCGTTCGGCTTGCAGGCGCGGCCGTGGGTTACTCGGCCGAGCCGCTTTCCACGCCGGAGCCTTCGACTTCCGGGGCTTCCTCGGGGGCCGTCGTGGCCATCTCGGCAGCCTCGGCGTCGGCGATGGCGCGGCGCTCGGCGTCGTCCATGGCTTCCTTGGCCTTGCGTGCCTGGTGGTAGGCCAGGCCGGTACCCGCCGGGATCAGGCGGCCCACGATCACGTTCTCCTTCAGGCCGCGCAGCTCGTCGCGCTTGCCCATGATGGCAGCCTCGGTGAGCACGCGGGTCGTTTCCTGGAAGGAAGCGGCCGAGATGAACGAATCGGTGGACAGCGATGCCTTCGTGATACCCAGCAACACGTTGCTGTAGGTCGCGGGGATCTTGTCCTCGGACTGCAGCTGTTCGTTGGTGTTGAGGATCTCCGAACGCTCGACCTGCTCGCCGGCGATGTAGCCGGACTCGCCCGGGTTCTCGACCACGACACGGCGCAGCATCTGGCGAACGATCACCTCGATGTGCTTGTCGTTGATCTTCACACCCTGCAAGCGATACACGTCCTGCACTTCATCGACGATGTAGCGCGACAGCTCCTCGATGCCCAGCAGGCGCAGGATGTCCTGCGGATCGGCCGGGCCGTCGACGATCAGCTCGCCCTTGTTCACCACCTGGCCTTCGTGGACCAGCACGTTCTTTTCCTTGGGCACCAGTTCGTCCCAGACCTTGCCGTCCGGATCGGTGATCTGCAGGCGCACCTTGCCCTTGGTTTCCTTGCCGAAGGACACCGTGCCGGTGATCTCGGCCAGCATGCCCTTGTCCTTGGGCGAGCGGGCTTCGAACAGCTCGGCCACGCGGGGCAGACCCCCGGTGATGTCGCGGGTCTTCTGGCCTTCGACCGGAATACGCGCCAGCACTTCGCCGGGGCCCACGTCCTGGCCGTCGCGCACCTGGATCAGCGCGCCAACCTGGAAGCCGATCGTCACCGAGTGATCGGTACCGGGGATTTTCACCTCGGCGCCGTTCGCATCGACGAGCTTCACCTGCGGGCGCACCACCTTGGCGGAGCCGCGGCGCTTCGGATCGATCACGACCAGCGTGGACAGGCCGGTCACGTCGTCCACCTGCTTGGCGACGGTGAGGCCTTCCTCGATGTTCTCGAACTTCACCTGGCCGGCGAATTCCGTGATGATCGGTCGCGTCAGCGGATCCCAGTTGGCCAGGATCGTGCCGGCCTTGACCTGCTGGTCGGCCTTCACCGTCAGCGTCGCGCCGTACGGCACCTTGTGGCGCTCGCGCTCGCGGCCATGCTCGTCCTGGATGATGACTTCACCCGACCGCGCGATGACGACCAGCTCGCCCTTGCTGTTGGTCACGTAGCGCATCGTGGCATTGAAGCCGATCACGCCGTTGGACTTGGCTTCCACGCTCGAGGCGATGGCGGCACGCGAAGCGGCACCACCGATGTGGAACGTACGCATCGTCAGCTGCGTGCCGGGTTCGCCGATGGACTGGGCAGCGATCACACCCACGGCTTCGCCGAGGTTGATCAGGCCGCCACGGCCCAGATCGCGGCCATAGCACTTGGCACAGAGGCCGTAGCGCGTCTCGCAGGTCAGCGCGGTGCGCACCTTCACCTCGTCCACGCCGGCGGCTTCCAGCTCTTCGAGGGTGTCCTCGTCCAGCATCTGGCCGGCCGGCACCAGCACGGCACGGGTTTCGGGGTGCAGCACCTCTTCGGCCGTGGAGCGGCCGAGCACGCGGTCGCGCAGCGACTCGATCACTTCACCGCCTTCGACGATGGCCCGCATCACCGAACCGTTGCTCGTGCCGCAGTCCTCTTCGGTCACCACGAGATCCTGCGTCACGTCCACCAGGCGGCGGGTGAGGTAGCCGGAGTTCGCGGTCTTCAGCGCCGTATCCGCCAGGCCCTTCCGGGCGCCGTGGGTGGAGATGAAGTACTGCAGCACGTTCAGGCCTTCACGGAAGTTCGCCGTGATGGGGGTCTCGATGATGGAGCCGTCGGGCTTGGCCATCAGGCCGCGCATGCCGGCCAGCTGGCGGATCTGCGCGGCGGAACCCCGGGCGCCCGAGTCGGCCATCATGTAGATGGCATTGAAGGACTCCTGGTTCACTTCCTTGCCGTGGCGGTCGGTGGTCTTCTCGACCTTGAGCTGGTCCATCATCACCTTGGACACGTCGTCGCCGGCCTTGCCCCAGATGTCCACCACCTTGTTGTAGCGCTCGCCGGCGGTCACCAGACCGGAGACGTACTGCTGCTCGATCTCCTTCACTTCGGATTCGGCGCGTGCCAGGATGTCGGCCTTCTGCGGCGGCACGAGCATGTCGTCGATCGCCACAGAGAAGCCGGCGCGCGTGGCCAGGCGGAAGCCGTTCTGCAGCAGCTTGTCCGCGAACACCACGGTCTCCTTCAGGCCGCACTTGCGGAAGCTCACGTTGATGAGCTTGGAGATTTCCTTCTTCTTCAGCGACTTGTTGATGTTGCTGAAGGGCAGGCCCTTGGGAAGGATCTCCGACAGCAGTGCACGGCCGACGGTCGTGTCGACCAGCGAGGTCGAAGGCACGAACTCGCCGGTGGCCTTGTCCTTGGTCCATTCGGTCAGGCGCACGCTGATGCGGGCATGCAGCTCCGCCTGGCCGGCATCCAGCGCGCGCTGGACTTCGCCCGTGTCGGAGAAGATCAGGCCCTCGCCCTTGCCGTTGATCTTGTCGCGGGTGGCGTGGTAGAGGCCCAGCACCACGTCCTGCGAAGGCACGATGGAGGGCTCGCCCGAAGCGGGGAACAGCACATTGTTGGAGGCCAGCATCAGCGTGCGGGCTTCCATCTGCGCTTCCACCGACAGCGGCACGTGGACGGCCATCTGGTCACCGTCGAAGTCGGCGTTGAAAGCCGCGCAGACGAGCGGGTGCAGTTGGATGGCCTTGCCTTCGATCAGGATCGGCTCGAAGGCCTGGATGCCCAGGCGGTGCAGCGTCGGAGCACGGTTCAGCATGACCGGGTGCTCCTTGATGACCTCTTCCAGGATGTCCCAGACCACCGGCGTGCCGGATTCGACTTCCTTCTTCGCGGCCTTGATGGTCGTGGCAATGCCCATCTGCTCGAGGCGCGAGAAGATGAAGGGCTTGAACAGCTCCAGAGCCATCAGCTTCGGCAGGCCGCACTGGTGCAGCTTGAGCGTCGGGCCCACGGTGATCACGGAACGGCCGGAGTAGTCCACCCGCTTGCCCAGCAGGTTCTGGCGGAACCGGCCGGACTTGCCCTTGATCATGTCGGCCAGCGACTTCAGCGCGCGCTTGTTGGCGCCCGTCATCGCCTTGCCGCGGCGGCCGTTGTCCAGCAGCGAATCGACGGCTTCCTGCAGCATCCGCTTCTCGTTGCGCGCAATGATCTCCGGAGCCTTCAGCTCCAGCAGGCGGCGCAGGCGCGAGTTGCGGTTGATGACGCGGCGGTACAGATCGTTCAGGTCGGAGGTCGCGAAGCGGCCGCTGTCCAGCGGAACCAGCGGACGCAGGTCCGGCGGCAGCACGGGCAGCACGTCCAGCACCATCCACTCGGGCTTGATGCCCGACTTCTTGAACGCCTCCAGCACTTTCAGGCGCTTGGCGTTCTTCTTCACCTTGACTTCGGAGCCGGTCAGGTCGCCGCGCAGCTTCTCGATCTCCAGATCGATGTCGATGCCTTCGAGCAGGTCCTTGATGCCTTCCGCGCCCATCTTGGCGATGAACTCGTCGCCGTATTCCTTGCGCTTCGCGTCATGGTCGTCCTCGGACATGATGCCGAACTTCTTCAGCGGGGTCATGCCGGGGTCGGTCACCACGTAGGCTTCGAAATACAGCACGCGCTCGATGTCGCGCAGCGTCATGTCGAGCACCAGGCCCAGGCGCGAAGGCAGCGACTTCAGGAACCAGATGTGCGCGCAGGGCGCGGCCAGGTCGATGTGGCCCATGCGCTCGCGGCGCACCTTGGTCTGCGTCACTTCCACGCCGCACTTCTCGCAGATCACGCCGCGGTGCTTCAGGCGCTTGTACTTGCCGCACAGGCACTCGTAGTCCTTGATCGGGCCGAAGATCTTGGCGCAGAACAGGCCATCGCGCTCGGGCTTGAACGTGCGGTAGTTGATCGTCTCGGGCTTCTTCACCTCGCCGAAGGACCAGGAACGGATCTTCTCCGGCGACGCCATGCCGATGCGGATGGCATCGAAATGCTCGTCCGGCGTGAATTGCTTGAACAGGTCGAGTAGAGACTTCATAAACCCTATCTCCTAGTACTTCTTAAGAACGTTCCAGTTCGATGTCCAGGCCCAGGGAACGGATTTCCTTGACCAGCACATTGAACGACTCGGGCATGCCTGCCTCGATCGCATGTTCGCCCTTGACGATGGACTCGTACACCTTGGTACGGCCCTGCACGTCGTCGGACTTCACGGTGAGCATTTCCTGCAGCACGTACGAGGCACCGTACGCTTCCAGCGCCCACACTTCCATTTCCCCGAAACGCTGGCCGCCGAACTGGGCCTTGCCGCCCAGCGGCTGCTGCGTCACGAGCGAGTACGGGCCGGTGGAACGGGCGTGCATCTTGTCGTCCACCAGATGGTGCAGCTTCAGGTAGTGCATGTAGCCGATCGTCGTGGGACGCTCGAACTGCTCGCCCGTACGGCCGTCGTACAGGTAGGCCTGCGTGCGGCTGTCGGTCAGGCCCTTGCGCTCCTTGATGTCGTCTGGATAGGCCAGCTTCAGCATGGCCTTGATCTCGGCTTCCGACGCGCCGTCGAACACCGGCGTCGCATACGGGACGCCGTTGGTCAGGTTGCCGGCCATGGCCATCACCTCGTCGTCGCTCAGCATCGACAGGTCTTCCTTGCGGCCGCGCGAGTTGTAGACCTCTTCGAGGAATTTGCGCATCTCGGCTGCCTTGGCCTGGTCGCGCAGCATGTCACCGATGCGCTGGCCGATGCCCTTGCCGGCCCAGCCCAGGTGGACTTCCAGCACCTGCCCGATGTTCATCCGCGAAGGCACGCCCAGCGGGTTCAGCACGATGTCGGCAGGCGTGCCGTCGGCCATGTAGGGCATGTCTTCGACCGGAACGATCTTGGACACCACGCCCTTGTTTCCGTGACGGCCGGCCATCTTGTCGCCAGGCTGCAGGCGGCGCTTGACGGCCAAGTACACCTTCACCATCTTCAGCACGCCGGCCGGCAGCTCGTCGCCTTGCGTGAGCTTCTTGCGCTTCTCTTCGAAAGCCAGGTCGAAGCTGTGGCGCGTCTGCTCCAGGGCGTTCTTGATGGACTCGAGCTGCGTCGCCACCTCGTCTTCCGCCGGGCGGATGTCGAACCAGTGGAACTTCTCGACGGAAGCCAGGTAGGCCTTGTCGATCTTCGTGCCCTTGGCCAGCTTCTGCGGGCCGCCGTTGGCCACGCGGCCGTTCAGCAGCTTCTCGATACGGTCGAATGCGTCGGCCTCCACGATGCGCAGCTGGTCGTTCAGGTCCAGGCGGAAGCGCTTGAGTTCATCGTCGATGATCTGCTGGGCGCGCTTGTCGCGCTGGATGCCTTCACGCGTGAACACCTGCACGTCGATCACGGTGCCCGAGGAGCCCTGGTCCACGCGCAGCGAGGTGTCCTTCACATCGGAAGCCTTCTCGCCGAAGATGGCGCGCAGCAGCTTCTCTTCCGGCGTCAGCGTGGTCTCGCCCTTCGGCGTGACCTTGCCCACCAGCGTATCGCCGGGCTGCACTTCGGCACCCACGTAGATGATGCCGGACTCGTCCAGGCGGTTCAGCTGCTGTTCCGACAGGTTCGGGATGTCGCGCGTGATTTCCTCGGCGCCCAGCTTCGTGTCGCGGGCCATCACCACCAGCTCCTCGATGTGGATCGAGGTGTAGCGGTCTTCGGCCACTACGCGTTCGGAGATCAGGATCGAATCTTCGAAGTTGTAGCCGTTCCAGGGCATGAACGCGATCAGCATGTTCTGGCCGATGGCAATCTCGCCCAGGTCGGTGGAGGCACCGTCGGCGATCACGTCACCCTTGGCCAGCACGTCGCCCTTCTTCACGATGGGACGCTGGTGGATGTTCGTGTTCTGGTTGGAACGCTGGTACTTGATCAGGTTGTAGATGTCCACGCCGACTTCGCCGGCCACGGCTTCGTCGTCGTTCACGCGCACCACGATGCGGGTAGCATCCACGTAGTCCACGATACCGCCGCGGCTGGCCGTCACCACCGTGCCGGAGTCCACGGCCGCCACGCGCTCGATGCCGGTGCCCACCATGGGCTTTTCCGGACGCAGCACGGGCACGGCCTGGCGCGACATGTTGGCGCCCATCAGTGCGCGGTTCGCATCATCGTGCTCCAGGAAGGGCACCAGCGATGCGGCCACCGACACGATCTGCGCGGGCGACACGTCCATGTACTGCACACGCTCGGCGGACAGCAGCGTGGATTCACCCTTCTCGCGGGCCGACACCAGGTCGCCGGTCAGGCGGCCTTCGGCATCCAGCGTGGCGTTGGCCTGGGCGATGACGTACTTGCCTTCCTCGATGGCCGACAGGTAATCGATCTGGTCGGTCACCTTGCCGTCCACCACGCGGCGGTACGGCGTCTCGATGAAGCCGTACTCGTTCAGGCGGGCGTACAGGGCCAGCGAGTTGATCAGACCGATGTTCGGGCCTTCAGGCGTTTCGATAGGGCAGACGCGGCCATAGTGCGTGACGTGCACGTCGCGCACTTCGAAGCCGGCGCGTTCGCGCGTCAGACCGCCCGGGCCCAGGGCCGAGACGCGGCGCTTGTGCGTGATTTCCGCCAGCGGGTTGGTCTGGTCCATGAACTGCGACAGCTGCGACGCACCGAAGAACTCCTTCAGGGCGGCGGAGATCGGCTTGCTGTTGATCAGGTCGTGCGGCATCAGCGGCTCTTGCTCCGCCTGGCCCAGACGTTCTTTCACGGCCTTCTCGATACGCGCCAGGCCCGTGCGGTACTGGTTCTCGGCCAGCTCGCCCACGCAACGCACGCGGCGGTTGCCCAGGTGGTCGATGTCATCGACTTCGCCCTTGCCGTTGCGCAGGTCCACCAGGATCTTCACCACGGCCAGGATGTCGTCGTTGGACAGCACCATCGGGCCGGTGGATTCGTCGCGGCCGATCTTGGCGTTGAACTTCATGCGGCCCACGCGCGACAGATCGTACGTGTCCGGGTTGTAGAACAGGCGCTGGAACAGGGCCTGCACGGCGTCTTCCGTCGGCGGCTCGCCGGGGCGCATCATGCGGTAGATCGCCACGCGGGCGGCGAACTCGTCCACCGTCTCGTCGATGCGCAGCGTCTGCGAGATGTACGCGCCCTGGTCCAGCTCGTTCGTGTAGATGACCTGCAGGTCCTGCACGCCGGCCGAACGCAGCTTCTTCAGCAGCGCTTCGGTGAGTTCCTCGTTGGCCTTGGCCACGATCTCGCCGGTATCGCCGTCCACGATGTTGCGCGCGACCACGCGGCCGATCAGGAAGTCTTCCGGCACGCTGATGTGGGTCGTGCCGGACTGCTCCAGCTCACGGGTGTGGCGGGCGGTGATCCGCTTGTCCTTGGCCACGACGACCTTGCCGGACTTGTCGGTGATGTCGAAGCGCGCCACTTCGCCCTTCAGGCGATCGGCCACGAACTCCATCTGCGCGCCGCTGTCCATCAGGCGGAAGTTGTCGTTGACGAAGAAGTTCGCCAGGATCGATTCCGGGTTCAGGCCGATGGCCTTCAGCAGGATCGTGACCGGCATCTTGCGGCGACGGTCCACGCGGAAGTACAGGATGTCCTTCGGGTCGAACTCGAAGTCCAGCCAGGAGCCGCGGTAGGGAATGATGCGTGCGGAAAACAGCAGCTTGCCGGAACTGTGCGTCTTGCCCTTGTCGTGCTCGAAGAACACGCCGGGCGAACGGTGCAGCTGGGACACGATCACGCGCTCGGTGCCATTGATGATGAACGAGCCCTTGTCGGTCATCAGGGGCACCTCGCCCATGTAGACCTCCTGCTCCTTCACTTCCTTCACCACCTTGGACTGCGACGTCGAGGACTCGCGGTCGTAGATGATGAGCTGCACCTTGGCGCGCACGGCCGAGGCGAACGTCAGGCCGCGGGTCTGGCACTCGCGCACGTCGAACGCCGGCTTGGCCAGGTTGTATTCCACGAACTTCATCTCGACGAAACCGTTGTGCGAGACGATCGGGAACGCTGCGTTGAATGCGGCCTGCAGGCCTTCGTTGGTGCGTTTCTGCGGTGCCATGTCCGCTTGGAGGAAAGCGGTGTACGCGTCCTTCTGCATCTGCAGCAGGTACGGCACTTTGAGCACGCTGTCGCGGCTACCGAAACTCTTGCGAATGCGCTTGCGTTCGGTATAGCTGTACGTGGATGTTGGGGCCATGAGATCTCCGGGCAAAGACATGGATTGGGGTCTTCGACGACTACTGCCCCACAAGGAGCGCGGCCTTGCGGGCTTGGCGGTTGGCCACTACCAACCATGGCGGACGGCGATGCGTTGCACATCGCCCGAACCAAGGCGTCTTCTGTTGTCGGGTTGTCAGAAGACACTAGAAAGCAGGGAGGGAATGCCGCGGCGGGCGGCCGCTCCCTGCTTTCTGGTGCACTCTGCGCACATGCGCTTCTCAGAAGCGCGGAAAGGCTGGAGGCCCTTTGGGAGCCTCCAGCCTTGCCAAAGCAGCCGAATTACTTGAGTTCAGCCTTGGCGCCGGCTTCCACCAGCTTCTTGACAGCGGCTTCGGCGTCGGCCTTGGCGATGCCTTCCTTGACGTTCTTGGGAGCGCCGTCCACCAGGTCCTTGGCTTCCTTGAGGCCCAGGCCGGTGATTTCGCGCACAGCCTTGATGACGGACACCTTGTTGGCGCCGGCTTCGGTCAGCACGACGTTGAACTCGGTCTTCTCTTCGGCAGCAGCGCCACCGGCTGCAGCGCCGCCAGCAGCAGCGGGAGCGGCCATGGCGGCAGCGCTCACGCCGAACTTCTCTTCAATGGCCTTCACCAGGTCATTGAGTTCCATCACGGACATGCTGTCCAGGGCGGTCAAGAATGCGTCTTTATCGAATGCCATAATTTTTTCCTAACAATTGGTTTAAAGAGGGGACGACTGCAGCAAAGCCTCAAGCGGCTGCTGCTTCGCCTTCGCCTTTCTTTGCAGCCAAAGCACCCAGCACCACGGCGGTGCGGGAGATCGGCGACATCAGCAAGCCACACAGCTGGGCCAGCAGCACTTCCTTGGAAGGGATGTTGGCCAGTTGCTTCACGCCGTTCACGTCCAGGGCCTTGCCTGCGAAGGCGCCGCCGCGAATCACCAACTTGTCGTTGGTCTTCGCGAAATCGGCCACCACCTTGGCGGCGGCCACAGCGTCTTCGGAGAAGCCATAGATCAGAGGACCGGTCATCTGGTCGGCCACCACGTCGAACTGGCTGCCAGCCACAGCACGGCGGGCCAGAGTGTTCTTCAGAACACTCAGGCTCACACCCTTGCTGCGGGCGTCAACGCGCAGTTTCGTCATGTCGGCCACCGTGATGCCACGGTATTCCGCGATCACGAGCGTTTGAGCTTTTGCGGCGAGGCTGGTCACTTCATTGATGACCGCTTCTTTCTCACTGCGATTAAGACTCAAGGTCTACTCCTTCATATGCACACTCGGGGAATCCCTCGTGCGCGCTCTTGTTGCAGCGACCAACTGTTTCGGAATCTAATTCCATCTGCAGCGGGATCGCCATCTGCGCTGGCTCCGTGGATTTAAATGCAGCCGGGGCTGCACACCAGCGGTCTTGGATGGCCCGGCGCATCGCTGCGCCGGCCCACCACCGAGGCGCCTTGCGGCACCTCAAGATCTCGTGTTGGCGTCAGGCCGCCGAGATGGATTGGGTATCGACGCGGACGCCAACGCCCATCGTCGAGGACACAGCCACCTTGCGCAGGTACTGACCCTTGCTGGTAGCCGGCTTGGCCTTGTTCAACGCCTCGATCAGCGCCACCAGGTTGCCCTGGAGCTTCTCGTTGTCGAAAGAACGGCGGCCGATCGTGCTGTGGATGATCCCGGCCTTGTCGACACGGAACTGCACCTGGCCGGCCTTGGCGTTCTTCACGGCCGTGGCGACGTCGGGCGTCACCGTACCCACCTTGGGGTTCGGCATCAGGCCGCGCGGGCCCAGGATCTGGCCCAGCGTACCCACGACGCGCATGGCATCGGGAGCAGCGATCACCACGTCGAACGGCATGTCACCGGCCTTCACCTGTGCAGCCAGATCGTCCATGCCCACGATGTCCGCGCCAGCAGCCTTGGCTTCCTCAGCCTTGGCGCCCTGGGCGAACACGGCCACACGGGTCGTCTTGCCGGTGCCGTTCGGCAGCACGACGGCACCACGCACCACCTGGTCCGACTTCTTGGCATCGATGCCCAGCTGAACGGCCACGTCGATGGATTCATCGAACTTGGCGGTTGCGGCTTCCTTCACCAGCACCACGGCATCGGCGAATGCGTACAGCTTCGTGCTGTCGACCTTGCCTTGCAGGGCCTTTTGCTTCTTGGTCAGCTTAGCCATTTACAGGCCCTCCACCGTAACGCCCATGGAACGGGCGGAGCCAGCCAGCGTACGGACGGCAGCGTCCACGTTGGCAGCGTTCATGTCCTTCAGCTTGGTCTTGGCGATCTCTTCCAGCTGTGCGCGGGTGATCTTGCCGACCTTCGTGCTCAGGGCGTTCGCGGAGCCCTTTTCCAGCTTGATCGCCTTCTTGATCAGGGTCGTCGCCGGAGGCGTCTTGATGATGAAGGTGAAGCTCTTGTCCGCGAAAGCCGTGATGACCACGGGCAACGGCAGACCCGGCTCGACGCCTTGGGTCTGGGCGTTGAACGCCTTGCAGAACTCCATGATGTTCAGGCCACGCTGACCCAGCGCGGGACCGATCGGAGGAGAGGGGTTCGCCTTTCCTGCCGGCACTTGCAGCTTGATAAAGCCGACGATTTTCTTCGCCATAGCGACTCCTTGCGGGTGATAACGCCTTCATGGAAGGCTCCCCGGGGTTGGTTGACTCCATTTAGGTGCGCCGAGTCAAAAAGCGCATGCAATCAGTGAGCCGTCAGGTCTTCTCGACCTGTCCGAACTCCAGCTCCACCGGGGTGGAGCGGCCAAAGATCATCACGGAGACGCGCACGCGGCTCTTCTCGTAATTGACTTCCTCGACCGAGCCGTTGAAGTCCGCGAACGGACCTTCCTTGACCCGCACCAGTTCGCCCACCATGAATTCGATCTTGTGGCGGGGCTTCTCGGTGCCCTCCTGGATCTGGTTGACGATCTTCTGGACCTCGTCTTCCGAGATCGGAGCAGGACGGTTCTTGGCGCCGCCCACGAAGCCCGTCACCTTGCTAGTGTGCTTCACCAGGTGCCAGGTGTCGTCGTCCATGACCATTTCGACGAACACGTAGCCAGGGAAAAGACGCCGCTCGGTCGTCTTGCGCTGGCCGTTCTTCATTTCCACGACCTCTTCCGTCGGGACGAGGATCCGGCCGAACTTGTCCTGCATGCCAGCCCGGTTGATGCGCTCCGTGATGTTGCGCTCTACCGCCTTCTCCATTCCAGAGTAGGCATGCACGATGTACCAGCGCAGATCCGGATTGGCAGACGATGCAGGCGCCTGGGCAGGCGAGAGGTTTTGATCGACAGCGTCATTCATGTTATTTCCTCCAGCCCAGGATCAGATCGTAGAGCACCCATTCCAGCGTCTTGTCGGTGAACCAGAGGAACAGTGCCATCACCAGAACGAATGCAAACACGTAGGCCGTCATCTGCAAGGTTTCCTTGCGGGTGGGCCACACGACCTTCTTGACTTCTTTCCAGGCATCCTTGGCGAAGCCGGTGAAGCGGCGGCCCGACTCGGACACCGCGAAGACGGCTGCAGCCGCGATGATCGCGACGATCAGAATCGCCCACTGGACCAGGGGACCCTGCCTGGACAGAAGGTAGAAACCGGCAATACCCGCAATCAGCAGCGCGACGACAGCGGCCAGCTTGGCCTTGTCGGCGCCTGTACTTACGGTTTCAATTTGCTGAGACGCTGCCATTCTTCATTCCGGTTGCAAAAATTGCGCTTTCACAAGACACCGAAGCCCGCCAGGTGTCTGGCGGGCTTTTTTTATGCCAGGTGACTGGCAGGGGCAGTAGGAATCGAACCTACAACCTTCGGTTTTGGAGACCGACGCTCTGCCAATTGAGCTATACCCCTATGTCCTGATCAGGCAATGATCTTGGCCACGACGCCGGCGCCGACCGTACGGCCGCCTTCGCGGATGGCGAAGCGCAGGCCTTCTTCCATGGCGATGGGGTTGATCAGCTTGACGGTGATCGACACGTTGTCGCCGGGCATGACCATTTCCTTGTCGGCCGGCAGCTCGATGGCGCCGGTCACGTCGGTCGTGCGGAAGTAGAACTGCGGACGGTAGTTGTTGAAGAAGGGCGTGTGGCGGCCGCCTTCGTCCTTCGACAGCACGTACACCTCAGCCGTGAAGTGGGTGTGGGGCTTGATGGAGCCGGGCTTGCACAGCACCTGGCCGCGCTCGACGTCTTCACGCTTGGTGCCGCGCAGCAGCAGGCCGACGTTGTCGCCAGCCTGGCCCTGGTCCAGCAGCTTGCGGAACATTTCCACGCCGGTGCAGGTGGTCTTTTGCGTATCGCGGATACCGACGATTTCGATTTCCTCGCCGACCTTGATGATGCCGCGCTCGACACGGCCCGTCACCACGGTACCGCGACCGGAGATGGAGAACACGTCTTCCACGGGCATCAGGAAGGCACCGTCCACAGCGCGCTCGGGCGTGGGGATGTAGGTGTCCAGGGCTTCGGCCAGCTTGTCGATGGCTTGCTCGCCCAGGGGGCCCTTGTCGCCTTCGAGGGCCAGCTTGGCCGAGCCGCGCACGATGGGGGTGTCGTCGCCAGGGAAGTCGTACTTGTCGAGGAGTTCACGCACTTCCATTTCGACGAGCTCGAGCAGCTCTTCGTCGTCCACCATGTCGCACTTGTTCAGGAAGACGATGATGTAGGGCACGCCCACCTGGCGGGCCAGCAGGATGTGCTCGCGCGTCTGGGGCATCGGGCCGTCGGCGGCCGAGCACACCAGGATGGCGCCGTCCATCTGGGCAGCACCGGTGATCATGTTCTTGACGTAGTCGGCGTGGCCGGGGCAGTCCACGTGGGCGTAGTGGCGGTTGGCCGTCTCGTACTCCACGTGTGCCGTGTTGATGGTGATGCCGCGGGCCTTTTCTTCGGGCGCTGCGTCGATTTCGTCGTACTTCTTGGCTTCGCCGCCGAACTTGGCGGACAGCACCGTGGCGATCGCTGCCGTCAGCGTCGTCTTGCCATGGTCCACGTGGCCGATCGTGCCCACGTTCACGTGGGGCTTGGTACGTTCGAACTTACCTTTTGCCATTTC
>NZ_FNJL01000053.1:0-5493 GCF_900104515.1 Paracidovorax cattleyae
CGAGAAATCAGTCTGATCTCGCACATCGCTAGAAGTCGCCCCCGATTCATCCCCGCCGCAGGGCATAGGAAAGGGGTTTTGCAGACCTTCCCTAGGCATCCTTACTCCGGGAATTCCATTCCCTAAAGTTCCAGGAGTTCCAACATCGGCATCGCCATTCACCGTGCTCCACCCAATGCGATTGCCCGACCAGTGCGTAACCGGGCCCGCACACTCGCCGGGTGCGCCGCCCCCCGAGCCCAGCAGGCCGAAGTCCGGGTGTTGCAGGTGCAAGCGGGTAAACCAACTACACCACGTCGCGCTGTAGAGGATCAAACTTCGAATTGGCTGCACCGTTACAATTTAATAATTCTCAGTATTGATTAATGAAGAATACAATAGCCTCCTCACTGGTGGCGGTAACAACCATAAACCGCTTCTTAGAGAAACAAGTATGAAGGCCAGTTATCTTATTAGGACTGCTTGCGCCGTCAGGATTCTTGAACTCGGAGCAGATGAAATCTTTTATTTCCTTACCTTCTTTTAAATTTAAATATATATTATTAATCTGAACTTCGTCTTTTAGACTCCTCGCAATAATAGTGTAATTTTTTCCATCGTCAGATTGGCAATTTATGTAAACCCTATCTACTCTTCCGTCGTCATCATATTGAGACTTGACGCATCGTCCCTTCGGAATCAAAGCTTCGAGTTCATCAACCCTGCTGTGCCAATAGAACAAAAAAGCGGAAATCGTCGCACCAAAGGCAACAATAAAAATAATTAACTTAATATTCTTCATGGTTTCATTCCTGGAATATGCACCGGACCACCTGCAGACGTTCCAGGAGTTTTCATCATAATTCTTGTTATTTCACCCGTATTTTTCAAAATCTTCTTCTTGATCTCTTCCATTCTCTTTTCGGTAGCCTGCATTTTTTCTGTAGAGCATGTCGGTGTTTGAGAGATGCAAGACATCAAGTCATCTTCAAGTCGTCCAAATTCTTTTTCTAATTTTCTATTTTCCAAAACCAATTGCCCTGCTTCGGCAGCATCTTTGATTGAACTAGCTTTTTCACCCCACCCAAATATTTTCGATAGCCATCCTCCTTCCTCCTTCAGTCCAAGAGGATCCTTGCTTGAAGTGGGGTTCGTTGGATAAATTAGCTTGTTCACACCTCCAGCCAACCCAATCGGATCCTGCGTCACATACTGCCCCAGCATCGGGTCGTAGTACCGGAACCGGTTGTAGTGCAACCCCGTCTCGGCATCGAACTGCTGGCCCTGGAAACGGATATCCTGGCCGATACCGTGCGGATCGTATTCCTCGCGCAGGGCACCCCAGGCGTGGAACGTGGCAGCCCAGGTGACCAGACCTGCCTGCGGGCCGTTGGCGTCCACCAGCGCGATGGGCGTGCCCAGGTGATCGCACAGGACATGGCGGATGCGCTTCGCATGGGCCTGGGTGGCGGCCTGCCGTTGCTGGCGCACGGATCGGAGGCCCGCGGAGAGCAGTGCGCCGGTTTCTTCGGGCAAGCCTGCCTGCAGACGGGCCCGCAGTGCATCGCCATGTGGACCCAGTGCGTCGTTCAGCGCCTGCTCCAGCCATTCGCGCTGTGCGCGGGGCAGACCTGCAAACAGGGCCGCCGCGTGGGATGCGCCACCATGGTCTTCCAGCGCGAACATGGCCTGCACGGGTGTGGGGATGGCCCGGTCGCGCTCCAGCCGCAGCAGCGGCACGAACGTGTCCGGCTCGTACAGCGTGTGCTGCAGCCCCTGCGGGCCTTCGGTATGCACGAGGCGGTCACCGTCCCAACCCGCATAGGTGGTCAGGCCGTCCTGACCCGGCGGACCGTACACGGTCTTGCCCAGGCGGCGCCCGAACGCGTCGTACCGATAGCGGGCCACCTGTCGCCACGCGCCACCGAGGCTCTCGCGCTGCCAGACTTCTCGCAACTGGTGCAGCGCGTCGTAGCGCAGGCGCTGGATGCGCCCATCGGGCAGGAGCATCTGGACGCGGTTGCCGAAGGCGTCGTAGCGATAGCGAATCAGGGTGCCTTTGCCGTCGCTGCCGGCTCCATCGGCATCGCCATCCACCGTGCTCCATCCGATGCGGTTGCCCTTCCAGTGCGTGACCCGGCCCTGTGCCTCGCCCGGCCTGCCGCTCGAGCGGAGCAGGTCGAAGTCCGGGTCGTGCAGTTGGTCGCGCACCTCGCGGGCCCACGCCTGCCGATCGGCGTGCGGTGCCGCCACGCCGGCCTTCGGTGGCGCGGGCAGGCGGTTGCCTGCGGGGTCGAGCGCCCAGTGCGCCTGTACCTCCGGCGAGCCCTGGACCGCGCGGTGCAGCCCGCTCAGGCGCTGCCACGCGTCGTAGCCGTAGCGTGTGGCCTCGCCCGGCGTCTGCACGCCGACCAGTTGGCCCAGCGGGTCGTACCAGTAGCGGCGCTGCGCGAGTGTGGCGAGCGGGCCCAGCGCCGGGGCGATGCGGCCTGCGGCGGACGAGGGGTCGGTATCGGAGTCGTTGGCGTCACCGGTCGCCGGCATGGCCGCTGCATGGCGCAGGCCGCGCCAATCCTGGTGCAGCATCCGGCCCATCGGATCGAGTTGCCGTGCATGCACGATGGCCGGCAGGTCTGCGTTGCCCTGGCCTTCGAGCACGTTCAGCGTGCGCCCCACCTCGCGGTGCAGCGCATCGCGCTCCCAATCCACCAGCGGCTGGCCGTCCAGCAGCAGCCCGTGCACATGACCCGAGCCGTAGGCCAGCCACTGCAGCGTGCCCAGGCCCTGTGCCTGCGTGGCCGTGCGCTGGCCCAGCGGGCCCAGGGTGTGGGTGATGGCGTGCTCGAACTCCACGGGGGACTCACCGGCACTCAAGTTGGCTTGGAGGTGTGGCGCCTGCGGCTTTCGGTACAGCGTCTGCGTCTCTCCGAAGACACGCCCGAAGGCATCGCGTGCCAGGGCCACGCGGGCCTCGGGTTGCAGCCGCTGCGCCTGCAGCGCGGCGACCAGCGGTGCCTGGGCGGGATCACCGGGGCGATCCAGCAGGAACAACAGTGCCTGCGTGTCCAGCGCCAGCCAGCGCTCGGCGAGGGGGATGGGCCGATCCGTGGAGCCGGCAGGCAAGGCCGTCGGCAGGGCCATGGGCTCGATCCCGTGGGGCAGTTCTGCATCCCAGGTCCGCGTCTGCTGCAATGCTCCGGCCGAAGTGTGCTCGAAGCGCTGGATCTGCAGTATCGCGTGGGGTTCGGTATCGGAGTGCTCCGGTGCCGGCAGCCGCACGGCGACACGCGCCACCAGCCGGCCGCCCAGATCGTAGTGCAGCCGCATGCGCACCACCGCCCCCAACTCCGGCCGCGCCGCCGCGCCCGGGTGGTGGCCTTCGCCGTGCCCATCACCCGTGTGCGTGAGCTGGCCCGCCGCGTCGTAGCCATACACCTGGCTGCGCCCGTCGAAGCCCACTTCCTGCACCAGCCGGTCGGCCGAATCGTGCGCGAAGCGGGTCACGTCGCCGTTCTCGTTGACGAGCTCCTCCAGCCGCCCGGCCACGTCGTAGCGTAGCTGCACGCCCCGGCCCGCCTGCACCTGCTCCACCACCCGGCCCCAGAGGTCGTGCCGGTAGGCCACCGTGGTGCTGGTGCCTGCGGGCTCGCCCGTGCCTTCCAGCACGTCGTGTGTGCCGTAGGTGGTCGCCTCCAGCGTGCCGGCGGCCGACCAGCGGTAGCGCACCGCCGTGTTGCCCGGCTGCTGCACGCCCACCAGCCGTAGCGCGCCTTGCTGCATCGCGTGGCGCAGTTGGCTGCGCTGGCCCAGCGCATCCGTGGCCTCCACCACCTCGCCCCAGGCGCCGTGGCGCCAGGACTGGCTGCGGCCGGAGCAGTCCGTGTGCCGCGCGAGCTGGCCGCAGGCGTTGTACGCGTAGAGGCTGCGCCCGCCCCGGGCGTCGATCATCGTCACGGGCTGGTCGCACCAGGCGAGCGCGTGGGGCGGGAAGGCTACAGTGCCGGTGCCGTCCTCTTGCGGTTGCTCGTATTCGAACCGTGTGATGAGGACTTGGTTGTCAGTGGATCCATGCCCGCTTCCGGCCGGACCCTTCGCCACCTCCACCAGCCGCCCCCAGGTGTCGTAGCGGAACTCCGTGCGCAGCCCTGCAGCGTCCTGGCTGGCCAGCAGCAGCCCGTCCTGCGCGCTGCCCGCCGCGCCCCAGGGCTGCTGGGTGCTGCGGCCATCAGGGCCCTGCACGCCCAGCAGCCGGCCTGCGCCGTCGTAGCGCCACCACGTGGTGCGGCCCAGCGCATCGGTGGCCGACAACCTGCGGCCTGCGCTGTCATGGCGGTAGCTTTGCTCGGCCCCGTCCGGGGCCACGAGGCGCACCAGGCGCTTGAGTCCGCCTTCGCCTTCGAAGTGGTAGGCCGTGCTGCGGCCCAGGCTGTCGCGCACTACCGTGCTGCTGCGCGCCGGGCCCGCCGGACCCTCACCGACGCGGGCAGGCGCTTCGCTGTACTCGAAGAAGTACGACAGCCCCTCCTCGTTGTGCTGCTCGGCCACGCGTGCGCCCGGGCGCGCCCCCGACCCCTGGCGGCGGCCCTGCGCCGTCTGGTCTTCATAGACGTACCGGTGCCTGGGACCCTGGCGCACCTGGTGCTCCGTCATGCGGTGCAGTGCGTCGTAGCCGAAGCGGCGCAGCACCGTGCCATCTGCGCCCAGCACCTCCGCAAGGTTGCCTGCGCTGTCGTAACGGTAGCCCACGAGCGGCTGAGGGCGCGGGGCGGCGCCGGGTACCACCGCAGGGTCGAGCGGGTTGAACGTGCAGTCCACGCCCACCAGCCGCACACCGTCGTCGGGTTGCAGCAAGGGATGGGCACTTGTCTGTGCTGGTCCGGCATCCTGGTCAATGCGCTCGTAGCGCAGCGCATAGCGGCGCCCGCTGCCATCGGTGATACCGACCACGCGGCCCTGCTGCTCGCCTTCCTCGCCCCACTGGTAGCGCTGGCTGCGGCCGAAGCGGTCGATCACCGCATGCAGGACGTGGTCGCCCGATACGCCTGCCGGCAGGAACACCCAGGCCGGTGCGCCTGCACCGCCTGCGCCCGGCACGGAGATGACGCAGCCCGGGTCCGCACGCAGCACCGCCGGCACGTGCGACCAGCGCGGTTGCTGCGTCCAGGGCAGCAGTTCGGCCGGGGTGGAGGATGGGACCGCGGAGCTGGATGCCTCCGGGATGGATGCGGCAGCCGTGGCTACAGCGTTCGCAGCAGCGATGCCCCCACCCCGCAACAGCCACAGGTCCTCGCTGCTGCTGTACAGCGCCTGCCCCGGCTGCAGCGCCTCGTCGAACGTGATCGCCCGCCCCGAGGCATCGAAGAGCACCACCCGATCCGATTGCAGCCGCAGCTCCAGCGGCAGCTTCCACCCATACCCCAGCAACCCGCATGCCGCACCATGCTTCGCATTCACGTAACTGCTGTACACCCGCTGCCACGCCAGCGGCAGCGGCCCCGGCAGCGCGAAGTCCAG
>NZ_FNJL01000053.1:6458-17170 GCF_900104515.1 Paracidovorax cattleyae
GCCTGCACCTGCTCCACCACCCGGCCCCAGAGGTCGTGCCGGTAGGCCACCGTGGTGCTGGTGCCTGCGGGCTCGCCCGTGCCTTCCAGCACGTCGTGTGTGCCGTAGGTGGTCGCCTCCAGCGTGCCGGCGGCCGACCAGCGGTAGCGCACCGCCGTGTTGCCCGGCTGCTGCACGCCCACCAGCCGTAGCGCGCCTTGCTGCATCGCGTGGCGCAGTTGGCTGCGCTGGCCCAGCGCATCCGTGGCCTCCACCACCTCGCCCCAGGCGCCGTGGCGCCAGGACTGGCTGCGGCCGGAGCAGTCCGTGTGCCGCGCGAGCTGGCCGCAGGCGTTGTACGCGTAGAGGCTGCGCCCGCCCCGGGCGTCGATCATCGTCACGGGCTGGTCGCACCAGGCGAGCGCGTGGGGCGGGAAGGCTACAGTGCCGGTGCCGTCCTCTTGCGGTTGCTCGTATTCGAACCGTGTGATGAGGACTTGGTTGTCAGTGGATCCATGCCCGCTTCCGGCCGGACCCTTCGCCACCTCCACCAGCCGCCCCCAGGTGTCGTAGCGGAACTCCGTGCGCAGCCCTGCAGCGTCCTGGCTGGCCAGCAGCAGCCCGTCCTGCGCGCTGCCCGCCGCGCCCCAGGGCTGCTGGGTGCTGCGGCCATCAGGGCCCTGCACGCCCAGCAGCCGGCCTGCGCCGTCGTAGCGCCACCACGTGGTGCGGCCCAGCGCATCGGTGGCCGACAACCTGCGGCCTGCGCTGTCATGGCGGTAGCTTTGCTCGGCCCCGTCCGGGGCCACGAGGCGCACCAGGCGCTTGAGTCCGCCTTCGCCTTCGAAGTGGTAGGCCGTGCTGCGGCCCAGGCTGTCGCGCACTACCGTGCTGCTGCGCGCCGGGCCCGCCGGACCCTCACCGACGCGGGCAGGCGCTTCGCTGTACTCGAAGAAGTACGACAGCCCCTCCTCGTTGTGCTGCTCGGCCACGCGTGCGCCCGGGCGCGCCCCCGACCCCTGGCGGCGGCCCTGCGCCGTCTGGTCTTCATAGACGTACCGGTGCCTGGGACCCTGGCGCACCTGGTGCTCCGTCATGCGGTGCAGTGCGTCGTAGCCGAAGCGGCGCAGCACCGTGCCATCTGCGCCCAGCACCTCCGCAAGGTTGCCTGCGCTGTCGTAACGGTAGCCCACGAGCGGCTGAGGGCGCGGGGCGGCGCCGGGTACCACCGCAGGGTCGAGCGGGTTGAACGTGCAGTCCACGCCCACCAGCCGCACACCGTCGTCGGGTTGCAGCAAGGGATGGGCACTTGTCTGTGCTGGTCCGGCATCCTGGTCAATGCGCTCGTAGCGCAGCGCATAGCGGCGCCCGCTGCCATCGGTGATGCCTTGCACGCGGCCCTGCTGTTCGCCTTCCGCGCTCCACTGGTAGCGCTGGCTGCGGCCGAAGCGGTCGATCACCGCATGCAGGACGTGGTCGCCCGATACGCCTGCCGGCAGGAACACCCAGGCCGGTGCGCCTGCACCGCCTGCGCCCGGCACGGAGATGACGCAGCCCGGGTCCGCACGCAGCACCGCCGGCACGTGCGACCAGCGCGGTTGCTGTGCCCAGGGCAGCAGTTCGGCCGGAGTGGAGGATGGGACGGTGGAGGTGGATGCCTCCGGGATGGATGCGGCAGCCGTGGCTACAGCGTTCGCAGCAGCGATGCCGCCGCCCCGCAACAGCCACAGGTCTTCGCTGCTGCTATAGAGCGCCTGCCCTGGCAGCAGCGCCTCTTCAAAGGTGATCGCCCGCCCGGATGCATCGAAGAGCACCACCCGATCCGATTGCAGCCGCAGCCGCAGCTCCAGCGGCAGCTTCCACCCATACCCCAGCAACCCGCATGCCGCACCATGCTTCGCATTCACGTAACTGCTGTACACCCGCTGCCACGCCAGCGGCAGCGGCCCCGGCAGCGCGAAGTCCAGCTCATCGGTCCCCGTCAGCACCTTTGCGCCCAGCGATGGGTTCACCGGGTTGCCCACCGCCATGCCCCCGGGGCACACCGAGCAGGCCACGCCACCCGCCGAGCCGATCAGCACCGTCGCCGAGCCCTGGACGATCGGGCCTCCCTTTTGCGTCATGTCGCCCTGCCGGGCCGCGGGTTTGCCGCTCATGTTCCTGCTTCCCTCGCCTGTCTTTCTCACTGCCCCACAACCTCGAAAGTTGCTTTGTAGTTACATTGAAACGGCCGGAATCATAGGCGGCAAAACATTTGCATCCGCCCCTCCCTTCATCCGCCGGTGCGTTGGCACATGCCGTGTTGTCTGCCGTTCCCCTGTGGCGAAGAGACGGCATGGACGCAACGTTATGGGTGCCATAAAAGGTTGCCGCAGCACCTTCCACCGGCGAGCCAGGCAGGCCGGCATGACCTGGGTCAGGGAATTCCCGCGGTAGCACAGGCTGCGGATGACAGGGGCTCAACGGTTGCGCACAATGGCCGCGGGAGCCCCGCACCCGGCATGGCCGGGGCAGAACGGAGCCCCGACAAGCCATTGAGAGGGAATTCCTGTTGAAAGACGATACGCAGGGGAGCGGCCACGCGTCCGCTCCTGCCGACGACGCCGCACCGCCCCACACCCCGCCGGGTGCGCCATCCACCACCCCCGCGTTCCACGCCCACTCCGTCGAAGGCCAGCCGGAAAGCCGCTGGCAGACGCTGCCCGAGCACCTGCACGCCGTGGGCCGCATGGCGGGCGAGTTCGCCGCCGTGTTCAACGCACAGGAGCTGGCCCAGGTCATGGGCTGGCTGCATGACCTGGGCAAATACACCCTGCCCTTCCAGGCCCGGCTGCGCGGCAGCCCCTTGCGCGTGGACCACTCCACCTGGGGCGCGCGCATCGCCCAGCAGCGCCTGGGCGTGATGGGGCAACTGATGGCCTATGGCATCGCGGGCCACCATGCGGGGCTGGCCAACGGCCAGGGCGAGGGGGAGCGCACGGCGCTGGCGGACCGGCTCACCGCCACCGACCTGCCCGCGCTGCACCCCGCCTGGGAGAAGGACATTCCCCTGCCCGCCCGGCTGGCGCTGCCCGCCGGCCTCAAGCTCTACGGCCAGGACCGGCAGCAGGCCCTGGCGCGGCAACCCTTCCAGATGGCGTTCCTGGCGCGCATGCTGTTTTCCTGCCTGGTGGACGCCGACTTCATCGACACCGAGCGCTTCTACCTGCAGGCCAGGGGTGGTGCGGACCACCGTTCCGCCGGCCCGGCCTGGCCGGCCCTGCCGGCATTGCGCGCCCAGCTCGACGCCCATCTGCGCACGCTCACGGCGGAATGCGATCCGGCCCGCGAGGTCAACCGCCTGCGGGCGGACATCCTGCGCCAGGTTCGCGAGCGCGCGGAATGCACCCCGGGCCTCTTCTCGCTGACCGTGCCCACGGGCGGCGGCAAGACCCTGGCCTCGCTGGCTTTCGCGCTGGACCACGCCATCCGCCACGGGCTGCGGCGCGTGATCTTCGTGATTCCGTTCACCAGCATCGTCGAGCAAAACGCCGCTGTGTTCCGCAAGGCCCTGGGCCCGCTGGGCGATGCCGCCGTGCTGGAACACCACAGCGCCTTCACCGAGCGCCAGCCACCGCGCGGCGACCCGGAGAAATACCAGTCGGTCGAGAAACTGCGCCTGGCCATGGAGAACTGGGACGCACCCATCATCGTCACCACGGCCGTGCAGTTCTTCGAAAGCCTCTTCGCTGCGCGGCCCTCGCAATGCCGCAAGCTGCACCGCATCGCCGGCAGCGTGGTAGTGCTGGACGAGGCGCAGACCATGCCGCTCAAGCTGCTCAAGCCCTGCGTCGCCACCATCGACGAACTGGCGCGCAACTACCGCACCAGCGTCGTGCTCTGCACCGCCACGCAGCCCGTGCTGGAGGCGCCCGCGTTCGACGGCGGGCTGACGGGCGTGCGCGAGCTGGCGCCCGAGCCCACGCGGCTCTTCCAGCAACTGGAGCGGGTGCGCGTGCGCCACGTGGGCACGCTGGACGACGCGGCCCTGGCCGCCCACATGCGGGTGCGCGAGCAGGTGCTGTGCATCGTCAACAACCGCCGCCACGCGCGGGCCGTGTACGAGGCCATGGCCGACCTGCCCGGCGCGCGGCACCTGACCACGCTGATGTGCGCAAAGCACCGCAGCGAGGTGCTGAACGAAGTGCGGCAGATGCTGAAGGCCGGGCAGCCCTGCCGCGTCGTCAGCACCAGCCTTATCGAGGCCGGCGTGGATGTGGACTTCCCCACGGTGCTGCGCGCCGAAGCAGGCCTGGATTCCATCGCCCAGGCAGCGGGCCGTTGCAACCGCGAGGGCGGCAGGCCCATCGATGCCAGCGAGGTGCTGGTGTTCGCCCCCGCCAACGAGGACTGGGCGCCGCCCCCCGAATTGAAGCAGTACGCCCAGGCCGCCCGCGAGGTGCTGCGCCAGTGCGCGGACGACCCGCTATCCCCCGAAGCCATCGCCCGCTATTTCGCGCTGCTGTACTGGCAAAAGGGCGGCGACCAGCTCGACGTGCCCGACCTCATGGGCCTGCTCAAGACCCGCCGCCCGGACAGCCTGCCGATGGAAACCCTGGCGACGCGGTTCCGCATGATCGACAGCGGGCAGATGCCGGTGATCGTGCCGTATGACGACACGGCCAGGGAAACGCTGGAGCAACTGCGGTTTGCCGAAGGCAGCGTGGGGCTGGCGCGCAAGCTGCAGCCGTATCTGGTGCAGTTGCCGCGGCAGGGGTTCGATGCACTGTACCAGGCCGGGGCCATCGCGCCGGTACGGCCGGACAAGTGGGGAGAGCAGTTCATGGCGCTGGTGCATCCGGACATCTACAGCCAGCGCTTCGGACTGCATTGGGAAGATCCCACCTTCATCCGCAGCGAACGTCTCCACTGGTGAGTCTGCCGTGGGGCAGAAGATGATGAACACAAGCGAATACAGGGAGGGGCCATGGCCTATGGAGTGAGATTACGCATCTGGGGCGAGCGCGCCTGTTTCACGCGCCCGGAAATGAAGGTGGAGAGGGTCTCTTACGACACCGTTACACCATCTGCCGCTCGCGGCATCCTCGAAGCGATTCATTGGAAGCCTGCCATCCGCTGGTCCATCGACCGCATCCACGTGCTCAACCCGATCCGCTTCGAGTCCATACGGCGCAACGAAGTGGGCGGCAAGATCTCGCCGGCCAGCGTGACCAAGGCCATGAAGGCCGGCACGCCTGACGGCCTGGCGAACTACGTCGATGAAGACCGGCAGCAGCGCGCCGCGACCATCCTGCGCGATGTGGCCTACGTGATTGAAGCGCACTTCGACCTGACACCCAAGGCCGGGCCCGACGACTCGGTGGGCAAGCACCTGGACATCTTCAACCGCCGCGCGCGCAAGGGGCAATGCTTCCAGCAGCCCTGCATGGGCGTGCGGGAGTTTCCGGCCAGCTTCGAACTGCTGGAGGATGGCGCCTCGATCCCTCCCGTGCATGACAGCCTGCTGGCGCCGCGCGACCTGGGCTGGACGCTGCACGACATCGACTTCGAGCGCGGCATGGCGCCGCGCTTCTTCCGCGCGCAGATGGTGGGTGGCGTGATCGAGGTGCCGCCCTGGCAGAGCGAGGGGGTGAAGTCATGATCCTGCAGGCACTGGCCACCTACTACCAACACCTGCTGGCACGCGGCGAAGAAGGGCTCTCCCCTTTTGGCTACAGCCCTGAAAAGATCAGCTACGAGATCCTGTTGGCGCCCGATGGCCGCGTGGTGGACGTGAACGACATCCGCGACACCTCGGGCAAGAAGCCCATGCCCCGCATGATGAACGTGCCGCAACCCGAGAAGCGCACGGCGGGCGTCAAATCCAACTTTCTCTGGGACAAGACCAGCTACGTGCTGGGTGCCAGCGCGACGAGCAAGCGGGCGGACCAGGAACACGCCAAATTCAAGGAATTGCATCAAGAAAATTTGGCGGGTATCGACGACGCGGGCCTCAAAGCCTTCCTCGCTTTTCTTTCGTCCTGGAACCCCGAGCGGTTCGCCGCAGTGCCCTTCAAGGAAGACATGCTGGACGCGAACGTCGTCTTTCGGCTGGATGGCGAGAAATCCCACCTGCACGAGCGTCCCGCCGCGCAGGCCGTGCGGACCCGACTGCTGGCAGGCAGCGACGGCGGCACTCCTGCGCTGGCGGATTGCCTGGTGACCGGCGAGCGCATGCCCGTCGCCCGGCTGCACCCCGCCATCAAGGGCGTGAACGGCGCGCAGAGCTCGGGCGCTTCCATCGTGTCGTTCAACCTGGAGTCGTTCACCTCCTACGGCAAGAGCCAGGGAGAGAACGCCCCCATCTCCGAGCAGGCCGCCTTCGCCTACACCACGGTGCTCAACCACCTGCTCCGGCGCAGCGAGCACAACCGCCAGCGCATCCAGATTGGCGATACCAGCGTGGTGTTCTGGGCCGAAACCGACGACACCCAGGTAGCCCAGGCCGCCGAGTGGACGTTCGAGTCGCTGCTCAACACGCCCCCCGACGACTCGCAGGAAGCGGCCCGCGTGCGTGACGTGCTCGCGCATGTCGCCAAGGGCCGCCCCTTGAGCGAGCTGGACCCGAAACTGCACGACGGCACGCGCATGTTCGTGCTGGGCCTGGCACCCAACGCCTCGCGCATTTCGATCCGCTTCTGGGAGACCGGCACACTGGGCGTTTTCGCCCACCGGCTGGCGCAGCACGCGCAGGACTTCCGCCTGGAGCCCGTGCCCTGGAAGACCGCCCCGGCCGCCCGCCGCGTCGTGCTGGCGACGGTGCCCAACCGCGAAGGCGCCATGCCCAAGATGGACGACGCTTTCAACAACCTGTTGGGCGAATTCATGCGCTCCGTGCTAAACGGCCGCCCCTACCCGCGCAGCCTGCTGGCCAACACCCTCATGCGCATCCGGAGCGACGGCAATCTCTCGGGCCTGCGCGCGGCGATCTGCAAAGGCATCCTGGCCCGGGAGAGGCGGCTGGGCATCAACGTTCATATCCACAAGGAGGAGGTTCCCGTGAGTCTCGACAAGCAATCCACCCATCCGGGCTACCGGCTGGGCCGCCTGTTCGCCGTGCTGGAAGCCGTGCAGCGCAGCGCGCTCGGCGGCCAGGTCAACGCCACCATCCGCGACCGCTACTACGGCGCCGCATCGGCCACGCCTGCGTCCGTGTTCCCCGTGCTGCTGCGCAACACGCAGAACCACCTGGGCAAGCTGCGCAAGGAGAAGCCGGGCCTGGCCGTCAACCTGGAAAAGGACATCCGCGAGATCGTCGATGGACTGCCGGAGCATTTCCCCCGCAGCCTGCGCATCGAAGACCAGGGCCGCTTCGCCATAGGCTACTACCACCAGTCGCAAACCCGGTTCGTGAAGGGCGACGGCAGCGCCGCACAGGACAGCAACGACCACGATTCCAACACAGACACCACCGAGGGAGCCCCCGCATGACCGCCATCGCCCACCGCTACGAGTTCGTCTATCTGTTCGACATCACCAACGGCAATCCCAACGGCGACCCGGATGCCGGCAACCTGCCGCGCCTGGACCCGGAAACCAACCGCGGGCTGGTGACCGATGTGTGCCTCAAGCGCAAGATCCGCAACTTCGTGACCCTGGACAAGGAGGACACGCCCGGCCACGCGATCTACATGCAGGAAAAAGCCGTGCTGAACCAGCAGCACCAGAAGGCCTGGGAAGCGCTCCGCATCCCGCCCGACGCCAAGGAACAGTTCAAGAAACTGCCCAAGGACGAAGCCAAGGCCCGCGAGATCACGGCCTGGATGTGCGCCAACTTCTTCGACGTCCGCACCTTCGGCGCCGTGATGACCACGGGCGTGAACGCCGGCCAGGTGCGCGGCCCCGTGCAGATGGCCTTCGCCACCTCCATCGATCCCGTGGTGCCGCTGGAAATCTCCATCACCCGCATGGCCGTCACCACCGAGAAAGAGGCCGAGGCGCAGAGCGGAGACAACCGCACCATGGGCCGCAAGCACATCATTCCCTACGGTCTCTACCGCGCACACGGCTTCGTCTCCGCCAAGCTGGCCGAGCGCACGGGGTTTTCCGACGCCGACCTGGAGCTGTTCTGGCGCGCCCTTGCCAACATGTTCGAGCACGACCGCTCCGCCGCGCGTGGCGAGATGGCGGCGCGCAAGCTCATCGTCTTCGAACACGAGAGCGCCATGGGCAACGCCCCGGCGCACGTGCTGTTCGATGCGGTGACGGTCATACCCGCCCAGCCCGATGCCGACGTGGCTCCACGGCGTTTTGCGGATTACCGGGTGGAGGTGGACCATGCCGCCGTGCCCCAGGGCGTCACGGTCCGCGATCTGATCTGAGGCCACAGGGCGGCGGCAGAGGCGGAGGCAGCAGCGGCCACGATGGAATCGGACGAATTCATCCCGCTGTCCGCCCTGCAGCACTACCTGTACTGCCCGCGCCAGTGCGCGCTGATCCATGTCGAACAGCTCTGGGCAGAAAGCCGCCACACCGCGGAAGGCCGGCTGCTGCACGAACAGGCGGACAAGCCGCGCGGCGAACGCCGCCGCGGCGTGCGCACCGCCACCGCCCTGCCCCTGGCACATGCGGGCCTGCGCATCAGCGGCATTGCCGACGTGGTGGAGTTCCACGAGGCGCCCGATGGCGAGCAGGCGTTTCCCGTCGAATACAAGCGTGGCCGGCCCAAGGCCCACCGGGCCGACGAGGTGCAGCTGTGCGCCCAGGCCCTGTGCCTGGAGGACATGCTGGACCAGGCTGTGCCGCACGGCGCGCTGTTCTACGGCGCCACCCGCCGCCGCACCGACGTGGCCTTCGACGCCGAACTGCGCCGCCTGACGCGGGACACCATCGCGGCCACGCGGGCCATGCTCGATGCCGGCGTCACCCCGACGGCCGACTACAGCCCCAGGCGCTGCGACGCCTGCTCGCTCATCGAGCTGTGCAGCCCCAGGCTGCTGCAGCGCCGCACCAGCGTCAATGCCTGGCTGGCGCGACAGTTGAAGGCCGAGCGCAAGGATGACAACGACAACGGCAATGAAGACAGCGGGGAGGCCGAAGCATGCGGCGGCAACTGAACACGCTCTACGTCACCACCGAAGGCGCATGGCTGCACAAGGACGGCGCCAACATCGTGATGGAGGTGGAGCAGCAGGTGCGCGCACGCCTGCCCGTCCACATGCTGGAAAGCCTGGTGTGCTTCGGCCGCGTGCTGGTGTCGCCGCCGCTTCTGGGCTATTGCGCGGAGCAAGGCATCACCACCTGCTTTCTGACGCCGAACGGCAAGTTCCTGGCCCGCGTGGAAGGCCCCATCTCCGGCAACGTGCTGCTGCGCCGGCAGCAGTACCGCGCCAGCGACGACCCGACCCGGTGCTCCGCCATCGTCTGCAACCTGCTGCAGGGCAAGCTGCACAACCAGCGCGCCGTGCTGGGGCGGGCGCTGCGCGACCACGGCGGCAAGCTGGCAAGTGAACATGAGGCAGCGCTGCAGCACGCCCACACCCGCCTGGAACGCATCGCACGGCAGCTGTCGCCCGAGCAATCGGTGGACCTGCTGCGCGGCTACGAAGGCGAAGCGGCGCAGTCGTATTTCGGGGTGTTCGACCACCTGGTGCGCGTGCAGGAGCCAGCCATGCGTTTCACGGGCCGCAGCCGCAGGCCGCCGATGGATGCCGTCAACGCGCTGCTGTCATTCCTGTACACCCTGGTCACCCACGACTGCCGCTCCGCGCTGGAAAGCGTGGGGCTGGACCCCGCCGTCGGCTTCCTGCACCGCGACCGCCCCGGCCGGCCCAGCCTGGCGCTGGACCTGCTGGAAGAGTTCCGCCCCCTGATGGCCGACCGCCTGGCCGTGTCGCTCATCAACCTGCGGCAGATCGGCGAGCGCGACTTCCAGACCCTGGACAACGGCGCCGTGTTGCTGCGCGAGGAATCGCGCAAGACCGTGCTCACGGCCTACCAGGAGCGCAAGCGCGAAGAACTGCGCCACGTTTTCCTTGAAGAAAAGGCGGCCATCGGCCTGTTTCCGTTCATCCAGGCCCAGTTGCTGGCCCGGCACCTGCGCGGCGACCTCGACGCCTATCCGCCCTTCCTGTGGAAATGACAAGCATGCGCCCCGCAGCCCGCCACCACGCGCCAACAGGACACCCGCCACCATGATGGTCCTCGTCAGCTACGATGTCCGCTCGCAGGACAAAGCCGGCGCCCGCCGGCTGCGCCACATCGCCAAGGCCTGCCTGGATTTTGGCCAGCGCGTGCAGTTCTCGGTGTTCGAGATCGAAGTGGATGCCGCCCAGTGGACCGCGCTGAAGGCCCGGCTGCAGCAGACCATCGACCCTGCCCAGGACAGCCTGCGGTTCTACTACCTGGGCAATGATTGGCAGCGCAAGGTGGAACACGTGGGCGCCAAGCCGGTACTGGATTTGAACGGGCCGCTGGTGCTGTAGCGGGAGGCTGGCCCAAGAGGTCGCCAGCCATGCGCCAGGCCGGGAGTGGCGCGGCCGCCGTCGCGGCTGGTCATTGTTTCGCGCCTCTCGTTCCCTCTCCTCTCATTCTTTCAACCATCCAGCGCGAACCGGAAGCGACTGCCTGCGCCCAGGGGAAGTTCGCAGCGTGGCAAGTGATTGATGTGCAAAGGGATTGTTGGACCGTGAGCGGCTTTGCCAGGCGAAAGCCCTGCTCTTTGGGCAGGTTCGCGCGCGTTGGCGGAAAAGTGG
>NZ_FNJL01000029.1 GCF_900104515.1 Paracidovorax cattleyae
CAAAAGCGCTGATAGCTCGCCCTGTCCAGCAACTGGTATTCCATCTGCTCGTCCGACAGGTTGTACAGGCGCTTCAAGACCAGGATGCGCACCATCACCTCGACGGGATAGGCCGGCCGACCACCCTTGCGGCCATCGCCGCGCTCGATGAGTGCATCCACCAGCCGCGCCAGCTCGGCGAAGTCGATGTGCCGCGCGATTACCTGCAACGGATCGCCCACTTCATCTCTCTTATGCTGGCGCGACGCCTCGGCAAACAGATCGAACTTCAAGGCGCTGCGAGGAGAGATCATGGTGAGGAGGACGGCTCAGGTCTTGTCGGTGAACAAGGGAGTGGCCGGGTTTTGAGAGGTTCCCATGATGTGATAGGTTTTCTTTTGTCTGTAGATGACATAGATGGCGATACCCGTGACAGGCACGCCGAAAAACGGATTGCTTATCAGACCTGCGAGACCCAGCAAGAGAAGCACGCAGCCCCACAACCGATTGGGCGGTACGGCGATTGGTTTGACTGACGTAACATTGCTCATGGCGAAAGTCTGTCCGTCCACAATGAATCGAGCGTTTGTGACTTTTACGCCATCGTACTCAAAGAACGTTTTTTCATTCATTTATATCCCTCTCTCTCTATTGCGGCCAGGCCCCTCTGTTGACGGGCTATTTCAAAATATTCATACCGGGCCCTCGTTGCGGAAACACACCCTCCAGGCATCGTCGCTGCTAATTTACTGCTGCGATCCAACACTCCGCCGCATCCGTTTCGCCGGGGAATATTGGCTTTCTTAAATTTCGGACTAAAAAATATTCAAGGCCTGTAAGCTGATTCAGGTAGTTTGGGGCAGTCTGTGCATTCCGGAGGGATGCCTTCAAAGACCACGTCCCTGCCCACCTGTACCACGTTCAGTGGAGGGTCGAACCACCAATACAGTTGCCCGTTCATCCACATGTCGACCACCTGGCTTTCTCCAAGAAGGACTTCAGGATCGTTTCTATACAGTCGAACAAAGGTCGGCATCTTCATGTCATGATGGATAATTCTCTGAATCAGGGATGCATCATAATACTCGATGCGATATACGTGGCGGGGGCTGATGGAGGTATTTGCCAGCTTGGGTTTTGATGCATGCCAAAAACCAAATGCCAAGACCGCCAGTATCATTGAAGCGAAAAACCAGCGAGCGGGTGATTTCTTTCGAACATCAGTCATATCGTGAATTTCTGCGGAATCGCTAAGCGTACTCGGTGAACATCAGATACCACCATGAAATCGCCACCTTTGTTGTTTTTGTTGCGCCATTTCTGGAAGTCGCTATTTTTGACGTAGTATTTCAAATTCGCTGCATCTTTGGGGTTTATGTCCGCAATGGTGTCTTCGATTTCGATGCTTAACCGAGTGGAAATTCCGCATTCCACGCCGTTGAATCCCCAGCACCCGAGAGGCTGCGATATGAATGATGAATCATTGAAATCGTAGGCATCGCGCAAATAGAAGCCCAGCTCGTCGATTTCAACGCTTGTAACGCCTGAGGAGGATATAACTATTCCTGAGACGGCCAGCTTGAGTTGCGATTCTCCCATGGCTCCATAGAAATCATCCATGGGATCGCTCGTCTTGCCCACTCCCACGAAGTTGACCTGGCTAAGATCGTCAAGCACTTTGGCTGGCTGGTTCAAGTTGCCGAAGCGCCAGCATTGGCCGATTCTTTGAGGCAGTTCTCTGACAATCCGCCGTTTCAAAAGTCCGATGCCTGCGGGACTGGCCCAATTGGCCTGCAGATGTGCAACGGCTGCCTTCACCCGGGAGAATTTCAACGCCCAAGCCATGGTGACGATGGTTTCATCAATCAGGGCGGGCGGGAGCTGGCTCAAGCGATTGCCCTCTGCGCTACGTTTCACGTCCAGCGGAAGTGCCAAGGGCGCACCGTTGAACCATCGCTCCATCAAGCTGGCGGCCACAGGCCAACCCAGCTTGGATCGCATTACTCCTGGAATATCGCGCAACTGAAAAATTTTTGTCTGATATTCTGGCTTTTGCTTTCTGGAGCTTCCTGAAACTGCATCAAATGCTTCATCTAACAAGTTTCTCATCAATTCCCCTCCCGAGAATGATATATTTTTTTGAAAACCCAGTTTCAATTGGCGCGTTGAGTGCGCAGTAGTGCAGCCAGAGACTGCCTGCTACAGAGGAGAAGCCATCCAGCCCCTCTCCAACTCTTGCGTTGCCGGGTGGACTATGCCTGAAGCCCCAGTACTGTTCAGTAACAAATGGATGGTTGAACGGCTCTAGGGACGCAGCCGATGGTGCCGGTACGCATCTGCACGACGCTGGTATTGGAGCTTATTGGCCGCGCAACGGGTAGCGGTCATGGAGCTGGCAAGACATGGCTCGGGAGCGCGCGTGGTGCGGTGACCTGACCTCCGGGCCTATGGACATGTCATGGAGGAGATGCAAGGACATTGGAATTACCGTCAACTCCAGCGTCGTGCGCGTCACATTCCTTGTCGAACACGTGAAGTCGCCGCAGTAAGGAGATTCACGTGTCCTATGGTCGCCGCGCTTCCAGAGTTGTGCATGTCACGCACAGCCGACTCTCGCCGGGTGCTGTACTCCTTACTAGGCAGTTCGGCCTCCACCCTGCCTCATGGCCCCCTCAACCCCGCCCCGCCTGCAACAACCCCTTCTTCTCGATGAACTCGATCACCTGGTCCAGCCCCTGCCGGGTCTTGAGGTTGGTCATCACGAACGGCTTGAGTCCCTGGGCGGTGGTGCGCATGCGGCGCGTGTCGGCCTCCATCACGTCCAGGTTCGCACCCACGTGCGGGGCGAGGTCGGTCTTGTTGATGACGAAGAGGTCGCTCTTGGTGATGCCGGGGCCGCCCTTGCGGGGGATCTTCTCGCCGGCGGCGACGTCGATCACGTAGATGGTGAGGTCGCTCAGCTCGGGGCTGAAGGTGGCGGCCAGGTTGTCGCCGCCGCTTTCGACGAAGACGATGTCGGCGTCGGGGTACTGGGCCAGCATGCGGTCGATGGCTTCGAGATTGATGGAGCAGTCCTCGCGGATGGCGGTGTGGGGACAGCCGCCGGTTTCCACGCCCATGATGCGTTCGGCGGGCAGGGCGCCGCTGACGGTGAGCAGGCGCTGGTCTTCCTTGGTGTAGATGTCGTTGGTGATGGCGACGAGGTCGTATTGGTCGCGCATGGCCTTGCAGAGCATCTCCAGGATGGTGGTCTTGCCGGAGCCGACGGGGCCGCCGATGCCCACGCGCAGCGGGGGCAGCGGCTTGGTGCGGTTCGGGACGTGGTGCAGGGGCGAGGTGGTGGTGGTGTTCGTATTCATGGTCATGGCGGTCATGAGCGGAAAAGGCGGGAGTACTGCGTTTCGTGGCGGGCCGAGAGCACGGCCAGCATGGGGGAGAAGGCCTGGCGCTGCGCGTCGCCCAGTTGCATGGCATGGGCCACGGCGCCGGGGATGGCGGCGGCGAGCCGCGCGAGGATGCGCTGGCCGGCGCTCTGGCCCAGGGGCACGGCCTTGATGGCGGCCTGGACCATGTTCTCGGCCCAGCCGAAGGCGCAGGCGAGCAGCACGTCTTCGGAGCGGGCCTGGGTGCGCGCGGCGGCCAGGGCGAATGCCACGGGGTAGGTGGGCGGCAGGGCGGCGAGGCGGGCGACGTCGGCCAGGGCCTCCGGATCGCCCGCGTGCTGGTTGCGCAGCCAGTCGGCGAGGGAACGGCCCATCTGCTCGGTCTGCAGGCGCAGCTCGCTGGTCTCGCGGGTGTGCAGCACCCAGTCGTTGAGGGCGCGCACGCGCTCCGCATCGCCCGCGCGCCAGGCAGTGAGGGCCTGGTGGACGACGGCGAGGTCGCCGCGGGCCTGGGTGAGCATCAGCTGTTCCTGCAGCCAGGCGGCGGCGGCTGATTCGGTAGTCACGCCCGCGCATTCGACGGCGATCTCCAGGCCTTCGGAATACGAGAAACCGCCCACGGGCAGGGCGGGCGAGGCGAGCCAGATGAGCTGCAGCAGGCTGGCCGCGGGCAGGGCCCGCGGCATCGATGCCGGACCGGGCGCTGCAGGACCGGAAGGGGCGGGATCGAGTACAGGCGCCATGCGCGCGTCAGCGGGCGAGGGAATGCGGATGGGCGTGGCCATGGTCCTGGCCGTGGTCATGGTGGTGGCCGCAGTCGTGATCGTGGTCGCAGCCTTCGGCTTCGTGGCCGTGCTCATGGCCTGGTGCGTGCGTGCCGTGGCCGTGGCTGTGCGCGTGGCCATGGTCATGGCCGTGATCGTGCCCGTGGCTGTGGGCCGCATGTCCGTGGTCGTGTCCGTGCGCATGGCCGTGCCCGTGCCCGCCCGCGGCATACGCGCCGCCTTCGGGCTCGAACGGCGCCTGCTGCTCGGTGACGATGAGGTGCATGGCGCGCAGCATGTCGGCGAGCACGTGGTCGGGTTCGATCTGCAGGTGGTCCGGGCGCAGCTCGATCGGCACGTGGCGGTTGCCCAGGTGGTAGGCGGCGCGGATGAGGTCGAAGGGCGTGCCGTGCTGCGTGCAGTGGGTGATGCGCAGCACGGCCTGGGGCGCGGCGAGCACGCGGACCATGCTGCCGTCCTCGGCCACGAGCACGTCGCCGCCGCGCACGACGGTGCCGCGGGGCAGGAAGACGCCCAGTTCGCGCCCGGTGGCGTCGGTGGCGGCGAAGCGGCTTTTCTGGCGCACGTCCCAGTCGAGTTCGACGGTGGCGGCGCGCTTGAGCAGGACGGGGGCGAGGCCGTGGCCCTGGGTAAGGAGTTTGTTGGCGGTCAGCATGTCGGGGTCCTGGGCGGCGAAAACGCCATTCTGCGGCCTGGCGGCCCGTCCTGGGAGCGCGCGGCCGGCCGGCGGGCGCCTGGCGGGTGCGTGTCCGTCAGAGCGCGCGTGTCATGAAGTGGCTGGCGGGGTCGGGGCCGTAGCTGCCGAACGGTGCGCAGTCTTCGAAGCCGTGGCGGGCATAGAGCGCGCGGGCCGGCGCGAAGAAGGGCTGGCTGCCCGTCTCCAGGCTGATGCGCGCGTGGCCTGCGGCGCGTGCCTCGGCAAGGGCGTGGGCCAGCATGCGGGCGGCGATGCCCTGGCCGCGCAGGGCGGCGGCCGTGCGCATCGACTTGAGTTCCGCATGGCCCGCATCCAGCCGCTTGAGCGCGACGGTGCCGGCCAGGTGGTCGCCTTGCGGCGTTTCCAGCCAGGCGCTCCAGAAGCGGATCTCCGGGCGGCGCAGGCCGTCCAGGTCGAGCGCGTGCACGCTCTCGGGGGGCGAGACGCGGCGCATGTCGGCCAGGTGCTCCTCCAGGAAGACGGCGATGCGCGGATCGCTCAGGTCGTCCAGGCGGATGCGCAGGGCGGCCGTGGCGGCGTCGGGGCGTGCGTCCATCGGCCGGCTCAGAAAAGGAAGTAGCGCTGCGCCAGCGGCAGCCGGGTGGCGGGCTCGCAGGTGAGCAGCTGGCCGTCGGCGCGCACGGTGTAGGTCTGCGCGTCGATCTCCATGCGCGGGGTGTAGCTGTTGTGCACCATGTGCTGCTTGCGAACGCCGCGCACGCCGCGCACGGCGCTCAGCGGCTTGGCGAGGCCGAAGCGCTCGCCCACGCCGGCCGCCAGGCCCGCCTGCGAGACGAAGGTGAGCGAGGAGCGGGCCAGGGAGCCGCCGAAGGCGCCGAACATGGGGCGGTAGTGCACGGGCTGCGGCGTGGGGATGGAGGCGTTCGGGTCGCCCATGGCGGCCAGGGCGATGCTGCCGCCCTTGAGGACCAATGCCGGCTTCACGCCGAAGAAGGCGGGCTTCCAGATGACGATGTCGGCCCACTTGCCGACCTCCAGGCTGCCCACGTCGTGGGCGATGCCGTGGGCGATCGCGGGGTTGATCGTGTATTTGGCGACGTAGCGCTTGATGCGGTGGTTGTCGTTGCGGGGGCCGTCCTCGGGCAGGGCGCCGCGCTGCTGCTTCATCTTGTCGGCCGTCTGCCATGTGCGCAGGATGACCTCGCCCACGCGGCCCATGGCCTGGCTGTCGCTGCTCATCATGCTGATGGCGCCCAGGTCGTGCAGGATGTCCTCGGCGGCGATGGTTTCCTTGCGGATGCGGCTTTCGGCGAAGGCCAGGTCTTCGGCGATGGAGGCGTCCAGGTGGTGGCACACCATGAGCATGTCCACGTGCTCGTCCAGCGTGTTGCGCGTGTAGGGCATGGTGGGATTGGTGGAGGAGGGCAGGAAGTTGTCCTCGCCCACCACGCGCAGGATGTCCGGCGCATGGCCCCCGCCCGCGCCTTCGGTATGGAAGGCGCAGATGCCGCGCCCGCCGACGGCGGCGATGGTGTTTTCGACGAAGCCGCTCTCGTTGAGCGTGTCGGAGTGGATGGCCACCTGGGTGTCGGTGGCATCGGCCACGTCCAGGCAGTTGCTGATGGCCGAGGGCGTGGTGCCCCAGTCCTCATGCAGCTTGAGGCCGATCACGCCGGCCTCGATCTGCTCGTGCAGCGCGGCGGGCAGGCTGGCATTGCCCTTGCCGAGGAAGCCGATGTTCATCGGGAAGGCGTCGGCCGCCTGCAGCATGCGCTCGATGTGCCAGGGGCCGGGCGTGGAGGTGGTGGCCAGCGTGCCGGTGGCCGGGCCGGTACCGCCGCCGAGCATGGTGGTGACGCCGGAGGCCAGCGCCTCCTCGATCTGCTGGGGGCAGATGAAGTGGATGTGGCTGTCGATGCCGCCGGCGGTGACGATGTTGCCTTCGCAGCTGATGATCTCGGTGCCGGGGCCGATCACGATGTCCACGCCGGGCTGGGTGTCCGGGTTGCCGGCCTTGCCGATGGCGGCGACGCGGCCGTCCTTGAGGCCGATGTCGGCCTTGACGATGCCCCAGTGGTCGATGACGAGGGCGTTGGTGAGCACGGTGTCCATCGCGCCTTCGGCACGGGTGCGCTGGCTCTGGGCCATGCCGTCGCGGATGGTCTTGCCGCCGCCGAACTTGACTTCCTCGCCGTAGCCGCCGGCGCGCAGGGTGAAGTCCTGCTCGACTTCGGCGACGAGGCCGGTGTCGGCCAGCCGCACGCGGTCGCCCACGGTGGGGCCGAACATTTCCGCATAGGCGCGGCGGGATACGGTGGCCATGGTGTGGTCTTGCCTTTCCGGGGGGCGTGGATTGGTGCGTGATGGGGCGGAGCCGATCAGGACTGCTGCGGCAGATCGGGGGTGGTGTCCAGCGGGCCCTGGGTGTCGCCGCGGAAGCCGTACACGGTGCGGCTGCCGGCGTAGTCCACCAGTTCGACGGTGCGCTGCTGGCCGGGCTCGAAGCGCACGGCGGTGCCCGAGGTGATGTTCAGCCGCATGCCGCGCGCGGCCGCGCGGTCGAAATCGAGTGCGCCGTTGGTTTCGGCGAAGTGGTAGTGCGAGCCGACCTGGATGGGCCGGTCGGCGCTGTTGCGCACCACCAGGGTGGCGGTGCGCCGGCAGGGATTGAGTGGGTGCTCGCCGTCATCGACCAGCAGTTCGCCCGGGACCATGGTGCGCTCCTCGGGTTGCGTTCAGGCCAGGCCGCCCAGCAGGGCGAGGCCGAAGAGGCCGACGGCGGCGCCGGCCGCGCGCGGCAGCCAGCGGTTCGCGCCGCGCAGGGCCACGCCCAGGCCGATGCCGCCGGCATGCAGGGCCACGGTGGCGGCGAGCATGCCGGCCAGGGTGGGCAGGGCTGCGCCGTCGCCGGCCAGTTCGTGGCCGTGGGCGATGCCGTGGAAGACGGCGAAGACGCCGACCAGCGCCGCGGCGGCGGGCGCGGGGAGGCGGCGCTGCGTGGCGACCAGCAGGCCCAGCACCAGCAGCGAGACGGCGATCATGGGCTCCACCGCGGGCAGCGACAGGCCTGCGAGGCCCGCGAGCGCACCCGCCAGCAGCATGCCGGCGAAGCCCAGGGGTGCTGCCAGCAGTTCGCGGCGGCTGCGTGCGGCCAGGGCGCTCCAGAGGCCTACGGCCACCATGGCGGCCAGGTGGTCCATGCCGGTCAGCGGGTGCAGGAACCCGGCGGTGAAGCCATGGTGGTGGCCGGCATCCGCACCGGTGTGGGCCAGCGCCGGCAGCGTGGCGGCCGCGAGCAGGGCGGGCAGGAGGGAACGGGCAAGGCGCATGGGGAGGCTCCGGGGCAGAGGGAAGGGGGGAAGGGCGGGGCAGTCCGCGTCAGGCGATGGGCTGGTGGACGGTGACGAGCTTGGTGCCGTCCGGGAAGGTGGCTTCGACCTGGATGTCCGAGATCATTTCCGGCACGCCGTCCATCACGTCGCCGCGCGTGAGGACTTCGCGGCCCTCGCTCATGAGCTGGGCCACGGTCTTGCCGTCGCGGGCGCCCTCCAGGACGGCCGCGGAGATCAGGGCCACCGCCTCCGGGTAGTTGAGCTTGAGGCCGCGCGCCTTGCGGCGTTCGGCCAGCAGCGCGGCGGTGAAGAGAAGCAGCTTGTCTTTTTCCCGGGGGGTCAGTTCCATGGGTGGTTCCGTCGGTCGCCTCAACTGGGGCGGACATCGTAAAGCAGGAATCCTGCCAACGGGACCGGCAGCGGGTGTCACGCGGATGTAACTCGCTGTTACTAGGATGCGACCCGACCCCACGATCGGCCCGGCTTGAAAGAAAGACACACCACATGCAGGCATCCCGCTGGATTTCCCCCTTCGGAGCGGCGCTCGCCATGGGAGGTGCGCTCACCCTGTCCGGCTGCGACGGCGGCGGCTCCGGTATCACGGCCGATGCCGCGAGCGCACCGGCCAACATCCAGGCCGCCTGGGTGGTGGTGGGCGAAGGCAGCCATGCCACGGCCCGGGTGGTCACCAGCTACGCGCTGCCTGCCGGCTCGGCCGCGGGCACCAGCGTCTGCCCCCGGATCGTGGTGGACAACCAGCCCAGCCGCATGGCGCTGCGCGTGGGCGCCGGCACGGTGGCGCAGCGGACCACCGCGAGCGATCCGTCCGACTCGAAGCCTTCGGAGTTTCCCGTGTCGGTCTGCGAGACGGCGCTGCCCGATTCGGCACGCCAGGTCACCGTGGCCGACCGCACCCTGCCGCTGCCGAAGGCGCAGCCGCAGCGCGTGCTGCTGATCGCCGACACGGGCTGCCGGCTCAAGAAAGCGGACAACGCTTGGCAGCCCTGCAGCGATCCCGTGGCCTGGCCCTTCGGCACCGTCGCCGCGACGGCCGCCGCGATGGCGCCGGACCTGGTGCTGCACATCGGCGACTACCACTACCGCGAAAACGCCTGCCCCGGCGACGTGGCCGGCTGCAAGGGCAGTCCCTGGGGCTATGGCTGGGACACCTGGCAGGCGGACTTCTTCCAGCCTGCCGCGCCACTGCTGGCCGGCGCGCCCTGGATCATGGCACGCGGCAACCATGAGGAGTGCGGGCGCGCCGGGCAGGGCTGGTTCCGCTTCCTGGACCCGCGCGCCTACAGCGAGCAGAGCTCCTGCAACCTGCCGGCCAACGACAACGTGGGCAACTATTCCGAGCCCTATGCCGTGGCCCTGGGCGGGGACACGCAGGTGATCGTGTTCGATTCGGCCAAGACGGGCAAGACGGCGCTCAAGAGCACGGACCTGCAGTTCGGCATCTACCAGAAGCAGTTCCAGAGCGTGGCCGCCCTGGCGGCCAAGGCCGGCGTGGCGACCAACATCTTCACCAACCACCACCCGATCCTGGCCTTCGCGCCGGTGGCCGGCAGCACGCCCGCGCCGGGCAACGCAGCGCTGCAGTCGGCCATGGTCGGCCTCTACCAGCAGGCCTACTATCCGCCGGGCGTGCATGTCGCGCTCCACGGCCACGTGCACGATTTCCAGGCCATCAATTTCGCATCGGGCCATCCGGCGACGCTGGTGACCGGCAACGCGGGCGACAACCTCGACGTGGCGCTGCCCGATCCGCTGCCGGCCAGCGCCTCGCCCGCGCCGGGCACCACCATCGACCGCATCACGCACCACGCGAGCTTCGGCTTCGCGATGATGGAGCGCCGCGCGTCGCCCGCGACCGGCTGGACCTTCAAGGCCTACACGACCACCGGCAAGCTGCTGGCCACCTGCCAGCAGTCCGGCCGCACGCTGGCGTGCGACAAGACGGGCTTCCTGGCGCCGTGACGGCAGATTGGCGGAGCCGGCTGGCGGCCGTCGCGCTGGCGTGGCTGCCCCTGGCGGCGCCCGCGGTCATGCCGGGGGCGCCCGGGGTGCCCGAGACCCGGGTCGTGCTGCTGCCGGGCGTGCCGGCCCAGGCGGTGGTGGGCTGGGTGGGGCGCACGCCCCAGGTGGCCTCGCGGGTGGACCCGACCCGGGCCGTGTTCGCCCCCGACCCGGAACTGGTGCGCCTGGGCGAGAGGCTGTTCAACGACCCGCGGCTGTCGCGGCCGCGCGGGATGTCGTGCGCGGCCTGCCACGACCCGGGGCAGGCCTTCGGGCCCACCCTGGCCACGCCCCGCGCGCTGGCCGGGCCGGGCACCTCCGAAGGCAGCCGGGCCGGGCGCTTCGGCGCGCGCACGGCACCCTCGCTGCTCTACGTGCGCTACGTGCCGCGCCGCCATTTCTACCAGGACGACGACGCGCCCTTCGCCTCGCCCTTCGGCGGCCTGTTCGCCGACGGGCGGGCCGACACGCTGGCCGGGCAGATCCGCGGCCCCCTGCTGGACCCGCGCGAGATGAACAACGGCACCCCGGCGCAACTGCTGCGCTCGGCGCAGCGCAGCGGCCTGGCGGCGGAGCTGGCGCCGCGCTTCGGCACCGCGGTGCAGCGCGACCCCGAGGCGCTGCTGCGCGCCCTGGGCGCGGCATTGCAGGCCTTCCTGCAGAGCGACGCCATGGCGCCGTTCAGCTCGCGCTTCGACGACTACCTGCGCGGCCAGGGCACGCTGTCGCCGGCCGAGCAGCGCGGCCTGGTGCTGTTCCGCAATCCGGACAAGGGCAATTGCGCTTCCTGCCACACCCTGGCGGAGACCGCGTCGCGGCCCGAGCGGTCGCTGTTCACCGATTTCGGGTACGACGCGATCGCCGTGCCGCGCAACCGACGGCTGGCGGACAACCGCGATCCGCGCCACTTCGATACCGGGCTGGACGCCACGGCGCGGCGCCTGGGCTGGCCGGAGCCGGGGCAGTGGTGCGCCTACCTGCGCACGCCGGGGCTGCGCAACGTGGCGGTGCGCCCGCGTTTCATGCACAACGCGGTGTTCGGCGACCTGCGCGACGCGGTGGCGTTCTACAACACGCGCTCCACCGACCCCGCGCACTGGTATGCCGGCGGCCGGCCCTTCGACGACGTGCCGCAGGAGTGCCGCGGCAATGTCAACGTCAATTCGCCGCCCATGAACCGGCGTGCGGGCACCGCGGCGGCGCTCTCCGGCGCGGAGATCGACGACCTCGTCGCCTTCCTGCGCAGCCTGACCGACAAGGCCTACGCCGGCCGCATGCCCCCGGCGCGCTGAAGGCGTGCAGCGCTGCGGGCAGGGCAGGTGGCATGAATGCTGCACCTGCGGGGCGTGCCATCCGCCCCCGTTTCCACTTCCCTGCCACCGCATGACGCCGCAGAAGGCGAGGCGCCGCAGCGCATCGTCAAGGTGCGCCGCGACTACAACAGCTGGGTGGGCAGCGAGACGCTGGAGGACTATGCGCTGCGCTTCACGCCGCAGCGCTTCCGCAAGTGGTCCGCCTGGCGGGTAGCCAACACGGCTTTCGGGGCGGCCTCGTTCCTGATCCTGGAGGCGGTGGGGGCCACGCTGCTGGTGCAGTACGGCTTCGCCAACGCCTTCTGGGCCATCCTGGCGACGGGGCTCATCATCTTCCTGGCCGGCATGCCCATCAGCGCCTGCGCGGCGCGCTACGGGGTGGACATGGACCTGCTCACGCGCGGGGCGGGCTTCGGCTACATCGGCTCGACCATCACCTCGCTGATCTACGCGAGCTTCACCTTCGTCTTCTTCGCGCTGGAGGCCGCGGTGATGGCCTATGCGCTGGAACTGGCGCTGGACATTCCGCCGGCGTGGGGCTATGTGCTCTGCGCGCTGGTGGTGATTCCGCTCGTGACGCACGGCGTCTCGGCCATCAGCCGGCTGCAGGTGTGGACGCAGCCGGTCTGGCTGGTGATGCTGCTGGTGCCGTTCGGCTACGTGCTGGCGCGCGATCCTGGTGCATTCGCAGGCATTGCGCACTACTCCGGGGATCGCGGCGGCTCGGCGGCGTTCGACCTGCACCTTTTCGGCGCAGCGCTCACGGTGGGCATCGCCCTCATCACCCAGATGGGGGAGCAGGCCGACTACCTGCGCTTCATGCCGGCGCGCACGCGCGCGAACCGGTGGCGCTGGTGGGCCGGGGTGCTGGCCGGCGGGCCGGGCTGGGTGGTGCTGGGCGTGTTCAAGATGCTGGGCGGCGCGCTGCTGGCCTACCTGGCGATCACCCTGAGCGTGCCGCCCGAGCGGGCCGTGGACCCCAACCAGATGTACCTGGCCGCCTACGGTTACGTGTTCGCCGACTACCGCTGGGCCGTGGCGGCCACGGCGCTCTTCGTGGTGGTGTCGCAGATCAAGATCAACGTGACCAATGCCTACGCGGGCTCTCTCGCGTGGAGCAACTTCTTCTCGCGCCTCACGCACAGCCACCCGGGGCGGGTGGTGTGGGTGGTGTTCAACACGCTCATCGCCTTCATGCTGATGGAGATGAACGTGTTCACCGCGCTGGGGCAGGTGCTGGGCCTGTACTCCAATATCGCCATCGCCTGGATGATGGCCGTGGTGGCCGACCTGGTGGTGAACAAGCCGCTGGGGCTGTCGCCGCCGGGCATCGAGTTCAAGCGCGCGCACCTGTACGACGTCAACCCGGTGGGCGTGGGGGCGATGGCGTTGGCTTCGCTGCTCTCGGTGGTGGCGCACCTGGGGCTGTTCGGGCTGATGGCGCAGGCGTTCTCGGCGGTGATCGCGATGGTGACGGCCTTCGTCGCGGCGCCCGCCATCGCCTGGGCGACGGGCGGGCGCTACTACCTGGCGCGCACGGCGCCGCCGCAGGCCGGCGGCAGGGGGGGCTGCGAGGGCTGCAGCGGCGGTGGAGCGGCCTCAGCCTCAGCCACGGCCGCGCTGCCCGCCATGCTGCGCTGCGTGGTCTGCGAGCGCGAATACGAGGCGCCGGACATGGCGCACTGCCCCGCCTACCGGGGCCACATCTGCTCGCTGTGCTGCACGCTGGATGCCCGCTGCGGCGACATGTGCAAGCCCCATGCGCACCTGGCCGTGCAGTGGGCCGGGGCGCTGCGCTGGCTGCTGCCGCGCAGCGCGTGGCGGCTGCTGGATTCCGGGCTGGGGCATTTCCTGCTGCTGATGCTGGTGATCGCGCCGCTGCTGGCGGCGGTGTTCGGGCTTTTCTACCACCAGGAGACGCAGGTCCTGGGCGTGCCGGGCACCGGAGCTGCGCCGCTGCGCTCGGGGCTGCTGAAGGCCTACCTGGCGCTGCTGGTCATCTCGGGCATCGTGGCCTGGTGGCTGGTGCTCGCCCACAAGAGCCGCAAGGTGGCGCAGGAGGAGTCGAACCGGCAGACCCACCTGCTGCAGCGCGAGATCGCCCTGCACCGGCAGACCGACCAGGCCTTGCAGGAGGCCCGCCGCACCGCCGAACAGGCGCGCGGCGTGGCCGAGGAGGCGCGCGAGGAGGCCGAGCAGGCCCGGCGCCTGGCTGACCAGGCCAACCAGGCCAAAAGCCGCTACATCAGCGCCATCAGCCACGAGCTGCGCACGCCGCTCAACAGCATCCTGGGCTACGCGCAGCTGATGGGCGAGGACGCTTCGGTACCGCCGCACCGCCGGCAGGCCGTGGGCGTGATCCGGCGCGGCGGAGAGCACCTGCTGACGCTGATCGAGGGCACGCTCGACATCGCCCGCATCGAGAGCGGCAAGCTCACGCTGCAGGTGCGGCCCATGCGCTTCGCCGACTGCCTGCACGAGATGGTCGAGATGTTCGAGCCCCAGGCCCGCGCCAGGGGGCTGGCGTTCCGCTTCGATGCGCAGGGCGTGCTGCCCGAGGTGGTGCGCGGCGACGACAAGCGCGTGCGGCAGATCCTCATCAACCTGATCGGCAATGCCATCAAGTTCACCGCCGCCGGCCACGTGCGCCTGGGCGTGCGGCATGCGCGCGAACTGGCCCTGATCGAGATCGAGGACAGCGGACCGGGCCTGACCGAGGCCGAGCGCGCCAGCATCTTCGAGCCCTTCGAGCGCGGCGCGGCCAGCAGCCAGGGCGCGGCGCCCGGCGCGGGCCTGGGGCTGACCATCGCCAAGATGCTGACCGAGCTGATGGGCGGCGAGATGACCGTGACCAGCAGCCCCGGCGCCGGCGCGCTGTTCCGCATCCGGCTCTTCCTGCCCGAAGTCCACCCCGGCGCCCTGGGCGCCTCCGAGCAGCGCGCCGCCGGCCCGCGGCCCGCGCGCCGCGGCTATGCCGGCCCGCGCCGCCGCCTGCTGGTGGTGGACAACGAAGAGCCCGACCGCGAGCTGCTGGTGCAGTTGCTGGCACCGCTGGGCTTCGAACTGCGCACCGCCGCCAGCGGGCACGACGCGCTGGACCTGCTGGCCGCCGGCTACCGGCCCGACGTGGTCTTCATGGACCTGGCCATGCCCGGCATCGACGGCTGGGAGACCATCCGGCGCCTGCGCGCGGCCGGCCAGACGCAGGCGCACGTCGCCGTGGTCTCGGCCAACGCCTTCGACAAGGGGCTGGATAACGACGTGGGCATCAGGCCCGAGGATTTCATCGTCAAGCCGGTGCGCCACAGCGAACTGCTGGACTGGCTGGAGCGGCGCCTGGCCCTGCAGTGGCTGGAGGAGGAGAGTGTCGCTCCCCCGGCAGCGCCTGCGCCGCCCGCCGCCGGCCCTGCCGAGGCCCTGCCCGGCGCCGCGCTGCTGGCCCCGCTGGCCGAGGCCGTGGAGCTGGGCTACTACCGCGGCGTGATGGCCCAATTGGCCGAGATCGAGGCCGCGCAGCCCGAATGCGCCGGCTGGGTGGCCCGGGCGCGCGCGCTGGCGCGGCAGTTCCAGTTCGAGGCGCTGGCCCGCCTCATGGCATCCTCCTGATCCCGATGACCGACCTGCCTTCGCCTTCCGCCCCCCATGCCCCGGCCGCCGGCCGCGCCGCGCCGCTGTTGGACAGCGACAGCGCCGGCCTGGTGCTGATCGTGGACGACGTGCCCGACAACCTGGCCGTGCTGCACGATGCGCTGGACGAATCCGGCTACACGGTGCTGGTCGCCACCAGCGGCGAGACCGCATTGGCCCGCGCCGCCCAGGCCATGCCCGACGTGGTGCTGCTCGACGCCATGATGCCCGGCATGGACGGCTTCGAGGTCGCGCGCCGCCTGAAGGCCCAGCCGGCCACCGCGCACATCCCCATCATCTTCATGACCGGGCTCACCGAGACCGAGCACCTGGAGGCCGCCCTGGCCGCGGGCGGGGTGGACTACGTGACCAAGCCCATCAAGCCGCGCGAGGTGCTGGCGCGCATGCATGTCCACCTGCAGGGCGCGCGGCGGGCCCGGCAGGACATGCGCCAGGCGGGCCAGGCGCGCAATGCGCTGGATGCCTTCGGCTATGCCAGCATCACCGTGCGCGCCAGCGACGGGCGGCTGATGTGGCAGACCGCGCTGGCGCGCACGCTGCTGCGCGCGTATTTCAGTGCCGAGGGCGCGCAGGGCGGGGAGGGCGCGGAGGCCACGGCCGATCCGGTGGCCGTGCCGCTGCCCGTGGCCGAATGGCTGCGGGCCCAGCTTCCGCAGGTGCCGGCCTTCGCGGCGCAGCAGATCGAGCCGCCGCGCCTGGTGGTGGAGCGCGGCGCGCGGCGCCTGTCGTTCAGCCTGCACCAGCAGACCGGCGACAGCGAGGGCGGCGGCGACTGGCTGGTGGTGATGCGCGAGGTGTCCGACGCTGCGGTGATCGAGGCGCTGGCGCTGGGCTTCCGGCTCACCGCGCGCGAGGCCGAGGTGCTCTACTGGCTGCTCAAGGGCAAGACCAACCGCGACATCGGCGACATCCTGGGATCGAGCCCCGCCACGGTGAAAAAGCACCTGGAGCGCGTCTATGTGAAGCTGGGCGTGGAAACGCGCACCGCCGCCGCGGGCATCGCCATGGCGCGCATCCGGCAGACGCATCCGCAGTTCGAAGGCTGAGGGCCGGCGTCCCCCGCTACTGGTCCCCGGCGTGCCCTCAGCGCGTCGCCATGTGGGCCAGCATGCCGTTCACCAGGGCGTCGAACGTGACACGGCAGCGCGGGCTGCTGCGCAGGTCTTCGTGCATGGTGACCCAGGTTTCCATGGGCACGGTGAGGCCGCGGGGCATCAGGCGCACCAGGTCGGGGGAGCGCCGCGCCAGCGGAACCTGGCACATCCCGATGCCGGCGCCCGCGCGGATCAGCGCCAGCTGTGCGAGGTTGCTGTCGCTGCGCAGCGAGAACATGTGGCGCCGCAGCCCTTTCAGCGAGCCCTCGACCTGGCGGATGAAGGCGGTGGCCTGGTCGTAGCCGATGAGCGTGTGCGCGGCCAGCTGCTCGAGGTTGCGCGGCGTGCCGTGCCGCTCGAGGTAGTCCCGCCGCGCATGCAGGCCCACGTCGATGTGCCCCAGGCGCCGCGCCACCAGTTGCTCCTGCCGGGGCGTGGCCATGCGCACGGCGATGTCGGCCTCGCGGTGCAGCAGGTCCTGCACGCGGTCGGTCAGCACCAGCTCGACGGACAGGGCCGGGTGCGCGCTCCGCAGCGCGGCGATCACGGGCGGCAGCACCTCCACCCCGATCACGTCGCTGCAACCCACCCGCACGGTCCCCCGGACACCACCCTCCGGGCCGCCCTGGCTGGCAGCCGTGCGTTCGAGGGATGCCGCCAGGCTGGCCATCGCCCGGGCCTGCGGATGCAGCGCCTGTGCCGCGTCCGTGGGCATCAGCCCCGTGGGCGACCGGGTGAAGAGGGGGATGCCCAGCGCCTTCTCCAGCGATTCCACATGGCGCCCCGCCGTGGGTTGGGTGATGCCCAGCGCGCGCGCCGCGCCCGATAGCGATCCTTCGGTCAGCACGGCCAGGAAGGTGCGGTAGAGCTCCCAGCCGATATTCGTCTTGGCCATGCATAAATGTATGGCTGTTGCCTCATGCTCTGCAATTCATTTTGAACCCGGCTGTCCGCAGAATCGGCTCCATCGGCCCTGGTGGCCTCGACAAGGAGATGGAAATGGGGGATCGTTGCAGGACAGCCCTGGTGCTGGGCGCTACCGGGGGCATCGGGGGCGAGGTGGCGCGGCAATTGCTCGGCGCGGGGTGGACGGTGCATGCACTGGCGCGCGGCGGCGCCCCGGCGGCACCGTGCGGCGAGGGGATCGTCTGGTTCCGGGGGGATGCCATGCGCCGGGACGACGTGGCGCGGGCCGCGCAGGGGTGTTCGGCCATCGTGCATGCCGTCAACCCTCCCGGCTACCGCGACTGGGACACCCTGGTCATGCCGATGGTCGAGAACACCATCGCCGCTGCGGCAGCGCTGGGGGCGACCATCGTGTTGCCGGGCACGGTGTACAACTTCGGGCCCGATGCATTCCCGTGCGTCACCGAGGGCGCCCCCCAGCGTCCTGCCACCCGCAAGGGCGCCATCCGGGTGCGGATGGAAGAGCGGCTCGACGCCGCCAGCCGGCAGGGGTGCCGCGCCATCATCGTGCGGGCCGGCGATTTCTTCGGGCCGAAGCCGGGCAACAGCTGGTTCTCGCAGGGCCTGGTCCGCCCGGGGCGGCCCGTGGCGTCGGTCTCGAACCCGGCGCGGCCGGGCGTGGGGCACCAGTGGGCCTACCTGCCCGACGTGGCGCGCACCATGGTGGCCCTGCTGGAGCGGCGCGCATCGCTCGCGGCGTTCGAGCGGTTCCACGTGGCCGGCCACTGGGATGCCACCGGCCTGCAGATGGCCGAGGCCATCCGGCGGGTGGTGCAGCGGCGTTGCGGCACCGTGCCGCGCGTGGCCCGCACGCCGTGGTGGCTGCTGCGCCTCGCCGCCCCCTTCGTGCCCACGCTGCGCGAGATGATGGAGATGCGCTACCTGTGGGAGCAGCCCGTGCGCATGGACAACAACCGCCTGCTGGAGGTGCTCGGCCATGAACCGCACACCCCGCTCGACGAGGCGGTGGAGGCGTCGCTGGACGGCCTGGGCTGCCTGGCGCCGGCGGGCCGGTAGCCGCGACGGTGGCGGCCGTCGCGGCGATCAGCGCCCTACGGCCTTCTGCAGTTCGGCCTTGTTCATCTTCGAACGGCCGGCAATGTTCTTCTTGCGCGCCTCTTCGTAGAGCTGCTCGCGCGTGCGGCCCTGCGCACCGGTGTGCGAGCGCTGGCCGCCCCGCACGGGCGCAGGCGTGTCGTGCACGGTCTTCGGATTGGCCTTCTTCGCCTCTCCGTGCTGGGCACGCTCCTTGTTGACGGTGCGCGCCGCGATCTGCTCGGCCGTCTTCTCGCTGCGGCCGCGCTCCTCGAGGCTGTCCTTGATGTGTTCGTACTGGCGCTCGCGCTTGTCGCTCCAGGCGGCTCGGGGCATGGTGGACTCCTTGGCGTTGTCGGAAAAAGGAAAAACGGGAAAGACCCTTGCGCTATCTGACAGCCTGCGTCGTCCCGCGCATGTCGGCGCCGCGGGCATGCCTCCGTAGGACGCGGCATCACCGTGCCGGGGACACGGCTTGCCGTGCCAGCGCACCATGCCGCGCAATGCCGGGTCGCCCCAGATCCGGTGGCTCACGGTATTGACGGGCGTGATGGCGCCGCGGGCCTGGTGCCGTCCCGCCCACAGCAGGGCCAGGGCGGAGAGCGCGCTGGCGCAGCTGCCGGCGATGGCGCCCTCGCGCAAGGCGCGTTTCCAGTCGATGGGCCTGCGGACCTCCTGGGCACCTCATTGCCCCCCGCGCGCCGGCCCGCATGTCGGAGGGCACGGCAACCGCATGCAGGCGCATGCATTCACGCGAAAGGTTTCCATGGAGTATTTCGTCGCCAGGTGGCTGCACGTCCTCTCGTCCACGGTCCTGTTCGGCACGGGCATCGGGACGGCGTTCTACCTGCTGGTCGCGGTGCTGGGCCGCGACCAGCCCATTGCGCCGGCCTGCTCGCCGTGGGATGGATGAGTCTCAAATTGGTATTACCAATTCACGGCGATGCGGTATGATTTCCGTTTGCTCGCGGGTTTACTCTGTTTGTTGAGGCGCGATGCGTCTTCGAGAATGCGCTCCGTTGCGTTGGTTGGTTTTATTGGTCATACCAATTTGGTGTGCTTGCAGACCCATTGCAACGGCGTCTTCTCTTTTCTCTTTCACACCGTCCCGCCATGCAAACCCTCTGGCAACAGAACTACGACCCCGCCGGAAACATCTGGATTTCCGCGCTGGTGGCGCTCATTCCCATCGTCTTCTTCTTCCTCGCGCTGACCCGCCTGCGCCTGAAGGGCTACCAGGCGGGCACGATCACCGTGGTGCTGTCGCTGGGCGTGGCACTGCTTTTCTACCGGATGCCGGCGAGCGCCGCGCTGGCCTCGGCCGTGTATGGCTTCCTGTACGGCCTGTGGCCGATCGCCTGGATCATCGTGGCCGCGGTGTTCCTCTACAAGATTTCGGTGGCGACGGGGCAGTTCGCGGTCATACGCTCGTCGATCCTCTCCGTCACGGAGGACCAGCGGCTGCAGCTCATCCTGGTGGGCTTCTGCTTCGGGGCGTTCCTGGAGGGCGCGGCGGGCTTCGGAGCCCCCGTGGCCATCACCGCGGCGCTGCTGGTGGGGCTGGGCTTCAAGCCGCTCTACGCCGCCGGCCTGTGCCTGATCGCCAACACGGCCCCCGTGGCGTTCGGCGCGATGGGCATCCCGATCATCGTGGCGGGCCAGGTGTCGGGCGTGGACGCCTTCGCCATCGGCCAGATGGCCGGCCGGCAGCTGCCGTTCATGACGGTGATCGTGCTGTTCTGGATCATGGCGATCATGGACGGATGGCGCGGCGTGAAGGAAACCTGGCCCGCCGTGCTGGTGGGCGGGGGATCGTTCGCGCTCATGCAGTTCCTCACGGCCAACTACATCGGCCCCGAGCTGCCGGACATCACCTCCGCCATCGTCTCGCTGGTGGCGCTGACGCTGTTCCTGAAAGTCTGGCAGCCCCGGCGCATCTTCCGCTTCGAGGAGGAGCCCGCTGCCACCGGTGCGCGGCCCGCGGCCGGCGTCTCCAGCGGCGTGCCGCTCACGGCGGGCGCGGTCTTCAAGGCCTGGTCGCCCTTCATCATCCTCACCGCGGTGGTCACGCTCTGGAGCCTCAAGCCCTTCAAGGCGCTGTTCGCGGCGCAGGGCGCGCTCGCCTCCACGGTGGTCAACATTCCCGTACCCTTCCTGCACAACCTGGTCGAGAAGGTGCCCCCGGTGGTCGCCTCGGCGGCGCCCTACGGCGCGGTCTACACCTTCAACTGGCTGTCCGCCACCGGCACGGCCATCCTGATCGCCGCGCTGGTCACGATCGCTTCCACGCGCCTGTCGCCTGCGAAGGCGATGGCGACGCTCGGCGAGACCTTCAGGGAACTGGCCGTGCCGATCTATTCCATCGGCATGGTGCTGGCCTTCGCGTTCATCGCCAACTACTCCGGCCTCTCGGCCACACTGGCGCTGGCCCTGGCGCACACGGGCCATGCCTTCACGTTCTTCTCGCCGTTCCTCGGCTGGATCGGCGTGTTCCTGACGGGCTCGGACACCTCGGCCAACGCGCTGTTCGCCGCGCTGCAGGCCACCACCGCGCAGCAGCTCGGCCTGCCGCAGGTGCTGACGGTGGCGGCGAACACCACGGGCGGCGTCACCGGCAAGATGATCTCGCCGCAGTCCATCGCCATCGCCTGCGCGGCCGTGGGGCTGGCCGGGCGCGAGTCGGACCTGTTCCGCTTCACGGTGAAGCACAGCCTGGTCTTCGCGGCCATCATCGGCATCATCACGACGCTGCAAGCCTATGTGTTTCCGTGGATGATCCCCGGCCATTGACACCACCCTCCGAGGTTTGACATGCGCCTGGCCGATCACGTCGTCGAGAAACTGCTTTCCCTGGTGCAGGCCCGCGGGCTGCAGGCCGGGCAGCGGCTGCCGGCGGAGCGGCAGCTGGCGGACGAGCTGGGCGTGTCGCGCACCTCCATCCGCGAGGCGATCCAGAAGCTTGTCAGCCAGGGCGTGCTGGCCAGCCGGCGCGGCGACGGCACCTACGTGCAGGCAGGCGGCTCGGCGGAGTGGCTGCAGCCCGCGGTGGCGCCGCTCACGCGGCTGATGGAGTCGGATCCGCACTACCGCTATGACGTGCTGGAAACCCGCCATGCACTGGAAAGCAGCACCGCCTGGCTGGCCGCCCAGCGCGCCACGGCCGAGGACAAGGACCGCATCCGGCGCTGCTTCGACGTGATGGTGCAGCACCAGCAGAGCGGCAATGCCGAGCTGGCAGCGCGCGCCGATGCGCAGTTCCACCTGGCGATTGCCGAGGCGTCTCACAACCTGGTGCTGGTGCAGGTGATGCACAGCCTGTTCACCATGGTGCTGTCCACCGTCGAGCGCAACCGCCACGACATGTTCCGCCTGAGCGAGCCCGTCACCATGCAGGCGCTCACCGCGCAGCACCAGGGCCTCATGCAGGCCATTCTCGACAGCGACCCGCAGCGTGCCCGCCAGTGCATCGGCGAGCACCTGGAGCACGTGCGCGCCACCATCCAGCGCCTGGACGAGGACCGGGCCCGCCGCGAGCGCTCCACGCGCATGCCGGTGGACGCGGGCCCCGCGCCGCTGCTGCCCCCCCATTGACCCGACGACCATGATCATCTCTTCCACCGCCGACTACCGCGAAGCCGCGCGCAAGCGCCTGCCGCCTTTCCTGTTCCACTACATCGACGGCGGCGCCTATGCCGAGCAGACCCTGCGCCGCAACGTCGAGGACCTGGCCGCGGTGGCGTTGCGCCAGCGCGTGCTCAGGGACATGAGCCGCCTCGACACCGGCATCGAGCTGTTCGGCGAGAAGTTCTCCATCCCCGTCGCGCTGGCGCCCGTGGGCCTGACGGGCATGTACGCGCGGCGCGGCGAGGTGCAGGCCGCGCGCGCGGCCGACCGGCACGGCGTGCCGTTCACCATGTCCAGCGTCTCGGTCTGCCCGATCGAGGAAGTGGCGCCGAAGCTCGGCCGTCCGATGTGGTTCCAGCTCTACGTGCTCAAGGACCGCGGCTTCATGAAGAACGCGCTGGAGCGCGCCCAGGCGGCGGGCTGCACGGCGCTGGTCTTCACCGTGGACATGCCCGTGCCCGGCGCGCGCTACCGCGACGCGCATTCCGGCATGAGTGGCCCCAACGCCGCGCTGCGCCGCTACTGGCAGGCCGCCACGCACCCGCGCTGGGCCTGGGACGTGGGCGCGCTGGGCCGCCCGCACGACCTGGGCAACATCTCCGCCTACCTCGGCAAGCCCACGGGCCTGGCCGACTACATGGGCTACCTGGGCTCCAACTTCGATCCCTCCATTTCGTGGAAGGACCTGGAGTGGATCCGCGCGTTCTGGAAGGGACCCATGCTCATCAAGGGCATCCTGGACCCGGAGGACGCGAAGGACGCCGTGCGCTTCGGCGCGGACGGCATCATCGTCTCCAACCACGGCGGCCGGCAGCTCGACGGCGTGCTCTCCTCGGCGCACGCGCTGCCGCCCATCGCCGATGCGGTGAAGGGCCGGATCAAGATCCTGGCCGACTCGGGTATCCGCAACGGCCTGGACGTGGTGCGCACCATCGCGCTCGGCGCCGACGCCGCGATGATCGGACGCGCCTTCATCTACGCACTGGCCGCGGCGGGCGAGGCCGGCGTGAAGCACGTGCTGGAACTGCTGGAAAAGGAGATGCGCGTGGCGATGACGCTCATCAGCGCCGCGAAGGTGTCCGACATCACGGGGGACCTGCTGGTGAAGGCCTGAATGCCTGAACGTAACCCCACGCGCGGGGGTACACGGTCCCTTCTTCCTCCTTGGCGCCGTGTCACCGGCGTGCGCGACTGCGTGGTGGACAGGGCTTATTTCGACCAGTGCGCGGCCGCCGCCGGAGCGAACGGCGGCAAGGCCGGAAGCATCGACACCGGCAAGGACGAAAGCGTGGCCAGCCGGCGGGCCCTGGATTCCTGCGAGAAGAAGGCGGGGGCGAAGTGCCCGGTGCTATGCGTCGAATGCACCAGGCCGCTGTGCATCAAGTACCAGGCCCGATGCTTCTTGCAATGGCCCGTGGCGTCGCCGTGGTGGGCGCGTGCGATCTGCCGCGCAATGAGCAGTCCCAGCCCCAGGTGCGCGCGGTCCGCGCCCTGTCCATGACGCCCGCGCCGAAGCGGCTCGAACAGATCGTCGATGCTCTCCGGATCCAGTTCACCCGGGTTTTCGACCGAGATGGCCACCCCGTTTGCGGTGCCATTGACATTGACCGTGATGGTTGCCCCGGCGTCTCCGTGCTTGACGGCGTTGGAAACGAAATTGCCGAGCGCCTCCCGCACCCTGGAAGCGTCGCAGGTTCCCTCCGCCGGCCCTTGTGCCGAAAACTCGATCTGCGCGTGCGGATGGGCGAGGCGCTGCAATTGAACCTCCCGCTTTGCGCACGCATCAATCCATGGGTTTGCGCCGAACCCTGCGTTGAATCGGATGGCGCGTTGCCGTGCGACTTTCCAATCCGCTGTTTCCTGCTTTGCGGGGTCTGTCCTTCACTGGCATAAGCATCACCTCCGGGATGCTGCTTGGAATGCATTTTTCCGAAACAACGGTGGCCGTCACCTGCGGCGGACGTGCCTGCGTCGGCCAGGCCGGGCCCGGGTGAATAAGTCAGCGAACCGGAAAGAGTTCCACCACGCTCGCCGGTGCACGGCTGCCGAAGAAGTTCTGGTGATTCTTCGCCGTTTCCCGGGCGAAAGCGGCGCTGCGGGGGAACAGCGCTTGCTCGTACATGGCAAGCGCTGCCTCCATGTCACCGGAGTGGTCCCGTATCGCAAGGGCCAGTTCGGCCCCGTCATGGATGGCGAGATTGGCGCCCTTGCCGGCGAACGGCGACATCAAGTGGGCGGCATCGCCCACGAGCGTAATGCCGGGCGTGCGTTCCCACCGATGGTCCACCGGCAAGGCATGGATCAGGCGCACGATGGGTGGCGTATCGCTTTCGGTGACCAGTGCACGAAGCGGCGGGGCCCATCCCCTGAATTCCTCGGCCACCTGCTGCAGGGCTGATGCCGGATCACCGAAATCCACTGCGGCAATCCATGACTCGGGCTTGTTCAAGGCGATATAGGTATGCAGTGTGCCGTTCGCGTGGTGATGGGCAAGGATGGCTTTGCCTGGCTCGGCAGCCATCAGCGTACCGCCCCCGATGGCGTCGGCGCTCGCTTTGTGCCGGGCAGGGCCATCGAAGAGGCGCGTTTCGATGAAGGCCGTGCCAACGTAATCGGGCGTTGCCGCAGAAACCAGCGGCCGGACTCTCGACCACGCGCCATCCGCACCCACGAGCAGGTCGGCCATGGCTGTCGAGCCGCCCGCAAATACCAGTTCGTGCGATCCCCCGGGGCGGCGGAGGGCATGGGCGAGCTTGCAACCCCACCGGATGCCACCCGAAGGAAGCGACTCGATGAGAAGCCGGCGCAACGCGCCCCTGTCCACCTCAGGCCTGGCCGTCCCGCCGGTGCCCGGCTTGTCCAGCAGAACGGTGTTGTGTTTGTCGACCACCCGCTTGGCGTCTTCCCCGGGAAGCGTGAGGGCCAGGAAGGCGTCGTACAGGCCGGCAGCCCTGAGACCGGGCTGCCCGCTGTCGTCGTGAATGTCCAGCAAGCCACCTTGCGCTCGCGCTGTCGGCGATGCTTCGCTCTCATAAATGGTGGCGGGTATGCCGTTGACGCGCAGCACACGCGCAAGCGTCAAGCCTCCCAGGCCGGCCCCCACGATGGCTATGCGAGGGCTGCTGGAGGACGTCGGTGCTTTGAAGCGGCTGTACATGGCGTGTTCCGGTCTGAAGTGCCTTGCCGGGATGCAAGGCACTCTTAAAGGTCCGACGGGGTGTCGGGTGGAAACGCTGGCCGAACTTCCGGGGACCGGAAGGTGGCGTGTACGCGATGGCCCGCGGCGGGGCATCGTTTTTCGCGGTCTTGGGCCGCTATTCTTGCACAGGGACAGCTCTCTCTGAGCCCGGCAGGCGGGCCGGGCCCGCCTCCGCGGGGAAAGGATCACATGCCCAGCGACTTGAGCAGGTCGTCGGTGTCACTGTCGGTGCCGGCGGCCGGCGGTGCGGAAGCGGGCGTGTCGTTCTTGCCGGCCTGGGCCAGCAGCGCGTCGGGATCCGGCGCTTCCTGCGGCTCGAAGTCGTAGAGCTTGATGAACTCGGTGCGGTCGATGGCCAGCTCGAGATAGAAGATGTGGTTCTTGGCCGTGTAGAAGGTCACGCGGCGCGCCTCGGGCTGGTCGAGGTTGGCGTCCACGCTCAGCATCACCTGCTTGTTCAGCGCCAGCATCTTGGGCTGGTTCTGCGTGATGTGCGTCTGCAGCTCGCGGCGCACCTTGCCGGTGAAGTCGCCCACCACCTGGTTCATGAGCTCGCCCATCACGTTGGCCACCTCGTCGGAGGTGTAGGAGTTGGCGAGGTCGTCCTGCGACATGCCCATGCTCAGGAGGTAGCTCTGGTAGATCTCCATCGCCGCCTCCTTGGTGAGGTTGATGATCACCAGGCCCGAGAAGCCGCCGTCGAACAGCACGAAGCAGCCGATGTCGGGGCGCAGGCAGGTCTTGCTGATGCGCTGCACCATGCCGGAGTAGTGCAGCTGCGTCTGCGTGGCCACGCTCAGCACCCGCGTGACGGAATTGCACAGGCTGATCAGCAGGTCTTCGGTGCCGTAGGTGGGGGTGATCTTGTCGGGCGTGCTCATGGAGATGCGTGCTGCGGTCGGGGCGAAAAGGGGGCATGGGCAGGGCGGATTCCCGGCTGCATGCAGTGTAGCGCGGCAGGGGCCTGCGCGGACCCCGGGCCGGCCTGCGGTGCGGGAGGCCAGGATGCGGATCAGCGGGCGCCGCGTTCCAGCCCGGGCTCGGAGATGCGCCGCGCGTACACGGCCAGCACGATGCGCTCCGAATGCACCAGGTAATCGTGCAGCACGGTGGAGGATTCCTGCAGCTTGCCGGCCTCGAACAGCTCGACGATCTTCACGTTCATCTCCACATAGGGCGCGTGCAGGAATTCCGCATCGTTGAGCAGCCCGAAGGCCAGCCGCAGCTCGGCCAGCAGGTGCGAGAACATCACGTTCAGGCGCTCGCTGTCGGCCAGTTCCACCACGGCCATGTGGAATTCCATGTTGGCCGTGCCCACGCCCTGCCAGTCGCCCGCGTCGCGGCAGCGCACGGCGGCGTCCACCGCTTCGCGCAGGTGCTTCTTGGCGGGGTGGCGCGGATAGGCCTGGGCCAGCGCCTGGCATTCGATGAGCCGGCGCACGCGGTAGATGTCGATGATGGACGCGATGCTGGGCACCGCCACCGACACGCCGCGGTTGGGCTCGTGCTTGAGCAGGCCCTCCTTGGTGAGCAGCCGGAACACCTCGCGCAGGGTGTTGCGCGAAATCTCCAGGCTCTCGGCCAGCGCGGCTTCGGACAGGCGCTGGCCCGGAGCCAGTTCGCCGGCCACGATGCGGCGGCGGATCTGGTCGCTGACGCGGTCCGTCAGGTTCTGTGCGGGGGATTCACTCATCGGCTGCGGCAGGAAGGGGGAGGGCGCGCCGCCGCTGCAGGAGGCACGGCCGCTCGGGCCGCCAGTGTATCGGGCGCCGGCCGCGGCCCGGGCGGCGCGCTGCCTGCCGCACCGCGCCGGTGCCGCGCACGCACCAACCGCATGCGGGTAATCCCCATCAATGATCAAAATCAAATTGTTCAACAATTTATCCGGATGATTCATCAATGAATGGATCTTTGATGAGACGTTGGCGCGGTAATTGCTCTGTGCCATGGGTCTTCTTCCCTTCGCAGAAACGGAAACACACCATGTGGCTCAAGGAAACCAGCAAGGAAGAGCGCAAGACGCTCTTCGCCGCCTTCGTCGGCTATGGCGTCGATGCGTTCGACTACATGATCTATACCTTCATGATCCCGACCTTCATCCTGGTCTGGGGCATGACCAAGGCCGAGGCGGGATATATCGCCACCGGCGCCCTCATCAGCTCGGCCATCGGCGGCTGGCTGGCCGGCATCCTGGCCGACCGGTACGGCCGCGTGCGCATCCTGCAGCTGACGGTGCTGTGGTTCAGCTTCTTCACGTTCCTGAGCGGCTTCACCCAGTCGGCCGAGCAGCTCTTCATCACCCGCATGCTGCAGGGCCTGGGCTTCGGCGGCGAATGGTCGGTGGGCTCGGTGCTGATCGCCGAGATGATCCGCGCCCGCCACCGCGGCAAGGCCGTGGGCCTGGTGCAGAGCAGCTGGGCGGTGGGCTGGGGCCTGTCGGCCGTCGCCTTCTGGGCCGTGTATGCGCTGGTGGACCAGCAGTACGCCTGGCGCGTACTGTTCTGGCTGGGCGCGCTGCCGGCCCTGTTCATCCTCTACATCCGCCGCAACATCAGCGAGCCGGCCGTCTATCGCGAGACCAAGGCGGAACTGGCCCGCACGGGGCAGAGCAGCAGCTTCTGGCTGATCTTCAAGCCGGGCGTGCTGCGCATCACGGTGTTCGCCAGCCTGCTGGCCACCGGCATGCAGGGCGCCTACTACGCGGTCACTACCTGGCTGCCCACCTACCTGAAGATGGAGCGCAACCTGTCGGTGCTGGGCACCAGCGGCTACCTGATGGTGCTGATCTTCGGCTCGTTCGCCGGCTACCTCACCAGCGCATGGCTCTCCGACCGCCTGGGCCGCCGCCGCTGCTTCATCCTGTTCGCGGTGTGCGCCGGCGTGCTGGTCACCTGCTATACGCAGCTGCCGATCACCGATGCGGCCATGATGGTGCTGGGCTTCCCGCTGGGCTTCTTCCTCTCGGGCATCTTCTCGGGCATGGGCGCCTACCTGTCCGAGCTGTTCCCCAGCCACATCCGGGGCTCCGGCCAGGGCTTTTGCTACAACTTCGGCCGTGCCGTGGGCTCGGTGTTTCCGGCGATGATCGGCCACATGAGCGCCAGCATGCCGCTGGGCGTGTCCATCGGCTACATGGCCGCGGGTGCCTACCTGATCGTCGTCATCGCCTGCCTGCTGCTGCCGGAAACACAGGGGCGCGAACTCTCCGCCAGCACGAACGCGGCGGCCTGAGCGTCGCTGTCTCCGGTTGCCTGCTGGCGCTCCATTCCTCGACATTCTTTTCCTCTCGTATGCATATCGACCTGAACAGCGACCTGGGCGAGAGCCTGGGCGCCTGGCACATGGGCGACGACGCCGCCATGCTCGGCATCGTGACCAGCGCCAACGTGGCCTGCGGCTTCCATGCGGGCGATGCGGCGGGCATCCTGGCCACGCTGCGCGCCGCCAGGGAGCGCGGCGTGTCGGTGGGCGCCCACGTCGCCTACCCGGACCTGGCGGGCTTCGGCCGTCGCAACATGGACGTGGCGAGCAGCGACCTGGTGGCCGACGTCATCTACCAGATCGGCGCCCTGCAGGGCCTGGCCACGGCCGCGGGCACGCGGGTCACTTACGTGAAGCCGCATGGCGCGCTCTACAACACGATCGCGCACGACGAGCGCCAGGCCCTGGACGTGATCGCGGCCATCCGCGCCATCGGCCCCTCGCTGGCCCTGGTGGTGCTGGCGGGTTCCCCGCTGGAGCGCTGGGCGGCCGATGCCGGCCTGCGCGTGGTGGCCGAGGCCTTCGCCGACCGCGCCTATACGCCTGAGGGCACGCTGGTGTCGCGGCGCGAGCCCGGGGCCGTGCTGCACGATGCCGGCGAGGTCGCCCGCCGCATGCTGCAGCTGGTGCGCGAAGGCACGGTGCAGGCCATCGACGGCAGCACCACCCGCGTGCGCGCCGATTCCATCTGCGTGCATGGCGACAGCCCGGGCGCCGTGGCCATGGCGCGCGCCGTGCGCGAAGCGCTGGAGCGCGAGGGTATCGCCCTGCGCGCCTTTGCATGACGGGCATGACCGAAGACAGGAGCCGCCGATGAATTCTCCCCTCGAAGCCGCCCGCGCTGCCGCCGTCCAGGCCGCACGCGAGGCCCGCGCCAGCTACCGCGCCGGCCTGGTGGAACCCACCGCCGGCCGCGCCCCGGGCATGACCCAGGCCAACATGATCGCCCTGCCGCGCGAATGGGCCTGGGACTTCCTGCTGTACGCGCAGCGCAACCCCAAGCCCTGTCCGGTGCTGGACGTGATCGAGGCCGGCAGCCACGCCACCGTGCTGGCCGAAGGCGCCGACCTGCGCACCGACATTCCGCTCTATCGCGTCTGGCGCGATGGCCATCTGGCCGAGGAAGTGGCCGACGCCAGCGCGCTCTGGGCCGGGCACCCGGACCTCGTCACCTTCCTGATCGGCTGCAGCTTCACCTTCGAGACACCGCTGCAGGAAGCCGGCATCGAGGTGCGCCACATCGCCCAGGGCTGCAATGTGCCCATGTACCGCACGCAGCGCCAGTGCCGGCCCGCAGGCCGGCTGCACGGCGAACTGGTGGTGTCGATGCGGCCCGTTCCCGCCGACCGGGTGGCCGATGCCGTCTCCATCTCCGGCCGCTTTCCGTCCGTGCACGGCGCGCCCGTGCACGTGGGCGACCCGGCGGCGCTCGGCATCGCCGACCTGGCGCTGCCCGATTTCGGCGACCCGGTGGAGATCCGCCCCGGCGAGGTGCCCGTGTTCTGGGCTTGCGGCGTTACGCCCCAGGCGGCCGTGATGGCCTCGGGCGTGCCCTTCGCCGTCACCCATGCGCCGGGCCACATGTTCATCACCGACGTGCCTGACAGCACCTACCACGTCTGACGGAGTTTTCGATTGCGCTTTCTTCCCGTGAACTTGGACGCCCTGCTGGTCGAGCTGGATGACCTGCAGCAGACCCTGGCGCTGCATGCCTCGCTGCAGCGCGAGCCCGTGGCCGGCATCGAAGAACTGGTGCCGGCCGCGCGCACCGTGCTGGTCCGCTATCGGCCCACGGCCCTGGGCTTCGCCGCCCTCGTCGATGCGATCGCCCGGCGCGACGTGCGCGGCGTAGCGCAGCGCAGCGACACCCTGGTGGAAATTCCCGTGCGCTACGACGGCGAGGATCTGGACGAGGTGGCGCAGAGGCTGGGCATCACCTCCGACGAGGTGGTGCGCCGCCACACCGGCAGCGAGTACACCGTGGCCTTCACGGGCTTCGCGCCCGGCTTCGGCTACCTGGCCGGTGGCGATCGGGGCCTGGACGTGCCGCGCCGCGCCACGCCACGCACCCGCATCCCCGCCGGGGCCGTGGCGCTGGCCGGCACCTTCAGCGGCGTCTATCCGCAGGCCAGCCCGGGCGGCTGGCAGATCATCGGCACCACGCCCGTGGCGATGTGGGACATCGAGCGCGACCCGCCCGCGCTGCTGCAGCCGGGCGCCCGCGTGCGCTTCGTGGACATGGCCACGCTGCCCGCCGCGGCGCAGGAGGCCCTGGAGGCGGTGCGGCCCGCGGTGCCTTCCGCACCCGTATCTGCATCCGCCACGCCGCACGCCGGCGGGCAACCGCCTGCGCTGCGCGTGCTGTCCGCCGGCCTGCAGACGCTGTTCCAGGACCTGGGCCGCCACGGCCATGCAGGGCAGGGCGTCTCGGCCTCGGGCGCCATGGACCGGGCCGCGTGCCGCGCCGCCAACCGGCTGGTGGGCAATCCATCCGATGCCGCCTGCCTGGAGACCGTGCAGGGCGGCCTGCGCCTGCGCAGCCAGGGCGAGACCGTCGTGGCCGTGACCGGCGCTGAGGCCCCCCTGCTGTGCACGGCCGCCGACGGCCGGCGCTGGCCCGTGCCGCGCCATGCGCCCCTGGCACTGGCGGACGGCGACGAGCTTTCCATCGGCGAGCCGCATGCCGGAGCGCGCTGCTACGTGGCGGTACGCGGCGGCTTCGGCGTGGCACCCGTATTGGGCAGCTGCGCCACCGACACCCTGGCCCGCGTGGGCCCGCCGGCGGTGGCCGCGGGCGACCTGCTGCCCGTGCGTGTGCCGCCCGGCCTGCCGGTGGTGGGGGCGGCAGAGGTGCTGCCTGGCGGCCTGCCCCGGGCCGGCCACGAGGTGGTACTCGATTGCGTCCCCGGGCCGCGCACCGACTGGTTCACGCCCGAGGCCCTGGCACTGCTGGCCTCCCAGCGCTGGCAGGTCACGCCGCAGTCCAACCGCGTGGGCCTGCGCCTGGCAGGCGTTACGCCGCTGGCGCGTGCCGTGCAGGGCGAACTGCCCAGCGAGGGCACCGTGGCCGGCGCCATCCAGGTGCCGCCCAGCGGCCAGCCCGTGCTGTTCCTGGCCGACCATCCGCTCACCGGCGGCTACCCCGTCATCGGCGCCGTGGCGCCCCACCACCTGGACCTGGCGGGCCAGGTCCCCGTGAACGCCTGGGTGCGCTTCCATCCCATCCGGGCGTTCGAACCCGTCACCCGTTGAACACCATGAAAAAAGTCCTGATCGCCAACCGCGGCGAGATCGCCGTCCGCATTGCCCGCGCATGCGCCGACTACGGCCTCCATTCCGTCGCCGTCTATGCCGACGCCGACATCGACGCCCTGCATGTGCGCATGGCCGACGAGGCCTGGGGCCTGGGCGGCGACCGCCCGGCCGACACCTACCTGCACATCGACAAGCTGCTGGATGCGGCCCGCAAGAGCGGCGCCGACGCAGTGCACCCGGGCTATGGCTTCCTGTCGGAGAACGCGGGCTTCGCGCGGGCCGTGATCGGCGCGGGCCTCACCTGGATCGGCCCGCCGCCCGAGGCCATCGAGCGCCTGGGCGACAAGGTCGAGGCGCGCAGGCTCGCGCTGCAGGTGGGCGCGCCGCTGGTGCAGGGCACGGCAGGCCCGGTGAAGGATGTCTCCGAGGTGCTCGCCTTCGCCGAGCAGCACGGGCTGCCGATCATCATCAAGGCGGCCTTCGGCGGCGGCGGGCGCGGCATGAAGATCGCATGGCGCATGGACGAGGTGGAAGACCTCTATGCCTCCGCCGTGCGCGAGGCCACGGCCGCCTTCGGCCGCGGCGAGTGCTTCGTGGAGCAGTTCCTGGACCGCCCGCGCCACATCGAGGCCCAGGTGCTGGCCGACACCCACGGCAACGTGGTGGTGCTGGGCACGCGCGACTGCTCGCTGCAGCGGCGCAACCAGAAACTGGTGGAAGAGGCGCCCGCGCCCTTCCTCACGCCCGGGCAGCGCGAGCGCATCCACACCGCTGCGCGCGACATCTGCGCCGCTGCCGGCTACACCAGCGCGGGCACGGTGGAGTTCCTGCTCTCGGGCACGGGGGCGATCTCGTTCCTCGAAGTGAACACGCGCCTGCAGGTGGAGCACCCCGTCACCGAGCAGACCACGGGCATCGACCTCGTGGTGGAGCAGTTCCGCATCGCCGAAGGCCTGCCGCTGCGCACCACGCAGACGCCCGAACCGCTGGGCCATTCGATCGAATTCCGCATCAACGCGGAGGACGTGGGCCGCGGCTTCCTGCCCACGCCGGGCGGCGTGACCGCGTTCGAGCCGCCTTCGGGCCCGGGCGTGCGGCTGGATACGGGCGTGCAGGCCGGCTCCATCGTGCCGGGCACCTTCGACTCGCTCATGGCCAAGCTCATCGTCTCGGGTGCCACGCGCGAGCAGGCCATCGCCCGGGCGCGCCGCGCGCTGCGCGAGTTCCGCATCGGCGGCGTGGCGTCGGTGCTGCCCTTCCACCGCGCGGTGATGGAGCACCCGGATTTCACGAACGGCGAGGCCCTGCGCGTGCACACCCGCTGGATCGAGACCGACTTCGCGGAGCCGCTGGCCGCTGCCGTCCGTGCCGGGCCGCTGCCGGATACCGCGCTCGTGCGCACCGCCATCGAGATCGACGGCCGCCGCGTGGCCCTGGGTTTGCCCGCGCTGCTGCTGCAGGGGCTGCAGGCCGGGCCGGGCGCGCAACCTGCCGGCGCCCTGGCGCAGTCCGCTGATGCCGGGGGCGCCGCGGAGGAGGGCGCCGTGCCTGCGCCCGTGGCTGGCACGGTGCAGGCCTGGAAGGTGGCCGAGGGCGACACCGTGGCCGAAGGCGACGTGGTCGCCGTGATGGAGGCGATGAAGATGGAGATGCAGGTCACCGCGCCGCGCGCGGGCCGCATCGCCGGCCTGGTCGCGGTGGGGAGCTACCACGCCGCGGGGGCGCCACTGGCACGGGTGGAGCAGGACAGCTGATGCCGCGGGACCTGTGCTCGCGGGCCGCCCGCTTCACTGCGGGGGCGCCCCGATGGCTTCACCAGGTGCCCTTTTGCCATTGCGAAGGCGTGAGCCGGGGCTTTGCCACCGACGCCTGGCCTGGCCCGGCTTCGACGATGGTGACCGTCTTTTCCCGGGTGGCCAAAACCCTCGATCTGTTGGAGCAGTCGGCTGCCGCTGGGGCGGCTGTCGATTTTCTCGAGAGCGGCCTTGACGTCCGTTCTGAAGTTCGACGATGTGCTGGCGCCGACGCGAATACTGGGGTAACGATCCATGGTGTTTCTCTTTGAACTTTTGGAGTTTTGGCACCGCGAGTTCTCGCGGTATGCCGTTTTCCAAAATTCTTTCCATGTCCCCCGGGATCGCAGGGCGGGTGAGCGAAGTGCCTGCGATGTGAGCAAAGCGAGGTACCGCCACGCCCCGGCAGGCACGATGCCCCCTTGAGTCAGCGCCTGGGATGTTCGGGTGCCGCGCGCGTTTCCCACTTCACGGGCCGCGGATCGGCGATGGTGTTCGCCTCCTGGTTGAACCGCCCGTACTGCGGGGCGATGCTCGGTTCGTCCTCCCAGGTCGCCTGCTGGGTGAACTTGCCGGTCTTGCCGCCCCAGTCCGTCGAGGGCAGCGAGATGAAGGCCACCGCGTACTTGTCGTCCGTCATCTTGCCGTGGACCACGTACACCCCGTAGTGCTCCTCCCCCGGGAGGTGATCTTGTACACGCCGTTGTCGTAGCAGTACGGCGTGGCGTCCTCGAACGACTTCTTCTCGTCCGACCGCGCCCGGCTGGGCGAGCGCATGGCGGCCGTGGTGCCGGCCGGCATCCCCCTGGAGGCGGCCATGGCCTGCCTGTCGGGCAGGGCGTGGACTGCAGCCGGGAATGGCAGGGCGCCGTGCTCTGCATGTGCATCGAGCGCGTCAGGATGTCCGTCGATCCCGGCACCCGCAAGGCCGCCGCTCCCGAAGTGCCGCCGATCGCGTGCGCCGGCCTGTAGGGCGGCCGGTGGCGCCGGCCGGCGCGGTGGTCAGGGCAGGTCCCGGGGCGCGGGGCCGTCGTACGACCACAGGTATTCCCGCGGGATCGGCCCCTTGTTGCGGCCTCCCTGGCCGGTCTGCTCCCAGGCATGGGCCAGGATGCCGACGGAGCGCGACAGGCAGAACAGGCCGCGCGCCAGCGGCGGCGGGAAGCCGAGCTCCGCATAGATGACGGCGGTGGCGCCGTCGATGTTCATGGGAATGCGCCGGCCGTTCTTGCGGGATGCGAGTTCCTCTTCCACGGCGCGCCCGATGACGGCGAACCGACCGCTCACCGTGCCCTGGCGCGCGGCCTCATCGACGAGCTCCAGCAGGCGCGGGGCGCGGGGATCGACGGGGTGGAAGCGGTGGCCGAAGCCCGAGACGAACTTGCCGTGCCGCTCGATCGCCGCGTCCAGCCCGCCGCGCACCGCGTCGCCGGGCGCGGCGCCCGCATCCTGCCGGGCCGCGATGTCGAGGTACATGGCCACGGCCTGTTCGCCGGCCCCGCCATGGATGTCACCCAGCACGTTGACTGCCGAGGCCATGGCGTTGTTCAGCCCCACGCCGCAGGTCGCGGCCATGCGGGCGATGCCGATGCTGGGCGCCTGCGGGCCATGGTCCACCGCGGACATCAGGGCGGTGTCGAGCAGCCGGCCTTCCGCCTCGCCGGGCAGCTCGCCGCGCGTCATCAGCCAGATCATCTGCGCGAAGCCGATGCGGCCGATCAGGTCCTCGATGGCATATCCGCGGTAGCGGATGACGCCGGGACTCATGTCGATGATGGACGTCTTCCACCAGTCGCTCACGCGGGGATCATGGATGCTCATATCGCCTGCTCCTGCAGAAGGTCCTGGATGTCCGATGCCGAGTAGCCGATCTCGGCCAGGATGTCCGCCGTGTGCTCGCCCAGCCGGGGCGGCGGGGTGCCGACGGACGGTGCCTCGCCGTTCCACTTGAGTCCGGTTCGCACGACCCGGATGTCCCGGCCGACGCCGGGAACGTCCCTGAAGGTGCCCACCATGCCGCGGCCCGCGATCTGCGGATGCTCCAGCACCTGGGGCACCGTATACACCGGCCCGGCGGGCACTCCCGCCTCGTTGAGGCGCCTCCACCAGTCGTCCGCCGTGCCGGCGGACAGCGCTGTTTCCACCAGGGCCGTGAGTTCGGCGCGGTGCCGCAGCCGGCCATGGCGGTCGGCGAACCGCGGGTCCGCGATCCATTCCGGGTGGCCGAGCACCGCGCACACCGCCTCGAACTGCTCCTGCTTGTTGGCCGCGATGTTGAGCAGGCCGTCCCCGGTCCGGAAGGTGCCGGACGGGCTGGCGGTGACGTTGTCGTTGCCCAGGGGCCGGGGCTCGCGTCCCGCGATCAGGTGGTTGGACACCGCCCATCCCATCGTCGCCACTGCGGCCTCGAGCATCGAGACATCGATGAAGACGCCGCCCGTGCGGTGGCGGTCGGCCAGGGCGGATGCCACGGCGAATGCGGCGGTGATGCCCCCGATGGTGTCCGCAACGGGGTAGCCCACGCGGTAGGGCGCCGTCTCCGGCGCGCCCGTGATGCTCATCATTCCGGACATGCCCTGGATGATCTGGTCATAGGCCGGCAGGTCGCGCAGCGGGCCGTCCTGCCCGAAACCGGAGATCGCGCAGTAGATCAGCCGCGGGTTCTCCTTCAGGAGGTCCTCGTAGCCCAGGCCCAGGCGCTGCATCACCCCGGGCCGGTAGTTCTCCACCAGCACCTGCGCCGTGCGGACCAGCCTGCGCAGCGCCTCCTTGCCCCGGGGGTGCTTGAGGTTGAGCGTGATGGAGCGCTTGCCGGGGTTCTGGGCCAGGAAAGACACGCCCATGTCGGCCTGGTTCAGGTCCTGGTCGGCGCCCAGCTGGCGCGCCAGGTCGCCGCCCTGCCGGGCCTCGACCTTGATGACATCGGCGCCCATGTGGGCGAGCTGGTGGCAGGCGAAGGGGCCGGCGAGCACGTTGGTGAGGTCCAGCACGCGGACGCCGTGGAGAGGAGGGAGGGCCATGGTCAGTCGAGCTTCACGTTGCCGCTGCGGATGACCTCGCCCCAGCGCTGCTGCTCGCTGCGGATGAGGGCGGCGGCCTCCTGGGGCGTGGTCGCCATCGGGGTGCTGCCTTCGGCCTGCAGCGTGGCGATGGTGTCCGGCCGCGCGAGCGCCCTGGCCACTTCCTGCTGCCACCGGGCGAGCACGGCGGGCGGCGTGCCGGCCGGGGCCACCAGCATCTTCCAGTCGCTGGTGTCGAAGCCCCTGTAGCCGGACTCGGCAATCGTGGGCACGTCGGGAAGCACCGGCAGGCGCTTCGCGGAACTGACGGCCAGCGCACGCAGCTTGCCCGCCTTGATGAACGGGATCACGGTCTGGGGCGTCGCGAAGTAGTAATCGACCTGGCCGCCCAGCAGGTCGGTCGCCGCCGGGCCCGCGCCCTTGTAGGGGATGTGGCTGGTCCGGATGCCCGCCTGCCGGATGAAGAGTTCGCCGGTGAGGTGGCCCACGGTGCCGTTGCCTGCGGAGGCCATCGACAGGGCGTCGGGTCTGGCCTTCGCGGCGGCCACCAGGTCGGCCAGGGCCTTGAAGCGCGATTCGGCGTTGACCACGAGCACGACGGGCTGCCCCGCCACGGTGGCGACGGGAACGAAGGCCCTGGACGCGTCGTACGGCATCTTCGCGTACAGGCCCGGGTTGATGGCCAGGTTGGCCGTCTGGCCCATGCCGAGGGTGTAGCCGTCGGGAGCGGCCTTGGCGACCGCATCCATCCCGATGTTCCCGCCGGCGCCCGGCTTGTTGTCCACCACCAGCGTCCAGCCGGTGGATGCGCGGATCTTGTCCAGCACCATGCGGGTGACGATGTCCGTGCCGCCGCCCGGCGGGAAGGGCACGACGATCTTGATGGACTGGGACGGGTAGTCCGCTGGCTGGGCGATGGCTGCGGCGGACGCGGCGAGCAGGGCGCAGGCACCCAGCAGGCGAGGTAGAGAGGACATATTGTTTCCTTGAGTTGTTCTATTGAATAGAACTGTGTTCTGTGAGAAAGAACTTTAGTGGCGTGCGCGCTGGCAGGCCATGCGGGCTAACCCGGGGGTTGCCGGAATCCGGCGCTCCATGTGTTCTACTCAGCAGAACACAGCCGTGACCTTGACTGCATGCCGATGACCCAAGAATCCTCCGAGGCCTCCAGCGGGGTCGCCGTCCTGGACCGTGCGTTCGCCCTCCTGGGTGCGTTCGCTCCGCAGGACGAGCGGCTGACGCTGACGGAGCTGTCCCGGCGCACGGGGCTCTACAAGAGCACGGTGCTGCGGCTGCTGGGCGCCCTGGAAAGCGGCGGCTTCATCCGCAAGTGGGACGACGGGCTGTACGGCATCGGGCCGGCGCCGGTGCGGCTGGCCGCCATCTACCAGCGCAGCCTGCGCATCGACTCCATCGTGGAGCCGCTGCTGCGTGAACTCAGTGTCGAACTGGGGGAAACCGCCTCGTTCTACGTGCGCGCCGGGGACCGGCGCCTGGTGCTCAGCCGCGTCGAGCCGTCGCGCGCCGTGCGCGTGTCCATCCGGGTGGGGGAGGCGTTCGACGTGCAGCTCGGCGCCTCGGGGAAGGTGCTGCTGGCGTTCTCGGAGGACGATCCGGCCCATGAGGCGGTACGCGCCCGGCTGTGGGCCACCTCGTTCGGCGAACGCGACCGGGAGACGGCGGCGGCCTCCGTGCCGGTGTTCGGGGCGCTCGGAGAGCTCCGCGGCGCCCTGACGGTGTCCGGGCCGCTCTCCCGCCTCGGGGAGCCCGCCGCGATCCGGGCGGCCCTGCTCGCGCTCATGGACCGGGCCCGGAGGGCCACCGCGGAGTTCGGCGGCAATCCTGCCCTCTATGCTGCAAGTCGCCAGGCGCTTCTGGCCGGGGGGGCGTTGCCTGTTTAGTCAAGGCCCCTTGCCTTCACAAAAATTGAATCAAAGCATCAATTTGATTGAAGATTTACGGACGCCGTGGCCCTAGACTGGCGGTGCAACAGCCCGGCCGCGTCGCGCGGCCGCCCGAAAGACCACCGCCCTCCGATCCATGAATCCGTCCCGCCCGGCCCGCTACACCGCCACTGCCATCCTGCTGCACTGGGTGCTCGGCCTGGCCATCGTCGCCGTGTTCCTGCTGGGCCTGTACATGACGGGGCTGGCGTTCTCGCCGCAGCGGTTGAAGTTCTACAACTGGCACAAGTGGGCCGGCGTGGCCATCCTGGCGCTGTCGGCCCTGCGCCTGCTCTGGCGCCTGACGCACCGCCCGCCGGCGCTGCCCGCGGCCGTGCAGTCCGCGATGCCCGCATGGCAGCGTGCGGCGCACCACGGCATCCACCACCTGATGTACCTGCTGTTCTTCGCCGTGCCCCTCATCGGCTGGGCCTACAGCTCGGCGGCGGGCTTTCCCATCGTGTTCCTCGGCATCGTGCCGCTGCCGAGCTTCGTGCCGGCGAGCCCCGAGCTGGCCGAGGCCATCAAGCCCTGGCACCAGATCACCGCCTATGCCCTGGCCGTGCTCGTCGTGCTGCACGTGGCCGCCGCGCTGAAGCACCAGGTCATCGACCGCGACGGCCTCATCGGCCGCATGCTGCCCGGCCGTGCCTGACCGCCTGCAACCGAATCACCGAATGACCGAATCTACGGAGCGATCCATGAAATTCTCCCCTTCCCTCTTCGCCGGCGTCGCGCTGGCATCCTCCGCGCTGCTGGCCGGCGCGCCTGCCTTCGCGCAGCAGAAGCTGGTGCCCGAGCAGAGCGAGATCACCTTCGTGAGCAAGCAGATGGGCGTGCCCGTCGAGGGCCGCTTCAAGAAGTTCGACGCACAGGTCGCCTTCGACCCCGCCAAGCTCGCCACCAGCAAGGTCACGATCACGGTGGACACCGGCAGCGCCACCCTGGGCGTGAAGGAATCCGACGCCGAACTGCCCAAGGCCACGTGGTTCAACGTGCCCAGGTTCCCGCAGGCGACCTTCCAGTCCACCGCGATCAAGTCCACCGGCCCGGGCAAGTTCGAGGTGGCCGGCAAGCTGAGTATCAAGGGCGCCACGCAGGACGTGGTCGCACCCGTCACGCTCACGCAGAACGGCGCCACCACCATCGCCGCCGGCAGCTTCCCGATCAAGCGCCTGGCGTTCAAGATCGGCGAGAACGAGTGGGCCGACACCTCCATGGTCGCCGACGACGTGCAGGTGAAGTTCAAGCTCGCGCTCACGGGCGTGGGCAAGCTCTGAGCCCCGGGCCCGGCCCCGCGCTTCCCTTTTTCCTTTCCGTTCTTCCTTTCTTTTCTTTCAACTGGAGATTACGACATGCGCAAATCCCTGTTCGCCCTGGCCGCCGTGGCCGCACTCGCCGCCGGTGCTGCCCAGGCAGAGACCGCCACGTATGCCGTGGAGCCGACGCACACCTTCGCCACGTTCGAGATCAGCCACTTCGGCGCCAGCGTGAACCGCGGCCGCTTCGACAAGAAGGAAGGCACGATCGAGCTGGACAAGGCCGCCAAGACCGGCAAGGTGGACATCACCTTCCAGATCAACTCCATCAACACCGGCACGCCGCCCTTCGACAAGCACCTGCAGAGCCCCGACATCTTCGACGCGGCCAAGTACCCCACGGCACGCTTCGTGGGCGACAAGTTCACCTTCGACGGCGACAAACTGGTGTCCGTGGCCGGCAACCTGACGCTCAAGGGCCAGACCCATCCCGCGACCTTCAAGGCGAACCAGTTCGCCTGCTACCAGAGCCCGATGCTCAAGCGCGAAGTGTGCGGCGGCGACTTCGAGACCACCATCGACCGCACCCTGTTCGGCCTGGACTACGGCGTGCAGTACGGCTTCCCGAAGAACGTGCGCATCGTGGCGCAGGTCGAGGCCGTCAAGCAGTAATTCCTGCCGCGACGCACCGCCCCGGCCTGCGGGCCGGCGCAGCCGCCGCCTTCCGCCCCGTGCGGACGGCGGCTTTTTTCTTGGGGGCCGGGTGGGCCCACCTCACCTCGCGGGCGGCCGCACTGCCTGCACGGTGGCGTGCTTGCGCACGGGGCTCGAGAGCACGAGCGAGGTGGTGACGGAGCCGTGCACCGCCAGCGCATCCACCACCCGCTGCAGGTCGGCCGGCTCCGCGATGGCGCAGCGCACGACGAAGCAGTCCTGGCCGGTCACCCGGTCGGCCTCCAGTACCTCGGGCATGCTCTCGAACAACTGCAGGTAGGGCGCGATGCCCTGGTGCGTGGTCTCGATGCGGATGATGGCCGTCAGGCCCACGCCGATGCGGCCCAGGTGGACGCGCGCGCCGTAGCCTTCGATGATGCCGGCCTCCTCCAGCTTGCGCACGCGCTCGCTCATCGCGGGCTGCGAGAGGCCGATGCGCTTGCCCAGCGCGGCCAGGCTCTGCCGCGCGTCGATCTGCAGGGCCTGCAGGATCAGCCAGTCCTTCTTGTCGATTCGCATGGAATGTCGGGGCCGGGGCAGGGTGCCCGCGGCCGATGGTTCATCGGTGGGCGGGGGCTTTTTCCGATGCCCGCCCCTGTGCACGCACGGCGCGCCCGCCTATCGTAGGGTACGTTCCATGCATCCGCACACACCCCTCCAAGGAAGGATCTCCATGCAGCTCTTCGGAATGCTCGACTCGCCCTATGTGCGCCGCGTCGCCGTCACCCTGCGCCACATCGGCGTGCCGTTCGAGCACCGGCCCCTGTCCGTGTTCAGCACCTTCGACGCGTTCCGCGCGGTCAACCCGGTGGTGAAGGCGCCCACGCTGGTGGCGGACGACGGCACGGTGCTGATGGATTCGACCCTGATCCTGCAGTGGATCGATGCCTGCGCGCCCGAGGCGGCCGCCCGCCTGGTGCCGAAAGGCCCCGAGGCCCGCCTGAGGGACCTGCGCATCACCGGCCTCGCGCTCGCCGCGTGCGAGAAGACGGTGCAGATCGTCTATGAGCAGCGGCTGCGCCCGGAGGACAAGCAGCACGCGCCCTGGCTGGAGCGCGTCGGCCTGCAGATGGACGCCGCGTACGCGCAACTGGAAGAGGCCCTCGCCGGCGCGGGCAGCGCGCCGGACGCGGCGGGACTGACCCACGGCGGCATCGCCGCGGCGGTGGCATGGGGCTTCACCGGACTGGTGCTGCCCGGGCGGGTGGCGGGCGCGTCGCATCCGTCGCTGGCGGCGTTCGCCGCGGCGGCCGAGCGGCTGCCCGCGTTCGTGGCGTGCCCGCAGGCCGGTTGATGGCCTGCGGGCCGCGAGCCGCTCAGCTGGATTGCGCAGCGTCGGCGCTGCGCCATTGCGACCATGTCCGGGGCAGGCCTCCCGGGTTTTCGCGCGCATAGGCGTGGAACTCATGGAGGAAGGCGAGCCTGTCCGCGTGGAAGGCCTGTTTGCTTTCGCGGACCGCACCGGTATCGGCCAGGTTGTAGTCCATGCCCAGTTTGGACTGGCGGGCCATGATGGCGTCGGCATCGACTTCCCGCGCATTGCGCAGCATGTCGTAGAGCGCCATGAAGGTGGTGGTTCTTCCGCGACCGCCATTGCAGTGCACATGCAGGCCCGCGCCTTCGGGCAAGCCGCGTACCAGGGCGATGAACTGGTCCACCTCCCAGCGGGACGGGCGCAGGTGGTCCGTGACGGCGATACGGCGATAGCCGGCGCCCGCGGCTTCCACGATCTCCTGCTCCGAACGGGCAAGGGTGGTGTCCAGGCGCCGGAGGGCCGGATCGTCGGTTTTGCCTTTCACATGATCGGCGTGCGTCGCCACTGCGCTGCCCTGCCGGCGCAGTTCTTCGAGCTGTTCTGCCTCCCGGGCCGTGGCCGTGTCCAGCCCCACGTTACCCCAGTCCATGGGGCCGCGCCATGTCAGGGAATGGCCATCGGCCACCCCGTGCGATTCCTGGCGCAGGTCCACCACCACTACCAGGGGGGCATCGCCGCAGGCCTGGCGGATGGCGCACACCTGTTCGACCGAGGTGATGCGTTCGCTTCCGGAAAGCTGCAGTGATTCCAAGCCACGGGTGTCGATGCCGGGGGGCAGTGTCGATGCCTGGTTCGAATGCCGGAAGAATGCCATGGTCCCTGCCGGATGCGGCGGCTCGGTGTCATAGGTGAGATGCAGGTCGGTTTCGGCAGCGGGCTGGCGCAGTTGCAGTGCGGTCCGTCCCCTGCCGATCGGTCCGGAATGGTTGGAGGGGCCGGCCACGGCGCTGCGTGGCGGCGGCGCATCCTGTGGACTGGTCCCCTCCCTGCGGCGGCGTGATGCAGGCATTCCGATGAAACGTGCGGCATCCAGGCATTTGCTGCTGGAACCGGAGGCTGGCGGGGATACGCCGGCGACGGGTGCAGGGATGTCGCGTTCGCCCGAGGGCAGGCAGGACTTGAACAATCCGCAATGGAGTGAGATACGGGGCATGGTTTTTCCCTTTTCAATAGTCTGAATGCATCGACTGTGGGAAAAGCATCAACGCGGCGTCTCTCACGGACGAAGCACCGAGCCATCCTGCGAAGCGGTTTGTCGGGCCTCGGCAAGGAGCACTCCTGCCCGACAAAGAAAAAGGCCGGCATGTGCCGGCCTCGGTGCGGGATGGGGCGGGGCGCTCAGCGCGTGCCCGGCACGTCCATGCGCTCCGTCTTGTGGTCCAGGATCGCTTCCGGCTCCTGCGCGGCCATCCAGTCGGGGTTGTCCAGGCGCTGCTTGAGCTGCTCGGTGTCGAGGTCTCCGGTCCACTTGGCCACGACGAGGGTGGCCACGCCGTTGCCCACGAGGTTGGTGAGCGCGCGTGCCTCGGACATGAAGCGGTCGATGCCCAGGATCAGCGCGAGGCCGGCCACCGGCACGTGGCCCACGGCCGAGAGGGTGGCGGCCAGCACGATGAAGCCGCTGCCCGTGATGCCCGCCGCGCCCTTGGAGGTGAGCAGCAGCACCAGCAGCAGGGTGATCTGGTGGGTGATGTCCAGCGGCGTGTTCGTGGCCTGGGCGATGAATACGGCGGCCATGGTCAGGTAGATGGAGGTGCCATCCAGGTTGAAGGAGTAGCCGGTGGGGATCACGAGGCCCACCGTGGTCTTCTTCGCGCCCAGGTTCTCCATCTTCTCCATCATGCGCGGCAGCACCGATTCGCTGGAGGAGGTGCCCAGCACGATGAGCAGTTCTTCCTTGATGTACTTCACGAACTTCCAGATCGAGAAGCCGTGGAAGCGGGCGATGAGGCCCAGCACGACGAAGATGAACAGCAGGCAGGTCAGGTAGAACGAGCCCATCAGCTTGCCCAGCGACAGCAGCGAGCCGACGCCGTATTTGCCGATGGTGAAGGCCATCGCGCCGAACGCGCCGATCGGGGCCACCTTCATGATGTAGCCCACGATGGTGAAGAGCACGTGCGAGGTCTTCTCGATGAAATCGAACACCAGCGTGCCGCGGCCGCCGAAGCGGTGCAGCGCGAAGCCGAACATCACGGCGAACAGCAGCACCTGCAGGATCTCGCCCTTGGCGAACGCATCCACCACCGTAGTGGGGATGATGTTCATGATGAAGTCGGTGGTGGTGCCCATCTTGCCGGGTGCCGTGTAGGCCGCGATGGACTTGGTGTCGAGCGACGCGGGATCGACGTTCATGCCCGCGCCGGGCTGGAGCACGTTGACCACGATCAGGCCGATGACGAGCGCGATGCTGCTGACGACCTCGAAGTAGAGCAGGGCGAGGCCGCCGGTGCGGCCCACCTTCTTCATGTCCTCCATGCCCGCGATGCCGACCACCACGGTGCAGAAGATGATGGGCGCGATGATCATCTTGATCAGCTTGATGAAGCCGTCGCCCAGGGGCTTCATCTTCTCGCCGATCTCGGGGTAGAAGTGCCCGAGCAGCACGCCCACGACGACGGCGAACAGCACCTGCACGTAGAGCGAGCGGTAGAGGGGAAGTTTTCTGGCGGGAATGCGGGCGGTTGCGGTCATGCAGGGCTCTGGCGTCAACTAACAAGGAGCGGGCGCGGGGCGCCAGTCCAGGCAGCCGTCGCGCGGGTGACGCACTGTAAGGCCGTGCCGCGCGCAGGACATTGTGGAAAACCACATCGTTGACGCCGTGCCGCCGCGGGACGCGCGGCGCGGCCGGCGACGGCGCACGCCCGGGAGCACCGCCTTACAGCGTGCCCAGGACCTCGTCCAGGCGCTCCACGAGCAGGTCCGCGTGCTCCGGCCGGAACACCAGCGGCGGCCGGATCTTGAGCACGTGGGCGTCGGGGCCTGTCGCGCTGAGCAGCACCTGGCGCCGGCGCAGCCCGTTGACCACCCGGGCGGCCTGGGCCGTGGCCGGTGCGCGCGTGTCGCGGTCGGCCAGCAGTTCCAGGCCCACGAACAGGCCGGCGCCGCGCGCTTCGCCGACGATGGCGTGGCGCTCGCCCAGCGCGGCGAGCCGCTCCCGCAGGTAGGTGCCCACGCGCAGGGCATGGGCCTGCAGGTCGTTCTGCTCCAGCACGTCGAGCACGGCCGAGGCCGCGGCCATGGAAACCGGATTGCCCCCGAAGGTATTGAAGTAGCGGCTCGCCTGGCCGAAGGCCTCCATGACTTGCGGCCGCACCGCGAGGCCCGCGACCGGATGGCCGTTGCCCATGGGTTTGCCCATGGTGACGATGTCGGGCACCACGCCGTGCCGCAGGAACCCCCAGAATGCCTCGCCCGTCCGGCCGAATCCGGGCTGCACCTCGTCGGCGATGAACACGCCGCCGGCCGCATGGATGGCATCCACGGCGCCCTGCAGGAAGCCGGGCGGGCCCGTGAAAACGCCGTCGGAGGAGAACACCGTGTCCACCAGCAGCGCCGCGGGCTTCAGACCGTGGGCCTGCAGGTCGGCGATGGCCGCGCGCACGCCGTCGGCGAAGCGCTGCCCCGTCCCGGCGTCGCCGCCTTCGGGCGCATCGACCAGCCGCACATGGTCGCCGATGCGCACGTACCGGCCCAGCGAGGGCGACGCGCAGGCCAGTGCCGAGGTCACGCCGTGGTAGGCGAAGCGCGTCACGATGAGGCCGGTGCCGCCCGTGTGCGCGGTGGCGATGCGCATCGCGAGGTCGTTGGCCTCGCTGCCCGTGCAGGTGAAGGTGGCGTGGCCGAGTTCGGGCGGCATGGTGGCCAGCAGCCGCTCGGCGTAGTCGAGGATGCCTTCGTGCAGGTAGCGCGTGTGCGTGTTGAGCACCGAGGCCTGGCGCGCGATGGCTTCCACCACCTCGGGCCGGGCATGGCCCAGCGGCACGACGTTGTTGTACGCATCCAGCCAGGGGGTGCCGGCGGCGTCGTAGAGCCACACGCCCTCGCCGCGCACGGGATGGAACGGCTCGTCGTAGAACAGCCGGTAGGCGGGGCCCAGCAGGCGCGATCGGCGGGCCAGCAGGCCGGCCGTGGGGATGGTGTCAGGCATGGATCGGATCCCGGGTGCTGCAGGCGGCGTGGATGGCATCCTGTACCTGCTCGGGCGTGAGGTCGGCGCAGGCAGCGAGGCGTGCCCACGAGAGGGCGTTGTTGCGCAGGAGGTAGGGCGCGTTGCCGGGCTGGCGCGCCGCGCGCCAGCCGCTGATCGCCACCACCATCGCGAGCCGCCCCCGGACGAGATCCAGCAGCGCGAAGGTCTCGGCCTCGGTCAGCGGCGAGACGGCGTGGTAGTCGGCCGCGAACCGCGCGATGGTGGCCAGCGCGTCGCCCGGCGCCTGGCTTTCCGCGTCGAGGTGGTACGAGGCCGCGACGGCCAGGTCGTCCACGAGCGGTGCATGCACCATGTCGCCGAAGTCCAGGATGCCGGCCACGCGCTCCGGCTGCGCCGGGTCGACGAGCAGGTTGTAGAGGTTGAAGTCGTTGTGGATCGGCTGGCGGCGCAGGTCGGCCAGCACCGGCTTCGCGCGCCGTGCGAAGCCGTCGAGTGCGGCTTCGGCCAGTGTGCGGCGGGCCGGGTCGGCCACGTGCGCGAGCAGCGGGCGCACGCGGTCGGCGCGCTGGATGTCCCACGGCAGTTCGCGCGCGGCGGCGGGGTGCTCCAGGCCGGCCAGCGCCTGGTCCAGCCGCGCCAGCATGCGCGCCACGCTGCTGCGCTGTGCGGCCGGGCGCGGTGCCTGCGGCATGGGCAGGCCTTCGAGGTAGCTGAACACGCGGGCCACGCGCGTGCGGCCTTCGGCATCCTCGATCTGCACCGAGGGCGCGCCGTGCCGGTCGGGCAGCAGGCGCTGCACGGGCAGGCCCGGGTCGGCCCGGGCGATGTGCAGCAGTGCCTGGGTCTGGAAGTCGGCGACGATGGGGTCTTCGTCGGGGTGCGAGAGCTTGAGCATGCAGCGCGCGCCGCCGCCGTCCGGCTCCAGCAGGAAGTTGGCGTCGCGCTCGCCCGTGAGAGGCTGCAGCCGGCCCCGCAGGCCATGGAGGCGCTGCAGCAGGGCGGCGGCCCAGCCGGTTTCGACGGGTGCGGGCGGGGCCGTGAGCACGGCGGCTTCGGGCAGGGCTTCGCGGATCATCGTGTCCAGGTCGTGCATGGTCAGGCTGCCTTCTCGAATCCGGCCAGCGCGCTTTCCAGGTTGGGCCCCAGATCTTCGGACAGGTACCCGCCTTCCTGCACGAGCACGGTGGGCAGGCCCAGCCGGGCGATCTCGCCGAGGATGCGGCCGAAGCCCGGCGTGCTGACGGCCAGCATGCGGTAGGGGTCGTTCTCGTGCGCGTCCAGCCCCAGCGCCACGACGAGCGCGCCGGGCGCATAGGCGCGGACCGTGGCGGTGGCCGTGGCCAGCGCGGCGAGGAAGCCCTCGTCCTGCGTGCCGCGGGCCAGCGGCAGGTTCAGGTTGTAGCCCAGGCCTTCGCCTTCGCCGGTCTCGTGCGCATGGCCGGTGAAAAAGGGCGTGCAGAAGTGCGGGTCGGCGTGCAGCGAAATGGTGAGCACGTCCCGGCGGTGCCAGAAGATCCCCTGCGTGCCGTTGCCGTGGTGCACGTCGATGTCCAGGATGGCCACGCGGTCGTGCCGCTGGCGCAGGTGCTGGGCGGCGATGGCGGCGTTGTTGAGATAAGTGAAGCCGTTGGCGCGGTCGGCGTAGGCGTGGTGGCCCGGCGGGCGGCACAGCGCGTAGGCGGCGCGTTCGCCGTCCAGCACGAGCCGGGCCGCGTGCGTGGCGACGTGGGCCGACCAGGTCGCGGCATGCCAGGTGTGGCGGCCGATGGAGCAGGCCATGTCGCCCATGTGGTAGCCGGCCTGCCCGACCAGGCTGTCGGGGTAGGTGAAGGGCTGGCCCGGAAAGGGGTGGACGTTGGGCAGGACCTCTTCGGACGCGCCTTCGAGCTGCTGCCAGCGCTCCCACGCCGTCTCGAGGAAGCGCAGGTACTGCGGCGTGTGGATCGCTGCGCGCGGGCCGGGACCGTGGTCCTCGGGCGCCAGGATCTCGTGGCCCTGCCGGCGCGCGGCGTCCAGCAGCAGATGGCCGCGCTCGGGCTGCTCGTTGCTGCGCTGCATGCGGCCGCGCACGATGAATTGCTGCGGATCGTGGCCGACGTGCCGGTCGCTGTAGATGACTTTCATGCAGGGCTTTCCGTATCCGGTGAAAAGGATCGATCTCAGGTCTTGAAGAGGCTCGAGGCATGCGCCTTGGCGTCCTCCAGGTGGAAGCGCAGCGCGTGCTGCACGGCATCCACGTCGCGCCGTGCCAGCGCGTGGGCGATGGGGCGGTGCGTCTCGGCCAGCTGCTTCAGGTCGCCGTAGCTGCCTTCGCTCAGGGCGAGGAACATGCGCACCTCGGTCTGCATGTTGTCGAACAGCCGGTGCAGATAGTGGTTGCCCGACAGCGCGCTGATCGCGAAGTGGAAGTCCAGGTCCAGCGCCACGCGCTCGGCCGAGGGCAGCGTCTCGGCGCGCGCGACCATGTCGTCCACGCGCGCGTCGAGCCGGGCGAGGTCTGCATCGCTCGCGTGCTGGCAGGCCAGCGCGGCGCCCAGCAGTTCGAGCTGGATGCGCACGTCGTACAGGTCGCGCACCTGCTTGGCCGAGACCGTGCGCACCGCGAAGCCGTGGCGCGGGCGCGAGACCAGCAGGCCCAGGCTCTCCAGCCGGCGCGCGGCCTCGCGCACGGGGGCGCGGCTCACGCCCATCTGGCGCGCGAGCTCGGCCTCGACGATGCGCTCGCCGGGGGCGATGCGGCCCGAGAGGATCGCGTCCTGCAACTGGGCCTCGACCACACCGACCAGGTCGGGGACCTGGATCGAGGAGAAGGCGGGCGCCGGGATGGCGGGAATGCGGGTGCTGTTGCTCATGGGAAGTTTTTTCTCTTGCGGGTGCGCGGGGATCATGCCGGACGGCGCGCGCGGGCGAGGGACACGCCGGCGGCGGCGATCAGCGCCATGCCCAGCAGCGCCGGCGCGTCCGGCGGCCTTTCGAACCACAGCGTGCTGATCAGCACGGCCAGCAGCAACTGCACGTAGTTGAGCGGCGCCAGCGTGGCCGCGCCCACGCGGCGGAAGGCGGCCAGCAGCAGCAACTGGGCTCCGCCGCTGATCGCGCCGGCGGCGGCCAGCACCGCCAGCTCGGGCCAGGGCGGCAGCGTGGTGTGCGCAGAGAACAGCATCGGCAGGCTGGTGATCAGCAGGCAGGCCAGCGCCGTGTGCGCGAACTGCACGGGTGCGGGCACCAGGCCCGAGAGCTTGCGCGTGAGCACCTGGAAGACGGCATAGCAGACGGCCGAGACGGCCATCAGCAGCGTGCCGGCCAGCGGCAGGCTGCCGCCCGGCCGCACGATGCACAGCATGCCCGCGAAGCCGAGCAGCACGGCCGTCCATTGCGTGCGGCCCACGCGTTCGCCGAGCATCCAGGGGGACAGCGCGACCATGATCAGCGGCGCGGTGAAGTAGATGGCCGTGGCCTCCGCCAGCGGCATGGTGACGAGCGCCGCCATGAAGCAGGTGGCCACGATGGCCAGCGCCACGCTGCGCGCCGTGAGCAGCTTTTGGTGCGGCTGCCTCCACAGCCGGAGGTCGCCATGGCGCAGCAGCAGCACGAAGCCCAGCAGGGCGATGGCGCTGTAGCGCGCCAGGTTGACGACGGCCGGCGCATGGTGCGCCACCATGTGCTTGGCGAACGCGTCGTAGGCCGCGAACAGCACCAGCGCGCACAGGAACAGCGCGATGCCGACGGCGGCGCCGTCGCCGCGTGCGCCGGGTGCGGGGGCGGGGAGTGCGCTCATGCGGCAGCCGGCATCATGGCTGGAGTCCCTCCAGGAAGGCGTCGAGCGCCGCGCCGATGGCCCCGACCATGTAGCCGCCTTCCTGCACGACCACGGTGGGCAGGCCCATTGCGCGCACGCGTGCGCCGGCCAGCCGGAAAGCCTCCATGTCGAATTTCAGCACGCTGATCGGGTCGTCCTTGTAGGTGTCGAAGCCCAGCGGCAGCACCAGCGCCTGGGGCGCGAAGCTTTCGATGGCGGCCGTGGCGGCGTCCAGCGCCCGCGCGAACTCGGCGTTGCCGCTGCCGTGCGCGAGCGGGAGATTGAGGTTGCAGCCCGCGCCTTCGCCCGTGCCGCGTTCGTGCGCGTAGCCCGTGTACCAGGGGTAGTAGTTCGCGGGGTCGGCATGCGTGGAGACAGTGAGCACGTCGCCGCGCCCGTAGAAGATCTGCTGCGTGCCGTCGCCGTGGTGGGCGTCGATGTCGAGCACGGCCACGCGCGCATGCGCCTGGCGCAAGGTGGCGGCGGCGATCGCGCTGTTGTTCACGTAGCAGAAGCCGGCTGCCCGTGCGCGCTGGGCATGGTGGCCCGAGGGGCGGCACAGCGCATAGGCCACGCCGCCTGCATCGCGCACCGTCCCGGCTGCCGCCAGCGCCGCATGGGCCGAACGCAGCACCGAGCGCCAGGTGTGCGGGCCGATCGGGCAGGACAGGTCACCCACGTACCACCCGGTCTGCGCGAGCATGGAGGGCGAGGGGCAGGCGCCCTCGCGTGGACCGTGCGGCGACATGTTGGGCAGCACCTCGATGCCAGGCTGCAGGCCGAACGATTCGATCTGCTGCCAGCGCTCGAACGCCGTCTCCAGATAGTCGAGGTAATCGGGGGCGTGGACGAGTTCCAGCGCCTCGCGGCCGGCATCGGGTGGTGCGGTGACGGTGATGCCGCGCGTGGCCAGCGTGGCCATGAGGGCTTCGGCGCGCGTGGGCAGGTCGGCGGGCTTGCAGATGCGGCCCACGCGCATGTACTGCTGCGGATCGTGCAGCAATTGGTCGTCGGAGAAGAAGGCCTTCATGGCTGGACTTCCATTTCTGCGTCGAAGCGGTCCATCGCATGCGTGAAGCGCGCGAACAGGTCGGCCAGCTCATCGGGGGTGATGATGAGTGGCGGGCACAGGCCGATGCTGTCCCCCATGGCGCGCACGATCAGGCCTTCTTCGAGCGCCAGCGCGGCGAAGCGGTAGCCGGCCTTGCGGTCGGCCGCGAACGGCGTGCGCGTGGTCTTGTCGGCCATGAGCTCGATGGCGCCGATCAGGCCCACACCGCGCACGTTCCCGACCCAGGGCCGGCCCGCGAAGGAGCGGATGCCGGCCTGGAACGCCGGGGCCAGAGCCTGCACGTGGTCGATCAGTCGCTCGTCCTCGTACACCTGCAGCGTCTCCAGCGCCACGGCGCAGGCCACCGGGTGGCCCGAGTAGGTGTAGCCATGGCCGAAGCTGCCCAGCTTGCCGCTGTGCGCGGCGATGGCGCCGTGCACCTTGTCGTTCACCATGACGGCCGAGATCGGCACGTAGCCCGAGGAGAGCGCCTTGGCGCAGCACAGGATGTCGGGCTGCAGGCCGAAGGTGGTGGAGCCGAACATGTTGCCGGTGCGGCCGAAGCCGCAGATCACCTCGTCGGCGATCAGCAGTACGTCGTACTTGCGCAGCACGGCCTGCACCTTCTCGAAGTAGCCGGCCGGCGGCACCAGCACGCCGCCCGCGCCCATTACGGGCTCGGCGATGAAGGCGGCCACGGTGTCGGGGCCTTCGGCCAGGATGCGGTCTTCGAGCTGCCGGGCCAGGCGCGTGGAGAAGTCCTGCTCGCTCTCTCCATCGTGCGCGTAGCGGTAGTGGTGGGGGCAGTCCACGTGCAGGAAGCGCGCGGCCGGCGCGGTGGCGATGGGCAGGTCGAAGTCGCGGTGGTTGCCGTCCAGGCCGCCCAGGCTGGCCGCGGCCACGGTCACGCCGTGGTAGGCGTTGCGCCGCGCGATGATCTTTTTCTTGTCCGGCTTGCCGATGGCGTTGTGGTAGTACCAGACCATCTTGACCGCGCTGTCGTTGGCCTCCGAGCCCGAGTTGGCGAAGAACACGCGCGCCATGGGCACGGGCGCCAGCGCCAGCAGCTTCTCGGCCAGGTCGGCCACGGCCACGTTGGTGCGCTGGTTGAACGTGTGGTAGTAGGGCAGGGTCTGCAGCGCTCTGGCGCCCGCTGCCGCCAGCCGCTGGTTGGAGAAGCCCAGCGAGGCGCACCACAGGCCGGACATGGCCTCCACGTAGCGTTTGCCTTGGTCGTCGACGACGTGGATGCCGTCGCCGCCCACGATCACGAGCGGCGGCGTCTGCGGCAGCGCGGCCAGGTTGGTGTAGGAATGCAGGTGGGTAGCGACGTCCTTGTCGCCGGTGCTCATTGTGTCTTTGGCCATGGGGGCTCCTCGGTGGTTCGGACGCTCAGGCGATCACGGAAAGCTGAGCCAGGTTGTCCCGGGTCAGCCGGGCGATGGTCTCGGGCCCGGTGCGCGTGGCGATGTGCGGCGTGACGGTGATGCGCGGGTGGTGCCAGAACGGGTGCGCGGCGGGCAGGGGCTCTTCCACGAAGGCGTCGAGCACGGCGGAGCCGACCTGGCCGCTCTCCAGCGCGGCGAGCAGGTCGTCCTGCACGAGCTGCGCGCCGCGGCCGGCATTGACGAGGTGGGCGCCGCGCGGCAGTTGCGCGAACAGGTCCGCACCGAGGATGCCGTGCGTGTCGTCGGTCAGTGGCAGCAGGCAGACCAGCGTGTCGCAGCCCGCGAGGAATGCTTCGCGCCCCGCGTCGCCGTGGAAGGCCTGCACTCCCTCGGGCAGGCCGCTCTTGGGGCTGCGGCTCCAGCCGCGCACCGGGTAGCCGATGGCCGCCAGGGCGCGCGCGGCCGACTGGCCCAGCACGCCCAGCCCGGCGATGCCCACGCGGTGCCGGCCCGGCGGCACCACGGGCGATTCCTGCCAGGTGGCGCTGCGCTGGCTCTCGATGTAGCCGGCCATGTGGCGCTGGCCATGGACCACGGCCCAGGCCACATACGCATTCATGCCCGCGGCCATCTCGGCATCGACGATGCGGCGGATGGGCACATCGGGCAGCGTGGCGTCGCGCGTGATGTGGTCGGTGCCGGCCCCCACGGACTGGATCAGCCGCAGCTTCGGCATGCATGCCAGCAGGCCGGCGGGCGGCGACCAGCAGACCGCGACGTCGATGTCGGCGAGCGCGTCGGGCGACTGCACCTCGGTATCGAAGCGGTGCAGTATGGCCCCGGGAAAGCGCGCCGCGAAGGCCGGGCGCAGGTAATCCATGGCGATCTGGTCGGAGACCAGGGCGATGTTCAGGCGCACGTTGTTCAGTCGCATGCGTGGGCCACCTCCGCTGCCGCCGACAGGCGGGGCTGCGCCTCGATCAGCGTGCGCGTGTAGGCATGCTGCGGGTCGGCCAGCACCTTCGCCGTCTCGCCGTATTCGACGATCTCGCCGCGCTGCATCACGGCGATGTGGTCGCACATCTCGCCGGCCACGCGCAGGTCGTGCGTGATGAAGACCATCGCCAGCTGGAAGCGCTCGCGCACTTCGGCGAAGAGCTTGAGCACCTGTGCCTGCACCGATACGTCGAGCGCGGAGACGGGCTCGTCGGCCACCAGCAGCTGCGGCTCCATGGCCAGCGCGCGCGCGATGCCGATGCGCTGGCGCTGGCCGCCGGAGAATTCGTGCGGGAAGCGGTCGGCGGCGTCGGGCTTGAGGCCCACGAGTTCCAGCAGCTCCATGGCGCGGGCCATGGCCTGGTCCCTGGGAAGGCCCTGGGCGATCGGGCCCTGCGCGATGGCCGCCCCGATGCGGTGGCGCGGGTTCAGCGAGGCATACGGGTCCTGGAAGACCATCTGGATCTTCCCTTGGGCCTGCTGGCGGAACTGCTCGCCCGACTGCAGCGTGCGGCCCCGGAACAGGATGCGCCCGCTGTCGAACGGCGCCAGGCCCACGATGCAGCGGCCCACGGTGGACTTGCCGGAGCCGGATTCGCCGACCAGCCCGAGTGTCTCGCCGAGCCGCAGGTCGAACGAGAGGCCCCTGGCCGCTTCCACGCGCCGGCCCTTCCTGAACAGGCTGCCGCCCGTCACGTAGGTCTTGTGGAGATCCTGCACCTGCAGCACGCGTTCGATGGCGCGGTCCTGCACCGGCTGCCGCACCCGGCCGTCGGGGATGGCGGCGATCAGCTTGCGCGTGTAGGCGTGCTGCGGCCGGGCCAGCACGGCGGAGGCGGGGCCGGACTCGACCACCTGACCGGTCTGCATCACGACGACCTGGTCCGCGATCTCGGAGACCACGCCGAAGTCGTGCGTGATGAACAGCACGGCCGTGCCCTTGCGCTGCTGCAGTTCGCGGATGAGCTTCAGGATCTGTGCCTGGGTGGTCACGTCCAGCGCGGTGGTGGGCTCGTCGCAGATCAGCAGGGCCGGCTCCAGCACCAGCGCGCAGGCGATCATCACGCGCTGCCGCTGGCCGCCCGACAGGCGGAAAGGGTAGCTGTCGATCAGCACCTCGGGCTCGGGCAGCCCGACGTCGGCCAGGGCGGCGAGGATGCGCTGGCGCTTCTCCGCCGCCGGCAGGCTCACGTGCGCATCGAACACCTCGGCGATCTGCTCGCCGATGCGCATGACGGGGTTCAATGCCGTCATCGGCTCCTGGAACACCATGCCCATGCGCCGGCCGCGCAGCGCGCGCAGTTGCGTTTCGCTCAGCTGCAGCAGGTCGTGGCCGTCGAACAGGATCCTGCCGGCCACGGGTTCCACGTGCGGCCGCGGCAGCAGGCCCATGATGGCGTTGGCGATCATGGATTTGCCCGAGCCCGATTCGCCGACCACGCAGAGCGTCTGGCCCGGCAGCAGTTGCAGCGACGCGCCCTGCACGGCGAGCGTGCGGTCGCCGCCCTGCGGAAGGCGGATGTCCAGGCCCTGGATGTCCAGCACGGGCAGTTCGATCTTGTCCATCTTCATTTTCCTCTCCCGTCGGCGCGCGCATTCAGGCCGTCGTTCAGGCCTTCGCCCACCAGGTTCAGTGCCAGCACGGTCAGCAGGATGGCGATGCCCGGAAACACGGCCATCCACCAGGCCTGGCGCAGCACCGTGCGCGCCGAGCCGACCATGTAGCCCCAGCTCATCTGGTTCGGGTCGCCCAGTCCCAGGAAGCTCAGGGACGACTCCAGCAGGATGGCCGTGGCCACCATCAGCGAGGCCATGACCACGATGGGCGAGGCCGCGTTCGGCAGGATCTGCGTCAGGATGATGCGCGGCGTGGACTGGCCCGCGAGCTGGGCCGCGGCCACGAAGTCGCGCTGGCGCAGCGTGAGGAATTCGCTGCGCACCAGCCGCGCCACGGGCGGCCAGGAAACCACCGCGATGGCCGCGACGATGGAGCCCACCGAGGGCTCGAAGATGGCCACCAGCACGATGGCCAGCGCGAAGCTCGGCACGGCCTGGAACAGCTCGGTGAAGCGCATCAGCGTGGCATCGACCCAGCCGCCGAAGTAGCCCGCGATGGCGCCGATGGACACGCCGATCAGCAGCGACACCACGGTGGAGACCACGCCGATCAGCAGCGACACGCGCGCGCCGGCGATGATGCCCGCGAAGATGTCGCGGCCCATGGTGTCGGTGCCCAGCGGCAGGCCCGCCTCGGTGCCCGGATGGGCGAACGGCATGCCGACCATGTCCCAGGGATTGTTCTGCGCGATGAAAGGGCCCAGCGCGGTGACCAGGCCGACCAGCATCAGCACGACCAGGCCGAAGACGGCGCCCTTGTTGCGGCAAAAGCGCCGCCAGAAACTGCTTTTCATGGGGTGGCTCCTCAGCCGAGTTCGATGCGGGGATCGACCAGCGTGTAGACGAAGTCGGTGATCAGGTTGAACAGCACGGCCATGGCCGCGGTGAACAGGAAGCAGCCCAGCAGCAGGTTGTAGTCGCGCTGCAGCAGCGCGTCGAACATGAGCCGGCCGATGCCGGGCCAGGCGAACACGGTTTCGGTCAGCACGGCGCCGCCGATCATCCCGCCGGCCTGGATGCCGGCCAGCGTGACCACGGGCAGCAGCGCGTTGCGCAGGATGTGCCTGCGCTGGATGCGGCCCGGGTGCACGCCCTTGGCGCGCGCGGTCTTGACGAAGTCCATCTGCGCCACTTCCAGCATCGAGGCCCGCGTCATGCGGGCATACACCGCCATGTAGAACAGCGCCAGCGTGAGCGCGGGCAACACCAGGTGCCTGGCGATGTCCAGCGCCTTGGCCATGCCGGTGAGGTCGGCGCCCACGGTGAAGAAGCCGAAAGCCGGCAGCAGGTCGAACTGCACGGTGAACAGCAGCACGGCCATCATCGCGAGCCAATAGAGCGGCGTGGCGTAGAAGACCAGGGCCACGACGGTGATGAGGCTGTCCTGCCATCGGCCCGCATGGCGGCTGGCCAGCGCGCCCAGCACGATGCCGAACAACAGCGACAGGCCGAAGGCCGTGCCCGTGAGCAGCAGGGTGGCGGGCAGGCGCTCCAGGATCAGGTCGGCCACCGGCTGCTGCTGGCGGTACGAGTAGCCCAGGTCCAGCTTCGCCACGTGGCCGAGGTAGTTCGCCAGTTGCACGGGCAGCGGCTGGTCCAGCCCGAACTGCGTGCGCAACTGGGCCACGAACTGCGGGTCGGACGCGCCGGCCTCTCCGGCCATGATGGACACCGGGTCGCCCGGCGCGGCCCGGACCAGCAGGAAGTTGGCGGTGGCGATCACCAGCAGGGCCAGGAGGCCCTGCAGGATGCGCACGGACATGAACTGGAGTCGTTTCATCGCAAGCTCGGGTTCTGGCATGCGGCGGCCCGGGCGGGCGAGCCCACCGCATGCGGGGAGGGGAAGGTCAGGCCGGCCGGATCACGCCAGCTTGACGCGGCCCAGGCTGTCGTTCAGGCCGATGCCGGAGCTCACGACGTTCTGGATCTTCGTGCGGTAGAGCGTCGGGAAGTTGATCTCGTGCAGCCAGGCCACGGGCACTTCGTCGACCAGGATCTTCTGCACCTCCAGGTAGATCGCACGGCGCCTGGCCGGATCGCTCTCGATGGCCCCGGCGGCGAACAGCTCGTCGACCTTCGGGTTCGAGTAGCCGGCCACGTTGTTGAACGGCGAGCCCTTGGCGATGTTGCTGGTGGTGTAGTTGCGGCCCACGCCCAGTGCCGGGTCGCCGTACTGGTAGACGTAGGTGAAGGCCAGGTCGAAGTCCCACTCGTTGCAGCGCTGGTTCCAGCCGGCCACGTCGGTGGCGACCATCTCGATCTTGATGCCCGCCTGCGTGAGGTTCTGGCGCACGATCTCGGCCTGGCGCTGCCAGGATTCGCCGTAGGGCAGGGGCAGCAGGCGAAGGGTCTCGCCCTTGTAGCCGGCCTCGGCCAGCAGCTTCTTGGCCCTGGCGATGTCGCGCGGGTATTTGGCGACGTCGTCGCTGGCGTAGGCGATGTGGCTGTTGAACGGGCCCGTGGCCGGTTTGGCGAAGCCGTACCAGGCGATCTTGGCCATGGCGTCGCGGTCGATCGCGGTCCAGATGGCCTGGCGGAACTTCACGTTGTCCATCGGCCTGGTGCGGTTGTTGATCCACAGCCAGCTGTGCGGCGCGAAGAACTCCCAGCCCTTGGTGGTGACGGCCGCGCCGGGCAGCTTGGAGAGGCGCCCCACGTCGAAATACTCCACCGTGCCCCCGGGCGCGATGTCGACCTTGCCGGATTCGAAAGCCGCGGCGCGCGCGGCGGCGTCCGGGATCACGTGGAAGTACACGCTCTCGATGGTCACGGCGCCGGGCTGGTGGTAGCTTTCGTTGGCCACCAGGTGGATGTAGGAGCCCTTGGCCCATTCCTTGAACTTGAGCGGCCCGGTGCCGATGGGCGTGGCGTTGGCCGGGTTGGTGAGGAAATCCGTGCCTTCGTAGATGTGCCTGGGCACCATCGGCATGGTGCCGTTCTCGAAAATGCCGAGGAAGGGCCCGAAGGGCTGCTTGAGCTTGAACTCCACGGTGAGCGGGTCCAGCGCCTTGATCGATTCCACGTAGGCCAGGCTGGCGCGAAAGCGCGCGTGCGTCTTGCGCAGGAACACGTCGCACGAGAACACCACGTCGTCGGCCGTGAAGGGCTTGCCGTCGTGCCACTTCACGTTCGGCTTGAGCTTGAAGACATAGGTCCTGCTGTCCGGGCTCACCGTCCAGGACGTGGCCAGCTGGGGCTGCGGCTGCAGCTTCTCGTCGTAGCGCAGCAGGCCTTCGTAGATGTTGCCTGCGATCAGCTGCGTCGGGCCGTTCTGCACGATGCCCATCATCAGGCCGGGCGGCTCGGGCTGGACCAGCACGTTGACGACGCCTTTCCTGGCCTGGGCCAGGCTGTGCAGGGGCACCCCGGCGATGGACAGGCCGAGGGCTGCGGGAACGGCTTGGATCAGGTGGCGGCGTTTCATCGTGGCGGACCTTTCGGGTGGGGGAGTGTGGGAAGGCTCGGGCGCAGGGGCTCAGTCGCGGAACGAGGCGGCGCCGGGCGGCTCCAGACGCTGCAGCAGGGCGCGCCATTCGCGGGCATAGGGATCGGTGGGCTGGGCGGCCAGGCGGTTCGTGTCGCCGCTTTCGTACTGGCGCGCCGTGAGTTCGCACACCGCCTCGGGCACGGGGTTCACGGCCTGCCCGGTGCCCTGGATGGCGACCTGCACGCGGCAGGCGCGCTCCAGGTTGTGCATGAGGATGAAGGCCTCGGCCACGCTGCGGCCCAGGGTCACCAGCCCGTGGTTGCGCAGGATCAGCGCGCGCGAGGTGGGGCCGAGATCCGCGACGAGGCGCTCGCGCTCTTCCAGGTCCAGGGCGATGCCCTCGAACGCGTGGTAGGTGACGCGGTTGTGGAACTGCAGCGCCCATTGGTTGCAGGGCTGCAGTCCGCCGGCCAGCGAGGACACGGCCACGCCGGCCACGGTGTGGGTGTGCAGCACGCAGGCCGCATCGTGCCGCGCGGCATGCACGGCGCTGTGGATCGTGAACCCGGCAGGGTTCACGTCGTATTCGCCGGGCTCGATCAGGTTCCCGTCCAGGTCGATCTTCACGAGCGAAGAGGCCGTGATGTCGCGGAACAGCATGCCGAAGGGGTTGATCAGGAACTGGTCCCCGGTGCCCGGCACGCGCGCCGAGATGTGGGTGTAGATGCTGTCGTCCATGCCGTAGAGGGCGACAAGGCGGTAGGCCGCCGCCAGATCCCGGCGCACCTGGCGCTCCGCAGGGGACATGGGGGAACGGTGTTCACCACCGGTGCGTGGGGAATGGAGTTCTGCTGTTTCCAAAGGGACCTCCAGAAATCTGGGTGTGCGGTGGTTGGTCGGTCGGCTGTCGACAGACGACTTGATGCAGATCATCATGCAACTCGTGTGCCAGCCATTCCATGGGGGAAAACCCGCCGGAATGCGCGTTGCGGACCCGATGTGGTGCACCCGTGCACGGCTATCGGGCTGGCTGCATCGGCTTGGGGCTTCCGGTCGGGGGGCCGGGAGCGCGGGACGGGGCAGCGGCGGCGTACGCCCTCCGGCGTATTCCGGCGAAGGCGGGGCGTCCCTAGGATGGCCTCCATGCGTCGGACAGGACCTACAGCGTGTTCGACGGATGCCATCAACCACCCTATGGAGTACCTGCATATGCAACGCCGATTCACCCTCAAGGCCCTCACCGCCGCCGTGGCGCTGGCTGGCGCCGGTATCACCGCCCACGCCCAGGACACCATCAAGGTCGGCGTGCTGCACAGCCTCTCGGGCACGATGGCCATTTCGGAAACCGTGCTCAAGGACACGGTGCTGATGGCCATCGAGGACATCAACGCCAAGGGCGGCGTGCTGGGCAAGAAGCTCGAGCCCGTGGTGGTGGACCCGGCCTCCAACTGGCCGCTGTTCGCCGAGAAGACCAAGCAGTTGCTGGGCCAGGACAAGGTCTCGGTGATCTTCGGCTGCTGGACCAGCGTGAGCCGCAAGTCCGTGCTGCCGGTGGTGGAGGAAATGAACGGCCTGCTGTTCTACCCCGTGCAGTACGAGGGCGAGGAACTCTCCAAGAACGTGTTCTACACCGGCGCCGCGCCCAACCAGCAGGCCATTCCCGCCGTCGATTACCTCATGAGCAAGGATGGCGGCGGTGCCAAGCGCTGGGTGCTGCTGGGCACGGACTATGTCTATCCCCGCACCACCAACAAGATCCTGCGCGCCTACCTGAAATCCAAGGGCGTGAAGGATTCCGACATCGACGAGAAGTACACCCCCTTCGGCCACTCCGACTACCAGACCATCGTGGCCGACATCAAGAAGTTCAGCCAGGGCGGCAAGACCGCCGTGGTCTCCACCATCAACGGCGACTCCAACGTGCCCTTCTACAAGGAACTGGGCAACGCGGGCCTGAAGGCCAAGGACGTGCCCGTGGTGGCCTTCAGCGTGGGCGAGGAGGAACTGCGCGGCGTGGACACCAAGCCCCTGGTCGGCCACCTGGCGGCATGGAACTACTTCATGTCGATCAAGAACCCGACCAACACGGCCTTCATCAAGCAGTGGAGCGACTACGCCAAGAAGAACAACATCCCCGGCCACAAGGACAAGCCGCTGACCAACGACCCGATGGAAGCCACCTGGATCGGCATCCACATGTGGAAGCAGGCCGTGGAGAAGGCCAAGAGCACCGACGTGGACAAGGTGATCGCCGCCATGGCCGGCCAGACCTTCCAGGCGCCCAGCGGCATCGTCAGCAAGATGGACGAGAAGAACCACCACCTGCACAAGAGCGTGTTCATCGGCGAAATCAAGGCCGACGGCCAGTTCAACGTGGTGTGGAAGACGCCCGGCCCGGTCAAGGCCAAGCCGTGGAGCCCGTACATCGAGGGCAATGACAAGAAGAAGGATGAGCCTGAGAAGAAGTGACACCCCCCTGAGGCGCTGCGCGCCTTTCCCCCCGCTCTCGCCGTGCTGCGCACGGCGGGCAGGGGGACGACGCCAGCGGCCGGGCGAAGCCCGTTCCGCGGCGTCTGCTGGCCTGGGCCGCGCGGTGGCTCGCGCCACGCGCTTTTGCAAAGGTTGCCGGGCTTCGCCATTTCGTCTGTTGATTCCTTCTTTTCACATGTCCATCACCTTCTTCCATCGTCTGATCGCCTGCCTGCTGCTGTGCGTGGCGGTGCAGGCGCATGCGCTCACGGCGGAGGCGGCGCGGGCGATGGCCGCGGGCGATACCGACGAGCGGATCGCGGCGCTGCAGCAGGCCGTTGCCACGCCCGACGAGGCCACGGTGGCTTTCATCCGGGCCATGGCCGACGATGCGGTGAAGATCGCGGGCGGCCGGGCCATCGTGGTGAAGGACGGCAAGGGGGTCGATCCGGTCACCGGTGCGCCGGTGAGCGTGCCGGACGATGCGGAGGACGTCGTCAACAACAACCGCATGCGCGGCGAGTTCGACACCGCGCTGGCCTCGCTGCAGCTCATGTCGCCGGATGCGGCGCAGCGCCGCGCGGCGATCGATGCGCTGAAGGACGAGAGCGACGAGGCGCGGCTGCCGCTCATCGACAAGGCCCTGGCCGCCGAGCGCGAGCCCGGGCTCAAGGCACGGCTCGAGGCGATCCGCGCGCGCATCCAGCTCTCGGCCAGCGATCCGGCGCAGCGCCAGCTGGCGGCGCAGGCCCTGGCCGGCAGCGGCAACCCGGCCACGCGCACGGTGCTGCTGGAGCAGCTGCGCAACGAGCAGGACCCGAAGGTGCGCGCAGCCCTCGACTCCGCGCTGAAGGCCGTGGAGGCACGGCTGCAGTGGGGCGAGCGCCTGGGCGCGCTGTTCTCTGGACTCAGCCTGGGATCGATCCTGCTGCTGGTGGCGCTGGGCCTGGCCATCACCTACGGGCTGATGGGCGTCATCAACATGGCCCATGGCGAGCTCATGATGATCGGCGCTTACGCCACCTATGTGGTGCAGGGGCTGTTCCAGCGCTACCTGCCGGGTGCGTTCGATGCGTACCTCGTCGCGGCCGTGCCGGCGGCGTTCCTCGCGTCGGCGCTCATGGGCGCGGTGCTGGAGCGCGGCGTGATCCGCTTTCTCTACGGCCGGCCGCTGGAGACGCTGCTGGCCACCTGGGGCATCAGCCTGATGCTGCAGCAATTGGTGCGCAGCCTGTTCGGTGCGCAGAACGTGGGCGTGGAAAACCCCGCCTGGATGAGCGGCGGCGTGCAGCTGCTGGAGAACCTGCAGCTGCCGTGGAACCGGCTGGTGATCGTGGCCTTTGCGTTCGCGGTGCTGGGCGGCGTCGCCTTCCTCATCGGCCGCACGCGGCTGGGGCTGTTCGTGCGCGGCGTGACGCAGAACCGGCCCATCGCCTCGTGCATGGGCGTGAACACCGCGCGGGTCGATACCTATGCCTTCGCGCTGGGCTCCGGCATCGCGGGCCTGGCGGGCTGCGCCCTGAGCCAGGTCGGCAACGTGGGGCCGGACCTGGGCCAGGGCTACATCGTGGACGCCTTCATGGTCGTGGTGCTGGGCGGCGTGGGCCAGCTCGCGGGCACCGTCTATGCCGCGCTGGGCCTGGGTGTTCTCAACAAATTCCTCGAGGGCTGGGCGGGCGCGGTGCTGGCCAAGATCGCCGTGCTGGTGCTCATCATCGTCTTCATCCAGAAGCGGCCGCAGGGCATCTTTGCGGTGAAGGGCCGCACTGCAGACTAGGTATATATGAGGCACCCCCCTGTGTCGCTTCGCTCCTTCCCCCCTCTCCCGCATGGCTGCGCCATGCGGGAGAGGGGACGCCGCCGGCGCGGCGGGGCGGCCCTTGCGCGGCGGCTGCTGGCGCGGGCCGTGACGGTAGTTGCGGTCGCTCGTTGTGCCGAACGCTGAAAAAATATGATCACTTCACCCCCCATCCAATTGCCCGCCCCGGCACCGCTGCTCACACGCGGTGGCTGGACGGCCTTCATCGTGGTGCTGATCGCGGTCTGCGCGGTGGCGCCGGCGCTGAACCTGCTCGTGCCGGCCGGCAGCGCCTTCCACCTCTCCGACTACGGCGTGGCCCTGGTCGGCAAGATCATGTGTTACGCCATCTGCGCGCTGGCCATGGACCTGATCTGGGGCTACACGGGCATCCTGAGCCTCGGCCATGGCCTTTTCTTCGCGCTGGGCGGCTACGTGATGGGCATGTACCTCATGCGCCAGATCGGCCGCGACGGCAACTACAAGAGCGACCTGCCCGATTTCATGGTGTTCCTGGACTGGAAGGAGCTGCCCTGGCACTGGGCACTGTCGGACAGCTTCATCGCCACGCTGGTGCTGATCGTGGCCGTGCCGGGGCTGGTGGCCGTCGTGTTCGGCTATTTCGCCTTCCGCTCGCGCATCAAGGGCGTGTATTTCTCCATCATCACGCAGGCCATGACGTATGCGGCCATGCTGCTCTTCTTCCGCAACGAGACGGGCTTCGGCGGCAACAACGGCTTCACCGACTTCAAGCGCATCCTGGGGCAGCCCATCGCCACGCAGAACATGCGCATGCTGCTGTTCGTGCTCACGGGGCTGGCGCTGCTGGGCTTTTTCCTGCTGGGCCGGTGGCTGGTGCGTTCCAAGTTCGGCCGGGTGCTGCAGGCCATCCGCGACGCAGAGACCCGCGTGATGTTCTCGGGCTACTCGCCGCTGCCCTACAAGCTCGCCATCTGGACCATCAGCGCCATGATGTGCGGCGTGGCCGGCGCGCTCTATGTGCCGCAGGTGGGCATCATCAACCCGGGCGAGATGAGCGCCGCCAACTCCATCGAGATCGCCGTCTGGGCGGCGGTGGGCGGGCGCGCCACGCTGATCGGGCCCATCGTGGGCGCCTTCCTCGTCAACGGGGCCAAGAGCTGGCTCACGGTGACGGCTCCGGAGTTCTGGCTGTATTTCCTGGGCGCGCTGTTTATCGCCGTCACGCTGTTCCTGCCCAACGGCGTGGTCGGCCTGCTGCGCCGGCCGAAGAAGATCCAGGCACCGGCTGCCAACGCCGCCAACGCCGCGAGCCTGCGCAAAGAGGAGGGCGCGGCATGACCCCCGACCTGATGGAAGAAGGCGCGCGCCGCGCAGGCGCCGCGCATGCCCCGGAGGCCCGGGGGCGGACCGAATCCGGCGGCCGCGCCGCAGGTTTCTCGCGGCTGGCCGTCCCCGGAGAGGTGGACGTGGCGCACGGCCGCATCCTCTACCTGGAAGACGTGCACGTGAGCTTTGATGGCTTCAAGGCCATCAACGGCCTGAACCTGGACATCGCGCCCGGCGAGCTGCGCTGCATCATCGGTCCGAACGGTGCGGGCAAGACCACGATGATGGACATCATCACCGGCAAGACCCGGCCCGACCGGGGCACGGTGTTCTTCGGCAGCACCATCGACCTGCTGCGCCACAACGAGCCGCAGATCGCAGCCCTGGGCATCGGCCGCAAGTTCCAGAAGCCCACGGTGTTCGAGCAGCTTACGGTGTTCGAGAACCTCGAACTCGCCTTGAAGACGCACAAGGGCGTGGCATCTTCGATGTTCTTCAAGCCCGACTCGGCCCAGTCGGACCGCCTGGCCGAGGTGCTGCGGACCATCCACCTGTCCCGCCAGCCGGCCCGCCCGGCGGGAGAGCTGAGCCATGGGCAGAAGCAGTGGCTGGAGATCGGCATGTTGCTCATGCAGGACCCCAGGCTGCTGCTGCTCGACGAACCTGTGGCGGGCATGACCGACGAGGAGACGGCGCGCACGGCCGAGCTGTTCCTCTCCCTCAAGGGCCGCCACTCGCTGATGGTGGTGGAGCACGACATGTCGTTCATCCGGGCGATCTCCGAGAAGGTGACGGTGCTGTGCGATGGCGCCGTGCTGGCGGAGGGGACGCTGGACGAGGTGCAGGGGGATGAGCGGGTGATCGAGGTGTATTTGGGGCGGTGATGGTTTTTCGTTGTTGCTTTGCGTTTGTTTTCCGGGGCCGGGATGTGCGCCCGGCGGCGCACCTGCTTTCTTTTGCTTCGCCAAAAGAAAGTAGGCAAAGAAAAGGCGAGCCCTGGTGTCTGCGTCCCCCTTCGCCCCGTGGGGGCGAAGGGGGCAGCCTGCGGTGCTCGGACGCGGGGCGGCGCCGTGGAACTCGCTTCGCGCACTCTGTGCGCTGCGCTCGGACAACCACGGCGAGTCAGATCACGAAGCAGGCGTGTCCTGCGGCACGCCTGCCCGCCCCGCGCCCTGCGCTCCTCGGCGCAGCCACGAGGGCGGGGTGCCGTACACGGGCCATTGCTTCGCTCGGCCTTTGGTGCGCGAGTGCTGCGCACCGCGCACGGTTTTTTTGTGGGGCAGAGCGGTGGTGGCCTTGGCCGAGCGCAGCGACGGCCTGGGGGCCGAGCAACGCGAAGGCCCGGGTCACCCCTTCTGGATGCGCCTGGGGCGCGCAGGGGGTGGGGTGGCGGGCGTGCCGAAGGACACGCCCGCATCGAGAACTGACTTGCCGTGGTTGTCCGAGCGTAGCGCACGCAGTGCGCGCAGCGAGTTCCACGGCACACCCCACCCCCGAGCACCCCAGGTTGCCCCGTTTGCCCATCGGGCGAACGGGGTCGCAGACAGCAGGGTCGCCCTTTCTTTGGTTACTTTCTTTCGGCGAAGCGAAAGAAAGTGACTCGCCCGCCGGGGCGAGACCCGGCCCCCGCCCTTAAAAGAACCCAAAACATGCTCACCGTCCACAACCTCCAGCAATACTACGGCGGCTCCCACATCCTCCGCGACGTGAGCCTGGCCGCGTCCCCCGGCAAGGTCACGGTCCTGCTCGGCCGCAACGGCGTCGGCAAGACCACGCTGCTCAAGAGCCTCATGGGCCTGGTGCCCATCCGCAGCGGCACCATCACCTGGGAGGGCCAGCCGATCCAGGGCCGCACTCCCTATGAGCGCGCCCGTGCCGGCATCGGCTTCGTGCCGCAGGGCCGCGAGATCTTCGGCCGGCTGACGGTGGAGGAGAACCTGCGCATGGGGCTGGCCTACAAGAGCGGTTCCACGCCCGTGCCGGAGCATCTCTACACGCTGTTTCCGGTGCTGCAACAGATGCTGGGAAGGCGCGGCGGGGACCTGTCGGGGGGGCAGCAGCAACAGTTGGCGATCGCGCGGGCGCTCGCGCCCAGCCCGCGGCTGCTGATCCTGGACGAGCCGACCGAAGGCATCCAGCCCAGCATCATCAAGGACATCGGACGGGTGATCCGGCGCCTCGCGGACGAGGGGCTGGACGGCCACCCGGTGTCCGTGCTGCTGTGCGAGCAGTACTACGACTTCGCCGAGGAGCTGGCCGACGAGTACCTCGTGATGGAGCGGGGCGAGGTGATCGCGCGCGGGCCGGGCAGCGAGATGCAGGCGCGGGGCATCCGGCAACTGGTCGCGATCTGATGGCCCGGCTGTCCCGCCGCCGGGCGCCTGGCATGGGCGCGTGGAGGAGGGCGCCTTCCGGGTGTGACGCCGAAGCGACGGTGCCGGGCCGGCATGGCCGTGGCGCGGGCGGGGCGCCGGCGCGCGGCTTGACCGCCGCGCGGCCGTCCGCCTATGCTGCCGGATGCCGGCCAGGCCCTGGGGCCGCCCGGTACCGAATCCGACGGACCGACCTACCGAGACCCGCGCACGGCCCCCTTGCCCCCTATGCCTGTTCCTCCCGTTCCCGGCCCCGAAGCTCCGGACGCGCCAGATGCGTCCGATGCGCCCGGAGCACACCTGCCTGCCGGTCCCGGGGCACTCCCGCTGCAGGAGCGCGAGATCACGCTGCTCAAGGCCGGCATCCGCGATTTCGCGCAGATGGCCGCGTCCATGCCTCCAGACCGCTCCCGTGACTGGATGGAGCGCGTGATCGGCTGCCTGCACGGCCTGCTGCCCGCCTATGGTGGCGTGCTCGACCACTGGACGGGCGAGGGCGCCGCGGTGGTGTTCCCGTCGGCGGAAGGGGAGCCGGAGGGCGATGGCAGGGGCGCCGATGACGGCGTGCAGCGCGCGGCCATGTACGCCGTGGCGCTGCAGATGGCGCTCAAGGATTTGAACGACGCCTTCCGCGAGGAGCGGATGCCTCCGGTGTACGTGGGCGTGGGCATCGCCTTCGGTACCGCGCTGCTCGGCGATCTCGCTCCGCCCCGCGGCGGACGCCAGGCGTCCGTGCTGCTGGGCGCAGTGGTGGCCGAGGCCTCCCAACTGCGCGCCTTCGCGCTGCGCGGGCAGGTGCTGGTGAGCGAGGCGGTGTACCAGCGCTGCTGGACGATGGCGTCGGTGTCGGCGCCGTCGCACGTCTTCGTCAAGGGCCTTGCCGAGCCGTTGTCGCTGCGCGAGCTGGTGGCCGTGCCGAGCCGGCGGCTCAAGGTGCCCCGGCAGGAATTCCGCCGCAGCCTGCGGGTGGAGGCCAACCTGCCGTGCACCTGCCAGCTCGTGCAGGACGGCGCGGTGCTTCCCCACCTGGTGGCCTGCTCGGTGCGCGACATGGGCTACCACGGCGCGCTGCTGGAACTGGGCGAGCCCGTGCCGCTGCATGGCGAGCTGCGCCTGGCATTCGACCTGCCGATCGCGCGCTACCAGGCCCGCGACGTGTATGCGCGCGTGGTCACCCTCAACACCACCGGTCCCCAGGTGCTGGCGGGGGTGGAGTTCACCGCCACCAGCCCGGAATTCGATGCCCAGGTGCGGCGCTTCGTGCAGGGGATGGTGGCCCCCGGCTGACGCGCATGCAGTTCGACGGCGTGATCGCGTCCTGGAACGGCGCGCGGGGTTCCGGGTTCATCGAGCCGCTGGAAGGCGGCGACAAGGTGTTCATCCATATCAAGGCGTTCCGCCCGGCTGGCTGTGCTGGGCGCACGGCGGCGGCCTGCGCGCGGTCCTGCCGGCCTGAAGCGGCAGGCGCGCCGTGCGTCAGGCCGGACCTGCCAGCACGTCCGCGAGCGCGCCCAGGTCCGTGCAGTGCAGGTCGTTGCCCGGCCGGGGCGAGACGTCCTTGGCGCGGGCCGCGCCGAACTCGTGCGGCCGTTCGACGTACGCGGTCCGCAGGCCGCAGGCGCGCGCGGCCTCCAGGTCCTCGTGGTGCGCGGCCACCATCATCACCTGCGCGGGTTCCAGGTCGAAGACGCGGGCAGCGCCCAGGTACACCGCCGGGTCGGGCTTGTAGGCGCGGAACACCTCGGCGCTCAGGATGCAGTCCCAGGGCAGGCCGGCCCCCTTGGCCATGTCGGTGAGCAGGCCGATGTTGCCGTTGGAGAGCGTGGCGATGGTGCGGCGCCGCTTGAGCCGCTGCAGGCCCGCCGCGCTGTCGGGCCAGGCCGCGAGCCGGTGCCACGCGCGGTTCAGGTGCCGGCGCTCGTTCTCGGCCAGATGCGCCAGGCCGAAGCGGGGCAGCAGGCCGTCGAGGATGGTCCGGTGCAGCTCGTCGATGCGCGTCCAGCCGAGTTCGCCGCTGCGCACCCGCTGCATGGCGGGCTGGTAGCCCTCGCGCCAGGCCAGGGCGAAGGCGTCGGCGTCCACCTGAGGGTGCAGTGCCTGCATCTCGCGCACGATGCTGCCGTGCCAGTCCACCACGGTGCCGAAGATGTCGAAGACCAGCAGGCGCACGTCGGGAAAGGCGTCGTTCATGGGGCAGCCCTTGGAGGAGGAAGAGGGGGACGGGAAGGATCCCGCCGTGGTGGCGGATGCCGCGTGCCGGGCAGCATACGGCAAGGCCGCAAATCCCGCCCGCTGCAGGCGCGGGCAGGGCGTGATATGTTCTCCAGCCCTGCGGGTTAACCCTGCATTGCCTCTCCCCGCGCACGGTCCGCTTTCCTGGCCGGCGCTGCCGCACGCCGCTTCTTCCATGACTACGCCTTCCCTGCCCCGCGACGCCGATGCCCCGGCGGCGACCCCCTCCATGGCCACCCCGCGGGACGACCGCACCCTGCTGCGGGCCGTACTGGCGCTGGGCCTGGGCGGCTTTTCCATCGGCACGGGCGAGTTCGTCATCATGGGTCTGCTGCCCGAAGTGGCGCGCGACATCGGCGTGACCATCCCGCAGGCCGGGCACGTCATCAGCGCCTATGCGCTGGGCGTGGTGATCGGCGCGCCCGTGCTGGCCGTGCTCGCGGCGGGCTGGGGCCGGCGCGCGCTGCTCATCGCGCTGATGGCCGTCTATGCACTGGGCAATTTCGCCTCCGCGATGGCTCCGGGCTACCTGTCGCTCAACCTGCTGCGATTCGTCACCGGCCTGCCGCACGGCACCTATTTCGGGGTGGCCGCGCTGGTGGCCGCGTCGCTCGCGCCGCCGGGCCGGCGCGCGAGCGCGGTAGGCCTCGTGATGCTGGGCCTGACGGGGGCCACGCTCGCGGGCGTGCCCATCGCGGCAGCGCTGGGCCAGTATTTCGGCTGGCGTGCGGCCTTCGTGTTCGTCGGGGCGATCGCGGTGCTGGCGATGGCGATGGTGCGCAAGGGCGTGCCCTACATGCCGCCGGACGCGGCCGCGAGCCCCTGGCGCGAGCTCGGGGCGCTGCGGCGCAAACAGGTCTGGCTCACGCTGGGCATCGGTGCCATCGGTTTCGGCGGCATGTTCTCGGTTTTCAGCTACATCAAGCCCACGCTTACCGAAGTGGCGGGCCTGCCGGTGGGGGGCGTGCCCTTCGTGCTGGCGCTCTTCGGCGCGGGCATGGTGGCGGGCAACCTCGTGGGCGCCCGGCTGGCGGACCGCGCGCTGATGCGCACCATCGGCGGCCTGCTGGCCTGGTCGGTGGTGGTGCTGGGCGGCTTCGTGTTCGCCGCGCAGCACGTGGCCACGGCGGCAGTGGCGACCTTCCTGCTCGGGACCATCGTCGCCATCGGACCGGCCCTGCAGATCCGGCTCATGGACGTGGCCGGCGAGGCCCAGACCCTGGCCGCCGCGCTCAACCATTCGGCCTTCAACTGCGCTAATGCGCTGGGTGCCTGGCTCGGCGGCGTGGCCATCGCGGCCGGCCTGGGATGGACGTCCACCGGCTGGGTGGGCGTGCTGCTCGCCTTCGGCGGTCTGGCCGTGTTCGCCGCGTCGCTGGCTGCGGAGCGCAGCGCGTCCCGGCCGTCCGCCCCCTGAATCAGGCCGCCGCGGCGCCGCGGGCGCGGTGCCAGTGGCCCACGCCGTTCGCCACCAGCACGCAGCAGGCCAGCCAGGCGCCTCCGGTGGCCCAGCCCGCGAGCACGTCGCTCGCATAGTGCACCTGCAGCACCACCCGGCTCCAGCCCACCGTGAACACCACCGACGCGGCGGCGAGCAGGGCGGGCAGGTGCCAGCGCCCCGGCAGCAGGCGCACGGCCAGATAGGCCAGCATGCCGTAGGCGACCAGCGAACTGCTGCTGTGCCCGCTCGGGAAGCTGTAGCCTTCGGCCACCGAGACGCCATGCGTGTGTTCCGGCCGCACCCGTTCGAAGGCGTGCTTGAAACCTCGGGTGAGCAGCCCGTTGCCCGCCATGGTCGCGGCCCAGCAGGCGGCCAGCAGTCGGTGGCGGTGCCACCAGAGCGCGATGCCCACCACCACGGCCAGCGCGGCCAGTACCTGGGTGTCGCCCGCATGCGTGACCCGCGCGAACAGGGTGAGCGTGGGCAGGCCTGCCCGTGCGCGCAGGGTGCCGGCCAGTGTTTCGTCCATCCGCGCTGCCCATGCGGTGGGGGCCGACCATTCCCGCGCCAGGAAACCCAGCAGCTCGGCGCAGCCCCACATCAGCAGCGCCGAGGCGGCCAGGGCCGCCCAGAGGCGTGCCACGGCATGGTGCGGCGCGGACCAGCGCACTGCCCAGGGTGCGCAGTGCGGCGCGGCGGCCAGTGCCGAGCTCCGCGCCAGCAGGGTGGCCGCCAGCACGGCCGACAGTCCCGCGCCCCAGAAGGCCAGCGGGTGCGTGCCCGCCCAGGCGGCCCAGGCCTGCAGGGCGCTCATGGACGGCCTCCTGCGGGGCCCGGGGCGGAAAGCGGGGGGAAAGGGGGGCGGAGTGGGAAGGGCGGTTGCATCGGTCGGGGAAAAGCCTTGAACAGGTGGGGACTGCGATGGTGGCATGCCGCGGGCCCGGCGCCGCCATGACCCGGCAGCGCGCTGGAGATTCCCGGACACCGCGGATGTCCGATGTCGGCCGGCGCCGACAGCCGCTGCCTCTGCCCTCCGATGCGAGCGGGCGGCGTGCGGACCGGACAATCGGGGCGGGTGCCGGGGCCGTCCGGCCGGAGCGCCCTTCCTGTCCCGCGGCCTAGTGCTGCGCCTTCCCGCCCACAGCACCATGCCATCCTCCGCCCCGACCTCCTCTTCCGCTGCGCCCGCGCACGGGCCCGTGCACCTGGTGGTGCCGCACCGGCCGGGCGCGGACCACGGCCAGCTGCGCGGGCGGCTGGAGGCCCTGGAGCCACTGCGCCGCCATGCGGTGCAGTGGCATGTGCCGGCGGTGCGTGCCGGCATCGTGCAGGCGGCGCAGGAGGCGGCGCTGGCTGCCCTGGCCTCCGGCGGCATCGTGGTGGCCTGCGGCGGCGACGGCACCATCAACGCCGTGGCGGCGGCGGCCTGGCGGCACGGCGTCCGCATGGGCGTCATCCCCGCGGGCACCTTCAACTATTTCGCCCGCGAGCAGAGCCTGTCGCTGGACCTGGACCAGGCCGCGGAGGACATCCTGAAGGCACTGCGCGACGGCGACGAGCGGCCGGTGCGCGTGGGCTATGTGAACGACAGCATGTTCCTGGTGAACGCCGCGGTCGGCCTGTACCCCCGCCTGCTCGAGCAGCGGGAGATGGCGTCGCGGCGCTTCGGCCGTTCCCGCTGGGTGGCGATCGTCTCCGCCGTGTGGAGCTTCCTGCGGCCGTCCTCGGCGCGGCGCTGGCGGGTTTCGCTGCGCGCCCACCGCGGCGCGGACACCCTGGTGCAGGAAGAGTTCTTCGCCTCCACCCTCTTCGTGGGCAACAACCCGCTTCAGCTGGAGCGGCTGGGCATTCCCCAGGCGCGCGACGTTGCCGAGGGGGATCACCTCGCGGTGCTGCTGCTCAAGCCGCAGGGCCGGTGGGCCACGGCCCGCACCGTCTGGCACGCCGCCATCGGCCAGTTGGACCGCGACGATGCCGTCATCAGCCTGGCCTGCTCGGAAATGGTCGTGGAGCCCGCCAGCTGGCGACCCGTCCAGGTCAAGGTGGCGTTCGACGGCGAGCGGGCCTGGATGCCGCCGCCGCTGCGCTTCCGCATGGAAGACCGCCCGCTGTGGCTCGTGGCGCCCACGGCGACCGCCAGGGACGAAGAGCGCGCGCCCGGGCGCGCCGGCGCCGATCCCGAACCGGTTGCCGACCCCGGCGACGCCGATCCTCCGGGACCGGCCCCCCTGCCGGGCGTGGTGCCGGGCATGGCCGCGGCGTCAGCCTGAAGCCACGAAACCGGACCAGGCGGCCATGAGCGTTCTGATGCACCTGTCCGATCTGCACTTCGGCGCGCACGATCCGCGCGTCTGCGCGGCGGTACAGGCGCTCGCGCGCGCGCTCCCGGTGTCGGTGGTGGTCGTGTCGGGAGACCTCACGCAGCGGGCCACCGTCCCGCAGTTCGCGGCCGCCCACGCATTCATCGCCGCGCTGCCAGCCCGGCACACGCTGGTGATGCCGGGCAACCACGACCTGCCCCTGTTCGCGTGGTGGGAGCGCATCGGCGGCGCCTACCGGCGCTATGCCCGCTGGTGGGGGGATGATCGCGAGCCCGTGTGCGACGCCGGCGGGTTTTTCGTGGTGGGCGTGGATACCACGCGCCCCTGGCGCCACAGCCAGGCAAGCCTGTCGGGCGCGCAGATCGACAGGGCGGCGCGGCGCCTGGCCGGCGCGCCGCCGGACCGCTGGCGCATCGTCGCCACGCACCACCCCCTGGTGGCGCGCCACCCCGGTGACGCTGACCACCGCCCGCACCGCGCTGCCGAAGCCGTGGCGCGCTGGCGGGCCGCGGGGGCCGAACTGCTGCTGTCCGGCCACGCCCATGCGCCCGGCTTGGTCGAGGCGCTGCCCGGGCTGCGGGCCGCGCAGGCCGGCACGGCCGTGTCGGTACGGCTGCGTGCGGAGGCCCCCAACAGCCTGCTCACCCTGGAGGCCGGTGCGGGGGGCAGGCAACTGACGCGCTGGGATTTCGATCGGGAGAGGGGTGAATTCCGTCCGGATAATCCTGTCAGGTGGAATCTCTGACATCGCACGCCGTCTGAGGTTGGGTGGAGAGCATTTCCCGGCATTTGTCAAAGGCATCCAAAATGGTACAAAACCGGTGCTACTGGGAGGACCCGTATTTGGCAGCGACCCTTCGCGCGCCCCGCACCGGCGGATTCGTCCGTTGCCACCTGATCCGAGCCGTGCCTGCCGCCGCGCTGGCGCGGGGGGCGGCGCTGGCCTGCGCGCTGGCGCTGGCCGCTCTGCCCGGCGCCGCCGCCCCTGCCGAGCCGGGCCCGTCCGCCTCCCCTGCGGCGTCCCCGGCCTCCGCACCCGGCGCTGCGGCCCCCTACCGGCTGCGCATCGTCGGCAACCTCGGGGCCCTGTCGCAGTATTCCCGGCGCGAGGCACCGTTCTGGACCCGCGATCTCCCGCGCCTGAGCGGCGGACGGTTCACTGCCTCGATCGTCCCTTTCGACCGCGCCGGCGTGCCCGGCATCGAGATGCTGCGCCTGGTCGAGCTGGGCGTGGTGCCTTTGGGCACCGTGCTGATGAGCTCGCTCACCGCCCAGTACCCGCAATACACCGCCGCGGACCTGCCGGCGCTCAACCCCACCCTGGCGGACCTGCGGTCCTCCGTGCAGGCGTTCCGGCCCTACCTGCAGGACGAGCTGCGCAGGCGCCACCATTTCGAGATGCTGGCGGTGTATGTCTACCCCGCGCAGGTGCTCTTCTGCAAGAACGCCCTGTCGGGGCTGGCGGACCTCAAGGGGCGGCGCGTGCGCGTCTCGTCCGCGTCCCAGGCGGACTTCATCGCCTCGCTGGGCGGCGTGGCCGTCTACACCGGCTTCAGCCAGATCGTTCCCAGCCTGCAGGCGAGCGACAGCGAATGCTCCATCACCGGGACGATGTCGGGCAACACGCTCGGACTGCACCGCATGACCCGGTACCTGCACACCCTGCCCATCACCTGGGGGTTGTCGTTCTTCGGGGCCAATGACGAGGCCTGGGCCGCCATGCCTCCCGAGCTGCGGGCCCTGCTGCTGCGCGAGCTGCCCAGTCTGGAGGATGCCATCTGGCACGACGCGGAGGCCGAGACGGAAGAGGGCGTGGCATGCAACAGCGGCTCGTCGGCCTGCGTGCGTGGCGAGAGGGGCTCCATGGTGGTGGTGCCCCTGTCGCCCGAGGACGATGCCCGGCGCCTGCGCCTGTTGTCCGAATCCGTGCTGCCCAGCTGGCTGCGCCGCTGTGGCGCCGACTGTGCCGCCATCTGGAGCCGCACCGTGGGCCGGGCGCGCGGCATTCCCGTTCCGGAGAATCCCTGATGGCGGCGCTGTCGGTCCGCCTGCGCTGGGCCGTGTCCGCGGCGGTCGTGGTGCTCGTGCTCGGCATTGCCGGGGCGGCGGGCGGGCTGATCGTGAACGCGCGGCACGTGGCGCTGGCCGAGAGCGAGACGCAGGTGACGCGTTTCGTCGCCGGCGCCGAGGCGGCGCTGAACCGCGCGCTGCTCGGCCTGGACGTCCTGCTGGCCAGCACGGACGACATGATCGAGCTGTGGAGCCAGCGCATGCCCCGCACCGATCCGGAGTTCATCGGCCAGCTGCTGCGCAGCGCCTCCCGGCAGAACATCCTCGTGCGCTCGGTGGTGCTGCTGGACACGCGGCGCAACGTGGTGGCCGCGTCGGACGCCATGGGCTCCCGCATGCTTCAGGAGTTTCCTGACGGCTTCTTCGACGAGGCCATGGCCCAGGGCATGCCGACCCTGGCGCTGAGCGCCCCGACGGTCAGCTTCGCGAGTTCCGAGCGGATCCTGTATGCGGCCCGGCCGATCCGCTCGCCGGGCGGAGAGCGCCTGCTGGCGGTGCTGCAGGTGCCCGTGAGCATGCTCGCCGCAGTGCTGGCACAGGGGGCGGACATCCCGGGGCTGGAGGTCACCCTGGAGCGCGGCCGGGGCGAGCTGATCATCGGCACCTCCGGCCGCGGCGAGGCCCGCACCCGCGTGCGCGTTCCGCCGCTGGGCGACGACGCCCCGGCCTTCAGCGCCTGGGACCAGCCGGCGCGCCTGACCGGCGTTCCCGCCCTGGTGTCCGGGCGGCCCATCCTCTATCCGGGCCTCTGTATCACGGCGAGCCTGCCGGAGGCATCGGCGCTGGCCAACTGGCGCTCCGAGCGCAATGCCATCGCCGCGGTCGCGGCCCTGCTGATCGCCACCGCGCTGGCGGCGGGCGGCTTCGCCGTGGCCTACCTGCGCCGCATCAGCCATGCGCGCAACGATCTTGCGCGCTCCAAGTCCACGCTCGAGCAGGCCCTGGGCTCCATGGTCAGCGGCTTCGTGCTGCTGGATCCCCGCCACCGCGTGCTGCAATGGAACCAGCGCTACGAGGAGATCTTTCCGTGGCTGCGGACCATGATGGACGTGGGCCTGCCGTTCCGCTCCGTGCTGGAGGCCACCTCCCGCTACCACCTGCCCGAGGCCGACGAAGCCACGCGCCGCGAATGGGTCGAGCAGCGGCTGCTGCTGCAGCGCGAGACCCGGGGCACGCACGAGCAGATGCTGCCCAACGGGCACTTCATCCAGATCACCGAGCGCGCCACTCCAGAGGGCGGGCTCATGATCACCTACCACGACGTAACGGAGATGCGCCGGGCCAGCGCGGAGATCGAGAATCTCGCCTTCTACGACCCGCTCACCGGGCTGCCCAACCGGCGCCTGCTGCTTGACCGGCTGCACCAGGCGCTGGCCACCGCGCAGCGTTCGCACCAGTTCGGCGCGCTGCTCTTCCTGGACCTGGACCAGTTCAAGACCCTCAACGACACGCAGGGCCACGAGATGGGCGACCTGCTGCTGCAGCAGGTCGCGCTGCGGCTGCGGGTGTGCGCGCGCCCGGCGGACACCGTGGCGCGCCTGGGCGGCGACGAATTCGTGGTGATGATGGGCGATCTCTCCAACGACCGGCAGGAGGCCGCGTCGATCGCGCGCCGCATCGGCGAGAAGATCCTGCATGCCGTGGCCCAGCCCTACCACCTGCAGCAACAGATGCACCAGCACACCTGCAGCGTCGGCGCGGCCATCTTCGGCGACCAGCGGCAGACCGCGGCGGACCTGCTCAAGCAGGCGGACATCGCCATGTACCAGGTCAAGGCACGGCGCGGCAATGCGCTGTGCTTCTTCGATCCGCAGATGCAGGTCGTCATCAGCCAGCGCGCGCGGCTCGAATCCGACCTGCAGGCCGCCATCGCCGAGCAGGAGTTCGTGCTGTATTACCAGCCGCAGTTCTCGCGCGCGGGCGAAGTGATCGGTGCCGAAGGCCTGCTGCGCTGGAAACACCCCGAGCGGGGGCTGATCGCCCCGGGCGAATTCATCGCCGTGGCCGAGGAGAGCGAGCTCATCGTGCCCATCGGTCAATGGGTGCTGCGCACCGCCTGCTCGCAGCTCGCGGCCTGGAGCCGCGACCCCCGGCTCGCGAACCTGCACATCGCGGTGAATGTCAGCGCGCGTCAGTTCCGCCATCCGGACTTCGTCGCCAGCGTGGTGGAGGCGCTGCAGCACGCTGGCGTGAAACCCCACCTGCTGGAGCTGGAGCTGACGGAGTCCCTGGTGCTCGACAACGTGGACGACTCCGTCGCCAAGATGCACATGCTGCGTACCAAGGGCGTGCGCTTCTCGGTGGACGATTTCGGCACGGGCTACTCGTCGCTGGCCTACCTCACCCGTCTGCCGCTGCACCAACTGAAGATCGACCAGTCCTTCGTGCGCAACCTCGGCAAGCGGCCCACGGACGACGTGATCGTGCAGACCATCATCGGCATGGCCCGCAACCTCGACCTGGAGGTCATCGCCGAAGGCGTGGAGACCCAGGAGCAGCGCGAATTCCTGGACCGGCATGGCTGCGACCTCTACCAGGGCTACCTTTTCGCCCGTCCCATGCCCGCCCAGGACTTCCTGGTCCGCCACGGCTCGGTGGCCTCGGAACAGCCCGATTGATCCGTGCGGAAGCCATCGATCATATAACTTTTCGATACAAAATTACATTTTCAAAAAGCTATCCAATCGTTAGGCGCTCAACCTATCATCGCGACCGTCTCTAACCTTCGGGCACGCTTCGGCCGTGTCCCTCGCAACCAAGATGACACGCCGCGTCACCATCCAGACGCCCCTGGGAGAGCAGCTGCAGTTCCGGCAGTTGCGGGGCAGCGAGGAGCTGAGCCAGCTTTTCTCCTTCGACATCGATCTGCTCTCCGAGAGTCGCGACATCGATCCCAAGGCGCTGCTGGGCAGGGCGGCGACGGTGGAGATCGAGACCGAGGGCGGCGGCAAGCGGTACCTGGACGGCCTGGTCACGCGCTTCGGCATGCAGGGGCAGGACCATCGGCTGTATTCGTACCACCTGCGCCTGCAGCCCTGGCTGTGGGTGGCCACGCGGCGGCAGGACTTCCGCATCTTCCAGTTCAAGACCGTCCCGCAGATCGTGCAGGAGGTGCTGGGCCGCTACGGCTACCCGCT
>NZ_FNJL01000006.1 GCF_900104515.1 Paracidovorax cattleyae
GCTCAGCGGACTGCATTTCCTGGTGTTTGCAGTGCTCATGTTGCCCGCCGCCGCGCGGGTGCTGGCCGCAGCGGGAAGTTCATAACACCCTCTATATCGTTGCTTAATGAAATATGGGAAGATTACAGCGCATGAAACCAGGTTCGGCGACGTAGAATCTTCCGTGGTACTAATTGATTCTTCTCATATGAATGCAAGGCCAGTCGCCGCTAATCGATGGGAAAAGTTGACGGATCCTCTGGATGACCTGTATTGTGCCTTGGGCGCGTTTACGTTGCATGTATCTGGCCGAGGCCGTGTCGTTCCAACAAAAAAAGGTCTCAAGACAATCCATACGGTTTACGTAGAAGAACTTCTGTTCTATATTCGCGATTCTTATGACTTTTCTGGTGATCAGCCTCTGGGCTACTGGGGGCGGGATGGCGCTCACAAATTGCCAGGAAGGGGTTTGGCGGTGGTGGAGAATAAAAGTTTCAATGACTGGCGATCACATACTGGGTTAGGTGCAGATTTTTTGATATTTTCTGACCTTCATCGGTATAAAATTGCTGCCCCATTGCAGAAGGTTTTTTCATGATTTAGTTGTCATAATGATATTGTTGTTGCTGCATGAAAATATTAATTGGTACTACAGCGAAATGTTTGGTGGGTGCTGTGTTCTTGGGTATTGGTTTGCTTTTATTTGCATACCTTTCCAAGCCTGCCGCCTTACCGCTCTTCGTAGACACATGCCCCGCAGGACCCTATCGCATAGAAGCTTTTCAATATAAAAGCGGCGCGGGTTTCGTGCAGTTGGTGGGCGGCAGCGGCACAGTTCTGGGCCGCTCGGAATTTTCTGAAAGCGCCATGGTGCGACCACGGTGGTCGCAAGACTGCAGATCCGTGAGCTTCGGCTCCGACACAGACCCTGCACCCTTGGCGGTGCGACCTTGAATTGTGGATGGTTGCCCCAGCAGCAACCTCGTTTTTCAATCAGGGCTGCCGCAGGATTGGAGTATCAGCCCCGCGCCGCGTTCAACGCAGCGCGCGTGGCCAGCGCCGCCTGCCGCGCCGCTGCGGCAAAGCCTTCCTCCCCGCTCGCATACAGGATCGCGCGCGAGGAATTCACCACGATCGGGCCGTCCGGCCGCAGCCCGGCACGCACCGTGGCGGCCGCGTCGCCGCCCTGGGCGCCTACGCCCGGAATGAGCAGCGGCAGCGTGGGGGCGAGGGCGCGCACGCGTTCGATCTCGGCCGGGTAGGTGGCGCCCACCACAAGGCCGAGCTGGCCGTTGCGGTTCCACGGGCCCTGGGCCTGCCGCGCGACGTGCTCGAACAGCAGGGGCTGGCCGTCCACGCTCGCCAGGCGCTGGCTCTGCAGGTCGTCGCCGCCCGGGTTGGAGGTGCGGCACAGCAGGAAGGCGCCCTTGCCGTGGTAGGCCAGGTAGGGCTCGATCGAGTCGAAGCCCATGAAGGGCGAGAGCGTCACCGCATCGGCGCCGTAGCGCTCGAAGGCCTCGATCGCGTACTGCTGCGCCGTCGATCCGATGTCGCCGCGCTTGGCGTCCAGGATCACGGGCACGTGCGGTGCCGTGGCGCGCATGTGCCGCACCAGGCGTTCGAGCTGCTCTTCCGCGCGGTGCGCCGCGAAATACGCGATCTGCGGCTTGAAGGCGCAGGCGAGGTCGGCCGTGGCGTCCACGATCGCCGCGCAGAAGTCGTAGATCCGTCCGGCGTCGCCGCGCAGGCCGGCCGGAAAGCGCGATGGCTCGGGGTCCAGGCCCACGCAGAGCAGGGAGTCGTTGCGCGCGGTGGCGCCGCGCAGCATGTCGATGAAGGTCATGGCCGGGATTGTAGAAGGCCCCCCTGCGCCCCCTCTGTGTCGCCGGGGCGGGTGCCGCGGACGACTGCGCGGCACCCGCCGCCCCGATACGATCCGCGTCCATGCCCGTACTCACTCGCCGCCAGCTTGCCGTGCTCGTCGTCCTGACCCTGGTGTGGGGGCTGAACTGGCCGGTGATGAAGCTGGGCGTGACGGGCTTTCCGCCGCTGACCTTCCGCGTGCTGGTGCTCGGCCTGGGGCTGCCGCTGCTCGGCGCGGTGCTGGCCGTCCTGCGCCTGCCCTTTGCCGTGCCGCGCGCATACTGGTGGCCCCTGGCGGGCCTGGGTCTCGCGAACATGGTGGTGTGGTACGTGCTGGCCATCCTCGCCATTCCCGAGCTCTCGAGCGGGCGGGCGGCCATCCTGGGCTACACCATGCCGATCTTCTCGGCGGTGCTGGGCGCCGCCTGCTTCGGCGAGCGCCTGGCGCCGCGGGCGTGGGGCGGCGTCGCGGCGGCGGCCTGCGGCGTGGTGCTGCTGCTGTGGCACGAGCTGAGCGCCCTGGGCGGACGACCCTGCGGCGTGCTGCTGATGCTCTCGGCCGCGGCCGCCTGGGGGCTGGGCACGCAGCTGCTGCGGCGCAGCACCATCCCGCTGCCCACGCTCACGCTGTCGTTCTGGATGACGGTGCAGACGCTGGCGGTGCTGGTCGTGCTGTCGGTGGTGTTCGAGCGCGATCGCTGGGCGGTGCCCCCGCCGGCCGTGGGAGGCGCCGTGCTCTACAACGCCGTGCTGGCCTTCGGCTTCGCGCAGCCGGCCTGGTTCTACCTGGCACGCACGCTGCCGCCCGTGGCTTCCACGCTGTCCGTGATGTTCATCCCCGTGCTCGGCGTGTTCGGCGGCGCGTTGTGGCTGGGCGAGCGCCTGCACTGGCAGGACTGGGCGGCCGTGGCGTTGATGGTGGCCGCCATCGCCTCGGTGCTGTGGCCGGACCGGAAAGCATGAAGACGCAAACCCGGCAGATTGGCGGGATCGAGGCCCGGTGCGATCGGATGCGGTGCGCTCGCTGCCGCGAACGGTTCCTAGAATGCAGCACGCCTTCGGCTTGCCGGGGACCGTGTCCTTTTTCCTTGTTCCTTCACCGCACAGGAGCCTTCACGCATGCAACTCACCAGCCACAGCTTCCAGGACGGCCAGGCCATTCCCGGCGAATTCGCGTTCGCCGTGCCCGATGCGGCGGCGCACGTCGCGCTGTCCGCCAACCGCAACCCGCACCTGGCCTGGAGCGGCGCACCGGCCGGCACGCGGTCGTTTGCCATCATCTGCCATGACCCGGACGTGCCCAGCCAGGGCGACGACGTGAACCAGGAGGGCCGCACCGTGCCCGCCAGCCTGCCGCGCGTGGACTTCTTCCACTGGCTGCTGCTCGACATTCCCGGCGACCGCACCGAGATCGCCGCGGGTGCCCATTCCAGCGCCGTCACGCCGCGCGGCAAGCCCGGACCCGCCGCGCCCGAGGGCCTGCGCCACGGCATCAACGACTACACGGGCTGGTTCGCCGGGGACGAGGACATGCGGGGCGACTACTACGGCTACGACGGCCCCTGCCCGCCCTGGAACGACGCCATCGTGCACCGCTACGTCTTCACGGTGGTCGCGCTGGGTACGCCCACGCTGCAGGTCGAGGGCCCGCTGACCGGCGCCAACGTGCGCGCCGCGCTGGGCAAGGCGCCCGTGCTGGCCCAGGCCCGCCTGACCGGGCTGTACACGCTCAACCCGGCCGTCGCCCTGCCGTGACGGCAGATTCGCCGGCGCCTGCAATGGCGCCGCCCTCCGGCGCGCCCGTGCTGCGGCGCGGTCTGTGCCAGCTCGCCCAGCCGGCCCTGGCCACGGTGCAACACACGCCGCGCTTCGCCTTCCAGGACGCCGCCCTGGTGCAGGTGCGGGAGGGCCAGCTCGATCTGGTGGCCGGCACGCAGCGCCTGTCGGTCCACGGCGGGTCCACGCTGCTGCTGGTCGATCCCGGCACCTGCGCGGACCTGCACAAGACGCCGGGCGGTAGTACCCGGCGGTTCCGCTCCGTATTGCTCATGCTGGATGCCGGCCTGCTGGAGTCGTTCCAGCGCGGGCGGATGGGGTGCGTGCCATGTGCCGTGCCTCCAGCGCCTTTTCGCGCAATGCCGCTGGATGGCGATCTGGCCCGCACCTTCGGCCATGCCGTGGACGGCGCCGGCGCTGCGTGCATCAGCGACGAGCGCCTGCACCACCGCTTGCTGGAACTGCTGTGCGCAGTGCATGAGCGCGGTCACGCCTTCCGGCCCGCGCCCCACCATGCCACCACGCGGCGCCTGCGCGCATTGCTGGGCGCAGCGCCCGAACAGCGCTGGACGGCGGCGCAGGCCGGCCACGCCCTCGCAATGAGCGAGGCCACCCTGCGCCGGCGTCTGGCGGCCGAGCAGCAGCGCTTCGATGTCCTGCTGGCCGACGTGCGCATGCAGCACGCGCTGATGCTGCTGCAGACCACCGGCTGGAGCATTCCGCGCATCGCGCTGGCCTGCGGCTACCAGTCCCGTGCGCGTTTTGCCGAGCGCTTCCGCGGCCGGTTCGGCTACCTGCCTTCCACGGTGCGCTGAGAGTCCGCCATACGAAAAGCCCGCGGGCAATGCGCCAGCGGGCTCTGGATCGTGGCTGCCGCCAGCGCCCGGAAACCGCGGATCAGCCCTGGGCGCGCTTCTGCAGGATCTCGAAGGCCGGCAGTTCCTTGCCTTCCAGCACTTCCAGGAAGGCGCCGCCGCCGGTGGAGATGTAGCCCACGTCCTTCTCGATGCCGTACTTGGCGATGGCGGCCAGCGTGTCGCCGCCGCCCGCGATGCTGAATGCTGCGCTCTGCGCGATCGCGCGCGCGATGGTTTCCGTGCCGTGCGAGAACGCATCGAACTCGAAAACGCCCACCGGGCCGTTCCAGACGATGGTGCCGGCGGACTGCAGTTGCGCGGCCAGGCGCTTCGCCGTCTCGGGGCCGATGTCCAGGATCAGGTCGTCCCCGGCCACGTCGGCCGCGGCCTTCACCGTGGCGGGCGCATCCGCCGTGAAGGTCTTGGCCACCACCACGTCGGTGGGGATCGGCACCTCGGCGCCGCGCGCCTTCATGGCCTCGATCACGGCTTTCGCCTCGCCCACGAGATCGGCTTCGGCCAGGCTCTTGCCGATCGGCAGGCCTGCGGCCAGCATGAAGGTGTTGGCGATGCCGCCGCCCACGATGAGCTGGTCCACCTTGTCGGACAGGCTCTTGAGGATGGTCAGCTTGGTGGAGACCTTGCTGCCCGCCACGATGGCGGCCAGCGGGCGCGCCGGCTGGGCCAGTGCCTTGCCGATGGCATCGATCTCGGCCGACAGCAGCGGGCCGGCGCAGGCCACCTTCGCGTATTCGGCGATGCCGTAGGTCGTGCCCTCGGCACGGTGCGCGGTGCCGAAGGCATCGTTCACGTAGATGTCGCAGAGCTTCGCCATCTTCTGCGCCAGCTCGGGCTGGTTCTTCTTCTCGCCCACGTTCACGCGGCAGTTCTCCAGCAGCACGACCTGGCCGGGCGCTATCTGCACGCCGTCCACCCAGTCGGCCACCAGGGGCACGTCGCGGCCGAGCAGTTCCGACAGGCGCGCCGCCACGGGCGCGAGCGAGTCCGCAGGCGTGAGGGTGCCTTCCGTGGGGCGGCCGAGGTGGCTCGTCACCATCACCGCGGCGCCCGCGTCCAGCGCCATCCGGATGCACGGCACGGATGCGCGGATGCGCGTGTCTTCGGTGATGCGGCCGTCGTCGTCCTGGGGCACGTTCAGATCGGCGCGGATGAACACGCGCTGGCCGCGGGCCTGGCCTTGGGCGCAAAGGTCGGAAAAGCGAAGGATTTGCATGGGCTGGAGAGGTGTGGAAAAGCCCGGCCGGCCACCGGGGTGGCACGCGGGCGGGCTGGGGCGAAAAAACTGCGAGGGATTGTAGGCGCGCGCAGCGCGCGCGTTACCAGCCCAGGCCGATGTGCAGGGGCAGATAGACCGCCATCCCCACGCAGATCGTGCCCAGGATGCCGCGGCGCCAGAAATAGTAGGCCGTGGCGCAGGCCATGGCCGGCAGCCGGGCATCCTGCAGGGTGCCGATGAATTCGCCGCGCGCCATGAAAAGCTCCGGCGCGAGCACCGCCGCCAGCGCCGCGAGCGGGGCGTACTTGAGCCCGCGCTTGAGCCAGTCGGGCATCGGGACTTCCTTCTCGGGAATCATGAAGAAGGCACGCGTGACGAGCGTGATCAGTGCCAGTCCCACGGTCGCCACCACGATTTCCGTCACCGACGCGTCCATGCCGCCTCCCCTGCGCGTTGCATGGCGCCGCTCATGGATGGTCCTCCTCGCGCAGCGGCACCACGTCGCCGTCCTCCACGTGCTTCTTCTCGTCCGGCCGCAGCGTGCCGTGCGCCGGCACGAGCCGCACCTCGGGCCTGCGCCGCAGGTGGCGGTCCGCTGCCTCGATCATCAGCCCCGCGGCCACGGCGGCCGCAATCGCGACCAGGATGTTGAGCTTGAGCGGCAGCGAGAACGCGGCGATCGCCGCCGTCATCGCCACGCCCGTGGCGATCCACGTGGCGCGGTCGAAGAGCATGGACAGCAGCACGCCCAGCAGCGCCAGCACGCCCGCGAAACCCAGTCCCCAGGACAGCGGCACCACGTTCGCCAGCAGGATGCCGGCGATGGACGGCACCTGCCACGACAGCCAGTTCAGCACCGCCGCGCCCCAGAAATAGGGGACCTGCTCGGCCTGCGGCGCGGGCCGGGGAAAGCGCTTCATGAAGGCCACGAAGATCACGTCGCCGCTGAAATAGCCTATCGCCAGCCGCTGGCGGGGCGGCAGCCAGGCGAAATAGCTGCGCCACATGCTGCTGAAGATGACGAACCGCAGGTTCACGCACGAGGCCGCGAGCCACATCACCCACAGCGGCGCCCCCGCGGCGAGCAGCGGCAGCACGGTGAGCTGGGCGCTGCCTGCATAGACGGTGAGCGACATGAAGATCGCCAGTCCCACGGGCATGCCGCTCTTGACCATCGCCACCCCGGTCACCAGTCCCCAGGCGCCGATGCCCACGCTGGTGCCGATCATGTCGATCATGCCGGTGCGGAAAAACGGATGCCGCACCATCTCCCCCGCCGATCGCGGCACGGAGCCGGGCGGTTCGCCGGGGGAGGGCGCTTCCTCGGCCATGCTCATGCATCGGCCCCGCCGCCGAGCACCATGCCCGGCGCCAGCGGATGGCCGCGCAGGAAGTCGCCCACCGGCAGCCGCTTGCCGCCTGCGCGCTGCAGCACCGTGAGGCGCAGCACGCCGCCGGCCGTGTCCGGCCCTCCGCAGGCCACGGCCACGCCGGCCCCATCCACCTGCAGGATCTCCCCGGGTCGTGCGCCCTCCGGGGGCGGCGCGTGCAGCGGCTCGCTTCCCCAGACCTTGATGGTCTCGGCGCCGCACTGCGTCGAGGCACCGGGGAACGGATCGAACGCACGCACGCGCCGGTCGATGGCCGCGGCAGGCAGCTTCCAGTCGATCGCGCTCTCGGCTTTCTCTATCTTGTGCGCGTAGGTCACGCCTTCCGCCGGCTGGGGCGTGGCCGCCAGCCCGCCGCAGACAGCCAGTTCCATGGCCTCCACGATCAGCCGGCCGCCCAGGTCGGCCAGCCGGTCGTGCAGCGCGGCCGTGGTCTCGCGCGGCGCAATGGGCGTTCTCTCGGTGAGCAGCATGGCCCCCGTGTCCAGGCCGGCATCCATCTGCATGATGGTCACGCCCGTCTCGGCGTCGCCCGCCTCGATGGCGCGGTGGATGGGTGCCGCGCCGCGCCAGCGCGGCAGCAGGCTCGCGTGGATGTTCAGGCAGCCGAGCCGGGGCCGGTCCAGCACCCACTGCGGCAGGATCAGGCCGTAGGCCGCGACCACCATGGCATCGGCCCCGGCCGCTTCCAGGGCGGCGCGCGCGGCGGCGGCATCCTCGGCGTATTTGCCGTCCAGCCGCAGCCCGCGCGGTTGCGCCACGGCAATGCCGTGGGCCAGCGCGCACTGCTTGACGGGGGACGCCTGCAGCTTCATGCCCCGGCCGGCGGGGCGGTCGGGCTGGGTGAGCACGAGGGGAACTTCGGCGCCCGCGGCGAGCAGGCGTTCCAGGGCCACCCGGGCGAACTCGGGCGTGCCCGCGAAAATGATCTTCATGGCAACGGAAAAAGACGCGCCCCGCAGGGGCGCCGCTCGGTCAGAAAGCGCGCCACTCGCGCGGATCGGGTTCGTCGGTGAACATCACCTTGCGCACCACGCCCTGGCGGTCGATGTGCACGTGCGCGAAGCGACGCGTGTTGATGTCGTCGAGAAAACGGTACGTCCAGATGTCGCCGTCGAAGCGGGCCACCTGCTCCACGCGCATCGGCGGGCCGAAGAAGCGGCGCACCTCCTCGACCGGCGTGCCGGCGGGAATGCCGGCGAGGTTCTGGAACGTGAGGACTTGCTCGCGGTGCACCAGGCTGCCCTGGGCGTCGAAATCGAGGTGGTAGACCTGCCGCCCCATGGGCTGGGTGCTGTAGACCATGCGCTCGCCGCCGCCGGGCAGCGTCGAGGAAAAGTAGGGCTGGCCCAGCTCGCGCAGCACCTCGCCGCGCTGCGCGCCCGGCCGCAGGAAATCCGGTGAAGCGCAGGCGGCCAGCAGCACGGCCAGGCAGGCCGCCGCGGCGCGGCGCCAGAACGTGGCCGTGCGGGCGGTCATGCCCGGGCACCCCGCTGCTGCTTGAGCATCTTGGTCTTGATGCGCGTGCGCTTGAGGGGGGAGAGGTATTCGACGAACACCTTGCCCAGCAGGTGGTCCATCTCGTGCTGGATGCAGATGGCCAGCAGCCCCTCGGCTTCGATGACGCGGGACTGTCCCTGGGCGTCGAGGGCCTGCACGCGCACGGCGGAGGAGCGCTCCACCCCGTCGTAGATGCCGGGGACGGACAGGCAGCCTTCCTCGCCGACCTGCTTGTCCTCGCTGGCCCAGAGGATCTCCGGGTTGATCAGCACCAGGGGCGTGTCGCGGTCCTCGGACACGTCGATGGTGATGATCCGCTCGTGCACGTCCACCTGCGTGGCCGCCAGCCCGATGCCCTGCGCGTCGTACATGGTCTCGAGCATGTCGTCCAGCAGCGCGCGCACGCGGTCGTCCACCGCCTGGACGGGCTGGGCCACCTTGTGCAGGCGGGGATCGGGATAGCAGAGGATGGGAAGGAGGGCCATGGGACAACGGACGAAGATGTCGCTATTTTCGCCACTTTCGCGCCGCGCCGCTGGGGGCGGTGGCAATAATCATTGCCCGATCCAGGGCTTGGGGCCAGAATCCTTGATGATTTGTAACGTATCGGCCGGCAAGTTTTGTCACCAGCAAGACGGCCCGCTGCCAGCGAGGGGCGCTTAGCGATGTGTGCTGACAAGAGCAAGAGCAACGGGATCCAGAACATGAATGCATCCACCCGCCTGCGGGCACCGGCCCTGGGCGTGCTCGCGCTCGCCGCCGCGGTCCTCGCGGCGCCGGCGGCCGGTCATGCGCAGAACTATCCCGTCACGGCCGGGCAGCGCGCCACGGCCCAGCAGGTGGCCTCGCGCGGGGTGCCGCTCGCCGAACTGGCGCCCAGCGCGCCCGACACCTACGTCGTCAAGCGCGGCGACACGCTCTGGGGCATCTCCGGCATGTACCTGCTGCGCCCCTGGCGCTGGCCCGAACTCTGGGGCATGAACCTGCAGGCCATCCCCAATCCGCACCTCATCTTCCCGGGCCAGACCCTCTACCTCGAGAAGGTGGACGGCTATGCGCGCCTGCGTACCGCCCGCGGCGGCCCGGACGGCGATCCGGAAACCGTCCGCGTCTCGCCCCGCACCCGCACGGACAGCCTCGCCGGCACGGCACTGCCCACGCTGCCGCCGCACCTCATCGAGCCCTTCCTGGTCGAGCCCCTGGTCGTGGACGAGCTGACCCTGTCGCAGACCCCGCGCATCGTGGCCACGGTGGACGAGCGCGTGCTCATGGCCAACGGCGACCGCGCCTATGCCCGCGGCCCGGCCGGACTGCCCCTGCGCCTCGATCCGGGCGTGCCGCGCCATTACCGCGTGTTCCGCAACGCCGTCCCGATGAAGGACCCCGAGACCGGGGAAATCCTGGGCTACGAGGCCCAGTACGTCGCCCGGGCGGACCTGGTGCGCGGCGAGGCCGCGGAAGAGACCCGCACGCCCGACGGCGGCACCCGCACCGATCCGGTCCCCGCCACCATCGACCTGTCCGGCGCGAAGGAAGAGATCCGCTTCGGCGACCGCCTGCTGCCCGCTCCGGAGCGCGGCTACACGAGCTACACGCCGCAGGCCCCCCAGTTCCCCGTGGATGCGCGCGTGGTGTCCATCTACGGCAGCGCGGCCGTCGCCTACGCGGCGCAGAACCAGGTGGTGGCGATCAACCGCGGCACCCGGGACGGCATGCAGCCGGGCCTCGTGCTGACCGTGCTCACCAAGGGCGAGCGCATCGTGGACAAGACCGACGACGATCGCGCCACCATCAAGCTGCCGAGCGAGGCCAATGGCACGGCCATGGTCTTCCGCACCTTCGATCGCGTCTCCTACGCGCTGCTGATGCAGGTGCGCCAGGGCGTGCGCGTGGGCGACCGCCTCGTGAATCCGCAGTAAAGAGCCGTTCCAGGCCCGGCATGGGGCCCTGGCGGCCCGGCCAGCGGCCAAAGTAACGCGGCGGTGGCGTGGCGCCGCTATGCTCGCCGCATGCAACGCGACGAACTTTCCGCATGGCTGCGCCTCGTGCTCACCCCCGGCGTGGGCCCGGGTACGGCGCGGCGGCTATTGGCTGCCTTCGGCCTGCCGCAGCAGATCTTCCAGCAGCCGGAGGGCGCCCTGGCGGCGCTCGCCACATCTGCGCAGGCGAAAGCGCTGTGCGCCGTCCCGCCGGGCCTGGCCGCGCTGGAGGACGCCACCTGGCAATGGCTGCATGCCGCAGCACCGGAGGATGAAACCCTGGGAGAAGAAGCGCCTGTACGGCGCATCGTGTCGCTGGGCGATGCGGCCTACCCCGCGGCCCTGCTGGCCACCGAAGACCCTCCGCTGCTGCTGCACCTGCTCGGCGCCCCGCGCTGGCTGGACGGTGAGGGGCCATCGCGCTGGCCGCTGGAGCGCTGCCTGGCGATCGTCGGCAGCCGCAACCCGACCGCGCAGGGCGCAGAAAACGCCCGCCAATTCGGGCGGGCGCTGCGCGGCGCGGGCCTGTGCATCGTCTCGGGGCTGGCGCTCGGCATCGATGCCGCTGCGCACGAGGGGGCCATGGAAGCCGGGCCGGCCCCGGTGAGCGGCGCTGGCGCCCCCTGCACCATCGCCGTGGTCGGCACGGGGCTGGACCGCGTCTATCCGGCCCGCCACCGCGACCTGGCCCACCGCATCGCCCGCAAGGGCGTGGTGGTCAGCGAATACCCGCTCGGCACGCCGCCCCTGGCCGCGAACTTTCCCCGGCGCAACCGCATCATCGCCGGGCTTTCGCAGGGCACGCTGGTGGTGGAGGCCGCCCTGGCCTCCGGCTCGCTCGTCACGGCACGGCTGGCGTCGGAGCAGGGGCGTGAAGTGTTCGCCATCCCCGGGTCCATCCATGCACCGCAGTCGCGCGGCTGCCATGCGCTCATCCGCCAGGGCGCGAAGCTGGTGGAATCCGCCCAGGATGTGCTGGAGGAACTGCGGCTGCCTTCCGTGCCATCCACGGCTTCCCTGCCGGAAGGTCCCGCAGGGGCGGGCAGTGGCGAACCGCCGGGCCGTACCGCCGCTTCCGGCCCGCATGCCGACGTGCTGGAGGCGTTGGGATTCGATCCGATGGGGCTCGATGCCCTGGTGGCGCGCACGGGCCTCGACGCATCCCGGCTGCAGGTGGCCCTGCTCGAACTGGAACTGGAAGGACAGGTCGCCCGGCTGCCGGGCGGGCTTTTCCAGCGCATGGCCCTGGCGTGAGGTCCGCATGCCCCGATCGCTCCGGGACGCGGGGGGCGGGGCGGGACCTTACAGGTCCAGCATCAGCCGCAGGTTCTGCACGGCCGCGCCGCTCGCGCCCTTGCCGAGGTTGTCCAGCCGGGCGACGAGCACGGCATGCCGGTGGGTCTCGTTCGCGAACACGCGGATCTCCAGCATGTTGGTGTCGTTGAGCGCCAGCGGGTCGAGCTTGCCGTCCTCGGTGGGCGGCAGAACCCGGACCCACTGCTCCGGCGTGTTGCTGCGTGCGTAGTGGGCGGCCAGCGCCTCGTGCAGGTCGGCGCCTTTGGGCGCGCCGGGCAGCAGATCCAGGTGCAGGGGCAGCTGCACCAGCATGCCCTGTGCGAAATTGCCCACGGACGGCACGAAGATCGGCCGGCGCGTGAGGCCGGTGTACTTCATGATCTCTGGCAGGTGCTTGTGCGACAGGCCCAGTGCGTAGAGCTCGAAGGGCGCGGCATCGCCCTTCTCGTAGGCCTCGATCATGGTGCGGCCGCCGCCGGTGTAGCCGCTCACCGAAGGCAGCGCGACGGGGAAGTCGGCCGGCACCAGGCCGGCGTCCAGCAGGGGGCGCAGCAGGGCGATGGCGCCGGTCGCGTAGCAGCCGGGATTGGCCACGCGCGTGGCACCCGCCACGGCATCGCGCTGCCCCTGCGCCAGCTCGGGAAATCCGAAGACCCAGCCGGGGGCCGTGCGGTGGGCCGTGCTGGCGTCGATCACCTTGATCGTGCGGCCCGTGGAGGCCTCGATGGAATCCACCAGCGCCACGGTCTCGCGCGCCGCATCGTCGTGCAGGCACAGCACCACCAGGTCCACGCCGGCGATCAGGTCCCGCTTGGCCGCGGGATCCTTGCGCAGTTCCGGCGCGATGCTCACCAGATCCACCTGCGGCATGTCCTGCAGGCGCTCGCGGATCTGCAGTCCCGTGGTGCCGGCTTCGCCGTCGATGAAGATCTTGGCCATGGAGTCTCCTGGAAAGGGAAGGCGCGGAAAGCCAGCAGGGTACGTGACTGCCGCAGGGGATGGTGCGTCGCAGCATGATACAGTCGCCGGCTGCCATGTCACCCGCCCGCGGCCAGACATCCGGTCATGGCAGACGGGTTACCACCATCCTTCCCCTGAGAGAGACCTCATGAAGATTCACGAATACCAAGGCAAGGAAATCTTGCGCAATTTTGGTGTGCCCGTTCCCCGCGGCATTCCCGCGTTCACGGTGCAGGAAGCCGTGGAAGCCGCCCAGAAGCTCGGCGGCCCCGTGTGGGTGGTCAAGGCCCAGATCCACGCCGGTGGCCGTGGCAAGGGCGGCGGCGTCAAGGTCGCCAAGAGCATCGATGACGTGAAGAAGCTCGCCGGCGACATCCTGGGCATGCAGCTCAAGACGCACCAGACCGGCCCCGAAGGCCAGAAGGTCCGCCGCCTCTACATCGAGGACGGCGCCGACATCAAGAACGAACTCTACGTCTCGCTGGTCACCGACCGCGCCACGCAGAAGGTCGCCCTGATCGCCTCCAGCGAAGGCGGCATGGACATCGAGGAAGTGGCCCACTCCACGCCCGACAAGATCGTCACCGAGATGATCGACCCGCTGACCGGCATCACGCCCGAGCAGGGCAGGAAGGTCGCCGAAGCCATCGGCCTGTCCGGCAAGTCCGTGGACCAGGCGCTGGACATCTTCGCCAAGCTCTACAAGTGCTACATGGACACCGATGCGTCCCTGGTGGAGATCAACCCCCTGAACTGCGACTCCAAGGGGGACCTGACGGCCCTGGACGCCAAGTTCAACTTCGACGCCAACGCCCTGTTCCGCCACCCCGAGATCGTGGCCCTGCGCGACCTGGACGAGGAAGATCCGGCCGAAGTGGAAGCCTCCAAGTTCGACCTGGCCTACATCAGCCTGGACGGCAACATCGGCTGCCTGGTGAACGGCGCGGGCCTGGCCATGGCCACCATGGACACCATCAAGCTGTTCGGCGGCGAGCCGGCCAACTTCCTGGACGTGGGCGGCGGCGCCACCCCCGAGAAGGTCACCGAAGCCTTCAAGATCATGCTGAAGAACCCCAAGGTCGAAGGCATCCTGGTCAACATCTTCGGCGGCATCATGAAGTGCGACACCATCGCCACCGGCGTCATCACCGCCTGCAAGGCCGTGAACCTGAACGTGCCGCTGGTCGTGCGCATGAAGGGCACGAACGAAGAGCTGGGCAAGAAGATGCTGGCCGAATCCGGCCTGCCCATCATCGCCGCCGACACCATGGCCGAAGCCGCGACCAAGATCGTTGCTGCCGTCAAGTAAGCCCGGAGAACACTCATGTCGATCTACATCAACAAAGACACCAAGGTCATCACCCAAGGCATCACGGGCAAGACGGGCCAGTTCCACACCGAGAAGTGCCAGGAATACGCGAACGGCAAGAACTGCTTCGTGGCCGGCGTGAACCCGAAGAAGGCCGGCGAGTCGATCTTCAACATCCCGATCTACGGCAGCGTCAAGGAAGCCGCCCAGCAGACCGGCGCCACCGTGTCGGTGATCTACGTGCCGCCCGCAGGCGCCGCGGCCGCCATCTGGGAAGCCGTCGAGGCCGACCTGGACATGGCCATCTGCATCACCGAAGGCATCCCCGTGCGCGACATGCTCGAAGTGCGCAACAAGATGAAGGCCAAGGAAGCCGCCGGCGGCAAGAAGACCCTGCTGCTTGGCCCCAACTGCCCCGGCCTGATCACGCCCGACGAGATCAAGATCGGCATCATGCCCGGCCACATCCACCGCAAGGGCCGCATCGGCGTGGTCTCGCGCTCCGGCACGCTCACCTATGAAGCCGTGGCCATGCTGACCGAAGTCGGCCTGGGCCAGTCGAGCGCCGTGGGCATCGGCGGCGACCCGATCAACGGCCTCAAGCACATCGACGTGATGAAGGCCTTCAACGACGATCCCGACACCGACGCCGTCATCATGATCGGTGAAATCGGTGGCCCGGACGAAGCCGAAGCCGCCCAATGGTGCAAGGCCAACATGAAGAAGCCGATCGTCGGCTTCATCGCCGGCGTCACCGCCCCTCCCGGCAAGCGCATGGGCCATGCCGGCGCGCTGATCTCCGGCGGTGCCGACACGGCCGATGCCAAGCTCGCCATCATGGAAGAGTCCGGCTTCATCATCACGCGCAACCCGTCCGAACTGGGCAAGCTGCTCAAGGCCCAGCTGAAGTGACGGTTTCGGTTCCGCTGCCCGGAAGGGTTGCGGGCCGATCGGGGGCTAAGCAAAACTACGCACGCCAGTGCGTGGCTTCACCGTTACACTGAAAGTTCCCCAAAAAAGAAGCGCCCGGAACGCATGTTTCGGGCGCTTCTTGCATTCATAACAGTGGAGCACACGCAATGGAATTCCTGAATTCCGCCGATTTCTGGATCGGCCTGGTGAAGATCGTCTGGATCAACATCATCCTCTCGGGCGACAACGCGGTCGTCATCGCCCTGGCCGCGCGCTCGCTGCCGCCGCACCAGCAGAAGCAGGCCATTTTCTGGGGCTCCGGCGCCGCCGTGGTGCTGCGGATCGCGCTCACCGTGGTGGCCGCCAAGCTGCTCGAGCTGTCCTTCCTGCAGATCATCGGCGGCTGCCTGCTGCTGTGGATCGGCCTGCAGCTCATGACCGACGGCGACGACGAAGAGGAATCCAGCGGTGCCAATGCGGGCCTCATGGCGGCCGTGCGCACCATCCTCATCGCCGACCTGGTGATGAGCCTGGACAACGTCATCGCCGTGGCCGCGGCGGCGCACGGCAACATGGTGCTGCTCATCCTCGGCCTGGCCATCAGCATTCCGCTCGTGATCTTCGGCAGCACCCTCATGATCAAGCTCATGGAGCGCTTTCCCGTCATCGTTCTGCTGGGCGCGGGCCTGATCGGCTGGGTGGGGGGCGAAACCATCGCGAGCGATGCGTCGCTGCACGACTTCGCCGAAGCGCACCCGTCGCTCCACTACATCGCAGCCGCCCTGGGCGCGGCCTTCGTGGTCGGCGTGGGCAAGCTCATGCAGCTGCGCTCCCAGCGCGGGGCTACCGTCTGACCCCAGCCGCCGCGGGGGGCGCAGCCCGCTCCCGATCCCGTTGCCTCGTCTATGATGCGGCACGGGATACATAGGGAAAAGATATGGGGAAACGCATATGTCCGCAATGCAAGGGATGACGCCGGTGCCGGCACGCTCCAGCCGCCAACGCGTCGGCCTGCTGCCGCCTGTCCCGGAGGCTGTCCGGGCATGAGTGCACCGTCCCCGCTGGCATACGAGTTCTGCGCCCTCACCGACCAGGGACGCGTCCGCTCCAACAATGAAGACGCAGTGACGGTCGATGTGGCCGGCCAGGTGGCCGTGCTGGCCGATGGCATGGGCGGCTACAACGCAGGCGAGGTTGCCAGTCGCATGGCTACCGAGCTGATCCGGCAGGGCCTGGCCGAATGGCTGGCCGGCAGCGGGCGCGAGGCCTCCCTCGCGGACCTGCGGCAGGCCATGGAAACCTGCGTGGATTCCGCCAACCGTGCCATCTACGACGCATCGCATTCCAACGCGCAATACGCCGGCATGGGCACCACCGTCGTGGTGGCTGCCTTCCGGGACGATCGGCTCGTGCTCGGGCACATCGGCGACTCGCGCTGCTACCGCCTGCGCGACGGCGACCTGCAGCAGATCACGCGGGACCATTCATGGCTGCAGGAACAGATCGATGCCGGGCTGCTGACGCCCGAGGAGGCCGCGCTGTCGGGCTTCCGCAACCTCGTGACCCGGGCGATGGGCGTCGAATCCACGGCGGCGCTGGAGGTCAACGAATTCCAGGTGCAGCCCGACGACCTCTTCATCCTGTGCTCCGACGGGCTCACGGACATGCTCGACGACGAGGAACTGCAGGTACTGGCCGCCTCCTCCGAGCCGCTGGCCGAGCGGGCCGCGCGCATGATCGACGCCGCCAACGAGCGCGGGGGGCGCGACAATATCAGTGTCCTGCTGGTGCGGGCCGGCGGTGGCGAGAAGAAGCGCGGCCTGGTGTCACGATTGTTGCTACGTACCGACTGAGAATCCGGTTCGCCGCCATCGGTGCGGCCTGGACCGGACACCTGCGCAGTCATCCACCAGCCAGCTAGCCCAGACAGACAGACGAGGAACGGTTCATGCCCAAAATGATCGTGTCGATCGACGGAGTGGTCATCAAGGAAGTGGCGCTCATCAAGGAGCGCACGACGCTGGGGCGCCGCCCCTACAACGACATCGTCATCGACAACCTGGCCGTCAGCGGCGAGCATGCCGTGCTCCACATGGCCGGCGACGCGGTGGAGATCGAGGACATCGGCAGCACCAACGGCACCTATGTGAACGGCCAGCCCGTCAAGCGCCAGCCGCTGCGCAATGGCGACCTGGTCGAAGTCGGCAAGTACAAGATCCGCTTCGTGGGCGAAGGCGCGGGCGAGAACTACGAGAAAACCATGGTCTTCACTCCCGGCATGCTGCCGCCGCGCGTGCCCGCGTCGCGCCCCGCGCCGCTGCCGTCCCCGGCCAGCGTGCCGCTCAACGCGGCCATCCGGGTCATGTCCGGTGCCGCGGCCGGCCGCGAGGTGGACCTGGTCAAGGTCGTCACCACCATCGGCAAGCCCGGCGTGGCCGTGGCCTCGATCACCAAGCGCCACCACGGATTCGTCCTGGCCCATGTGGAAGGCGCCGAGCCTCCTCGCCTCAACGGCCAGCCGATCACCGCCGAGCCGGTGCTGCTCAAGGACGGTGACCGCCTGGGGCTGGCGGGCACGGACATGGAGTTTCGGCAGCGGTGAGGGGTCGAGGTACGTCTCGTAGTACCTGCAACGGTTGATGACAGGGTTGGGTGACAGAAATGTCATTGCGCGGCGGGCGAAGCCCTGTGCGAGCCTGCGAAGCAGGGGGTAGCCCCAGTGTTTTGTTGGCATGCAACCTGCTTTGAAGGAGTCGGCCTGCGAAATCCTTCTGCAGGTGACATGCAACTGTTTTCCCAGGAGAGATTTATGAAGCGTGCTGTTCAACAAGGTTTTACCTTGATCGAACTGATGATCGTGGTCGCGATCATCGGTATTCTGGCTGCTGTGGCCCTGCCGGCCTACCAGGACTACACGGTCCGCGCCAAGGTGTCGGAACTGGTCCTGGCTGCCAGCTCGGCGCGTACCTGCGTGACGGAGTCCTTCCAGGCAAATGGCGGTTTCCCTACCGGTCTCAGCTCGGATTGCGCTGTCGCAGTGGTTGGTAAAGTCAGCGCTGCTGGGGTCGGTACCGTTGCGAGCGGTGCTCTCATCTCTGTGGTCGGTGCTCAATCCGCAATTGGCGGTGCTTCTGGCGCCACTGTTGTTCTGAATGGCATCACCACTGGTGGAACGATCACGTGGACTTGCAGCGGCACGCCTGCAAAGTATTTGCCTTCTTCCTGCCGCGGTTAAGCGGCATTGCAGGAATGCACTAGAATTCCTGCGATCGACAGCAGGCCTGGCACCTAAAATGCGCCAGGCCTTTTTATTTTTCAACAGGGTTATTGATAAATTTCCTGAAGGGCGCCTGTCATGATTGCCATTCAGAAGGGTTTTACGCTCATAGAACTGATGATTGTGGTTGCAATCATTGGCATCCTGGCCGCCACTGCACTTCCGGTGTACCGGGATTTCACTATCCGAGCCAGAGTTTCAGAGTTGATACTTGCGGGCAGCTTCGCAAAGACCTGCGCTTCCGAAGCGATGAATCAGGGCGATGGCGCAAGCGTACCAGAGGGCATCAGTTCCCTTTGCAGTGTTGCGCCAACCGGAAAAGTCTCGTCCATTTCTGTGGCTGGAGGCGCAGCCGCCGGCATTACTGTCGTAGGTAATCCCCGCCTTATTGGAGACTCCGTGACGGTGGTCTTGTCCGCACCCACTCAGGCAGGAGGTGCACGTGTACTCTCATGGACATGTTCTGGGACTCCGGCACGCTATCTTCCTGCCTCCTGCCGAGGGTGATTTGTGTATTAATTAATCAATTATGTCTTTCTTGCAACGATTTTCCTTTCAGGATGAGAAGCGGATGGCGGTAGATTTGGCAGGGCATCTGATAAAGAATCTTCCTCCAAAAACTATTCGTGAGCGTATACATACACTCTCGGCCAGCCGTATTACACGCATACTGGAACAGGCATTCGGTAGACTGGGGCAGGAAAGCAAGGTGGGGCGCAGCTTTCTTGGGCGCACGATGCTGGCTAATAATTTCAGATGGGCGCTCAAAGATGCCGGATATCCTCGGGAGTTTATCGATATCGCTGTCGAAGGGCTGATCGTCGAGGTTTCGCGGCGCCCTGCGGTCCCGCACTAAGTCCGTTGCCTGCAATGCTGCTGAATTTTGCCAAACGGTTTTTGCGTCGCTCAGTGGCGCCACTGATAACATCCGCCGTGGATGCGGATGCCCTTCAAGAAGAGGGGGCCAAATTATTTGCAGATCGGCGCTTTCGGGAGTGCATAGAGATATGGAAATCCTATCTCAAGCTTCGCCCGCATGACGTAGATGCGATTAATAATCTCGGGGCCGCGCTGGCAACCATTGGCCGGGAAAGCGAATCTGTTCGCTATTTCGATTTGGCTTATTCACTGGATGACTCTCATCTACCTTCTGTTGTCAACTATGCAAATGTGCTTAAAGGACGAAACAGAACGGAAGAAGCACTGGAGATATTGGCGAAGGCTCGTATCCAGGCGCCCGCACTGACCGGGATCCGTGCCAGCTACGCCGCTATCTTATTTTCATTTGGAGACTCTCGCCAGGCCGTAGATCATACTCTGCACGCTTGGTTGGGTGATTTTGATAGTCCACGGACTGTTGACCAGTATCTCTTCACCGCGACCTATGTGCAAGAGGACGAAGCATGGCTTGCCGCTGAACATAAATTCTGGGCTGGTACTCTGAGACCGAGGCCCCACCACATTGGTCCTCTTCAGCCCCATGTGCGGCCCCCCCCCCTTTCGCGACAAGGTGGAAAGCTGAGGGTGGGTTATTGGTCTCCTGACATGCGGGAGCATTCTGTTCGTTATTTCTTTCGCCCGCTGCTGGAAGGACACGATCGCGAAAAGCATGAGATATTCTTGTACCATGACCATCCAACTGCGGATGACCAGACGGAAAAAATCAAGATCCATGCAGACCATTTCTTTGAAGTGGCACAATTGAATGACGACCAACTGGCGGAACTGCTAAAGGACCATGACCTGGATGTGCTCGTGGAGTTGGCTGGTCACACGTCAGCCAATCGCCTGGACATGCTGCGTGACCGATTCGCCACCTTGCAAGTTACCGGACTCGGGTATCCACCCACTACGGGGTTGTCAGGAATAGATGCGAAGTTTCTTGATCGCCATCTCGTTGATCCCGATATGGGGATTTTATACAGCGAGACGCCAGCCATATTGGCTCACTCTTTCTGGTGTTTTGATCCCAAGGAAGACATTCCCTTGCCGCCGTCGCCGCCATGCACAATGAATGGTTATATCACTTTCGGCTGTTTTGGAAACATAGGAAAGATAACCAATGAAACCATTTCTTGTTGGGGCGAGGTGCTGGCGCGGGTTGCCGACAGTCGCCTTGTGATTCGTGCTGTAAATTTTGCCGACCCGCTGCGAAAATCATCATTCGAGAAAAGACTTCTCGAGGCGGGTATCCCTTCCGGTAGGGTGGACCTGCTTCCTCCCACCATGCCTCGGGAGCTTTTCTCTGCCTATGGCGAGATTGATATAATTCTCGATACATATCCCTTCAATGGCGGCACCACGACCTGCTTTGCAACTTACTCAGGGGTTCCTGTTGTTTCAAGAAAAGGGCGTGCGCTGGCTTCCCGTATGGGAGAGTCGGTGCTCAATAATTTGGGCTTGAACGAGTGGGTGGTCCATAGTGCTGAAGAGTATGTGGAACAGGCCGTGCGTGGAGCTGAGGATATTGACGGCCTATCGCGGTTTAGGCGGGAGGCTCGACAGCGTTTTCAGGATTCTGCCCTCGGTAACGGCACGATATTTGCGCGGGACGTCGAAGTGTTCTATCGCAATTGGCTTGAAATGCCGCCCGTGAAGGGCGAGGTACTGACGTCGTATGCACTACCAGCCTCGGAACTTGTGCGGCGGGCATTGATTACCCTGAGATATGGTCAGTTTGATGTCGCTCAGCGCATTGTGGACTACTGCCTGAACCTCCATCCTGACTGTGGTGCAGCCCACATTCTATGGACTGAGCGCCTTACCAGACAGGGCCTTTTTGGAGTTGCAGCACATTACTTGGAAAAGCACCGTCCCGGATTTTCCGACGTCGTCGATAGAATCAAATCATTGATAAATGAGACCCGTTTCCACTTCATGGAGGGCAGTATTGAGAAGGCTAATGCGACGCTCCATGAATTGGAGGGATTTTCCATGCTGGAGTCGTCCCAGTCTTGCCAAATAGATCTGCTGCGCTGTGCTGCCAAAGTGATCTCATCTGAGACTGCATCGAAGATGATTAATGCAGCCAACAGCCCAACTGAGCCGCAATCGCAGTGGGCACGCAACATTCATGTGTGCATCGTTGCAGATGACGACGGGGCATTCGCCACCATCCGCCAACACGTGGAAGAGCTTGAAATGCTGCCTCATACAGAAATTCGCATCTCACAATGTCATTCCAGGGATAAATCGAAAATTTATCGCGAAATTGTCGATGCTGGTCAAGAGGATATCCTTGTCTGTCTGCACGCGAACGTGAATTTCTGGCGGAATGATTTCTGGCGGCAATTGATTATTGCCCTTGAGGAGTGTGACATTGTTGGTTGTTACGGTGCCAAGCGCTGGGACAGACTGGAGTGGCGGACCTATGCTCAGGATGTCAAGGCTGGAGCTTATCTCATCCCCTCTGGGGAAAAGGCTGGATTCTGGGAGGTATATGCTCTGAGCCGTGAGCGAGGCGCCGCCGCTAATAAGGTGCAGGTCATCGATGGTTCGTTCGTGGCTATTCGACTATCAGCCATCAAGGGCCTGGATTTCGAAGCTGAGTTGGACGAGGCCGGCACCATGTTGGAAGAGTATTTCAGCCACTGTGCTGCCCGCCGAGGTCTGCGCGTCGGTGTATCCCCGCAATTGGGGATTTCACTGGACTGGCGTGTTTCTCTGAATGAGCGTTATTTGGGGCCTGCGCGTCTATTTATTGCAAAAGAGCTTAAATTCGATCCCTGGTTTTTCCCTGAAGACGACCAGACACTTTGGTCGGTATCGTTGCCATCTGGGGAACTGGCCGCAGCAGCTCTCCAAAAATTTATCGAAGAAAATGCTGGCGTTATGCCTCATTTTTCGTCGTTCCCGATCAATCACTAAGCCCAAAGATGCGTGTTGGTCTTCTTCTGCACAAGTGCAATCGATGGCTTCAGTCCGTACTGGAAAAAAGCTTCGTGGGCAAAATTATCAACCATACTTTTCACGAACAACGTGAAAGGCGCAGTACCGTATGCTTCGTGGCCGCTACCCGACTCAGCAAAGATGATTTCTCTAGAAAGGCATGGCTGGGAAAACGTTTGAACGGGTGGCGAGATCAGCAGTGGATCACGACACGCATTGCGTATGAGAATCGAAAGGGGTTGCCTGCCGTATACAATCAGGCGATCGATCAGGCGCAGCCCCACGATGTTCTTGTTTTCTTGCATGACGATACGTGGCTCACGAGTGAAGAGAGTGTTAAGGAAATCTTGCGCGGCCTGCGCCGTTACGACGTTATTGGTATAGCAGGAAATACGCGCAGAACACCCGGTCAGCCTGCTTGGCATCTGAGAAAAGAAGCTGAGGGTGATATGGTATGGGACCATCCGCACTTGTCAGGTGCAGTACGCTACGGCACTATATCAAACAATCAACTCAATCAGTTTGGCCCTTGGCCGGCTGATTGCGAGCTTCTGGATGGGGTGATGCTGGCTGCCCGTGCCGACGTACTTAAGCGGGCGGGCCTGCGATTCGATGAGAGGTTTGATTTTCATTTTTATGATCTGGATTTTTCCAGATCGGCGCGAGCTCTCGGGTTGAGAATCGGCACATGGCCTGTGCAGTTGCTGCACGAAAGCGCGGGAAATTTTGGTGATCCAAAGTGGTCGGCCAATTGCGATCGATATCTTGAAAAATGGCATGACTACCAGAATAAGTGAACGGTGTGCCATCTCTATTGTAGGAAAATTCATATGGGCTACTACCAGAACTTCAATTCCACAGTCCTCAATCTGGTAGAGGAGCGCGCGCTCGATTTCTGCGAGTTCGGCTGCGGTGCTGGTGCACTGGCAGAGGCCGTGAAGAATAAGATTCCACATGCACGTTATACTGGCGTGGATATTGCGGCAGAGCCATTGGCGCAGGCGCGTCATGTGCTGGATAATGCGGTGCTGCTCAATTTGGACAATTGTCCCAATTGGGAGGAAAACTCTCAGCTCCTGGCCTGTCGGCCCGCAGGAGGCTTTGATTGCATTATATTTGGCGACGTCCTGGAGCATCTTTATGCGCCTGAAAAATCTGTCGATCAGGCTGCCAACTGGTTGCGTCCTGGCGGTTGCTTGATTGCCTCTGTGCCCAACGTACAGCACTGGAGTGTTTTCCTTCAGTTGGTGCGAGGAAGCTGGCCCAGAGAAGACATGGGAATTTTTGATCGCACGCATATCCGATGGTTTACCCTGGCCGACCTGCATGCGCTTTTTGACCATCCCTCGCTTTCGATCGAAGCCGTGGTTCCACGGATATTCCAGGAGGAACAGGGGCGTGAAATAGCAGAATTCATGGAACCCCTTGCCATGCACCAGGGTGTCGATCCAGAGCAGTTGACCAACATGATGCTTCCGCTGCAATACGTATTCAAGGTTCGGAAGGTATAGCGCTTCAAGGCGCGTTTATTTATGTGGCGATTGGGCCCATGTGATGGCCCGCATCCGACCGTTAGTTCTGGATTCCACGCTTTTCCGAAAGAAAGCTACCTGATTTGCCCCCGTGCTTTTCCACCAGCCGCACATCCTGGAGCACCATCCCCCGATCCACCGCCTTGCACATGTCGTAGATTGTGAGCAGCGTCACCTGCACGGCCGTCAGGGCTTCCATTTCCACGCCGGTGGGTCCGACGGTTTCCACGGTGGCAGTGCAGTGCACGCACGAGGCGTCGGCATCGAGCTGAAAATCCACCGCCACCCGCGTGAGCGCCAGCGGGTGGCACAGCGGGATGAGGTCGCTGGTCTTCTTCGCAGCCTGGATGCCCGCGATGCGGGCGATGCCCAATACGTCGCCCTTGCCGGCAGTGCCCGAAGCGATGAGCGCCAGGGTGGCCGGTTGCATGGCGATGTGCCCGCCCGCGACGGCGATGCGCCGGGTATTGGGCTTGTCGCCCACGTCCACCATGTGGGCCTGGCCGCCTGCGTCGAAATGGGTGAGGTGGGACGAACGGTTGGTCATCGGAAGAGGCCCTTGCGGGAATAGGTAACGGGGTGGCACCTTCGGCGCGCCGGGGCATCATACGGTCCATGCGTGCATCCATATGCCCCCTCCAAGGGGCCATCACGAGGAGGTTTGCTCCCATGGGCTCCACACCCGTATCACGAGGTTGTCCGGCAACTGGTGTCCTGCGCCACTCGGCGGTAGCCTGGGCCATCGCTGCATTGCAGTGCGTCCTGCCCCTGCCCGGCTGGGCGCAGGGCGCCCTGCCCACCCTCGGCGACGGCTCCGACATGACGACCAGCCAGGAGCGACGCCTCGGCGACCGCATCATTCGTGAGCTCTACCGGGATCCGGACTACATCGACGATGCGGTGCTCAACGAGTACGTGCTGGGCATCTTCCTTCCGCTGGTGAAGGCGGCGCGCGAGCGGGGCGAGCTGCCGCCCGAGCTGGACGAGCGCTTCGCCTGGGAGATCCTGCTGGGGCGGGACCGGACGGTGAACGCCTTTGCCCTGCCGGGCGGCTATTTCGGGATGCACCTGGGCCTGATCGGCGTGGTGTCCACGCGCGACGAACTGGCCTCGGTGATGGCGCATGAGCTGAGCCACGTCACGCAGCGGCACATCTCGCGCCTGATCACGCAGCAGAGCCGGCAGGGGCCGCTGATGCTGGGGGCGATGGTGCTGGGCATGCTGGCCGCCACGAAGAACCCGAGCGCGGGGCAGGCCATGCTGGTCGGCGGGCAGGCACTGGCCGTGCAGAACCAGCTCAATTTCTCGCGCGACATGGAACGGGAGGCCGATCGCGTCGGCTATGGCCTGATGGCCCCCGCGGGCTTCGCACCGCAGGGTTTCGTGTCGATGTTCGACAAGCTGCAGCAGGCCAACCGCATCAATGACAACGGCAGCTGGCCCTACCTGCGCAGCCATCCGCTCACCACGCAGCGGATTGCGGACCTGCATGCGCGCATCCCCCCGGCCGTGGCCCGGTCGCCTGCGCCCGGCCCGACGCTGGAGCACGCCATGATGGCCGCCCGGGCGCGGGTGCTGTCCCGGCCCGGTGTCGATGTCTGGCGGCAGTGGGTGAACGAGCCCCAGGCGGGCGGCTTCGGCACGCAGTCGCTGCCGCGGCGGGTGGGTGCCTGGTATGCGGCCTCGTTGAGTGCGCTGCAGCTGCAGGACATGGCGGCGGCGCGGGCCGCGCAGCGGTCGCTGCTGGAGGCCGCGCGGGGTGATGCCGCGGGCACGCGCCAAGCCCATCTGCTCGGCGCGGAGATCGAACTGGCGGGGGGGCAGGCGGACGCGGCACTGGAGCAACTGGCCCTCATTCCCGCAGCGGATTCCCAGGCCGGGGACCCGGCTTCCGCATCCGGGAGCGGCGCGGCACTGACACTGGAATCCGTGACCGGTCCGGGCCGGGGCGCATCCGCCGCGGCGTCCGGCGGGTTGGGGCGGCCGGAGATGATCCTGCGCACGCAGGCGCTGCTGCGCCAGACCCGGGCGGCGCCCATGACGGGCACGCTGCAGACCTGGGTGACGAACCATCCGCGCGATGCGTCGGTGTGGTATCTGCTCGCCGCGGTGTGGCAGCAGCAGGGGCAGCCGCTGCGGGCCGTCCGCGCGGAGGCGGAAGCGCACGTGGCGCGGTACGACTATGCGGCGGCGGTGGACCGCTTCAAGGCTGGCCAGGACATGGCGCGCAAGACCGGGAGCCGTGGCGGGGATGCCGCAGAGTACATCGAGGCATCGATCATCGAGACGCGCCTGCGCGCCACCGAATCACTTCTTAAGGAACAGGCCGCCGAGCGCTGATTCGATGAGCATGCCCAGCACGGTGTAGATGAGCGAGCCGATGAGCGCAGCGCCGAAGCCGTGTACCTGGAAGCTGTCGCCCAGCACGGACGCCGCCGCCCAGAACATCAGCGCGTTGATGACGAAGAGGAAGAGGCCCAGCGTCACGATGGTCACCGGCAGGGTGAGCACCACGAGCACGGGCCGCAGCACCACGTTGAACAGCCCGATGACGAAGGCCGCCACCATGGCGGAGCCGAAGCTGCGCACCTCGACGCCGCCGTAGAGGTAGGTCACGCACAGCAGCGCGGCGGCGCTGAGCAGCCATTTCAGGAGGAGTTTCATGGCGCAGGAGGATAGCACCGGGGTGCCGTCCCGGCGCTGCCGCAGGCCGGCGGGCGGCAGCGCCCGGGCGCCTGCCGCGGCTCAGGGCTGTTCGGCGAACAGCAGGAAGAGCGCCCCCAGGCTGGCCAGCGTGCCGGGAAGGGACCAGCGTCGGGGCGCGGGCTTGCGCACCACCAGTGGCTGGGCGGCCGGCGCGGCGGCGGGCTGCGGCGCATGGGCATCCTGCTTGGGGCGTCGGGCATCGACGATCTGCGCGCTGCCGTGCTCCGCCTGCAGTTCGGCCGCCAGGTCTGGCAGCGGGCCCTTGGCCAGCACGGTGGTGATGGTGCTGCCGCCGGCCTGCAGCCAGGGCAGGACCTGGGAGAACAGCTTGCCGGCCCACTTGGCGCGCCAGTTCTCGCGGGCGCTGTGGCTGACCCACTTGCTGATGCGGTGGGTCATGCGCGGGGCGCAGGCCACGACCACCCAATGGGTGCCGGGCGCATGGGCGCAGGCCGCCAGGGGGGCGAGGATCTGCTGCGCATAGGCTGCGTCGTCCACGTACACGATGACTTTGTCCATGAGGGCTCTCCTGTCGGGTGATGGGCGTTGGTCGATGATGAAGGGTCGAATCGCGGGCGGGCCCGGAGTTCACCGGGCCCCAGGTATCAGCCGTGGGAGACGGCCGCCGTGCGGCGCGAGGCGATCGCCTTGCCCACGATCAGCACGAGAAGCGCCCCGGCCACGCTCGCACCATACTTCACTACGTCGCTCTGCGGGAGCTTGAGCATCCACTGCCAGCGGTCGGGATTGGCCAGGGCCGGGTCGGTGACCAGCATGCCCCCGGCGATCCAGCCCAGCAGCATGCCGCCGGCCACGATGATGAACGGGAAGCGCTCCATGAGCTTGATGACCAGCTGGCTGCCCCAGACGATGATCGGGATCGAGATCAGCAGGCCCAGCACCACCAGCAGCATGGAGTGGTCACCCGCGTTCTGGGCGGCGCCGGCGATGGCGATCACGTTGTCCACGCTCATCACCAGGTCGGCGACGATGATGGTCTTGATGGCGGCGAAGAGCTTGTCGCTGCCGGCCACGTCGCCGTGGCCTTCTTCGTCAGGGGCCAGCAGCTTGATGCCGATCCACACCAGCAGGATGGCGCCGACGAACTTCAGGAACGGCAGGTTCAGCAGCGTCATCGCGAAGGCGATGAGGATGACCCGCAGCACGATGGCCCCGGCGGTGCCCCAGATGATGCCCTTGGTGCGCTGCGCGGGCGGCAGCTTGCGGCAGGCCAGGGCGATCACCACCGCGTTGTCGCCACCCAGCAGGATGTCGATGATGATGATCTGCCCCAGTGCGACCCAGAACTCGGGCGATGTCAAAAATTCCATAGATTCCTCGTTGTCATTTTGGCGATAGGCCGCGCGGCCGCATGGGGCGGGACCGGCGATTCCACAGACGTTCAGGCCCGCTGGGGGCCGTCAAGGAAGCTGGAGGGCATGTGCGCCGCGATGCGGGCGCCCATGCCGGGGAGTGCATGGCCTTGAACGGCCTGTGACGGGCCTTTCAAAGGTCTTGCTCGGCCGGCGGGCCATGCGGCTCCGCCAGGACCCGGAAATGCCGGAAGCCTTGCGGCTTCGTATTGACGACATGACCGACAGTGCCGGCGGCTCGGGACATGCCTTCGCGCCGGGACCGGGAGCTACTCCCCCTCGAAGCCCGCATTGGAACACAGCCCTGCGCGGCGCGGCAAGGCGGAAGTGCGGCACGGCGGCAGCATGCTTCAAGAGAAATGCGCTGCAGATGACCGGCTCTATTGGTTTTCCTGCTATTTTTTCATGAGTGCTGGTGCTAACCCGGAGAGCCCGCGGGCCCATGGCACTGCGCCGGCGCGGCCCGCGGCCGCCGCGGGTAAGATCGGCCGCCTTTTTGCCGCGTGTCCATGGCCGCCCTGCACATCACCGATATCGAATCCGCGATCAACCACTGGCGCGCCCGTGCGCCGGCGGGCGCGGGGCTGGCGCTGGCGCCCGAGCTCCAGGCGCTCGCGGAGGTGTATGCCCGCATGGTCTATGCGCGGGTGGACGAGGTGGAGTACGCCTCGCTGCCCGCCGATGCCATGGCGGCCTGGCTGGCGTGGTACGAGACGACGCCCGACACGCCCTGTATCGCCATCTGCTCGACCAGCCAGGGCGACGATCATTGCAAGGGATGCGGGCGCAGCTTCGCCGAAGTGCAGCACTGGCTGGCGATGGGGCCGGCCGAAAAGCGTGCCGTGTGGCGGCGCATCACCATCGAGAACACGGCCTGGCGCTTCAACCGCTATGCGGAGCGGGCCGCGGAGGGACGGCAGGCCCCGGAGACCGGGCGCCCGGGCCCGTAGCCTGCGCGGTCCCGCGTGACACGCGCCGTGGAACCACCTAAGCTGGCCGCATGCTGCGCTTGACCCAGGCCCCGAACATCGCCATCGCCACGCTGTGGGCCGATCTGCTGAGCGAGGGCGGCATGCCCGCCACGGTGCAGCGCCAGCACTTGCTGGCGGCGGCGGGGCAACTGCCGCCCGACCAGTGCCTGCCGGAAATCTGGCTCGAGCACGAGGAGCATGCGCCGCAGGCCCGGCGCCTGCTGCAGGCCCTGGCGGATCTGCCCCAGCGGCGCTGGCATTGCCCCGGATGCGGCGAATGGATCGAAGGCGGTTTCGAGCAGTGCTGGAACTGCGGGGCGCTCATGCCCGTGGCCGACCAACCCTGAGCGCCGTGGACCACGGAGGGTCCTGCTCACTTCCAGCGGACGGGCTCCAGGTGCACGCTGCCCAGGCCGCTGCTCAGCGTGAGGCCGCCTTCCTGCACCGTGGCCTGCAGTTGCATGCTGCGCTCGGCCAGGGAGGCGAGCTGCTGCGACGCCTCGGTGGGCAGGCGCCAGACCTGCAGCCTGTCCTGCCGCGTGAGCTTGCCCTCGATGCCCTTCCACCAGACCTCGGCCGCGTGGTGGAAACAATAGACCAGCACTGCATCCGCCTTGGAGGAGGCCTTGGCCAGCGGCTTGTCTTCGGGCTGGCCGACTTCGATCCACAGGCGCTTGCGGCCGGTGAAATCGGTGATGGACACGTCCGGATCGTCCGGGTCCGACAGACCGGCGCCGAAGGCCAGCGTGCCGTCCCCCTGGCACATGGCCTGCAACTGCCAGGCGTTGAGCGCCAGCGCCGCCAGCCGGACCATCATGCGCTCGTCGGTTTCGCTCGGATGGCGCGCCAGGGTCAGGGCGTGGTCGGCGTAGTAGCCGTGGTCGATGTCGGCGATCGCGAGGTTCGCCTTGAAGATGGTGGACTTGATGGCCATGCTCAGACGCGGCGGGCGAGTTCGGCGGCCTTGCCGACATAGCTGCCCGGCGTCATGGCCAGCAGGCGGTCCTTGTCGGCCTGGGGGATCTCCAGGCCGGCGATCAGCGCGTGTAGCGCCTCGGCCGTCACGGTCTTGCCGCGCGTGACTTCCTTGAGCTTTTCGTACGCGCCCTGCACGCCGTAGCGGCGCATGACGGTCTGGATGGGCTCGGCCAGCACTTCCCAGCTGGCGTCCAGGTCGGCGGCCAGGGCTTCCTCGTTCAGCTCCAGCTTGTTCAGTCCGGTCATGAGCGAGGTGTAGGCGAGGGCGGCATAGCCCATGGCCACGCCGATGTTGCGCAGCACGGTGCTGTCGGTGAGGTCGCGCTGCCAGCGGCTGACGGGCAGCTTCTCGGACAGGTGGCGCAGGAGCGCGTTGGCCAGGCCCAGGTTGCCTTCGGCGTTCTCGAAGTCGATGGGATTGACCTTGTGCGGCATGGTGGACGAGCCGATCTCGCCGGCCTTCAGGCGCTGCTTGAAGTAGCCCAGGCTGACGTAGCCCCAGATGTCGCGCGAGAGATCGACCAGGATGGTGTTGGCGCGGGCGATGGCGTCGAACAGCTCGGCCATGTAGTCGTGCGGCTCGATCTGGATGGAATAGGGCTGGAAGGTGAGGCCCAGGCCCAGGGGCTCGGGCGTCTCGACGACCTTCTTGCTGAAGGCTTCCCAGTCGAAGTCGGGCCAGGCCGAGAGGTGGGCGTTGTAATTGCCCACGGCACCGTTCATCTTGCCCAGCATCTTCACGCCGGCGATGCGGTCGCAGGCCGCCTGCAGGCGCACGACCACGTTGGCCAGTTCCTTGCCCACGGTGGTGGGGCTGGCGGTCTGGCCGTGGGTGCGGCTCAGCATGGGGACTTCGGCGTAGGAGTGCGCCATTTCACGCAGTTTCAGGACGACGCGGTCCAGGCCGGGCAGGATGACCTGGTCGCGCCCGGAGCGCAGCTGCAGCGCGTGGCTGGTGTTGTTGATGTCTTCGCTGGTGCAGGCGAAGTGCACGAATTCGGCGGCCTTCTCCAGCTCGGGACGCGCCTCGAACTTGGACTTGATCCAGTATTCGACCGCCTTCACGTCATGGTTGGTAGTCTTTTCGATGTCCTTGATGGCCTGCGAGTCGGCCTCGGAGAAATTCTTCACCAGGCCCAGCAGGTAGGCGCGCGCGCCGGTGGTCAGGGGCTTGAACTGCTCGAAGCCGGCGTCCGACAGCGCGATGAACCATGCCACTTCCACCTGCACGCGGCGGTGCATGTAGCCGTGCTCGCTCATGATGGGGCGCAGTGCGGACAGTTTGGCGGCATAGCGGCCGTCGAGCGGAGAGAGGGCGGTGATGGTGGACAGGCTCATGGGCCGGGATTGTAGGTGCCGGCCGTGGCGCAGGCGCCGCACCCGCGTCCCGTTCGATGCTGCGCGAGTACGCCCGGCCGCCTAGAATCGGCGGCCGCCCGTTCGTTCTCCGTTCTCTCCTGTCCTGCCCGCGCCCGGAATCACACCATGAAACTCATCGGATCCTCTGCCAGTCCCTATGTGCGCAAGGTGCGCATCGTGATGGCCGAGAAGAAGCTGGACTACCGCTTCATCGAGGAAAACGTCTGGGCCGACGACACCACGATCGCCACATCCAACCCCCTCGGAAAGGTGCCCTGCCTCGTCATGGAGGGCGGCGAGGCGGTGTTCGATTCGCGTGTCATCGTCGAATACCTGGACACCCTGTCGCCCGTGGGAAAGCTCATCCCCACCCAGGGTCGCGAGCGCGCGGAGGTCAAGACCTGGGAAGCCCTGGCCGACGGCGTGATGGATGCCGGCGTGCTGGCCCGGCTGGAAGCCAGCTGGAAGGACCGCCAGGCCGGTGAGCGCAGCCAGGCCTGGATCGACCGCCAGTTCGGCAAGGTGCATGCCGGCCTCAAGGCGATGTCCCAGGGGCTGGGCGAGAAGCCGTACTGCAGCGGGATCCACCTGAGCCTGTCGGATGTGGCGGTGGGATGCGCGCTGGACTGGCTGGAGTTCCGGTTTCCGGAGATCGCCTGGCGGACCGAGCATCCCAACCTGGCACGCCTGCTCGACAAGCTCGTGCAGCGGCCCAGCTTCGCGGAGACCCGGCCCCGCTGAAATCCCTTCAGCGGCAGCCCCCGAAAGCCAAAAAGCGCGCACCTTGCGGTTGCGCGCTTTTTTGCAGCTGGAATAAAAAAAAGTTGCGAAGCGTCCCGAAACGAATTAGAGAGGGAGGGAGGAGAAGCGCTTCAGGATTTCAGTCGGACAGGTCCGAAAGGCTTCGCAACGAGAAACTGGAAAACTCAACATGCAGAACAAGTGCAGTTAACTTGTCCATGGGCGATAGATTAGTGCCAATTCGGCAAAGTTCCAGCGATCTAAGCGCCAAAAGCATCAGAAAATGTAAGATTTCCGCATATTGGAATATGACACCGAAAAACGTAGCGAATTAGCGAAAAAGCTTCAACTGCTGCTCGACGGCACGCACGATCTTCGGGTCGTCCGGAACGACCGAACTGCCGAAACTACCCACCACCCTGCCATTGCGGTCGAGCAGGTATTTGTGAAAGTTCCAGCGCGGCGCCTCGCCGGCCTGCGCGGCCAGTTCGCGGTAGAAGGGTGACGCGTCTGCGCCCTTGACACTGCTCTTGGCGAACATGGGAAACCGCACGCCGAAGGTGTTGCTGCAGAAGTCAGCGATTTGCGCATTGCTGCCGGTTTCCTGGGCGAAATCGTTCGACGGAAAGCCCAGTACTGCGAAACCTTGCGTCTTGTAACGGGCGTGCAGGGCCTCCAGGCCCTCGTACTGGCCGGTGAATCCGCAGTAACTGGCGGTGTTGACTACCAGCAGTACCTGGCCCTTGTACTGGCAAAGGTCCTGGGGCGCTTCGTCCTGCAAGCGGGGCATGGTGTGGCGCAGGACGGCAGGGCATGGCGCAGCCTCTTTCGGGGATGGGGCCGGTGCGGCGGAAGCAGATTGAGCGGCGGCCGGCAGCGCTGCGGATGCCGCGAGCGCGAGGATCAGCGGGGCGGTCAGGCGGTGCATGGCGAATCTCCCGATATGGATGTTGCGAAGGGCCGCGGTACGGCCGCCAGCGACGGTAGTCCAGAAGGCGTGCGCGTGGCAAGCGGAAGCTGCGCTCACACCAGCGCCAGCAGGCGCGGGAGAGGCAGCTGCACCCGCACGTCGCGCAGCGCCACGGCACCCGTGATCTTCCAGGCCGACTGGGCCGTGTCCCGCGGGATCGGTTCGCCCGTCGGCATGCCGCTGCGGTTGAGCACAACGGCCACGCGTGGCGTGGTGGCACTGGCGCCGCGGCGCAGCACCACGGCAACTTCCTGGCTGGCCAGACGCACGAAAGCGCCTGGCGGATAGACGCCCAGGGCTTTCACGAGAGCCGCCCCTGCTTCATCGACCTGGTGGGCTTCGTCGTAGTAGGTAGCCTGCATGGCGGCGGTGACGGGCATGGGAGCCCGCGATGCGCGGGGCGCCAGGCGCGCGGCGAAGATGTCGGCCCGCTGGATGAGGCGGGCCATCTGCTGGGCCTCGCTCTTGGACGAGAGGGGGCCGGGAGCACGGTGGTGGTGGGTGCGTACGGCTTCCAGCCAGACCGGGTCGCCCACGCCGAGCTGCCGCAGCAGGGCCTCGGAGCGCACGGCATGGTTTTCGATCTCGGCCAGCTGCGGAGCGGTCAGCGGCTGGGTCTGGACGGCGAGCTGGTCCTGCAGCGTGGTCATGGCGATGTTCATCGACAGCGCCGCGCGGCCCAGTTGCAGGACCTTGGGCACCGGCCAGCGCAGGTGCTCCGCGGCGGCGATCATGCATACGCAGGCCACCAGCATGGCATGCGTGCCGCTGTACTGCCGCATTTCCTGGCCCGACACGTAGATGAGCGCGAGCAGCGTCGCGTCCGGCGTGGCCGCGCAGTGGCGGGCAAGTTCGCCGTGCAGCGCGTCGAAGCGCTCGCCGAACTCGGCCGCCGTTGGAGGTGCGCGCAGCAACTGGGTCGCGCGGAGTTGCAGTTCGGGCCAGTCCGGCGGCCCGTTGCCCGCGTTCGCCTTCTCCCGCGAGGCCGACGTGCCGGCGGAGATCTTCATCGCGGCGATCTGGCCCAGTGAGGTGTCCGTGAGCAGCATCTTCTGCAACTGGGCCAGGTAGGCGCGGTGGCTGTCGCCCGACTCGTCGGTGTCCACGCACAGGCTCAGGCCGCGCGCCACCATCAGGTCCAGCTCTTCGCGGTTGCGGATCACGTAGCCACGCTGCGCGAGCAGCACCCCGCTGGCACCCCGGAGCACGAAGGGCAGCGGGTGCCCGAGGGGGATCGTGTCGATGTTCAGCGCAACGAGGTTCATGGCGGGTCGCCCATTATCGGTGCACGGGCCAGGGGTGAAAGCCGCGGCAACCCCGGGATTCCCCCGGCTGTTGGGGGCTTCCCGGGCGAGCGGATCAGCGGCGAGGCGGCAGCGGCAGCGGATAGCGGGGATGGTCCGGCCCGGGGGGCCATGGGGCCTGCGGGCCGTGGCGGCCCTGCGCCAGCGCTTCCTGGATCCTGCGCAGTTCGTCCGGCGTCGCACGCCTGCCGCGAAGGGGAGAGACCTGTACGGGCGCGTCTTGTCCTTGTGTCTGGCGCCGGGCCTGGAGCCGGGCCTGGGCCATTTCCCTGTCCGCCTGGGCCTCGGCCCGGGCGCGCCACACCTGCGACGGATCGGCGGCCGGAGCGGGCAGTGCGGTGGCGGCGTGGTCGCGCGCCAGGGGCTCCCGGGGCAGCATCCGTGGAGTCCAGCGGACCGAATGGTCTTCGGGTGCGGCGGTATGCAGTTGCGGCCTGCGGCCCACCTGCTGGGCACCGGCCGGCAGGAATTCGTGCAGTCGGGTGGTGTCCGCGGAGGCCTTGCCCTGCAGGATGCCGAGCGTGGCCGTCTGCGCGATCTCGTCGCCGGCTTTCGTCTTGATCTGCAGGTTGTTGGCGATCCAGGCGTCGTGGCTCTCCAGGAGGGTGCGCACTTCGTTGCGGTAGCCATTCGCGCGGGGCGTGTCGCCGGCTTCGGCCGCGGCCTGGACCAGGCCCTGTAACTTGTCGTAGGCCTCCGCCGTCTCGGGGCGCATCTTGGTCACGACGGAGAACGTCATGCCGGGTGCCCTCGCGGCAGCGGCCTGCACCAGGGTGTCCTGCAGCCGCAGCCAGGCGCGGCCGGCCTTCTCGGCGTCCGTGGCGCCGGGCACGCCGTCGCGCGCGGCCAGGGCGGCCACGTACTGGTGCTGCCGGGGCTCCAGTTCTTCCAGGAAGTCGTCGAGGTTTTCGAACTCCCGGATCATCTGCGTCTGGTCCGCCCAGGTTTCTCCGTGGCGGGTCGTCACGCGCAGCGTGGTGGCCACGGCGTCGCCGGCCAGCTGCTTGCGGAAGTCGACGCTGGCGCCGCGCACCTGGGCCGCCTTTTTCGGGTCGTGCCGCGAGGCGGGCACCAGGCCGATGCTGGCGCCCGCGGCCACCCGGGCATTGACGCGGTGCTGGGCGGACAGCTTGTACTCTGCCACGTTCAGTCCGGAGCGGCTTTCCATCTGTACGGAGTGGTAGCGCTGGGTATTGCTGGCGACGCCCGCCTGCGCGCCGATGCCGAGGGCGCGGTGCGTGGCCTTGCGGTCGTGGTCCGTGCGGCTGGGGAATCCCCGTGCCCGGGCCGTCGCGTTGGCGCCGAAGGCCAGTTCGGACGAGCGGGTGAACCGCGTGTTGGAGAGTTCGGCCACGACCAGATCGGGGTAGTGCTCCAGAAGCAGCGCCAGGGCGTCTCCCCCGTCTTCGCCGCCCTCGGCTCCGGGCGGATGCCCGCCGCGGGTCAGCGAGATGAGCGCATCGGCGAACCGGCGCCGCAGGGCGTCTTCATGGCCGCCCGTGCGCTGCATGCGCAGGCTCACGCCGCGGCTCGTGGAGGATTCGCCGCCGGCCTCCAGGCGCAGGTCGAACCGCAGGGCGATGCCGGCCTGGTCGTTCCCCAGGTTGAATTCGTGGTCCGTGTTCCCCAGCGCACCCCGCAGGCCTGCCCGCAGGCCCAGCCGCGCATGCCGGGAGTCCGCGGTGCCGATCTGCATCTGCATGGCCGCGCCGATCATGTTCAGGTTCATCGAGCGTTCGTGCCCGATGCCGAAACCCGCGATCGGCGCGAGCAGTTCCGGGGCGGTGGTGGTCACCGAAACGGCCTGGCCCAGTTCCACCCGGCCCTGGCGGGTATCGCCACCTCGGATCTTCTCGCCCAGGCTGACGCGGTGGGCGAACGACTTCATCACCTCGGCCGCATCGTCCGGGCCACGCAGGTCATTGAACAGCGTCACGGTGTCGGAGACGGCTTGTTCGAAGCGGTTCACGTGCACGTCCGCCTGCAGTGCCTGCAGGGCGGGGGCGGCCCGCTCCAGCGCATCGGCCACGGAATGGGGTGGGGGGCGGCTGGAAGAAGGCGCTGCGCCGTCGTACCGCGGAGGGCCCCACCGCACCCCACCTGCGCTGTCGGCGAGGGCGCGCATCAGGCGGCCGGCGTCGGGCGCGGAGGTCTTCATCGTCTTCCACGCGGCCTGTACCGAAGCCGGCCAGGAGCCGATGACGTGGCTGCGCGCGTCGTCGAAGGAGGGGTGCTCTCCGGGCGGAAGGGTGTCCTGCCAGTCGCGGGCGAGCCGGGTTTCCACGGCCTCGAAGGTCTCGATGCGCAGTGCCTGCAGCGCCGCGGGGGGCTTCACCCCGGGCAGCACCGCAGCGGTGGCCTGCATGAGACGCGACAGCGCCTGGGTCTGCGGGGATTCGCTGCCGGATGCCCCCGCTGCTGCGGCGGCGAGCCCGGCGAAGGCGTCGATGGCTTCACGGGCCAGGGCGTCGGTACGCTCGCCGCGGGCCACCTGGCCGGGCACGGCCGTGGGCAACAGGGTGCCGGTGGCCGCCGCCCGCAGATCGATGTGGCCGCCCAGCATCCGCAAAAGGTGTCCGGCGTTGGGGCGCGCGTTCCGCAGCGCTTGCCACTGCGCCTGCAGCGTGGGGAGCAGGCGGGCCGTGCCGCCGTCGTCCAGGCTGGCCTCGACCGCCCGGAAGAAGTCCGGCTTCAGGTGCTTGAGCGTGTATTGGGAAGGTGGCGCGGCGCTCGTGCCCAACCCCAGTTGCCGCAGGACCGCCAGCATCAGCGTTTCCGCCGGGGCGGCGTGCGGCCCCGAGCGTTCTTGAAGGTGGGTGCGCACGTCGGCGGCTGTGCGGTGCAGCGACGCGACGGCCTCGTCCCGCGACGGCAGCAGGCCGTTGGCGCTGGCGGCGGTGGTCATCTGGCGCATCACGGACTTGCGCCACATCGTGGGCTGCGCGCCGGGCAGCGAGGCGGCGATGGCCGGCAGGGTGCGGGCCAGCAGCCCTTCCATGCCGTTCGAAGACCGATTCACGGCCTTCGGCAATCCGCCCGTCAGCCAGTTCTGAAAACGGCCCAGGCGACCCGACGCCGCGCGCGCATTGCGCTGCGCGGTCTGTTCGAGGCTGCCGTCGCTGAACTGCTGCAGGCGCCTGCGCACGCGGTCGTAGCTGGAGCCGGGCGCGCGCGACAGGAAGCCGTTTTGCACGCAGCGGTAGGCGATGCGCTGCGTGCGTGCCTCGGCGGGCGATGGCGCCGCCGTGTCTGGCGCCCCGGCCTCACGCGCAGCGTGCGTCACCGCGGCCTTCAGCAGCGCGGTGTCGGGCGCGTCTGGAGCTTTCGGACCTGCCTGCGGGGGCGCCTGCAGCTGCAGCACGGCGGACATCGCCACGCGCAGGGCCTCCTGCGTGGCGCCCGTGGCGGGCGGCGCCGTCATCCACGCGAGCATCCGCTGGCCTCCGGACGGGCGGGCCAGCGCGCAGGCGAGCCGCAATACCGGCTGCTGCAGCGGACCGGGTTCCTGCCGTGTCTCTGCCGTGGGAGCAGGCACCTGGAAGGCGGCGTGCACCAGGCCGACGAGTTGCGCCGGGGTGCTGCGCGCAATGCCCTCCATCGCGTCCACCAGGCCCGCGGGGTCGTCCGCGAACGTGGCGCGCGCGGTGCGCACGAGCAGGTCGACGCCGAGGACGTCCGGCACCTTGGCTCCGTGGTTCAGTGCCGCCGCCAGGGTGTCGGCCGCCGTTTGCAGGCGGTGCTGCAAAGGCGCCGGAACGCCCTGCACCAGATCGGCGATCCTGCGGGCGTTGAGGGCGTTCGCCTCGTTTTTCGTGCGCCGGGCGGCGGCCTGGCTGGCCTCGGTCAGCCGCTGCAGGGCGCCGTCGGTGCCGACACGCTCCCCGCCGGGAAGGGCCGCCTGGGCGGCGAGATGGATGGCCGCCTTGGCCTTCTCTGCGTGGACCAGCCCCTGCATGTGGCCGAGCAGGACGGAGCGTTCGGATCGGGCGCTGCCTTCGGCCCCTTGGTCGCCGTTCAGGCCTTCGGCGTCGTAGAGCATCGCCAGCACGTCGCCGGGCACGCTGGCGGGACCCTTGCCCATGGCGAGGACGGACAGCGCCTGCTGCGCCCAGTACCGCGCTCTTGCCGCAGTGCCGCGGGGCGACATCGACGGGCCGGCGGCCCCCGCAGCCTCCGGGGTGGCGGCACCCGCCTCTACCTGCTGCAATGCCTGCTGCACGGCCTGGGCCAGCCCGGTCCGCGTGGCGTGGGGCAGGGGAACGGTGCCGTCTCCGCTGAACCGGGGCGCCTGGACCTGGTTCTGGCTGCCCGCCGGATGCTGGGTCTGCATGCCCGCCGCCATCGGCCCCAGGCTGGCACTGGCCGTGGTCTTGCCCGTCTTCCAGCGGGTCTTGAGCCGGCTCAGCCATCCCTGCTTCGGGAGCTGCACGAGGTGGTCGGTCGTATAGATCGCATCCGCGCCGGTTCTGCCACGGGCTGCGAGGCCCTCCGGGGCCTGCAGGCTCTGGCGCCGCCGAGGTACCGCATCGTCCGCGCTCTGCTGCGGCGTCGGAGAGTCGGCGGAGGGAAGGGGCGGGCGGATGCCCGCAGAATGGCTGGCACGCATGGCTCACGTCTTCAGAGTCTCTCAGGCTCTATGGTCGCGAACCGGGGCGGATGCCGCCGCGCGGCGTGCGAAGCCGCACGCCTGCAGGCGAAGCGCCATGCTCCGCCAGACAGGGGCGGGCCTCCTAGTGGTGCGGCAGCGCGCCGTCTGCCGGCCGCTGGCGCAGCACGCGCCGCCGGAACCATTGCGCGAAGTCGTCCACGTAGGTGAACACGGCCGGCACCACCAGCAGGCTGAGCACGGTGGAGGTGAGCAGGCCGCCGATCACGGCCACGGCCATGGGAGAGCGGAAGCTCATGTCCGCGTCGCCCCAGGCCATGGCGATCGGCAGCATGCCCGCGCCCATGGCGAGCGTGGTCATGATGATGGGCCGTGCGCGCTTGTGGCAGGCGTCCAGCAGGGCGTCCCAGCGGCCCATGCCCTGGTCGCGCCGCGCGACGATGGCGTACTCCACGAGCAGAATGGAGTTCTTCGTGGCGATGCCCATGAGCATGATGAGCCCGATGAGCGACGGCATCGAGAAGCTCTTGCCGGCGACCAGCAGGCCCACGAAGGCTCCGCCGAGCGACAGCGGCAGCGCCATGAGGATGGTCACCGGCTGCAGGAAGTCCTTGAAGAGCAGCACCAGCACGAGGTAGATGCAGACCACGCCGGTGAGCATGGCCAGGCCGAAGCTGGAAAACAGCTCGCCCATCATCTCGGCGTCGCCCACGTCGATCAGGCGCACGCTGGCCGGCATCTGGCGCACCGAGGGCAATTGCCGCACGGCCTCGGTCACCTCGCCCAGGCCCTGGGTGCCCAGTTCGATCTCGAAGTTGACATTGCGGGCGCGGTCGTAGCGGTTGATGACGGCGGGGCCGCTGCCGACCTCGAGCCGGGCAACCTCGCCCAGGCGCACCGGCCCGCGCGATCCCGGCACCGCCAGGCGCTCCAGCACCGACAGGTCCTCGCGGGCCGCGTCGTCCAGGCGCACGACGATGGGCACCTGCCGCTGGGGCAGGTTGAGCTTGGGCAGGTTCTGGTCGTAGTCGCCCACGGTGGCCACCCGCAGCGTCTCGGCGATGGCGCTGCTGGTGACGCCCAGGTCCGCGGCGCGGGCGAAGTCCGGGCGCACCACTATCTCCGGCCGCACGAGGCTGGCGCTGGAGCCGATGTTGCCGATGCCGGGGATGGTGCGCAAATCGCGCTCCACCGCGCGCGCGGTGTCGGCCAGGGCCTGCGGATCCTCGCTGGCGAGGGCGAGCACGTACTTGTCGTTGGATCCGCCGAGGCCGATCTTCACGCGCACACCGGGCAGGTCCGCCATGGCTGCGCGCAGGTCCTGCTCGATGGCCTGCTTGAGCGGGCGCTCGCCGCGGGCCACGAAGCGCAGCGTGAGCGTGGCCTTGCGCGGGTCGCCCGCGCTCGATCCGCCCGCCATCGGGTCGGCACCCGCGGAGCCGCCGCCGATGGCGGTGTAGATGCTGCGCACGTGGCCCACCTTTATCACGCGCTCCGTGGCCTGCGCCACTGCGTCGCGGGTTTCGGCGAGGCGGGTGCCGGGCGGCAGTTCCAGGTTCACCTGGGTCTGGGCGTTGTCGTCCGGCGGGATGAAGCCCGAGGGGAGCAGCGGGATGAGCGCGAGCGAGCCCGCGAAGAACAGCAGCGCGCCGAGCAGCGTCAGCACGCGGTGGCGCAGCGCCCAGGCTGACGCGCGCATGTAGGCGGCGAGCCAGCGGGGCTCCTTCTCCTCGCCGGAGATGGGCTTGAGGATGTAGGCCGCCATCATCGGCGTGAGCAGCCGCGCCACGACGAGCGAGGCGAACACGGCAAGCGCTGCGGTCCAGCCGAACTGCTTGAAGAAGCGCCCGGGAATGCCGCTCATGAAGGCCGTGGGCAGGAACACGGCGATCAGGGTGAAGGTGGTGGCGATCACCGCCAGGCCGATCTCGTCGGCCGCCTCCATCGCCGCCTGGTAGGGCGACTTGCCCATGCGCAGGTGGCGCACGATGTTCTCGACCTCGACGATCGCATCGTCCACCAGGATGCCGACGACGAGCGAAAGCGCCAGCAGCGTGATGATATTGATGGAAAAGCCGAGGAAGTGCATGCCGATGAAGGCGGGCAGCACGGACAGCGGCAGCGCCACGGCCGAGACGATGGTGGCGCGCCAGTTGCGCAGGAAGAGCCACACCACCACCACGGCGAGAATGGCGCCCTCGTACAGCAGGTGCATGGAGCTGTCGTACTCGTCGCTCGCGATCTCCACGAAATCGACCGTGCGGGTGAGGTGCAGGTCCGGGTGCTCGGCCACCAGCTGGTCGAGCGCGCGCTGCACGCCCGCGCCCACCTCGACCTCGCTGGCGCCGCGGCTGCGAGAGACCTCGAAACCGATTACCGGCTTGCCGTCCAGCAGCGCGGCGGTGCGGGGCTCTGCGACCGTGTCGGTGACGGTGGCGATGCGGTCCAGGCGCACGTGTCCGCCCGCTGAAAGGGGAATGTCGAGCGCGGCGATCTCCTGGGCCGTGCGCACGGTGGCGATGGTGCGCACGGGCTGCTCCGCGCCGCCGAGGTCGGTGCGGCCGCCCGCGCTTTCGGTCTGCACCAGACGCAGCTGGCGCGAGACGTCGGCCGCGGTGGCGCCCAGGGCTTGCAGGCGCAGCGGGTCGATGGCCACGCGCACCTCGCGCTGCATACCGCCCACGCGGCCGACGGCGCCGACGCCGGGCACGGCCAGCAGGCGGCGCGTGAGGGTGTCATCGACGAACCAGGAAAGCGCCTGGTCGTCCATGCGGCCGGACGCGATGGCGAACGCGAGGATGGGCTGCGAAGAGAGTTCGAGCTTGGTGACGATGGGGTCCCGCAGGTCGGCAGGCATGTCCGCGCGCACGCGGGAGACGGCCGAACGCACGTCGTCCACGGCCTCCTGCACGGGCTTTTCCAGCCGGTATTCGGCCGCGATCGTGGCCGTGCCGTCCACCAGGGTGGTGGTGATGTGCTTGAGGCCCTGCGTGGTGGCGATGGCGTTCTCGATCTTGCGCGCCACGTCGGTCTCGAGCTGCCCCGGCGCGGCGCCGGGCAGGGCGGCGGTGACCATCACGACCGGCAGGTCCATGTCCGGGAAGTTCTGCACCTTCATCGCGCGGAACGACAGCAGGCCCGCGAAGGTGAGCAGCACGAACAGCATCGCGGCCGGGATGGGGTTGCGGATGGACCAGGCGGAAAGGTTCATGGCAGCAGGCTCTCGGGGCTCTGGCGGGAATGCGGATGCGGCATGGGCGGGGTTGCTCTTGTCTTCTCTGCGCTATCGCGCGGTGCTGGCGCTCTTCGCGGCCGGCACAGCTGCGCCGGAGGCCTCGACGCGCACGGTGTCACCGTCGTTGAGGAACGCGCCGCCGCGTTCCACGAGGGTGGCGCGTTCCTGCAGCCCCGAGAGGATCTCCACCCGGTCGCCCGTGCGCTGGCCGGTCTTCACCTGGCGCATCGCCACGCGCCCGCCGTCGCCGATCTCGAACACGGCGCTGAAGCCGTCGCGTACGACCACGGCCGATTGCGCAACGGTGAGGGCATCGCGTTGCGCGAGCAGGAAATCGCCGCGCGCGAACATGCCGGCGCGGATGTCGGGGTGGGCGGGCAGATCGACATAGACGAGGGCGTTGCGCGTCTGCGGGTCCACCGTGGGCGCCACCACGCGCACGGTGCCTTCCACTTCGGCACCGCTCGCGGCGGTGATCCGGGCGCGGATGTCCGGCCGCACGCGCGGCAGCTCGCTGGAGGTGACTTCGGCGCGCCATTCGAGCCGGCCCTTGCGCACCATGCGGAACAGCTCGGTGCCTGCGCCCACCACCGCGCCCACGGTGGCGGTGCGCGCGGAGATGACGCCGCTGTCGGGCGCCAGCACCTGCGCGTGCTTCAGGCGCAGCTGCTGCGCGGACAGCGCCGCCTGGGCGGCTTCCACGCGGGCTGCGGCGGTTTCACTCGCGGTGGTGTATTGCTGGATCTGCTGCTGGCTCAGGGCGCCCGAGGCCTGCAGCGTGCGGGCGCGCTCGGCGTTGGCGGCGGCCTCGGCGGCGCTCGCCCGGGCTTCCAGCAGGCTGGCGCGGCTCTGGGCCAGCTCGGCCTGTACCGTATCGGCGGAGAACACGGCGAGCACCTGGCCTGCGCGCACCGTGTCGCCCACGTTGACACGCACTTCGGTCAGCCGCAGGCCATTGCTTTCGGTGCCGATGCTCGCCTCCTGCCAGGCGGCGACATTGCCGTTGGCCGGAAGCCGGGCCGCGAGCGATTCGCGGCGTGGCGTGGTGGCGGTCACGGTGAGCGCGGGGCGGGGTGCCTGTGCGGCAGATTCCTTGCCCTTGGCGTCTTCGGCGTGGGAGGCGCCGGGCGTGGCCAGCACGAGGGCGCCGCCGGCAGCGGCAGCGAGGCAGGCGGCCGACAGGGCCAGCAGGGAAGGGCGGGAACGCAGGCGCAGCATGGAAGAGGTCCGGGAGTTGCGGTCGTTGAAACGGTTCGGGTCAGGGTGCGGAGGTGCCTGCCGGGCCGGGGGCCGCGGGTGGTTCCCAGCCGCCGCCTGCGGCGCGGTACAGGCCGATCCACGCGGCCATGCGCTCCTGCCGTAGCGTGATGAGCGCGGTTTCGGCGTTGAGCGCGGTGCGGCGCGTCTCCTCCAGTTCCAGCAGGCTCGCGAGGCCGCCGCGCCGGCGCGCTTCGGTGGCGACGAAGGAGGCGCGGTAGCCCTGCGCGGCGCGCTCGGCGTCGGCGCTGCGCGCGGACGTGCTCGCGAGCCGCACCAGGGCCTGTTCCACCTCGCTGACCGCGCGGCGTACGTTGGCGCGGTAGAGCTGCGCGGCTTCCTCGTAGCGTGCCTCGGCGGCATCGACCTGGGCGGCACGCCGCCCAGCATCGAAGAGGGGCAGGCTGAGGCCCACCGGGCCGATCGACCAGGTGTTGCTGGCGACGCTGGTGCCGCCCATGCTGCCCCACGCCCGGCCGACCGAGCCAGCCAGGGTGAGGCGCGGGAAGCGCTGGGCGCGCGCGTTGCCGACATCGGCGCTGGCCGCTGCCACCTCGCGCTCGGCGGCATATACGTCAGGCCGCTGGGCCAGGACGCGGGCCGGCAGTGCATCGATGGCGAAGAGCGAGTCCGGGAGAGCCTGCGGAGCCGGGGCGGCGGCGGCCTGGGCGCTCAGTTCGGCTTCCGGCATGCCGGTGAGGGCCACCAGGCCCTTGCGGTCGATGTCGCAGGTCATGCGCTGCTGCTCGGCGCGCACCCGGCCTTCGGCGCCGCTGGCCTGCGCGAGCGCCAGCGTCGCCGGCGCGGTGAAGCCCGCGCGCTCGCTGGCTTCGGTCAGGCGCGCGCTCTCCGTGCGGGAGCGGGCATCGGACTCGGCCACCTCGGTCAGCCGCAGGCACTGGCGCCATGCATCGTATTGCGTGGCCACCTCGGCCGCGACCGAGACGCGGGCCTCGTGCCACTGGGCCTGCGCGCCTGCGAAACGCTGGCGGGCGGCTTCCTCGGCCGCGGCATTGCCCCCGAAAAGATCCACTTCCCAGCCCGCCTGCACGGTGCCCTGGACGGTCGTGGCGAGGCCGGCGGCCTGCTGGCTCGTGCCCCGGCTGGCATTGCCCTGGGCATCCAGCGTCGGCAGCAGCGCGGCGCGCGCAGCCACCTGGGTGGCACGTGCCTGCTCCACACGGGAGCGTGCCTGGGCGATGTCCGGAGAGACTTCCTGTGCCCGGCCGATCAGGTCGGTGAGCAGCGGGTCGCCCAGGCGGTCCCACCAGCGGGAGAGGTCTTCGACGCGGCCCTGGTGCGGCAGCGGGGCCTGCCAGCCGGCGGGCATGGCCGCTTCGGCGCGCGGCGCGGGCGATGTCACCGCGCAGCCCGACAGGGCCAGCAGTGCGGCGGCGCAGAGAAGGCGGCGTGGGCCGGGAAAGATGGTCAGCGTCATGGTTTCGGCGTCTTCCGGCGGGCCGGTGCAGGTGGGGCGGATGCCCTGGCGTGCGCCCTGGCCGCGCTGGGCGTGGCAAGCCGCCAGGCTTTCTCGGCCGCGATCATGGCCAGCGCATAGTCCACCATGCGGTCGGCCCAGAGTTCCACGGCCTCGGCCGTGGCCAGCAGTTCCGGCTTGATGGCCTCGATATCGTCGCGATGGCCCCACAGCTGGAACGCCATGCTGGAGAGGGTCAGTGCCAGCCGATGGATGGCGAGGTCCGCGGTGGCGACCCCCATGTGGCGGCACAGCAGGCGCACGAGCGCGTCATGGGGCTGGCGCACGTCCTTGTCCAGCGCGCGCTCCCATTGGCCCGTGGGCTCGAGCATTTCGCGGATGTGCAGCCGCACGCTCTGGCGGGCCAGTTCGCCATGGCTGAGGGGGGCGAGCGCCGCGTGGAAGTAGCGCCGCAGCGCCTCTTCCATCGTGATGCCGGGCTGAGCGAAGGCGGAGCGCAGTGACTCGTGGTCCCACGTGGGTTCGGTGAAGACGGCACTGTAGAGCGATGCCTTGTCGCCGAAGTAATAGCTCACGGCCGCGACGTTGGCATGCGCGGCTGCAGCGATGGCCCGGACCGAAGTCTTGGTGTAACCCTGCTCGGAAAACAGGCGCAGGGCGGCAGACAGCAGGCGAGCCCGCGGGGATGCCGACTCCTCTCCAGCCGGGGCTGGAGAGGGGGTCGGGGGAAGAGAGGTCTCTGCAGAACGTGGGCGTCGTGCGGGCATGGCCGCGGATTACATCACAATCAATCAAACGTTTGTTTGAATTGCCTGGCGTTCCGTGTGGCGTCCCGCCGCGCCTGCCGGGCGGTGGCTGCCGTTCAGGCGGGAGCGTGGGCTGTGATGAAGTCGCGGCAGCGTTCGGCGCGCTCCGGGCCGAACACTGCCGTCCAGCCTGCGGGTACCGCCAGGAAGTGCGGCCACAGGGACGATTGGCCCGCGGAATTGTCCAGCACGAGGAAAAGGCCGTTGTCGTCGTCAAGCGGATGGGTCATGGGAAGGTTCCGTTTCAGTTGTTTCCATCATGGATGCGCGAAGGCCGGCTGCCGCGGGCTGCGTTCCGCGGCCCCGGTCAGGCTCTCCAGGGCCCGGGTGATGCTTGCCAGGGCGTCGTATCCCGAGAAGGCTTCCCGCATGGCCTGGGCGCGCTGCCGGTAGGAGGGGGTGCCGAGCAACTGGTGGACCGCGTCCGCGATCGCGCGGCTGGGGGGCTGTCCCGTCTTGAGGTTGATGCCGGCCCCCGTCCAGGCGATGCGGGCCGCGATTTCGGGCTTCTCCTCCGTGCTTCCGGCCACCACCATGGGGATGCCGAGGCTGAGGGCATGGTTGACGGAGCCATAGCCACCGTTGGTCACCATGGCATGCACTTTCGGCAGCAGGCGGTCGTACGGTATGAAGTCGAGGACGCGGGCATTCGCGGGGGCTGCCGCCGCCACCGCGGGCGGCACGGGTCCGCCCGTGGTGGCGATCACGTGCAGGTGCGGCATGCCTGCCAGCGCCTTGAGCGTGGGGACGATCAGGTGGTTCGGGTCTTCGTTGGCCAGCGTACCCTGGGTGACCAGCACCACGCTGCGGCCATCGTCCAGCGCATGCCACCACGGCGGCGGCTCGAAGCCCTGCGAGGGCGGCGCGAGCAGCGGGCCCACGAAGCGGACCGTGTCCGGCAAATCGCTGCGCGGATATTCGAAGGCCTCGGCCGTGAGCTGCAGGTAGAGGTCCGGCAGGGTGAACATGGCATCGGCGAAGAATCCCGGAAGCGGCGGGCGCCCCAACTGCGCCAGCACGCCGTCGAAATGGCGCTGCACGTCGCCGAACGTCGTCCGCCGGACCATGGCCTGGAGCGCCTGGTATTGCTGTCGCTGCTGGGCGGTGTCGGGCGGCGGCAGCGCCGAGCCGAACATGGCCGTGTCGGCACTGGAGAGCGCCAGCGCGCTGATGCCCAGCGCGACCACGGGCGGCCTTGCGCTGCGCGGCCCCAGCAGCAGCGGCATGGTGCCGCAGAACATCGTGTCCGTGACGATGGCATCGGCGTCGAAGCCGCCGTCCAGTATGCGCTGCAGGCCTTCGTACTGCAGCGCGATGGCGTCGGCGAAGAAGTGCTTGAGGCCGTAGGCGAGCCGGGGCGGGCCGGGCGGCAGCCGCTGCAGCTGCGGATGCCGCTGTCCGAGTTCTCGGTAATCGTGGTTGATGCCGGGCAGCAACGGCACGAAGCCGGCGCCGGTACTCCCGGCCTGGGTGCGGAAGATGCCACCGGTGTGGATCCGCACCTCGTGGCCGAGCTGGACGAGATGCCGTGCCACTGCCAGGACCGGCATGACGTGTCCGGGCAGGGCGGTGGCGGCGAGCAGATAGCGTGCCATGGTCGGTTTCTCCTGCCGTGCGTCAGCCGAGGGCCGCGGCGGGTTGCGTGCCGGCGGCATCGGCAGCGTCGCCGATGCCGAGGTTCTCGAAGTAGCGCCGCAGCAAGTCACGGTCCGCCGAGCGGATGGGTGCCTCCGCGGCTTCCAGCCGTTCCTGGGTGGCCGCGGCGCAGACCATGGCCGGCACCGCGTTGTGAAGGTCGTAGCCGTCCAGGATCGTGAGGAGCGCCGCCAGGTCGAGATCCTGCGTGATGGCCAGGCGCTGTTGCGCATGGTGCATCCAGTTGCCGAGATCCGTGGGCTGCAGCGGCCTGCCGATCTGCTGGAACACGGCGCCCATGTCGTTGACGTGCAGCGGATCCGAACCGAGCAGGTGGAAGACTTCGCCCCACGAGTCCTGCCGGTGGGAGAGCCGCACGATGGCCCTCGCCACCTCGTCCACGGGTGTGAGGTTGATGGGGAGATCCAGCTGGGGCGACATCCCCAGCTCCGCATACAGCCGGGCCACGCGCCAGAACATGTCGGTGTCGTTGCAGGCTGCCTGCGCCTTGTCTCCCGTGACGGCGCCCAGGCGGTAGATCGCCACCGGCAGGCCCCGTGCCTGGGCGGCCCGTGCCAAGTGGTCGGCCACCCACTTGCTCTTCGCGTAGCCGCTTCCCAGTCCGTCGGGCGTGGACAGGGCGGACCGCTCGGTCACCACGGGCGTTTCGGGATTCATGCCGATCACGGCCAGCGTGGAGACGTAGTGCAGGGCCTTCGGCCGGCCCTGGGCCGTCCATTCCAGCAGCGTGACCACGCTGTCCACGTTGGACGGCTTCAGTGTCTCGTAGGGGTGGAGGTAGTCCACCTGTGCGGCGCAGTGGTAGATGGCGTCGCATTCGGCCACTTGCCGGATGGCGTCGTCGGTCATGCCGAGCCGCTCCGCGGCGAGATCCCCGGTGGCGATTTCGACGCGCGAGGCATCCCACGCCCCGCTGAGGCGGCGCTCCGCCTGCACGTGCTGCAGGCGTTGCAGGCCCGAGCGCTGGTCGGGTGCGCGTACATGGCAGATGATGGTGGCGGAGGTTTCGCGCAGCAGCGTGGCGAGCAGGTAGCTGCCGACGAAGCCGCTCGCGCCGGTCAGGAAGACCCGCTGAGGGCGGGCCGGTGGCGCGGACAGGTCCGGCCTGCGGATGTGCTCGGGCAGCACGATCTGGGCCTTCAGATCGGTGGCGGGGCGCATGCCCCCGTTGCTGTCGAACCAGACGGCGAGTTCCGCGATGGTGTGGCGGCTGTAGAGTTCGGCCGGCGGAAAATCCGGGTGCATGTGCTCGCGGATCTTCATGCCGAGCTGGATGGCCATGAGCGAATGCCCGCCCAGGTCGAAGAAGTTGTCGTGGATGCCGACCTTCTCCACATGCAGCGCGCTCGCCCACAGCCCCGCCAGGGTCTTTTCGGCCTCCGTGCGCGGAGCGGCGTAGTCCAGGCCCGGATCGCAGGCGGTGGGATCGGGAAGCGCCCGGCGATCGAGCTTGCCGCTCGGCCCCAGCGGCAGCTCCGCCAGGGTGACGAAGGCGGAAGGCACCATGTATTGGGGCACGCGCTGCGCTACATGGGCCTTCAAGGAGAAGTCGTCCAGCCGGTGTCCTGCAACGGGCACGCAATACGCCACCAGCAACTTGTCCCCGCCGGAGTCTTCCCGGACCACCACGGCTGCCTGCTGCACGCCGGGGTGGCGCATCAGCGCCGATTCGATTTCACCCGGCTCGATGCGCAGACCCCGAATCTTCACCTGGTGGTCGGAGCGGCCGAGGAATTCGAGCGTGCCGTCGTCGCGCCACCGCGCGAGGTCGCCGGTGCGGTACATGCGACTGCCCGCCGGCCCGTGCGGATCCGCGATGAAGCGCTCCGCGGTGAGCGCGGGACGGTTCAGGTAGCCCAGCGCCAGGCCGTCGCCCGCGATATACAGCTCGCCCGTGGCGCCCACCGGCAAGGGTTGAAGGCCCGGGTCCAGCACGTACATCCGGGTGTTCCAGATGGGACGTCCGATCGGGATGCGCGCCACGCCGGCGCATGCCTCGGGCGTGCATGCCCAGGCGGTGACGTCCACCGCCGCCTCGGTGGGGCCGTAGAGGTTGTGCAGCCCGCATCGCCCCAGGGTTCCGTGGAACCGCGCCACCAGCGGCGTAGACAGGGCCTCGCCGCTGCAGACCACGTGGCGCAGCGTATGGCACGCTGCCGCCGCATGCTCCTGCAGGAACAGCTCGAGCATCGAGGGCACGAAGTGGACGGTGGTGACGGCTTCCTGCGCCATGAGGTCCGCCAGGTAGGCCGGGTCGCGGTGCCCGCCGGGCCGGGCGATCACGAGCGTGGCGCCCGCGATCAGCGGCCAGAAGAACTCCCATACCGAGACATCGAAGCTCGAGGGCGTCTTCTGCAACACGCGGTCGTCGGCTTTCAGTTCGTACTCCGCCTGCATCCAGCGCAGCCGGTTGACGATGGCGGAGTGGGGGACCACGACGCCTTTGGGCCTGCCCGTGGATCCCGACGTGTAGATGACGTAGGCCGGGTGCGACGGGTGCAGCATTGCGGCCGGCGGGGCGCCGGCATGCGCATGCTGCTGGAGGTCGGCCTGCGGGTCCGCGGCATCGACGAGGAAGCGCGGAATGCCGCCATCGAAGCGCCCGGAGAGCTCGCGCGTGGTCATGAGGCAGGCGGGCTGCGCGTCGTCCAGCATGAATGCGAGGCGGTCGGCGGGAAAGTCCGGATCGATCGGCAGGTACGCCGCCCCGCTTCTCAGGACCGCGACCAGCGCTGCCACGAGTTCCAGCGACCGCGGAATCGCCAGCGCGACGATGCGTCCCGGTCCGGCGCCCATGGCCGCCAGGCGGTGCGCCCACGTCCGGGCCTGGCGGTCGAGCTTGCCCCGGGTCATGGAGCGGCCTTCAAAGCGCAGCGCGATCGCGCCGGGGTCGCTCGACAGGCCGGTATCCAGCAATTCGGCGAGGTGGGCCTCGGGCTCCGCGCGGACCGCGCCGCTGCATCTGGACAGGAATGCCAGGCGTTCATCCGCGGAGATGACTTCCACGCAGCCGATGGCCTGCGCGGGACGGTCCGTCAAGGCGTCGAGCACGCCGAGCAGCCGGGCATGGTGCGCCGCCAGTTCGGGAGCGGTGTAGAGATCGGCATGGGCGTCGAAGTCGATCCGCAGGTCCTGGCCGTTCCCGCGCTCGTACATGAAGATGCCGAGGTCCCGGAGGGATCCGTTGGTGAGGTTGCGGATCTCGGTAGGGCAGTCCCCGAAGCGCAGTGCATAGTCGAAGGGCTCCACGTTGACCACGGTGGTGAAGAGTTCGTGGTCCTTCGCCTGCAGTTCCAGGTCCGTGCGCAGCCTCTCGTAGCGGTAGGCCTGGTGGCGCAGGATCCTGCGCATCTGCTGGCTGACATCGCGCAGCAGGTCCGTGAAGGGCAGTTCGGGCCGCATGGACAGACGCAGGGGCACTGCGTTGGCGACCATGCCCGGAACGCGCCGCATGCGGTCGTTGTAGCGCGCCGTCACGGGAACGCCGATCACCATGTCGGACACCCCCGTCATCCGGTAGAGATAGGTGGCCGTCGCGGCGATCAGGACCTGTGGCAGCGTGGCGCCGTGCAGCGCGGCGGCATCGCGCAGCGCGGCGACGCGCGCCGCAGGCCAGTGCGCCGTGTGCCGCAGCAACCCGCCGATGTTGTTGCTGCGCCGTTCGGCGAGGGTCAGCGGCTCTGGGCGGTCACGCATCCGCTCCATCCAGTATTCGCGGTCTTTCATGGCACGCGCGGAGTCGCGATAGGCCTGGTCCTCCTCGATCAGGACGGACAGCGGCCTCAGCTCCGAATCGGCCGGCGCGGCCGTGCCGTTCACCAGCGCCGTGTACAGGTCTGCCACCCGGCGCGCGAGAATGACGGCGGCGAAGCCGTCGAAGGCGTAGTGGTGCCCGCGCTGGTACCAGATGTGGTGGTCCGGAGCGATGCGGAGCACTGCGCTGGACCAGAGGGGCTCCCGCTCGACGTCCATGCGGCGGGAGGATTCGTCGGCCATCCATTGCTCTGCCGAAGCCCGGGGATCACCGTCGCCGCTGAAATCGAGCATGGAAATGCTCCCCGCGAACTCCGCCTCGAGCCATTGCCGCGGCCCCCGGGGCGTGTCCGCGACACGCAGGCGGATGGAGTCGGCCTCCGCGCACAGGGTGAGCAAGGCCTGCTGCAGCAGCCGGGGCTCGAAGCTACCGCGGATCTCGATGGCCTCCGCGAGATTGAAGTTGGCCTCGGGCGACGCGAAACGTGTACCGAACCACATGCCCATCTGGGCGGCGGTCAGTGGAAGGGTCTGGACAGGGGAATGGCTGGCGCGCATGGCTGCTCCGTTCGGCTCGTTGACAACGATGGAATGGGAGACGGACCGGCAGATCGCTACAGGCGAGGGCCTGCTATGCTGGTCCGTTGGTACAGTCGCGCACGACGCGCCAAGGGTGCCACCTCAGGCGTCGAATGACCGTGTACAGGCAGGATGGCCCTCCCTCTTTGCTGTGGCCCCTTCAGGGGCTCTTCGCAGGCATGAGTCCGCGTCTCCAGCGGTCATCGGCGCGATGTTGTAAGTTTTTGTCGCTTGAACGTATCGTTGCCAAAAAGCTTCCCCGCATCAATGTTCTAACATTTATGGCTGGAATAAGGGAAGCGCCTTCTTTTGTCTCCGGAAGGACGTGACATGCGGCGAAGGATCGCGGCGGCTTTCGCCGCCGCAGCGCATCACGACGGCGTCATGCCGCCGAACACCGAGCGCCACAGCGCCATCACGGCTTCGCACTCGGCGTGCAGGGTGGCGGGTGCCACGCGCGTGGGTTCTTCGTTCAGCCGCGCGCGGTGCTGCACCTGGCGCAGCGTCCGGTAGGCCGACGAGGCGGCCGCGCCGACGCCCGCGGGCAGCAGGCCGGCGGCCTCCGCGCGCTGCAGCAGGGCGATGTTGCCGACGTTGTCGCACAGGCCCGGGTGCTCGCCCGCGTGCGCGAGCACGAGGTACTGCACGGCGAATTCCGCATCGACCATGCCGCCCACGCTGTGCTTTACGTCGAACTGCCCCGCAGGCACCGGATGTGCGGCGCGCACGCGCTCGCGCATGGCGACGATCTCCGCGTGCAGGCCGGCGGCGTCGCGCGGGGCCGTGATGACGGCCGTGCGTACGGCGTCGAAGCGGTCGCGCAGCGCATCGCTGCCGAGCACGAAGCGCGCGCGCGTCATGGCCTGGTGTTCCCAGGTCCAGGCGGTGTTGCTGCCGCGGCGCTGCTGGTAGTTGGCATAGGCCTCGAAGCTCGTGACCAGCAGGCCCGAACTGCCGTTGGGTCGCAGGGCGGTGTCGATCTCGTAGAGGTCGCCCTCGCCGGTCTTGACCGTGAGCCAGTTGATGAGCTTGCGCGCGAAGGCGGCATAGATCTCGGGCGCGCGGTCGTCGTCGTCGTCGAACACGAAGACGATGTCCAGGTCGCTGCCGTAGCCCAGTTCCTTTCCGCCGAGTTTGCCGTAGCCGATGATGCCGAACTGCGGCACGTTGCGGTGCCGGTTGCGCAGCCTGTCCCAGCACCATGCGGCGGTCACGCGCAGCACGCAGTCGGCCAGCGCCGACAGGTCGTCGGCCACCTGCTCGACGGTGATGCGCCGCTCCACGTCACGCGCGAGGGTGCGGAAGGTCTCCGCATGCTGGGCGCGGCGCAGCAGATTGAGCAATGCCTCGTCGTCGTCCTCGGCGGTGGAGCGCAGCGAGCCGATGCGCAGCTCCATTTCGTGCTCGAAATCCGCCGGCACGAAGCGCTCCGACAGCAGCGCGTCCCCTGCCAGTTCGTCGATCACGCCGGGGTGCTGCAGCATGTAGCGGGCCGGCCACTGGGCGGCGCCGAGGAGGTGCATCAGGTGCTCGTGCACCGACGGGCGCTCCAGCAGCAGCGCCAGATAGCTCTCCCGGCGCAGCAGCGGCTCCAGCCAGGCCACGAGCCGCACCGCGGCGTCCTCGTTCACGCGGCCTTCGGCCAGCCAGCGCGCCGTGCGCTGCACCAGCCGCAGCAGCCGTGCCCGGGCCTCGTCGCGCAGTGCGGCCACGCGCGGGTGGTCGCGCCATTCGGCCACGCGTTCGCGCACCTTCGGGGGCAACTGCTCCAGCAGCGTGTCGAATTCGGGCACCGGCGCCGATTGCGCGCGCGGCCCGCCGCAGCCGCCGCCGCTGCACTGGCGCTTGCCGGGGCCGCCCAGCAGCGTGTCGAACTCCTGCGCTACCAGTTCGCGGTGCGCATCGAGCTGGTGCAGGAAGGCGCAGCAGCCGAGCCCCAGCGTGCTGGCGATCCAGGCGAGATCGTCGTCGCGCGTGGGCAGCACGTGGGTCTGCTGGTCGTCCAGGTACTGGATGCGGTGCTCCACGCGGCGCAGGAAGGTATAGGCCTCGGCCAGCGCGTCGGCCGTCTCCTGCGGCATGAGGCCGGCGCGCGCGAGGCGCTGCAGGGCTTCCAGCGTGGGTCGGCAGCGCAGTTCCGGGAACTGTCCGCCGCGCACCACCTGCAGCAGCTGCACGATGAATTCGATCTCGCGGATGCCCCCGCGCGAGAGCTTGACGTCGTTGGCCCGCTCGGGATGGCCCGCGCTGCGCTTCGCGGCATGGTCGCGGATCTGCCGGTGCAGCGAGCGCAGCGAATCGAACACGCTGTAGTCGAGGTAGCGCCGAAAGACGAACGGCAGTACCACGGCACGCAGCCCCCGCACGGCCGGGTGGCCGAGGCCGTCACGCGGCGCCACGATGCGGCTCTTGAGCCACGCGAAGCGTTCCCATTCGCGGCCCTGCACCTGCAGGTATTCCTCCAGGGCGGCGAGCGAGACGGCCGGCGGGCCCGAATTGCCATTGGGGCGCAGTGCCAGGTCCATGCGGAAGACGAAGCCGTGCTCGGTGGTCTCGCCCACGAGGGCGTGGATGGCCTTCACGGCCCGCCCGAAGTATTCCTGGTGGGAGATGCGGCCGCGGCCACCGTCCACTCCGGTGGTCTCGCCTTCATGCTCATAGACATAGATCACGTCGATGTCGCTGGACACGTTCAGTTCGCGCGCCCCCAGCTTGCCCATGCCGACGATCCAGAGCGCCACCGGGCCGCCGTCCGGGCCCCGCGGCGGGCCATGGCGGGCGTCGAGGTCCTGGCGTGCGTGGCGCAGGGCTTCGTCCAGCGAAAGTTCCGCGAGCTCGGTCGTGGCCCGGGTGATGTCGGCCAGCGGCGCGCCTTCCTCGCAGTCCAGCCGGATCAGCCGCTCCATGACCAGTTGCCGCAGCACGCGCAGGGCGGCGCCCGTGTCGTGCCCGCGCGCGCACAGGGCCTGCAGGGCCTCGGCCATGGTCTGGCGGGTAGGCGCGCCCGGCGGCAGCAGCCCGGTTTCGCCGGCATAGCGGCGCTGCAGGCGCTGGTGGAATCGGGAATGGGCAGCTCCGGCGGCGTGTTCCGCGCGAGCGCCGCCCGGCTCAGCGAACGGTGTGGACATATGGCAAGGAAGAGGCACTGAAACTGTACATACCGACACCCTTTGGCGCTGAACCCGCGCAGCGGGCGCGGGTCATAATTCCTGCCACATCCAAGCCCACCATGATTGAGACGACACCGCACCCCTCCCGCCTGCTCCGATGCATGGCGGTTATTGCGCGGTGGTCACTGGGACTGCTGATCGCCTTTTGGCTGCTGGTCGCTGTGGCCTGGGGGGTGCTCCACGGCTGGATTGTGCCGCGAATCGGAGAGTGGCGCCCCGCGCTGGAAGCCCAGGCCACGAAGGCCTTGGGGATACCCGTGCGCATCGGGGCGCTGTCGGCGCGCTCGGAGGGCCTGGTGCCGGCCATCGAACTGACAGACGTGGCCCTGCTCGACCCGCAGGGCCGCGAAGCCCTTCGCCTGCCGCGGGTGGTGGCGGCGCTCTCGCCGCGCTCGGCGCTGCGCCTGGGATTCGAGCAGCTGTACATCGAGCGGCCCGAGCTGGACGTGCGCCGCGAGGCTGACGGCCAACTGGTGGTGGGTGGCATCCGGCTGCGCGGCGGGGCGGGCTCCGGTGACGGTGGCGCGGCTGCCGACTGGGTGTTTTCGCAGGGCGAGGTGGCACTGCGCGGCGGAACGGTGCGCTGGACGGATGCGATGCGCGGAGCGCCTCCGCTGGAGCTGTCCGACGTGGACATCGTGCTGCGCAACCGGGGCTGGCGGCACGCCATGCGCCTGGACGCCACGCCGCCCGCATCCTGGGGCGACCGGTTCACGCTGATGGGCCGCTTCCGGCAGCCGCTGCTCACCACCCATGGCGGTGCCTGGAGGCAGTGGAGCGGCCTGCTGTTCGCGCAGTTCGGACGGGTGGACGTCTCCCGCCTGCGCCAGCATGCGGACATCGAAGGCATCGACGTGGCGCGGGGCCGGGGTGCCTTGCGCGCCTGGCTGGACGTGCGGCGCGGCGAGGTGGCGGGCGGCACGGCGGACGTGGCGCTGGCGGACGTGGAGGCCACGCTGGGGGCAGGGCTGGAGCCCCTGGCACTGGCTTCGGTCGCGGGCCGCGTGGGTGGCCGCTGGCTGGAAGGCGGCTTCGAGGCGTCCACCGAGGGGCTGCAGTTCCTCACCAGCGACGGCCTGCGCTGGCCCGGGGGGAATGTGTCCATCCGGCAGGCCGGCAGGGACCCCCGCGCGCCCGGGCGCGAGCAGGGCGAACTGCGCGCCGACCGGCTCGACCTGGCGGCGCTGTCCCAGATCGCCAGCCGCCTGCCGCTGGGCGATGCGCTGCATGGGGCGCTCGGCCGGTTCGGTCCGCGGGGCATCGTGGAGGAGATCCAGGCGAACTGGCACGGCCCGCTGGATGCCCCGCGGCAGTACCAGGCCCGGGGCCGGGTCGCGGGCCTGGCGCTGGCCGACGGCGCTGCGGTGAAGACCTCGGGCATGCCGGGCGTGCGGGGTGCCGCGGTGGATTTCGAGCTTACCCAGTCGGGCGGCAAGGCGTCCGTGTCGATCGAGGACGGCGCCCTGGCGCTGCCGGAAGTTTTCGAAGATCCCACCGTGCCCCTGGAGCGGCTGTCCGCCAGCGTGCGCTGGCAGGTGGAGGGCGAGCGCATCGCGCTCCAGGTGCCGGACCTGCAGTTCTCGAATGCCGATGCCCAGGGAGAGGCCCGCGTGGCCTGGACCACCGGCGACCCCAGGAAGTCTTCCAGCCGCTCCCGCTTCCCGGGCGTGCTGGACCTGGGCGGTGAGCTGCGCCGCGCCGACGGCACGCGCGTGCACCGCTACCTGCCGCTGGCCATACCCGCCGAAACCCGGCACTACGTGCGCGATGCGGTGACGGCCGGCACGGCGTCCAGCGTGCAGTTCCGCGTCAAGGGCGACCTGCACGACATCCCGTTCAGCCATCCCGGCCAGGGGGAGTTCCACATCGCTGCCAAGCTCCGGGACGTGACCTATGCCTACGTGCCGCCAGGCTTGCAGCATGCGGGCGATCCGGTCTGGCCGGCGCTCACCCAGCTGTCGGGTGAACTGGTGTTCGACCGCTCCAGCATGGCGGTGCGCGGGGCGAGCGGCAGCTTCGCGGGCACGCCGCGCCTGCGCGTGGACCGGGTGGAGGCGCGCATTCCCGAACTCGCCCACAGCGTGGTGGGCGTGCAGGCGCAGGCCCAGGGCCCGCTGGCCGACATGCTGGCTTTCATGGCCGCTTCGCCCCTCTCGAGCCTCACCTCGCATGCCCTGGACCAGGCGACGGGCACCGGCAACGCCGGCCTGCAGCTGAACCTGAGCCTGCCGATCAGCCACATCGACCAGTCGAAGGTGCAGGGCAGCCTGGCTTTCGCGGGCAACGATGTGCGCATCACCCCGGACGTGCCCCTCATCACCCGCACCCGGGGCGCGGTGCAGTTCAGCGACACCGGTTTCACCCTGGCGAATGTGCAGGGGCAGGCGCTGGGCGGCGAACTGCGGCTCGAAGGCGGCATGCGGCCCGCGGCATCCGGTGCGAATGCGCTGGAGTCTTCCGTGCAGGTGCGGGGCCAGGGCGTGGCCACGGCCGAGGGCCTGCGGGAGGCGGTGCAGTGGCCCGGGCTGCCCGAGCTGGCCCGCCATGCCACGGGCAGCGCCGCCTATGCGCTGACCCTGGGCGTGCGCCGCGGCCTGCCCGAAGTGCTGGTGACGACCAATCTGCAGGGCATGGCGCTGGACCTGCCCGCACCCCTGGGCAAGGCTGCGGATGCGGTCCGCCCGGTGCGGTACGAGTCGCAGCTCGCCCGGGAATCGGCCGTGCCCACGGATGCCGGCGCTGCGCCCCCGGTACGCGAGCAGATGACGGTGGACATCGGCGGCATCGGTTCCGCGAGCTACGTGCTGGACCATTCGGGGCCGGCGCCCCGCGTGCTGCGCGGCGCCATCGGCATCGGCCTGGCGCCGGGCGAGTCCGCCGTCATGCCGGAGCGGGGGGTGTCGGCCAACGTGCATACCGACCACCTGGACCTGGACGCCTGGCAGGACGTGCTGGGCCGCCAGGCGGCCGGCCCTGCCTCGGCCTCGGCCTCCGCCCCGGCGGACGGCGCTTCTGCCGCTGCTGCTTCGGGCGGCAACGCGCGCATGCCCGAAGGTGCCGCGCAGGCGTTCCTGCCTACCGTGCTGGCCGCGCGCGCCAGGACGCTGACCCTGCAGGGACGCACGCTGCACGACGTCGTCGCGGGCGGATCCCGCGAGGGCTCCACCTGGCGGGCCAACCTGGATGCCCGCGAGCTCAGCGGCTATGTGGAATACCGCGCGGACGGCGAGGGCGAGGAGTCCGGCGGCCGCGTGTTCGCCCGCCTGTCCCGGCTCTCCGTGCCCCAGAGCGAGGCCCAGGAGGTCGAGGATTCGCTGCTGGACAGCCGCCCCGAAAGCACCACCATGCCCGCGCTCGACATCATCGTGCAGGATTTCGAGTTGAGAGGCCGGCGGCTCGGGCGCATCGAGGTGGAGGCGCAGAACCGCGGCGGCGCAGGGGCTCCGCGGGAATGGCGGCTGTCCAAGCTCAACCTCACTGTGCCGGAGGCCTCCTTCACTTCCAGCGGCGACTGGGTACTACTGGGCGGCGGGGCGGCCGGCGCGCGGCGCCGCACTTCCATGGATTTCCGGCTCGACATCCGCGATTCCGGCCAGTTGCTGGCCCGCTTCGGCATGGAGGGCGTGCTGCGCCGCGGCAAGGGCCGAATGGAAGGGCAGGTCGCCTGGATGGGGGCGCCCCTCAACCCCGATTACCGCTCCATGTCGGGGCAGATCAACGTGAACGTGGAGTCGGGGCAGTTCCTCAAGGCCGACCCCGGCCTGGCGAAGCTGCTGGGGGTGCTGAGCCTGCAGTCGCTGCCCCGGCGCCTGACACTCGACTTCCGCGACGTGTTCAGCGAAGGCTTCGCGTTCGACTTCGTGCGGGGAGACGTGCGCATCGAGCAGGGCGTGGCCACCAGCAACAACCTGCAGATGAAGGGCGTGAATGCCGCGGTGCTGATGGAAGGCAGCGCCGACCTGGACCATGAAACCCAGAACCTCCATGTCGTGGTGGTGCCCGAGATCAACGCCATGACGGCGTCGCTCGTGGCGACGGCCATCAATCCCGTCGTGGGGCTCGGAAGCTTCCTGGCACAGGTGTTCCTGCGGGGGCCGCTCATCCAGGCGGCAACGCAGGAGTTCCGCATCGACGGCACCTGGACCGACCCGCGCATCGTGCGCGTGCCACGGCGCCGCGCGGGGGCGGAGCCGTCCACCTCCGCTTCGCGGGATGCCGCATCCCCGGACGAGGCCGCCGCCCCGGTGCCGGCTTCCGCCCCGGCGTCGGTGCCGGCTTCCGCCATATCCCAGCGCAAGGCGCCCGCATCCCGGGGCGCAGAGGAGAAAGAGCCATGATGAACGCCGCCGCACTGCAGATGGTTTCCGGCCTCCAGGTCCAGGACAACCTCCAGCAGGCCCGCCGCCTGCTCGAGGACGCTGCCGCCCGGGGCGTCGAGCTGGCGGCCCTGCCTGAATATTTCTGCGCCATGGGCGCCCGCGATACCGACAAGCTGGCGCTGCGCGAGACCTTCGGCGAGGGGCCGATCCAGGATTTCCTCGCGCAGGCGGCGCGGGAGCTGGGGTTGTGGATCGTCGGCGGCACGCTGCCCCTGCGCTGCGGCAGCGAGCACCAGGTACGCAACACCACGCTCGTGTTCTCGCCCGCGGGCGAGTGCGTGGCGCGCTACGACAAGATCCACCTGTTCCGCTTCGACAACGGGCGCGAGCGCTTCGACGAAGCCGCCGTCATCGAGGCCGGCGATGCCCCCGCGCGCTTTACCATGACGGCCCGCGATGGCTCCACCTGGCGCGTCGGCCTGTCGGTGTGCTACGACCTGCGCTTCCCCGAGCTCTACCGCGCCCATGCCCGCGCCGGCGCGGACGTGCTGCTGGTGCCCAGCGCCTTCACGCATACCACCGGCCAGGCCCACTGGGAGGTGCTGCTGCGCGCCCGCGCGGTGGAGAACCTCGCCTACGTGGTCGCGCCGGCGCAGGGCGGCACCCACGAGAACGGCCGGCGCACCTGGGGCCACAGCATGGTGGTGGACCCGTGGGGGCAGGTGCTGGCGCAGCAGCCCGAGGGCCCGGCCGTGGTGGCGGCGCCGCTCGACGAGAACCGCCTGCGGCAGGTGCGCACCCAGTTGCCCGCGCTGGACCACCGCGTCCTGTGAATCCGCCGTGAGTACCGCCCCATCGCCGGAGGCCGGCGCGGACACCGCCGGCCCCACGCCGCTGCAGCCGCCGGCGGCGGGCGCGCTGGCACGCTGGCCCTGGCGACGCTGGCACATCGCATGGCGGCGCTGGTCGCTCTGGACGGCACTCGTGCTGCTCGTGGCGGGCATGCTGGTCACGCAGGTGTGGCTGGCGGGGCGCTATGAAGCCACCGAGGTGCAGAACCGCCTCGACCGGGATGCATCCGATGCCGTGGTCGACATCCGCACGGGCTTCACGCACAACCTGCAAAACCTCCAGGCGCTGCAGGCGGGCAGCCCCGATATCGCCAGCTGGGAGGCACGCGCCGCCCAGCTCCTGGGCAGCCGCCGCGAACTGGTCCGCATCGAATGGCGGGACCCCGCCCTGCGCGTGCGTGCGCATGCCGAGACGCCCTACCGGCCCGTGCAGTGGGATGCGGAAACCCGCAGCGGCACGCACTCCAACACCGCCCTGGCCTGCGGCAACGCGCGGCGCGTGGGCGGCCCCTCGTATTCGGGCAGCTACTACCAGCCCCTGGGCGAGGGCCGGGGTGCGGAAATGATGGAGCTGTGCATCCCGTTGACGAACGAGGGGGTCAACACCGGCTACCTGGTCGCCACGTATTCGCTGCAGAACGTGCTGGTGGAGATGGTGGTGCCCGGTCTCAAGCGGGGCCAGGAAGTGTCGTTCACGGAGGCCGATGGCACCCGGCTGGCCATGGTGGGCGCGAACCGGCGTGGCACGCGCATGTTCAGCACGCAGCAGCTTTTCGACCTGCCCGGCACGGCCCTCGTGCTGCGCATGGACAGCTGGCACAGCGCGCCCAGCGTCTTCCCCAATGTGCTCACGGCCGTGGTCACGGCCATGTCCATCGCGCTGGTCACCGTGCTCGTGGTGCTGGTGCGCGACAACCGCCGGCGCCTGCGCGCCGAGCGCGACCTGGGCGATGCGCTCGCCTTCCGCAAGGCCATGGAGGATTCGCTCGTCACGGGGCTGCGCGCCCGTGACCTCCAGGGGCGCATTACCTACGTGAACCCCGCCTTCTGCGAAATGGTCGGCTTCTCCGCGCAGGAACTGCTGGGCCAGGCCGACCGGCTGCCCTACTGGCCGCCGGAGTTCGCCGACGAATACCTGCGCCGCCAGCGGGTCCGGCTGTCGGGGCAGCATCCTCCGCCGCGCGAGGGCTACGAATCCACGTTCATGCGCAAGGACGGCACGCGCTTTCCGGTGCTGATCTTCGAGGCGCCGCTGATCAATGCGCAGGGCCTGCACACGGGCTGGATGAGCGCCTTCCTGGACGTGAGCGAGCAACGCCGCATTGAAGAGCTGTCGCGGGCCTCCCAGGAGCGTTTGCAGGCGACCGCGCGCCTGGCCACCGTGGGCGAGATGGCATCGCTGCTGAGCCATGAGCTCAACCAGCCGCTCGCGGCCATCGCCAGCTACGCCTCCGGGTCGATCAACCTGCTGGAGTCGGCGGATGCCGCGCCGGGCGCCCTCGGCCCGGCTTCGTTCCTGCCGGACGTGCGCGTGGGCCTGCAGCGCATCGCGCAGCAGGCAGAACGCGCCGGACGGGTGATCAAGAGCGTGCATGATTTCGTGCGCCGCCGCGACCAGACCCGCGAGCCGGTCGCCGCGGAAGACCTGCTGGATGCCGTGCTGCCGCTGATCCGCCTGCAGGCGCACAAGCTGCGCGTGCAGATCCGCATCGGCGTGGAGCCGCAACTGCCCCGCGTGCTTTGCGACCGCACCATGGTCGAGCAGGTGCTGCTCAATCTCGCGCGCAACTCCATGCAGGCCATGGACGAGCCCGGAACGCCGCACCGCCTGCTGGAGCTGCGGGTGCGGCGCGCGGCCTCCAACGCGCAGAATGCGTGGCTGGAATTCCAGGTGATCGATGCCGGCCCGGGCATTCCGGACGACGTGGGGGCCAAGCTGTTCACGCCGTTCTTCACCACCCGCGCGGAGGGCATGGGGCTGGGGCTGAGCCTGTGCCGCACCGTGGTCGAGCAGCATGGCGGCTTCCTGGGCCACGCGCCCCACGCGCCGCGTGGTACGGTATTCACCTTCACCCTGCCGGCCTGTCCTGCGGCCGGCGCCGAAACCGACAACGAACCCCGACACGCCTGATGGAACCCGTCTCCAACGCCACCGTGTACATCGTGGACGACGACGCCGGCGTGCGCGAAGCGCTCGCATGGCTGCTGCGGTCGCGCCGCGTACCCAGCGAGTCGTTCGACAGTGCAGAGGCCTTCGAAGCCATGCTGGGCGACAGGCCCGTGCCGCGCCAGCCGTGCTGCCTGCTGCTGGACGTGCGCATGCCCGGCATGAGCGGGCTGGCGCTGTTCGACCGTCTGGCCGAACGCGGTCTGATCGGCGCCATGCCGGTGATCTTCCTCACCGGCCATGCCGACGTGCCCACGGCCGTGGCCACGGTCAAGCGCGGTGCCTTCGATTTCTGCGAGAAGCCCTTTTCCGACAACCTGCTGGTGGACCGCATCGAACAGGCCCTGGCGCAATCCGCGCGGCACCTGGAAGAGGCGCACCAGCGCAACGACCTGCGGCACAGGCTGGCGGAACTCACGGAACGCGAGAGCGACGTGATGCGCCTGGTGGTGGAAGGGCTGCCCAACAAGCTGATCGCCGATCAGCTGGACATCAGCGTGCGCACGGTGGAGGTCCACCGGGCGCGCGTTTTCGACAAGATGCAGGTCAAATCGGCCGTGGAGCTGGCGAACCTGCTGCGCTCGGCCGGCTGATCCTGGGGCACGCGGGGTGTCAGCCCTGGCGGGGGCGTTCGCCCACGTAGATCTCCACGCGGCGGTTGCGTGCGCGGCCGTCGGCCGTGTCGTTGGTGGCCACGGGTTCGCGCGCCCCGCGGCCTTCCACCTGGATGCGCGCTCCGCTCACGCCGTGGGAGGTCAGGTAGTTGCGCGTGCTGGTGGCCCGGTCGAGCGACAGCGGATTGTTGATGGAGTCGTTGCCGGTGGAGTCGGTGTAGCCGACGATGCGCACCTCGGCATTGGGGTTGTTGCGCAAGCCTTCGGCGAATCGGTCCAGCACCGGGGCGAAATTGGGCTGGATGTCGGAGCGGTTGGTCGCGAACGAGATATCGCTGGGAATGTCGAGCTTGAGCTGGTTGTCCTGCGTCTGGGTGACCACCACGCCGGTGCCCTGCGTCACCTGCTGCATATCCTGCTTCTGCCGCTCCATGTGCTGGGACCAGATATAGGTGCCCAGGGCACCCACGCCTGCGCCGATCAGTGCGCCGGTGCCGGCATTGCCGCCCGTCACGGCACCCAGGACGGCACCGCCGGCGGCGCCCACGCCGGCACCGGTGGCGGTGCGGCGCTGGGTATCGGTCATGTTGGCGCAGCCGCTGGCGAGCAGCACGACGGCGGCGGTGGCGGCGATGAGTGTGCGGGAAGTGCGCATGGAAATTCTCCTGTTGTCGTTTGGTGGGACGCCGTGGCCAGGCCCGCCATGCAGCGGAGTGCGGCCGGCCGGGCTGGCGCCTGGAGGCATTTTTCGCGTGCCCGAACCCGTCCGTGACCCGGCGGAGGCCGCCTGCCCTTGCAGGCGCCGTCCTACTTTCCGTCGTCCGGCGGCCGGCTGTCCGGCGGAGGCAGCTCGCCCCGGCGGCGGCCCGCGAACATGGTCCACCACACGATGGCGACGAGCACGGCGAGTGCCAGCAATGCTTCAAGCAAAATCAGCCCCATGAATCTCCGTCTCCTGCGCCTGGTGACAACGGCGCTGATTGTAGGAACGCTGGCCGCCTGCTCCACGCGGCCGCCCGCTCCGCCGCCAGCCACCATGCCCTCCGGCCCGCTCATCACCCTGCCTTCGGGACCCGGCGTGCCGATCCCGCCCGAACCTGGCGGGCCGCTACCACCGCCGATGGCGCAGCCCAAGAGCCGCTGGATTCCGGTGCACTGGTCCGAGCTGCCCGGGTTCTCCACCGACGCGCTCTACGAGGCCTGGAACGCATGGCTGCGCAGTTGCGAGCGCCCGCTGCCGGCCTTCTCGCAGCTGTGCCCCGAGATCCGCCGCCTCTCCATCGCCACGCCGGAGGAGCAGCGCGAATGGATGGTGGCGCGCCTGCAACCCTACCGCATCGAGTCGCTGGACGGCAATCCGGACGGCATGCTCACCAGTTATTACGAGCCCTACCTCGACGCCAGCCGCACGCCGGGCAACGAATACACCGTGCCGCTGTACGGCCTGCCGGCGGGTTACGGGCAGCGCAAGCCCTGGTACACACGCCAGCAGATCGACACCCTGCCCGAGGCCCAGACTGCCCTGGCGGGCCGTGCCATCGCCTGGGTGCGGGATCCGGTCGAGGCGCTGGTGGTGCATATCCAGGGTTCGGGACGCCTGCGCATCCAGGAGCCCGACGGCTCCGTGCGCCTCGTGCGCGTGGCCTTCGCCGGCACCAACGACCAGCCTTACCAGAGCGTGGGCCGCTGGCTGCTGGACCAGGGGTTGGTGCGCGATGCCACTTGGCCCGGCATCCGCGCCTGGACGCTGCAGAACCCGCAGCGCGTGCCGGAGATGCTCTGGGCCAACCCGCGCTACGTGTTCTTCCGCGAGGAACCCCTGCCGGCCCTGGACGCCGCCTTCGGCCCGCGCGGTGCGCAGGGCGTGCCGCTCACCCCGGGCCGCTCCATCGCCGTGGACCGGCAGAGCATTCCCTACGGCACGCCCGTCTGGCTGGCCTCTGCCGGCCCCACCGCGCAGCTGCAGCGCCTGGTGCTGGCGCAGGACACCGGCTCGGCGATCCTGGGCGCCGTGCGGGCCGACTATTTCGCCGGCTGGGGCCAGGAAGCGGGCGACCTGGCGGGGCGGCTCAAGCAGGGGCTGCGGCTGTGGGCGCTGTGGCCGAGGCCATAACTTGGCGGACGTCTGTGATGTATATATATAACTGATGCATTTTATAAGCAAAGATATTTTATTAAAATAATCCTCCGCATGCAGAATGCCAGAATATTTCTGGAGGATTGCATGCTTCTGCGCTCGGCATGGCTATTTTTTCTTTTGTCTTTCGGAAACGCATTCTCGCAGGGGCTTCCTGTAGTCACGGTGACTGCAAGCGGAATATATGATTTTGGTTTTGAAGGGTATGGACCGCAGTCGGTGGGCTCCGTGGGTATTCCTGAGCCTTTCCCAGGTTATGTTCAACTCGTCGCAGGTGCCGAGCGTTACATTCAGGCGTCCAACGTGCGGTGCAGTGCCACCGGAGACCTGAAGAATGTCACTTCGCAAAGCTCCGTGGAAAGCAGGTGGCTTGCTGCGGAACAGGTTTATCGGAGGTTGAAGGTGTTCGACGGTTTTTGGTCATACTGGGGCAGATCTAACAGGCCGGATGACAAGGGTTTTTTTGTGGTGATCTATGCTGATGGATATGAGGAGCAGTGGGCTGTCCTGAATTCCACATTCTCGGCAGTCACGCCAGGACACCCCATGCCTGGTACGTTGAAGCCAGGCAAAGATGCAGGCGAGGCAGGGGCGGTACAAAATCACTCCGTATGCGGTTGAAAAGCTACAAGGCATTGGGAATGCTGTTCGCTGCCGGGCTGGTGGTCGTGCTCATCGACCACCTGGCTTTCAAGAGCAGAGGCGGAGTGCCGGAAACAAAGACGGCGCAGACCATCGTCGTGGCGCCTGTTCCGGAAGCCAGGGAGCAGGCTCCTGCGCCTACCGCACCGAGCCCAGGAGGGTCTGCGGCAGAGAAGGAAGAAAAGCGGCAGTCAGGATGGACGGTTCTGTTGAGGCAGGCAAGGGACTACAGGGTTCTATTCCATCAAATGGTCGGCAGCCCGATGGATGGAAATGGCTTGTATGCGCTAACAATTCTTTTACGGTGCGCATCCGTGCGTGACGAGCCTGCTCCGCCCAGTTGGATCCCTCAATCTGCAGAGCAACAAAAAGCCAGGATCCTGCGCGAGGAGCGTTGCGCGTCATTCATCGACCAGGAACTGTCGGGTGATGCCATGCTGGCCCTGACCCGGGATCCGAGGATCGCCAATGACACATACCGGCGCCTGGGAAAGGAGTGGGCGAGCCTTTCAAGCGATCCTCAGGCGCGAATGCCTGTCCTGGAGCGGGTGCTCCGCACCGGCGATCCGCTGCTGATGGAAAACTTGGCTGGATCGCTCTTCCATGCCCCCGATGGAGCCTCGGTCGTGTTTTCCGGAAAAGCCTATACCGATGCGGCCGATCAACGTGTGCTGGCCATTGCCTGGGTGGCGGCTACCTGCGGGGCCGTGCCGGGTTGCGATGGCCCGGGAGATGATTATCTCGTCAATGCATGCGCTGCCCGGAATTTGTGCGTTGATTCTCGGCAGGTACTGTTCGCATCGGACGCGCAAGATCGTTTCGGAGACCGGGGGGCTGCGCTCTATGCCGAGGTGTATCCGCGAATGGTGGAGGCCATCCGCCAGCGCGATGCTGGCGTATTCGCTTCCCGTGTGAAGGCTTCCTGAGTACGCGCAGCACGGACACCCGCAGGCTTCCGGTGTCTCATCCGCACAATGCATATCGTGTAGTCTGCCCCTTCCAAAACACCACAGGGAAGGAGAACCGATGACACCGATCCGCACAGCGATCCTCCCCATGGCCGCGCTGCTCGCCTGCAGCGCCGCCTGGGCCCAGGCTCCGGCCAATGCCGCAGCCGCGACGGGGCCCGTTCTCCGGCCGGACACCACCGGGCGTTTCATCCCCTTCGTCGTCCCGCTGGGCGAAGCGTCCCGGCCGCCGAAACTGCAGTTCGAGGTGCGCACCCCGTCCGGCAGCCCGCAACCCGCCGCCCGGAACTTCGCCGTCACGATGGACACGGGTTCCACCGGGGTGGTGATCTCCGCGGCCGACCTTCCCGGCTATTCCGACGATGAAGCGGGCCCGGCGGGCTGGGAGTTCCTGTCGAGCAGCAAGCGGCTGTGGGTGGGGCGCTGGGTCGTGCGCGATCTCGCGTTCCGCGCCGCGGAGGGCGAGGTGGTGGCCCGCGTGCCCGTCCTGGCCGTCCAGAAGGAAATGATCTGTCCCTGCTGGGACGAGAAAGCCAACCAGCCGGTCTGCGAGCAGCCCACGAAGACCACGGACCGGCCCAGGGGGATCGTGTACATGGGCGTGGGGTTCGGGCGCGAGCACGATGGCCAGCCACAGGGCACGCCCGACAAGAATCCACTGCTCAACCTCGCCACCATCGACGGCCGGCCCGTGCGCGAAGGCGAAGTGCATGCCGGCTACATCGTGACGAAATCCGGCGTGCACGCCGGTCTCACACCGGCCAACGCCGCGGGCTTCGGCGCCACCAGGCTGCAGCCGGGCAGCCTGCTGGCCAGCGGGCAGCCGGCATCCAGCGACCCGCGGGACTGGCAGCAGGCGTCCATGGCCATATCCGTGAATGGCCGTGCACCCGAGGCGGGATCGATACTCGTGGACACCGGCATCGCGCAGATGTACCTCACGGTGACCGACCCGGCGTCGTTGCCGACGCAGCAGATCCCCAACCCCAGCCGTCCGGGCCACACCAGCAACGGACTCAAGGATGGCACGCCGGTGCAGGTGCTGTTCCCGGATGCGCAGGCGCCGGTGGCCCGGTATGCGTTCGACGCGGGCGGGGCCGGTGCGCCGCGGGCCGTGCTCGTCAACCGTCCAACGCGCTCCACGTGCCCTGCCGGCAGCACCACGGTTGCCCGGGGCCCGGCTGCGCAGGTGTTCGGGCGCCCCGCCTTCGTGAACACCGGCATGAACCTGCTGCAGCAGTACGACGTGCTGTTCGATGCCGAAGGGGGCTGGTTCGGCCTGCGGCCGCTGCAGCGGTGAGGAGGCTGGTGCGAGGCGGCGGCGGCCGGCTCAGCGCTCCAGCTCGACCAGGTAGCGCGTCACCACCGGCGGCGCGTCGGCCACGTGGAAAGCCAGCTTGCGGTCGCGCAGCGCCACGTCCGATGCCGTGACGCGGTCGAAGCGCCGCAGGTGTTCCGTCCAGGACTCGTCCACGATGCGCTCCACATAGCGGGCCGGATCGGCGATGTCGTGCTGCAGCTGCCAGTCGAGCGCGCCCTGGCGCAGGCGGCTGCGGCGGCTCTCCTGCATGGAGTCGCGGAATTCCGAGGCCCGGGCCGGGTCGATCACGTATTCGATGGTCACCACCACATGGCCCTGCTCGGGCGTCGTGGGGGCGGTGGGCACCTTGAAGGCCCGTGAGGGGCTGAGGTCCTCCTCCATCGAGCGATCCGCCACGGTGCGCTGCACCAGGGCCATGGCCGCGGTGCCGGTGAGCGCGGCGAGCGCCAGGCTCACGTGCACGCTGGTCACGGACGCCACCTGTCCCCAGAAGGCCGCGCCGGCCGCCGTGGCGCCCATGATGGCCATCTGGTAGATCGACATGCCGCGCGCGCGCACCCAGTTCGGCAGCGCCAGCTGCGCCGACACGCTCAGCGAATTCGCCGTGGTGATCCAGGCCATGCCGCCCACCACCATCGCCGGCACGGCCACATAGACGTTCGGGGCGATCGCGACCACCGAGGTGGCGAGGGCCTGCAGCATCGCTCCGCGGCCCACGAGCGTGTCGCGCGGCATGGCCTGGCGCAGCCGCGGCAGGAACATCGCCGCCGCGATGGCACCCGCACCCATCGATGCCAGCAGCAGCGTGAACGTGCCTGCGCCGCCGCCCTCCAGGTCGCGCGCCACCAGCGGCAGCAGCGCGAGCAGGGCGGTGGCGTGCAGGAAGAAGATCGAGATGCGCCAGAGCACGGCGCGCATGCGCGGCGATTCGCGCACGAACTGCACGCCCACGCGCATCGCGCTGCCGAGCCGCTCGCGGCCCAGCGGATTGGGCATGTGCGTGCGCTTCCAGCGCATGATCGTGAAACCCGCGATCACCGACAGCACGGCATTGAGCACGAACACCCACGCGCTGCCCGCGCTGGCGATGATCGCGCCGGCCAGCAGCGGGCCGACGATGCGCGATGCGTTCATCGCCACGCCGTTGAGCGCGAGTGCCGCAGGCAGTTGCGCACGGTTGACCAGTTCCGGCACGATGGCCGCGAACACCGGCCACCGCATCGCCAGGCCGATGCCGTTGGCGAAGGTCAGGCCCAGCAGCAGCGGCGCCGTCATGCCGCCCGCGAGGATTGCCAGGCACAGCACCAGCGCCACTGCGGCCACCCAGAACTGCGTGGCGATGAAATAGCGGCGGCGGTCCAGGATGTCCGCCAGCGCGCCGCTGGGCAGCCCCAGCAGGAAGACGGGCAGCGTGGACGCCGTCTGCACCAGCGCCACCAGCACGGGCGACGTGGTGAGCGTGGTCATCAGCCAGGCTGCGGCCACGTCGTTCATCCACATGCAGGTATTGGCGGCCAGCCAGGTGAGCCACAGCATGCGGAACACCGGTACCCCGAGCGGGGCGAGGGGGGAGAGCTCGGCGCGCCGTGCGGCATCCTGGCCGAGCTGCGCGGCCGCGGCTGCCTCGGCAGTGGCGGCCACCTGCGCGGCGGGCGTGGCGGCCGGGTCTTCGATCAGGCGGCCGGGGGGCAAGGACGTGGAGGGGGAACTGTCGTGCGGGGGCTGAGGTGGCATGTCCTTCCGATTCTGCGGGAGAGAACGCCGACGCGCCATGGGCCATGCCTCATTCCTGGCTTCATTCCGGCCCATGGTCGGGACCGGATGCGCTGCGACAGAGCAGCGTCGGATGCCGCCTCCGGCTCACTCGGCACAGCAGCCGAGGCAGCAAGCCGCTCCGTCACGGTAATACGAGTTCCTCGGGGTCTTCTCCGATCCCCCACCGGGATGGCAGATCCGGTCCCAGTTTCGACATTGCCGGCCCCACGCACGCATGGTGCGCCACCATGGCGCCGCTTTTCCACACCATCACTCCGTCTTTCTCGCCCCATCGGCCGAAGGCACTGAAGACCACATAGGCATATTGCCCGCGATCGACGCGCAGGTAGTTGCCACCGCCTGCCGAGTACCAAAGCCGTTTGGCCTTGAATTGCCTGCGCCATTCGCCGCTCTCCACTTTGTCCGGAACGTTGATTTCCACGTTCCCGGATTTGCCGAAGCGGTATTGCAAGTAGCCCGGGGAGCCGTCAGGTGGGTGGGAGGCACACACGGCGACTGTCCTATGGTTCTTGAGCGTACACGCAAAAACCGGTTCTTCTTGGAGCGTGCATAGCGAAGCGCCTTGGTTTTGAGTCGCTGAAGCGTGTGGAAGCATGGCGCTCATGAAGGCCATGGCGTATGCCGTGCGAGAATTTTTCGAGGAAGAGCTCATGGTTTTCTGCTCGGAGTTGTCGCTGCTTTGGCCTTTGAAAACGGCTGGCAATTGGCCGGTAAGTGGGAGAAAGCTGCCCGACGGCGCGCAGCACCTGCCCGAGCGCGCGGCCCGGGATGCGGACGCGGCACGTGACGTGCTGCGGGCATACATGGTTGGGATGGGATGCAAGGCGCTTGCCCATGCGGTGCATCCGAAGCATCAGAGGGCGATCTTCAGGGTTTGGTATTAGGGCAACCCGGTATCTGCGCCTCTTCCGTGCATTCCGGTGGGATGTTTTTGAAGATGACATCTCTGCCCACATAGACTTTATTGAACTGCACTGGTGGGTCGAGATGCCAACCGATTTCGCCGTTCAGCCAGAGATCGACTACTTCACTCTGACCCAGCAAGGTCTTGGGCTCGATGCGGTAGAGCCGCACTACATAGGGCATTTTGAAGCTCGGGTGCGTGATGCGCTGCAGGAAAGATGCCTTGTGAAACTCCAGACGGTACACCCGGTGTGGGCTGTTCTCGGCATCGAGCAAAGTCGGTGTTGCCAGAGCCCATGCGGCAAGAAACATCGCGTTCAGGCCCAGGCACCAGACGATGCAGGGTACGTTCTTGAGGTTGGACAGTTTCATCACCACTCCATCTGGATCGAAAAAGGAAGGCGCACGCGGTGCACGTCGGAGACGACCATAAAATCTCCACCCCGCCTATGTAGGGCGCGCCATTCCCTGAAATGTTGGTTCTGCACCAGATAGCTCTGGCGGTCTGCCTCGGCTGCATTGGCGTATATCCATTGCTCTGTGACAGGGATCGCCAGTGCGGACGGGAGAAAACGCGCCACGCCACCGGGCCCCCAGAAGCCTAGCGGCTGCGATAGAAATGAGTCGTCATTGAAGTCATAGGAGTCCCGCAGGTAGAAGGCCAACTCGTCGATTTCGATGGCGACCTTGCCGAGGCCCTTGGGCGTCACCATGCCCGACACCGCGATCTTGAGCGTCGCCTCGCCCATGGCGCCGTAGAAGTCGTCCATGGGGTCGCCGAACCGGCCTACATCCACGAAATTCACCTGGCAGGTGCCATCCAGGACCTTGGCCGGCTGGTTCAGATTGCCGAAGCGCCAACGTTGCGAGGCTGGGCCGCTCATCTGCTGTTCGATACGTCTCTTAAGTTGCTCTATCCCGGCAGGGCTATTCCATCGCGCTTGTAATGCCGACACCGCAGTCCGTACACGGGCAAAGCCCAATGCCCATTGCATGGTGACCATGTTTTCTTCCAGTTGCGAGGAACTCAGATGGCTCAAGTATCGCTGCCCACTTTTGGTGGTTTCTGGCATCACAAACGCCGCTCCCCTGAACCACCGCTCCATCAACGCCGCCGCGACCGGCCACTCCAGACGCGAGCGCATCACCCCCGGAATGTCATCCAACCGAAACCGCCGAACCTTCGGCGGCAGCTTCGCTTCCAGTTGCGCGCTCAGGCGCTCGCTATCGAAACGGACGATATCGTTCATATGCCTCTTCCCCCGGTGTCTTTCTTCGGCGCCGGATTCTGCAGGCAACTAAGCCCGGCGCTGCGCGACGACGCGACGGTATGATTACGAAACGCAACTGCCGGGCTGAAACGTCCGGCAGCCTAACTGCTGGCCGTGGTGGTTACGCAGACCCTATTGCCTGCCATCCATATGACTTTTCAGAAAGTGCGCATGGCTTTGCGGCGATGATTCAAACGCATCGTCATCGGCGCAAATGCGCCAGCGGCAGCGCCCCTCCCGCCTTCACCTCCCCCAGCGAAAAGCTCGTGTGCATGTCCTTCACGTTGGGCAGGTTCAGCAGCACGCCGCGCGCGAACTGCGAGAAGCTCTCCAGGTCGCGCGCCACCACCTGCAGTTCGAAGGTGCCGGTGCCGCTGATGTAATGGCAGGCGACCACCTCGGGGATCTTGGCGATGGCCTCTTCCATCTCGCGCGTGAGGCCGCCGGTGCTGCGGTCGGCATCCAGCCGCACGAAGGCCAGCACGCCCAGGCCGATCCGGTGGCGGTCGATCTCCGCGTGGTAGCCCTTGATGAAGCCGGCCTCCTCCAGGGCCCGCACGCGCCGCCAGCACGGCGCGGCAGAGAGCCCCACGCGCTGCGCCAGTTCGGCGTTCGTCAGCCGTGCGTCGGCCTGCAGTTCCGCGAGGATGGCGATGTCGAATTTGTCGAGTTCTTCCATTTCCTTATTGTTTTCAGAAAGGATCTTTCTGAAACGAGGGTAAACACGGCATGGAAACGAAAGGACATATCCGGCCGTCCTGCCTACACTGGCAAGCAAAGCCCGCCCCACCGGGCGCGCCGCCCTGCCCGCGCCCACGAGGCCGCGGCACCCCCGACGATGATGGAGAGACATTCATGAACGCCCCGCTGCCCGAGCACATCCGCCGCGCCCTGGAAACAGTGTCCCTGGATGACAAATACACGCTGCCGGAGGGCCGGGCCTTCATGAGCGGCGTGCAGGCCCTCGTGCGCCTGCCCATGCTGCAGCGCCAGCGCGACGCCATGGCCGGGCTCAACACCGCCGGCTTCGTCAGCGGCTACCGGGGCTCCCCGCTGGGCGGCTACGACCAGGCGCTCTGGGCGGCCCGCAAGCACCTGGCGCAGAACCACATCGTCTTCCAGCCCGGCGTGAACGAGGAGCTGGGCGCGACGGCCGTCTGGGGCACGCAGCAGCTGGATCTCTATCCCGACAAGAAGAAGTACGACGGGGTGTTCGGCATCTGGTACGGCAAGGGGCCGGGCGTGGACCGCTGTTCCGACGTGTTCAAGCACGCCAACATGGCCGGCACCGCCAAGCACGGCGGCGTGATCGCCATCGCGGGCGACGACCACATCAGCAAGAGCAGCACCGCGCCGCACCAGAGCGACCACATCTTCAAGGCCTGCGGGCTGCCGGTGTTCTTCCCGAGCAGCGTGCAGGAGATCCTGGACATGGGCCTGCATGCCTTCGCCATGAGCCGCTTCTCCGGCGTGTGGTCGGGCATGAAGACCATCCAGGAAGTGGTGGAGTCGTCCAGCAGCATCTCGGTCGATCCGGACCGCGTGAACATCGTGCTGCCCGAGGATTTCGCGATGCCCCCCGGCGGCCTGCACATCCGCTGGCCCGATGCGCCGCTGGAGCAGGAGGCGCGCCTCATGGACTACAAGTGGTATGCGGCCCTGGCGTATATCCGCGCCAACCGGCTCAACTACAACGTCATCGAAGGGGCGCAGGACCGGTTCGGCATCATCGCCAGCGGCAAGGCCTACAACGACACCCGCCAGGCCCTGATCGACCTGGGCCTGGATGACGACACCTGCCGGCAACTGGGCATCCGCGTGCACAAGGTCAACGTGGTCTGGCCGCTGGAGGCCACCATCACGCGCGATTTCGCCCAGGGCCTGCAGGAGATCCTGGTGGTGGAGGAGAAGCGCCAGGTCATCGAATACCAGCTCAAGGAAGAGCTCTACAACTGGCGCGCCGACGTGCGCCCCAACGTGCTGGGCAAGTTCGACGAGGTGGAGGGAGACAACTCCGGCGGCGAGTGGAGCATGGCCAACCCGAGCCAGAACTGGCTGCTGCGCCCGAAGGCCGACCTGACACCCGCCATCATCGCGCGCGCCATCGCCAAGCGGCTGAAGAAGCTCGGCGTGTCAGAAGACGTGGTGGCGCGCATGGACGCTCGCCTTTCCGTGATCGACGCGCGCGAGCGCTCGCTCGCCGGGACCACGGCCGACACCGGCGACCGCACCCCGTGGTTCTGCAGCGGCTGCCCGCACAACACCAGCACCCGCGTGCCCGAGGGCTCGCGCGCCGTGGCCGGCATCGGCTGCCACTACATGGTCAACTGGATGCCGGGCCGCAACACCTCCACCTTCACGCAGATGGGCGGCGAAGGCGTGACCTGGGTGGGCCAGCAGCCGTTCTCGCTGGACAAGCACGTCTTCGCCAACCTGGGCGACGGCACGTACTTCCACAGCGGCCTGCTGGCGATCCGCCAGAGCATCGCCGCCGGAACCAACATCACCTACAAGGTGCTCTACAACGACGCCGTGGCCATGACCGGCGGCCAGCAGGTGGGCGAGCGGCCCGAGGGCCACTCGGTGCTGCAGATCATGAACAGCCTGAAGTCCGAGGGCGTGGCCCGACTGGTCATCGTGACCGACGAGCCCGCCAAGTACGACGGCGTGCAGCTCGCCGAGGGCGTGACGGTGCACCACCGCGACGAGCTGGACCGCATCCAGCGCGAATTCCGCGAGATCCCCGGCTGCACGGCCATCATCTACGACCAGACCTGCGCCACCGAGAAGCGCCGCCGCAGAAAGCGCGGCACGCTCGCCACGCCCGACAAGACCGTGGTCATCAACGAACTGGTCTGCGAAGGCTGCGGCGACTGTTCCGTGCAGTCCAACTGCCTGTCGGTGGAGCCGCTGGAGACCGAGTTCGGCCGCAAGCGCCGCATCAACCAGAGCACCTGCAACAAGGACTATTCCTGCCTGAAGGGCTTCTGCCCGAGCTTCGTGACCGTCGAGGGCGGCACGCTCAGGAAGCCGAAGAAGGAAAAGAAGGGCGACCTGTCGGCGCTGCCGCCACTGCCCGAGCCGGTGCTGCCCGCGGCCGAATCCGCCTGGGGCATCGTCGTGGCCGGCGTCGGCGGCACGGGGGTGATCACCATCGGCTCGCTGCTGGGCATGGCCGCGCACCTGGAAGGCATGGGCGTCATCACCCAGGACGCCGCCGGCCTGGCCCAGAAGGGCGGAGCCACGTGGAGCCACGTGCAGATCGCCAACCGGCCCGAAGCCATCTACACGACCAAGGTCGATACCGCCAAGGCCGACCTCATCATCGGCTGCGACTCCATCGTCGCCTCGCTCAAGACCACCATGGCCGCGATGCAGCCGGGCCGTACCTTCGTGGCGCTGAACAACCATGGCTCGCCCACGGCATCCTTCGTGAACAACCCCGACTGGCAGTTCCCGGGCCAGCACTGCAACACGGCCATTGCCTCGGCCGTGGGCGAGGAGCTGCTGGGCAGTTTCGATGCCGAAGAGGTGGCGGTGCAGCTGCTGGGCGACAGCATCTACACCAACCCCCTCATGCTGGGCTATGCGTGGCAGAAAGGCCGCGTGCCGCTGTCCCGCGCCGCGCTGATGCGCGCCATGGAGCTCAACGGCGTGCAGGTCGAGAACAACAAGGCTGCCTTCGAATGGGGCCGCCGCTGCGCGCACGACCTGGCCGGGGTGCGCGCGCTTTTCCAGACGGCGCAGGTCATCCATTTCGCGAAGAAGCCCGCGCTTGCCGAGATCATCGCGCGCCGCGAGGAATTCCTCACGGGCTACCAGAACGCGGCCTACGCGGCCACCTACCGGGCCTTCGTGCAGAAAGTGCAGGAAGCCGAGGCGCGCTTCGGCTCCACCACCCGCCTCACCGAGGCCGTGGCCCGCTACCTCTTCAAGCTCATGGCCTACAAGGACGAGTACGAAGTGGCCCGCCTGCACACCGACAGCGCCTTTACCGGGAAGATCGCCGGCATGTTCGAAGGCGACTACCGCGTGGTGCACCACCTCGCGCCGCCGATCACCGCGAAGAAGAACGAGCGCGGCGAGCTGGTGAAGAAGGCCTATGGTCCCTGGATGCACAAGGCCTTCGGCGTGCTGGCGAAGATGAAGGGCCTGCGCGGCACGGCGTTCGATCCCTTCGGCCGCACCGGGGAGCGCCGCACCGAGCGCGCGCTGATCCAGGAATACCGCGCCTGCATCGAAGAGCTGCTGGCCGGGCTCACGGCGGAGAACCTGCCCCTGGCGGTGGAGATCGCGCGCATCCCCGAACAGATCCGCGGCTACGGCCACGTGAAGGAGCAGCACCTGCAAAAGGCCCGCAAGCAGTGGACCGGTCTCATGGCCCGGTGGCGCGGCGGTCCGGTGGAGGTGGCGCTGCGGCAGAGTGCCTGAGGGATCCCGGGGGGCGGCGGAACTGCGCCGGCCGTATAGTGTCCTCCGGAGGAGCGGCTATCCATGAGAATCATTCCGCGCCATACCCCTGCACGCATCGCACGGGCGCTCTCTTTGTCGCTGGCGGTAGCGTCGTCGCTAGGAGGCGTTGCGCTGCCCGCGGTTGCAGCATCCGAATCGTCCCGCGTGCCCGTCGATCCGGCGTTCTCCCGGCCCGATCCGCGGCGGATGCCAAGCCGGGCCGCATTGCGTTCGTTTTTGGCTGCAAAGGCCAGCACATCGCATGCGAACACCTTCTGTTTCGTGCAGAGGCGGCTGGACAGGCCCGATACATCGGAGCCGGGCACGAGTGTGCTGTCCATGATCTGGTACGAAGGCGAGTCCGTGCATCGGATAAACCGCGTTCGATCAGGGCAATCGTACGTACCTGACAGGATGGACCCGGACACGGAGGGCCGGATGCTGGCCTATGCCACTGGCGTCGTGAATCTGAAGACCGATGTCGTACCAACGGATACGGATGTTGGCACCAGTACATCCCTGGTGAGCCGGTCGTGGGTCGATCGAATACTCATGCAGTGCCGGCGTGCAGGGACTACGGTTCGGATACCGGCGTTCAAGCCACCCGTGCCGAAGCAATAAGTAGAAAACAAATCGCGGATATCCGAGGGGGAGTTTCCGTGGCCAATGCCATCCTGAAATACATGCACGGCAATCCCGTGCCGGGTACGATCACTCTCGTCGAGAGCAATGTTCTGCGCGTCAAGCTGGAGAAGATAGACAAGCGCTACACGCTGGCGGCAGTGAGCGATTACCCCAACGTGCTGGAGATCACGGGCACGACGCACAACAGCCGAGCGGATGCGTGGGGTTTCACGGTGGCCGCGCGCAATGCCGGCAATGCCAAGCTCATGCTCCAGTCCGAGCGCGGCGCCAGCGCCTCTGTGCTGACGATCACGCCGGCGCTGGTAAGCGTCACGGTGAAGAAGGTGGTGCGTCTGCCCGGCCCTGAGTCTGATGCTGGCCTTCTGGTGCGGCTCTTCCTCGTAGAGGTGCCTGCGCCCCAGGAGTGGACGAGGGCCGGGATTGGAGGGCCGGATGCGGCTATGGACGGAATGCGCATGATGCGCAGGGTGATCGCCAACCGGCTGGGCTCCGGCAGCGCCAAGGAGTTCATGGCGGCCGGCGCCCGAAATATCCGGGACATCGTGACTGCCAGTGACCGAGGGCAGGTGCAATTTGCCGGTTTCCAGCATTACCCGCAGATTGCCAGCGGGAAGCAGGAATTGATAGATGCCCGAATGGCCATCGTCAACGATGCCACCAACACGGCCTGGCATGCGAAATACGTGGCGTTTTACGAGGCCGCGCTTTTGGCTGCAACGGAGCCGCTGCCACCAGATCCCAGCCCGACAGGGTTGTTTGGATGGCGGACGGACGACTCCGGGGCCCCCTCGCCCGACTTCGTGGAGTTCAAAACCGTGGGAGGCAATACCTTCTTCACGCACAGGCGCCTGCGCATCCCTGGCCGCTGAGCCTTCCGTGCCTCGGATACGGCTCGGCCCCTGCATAACCCAACGGCCCACGGGTTATGCCACCAGGCCGCTGAAACGCGCCGCATACAATCGCCTGTTGCCCTGCGGCAGGCGCCCATGCGCCGCTGCGTGCACGATCGGTCCGGCGAACGGGCCGGACGACCCTCTTTTCACCGGAGCCTGTAGCCGTGTTTATCTCTTCCGCCTTCGCCCAGACCGCCCCGGCCGCCGCGCCCGCTGGCGGCATGATGTCCTCGCTCACGAGCATGCTGCCGCTGGTGCTGATGTTCGTGGTGCTGTACTTCATCATGATCCGGCCCCAGATGAAGCGCCAGAAGGAGCACCGCGCCATGATCGACGCGATCGCCAAGGGCGACGAGGTGGCGACGGCCGGCGGCATCCTGGGTCGGGTCACGCGCCTGTCCGAAGGCTTCCTGCACATCGAGATCGCCTCGGGCGTGGAAGTGCAGGTCCAGCGCAGCGCCGTGTCCCAGGTCCTGCCCAAAGGCACGGTGAAGTGAGGGGCAACCCCCTGAGCGGCTGCGCCGCTTCCCCCTTCTCTCGCGCTGCGCGCGGGAAGGGGGACGACGCCAGCGCGGCGGGGCGGCCCTTGCGCGGCGTCTGCTGGCCTGCGCCGCTCCAACTCCAGGCGCCGCCGGTGGTGCGGCACGCCGTGGTCAACTGAGATGATAAGAGCGCGATCATGAATCGTTATCCGGTCTGGAAGTACGCGATCCTCGTGGTCGTGCTGCTCGTGGGGATCCTCTATTCCCTGCCCAATGTGTTCGGTGAGGCGCCCGCGGTGCAGGTCTCCTCGGCCAAGGCCTCGGTCAAGGTCGATGCCTCGCTGCAGCGGCGCGTCGAGGAGGCGCTGCAGGGCGCCGGCATCACGCCCGACACGGTGAGCCTCGACGGCAACTCGGTGCGCGCGCGCTTCGACACGCCCGACACCCAGCTCAAGGCCAAGGACGTGATCCAGAAGGCCCTGGTGCCCGATGCGGCCGACCCGCAGTACATCGTCGCGCTGAACCTCGTCTCCCGTTCGCCCGCATGGCTCACGGCGCTGCACGCGCAGCCCGTCTATCTGGGCCTGGACCTGCGCGGCGGCGTGCATTTCATGCTGCAGGTGGACATGCAGGCGGCGCTCACCAAGAAGGCCGAGTCCTTTGCGGGCGACCTGCGCACCTTCATGCGCGACCGCAACATCCGCCACGGCGGCATCAACCGCGACGGCCAGACCATCGAGGTGCGCCTGCGCGACGAGGCCGCCGCCACGGCCACGCGCAACCTCATTTCCGACCAGTTTCCCGATCTCGTGGCCACGTCCAGCCCCGGCGGCGACGGCGTGATCGTGCGCGCGACCATCAAGCCCGAGGCCCTGCGCAAGGTGCAGGACCAGGCGCTGAAGCAGAACATGACCACGCTGCACAACCGGATCAACGAACTCGGCGTGGCCGAGCCGGTGATCCAGCAGCAGGGCACGGACCGCATCGTCGTGCAACTGCCCGGCGTGCAGGACACGGCCAAGGCCAAGGACATCCTGGGCCGCACCGCCACGCTCGAGGTGCGCATGGTGGACGAGAGCACCGAGGCGCGCGGCGCCGAGCGGGGCTCCGGCCCGGTGCCGTTCGGCAGCGAGCGCTACCCCGATCGCAGCGGCCAGTTCATCATCGTCAAGAAGCAGGTCATCCTGACGGGCGAGAACCTCACCGACGCGCAGCCCGGCTTCGACGGCCAGACCCAGGAGCCGACCGTCAACCTGACGCTCGACGCCAAGGGCGCGCGCATCTTCAAGGACATCACGCGCGAGAACATCGGCAAGCGCATGGCCATCGTGCTCTTCGAGAAGGGCAAGGGCGAGGTCGTGACGGCCCCGGTGATCCGCTCCGAGATCGGCGGCGGCCGCGTGCAGATCTCCGGACGCATGACCACGGCCGAGGCCAACGACACCTCGCTGCTGCTGCGCGCCGGCTCGCTGGCTGCGCCGATGGAGATCATCGAGGAATTCACCATCGGCCCCAGCCTGGGCGCCGACAACATCAGCCGCGGCATCCACAGCGTGGTCTGGGGCATGGTGGCCATCGCCGTGTTCATGTGCGTGTACTACGCGCTGTTCGGCGTGTTCTCCACCATCGCGCTGTCGGTGAACGTGCTCATGCTGATCGCCGTGCTGTCCATGCTGCAGGCCACCCTCACGCTGCCCGGCATCGCCGCCATGGCGCTCGCGCTGGGCGTTGCCATCGACTCGAACGTGCTGATCAACGAGCGCATCCGAGAGGAGCTGCGCGCGGGCGTCGCGCCGCAGGCGGCCATCCATGCGGGCTACGAGCGCGCCTGGGCGACCATCCTCGACTCCAACGTGACCACGCTCATCGCCGGCCTCGCGCTGCTGGCCTTCGGTTCGGGCCCGGTGCGCGGCTTTGCCGTGGTGCACTGCCTGGGCATCCTGACCAGCATGTTCTCGGCCGTGTTCTTCTCGCGCGGCCTGGTGAACCTCTGGTACGGCCGCAAGAAAAAGCTCAAGAGCGTGTCCATCGGCCAGGTGTGGAAGCCCGGTCCCGACACCCCGGCGGTACCCTCTGCGCCGGCCAAGACGAACTGACCCGAAGGAAGACGCCATGGAATTCTTCCGCATCAAAAAAGACATCCCCTTCATGAAGCACGCGTTGGTCTTCAACGCGATCTCCTTCATCACCTTCGCGCTGGCCGTCTTCTTCCTCGTCACGCGCGGGCTGCACCTGTCGGTGGAGTTCACGGGCGGCACCGTGATGGAGGTGGCCTACACCCAGGCGGCCGACACCGGCAAGGTGCGCGAGGCGGTCTCGCGGCTGGGCTATTCCGACGTGATTGTGCAGAACTTCGGCACCTCGCGCGACGTGATGATCCGCCTGCCCGTGCAGAAGGGGGCGACCTCGGCGCAGCAGAGCGAGCAGGTGATGGGGGCCCTCAAGGAGCAGGACCCGGGCGTCACGCTGCGCCGCACGGAATTCGTCGGCCCGCAGGTGGGCGAGGAACTCGTGCACGGCGGCCTCATGGCGCTGGCCATGGTGGTCGTCGGGATCGTGGTGTACCTCGCCTTCCGCTTCGAATGGAAGTTCGGCGTCGCGGCCATCATCGCGAACCTGCACGACGTGGTCATCATCCTGGGCTTCTTCGCCTTCTTCCAGTGGGAGTTCTCGCTGGCCGTGCTGGCTGGCGTGCTTGCGGTGCTGGGCTATTCGGTGAACGAATCCGTGGTGATCTTCGACCGGATCCGCGAAGCCTTCCGCAAGTACCGCAAGATGACCACACACGAGGTCATCGACCATGCCATCACGAGCACGATGAGCCGCACGATCATCACCCACGCGTCCACCGAGGCGATGGTGCTGTCGATGTTCTTCTTCGGCGGGCCGAGCCTGCACTACTTCGCACTCGCGCTGACCATCGGCATCCTTTTCGGCATCTATTCCTCGGTGTTCGTGGCCGCCGCCATCGCCATGTGGCTGGGCATCAAGCGCGAAGACCTGGTGAAGGCCCCGGCCCGCAAGGAAGGCGACCCCAACGACCCCAACGCCGGGGCGGCGGTCTGAGCTCGGCACCGCATTCCGGGCACCGACGGGCCGCCGGAGGCGGCCGGTTTAGCATTTGCATCGATGGAATTCCGCGGGGCGGATCGTCCGTTGGAAGTCTGCGAATTCCCACACACCGGCGGGCCTGCCTCGCGCTCATAATTCGCGGCGTATGGAGACTTCGTCCACCTTCCCGTCGAATGCGAGGCGCCTGGCCCGCCTGGGGCGCCAGCGTTTCATCGAGGGGCTGGGTGAAGGCCTGCCCGCCCTGGATGCCGAGCTCCAGGAGTTCACCGGCCACCTCATGGGCCTGACGGCGACGCAGCGCGTCATGCAGGAGCGCCGCGACCTGTGGATGCGCTACCAGCAGTTCCATGGTGCGTGGGTCGCCGGCGCGGCCCGGTCGCTGCGCGATGCGGCCACCACGCTCCCCAGCACGCGCAGCGCCGCGCTGTCCGGCGGCCTTTCGCTCGCGGGCCTCGAGCTGGTGAGCGACGACGTGGTGGAAAACAAGATTCTCGCGTCCCGCATCGGCCTGTCCGTGGCGGAGCGGGCCGGTCCCGCCTTCGACGCGGTGCGCAGGCATCTGCAGCACCTCGAAGGCGAGGAGCCCGGCGAACGCGACCTCCTGCGCCCCGAGGTCCTGGCCCTGCATCTCGTGGATCCGTGGGTGGCCTGCGGCCTGCTGCGCGCGGACCTGCAGGCCCTGCTCGAGCCGTTGCAGCGCGCCCTTGGGGCGCTGGTGCTCGCGCAGTACGAGGCCCTGGTCCGCTTTTTCGAGGAGCAGGGCGTGCGGCCGGACGACGACCTGCGTTCGCGCGTGCGCCGTACGGGAGGCACGACGGTGCAGGGGGGGCTGGGGCCGGCGTCGGCGTCCGGAATGGGGGCCATGCCGCAGGCCGGGGACCCGTCCACCGGCGGCGGGCTGCGCGCTCCTTCCCGGCCGATGGGGCCCATGCAGGGCGGGGGCCCGGGTTTCGCCGGCACACAGGCCGCCGCCTACGGTTCGCCGCTGGCCAGGGCGCGCCAGCGCGCGCAAGGCGTGATGGGGCAATTGCGCAGGATTCTCGTGCAGCCGGCCATCGCCGCATTCAACCCCTCCGTTGCCGGGCGCGCGGCGGGTACCGGGGGGGAGGCCCCTGCTCCGGCGGCGCCCGCCTCCGCTGCGCTGCAGCAGGCCCTGGCGGAACAGCGGCTGATGGCCGACAGCTTCTACCAAAGCGAGATCGCCACGCTGGTCCTGGACTACCACAGCCCCGCCGCGGTGGTGCAGGTGGCCGGCGCCGCGCGCGAGCGTACCGCGGAGCTCAAGGCCAAGGCGGAAACGCCGGGCGAGAAGGCCATCATCGAGGTGGTCGCGCTCATGTTCCAGAGCATCCTGAGCGAGGACCGCATCCCGCCCGCGGTGCGCGTGTGGTTCGCACGCCTGCAGGTTCCCGTGCTGCGGGTGGCCCTGGCCGAACCCGAATTCTTCAGCGACATGGCACACCCGGCCCGCCAGCTCATCGACCGCATGGGCGGGGTGGTCCTGGGCTTCGACACCGCGGCGATCCAGGGCAGCGCCCTGGAGGCCGAGATCCGGCGCGTGGTGCAGGTGATCGAGCAGTACCCGGAGACGGGGCAGCGGGTGTTCCAGCTGGTGCTGGCGGAGTTCGAGGCCTTCATTTCGCGGTTCCTCACGGCACCCCAGGCCACTTCGCGCATCGTGAGCGTGGCGCAGCAGGTGGAGCAGAAGGAGACGATGGCGATCCAGTACACCATCGAGCTGCGCAACCTGCTCAAGGACATGCCGGTGCGCGACGAGATCCGCAGCTTCCTGTTCAAAACCTGGGCCGAAGTGCTGGCGCTGTCGGCCGTGCGCAGCGGGGCGCAGCATGCGGACACGGCCGCGTTCAAGCGGGCGGCCACCGACCTCGTGTGGGCCGCCAGCGCCAAGCCCCAGCGGGCGGAGCGCGCCCAGGTCATCCAGAGCCTGCCGGGGCTGCTGCAGCGGCTGCGGCAGGGCATGGAGCTGCTGGGGGTGACCGGTGCGCCGCAGGACGTGCACATCAAGATCCTCACCGACACGCTCGCCGACGCCTTTCTCTCCAAGACGGCTTCCATTCCGCAGGCGCACATCGATGCGATGGCCCGGCGCCTGGACCACCTCGAGGACTACATGAGCGACGCCACGCTGGGCGACATGCCGCTCGATGCCGACTACCTGGAAATGATGCTGGGCATCGATGCCTCGTCCATCCACGTCGCGGCGGACAACGGCACGCCCGTGGACGAGGCCATGGTGGCCTGGGCACGCGAGCTGCAGCTGGGGGCGTGGTTCACGCTGGACCACAACGGCGCCTCGGCGCAGGTGCAGTACGCATGGCACAGCGAGCGCCGGCAGCTGCATCTTTTCGCGGCGCCGGACGGCAGCAGCTACCTGCTGCAGTTGCGGCGGATGGCCGCCTATCTGCAATCGGGCCTGCTGGTGCCGCAGGAAGAGGAAGCTCTCACGATGCGCGCGACGCGCGACGCGCTCGCCAAGATCGACGCGAATCCGGAACGGCTGCTGGGGTAGCCGCTGTCACTCGTCCGGCGGTGCTTCCAGGCCGGACGGCGCCAGGCCGTCGTCGGCCTCCATGCGGCCGCCGACCACGCGCCGCACCACGTCGCCCGGGAAGCCGCGCGCCGCGAGGAAGCGCATCTGGCGTGCCCGCTCCCGGGGTGTTTCCGGGGGCGTGCCGAAGCGCTGGCGCCAGACGGCGAGGGCGCGGGCCGCCTCACTGCCGCGCAGGCGCTCGGCCGTCTCGCGCACCAGCGCATCGTCCAGCCCCTTGGACCGCAGCTCCTGCACCACGCGCTGCGTGCCCAGCCGTGCCGCACGGCGGTGCACCACGGATTCGGCCACGCGAGCGGCATTGATGAAGTCCTTGGCCTGGAGTTCGTCCAGCACTGCGTGCAGGTCGTCGCCTTCCTGCACGTGCCGCGCGAGCTTCGCCTCCAGTTCGGAGCGCGAGTGCTCGCGCTGCGCCAGCAGGTGCAGCGCGCGGCCCTTGAGGGAGAGGGGGGAAGAAAGACCCATGGGAGTCGCAAGCCGCGCCGGCACGCCGCGAAAAGCGGCAGGCCGGCGCTCCGTGTGCCCTGCGTGTCAGGCCTCGTCGGCCGCAGCGGCGCCGGCTGCCACGGACGGCAGCAGCGAGACGCCCAGGCCGTCGCGCACCTTGTTCTCGATCTCGCGCGCCAGGTCGGCGTTCTCGCGCAGGAACTCGCGTGCGTTGTCACGGCCCTGGCCGATCTTCTCGCCGTTGTAGGCGTACCAGGCGCCGCTCTTCTCGATGATGCGGGCGTTCACGCCCATGTCGATGATCTCGCCCTCGCGGCTGATGCCTTCGCCGAAGAGGATGTCGAACTCGGCCGTCTTGAAGGGCGGGCTCACCTTGTTCTTCACCACCTTCACCTTGGTCTCGTTGCCGATGGCTTCGTCGCCCTTCTTGATGGTGCCGGTGCGGCGGATGTCCAGGCGCACGGAGGCGTAGAACTTCAGCGCATTGCCGCCGGTCGTGGTCTCGGGGCTGCCGAACATCACGCCGATCTTCATGCGGATCTGGTTGATGAAGATGACCATGCAGTTGGTCTTCTTGATCGTGGCGGTGAGCTTGCGCAGCGCCTGGCTCATCAGGCGGGCCTGCAGGCCGGGCAGCGCATCGCCCATCTCGCCCTCGATTTCGGCCTTGGGGGTCAGCGCGGCGACCGAGTCGATGACGATGAGGTCCACGGCGCCGGAGCGCACGAGGCTGTCCACGATTTCCAGGGCCTGCTCGCCGGTGTCGGGCTGGCTGATGAGCAGGTCGGGCACGTGCACGCCGAGCTTCTGGGCGTACTGGATGTCGAGCGCATGCTCGGCATCGACGAAGGCGCAGGTGCCGTTTTGCTTCTGCATCTCGGCGATGACCTGCAGCGTGAGGGTGGTCTTGCCGGAGGATTCGGGGCCGTAGATCTCGATCACGCGGCCGCGGGGCAGGCCGCCCACGCCCAGGGCGACGTCCAGGCCCAGCGAGCCGGTGGAGACGACCTGGATGTCCTCGATGGCTTCGCCTTCGCCCAGGCGCATGATGGTGCCCTTGCCGAACTGCTTTTCGATCTGGGCGAGGGCCGCCTGCAGGGCCTTGGCCTTTTCGCTGTTGGCGGCGTTGTTCTTGACGGGTGCGTCCATGGAGTGCTCCTGAAAGAGGAAAACGTGGAAGGAAAGCCGGCGAATGCGATGCCATCGGATGGCTGTCTTCAATCACAGGCTGGATGCTTGACCAGTAGTGTAGGGGTTGGATACTTTTCAAACAATGCATTTTTTGATCAGTTTGCCTGACAATTGATGCATGGTTTTTTCCCCGTTTCCTCGACCCCCGTCGGGCAGCCTGGCCCCCCGGGACGACGCCTGGCGCCTGACCCACCTGGGCCGCCTGCTCGGCCATGCCATGCGCCGCTTCGACGCGCGCGTGCTCGAGCTGATGGCGCACGACGTGCAGGTTCCCCTGGCACTCTCGCACCTGGCTGCGCGCGACCAGGTCAGCGCGGCCCACATCCACATCACGCGCCACCTGTCGCTGCAGGGCGACCGGCTCACCGACCTGGCGGCGCGCGCCGGCATGGCCAAGCAGTCGATGGCCGCGCTGGTGGACCAGTGCGAAGCGTGGGGGCTGGTGGTGCGGGAGCCCGACCCGCATGACGCGCGGGCGCGCCGGGTGCGCTTCACCGACACGGGCCTGGCCTGGCTGCAGGCCTTTCGCAGTGCGGTCGCGCAGGCCGAGGCGGAATTCGGTGCGGAGGTGGGCGACGCCGTGGCCGCGGTGGTGCGGCTGGGCCTGGAGGCCTATGCGGGGGGCGACGGCATGGCGGAGTGACCCCGTGCCGCGCACCAGCCGATGTCCCTAGAATCGGCGGAAAGCCCGGGGGCAGGTCACGCCGCCTGCGGCGCATCCCCAGAAACACCGGAGACAGGCCCATGCGCATCCTCATTGCCGAAGACGATCAGGTTCTGGCGGATGGCCTGCTGCGCACGCTGCGCGGCTCCGGGGCGGCGGTGGACCACGTGGCGAGCGGCAGCGATGCCGACACCGTGCTCGCGACGACGGAGGAATTCGACCTGCTGATCCTCGATCTCGGCCTGCCGCGCATGCATGGCCTGGATGTGCTCAAGCGGCTGCGCGGCCGCGGCTCGGCGCTGCCCGTGCTGATCCTCACGGCGGCCGACAGCGTGGAGGAGCGCGTGAAGGGCCTGGATTATGGCGCCGACGACTACATGGCCAAACCCTTCTCGCTGCAGGAGCTGGAGGCGCGCGTGCGCGCCCTCACGCGGCGTGGCATGGGCGCCACCAGCAGCACCATCCGGCACGGCCCGCTCGTCTATGACCAGGCGGGGCGCATGGCCACCATCGACGGCAAGCTGGTGGAGCTGTCCGCCCGCGAACTGGGCCTGCTGGAAGTGCTGCTGCAGCGCGCCGGGCGGCTGGTGAGCAAGGAGCAACTGGTGGAGCGGCTCTGCGAATGGGGCGAGGAAGTGAGCAACAACGCCATCGAGGTGTACATCCACCGCCTGCGCAAGAAGATAGAGCGCGGGCCGATCCGCATCGCCACGGTGCGGGGGCTGGGCTACTGCCTGGAGAAGGTCGCCGCCTAGCGCGGCCTCCTCCTGCCGCGGGCGACGTGCCTTGAAGATCTTCCAGCGCGAACAGCGGTCGCTTTTCGGGGAGATCCTCGACTGGATGCTCACGCCGCTGCTGCTGCTGTGGCCGGTGAGTCTGGCGCTGACCTGGCTCGTGGCCCAGGGGCTGGCGAACAAGCCCTTCGACCGGGCGCTGGAGTACAACGCCCATGCGCTCGCGCAACTCGTCACGGTGCAGGACGGCCGCGTGCAGTTCAACCTGCCGCAGCCTGCCGGCGAGATCCTGCGCGCGGATGAATCCGACATCGTCTACTACCAGGTCCTGGGGCCCCGCGGGGAGTTCCTGTCCGGCGAACGCGACCTGCCCCGGCCACAGCCGCCCGAGGACGATCGCCCGCTGTCCGGCCAGGTGCGGCTGCGCGACGCGGAATTGCGTGGCATCGAGATCCGCGTGGCGGCCATCTGGGTGCGGTTGCCGATACAGGGGGCTCCCGCTGCGCTGGTGCAGGTGGCGGAAACGCGGGAAAAACGCAGCGTGCTCGCCACCGAGATCATCAAGGGCGTGATGCTGCCGCAGTTCGTCATCCTGCCGCTCGCCGTGCTGCTGGTCTGGCTCGCGCTGGCACGCGGCATCCAGCCGCTGCACCGGCTGGAAGAGCGCATTCGCGCACGCGATCCGGACGACCTGTCCCCGCTGGACCACCGGGCGGTGCCGATGGAGGTGGCTCCATTGGTGGATTCGGTGAACGATCTGCTGCAGCGGCTGCAGGATTCACTGGCCACGCAGAAGCGTTTCCTGGCGGATGCCGCGCACCAGCTCAAGACTCCCCTGGCGGGTTTGCGCATGCAGGCCGATCTTGCACAGCGCGAGGGCACCAGCACGGAAGACCTCAAGCGCTCGCTGCAGCAGATCGGCCGCGCCAGCGTGCGTGCGACCCATACAGTCAACCAGCTGCTCGCGCTCGCGCGCGCGGAAGCCGGTGGCGCCGTGCTGTCGCGGCAGCCGGTGGATCTTGCGCGCCTGGTGCGCGAGGCCGTGCGCGACTGCGTGCCCCGCGCGCTGGAGAAGTCCATCGATCTCGGCTACGAAGGGGCCCAGCCGGCGGACCCCGGCGTGTGGGTGGACGGCAACCCGACCCTGCTCAAGGAGCTGGCGCGCAATCTGCTGGACAACGCGATCAATTACACGCCTTCCAGCAGCCGCTGGCCCGGGGTGGTGACTGCGCGGGTGCTGGCCGATCGGTTCGGGCGCATCGTGCTGCTGCAGGTGGAGGATTCCGGCCCTGGCGTGCCGGAGGCCGAGCGCGAACTGGTGTTCCGTCCGTTCTACCGCGCCTTGGGCACCGATGCCGACGGTTCGGGCCTGGGCCTGCCGATCGTGCTGGAAATCGCGCGCCAGCATGGCGCGGAGGTGCGGCTGGAAGACGCGCATCCGGGAGTGAGTCCGTCGGGCGCGTGCTTTTCCGTGCGGTTTTCCGCAGGGGACGACCCGGAACCCGCGTGAGCAGGCCGCTCCCGCTGCCTGGCTGACGGTCCATGCGACACAGCCCGCCAGGCGCGGGCCGGGCGGGCTGCGTACTGTCCGCGGCTCCCGCGAACGGGGGCCTTGGCATCAGGCGTGACCGTCAGTTCGTCATCGGCACAGTGCCGTGTTCGTACATGCTGGCCACGGCGCTCACGTCGCCGCCCAGGCGGCGGACTTCTGCCACGTATTCGGGGCCGCTGCGCAGGCGCTGGTATTCAGCCAGGCGTTCCTGGTACACGGGGTCGCTGGCCGGCGAGCGTTCGCCCACCTGGAACTTGTCCAGGCCGGCGCGGCGCCACAGGTTGGCGTCGGCGAGCACTTCGGCGCGCGACAGCGGCTGCTGGGTGGATTGCGAGGCCACCGGTGCGGGACCGGCCCATTCTTCCTGGGACAGGGGAGCGGCAGAGGCTGCGGTGGCGCCTGCGAAGGCGATGGTGGCGATGGCGATGAGATGCTTGCGATTCATGGCGATGAGTCCTTTCTTCGACAAGGGGAACAATGTGCAGCACGCCGGATTGCGTTCTGCATGGGACGAAGTTTGCGCCTCTTCCCTGCCCCTGCATGTGCGAAAACGCACGGATTCGTGTAGGTCTGTGTCCGACCGGACTGTGCTCCCCCCGGTGCTGCGGCGTGGGAGAACAGGCGGTTTCAGATGCAACAGTGGGCGCAGTTCAGTTGCCGCCGGCTGCGGTGGCCTGGCCTGCCACGGAGCGGTCTTCGCCTCCTTGCCGGCGCACTTCGGCCAGGTACTCGGGCCCGCTGCGCAGGCGGTGGTACTCGGCCAGGCGCTGCTCATTGGCGGGGTCGGCCAGGGCGCTGCGGTCGCCCTCGCCCACGCCGCGCAGTCCTGCGCGATCCCACAAAGCCAGGTCCGCCGCCACTTCGGCACGCGACAGGGGCTTGCCCTGTACGGCGGGCTCGGCACCGAACCAGTCTTCCTGCGAGGCGGGTGCTGCGGAGGCGGCGCCGGCGAAGGCCAGTGCGGCCAGTGCCAGGACGAGGGCGGAGGGACGGTGTGCGTTCATGGTGTGGTTCCTTTCGGTCGGGTCATCGCCGCGTTGCGGTGTTGCGTTGCGGCATGGAGGCAAGTGTGTCCTCCGGGCCTGCTGCGGTCTGTGCGAAAGCGCACAGCATCCGGCAGATGGCAGGCGCAGCGGCTCAGTCGCCGGAAGGTGCGCGCAGGGACGACGGCCGTGCCACGTGCAGCACTTCGAGGGGCTGCGATCGACCCCGCACGGCGATCGGGCCGGGCGTGCCGAACTGGTCCTGCGCGCCCGCGAGGCGCGCCACGTCCGCCGAGAGCACGAGCCGCGCGCCCACCACCTTGGAATGGTCCTGCAGCCGGCTTGCGGTGTTCACCACCTCGCCCACGGCCGTGAAGGTGGTCGTGTCCTCGAAGCCCACCTGCCCGACGGCGACGGCGCCCGCATGCAGGCCCATGCCGAAGTCCAGCGCGTGGCCGAACTGCGCCTGGAAAGCTTCGTTCCATGCCTCCATCCGTTCCTCGATGGCCGCGGCGGCCGCCAGGGCCTGGCGGCAGGCCGTGGGAAGGTCGCAGTCCAGTCCGAAAAGGGCCATCACGCTGTCGCCGATGAACTGGTTGGGCAGTCCCCCGGCCTCGCGCACGGCGCTGCCGACGCGCTCGAAATACTGGTCCAGCACCCAGGCGAGATCGAAGGGCCACTGGCGCTCCGCCAGTCCCGACCAGCGGCGCAGGTCCACGAACAGCACGGCCACCAGCCGTTCGCTGCCCAGCCGCGCTGCCGCCGGGCCGGCGCCGGGCTGGAAGAGCGGCGTGACGCGCACTCGGCCCTGCGGCCGCAACTGGCAGGCCAGGCGCACGCCCTCCGGTGCGTTCACCCGCTGCAGCGTGCGCAGTTCATCGCGCTCCGGCGGCGGCAGGCTGCCGTCTTCCGCTTCCACGCGCACGCGGCAGGTGGAGCAGCGCGCCCGCCCTCCGCACAGGGACAGGTGCGGGATGCCGTGCAGGCGGCTGGCGTCCAGCACGCTGGTGCCCCGGGCCACCTGCACGGTACGGCCGGGGTATTGCAGCGTCACGCAGCCTTCGCCGCGCAGGCGGCGCAGCGCGCCCGCAGCGAACCGGGCCGTCACGAGGGCCGCCAATGCCATCAGCCAGCCGAGCTGCAGGCCATCGCCCAGCGAGCGTGCGGCCTCCGCGGCCGGGCGCGGCGGCCCGGGGGAGCGCAGTGCCTGCGCGGCCCAGGCGATTTCGCGGCCCATGGCCAGCGTGCCCAGCAGCGCGAGCACCGGCAGCAGCACGGCTGCCGTCAGCAGCAGGGCCTGGTGGCGGCGCCATGCCGCGCGGTGGCGCATGGCCAGGTGCAGGCCCAGGCAGCCGTGCAGCCAGGCGAGCGTGAGGAGCAATGCCTGCCGCGCCAGGGACTCGGGCGACCAGATGGCCCGCACGATGCGCAGGTAGGACGGCTCCACGCCCCAGGTGCTTTCCAGCCAGCGCGTGCCCACCACGTGCGTGGCCAGCAGCAGCGGCAGCAGCAATCCCAGGGCAATGCGCAATGCCTCGACGGGCGGCATGCGCCAGCTGCGCCGGCGCCACAGGGCGGTGCCGGCCATCGCGAGGTGCACGGCGAAGGCGCCGTACAGCAGCACCGTGCCGGGTGCCGTCGCCCACGCGGCATGCACCGCGCGGCGCAGGGCTTCCGCTGCCTGCAGGGATACCAGGCCCGCGGCATGCGTGGCCAGGTGCAGCGCCACGTAGAGCCACAGCGTCAGTCCGCTCGCCCAGCGCAGGTCGCGCGCCGAGGGCCGGCGGCGCAGGCGGCCGGACAGGTCGGCGGGATCGGGGGCGGAGCGGGGCATCGGTACGGGGCGGGGCGGGGCGCTGAGCATAATGCCCCGAGCCCGGCGGTGTCCGTCCGCCGGTCCTTTCCCCTTTCCGTGGTCTTCGCATGGTGTCCGCTCCCCGCCGCAGTTCCTCTCCCGTCGCCGCCGTTCCCTCGAGCTTCGCGCTGCGGGGGGTGACGCTGTTCGAGGGGCTCGACGCGCAGCGGCTGGACCGGATTGCGCAGCAGTGCCGCTGGCAGCAGCTGCCGGCACGGCGGCGCCTGTTTTCCCGCGCAGCCGCGGAGGCGGAGGTGTACTTCATCCTCACTGGGCAGGTGCGTGTGACCACCTATTCGGCCAACGGCCGGCAGGTCACCTTCCGCGATTGCGGCCCGGGTGAGCCCATCGGCCTGCTGGCCGCGCTCGACGGCGGCGCGCGTTCCGCCGACGTGGTCACCCTGGCGCCCACCCTGGCGGCGAGCCTGCCGCCGGAGGATTTCCGCAGGCTGATGGCCGAGGAACCCGCCGTGGCGCGGCGCGTCGTGGAGGGCCTGTGCGTGCTGGTGCGCGAACTGTCGGAGCGGGTGATCGACCTCAGCACGCTGGGCGTGCAGAACCGGCTGCATGCGGAGCTGCTGCGCATGGCCCGGGCGTCGGGCGGTGCGGATGCGGCAGGGCGCGCGCGCATCGATCCGGCACCGGCGCATGCGGAAGTCGCCAGCCGCATCAGCACCAACCGCGAGCAGGTGACGCGCGAACTCGGCGTGCTCGTGCGGCAGGGGCTGCTGGAGAAGGCCGGGCGGGCGTTCGTGGTGACCGACCTGGCCCGGCTCGAACGCATGGTGGCGGAAGTGCGCGGAGGCTGACTCCGCCGGTCAGGCCGCAGGGCCCGGGTGCGACTCGGCCTGGTGCAGCAGCCAGGCGCGGAAATGGCCCAGCGCGGGCGATTGCGTGCGCCCGCCCGCATGGCAGAGCCAGTAGCCCAGCCGGCTGTTGAAGCCGGCGTCCGGCAGCGGTTCCGTGATGGCGCCGGCCGCGATCTGCTCGCGGACGAGGCAGCGGGGGACCAGGCCGAGGCCCAGGCCCATGGCGACGCCGCGGATGACGGTCTCGAACAGGTCGAGCACCGGACCGTCGAAGCGTTTCAGCCCCTGCACGCCGTGGCGCTCGCCCCATCGCTCCCACGCATCGGGCTCCGACACGTGCCGCAACAGCGTGTGTCCCGCGACGTCGGCGGGGCTGCGCAGCACCGGCACGGGGTGTTCCGTGCTGCCGGACCCGGGCGGCGGGGCGATCAGCGCCACGTCGTTGCCGGCGATGTAGTGGGCATGCATGCCGGGCCAGTGGCCGTCGCCGAAGAGGATGGCGCAGTCCGTCTCCGGCCCCGGCAGGGCATTGATGAGCGGCTGCGCCAGGTGCAGCGTGATGCGCGGATGCCGCTGCCGGAAATCCGCCAGCCGGGGCACCAGCCACTGCGCCGAGAACGTGGGCAGCGCGGCCACCTGCAGCGCGCCGCCGTCGTGCCCGCTGGCCAGCAGTTCGAGCGTGGCGGCCTCCAGGCGGGCCAGCAGTTCCCGCACCGCCAGTTCGTAGCGCTCGCCCGCCGGGGTGAGGACCAGGCGCTGGCGGCTGCGTTCGAACAGTGGCACGCCCACCCAGCGCTCGAGTTCCTGGATCTGCTTGCTGACGGCGCTCTGGGTGAGGTCCAGAGGCTCTGCTGCCGCCGATGCATTGCCGCAGCGGACCACGGTGCAGAACGTGCGCAGCAGGTGCAGAGGAGGATTGAGTCGGCGCAGGGGCATGGGGAGGGTTCCGGGGAGACGGACGGCGATGAGGGTATGCCGAATCGGAATGTTAACCGGCACGCCCTTTGCGTCATTCGTGCATTTATTCCATTAATCTCATCGATAACCTCAAAGGAAACCATGCAGCGTCGTTCCTGGCTCGCGGCCCTGGCCGCCTCACCCTTCATCGGCAACTTCGCAAGGGCGCAGGAGGGCCGGCCGCTACGCATCGTCGTGCCCTTTCCTCCGGGCGGCGCGACCGACATCGCGGGCCGCGTGCTGCAGGAGCCGCTGCAGCGCCTGCTGGGCCATCCGGTGGTGATCGACAACCGCGCCGGCGCGGGCGGCTCCATCGGCATGGCCGAGGTGGCGCGCTCTGCAGGCGACGGGCTGACCTTCGGCGTGGCGACCGTGTCCACGCATGGCGTGAACCCCGCCGTTTTCTCGCGGCTGCCCTACGATCCGGTCCGCGACTTCGCCGGGGTCACCGAGATCGTGAAGGCGCCGGGCATCCTCGTGGTCAATCCGCGGGAAATGCCGGTGCGCAGCTTCGGCGAGTTCGTGACCTACCTCAAGGCACGGCCCGGCCAGGTGTCCTACGCATCGCCGGGCAACGGCACCATCGGCCACATGTGGGGCGAATTGTTCAAGATCAGCACCGGCACTTCCATGGTGCACATTCCCTACCGTGGCGCCGGCCCGGCAGTGAACGACGTGCTGGCCGGCCAGGTGCCCGTGTATTTCGACCAGGTCGCCTCCGCGCTGCCCTACGTGAAGAGCGGTCGGCTGCGTGCGCTCGCCGTCTCCTGGCCGCAGCGGCTCGCGGACGTGCTGCCCGAGGTGCCCACCTACGGCGAACTGGGCCATCCCCAGGCCAACGAGCCTTCCTGGTTCGGCCTGGTGGCCCCGGCCGCCACGCCGCCCGCGGCGGTGTTGCGCGTGCAGCAGGCCGTGGGCGCCGCGCTGAAGGAGCCGGCAGTGCGTGACCGGCTCTCCGGCCAGGGCCTGTACCCCACGGGCACCCCGCCCGCAGAGTTTTCCCGGCAGATCGAGCAGGAGATCGCCAAGATGCGGAAAATCGCTGCCTATGCCCAGATCCACCTCGACTGACCCGATGAACGGAGCCCGACGATGCCCGACCCGCAGCCGCTGAGCCCCGTGGCCGCTTCCGTATCGGTGGTGCCGGGCCGCACGCCCCTGGTCCTCGATTCGCCCCACAGCGGCACGGATTATCCCGACGACTTCCGTGCCGCGCTGGCCCCGGACGTGCTGCGGCGCGCGGAAGACACCCATGTGGAAAAGCTCTACGCCTTCGCGCCCGCCCTCGGCGTCGCGTGGGTGGAGGCGCATTTCCCGCGGATCTACCTCGATGCCAACCGGGACACCACGGAGATCGACACCACGCTCTTCGATGCCGAGTGGCCCGACCCCGTCACCGCCGACCCGGTGGTGCTGCAGAAGGTGCGGCTCGGCAAGGGCCTCATCTGGAAGTGCACCGACGAGGGCCTGCCCATCTATGACCGGCCGCTGTCGGTGGCTGAAGGGCGCGCGCGCATCGAGCAGTGCTGGCGGCCCTACCATGCCGCGGTGGAGCAGGCCATCGAGGCCGCGCATGCGCGCCACGGCTACAGCCTGCACCTGAACTGCCACTCGATGCCCTCCGTCGCGGCCAGCCATGCCACGCTGCATCCCGGGCTCGTGCATGCCGACTTCGTCATCGGTGACCGCGACGGCACCACCGCGGATCCGGCGCTGTCGCAGGCGCTCTGCGCCTTCCTGCGGGAGCGCGGCTACGGTGTGGACTACAACCATCCCTACAAGGGCGTCGAGATCGTGCGCCGCTACGGCGATCCCGCCCGCGACCGGCACAGCATCCAGGTGGAGATCAACCGCCGCCTCTACATGGACGAGCACACGCTGGCGCTGCAGCCGGAGGGCTTCGGGCGCCTGCAGGCCGACCTGCGCGCGCTCGTGGAGTTGCTGCTGGCGCTCGATCCGCGGCGCTCCACGGGCGGCTGACGCGGCGCTGCGCACGGCAGCGGACAGCGTGGGCGGTTCGCATTTCGCGACACCGCGTCGTGCCGGTGCGGGGCATGGAAGGGGGCGCGTCCTAGATTGGGGGCGAGCCGCTTTCCTTTCCCCACACCGCCCCCGCTGCCATGACCTCGCCCCTGCTCACGGCGCCTTTCGGCGCCTCCGTCCTGTCCTTCATGCCCCCGGAACGCGGGGGGACGATCGCTGCACCGCGCCAGGCCGCCACATCACCCGGTGCACCCTTGCTGCAGGCCTGGTACGAGGCGCTGCAGGCCTGGTGCGAGGCCGATCCGGCCCGGCAGCCGTCGCAGGGGCTGGCCGCCGAGGGGTTCCGGGGCCTGTTTTCCGTGCGCAGGAACCGGGGCGGCGCCCGCGATGAGCGGGCAGAAGCATTCGCCGGGCGCTGCAGGGAATTCGCCATGGCCGCGGACCGGGTCCTGGACCGTGGGGGCGCGGCGTTCGGCGCCGCGCAGGGGGGCACGGAGTTGCGCGAGGTCGCCGCGGGCCGCCTGCTGCTCGCCCATGACGTGGGCGCTCCCACGCTGGACCTGCACGGACTGGGGCTGACGGACCTGCCGCCCGGCCTCGAGGCCCTGGGCACCCTGGAGCGGCTGGACATCTCCTGGAATGCGGGGCTGGGCGCACTGCCCGAGCGGCTCGCCCACTGCCGGGGGGTGCGGGCGATCGATGCGCGCCATTGCGGCATCACCGAGGTGCCTCCGCAGATATTCTCGCTGCCACGGCTGGAGACGCTGGACCTTTCGGACAACGCGGAACTGCGCTCGCTTCCCGCCGAAGCCGCCCGCGCTCCCGCGCTGCGGACGCTGCGCGCCTCGCAGTGCCAGCTGGATCACCTGCCCGCCGGCCTGGAGCGCATTGCCACGCTGGAGCGGCTGGAGATCGCGCACAACCCGCGGCTGCAGGAGCTGCCCGCCGGGTGGCGCCTGGACGACCCGCGCCTGCGGCTCGAAGGAACGCCCCTGGAGGCCATCGCCGGCCTGCTGCGCCACCTGCCGCTGACGCCGCGCCAGCGCGGCACGCTCGCGGAGCATATGGACACCATCGCCCGCGCGTGGTCCCTGCTGCAGGCCAGGATGCGGGCGGAGCCCCGCCTTTCGGACCAGGTCGGGCAGCTGCGTGCCCGGCTGTCGCTCACGGTGCGCACCGACGGCATGGGCACGCAGGAAGCCTGCGAGGACGCGCACCAGGCCATCGCGGATTGGCTGGACGATGGGGATCCGGTGACCACTGCGCGGATCCTGGAGCTGGGCTGGCGCATCAACTTCCGGCCGGCCGGCGCGGGCCTCCTGCGTACGCAGGAATGCCCGGACGGGCTATTCGACGCGGGGCCGGCCGGTACGGACGCCGGTGTGGGCCGGCCGTCTCCCGGCGCGCTGCCGCCGCTGCTCGCGGCGGTCGAGTCCTGGCTGTCGGCGGGCGATGCGCCCGATGCGGCGCTCGACCCGCTGTCCGCCTTGGAACGGGCCGTGCTGCTCTACCGGGCCCTGGTGGTCCTCAGCCCCCTGAACAAGGGCAACGAACCCACGGCCCTGGCGGCCATGGACTGGGCCCTGCAGCAGCATGGTCTGCCGCCGGTCCTGCTGCCCGACGACCCGGCCCTGCCCGCTGCGGTCCTGTTCCGGTTTTCGGGCATCGCGTCGCCGGACGCGGCGGCAGAACTGCTGCAGGAAACCGTCCGGCACATGGATGCGCTCATGGCGCGTCTGCTGGCCCAGGCGCCCGCCGAAGGCTGAACCAGACCCGCGGCCCGCCGCATTGCCCTGCCACGCAACCAGACCGGCTTCGACCCCAGCGACCATGAACCTCAGCTCCAGTCCATACCGTCCCAGGTCCGCGTTTCCCGATGCGGTACCGCAGACCGTGGAGGCCCCGCGCAGGGTCCCTGCAGCGCCGTTGCCTGGCCACGGTGAATGGATGCGGGCGCTGCGCCAGTGGCGCGGCGCCGGTCCGGAACACGTACCGCGGGGCGGCTTCTGGGCCCGCATGGCCGTGCGGCTTGCGCGGCCCGCGGCCGTGCGCCCGCTGCCGGGAGGCTTCGACGAGTTGCGGGAGGAAGCCGTGGACCGGGTGCTGGAGGCCCACGCGGAGCGGTCCTGCACACTGGACCTCAGCGGTCTGGCGCTATCGGAGCTGCCGCCCGGCCTGGAGCGGCTGGAGTTCCTGGAGGCGCTCGACGTGTCCGACAACACGGGGCTCTACCGGTTGCCCGATGCACTGGCGCATTGCCGCGCGCTGCGCTTCCTGGCGGCGCGCAACAGTTTCGTCACAGAGGTGCCCGCAGCGCTCTTCGCGCTGCCGCAACTGGAAACGCTGGATCTTTCGGCGAATTTCGACCTGGGCAACCTGCCCGACAGCCTCGCGCAGGCCACGCGGCTGCGGGAGCTGCGGCTGTCGCATTGCCGCTTCACGGCGATCCCCGCAGCGGCGGCGCAACTGCCCGCGCTGGCTTTCGTGGACCTGTCCTGCAACCCCCGCCTGCACGCGCTTCCCGGTGGCCGTCTCGCCATGCCCGGCCGGGTGGTGCTGGACGGCACGCCGGCGGCGCTCACGGCCGAATTGCTGCGCGCACCGCCATGGACGCCAGCCGAGCGCCGGGCACTCGGCGCATGCCTGCGGTACATCGCCGGCGGCGCCTCGGGAAGGGGTCTGCCGGTGCAGGAGGGGCCGCGGCTCGCGCTGTTCCTGAGCGAGCGCGTGGATGGCACGGCCACCGCGGCATCCTGGCGCGATGCGGCGCGCACGGTCGATACCTGGGTGGCCGAAGGCCGCCCGTTCACCCCGCAGGCGCTGCTGGAGCTGGGCTGGATCGCCAACGGCCGGGCGCCGGGCGAGCCGCGGCTGCGTACGCACGAGATCCAGCGTGTGCCTGCTGGCCGGGGGCCGCTGCCCTGCCGCGAAAGTGACCCCCGCGCCGTTGCAGCGCCGCCGGGTTTCGATCACCGCAGCTACCCGCCCGCGCGCGCTCTGCCGGGCCACCTGGCGGAAGTCACGGTGCACCTCGAGGCACGGCTGGCAGGGGGCGATCCGCTGGCTGCCGTCGAGGTCGCGGCACTGCTCCACCAGGCCTTCATGAGCCTGCGTCCGCTGCCGTCGGGCAACGCATCCGCCGCACTGCTGGCGATGGACTGGGCGCTGCTGCGCCAGGGCCTGCCTCCGATGCGGCTGCCGGGCAGGGAAGAGCGGTTGCACGCTGCCGTGGTGTTCGCGGGAGGGCGCCCCGCCCGTGCCAGGGGAATGGAAGATCTGGTGCGCCAGGTCATGCGGGGGCTGGCGCACTGGCGGGAACCCGCCTGCGCCGTCGCCGCCTGAGAAGGCGTTCCTAGCCGCAGTTGCGCAGCAGCCTGCCCGCAAGGGCCGTGCGCAGTTGCGTTTCGGCCTGGGTGCGCAGCGCGGGCGTGGCCGCCGGCAGCCGCAGCACATGGCCGGTGGCGTCCGAGCGCTCCTGCACCACCCGGGCTGTGCGCACGCCCTGCGTGCCCAGCGCTGCCAGCGCCCGTTCGGCGGCCTCCTCCGTGGAGAAGCGGCCCAGGGACAGGCCCGGTTCCAGGCCCGGCCCGGGCCGGTCGTAGGCCACCTTGCGCGCACGCAATTCGGCGCGCTTCTTCTCGAGCGTGTCTTCGTCGGGGAAGCGCCCCATGTACACCATCCACCGGCTCGCGACCGACACAGGCTCCAGGCTCCAGGTGTTTGCGGGCAGGGCGGCCGCGGCCGTGCGCAGGGCCTCGGCCTGGCGCGCGTCGAACGGGCCGGCCTGCAGGCAGGCCGTGCGGTCCGCCGCCGCGCCCTGCGCCGGCCCTGCGGATGCGGGGGGCGGGGCGGGGTGGGATGCCTCGCTGGCCGGGGTGTCTGCGGAGGAAGGCGCCGCGGGCGGCGGGGACGCGGGGGCCGATGCCGCATCGCCGGACACCGGCCGGCCGATGCGCAGGTTCTCGGGCTGGATCTGCTGCTCGAGCCGCTGGGGCTCGGACTGTTCGGCCGGCGCGAGTCCCCAGTCGCGCAGCAGGCCCTGTGCCCAGGCGTAGTAGCCGGCATTGGCCAGCAGCAGAACGAGGACGGCGGCGCGCAGCATGGTGAAGGGCTCCTTCAGTTCCGCGGCAGTGCCTGCCCGGCCGGGCGGACGCTGATTTCCGCGCTGGTGACGGCCTGCAGGCCCTGGGGCGTGCGCACCAGCAGCGCTCCGTCCTTGGCCACTCCCTGCGCGGTGCCGGAGCCGCCGTCGCTCAGGACCACTTCGCGGTCGCGCAGCACGTCGCGCTCCAGGAAACGCGGCTGCACCGGCGCGAAGCCGTGGGCCTCGAACGACTGCAGCATCGCGACCAGCGGCGGCACGGTGCGCAGCAGTGCCGCGGGGGCGTCGAGCCGGGCGTCGATCTCCTGCAGGCTGCCGGGCGGCGTGGACAGGCCCTCGGCCGGCGGAGGCCGCACGTTGATGCCCACCCCGGCCACCACGTAGCGCGCGGTACGGTCCGGATGCGAGCCGCCCCAGGCGCCGGCACCGCCCACGAGGCTGGCAGTTTCCACCAGGATGCCTCCCAGCTTGCGGCCGTCGTCCAGCCAGAGGTCGTTGGGCCACTTCAGGCCCAGGCGGGGCTGGCCGGCCCGGGGCACCGGCTGCAGGCTTTCCGCGATGGAGACCCCCACGGCCAGCGACAGCCCGGACCAGTCCGCCGGCGCCAGCGGCAGGCCCAGCGAGAACATGAGCGAATCGCCCGCGGCGTTCTGCCAAGCGCGGCCCAGCCGCCCGCGCCCGGCGGTCTGCACCTCGGCCACGAGCAGCGTGGGTTCGCAGCGGCCTGCCCGCGCGCGCCGCATGAGTTCGGTGTTGGTGGAATCGATGCTTGGCAGCACTTCGACGGTGAAGCCGGGCAGCAGCGGGGCCACGGCCTCCCACACTGCCTCGGCGGGCCAGCGCAGCGGCTGCACCGTGCCGGTCATCGGCGTGCGCCCTTGCGGCCGGCCTGGGGCGGCGGCGCGGAGGGCCCCGGCGGCGCCCAGCCGCGCTTGGGCGCCAGCAGCGTGCCGCGGCAGCTGGCGCTGCCGCAGAAGCAGGGGTACTCGGCCTTGAGCCTGGGGGTGTAGCGCTCGTCGATGATCAGGCCGTAGTCGTAGTTCAGCTCCTCGCCCGCATGGATGTTGCGCAGCGCAGTGATGAAGATGCGGCCGTCGCGTTCGTCGGCGTAGCAGTTGGGCGCGCAACTGTGGTTGATCCAGCGCGATGCGTTTCCGCCATGGTTGGCATCGATGACGCGGTCTTCATCCACGTGGAAATAAAAGGTATGGTTCGGCTGCAGCGGATCGTGCGGGTGGCGGTCCTGGGCTTCCTGCCAGCTGATGATCTCGCCCGTGTATTCGATGAGCACTTCGCCTTCGGCGATATCCTGCACCGCGAACACGCCCTTGCCATGCACGCCCGAGCGCCGCACCTGGATGCGGCGGCCGCCCCTGGCGGCGGAAGGGTCGGCGGCGGGCGTGGCGGTTCGGGGCATGGCGAAACTCTGTTAATTTGAATAGGCACACATGCGCAGGCGCGCGTGTGCATGCGCATGTACGCGCGAAAGACCGGAATTGTAGAAGCGCCCTCCGGGGCCGACCCCACAGAAAATGACCAAGACCCTGGTAATCGCAGAAAAACCGTCGGTGGCGCAGGACATCGTGCGCGCGCTCACCCCCGTGGCCGGCAAGTTCGACAAGCACGAGGACCACTTCGAGAACGGCCGCTACGTCGTCACGAGCGCGGTGGGCCACCTGGTCGAGATCCAGGCGCCCGAGGAATTCGACGTCAAGCGCGGCAAGTGGAGCTTCGCCCACCTGCCGGTGATCCCGCCGTACTTCGACCTGAAGCCGGTGGACAAGACCAAGAGCCGCCTGAACGCGGTGGTCAAGCTCGCCCGCCGCAAGGACGTGACCGAACTCGTCAACGCCTGCGACGCGGGGCGCGAGGGCGAACTGATCTTCCGGCTCATCGAGCAGTACGCGGGCGGCGCCAAGGGCGGCCTGAACAAGCCCGTGCAGCGCCTCTGGCTGCAGTCCATGACCCCGCAGGCCATCCGCGACGGCTTCGGCAACCTGCGCTCCGACCAGCAGATGCAGGGGCTGGCCAGCGCGGCGCGCAGCCGCTCCGAGGCCGACTGGCTCGTGGGCATCAACGGCACGCGCGCCATGACGGCCTTCAACTCGCGCGACGGGGGCTTCTTCCTCACCACCGTGGGCCGCGTGCAGACCCCGACGCTCTCGCTGGTCGTCGAGCGTGAGGAGAAGATCCGCCAGTTCGTGAGCCGCGACTACTGGGAAGTCCATGCCGGCTTCCATGCCGAGGCCGGTGAATACCTCGGCAAGTGGTTCGACCCGCAGTGGAAGAAGGTCGCCGATGATCCCGAGGCGCGCGCCGACCGCGTCTGGAACTTCGAGCGTGCCCGCGAGATCGCCGACGCCGTGCGCGGCAAGGCCGCCTCGGTCACCGAGGAGAGCAAGCCCACGACCCAGGCCTCGCCCCTGCTGTTCGACCTGACCAGCCTGCAGCGCGAGGCCAACGGCAAGTTCGGCTTCTCGGCCAAGACCACGCTGGCCCTGGCGCAGAGCCTGTACGAGCGCCACAAGGCCCTGACCTACCCGCGTACCGACTCCCGCGCCCTGCCGGAAGACTACCTGCCCGTGGCGAAGGACACCTTCGGCATGCTCGCCACCAGCGGCATGCGCCACCTCGCGCCCTATGCCCGGCAGGCGCTGGACGAGAACTATGTGCGCCCGAGCAAGCGCATCTTCGACAACGCCAAGGTGAGCGATCACTTCGCCATCATCCCGACCACGCAGGCGCCCAGCGGCCTCTCCGAGGCCGAGCAGAAGCTCTACGACCTGGTGGTGCGCCGCTTCATGGCCGTGTTCTTCCCGAGCGCCGAATACATGGTCACCACCCGCATCAGCCAGGTGGTGGGCCATTCGTTCAAGACCGAGGGCAAGGTGCTGGTCAAGCCCGGCTGGCTGGCCATCTACGGCAAGGAAGCCGCGGGCGAGGTCGAGGACGGCAAGGCCGGCGACAAGGGCCAGCCGCTGGTGCCCGTCAAGCCCGGCGAGATGACGCACACCGAATACGCCGAGGCCAAGGCCCTGAAGACCAAGCCGCCGGCCCGCTACTCCGAAGCCACGCTGCTGGGCGCCATGGAAAGCGCCGGCAAGCAGGTGGAAGACGAAGAACTGCGCTCGGCCATGCAGGAGAAGGGCCTGGGCACCCCGGCCACGCGCGCGGCCATCATCGAAGGCCTGCTCACCGAGAAGTACATGCTGCGCGAGGGCCGCGAGCTCATCCCCACGGCCAAGGCCTTCCAGCTCATGACGCTGCTGCGCGGCCTGGGCGTGGAAGAGCTCTCGCGCGCCGAACTCACCGGCGAGTGGGAATACAAGCTCGCCCAGATGGAGAAGGGCCAGCTCAGCCGCGAGGCCTTCATGCAGCAGATCGCCGCCATGACCGAGCGCATGGTGAAGAAGGCCAAGGAATACGACCGCGACACCATCCCCGGCAACTACGCCACGCTCTCCACCCCGTGCCCCAACTGCGGCGGCGTGGTCAAGGAAAACTACCGGCGCTACGCCTGCACGGGCGCCGACGGGCGCGGCGACGGCTGCGGCTTCTCGTTCACCAAGTCGCCCGCGGGCCGCACCTTCGAGCCCGTCGAGGCCGAGGCCCTGCTGCGCGAGCGCCGCATCGGCCCGCTGGAGGGCTTCCGCTCCAAGGCCGGCTGGCCGTTCACGGCCGAGGTCACCATCGTGCGCGACGAGGAGGCCGGCAACTTCAAGCTGGAATTCGACTTCGGCGACGACCGCGCGGGCGAGGCATCGGGCGAACTGGTCGAGTTCACCGACGAGCCGCTGGGCCCGTGCCCCATCTGCGGCGCGCCCGTGCACGAGCACGGCAGCAACTACGTGTGCAGCAAGGCCGTGCCCACCGCCGCCCAGCCCGCGCCCAGCTGCACCTTCAAGAGCGGCAAGGTCATCCTGCAGCAGCCCGTGGAGCGCGAGCAGATGGCCAGGCTGCTCGCCACCGGCAAGACCGACCTGCTCGACAAGTTCGTGAGCATGCGCACTCGCCGCAGCTTCAAGGCCTTCCTGGCGTGGGACAAGGAAGCCGGCAAGGTGAACTTCGAGTTCGAGCCGCGCGAGAGCAAGTTCCCGCCGCGCAAGTTCGCCGGCAAGGCCGGCGCGGCTGCCGGTGCAGCGAAGGCGGGCACCGCGGCCGCTGCCAAGAAGGCCGCCAAACCCGCTGCCAAGGCCGCCGCGAAGAAGTCCAGCACTGTCGCCAAGGCCCCCCGCAAGACCGCGGCCGGCAAGCCGCCGAGCGCCGCCCTGGCCGCGGTGATCGGCCCGGAACCGGTCGGCCGGCCCGAAGCAGTGAAGAAGATGTGGGAATACATCAAGGCCCACAATCTGCAGGATCCCAAGGACAAGCGCACCATCAAGGCCGACGCCAAGCTGCGCGAAGTGTTCGGCAAGGAATCGGCCGGCATGTTCGAGCTGGCGGGCATCCTGGGCAAGCACCTGCAAGGAGACAGCGAATGACCCCGAGCGACACCGCAACCCCCCGCCACGCCTCCGCCCCCACGCGCGCCTGGGTGGTGGCCGCCCTGCTGGCGACATCGGCGGCCCTGGCGGGGTGCGACACGGTGGCCTCCCGGCCCGCCAATGACCCGGCCACGGGCACCGGTGCCCAGTCGGGCGAGAGCGGTGTGACGGTGTTCGGCACCATCGATACCGGTGTGGGGGCCGTGCGGTCCTCGCGCTGAGACAGTCGCGCAACCCAAAAGCCAGTGCAGGCATGGGGTCCGTCAAATGGGTGGCCTTTCATTGCATGTGCCAATTCGGCATTTAACCCGGCGGCAAATACTGCTCCAACAGCACCTGCACCGCATCGGCTTGCAGGACATCCCGCCGTCGCTTCAGCGGATCGCGGTCGGGTTGCCCGGCCATCCACCGCTTGAACGCTACAAACGTGGCAGGGTGCACGGTGTTCATGCGGGTCATGGTTCCGTTGGTGGCGACGATGACGGCAGAGAACCCCGGTGAGTCCAGCAGCATGCTGGCGCGGCGGGCCTGGGCTACCCAAAAGTCCTCATCCGCGTCGCTGAGCTTGATGGGGTGGGGGTCATCGTCCGTTTGTTCGCGGCGGATGATGTCCACCTCAAAACCGTCTTTGTTGACGGCGGTGTACTTTTGGCCCTGCCTGATGCGAAACGTGGGGTCTACCTTTTTCAGCACCCCCAGCATGGAGCTATCCACCCGTGCGAGCTGGGTGGAGAACGTGATGCGTTTGCGGGTGTCCCACAGCAAGTCAATGTCACGTGTGGCCAGCGCGTCAGCCTCCAGCCGCACCCCGGCTGCGGCCTCGTAGGCGTAGAGGGCGTGGGTGCCCACCACGCGAAAATGTTCGCTGAGGTGGGTGCTGGCCAGGCGGTTGAGCAGCGCCACCACCAGCGGGTCCACCCTGCCGACCCGCAGGGCGCGGTTCATACGCTGTTGCTGCTCCAGCGCGGCTTTCAGGCCGGTGAGCCGTTCGGCGCTGGCCTTCTTTCTTTGCATGAATTTGTCGTAGATGGCCTGAGTCTCAGCGGTACGGGGGCCCAGGCTGGTTTCGGCCCCAGCGGGTGAGGTGCGCACCAGGTATTTCGATTCCGGCGCAGACGCTGGCCCCGCGTGCCAGTACATCCCGCCGCGCACCTGGGCCGCTTCTTCAGTGGCTTCGGCCAGGGCCTCGAACACGGCAACGGCGTCGATGTACTGACGGGTGATGGCGGGGCTGAGTTCAAGCATTTCGGTATATTTGGTGTTTTTGTATTTTTTACCGAAATCATAATGTTGACAATAGCTTAAGTGGTTTTTTCCGGCCAAATTTGTGTTGCCATGAAATCGCTGGCGCGCCCGTACAGTGTCAGCCCGTAGAAGGCGTCCACTGTCTACTTTGGTCAGCGCGGGCCCCGTTACAACCGCTGTCTGTCGCTTGCGGTCCCCGCGGTGGGGTTTGTTGCGTCCGATACATGGAGCACGCAGCGGACCGACAACTTAACGACCTTGGACGTCATGAATCTTGCCCTCGAGATTCTGGACGTAGTCGCGCAAACGTTGGTGGATGACCCGCTTGGCTGGCTTGGGCCTCTTCGCTAGAAGCTCCGACTTCCACTGCGCGACAGATGCCCGGTAGTCGAGCTTGCCGCCTCGTGTGGCAGCGTTGCGGGTCAATTCGCGCGAGCTGGTTGACGGGCTGCGCTCCAATCGTCTGGCGATCTCTCGTGCGCCGACTTCTTGTGCGCGCAGAAGCGCGATCTCCTCGCGCTCCGCCAAGGACTTCCAGGTCGACCCACACGAACCGGACGCTGCATGGGCGAAGCGCCGTCCTTCGGTGGCCCAGGATCCTGGGCGAGAATCCGGCACCGACCCCGGCCCGACCGTGGGCCCCCTCCATCCAGCCACCCAGCGAGCGATGCCATGACCCTCCCCGCGAGTGCTCCCCCGGACGACCGCGACGATCCTTCCGACCTCGAATACGTCGGCTTCTGGGCGCGCCTGGGCGCGACGCTGCTCGACACGGTGCTGCTGCTCGTCGTCACCGTGCCGCTGCTGGCGGCGGTCTATGGCTGGGACTATTTCAAGCAGACGGAGCGGCTGGTCGCGGGGCCGGCGGATTTCCTGATCTCCTGGGTGCTGCCTGCGGTGGTGGTGCTGCTGTTCTGGTTCTGGCGGCAGGCCACGCCCGGCAAGATGAACATCGGCGCCCGCGTGGTGGATGCGGAGACCGGCCGGCCCATGACGCCCGGGCAGGCGGTGGGGCGCTACCTGGCGTACTTCGTGTCGGCGATTCCGCTGTGCCTGGGCTTCGTGTGGGTGGCGTTCGACCGGCGCAAGCAGGGCTGGCACGACAAGCTGGCGGGCACGGTGGTGGTGCGGCCGAAGCAGCGCAAGTCCGAGTCGGTGCTGTTCGTCAAGGGCCGGTACTAGGCGCGGCCTGGGCGCGCATGCGCGACGCCCGGCCGCGATGGCTGCCGCTACGATCCATGTCCCGACCAGCAGTCCGGCCAGCGGACCGGCCTGGCCGGCAAGGCCATCACAGGAGACACATCGCATGTTCAGCCACGTCATCGTCGGCGTCACCGACCTCGAGAAATCCAAGCGCTTCTACGACGCCCTGCTCGGCACCATCGGCGTTCCGCCCGGCATGGCCAACAAGCATCGCTATTTCTACCGCAGCCCCGGCGGGCTGTTCGGCATCACACTGCCGATCAACGGCGAGGCGGCCACGCACGGCAACGGCAGCACCATCGGCTTCGCGATGCAGTCGCCGGAGCGGGCCGATGCTTTCCATGCGGCCGGCGTGGCGAACGGCGGCACGACCTGCGAAGACCCGCCGGGATACCGCGAAGGCCCGGCGGGCCCGCTGTACCTGGCCTACCTGCGCGATCCGGACGGCAACAAGCTCTGCGCCATGTACCGGCCGCCCAAGGCCTGATCCGACGGGTCCGGCGCTGCGCGCCGGGGCGGTTCACGGCAGGTCCGCCAGGAAGCGCGCGACGCGCTCCACGAACTCATGAGGCCGCTCGCGGTGCGGCACATGCGCCGCGCCGGGCAGGATCTCCACGCGCGCAGGCCCGGCCGCCCAGTGGGCGATGCGCGCGGGCTGCTCGAGGGATCCGTATTCGTCCCGGTCGCCATGCAGGGCGAGCACGGGGCAGTGCACGCGCGCCAGCACACCGGCCTGCGACCAGCCGGCGAAACCGGGATCCAGCCAGGTATCGACCCAGGCATGCAGCACCCACCGCGCCTTGTGCTCGTCGCCGCCATGGTGGCGGGCGAGCCGCTGCAGCGCCTCAGGGCTGCGCTGGAACTGGTCGCGTGCCTCGCGGATGCCCGCCAGCGTGCGTTCTTCCACGCAGGCCTGCGCAGCCACGGTGACGAGGGCGACGCAATCACCCGTGTTGCTGCCGTCCGCCGCGCAATGGGCGGCCATGGCCCCGCCCACGCTGTGGCCGAGCGCCACGTAGCGGCCGATGCCGAATTCCGAGCGCAGCGCCGGCAGGCTGGTGCGCGCCTCGGCCGCGATGAAGTCCGGCGGCAGCGCGCCCGTGCAGGGGTCGGCGCGGCCGAAGCCGGGCCGGTCGTAGGCGATCACGTCGCGGCCGGTGGCCCGGCACAGCGCCGCAGGAAAGTCGCGCCACAGCGCCACGCAGCCCAGCGAGTCGTGGAAGAGGATGACGGGGGCCGGCGCGATGGCGCGGAGTGCATCGTGCGGCGCAGGCTGCCAGCGGCGGGCGAACAGCCGGCCCCGGGCCGAGTCCACCCAGGCATCGTGCGCGGTCGATTCCGGCAGGGCGGCAGGCAGGGCGGGCGGAGGGGCGCTCATGCCCGGCATTGTGCGGCGGCCCGGGGTGTGCGGCCGTCCCCGGGGTGCCAGGCTGCGGGAGCGATACGGGATACTCCCTGCCGCCGAATCTTTCCCATCCAGCCCAGCAAGGACCCGCCTTTGAAATCCGCCAGCGCCACCCTGTTCGACGAGGCCTACTACCAGCGCTTCTATTTCGACAAAAAGACCAGCGTGGTGGACCCGCAGCACATGGAGCGCCTGGGCCAGTTCGTGTGCAGCTACCTCAAGTACCTGCGGGTGCCGGTGGAGCGCGTGCTGGACGTGGGCTGTGGCATCGGGCTGTGGAAGGACATCGTGGCGCGCCATTTTCCGCAGGCGCGCTACCAGGGCGTGGAGTTCAGCACCTACCTGTGCGAGCGCTACGGGTGGCAGCAAGGCTCCGTGGTGGACTATGCCGCGGGCGAGCCGTCCGACCTGGTGGTGTGCCAGGGCGTGCTGCCCTACCTGAGCCCGCCGGACCTGAAGGCCGCGCTCGACAACCTGGCGCGCCTGTGCCGCGGGGCGCTCTACATCGAGGCCGTCACGCGCGAGGACTATGAACAGGACATCATCGATGAAGAGCTGACGGATCCCGCGCTGTTCCGCCACCGCGCCGAGGCCTACCGGCGGGGGCTGTCGCGCCATTTTCGGGCCATCGGGGGAGGGCTGTGGCTGCGGCGTTCGCTGGAGATCCCTCTGTTCGAACTCGAATACGCCGGCGAATAAACGCGGGTACTGTTCTTTCCATCAGGCAGAAAGAAATCACTTATCGCATAAAATTTCAAATAGATACAAATCAGCAGAGAGAAGGAGGCTTCCCGTGGCGACTCTCATTCCCGCCATCGGCAGTTGCACATCCCGCATGACCGCGGGCGAACGGCGGCTGGCCCAGCGGCTGGAGCGCAAGCTCGACGGCGATTATTCGGTCTGGTACGACGTGCCGGTGGGGCCGAAGCAGACCTATCCGGATTTCGTGGTCATGCACCCGCGGCGCGGGGTGCTGATCCTGGAAACCAAGGACTGGCACCTGGAGACGGTGCGCAAGGCCACGCGGCAGTACTGGGAGATCGCCCCGGACGGCGGCGCTCCCAAGATCGTCAAGAACCCGCTGGAGCAGGCCCGCCATTGCGCGCTGGAGGTGGTGCGAGCGCTGGAGCGCGATCCGCAGCTGGTGCAGCCTTCGGGGCCGCACCAGGGCAAGCTGGCCTTCCCCTGGGGCCACGGCGTGGTGTTCACGCGCATCACGCGCCGGCAATTCGAGGCGGCGGGGCTGGACGAGGCGATCGCGCCGGACTACGTGGTCTGCCAGGACGAAATGCTGGAGGACGTGGAGCCCGAGGCCTTCCAGCAGCGGCTCTGGCGCATGTTCCCGCATGCCTTCGGCGGAGCGATGCCGCTGCCGCAGATCGACCGCGTGCGCTGGCACATGTTCCCCGAAGTGCGCGTGCCCGTGCAGGGCCGGCTGTTCGCGCACTACGGCGGCGTGGACGACGTGCCGGACCTGCTGCGCGTGATGGACCTGCAGCAGGAGCAATTGGCGCGCTCGCTGGGCGAGGGCCACCGGGTGATCCACGGCGTGGCCGGCTCGGGCAAGACCATGATCCTGGGCTACCGTGCCGAGCACCTCGCGAAGCTGCACGGCGCGCTGCCCGATGGCGCCAAGCCGGTGCTGGTGCTCTGCTACAACGAGCCGCTGGCCGTGAAGCTGGCCGGCACCATGGAAGCCAAGGGGCTGGGCGAGCGGGTGCACTGCCTGCATTTCCACAAGTGGGCGCGCGCGCAGCTCGTGGCCTACGGGCAGGGCCTGCCGGCGCCGTCGCTGCCGCGCGATGCCTTCTTCGCGGACATGGTGGACCGCGTGGTGCGCGGCGTGGACACGGGCCACATCCCCAGCGGGCAGTACGCGGCCGTGCTGATCGACGAGGGGCATGATTTCGAGCCGGAATGGCTCCGGCTCGTCTCGCGGATGGTGGACCCGGCCACCAACAGCCTGCTGGTGCTCTATGACGATGCGCAGAGCATCTATGCCCGCGCACGGCAGAAACAGTTCAGCTTCCGCAGCGTGGGCATCCAGGCGCAGGGCCGTACGTCCATCCTGAAGATCAACTACCGCAACACGCGCCAGATCCTGCAGACCGCCCACCTGATCGCGGCCGACCTGCTCGTGCCCGAGGACAGCACCGAGGACGGCGTGCCCCTGCTGCAGCCCGTGAGCTGCGGCCGCGACGGCGAGGCGCCGGTGGTCGTGCGCCTGCCCTCGTTCCGCGCCGAGGCCGCCCAGGTGGCCAAGCGTCTGGCTGCCGCCCACCAGGAAGGCCACGCCTGGGGCGACATGGCCGTGCTGTGCAGGCACTACGCGCAGATGGAGGAGTGCGCCTCGGCCCTGCGCCACAAGGGCCTGCCGCACCACGTGCGCAAGGGCACGGGCAGCTTCCATCCGGCGGACGACACGGTGAAGGTGATGACCATGCACGCCAGCAAGGGACTGGAATTCCCGGTGGTGGCGATGGTGGGAGCAGGCCACATGCCGTCGGACGGCGAGGACGAGCGCGAGGAGGCCCGGCTGTTCTACGTGGCGGCAACGCGGGCCACGCACCGGCTGGTGATCACCGCGAGCGGGGAGGGGGCGTTCGCGCAGCGGTTGGATGGGGTAGCGGTGGCGGCTTGATGGGTTGCCGGCACCAGCGTTGCGATAGGCGCGAGGGGGCCGACACCTCGAAAAACAAGAAAGGTGAGGAGGATTCCCATGGACGGCATTGCCGCGCTCAAAGTCTCGGATATCGCCACGCTGGTGCCGCTGGGCATCGCCCTCGGACTCGGTGCCATCTTTTTCTGGGTGATTCTGCGCACCGAGTCCTGGCACATGCTGCGCCGGCGCATCTGGCTGCTGGTGCATGGCAAGGAAGAGATATCGGACCCCGGCATCCGTGCCTATGTGGATGAACAGAACAACTTGGCGGCATTCCATGTGTTCGCCGGTGTCCAGGTGACCACGTTGGCCGAAGCTCGCACGTTGATGGAGTGGTGCCGGGTGAGGAACGTGGACCTGGGGGTGCTGCGCATCTGCGGCCCGTACTTCGACCCCCAGGCACGCCGTGTCAAGGAGCGCTGGCTTCCACCGAAGTGGGTGGGGCGTGCAGTGGGCGTCTGCGCGATGGCCCTCATGGTCACTGGGCTGCTGGCCATATGGGCCATGACGCTGCCGGCTTTGCTCACCGTGAAAAAGACGGACCAGAGCTTTCTCGCCAGCGAAACGGAGCTTCGGCCTGTCTGGCCCTTGCCGCCCTTCTCTACACAGCGGCTGAGGCCCGATGATTGCGAGAAACCGGTAGCCGGAGAAGCCGCTCGCCTGGGATTCTCGGAGCGAGACATCGCCACCATGTGTTCGGTTCTCAAGGACCCTGAGTTCGGCGTGTACGTGGACAAAGCGATCAGGAAACAGTGGGGTTACCTGGCACTGTGGGCGGCATTATTCCTCTCGTTCGCCTATTACGTGGCGGTTGCGGCCCTGCGGGTGGTGTGCGCCCGCAAGCTGCTGAGCCGCCGTGCGGACCCCGCCTTGCCTGCCGCGCAGTTGGAGATTGACTTCGGTGCACCCTGAGCCTGCCCGAATGGATCACAACCAAGTGTTACTTCCTCACCGGTCCCATCTTCGATCGCGCCGCTGAAAATCCACGCATGCCGATTTCCTCTTTCCAGACCGAGCCCGTGCAGCCCGCCCGGCGCGCTTTCTGCCGCGCATTCGCACTGGTATCCAGTGCCGTGGGCCTGGGCGCGGCGCTGATCACGCCGCCCGCGCAGGCTCAGCCTTCCTACACCATCACCACGCCGCAGATCCAGGACGCCCTGGCCGAAAAGCTGCCGCGCCGCTACCGGCTCGGCGGGCTGCTGAATATGGAAGTGCAGGTGCCCGCGCTGCGCCTGCTGCCGGCCCAGAACCGCATCAACGCGGTGCTGCCCGTGGTCGCTTCAGGGCTGGCGGTGTCTGACGGCGCACACGATGCGTCCGGCTCGCTCGACGTGGATTTCGGGCTGCGCTACGAGCCCTCGGACCGCACGCTGCGTGCGCAGCAGATCCACGTCAATTCGCTGCGCATCGATGGGCTCCGGTCGTCTGCGTCCGAGATGCTGAACGCCTACTCGCAGCAGCTGGCCACGCAATCGCTCGGTGAGGTGGTGCTGCACACCCTGCGTCCGCAGGACCTGGCACTGGCCGACGGGCTGGGCATGCAGCCCGGGCCCATCACGGTGACGGAGCGTGGTCTGCGCGTGGATTTCGTGCAGAAGCCAATGCCTTGATGAACTGGCATGGCAGCATGCGGTGAAGTACGCTTGGAATCCTGTCATTTTTGAATGGGAGGAAGAAGATCCATGTGGAAATTCACGCAAATAGCAGACTGGTTCGACGGGCAGCGCCAAGAATCCGAGCAGATCCTGGATCAGTGGGTGGAGTCCAGCAAATACAGCCAGGGAGCGATGATTACCGCGGCGTCGACGAAAGCGCTGATGACTTTCGGTGCGGGATTCGTGGACATCCTGCGGCTCGGGGACGGCATGAAAGAGGGGACGCTCCGAGGGGCGGGACAGGACGCCCTGCGGTTTGTCGCGGTGTTTCCTGTGGGCAAGGCCGCGAGCCTCTACCAGTCTGCCAAAGGGCTGTCCATGGCGAGAGTGGTGGCTGATACGGGCGGTCCCAATTGCTTCTGGATCGCATCGGCGAAGGCGTTCGCTCAGGTTGGACAAAAGTTCAACGGCAAGTTGCTGGCGAGCGTTGAGGACGTTGCCAGAGCGCTTGGCATGGATATGAACGCTTTGTGGCGTATTCCCAATTTGGCTACGGGCATGTCCTACCTGAGGCACCTGGGCGCCCAGGTCGGGGCGGTGAGGAGCATCTCTTCCTTCCGGGAGGCAGAGCGCATGGTGCCGTTCGATGGCAGTGTGGTTATGCTTTCCGTCCATGTGATGAACGGCAGCAAGCTCATCGGTGGCCATGCCATCTATGCATTCCGCACGATCTACGGACAAATCCGATACATGGATCGGACGGTAGGCAATGGGTTGAAGGGCGTGGTTTCGCATCCCGACGAGTTGTGCCGGCTATACGCAGCCACCTCGATCGTGCCCATCCAGGCAGCACTCATTCGAAACATGTTCGTCAAGTCGGTGGGCCACGAGGCACCACGGCTTGTCATTCCTGTGCTTGGCGTGATCGCCTCGGAGCCCGGACGATGAACCCTGCAGTCTGTCCGGTGTGCGGCACCTCGGGGGCCGAAGAGGCGGACCGAGGCGGTCCGCGAGGGACCTGGGTGCAGTTCATCGACTACGCAGGCGCCGAGGCATCCGGCCTCGGGCATCCCGAAGGACTGGCCTATTTCTGCGCGGCACACCACCCGGCCGCGCAGGCGCTCGCGCAGCTTTCCTGTGCCGAGGCAGTGTCGCAGTTGCGTGCCCGGTACCCCGCGCCTCATCAGGAAGCCGCTGCTGCACCTCCACCCGCCCGCCGCTGGTGGGAGTTCTGGCGCCCCTGAGCCCGACCGCCCCCGGGCGCTCCCCTACAGCCCCCGCTCCACCATGTCGAGCAGCCGCTGCGCCAGCATTTCGCGCAGCGCTTCGGGGGCGCTGCGCAGGGGGCCGTCGATGGCGAGGAAAGCCATGCCGTGCACGGTGGACCAGGCGAGGTATTCCGCGCCGGGCCGGCGTTCGGCGGGCAGGGCGCCGGCGGCCACGAGGTCGTCGAGAGCAGCGCCCAGGTGCTCGAAAGGGTTGAGCCCGCTGGCGCCGCCTTTGTCGGGATCGGGTTCGCTCTCCACCGTGAAGGGTTGCCCGAACGCCATGCGGAACAGCCCGGTCTCCGCCTGGGCGAAGCGCAGGTAGCCCCGGCCGACGGCGCGCACCTTGCCGTAGGCCCGCTCGGTGGCCGGGGCGTCCGCGGGCACCCGGACGAGCTCTTCCTCCATGAACACGGCCATGGCGGCCACGGCGGCGGAGCGCACGGCGTCCAGCAGGTGCTGCCGGCTCGCGAAATGGCGGTAGGCCGCATTGGGCGCCACGCCCGCGCGCCGGGTGGCCTCGCGCAGCACGACCGCGTCCGGCCCGCCCTGGCGCGCCAGTTCCAGCCCGGCATCGAGCAGGGCGCGGCGCAGGTCGCCGTGGCGGTAGGTGGCACGCGGGGGCATGGCGGATGGCGGAGCGGAAGCGGACATGGCGTTTGCGATGTGGACAGTGTCCATTGTCTCTGCTACCTTTGTGGACGGTGTTCACATGTTGATGGACCCCCAGCCGAGGAGCCCCCATGAAAGCCCAACCGTACCTGTTCTTCAACGGCCGTTGCGAGGAGGCGCTGGCCTTCTACCGGAAAGCGCTGGGCGCCGAGGTCACGGCGCTGATGCGCTTCCAGGACAACCCCGCTCCACCCCAGGAAGGCACCTGCGGCGGCGCGCCGGGCGCGCCCGCTCCGTCGCCCGACAAGGTGATGCATGCCGAGTTCCGCATCGGCGAAACCCACTTGATGGCTTCGGACGGCATGTGCGGCGGGCAGCCCCGCTTCGAGGGCATTTCGCTGGCGCTCACGCCGGCCGATGCGGCCGATACCCGGCGCGTCTTTGCCGCCCTGGCCGAGGGAGGGCAGGTGCAGATGCCGCTCGGGCCGGCATTTTTCTCGCCGGCCTTCGGCGTGGTGGCCGACCGCTTCGGCGTGCCCTGGATGGTGGTGGCTCCGCAGCCCTGATACGCCGGCGGCTCGCGTCGTGTGACACCGCCACATCGCCGAAGCCTGGTGGACATCCTTGACCAGATGGCGGCGCTGGCCGCGGGGCTGCTGGTCTGGATGGCCTGACGGCGCCGTGCCGCATCCGGCCTTTCGCGCCGCAGTGCATGGCTTCGGAGCGTGCCACGCCCCGGGGATGCGGCGGGCGCATGCTGGAAGGCATGTCACCGCGATCCACCGCTGAGCGCTGGCGCATTGCCAGCCACGCCGTGTCTCGCGCATCCGGAGCGCAACAATGAAATCAGTCACACGCCTGTTCAACCAGGGTGCCCAGAAAGTCCAGGGCGGGTTCAGCCAGCTGTCTGCAATGGCCCGCGGCTATGCCAAGCTTCCCTCCTCGGGCAAGCAGCATGCACAGCCCGAAGGCCTCAGTGCCCGCCACGGCAGCCCGCAATCCGCGCCAATGGCGCCGCGCAACAACTCGCGCCCCGGCGGCGCGGGATACGCCGCGCCCCAGGGGCAGGCCCATGCGCAGCCCATGCGATACGGCGCGGCTCCCCGGCCGCAGGCCGCAACGCCTCCTCCGATGCGGCCGGCTCCGCACGCTTTCGGCACGCCGCTCCATCCGATGGCGGCGCAGCATTTCCAGCCACCGCCGCAGAAACCATCGGCTGCCGGCACTTCCCCGGCCCGCATGCAGCGCATGCCAGGGCAGGTACCGCACGAGGCGGCCGCCCGGCCGCCGGTCGGCCTGCAGCATGTCGCGGCCATGGCGACGGAGCCGGCAGCGACGCCCCTGTCGGCCCGTGCCAGGCCCTCTGCGTCCGGAGCGCGGCCTGAACGACACGGCGAGGCGGCCTTGCACCGGCATGCGGTCCCCGCAGCCGGTCCGGGCCGGGCGCAGCAGTCGCATGCGGCCCAGCTGGCCGACGCGGCGAAGGCGCTGCAGCAGCAGCTCAGTGTCTCGGCCAGAAAAATCAATGATCTGACCATGGCGCGCGATACGGCCGAAGATGACGGCGACTATGACGCCGCCGATGCTGCCGATGACGCCATCAAGGCGCTCAGGCATGAACGCGAGCCCATCATCCTGATGAACAACATACTGAGCGGAGCCGACCGCGGCGGCGCCCGGCAGATGCAGGCGCTGCGGGGGTTCCCCGGTGCGCCCGCTCGGGTGGACCCGCGCTCCCTGCGCCATGCGGGCGAGCTGCGCCTCCAGGCCCAGGCCCTGCAAAGCAATGCCGCCGCCCTGCGCAGCGCGCAGGCGCAGTTCGGCCCTGTCAGGGACCTGGCTGGAAAGTCCGAGACCCTCAGGACAGCGCTCAAGCAGCACCAGTTGCCGCCCGCGGCGCGCCAGGAGCTGGAAGCCGTGCTGCGCGGTTTCGAGAACTACGCTGCGCTCGATGCCACGGTGCGCGATGCCGATCGCTCCATCCGCCGCATGGGTGGCATGGGCCTGATGGAAGGCATCCCGACCACCGCCGCCGAGCGCAGGGCCGCCGACGATGCCGCGCGCAGGGCCGCCCAGGAAGCGCTGGACAACGGCTACTGACACGAAACGCAGAAGGCGCGTCCGGCATCGTCCTACGCGGCCGTGCCGCCGCATGGCCTACAACCGGGGCAAGAGCCCGGCCACAAGGGCCGGGCATCGCTTTTGCAGGATATCTCCATGCCCCTTTCCGACGATCCCGACCGCGCCCTGCGCGAAGATCCCTCTTCCTCCGATCCCGAGACGGCCGACGCGGACACGCAGGCCCGGGAGGCCGACGCCGCCCACGTGCCAGAGCATCCGGTGGTGGTCATCACCGGCGCCTCCAGCGGCATCGGCCATGCCACCGCACTGGCCTTCGCGCGGCGCGGGGCCTGCCTGGTGCTGGCATCGCGCAATCCCGATACGCTGGCCCCCGTGGCGCTGGCCTGCCGCAAGGCCGGCGGCCATGCCATCGGCGTGCCCACCGACGTCACCGATGCCTCCGCGGTGCGCGTGCTCGCGCAGAAGGCCCTGCGGCATTTCGGGCGCATCGACGTCTGGGTGAACGGCGTGGGCGTGGGGGCGATCGGCCGCTTCGATGAGGTGCCCGTGGAGGCCCACCGCCGGGTGCTGGAGGCCAACCTGCTGGGACACCTGCACGGCGCGCACGCGGTGCTGCCGCATTTCCGGGAGCGCGGCGCGGGCCGGCTCATCAACCTCATCTCCCTGGGCGGCTGGGTGCCTGCGCCCTACGCGGCGGCCTACACCGCCAGCAAGTTCGGTCTGCGCGGCCTGTCCGAAAGCCTGCGCGCCGAGGTGTCCGACCTGCCGCACGTGCACATCTGCGATGTGGCGCCGACCTTCGTCGATTCGCCCGGCCTCTCGCATGGCGCCAACTACACGGGACGGCGCATACGGCCGCCGCTGCCGATGGTCGATCCGCACAGGGTGGCCGACACCGTGGTGGGATTGTCGAGGGCCCTGCGCCCCCGCTCCGTGACCTGGATGGGCCTCGGGGCGCTGCCCGGCCGGGTGGCGCATGCGGTGGCACCGGACACCGTGGCGCGCTGGATGCGCTGCCTGTCCGACTGGGGCCTCGCCCGCGCACAGCCGGAGCCCGAAAGCGACGGCAACCTCTTCGCTCCCTCGCAGGGCACGGCGGTGGCAGGTGGACACCGCAAGCGCCGCGCCGGCGCGCTGGGGCTGGTGGCGGCCCTGGGCGTGGCGGGCATCGCCTACGGCTGGTGGGCCGGGCGCCAGCGGCGCTGACCCGATGACCACGCCGGCTGCTCCCGTGCGGCGGCAGCTCATCAATACCTCGAACGTGGCGAGGGGCCATTGCGGGCGCGGCACAATGCCGCGTTTTTGTGGATCCCGGCAGTGCCGGGGCCCGCGACAGGCCTCCCTTCCATGGTGTTTTCGCTCTCCTGGTTCGTACTCCGTGGGCGTGCGCTGCCGCGCAGCGCATGGCTCCCCCTGGTATTGGTTTGCCTGCCGGCCCTGGGCCTGATCGTGCTGGACCACGATGGCAAGCGCTTGGCGCAGTTCGTGGCCCTGGCCGCGCCCCCTTTCGCCTGGCTGTTCCGGCCAGTGCGCCGCGCCTGGGTGCACCGCCTGCGGGCGGCGCTGCTGTGGGCCTGGGCGATGGCGTTCGCGCTTGACGGCGTGGCGCGCGCCTATCTGCTGGACGCCTACCAGGCCGCGCCGGACAGCGCGATGGTGCTGGGGGCGGTAGCCAACACGAATGCCCGCGAGGGTGCGGAATACTTGCGCATGCACTGGCGCGCCGCGCTGCTCGCGGCATCCGGCGTGATGGCGGTGGCGGCGGTCCTGGCGGCCTGCCTGTCGCGCGGGCTGCGCAGCCCCGAGCCATCGGCCCGGGAACGGCCCCGGCCGCCGTCGCGTGCACGCCGTGCGGCCTGTGGGGGCTGGGCGGCGCGGTGATGCTGTCGGGGGCCGCAGCCTATGCCAGCAAGCCCTGGCGGAGGCTGCATCCGGTGCTTTTCTGGACGCAGTGGGGCGACAACATGTCGCTCTACGGCTATGGCCGGCCCACCACGCCGGGGCTGCAGGCGCAGCAGGCGGTGCTGGGCGAGGCATTCACGGCCTTCCGCCAGGCCTGGTCGGCCGATGCGACCACGCTGCCCGCGCTACGCAATTTCTTCCGCTTCGGCGAGCCCGATGCGGCACACCCCCACCATGCGCTGGGCATCGCGCGCGCGGCCGGCTACATAGTCTGGTACCGCACGCCCGGCCGCTCCGGTGCCTCGCTCGACAGCGAGGTGCTCGACTGCCTGGAGGAGGCGCTGGCCGACCCCGCGCCGCGCAAGCTGCTCGTGCTGCACCTCATGGGCGCGCACCCGCATTACGACCTGTGCTTTCCGGAGGGCGCCAACCCCTTCGACGACCGGCCGGATGCGGTGGATGCGATGCTGGAACGCGCGGGACGGCCGGCCTGGCTGCGGGACCGGCGCGAGAAATACGACGCCGCGGTGCTCTACCACGAAGGCATCGTCTCCACCATCCTGCGGCGCACCCGCGAAGGCGGCACGCCGGGCGGCTACCGGGCCTTCATGTACCTCTCCGACCATGGGCAGGAGGTGGGCCATGGCGCCAACTGGGCCGGGCACAGCCCCTCCACGCCCGCGGGCTACCGCATCCCCGCCATCGTGTGGCACAACGGCCCGTGCGCCGCTGGCTGCGCAGGGGGCTGGACCGTCGCCCGCTGCGCGCGGACTGGGCGGGCCATACGCTGGTGCAGTTGCTGCGCATCGACTGGAAGGGCTATCGGGCCGACCGCGACGTGCTCAGCGGAGGCTACCGGTGGTATCCGCCGGAAGTGGCGGCCCTGGCGGAAGCACGTGGCGCGCAGGCAAGGCCCGGGCCGGCCGCGCATTGACGATCGCCCGGAAGGGTCGGGTGGCCGTGTGGGGCCTCCTCCTACAGCCGCCGGCGCGATGCGTGCCTAGGATAGCCCCAGCCGCTGCTGCGCGGCCCGCCTCGCCGCATGCCGGTTCCGGCTGCCTCCCCGAACGCCCACGGCGCCGCGGCACCACCAGCACAGGACACACGCCATGAAGTCTTCCGCCCCTGCCGCCGGCGTCCGCGCTGCCGCGCCCACCGCCGTGCCTTTCAAGTTCTATGCGGCCAACGGCCGCGTTTATGCGAGCAACGTGAAGGACAAGCTCATCGACCTGGGTCGCCTGGACCGCGACGGCGCCGGCTATGCCTACCAGCTTGATGCCGACGAGAAGATCGCCGCGGGCGGTTTCGAATCGCCCGAGCATGCGCTGGCCGCCATCGTGGGCGCGATCACCTTTCTGTTCCTCGACGGCCAGTTCACCGCGCTCGCCGACGTGGGCGGGGAGCGGCCCGATCTCATCGACGCTCCCCAGATCCACGTCACCCTGGATGCCCTGGGCAAGGGCGAGCCGGCCATCGCGGCCGATGTCTGAGCCCTTGGCGGCAGCGCCGGCATGGCCGGACCTCCGGGTGCCGGCGCCCTTCTGAGCGGGGCGGCCCTGGCTGCTGCTGCATTCCTTTTCCTTTTCTTTCCGTTCGTTTTTTCCACCGACGCCGCTCCGGCATCTCCCCATCGCGGGAGGCGGGGCGGCCATCGAGCAAGGAGCTGCATGCTGAACGACGCCCCCTCCACCGCCTCTCTCCTGTCCTGGCTTCGCGACGAGACCGTCTGGGGCCTTTCGCTGTCGAGCATCGCGCTGGCCGTCGCATCGGCACTGGGCGTGTACCTGGGCATCACACTGCTGCTGGGCGTGGCGCAGCGGCGCAGTCGGCGGCTCGCCGAGGCGCGTGCGGCGCAGGGGCGCGAGGGGGCGGGCAGCGTGGCGGCCGTGGCCGCCGAAGTGCTGGGCGGCACCAGCCACCTGCTGATCCTGCTGGTGGCGCTGCTGGTCGGCGTGGGCATGCTGGACCTGGCGCCGCGCTGGCAGGCGCGCGTGGGGCAGCTCTGGTTCATCGCGCTGGCGCTGCAGATGGCGCTGTGGGGAACGCGCGCGATCGGCATCGCCATCCGGCGCTACGAGGCGCGGCACCTGGGAGCACCCTCGACCCAGGTGAGCGCCTCGGGGACGCTGATGTCCTGGGGGCTGCGCACCCTGCTGTGGGCCACCATCGTGCTGGCGATGCTCGCCAATCTCGGGGTCAACATCACGGCCTTCGTGGCAAGCCTGGGCGTCGGCGGCATCGCCATCGCACTGGCCGTGCAGAACGTGCTGGGCGATCTCTTCGCCTCGCTGGCCATCGCGGTGGACAAGCCCTTCGAGGTGGGCGATTTCATCGTGGTGGGCAGCGTGGCGGGCACGGTGCAGCAAATCGGCGTGAAGACCACGCGCATCCGCAGCCTGGGCGGCGAGCAGATCGTGATGTCCAACACCGACCTGCTCAAGCAGACCATCAACAACTACCGCTACCTGCAGGAGCGGCGCATCGTCTTCACCTTCTCCGTGAGCTACGCGACCACCGCGCCGCAGGCCGAGGCTGTCGCGCAGGCGGTGCGGCGCATCGTCGAGGCGCAGGACAAGGTGCGCTTCGACCGCGCGCACCTGAAGGGCTTCGGGGCCAATGCGCTCGAGTACGAGGTGGTGTACATCGTGCTGGACGCGGGCTACAACGCCTACATGGACCTGCAGCAGGTCATCAATCTGGCGATCCTGCGCGAACTGCAGACGATGGGCGTGCAGTTCGGCGTGCCCGTGCGCCAGGTGCACATGGTTCCCCCCGCGCGCGCCGACGTCCCGGAGGCCGGCGGTTCTTCCCAGGAGGTATCCCCATGATCGAAACCCCCCGCATCGTCCAGATGGAGGCCCGGCCGGCCGCGCTCTGGCCCGTGTCGTGCGCGCGCGAGGAAATCCAGCAGGTCATGGGCCGGAGCGTGCGCGCGCTGATGGACGCGCTCGCCGCGCAGGGCGTCTCTCCCGCCGGGCCGCTTTTCACCCACCACCTGCGGCGCCCCACGGACACCTTCGAGTTCCACCTCGGCGTGCCCGTGGACAAGCCCGTCGGCCCCGGGCCGGATGGCGGCCTGCAGCCGGGGGAGTGGCCCGCCATGCGCGCGGCGCGCACCGAGTACCGGGGACGCTATGAAGACCTTCCGCAGGCCTGGGAGACGTTCCACCGATGGATCGGGGCCCAGGGAGCACGTCCCATGGAGGATGTGTGGGAGTGCTATCTCACCGGTCCGGAAACCGGGGGCGACCCGGGCGGTTGGCGCACGGAGCTGGTCCAGCCGCTCGCGGACTGAGACCGGCTGGGGGGCAGGACGGAATCCTTATGCGAGGTGTGGGCGGATGGCTGTGCGCATATCCGTTTTTCGAGTTTTCAGCCACATCCCGGAGCGCATGGTACGTGCGTGGCTTCGGACTGCATGCCCCGGCTTCGGCCGGTGATCGGGAGTCCATGGAAGGGAATCGCACAGTTTCCTCCATCCTCATGTCTTTCTCGATCATGGTTTCTTCTCCATCCATCACGCCGCCGCCTTCCCTCCGTGCCACGGCCGTCCCGGCCGGCGCCGGGAGCCCGTCGTCGTCCGTCCCATCCGCAACCTCCGGCCGCTCCGGCAAGCTGCCCGAGTCCGGCGCGCCACGGTGGTCTGCTCCGGCGACCGCGTTGTGGGCATCCGGCGCGCTGCGGCCACGTGCCGCCGTGCTGCCGTCGGTGACGGGTGCGGCCGGTGCGGCAGCCACCGGGGCGCGCCCGGTCCTGTCCGATGCGGCCTGGGAGCGCATCGCCATGCTGCCTCCTGCGCAGCGCCAGCGGCTGAATGCCCGGGAGCGGGAGACGCTGGCGGCCGCGGTGCATGCGCTGCGCCGCCACATCGAGGCCGAAGGGCTCGATTTCATCCCCGTGTTCGGCCACTGGTCGCTGCGCACCGACAACTACCGGGAGCTGGGCAAGGCCAGCCAGGACGAGGTGCAGGAAGGCCGTGACACCGTCCCTGCGCGCATCGGCGACTACGGCATGGATTTCGTGGCGAGCACGGAATACCGGGGCCGGCCGCAGCACCCTGGTGCCGTGGCGTCCATCGCGCCGTCTCCCGGTTCGCAGGTGCCCGGCACGCTCCTGAAGCTGCCCTTCGATCGGGCGGAGGAATTGCTCACCGTGCTGCTGATGCGCGAGATCGGCGCGGAGGCCGATCTGCGCGCGCCGCCGGATGCGCAGGGCCGGCCCCGCTCCAGTCTGATGTACCAGCCGGCGGTGCGGCCCGTCACCCTGCAGGACGGCAGCACGGTGCATGCACTGTTGTTCGAGACCAACCCCGACGGTGCCAAATCGCTGCGGCGCACGTTCGGCGACGAGGCGGAGCTGACCGCCGGGCGGCTGGCCTTCTTCATCGCGGGCGAAGGCGGGTTCGTGCGCGACGGCAAGCGCTACGGCGGGCCGAGCGCCGACTACTGGAGGGCCGGCATGCAGCGGCTCGAAGCGTCGGGCGATGCGCCCGATCCGTTGCTGGCCGAGGCCTATCGCATCGCCACGTCCAGCCGCTCCGCGGACGGCAGCCTGTCGCTGGACGCCATGGTGGGGGCCGCCGTGCCGCGGGGCACGTGGCACGGGCACCAGGGCTGGCTCGGCCGGGCAGAAGCGCGGCTGCCGGCGGTGTACGCCCGGCCGCGCAGCCCTGCCGCCCTCGCTGCGCACCAGCAGCACCAGCGGGCGCTGGATACGGCCCTGTCGGCCTGGCTGTCGGGCGATGGTGCCGGCGCGGTCCGCTCGGAAGGCGGCGACCTGCGCACGGCCCTGGCCCATGAGCTGCCGGCGTTGCTGAAGGGTCAGGGCTTCGACCCCGCGGTCTATGCGGCCTCCGCCATGGTCGAGCAGGGATACGGCCGCCATCTGCTGTACAGCGAATCGGATGCCCGCAGCGGCATGCAGGGCCTGTTCAGCCTGCAGGCCGTGGCCTTCGACGTGCAGCGGTACCCGCAGGCCCTGGCGCATCCGGAGGTGTGTGCGGCGTTCGATACGCCGGAGGGCATCGCGGTGGCGGTTTTCCTCCATCGCGGTATCGATGGCGTGTCGGGCGGGCTGGAACTTCCGCTGCAGGACCCCTTCGCCGCAAAGCGCTGGAGCCTGCATTGACAGCCTGCGGCGCACCCCCCGTGGGCGGGGGCGATCGTTCCATCCGTGCGCCGGTGCGTTGCAGACTCCGGGCCTTGGGACAGCCGCAGGCATCCCCACGTGTTCCTGAGAAAAGGCGCGTTCCGGGCATCGGTGCCCGGTGCCGCCGCTTTTTCTGGAGAATCCACGCATGTCCACCCCATCGCCCCTGCTCGGCAGCCAACCCCTGGGCCCGCTCTGGCCCACGCTGGACCCGTTCCTTTTCTGCGCCCACCACGACGATGCCTATCCGCGCGGCAATGGCCGCCTGGGGCCCGATGCGCCGCTCGCGGGCCGGCAGATCGGGCAGGATTTCTCGCGCAGGGACGGCTGGAGCATGTACCACGGCGACGAGGTGCCCGGCTTCCCTCCGCACCCGCACCGGGGTTTCGAGACCGTGACCATCGTGCGCACCGGCCTCATCGACCATGCCGACTCGCTGGGCGCGTCCGCGCGTTTCGGGCAGGGCGATGTGCAGTGGCTCACCGCGGGCCAGGGCATCGTGCATTCCGAAATGTTCCCGCTGCTGGATGCGCAGCAGCCCAACCCGCTCGAGCTGTTCCAGATCTGGCTGAACCTGCCGGCGGCGGACAAGATGGTGCCGCCGCACTTCACCATGTTCTGGGCTGGTGACATCCCGCGCCTGGTGTCCACCGACGATGCCGGGCACCGCACCGAAATCACCGTGGTCGCCGGGCGGGTGCCCGGAGCGAATGCAGAGCCGCTCGCGCCGCCCCCGCATTCCTGGGCTGCGCGCGATGCCTCGGACGTGGCGATCTGGACGCTGCGGCTCGAACCCGGCGCACGCTACACCCTGCCTGCCGCGGCGGGCAAGGGCACGCGGCGCATGCTCTACCACTTCGCGGGCGAGGGCGTGCGCGTGGCCGGCGAGACCGTGGGCCATGCCGCGCTGGAGCTGCGCGCAGGCGCTGCGGTGGAACTGGTCAACGGCAGCACTGAACAGGCGGCAGAGTTCCTGCTGCTGCAGGGCCGCCCCCTGGGCGAGCCCGTGGTGCAGTACGGCCCCTTCGTGATGAACACCGAGGCGCAGATCCACCAGGCGCTGGCGGACTATCGCCGCACGCAGTTCGGCGGCTGGCCCTGGGGCGACGGCGCGCCCGTGCACGGCCCGCAGGCGCGCCGTTTCGCGCGGCGGCCCGGCGAGCCTGCCGACGAAGTTCCCGAGGCGATCGCGTCCTGATCCCGCAGCGGGCACCGGGCACGGGGCCGGCGGCGGGCGCTGCCGGCCGGCGATGCGTGACAATCGGCGCACGTTCTTTTCCCTCCGACTCCACCGTACCGCCAGCCCCTGCCGCCATGAATATCTCCAAGGACACCGCCGTCACCCTGAGCTACAAGATCACCAGTCCCGAGGGCAAGCCGCTGGATTCGGGCCACGTGGCCTACCTGCACGGCGGCTATGAGAACCTGTTCCCGAAGGTCGAGGCAGCGCTGGACGGCCAGGCCCCCGGCTTCGCGACCACGGTCGAGCTGGCGGTGGCGGATGCCTTCGGCGAGCGCGACGAGAGCCTGGTGCGCACCATCCCCAAGGCCGAATTCCCGCCCGGCGTGAAAGTGGGCGGCCAGCTGCGCGGTGTCGGCGACGATGGCCAGCCGCAGCTTTTCAATGTGGTGAAAATCAAGGGCCCCGTGGTGCACCTGGACGGCAACCACCCCCTGGCGGGCCAGGCCCTGCGCTTTTCCTGCAAGGTGACCGAAGTGCGGCCCGCCACGGCCGACGAGGTCGCCCACCGCCATGTGCATGGAGGACACGGCCACCACCACTGATACGGCTCAGTACTCTACGTCCACCACCACGTTGTCCTGGTACACCCCGGGCGGCGGTGGTGTCTGGTCGCCATAGATGCGCGCCGTATAGGGCAGCACGATGGGCGTGGTGCCGTCCGTGAGGGCGGTTCCGGCCGTGCGCGTACCCGCGGCCGTGCCCCAGAGGCTGCCGTCGGCGCGGAACAGGTCGTAGGCCAGCCGGTTGGCGCCGCTGGCCATCTGCCTGCGGCCGGCCGATGGATAGGTTCCCGGGCCGAATCCCACGGTCACGGACAATCCGCGCGTGCAGACCACCGAGACATTGCCCGATACCGTCGCGAAGGCCGCGGGCAGCGGGGCGGAGCCGAACTGCACGTTCGGCGCGGACAGCGTGCAGTCGTTCGTGACCACCAGCTGCACGGTGAGCAGGCGGTTCACGTTGCCGTTGCGCGGCGTGCCCACGCACAGGCCGCCCACCCCGAGCAGGCCTTCGCAGATGTTGGCGTAGGCCCAGTTCACGGTGATGGTGTCCGTATAGGTGCCGGAGGGCACGTTCGCGCCGACCGCGATGGCGATGCGCAGGGGCAGCGACGCGGTGTTGTTGCTCAGCAATGCGATCACGTTCGCGCCGCTCGCATTGATCACCAGCACGCCCTGCGTATAGCTGGCGCCCGCGAGGTTGGTGATCTGGTAGGGAATCGCCGGCTTCGCTGCGTCCTTGAGCGTGAGCCCGGTCGTGGGGCTCACGAATTTCGCCTGCACCGTCGGCGTGCCCAGCGTGGACAGCACGATGCCGCCGCACCCCAGTGTGAACTGCGCTGTGGTGGTGACGGCGGGGCCGGAGAGCACGCGCTGCGACGGCACCGTGCCGAGGTTGCCGCCTGTCTCGCTGCTCACGCAATCGGCCGACGCCGTGCGGCAGAGGGCGGCCAGCAGGCCCACGGCCGCCAGCGGCAGGGCGGTGCCCCGCGGCGGCCGTGCCGGGCGTGGTACGCCGGTCACAGCGTCTCCTCCGCGGCCTTGGCGGTGGAGGGCGGCGCCCCGCCCTCGCGGCAGACCACGCGCAGGTCGCGCTGCGCCGCGTGCTCCGCGGCATCGAAGGTGGCCCGGCATTCCCGCCCGTCGGGCGTGCGGACTGCGAGCGTGTTGCGCGTGTGCAGCGCGGTCAGGTAGACCACGCCGTCCCACCCCACGACCGTGGGCACCTGCCCCTGCTCGTGCACGACGGCGCTGCCCGGCGGCAGCGGCATGCCATCCGCGTCCACCAGCGTCAGGGTGGCCGTGCGCATGCGCAGCACCGGCATGCGCACCAGCGTGCCCGTGCCCCGCGCCACGGCCACGCGGCGTTCCAGCGCGGGCGTGTGCACGTCCGGCGGAAGCGACAGCGGATCGATCGCGTAGCGCGCAGGGTAATAGGCCGGCACGTTGGGCACCAGCAGGTAGCCCTGGCCGTCGGTGCGTCCCGCGGGCTGGTGGTTGACCGTGATCGGCACGCCGGGCGCGCCGTCCGTCGATACGAGCGCGAAGCCGTCCGTGACGCGGTTGGCGGCGAACACGTAGCCATCCATGGCCCCCAGTGACCCGGAAACGCCCGCCCAGTGCGTGGTGTCCGCGGCCGCGCCGAAGAGGCCGCCCTGCACCATGCCGTGCCGGCCCTGGTATTGCGCGCTCGCAAGGCGGTAGTTGCCGCCCGTGCCGCCGGCGGGGCCGCCGGCGCGCGTCTGGGCGATGCGCCAGCCGAAGCCGCCGTCGCTCGGCAGGCTGCGCTGCAGTCCCAGTTCCCCCTGCGTCCGGCCGCCGGTGTGCGCCACGGCGGCCTGCGCGGTCAGCACGGGGTCGAGCAGGTACGTCAGCTGGGCGCGGACCTGGGTTTCCCCGGTCTCGACGGTGCGGCCCGCCGTCAGGGAGAAGAAGGCGTCGCGCCCGAGGGGTGTGCTGTAGCTGGCATAGGCGAGCCGGCTGCGCTCCGTGCCCGCGCCACGCAGATCGACCCATCCCGCGCCCAGCGACGCGGAGCCGACGACCAGGCTCGCATTCACCTGTCGGCTGAGGCGCGATGGCTGCAGGCTGCCGCCATAGTCCGCGGCATCTCCGAAGCCGTGCAGGCGCCGCGTTTCCAGCAGCGAGACCCCGCCGTGTGGCGTGTTGTACTGGTAGCCCGCGCTCCACTGCCAGCCGCCGCGCCGGTCGGACAGGGGGGTGTCGCCAGGCACCGCGCGGCCGTAGGTGAGCGATGCATTGAACACGCCCAGGGTGCCCCAGCGCACGAGCCCGCCCGCGCCCAGCACGCCCAGGCCGCGGGCGGCCTGGGCCTGGGCCTCGACCGTGACCGCATCGGTCAAGCCGCGCCGCAGCACGCCTGCGGCCAGCGGCCGGCCGTAGGCGAAGCTGCGCAGGCCGTAGCCGCGCCGCAGCGCCCCGACCGAAACCGAATAGTCGGTCCACCCCGGCCGCAGCAACTGGCTGCTGACGTAGAACGGCACGGACGTCACCACCTGGCGGCCCAGTGCATCGGTGGTGACCGCAGACGCCATGCCGGCGCCATTCACGGCCGGCAGCTCGCCCAGCGTGAACGGTCCGGGCTGCACGGTGTGCCGGCCCGCACGGAAACCGTTGACGAAGACTTCCACCGCCGACGGCACGGTGGCCTGCCCTGCGAACTCGGGCATCGGGTACGTCACCAGATCGGGCCGCGCGGCGAAATTGCGCGCCCACTGCACTCCGCCCAGGCGCACGGGCGTGGTCCAGGGCAGCGCGCCGGTGATCAGGTCCCCCGCCGTCCAGGCCGTGGCACTGCCGGCGTCGATATCCGTCCAGGCGGTGTCGTAGCGCAGGTAGCCGTTGCCGGTGCCGCCGTCCACGCGGCGCAGCACGCCGGTGTGGGAAACCACTCCGTGCAGGCCGAAAAAGCGCTGCTCCGACCACAGCGACGCGGCCGTGCGGCCCTGCGTGCGCGTGGCGTAGAACTCGTAGTTCATCAGCAGCCCCGTTCCGCGGGAGAGGGCCACGTCCTCCTGCAATTCCCCGGCCAGCCGCTGCATCGGCAGCCACTGCGCCGGCACGTCGATGCGCAGGCGCTGCGCGAGGCTGTCGTAGGCCACGGAAACGCCCGGCAGCATGTCCACGGCCACGGGCGTGCCGTCGGGCTGGTCGGTCTGCACGTGCAGGCGCCGCAGCGTGGCCGCATCGATCTCGAAATGCGATCCACGCTGGCGGACCGCAACGAGCCCTTCCCCAGGCCTGCCGTTCACTTCCACCTCCAGGTAGAGGGCGGTGGTCTCCGTGGACGCGCCCGCGGCGGATGGCGGCGGCGGCGGAAGGTCGCCTGCGGACAGCCATTGGGGCAGGCAGGCCAGCAGCGCCGCCAGCCCGCGGGCTCGCGTCGGGGCGGGGCGGTGGCCCGCGGTGTCATGGCTCGGCACGGGGCAGGGGCGCCTCGCGCCCGTTGATGGTGGCAAGCAGTTCCGGCTTCGCGGGGGGAGGCTGGTCCAGCAACCAGCGCCGCTGGCTGTGCGGCAGCACGTAGCCGAGCAGCCCCGGGGTGACGACCGGCCCGTCGCGGCCCGGGGCCTGCCAGCGCACTGCCGTGAGCCGCGCATGGCCGGCCCCCGTGTTGTGGACCACGAGGTGCTGCGTGCCGTCCGGGTCGCGGTCCACGCTCCAGCGCAGGGCCGGCTCCAGCGTTTTGCCCGGCGACAGGGCGGACAGCAGGTCCGCATGGGTGGCGGGCATGCGCGGGCCCAGGGTGCCGGGCGCATAGACGAACAGCGGGATCGCATACCGGATCTGCAGCCGCACGCCGAACTGCCCGGGCGGCGCTGCCGGGGATGCGCCCTGCGCAGTCCCGGGGGCGGCGGGGGGCGCCGGCAATTCGTCGAGCAACACGCGGAAGGCCTGTTCCTGCCCGGGCGGAACGGGCTGGGTCGCGATCAGCCGCACCATCTGCCGCGCCCCCGGTGGGATCTGGCTGATGGGCGGGCTCGCCACCACGGCCTGCTGGGGCGTGAAGCGGTCGTCGCCCTCTTCCTGGCGCCAGGCGAACACCCGGGCCTGCATGGCCACCGGCTCGGTGCCCCGGTTCTCGACCCACAGGGCGACGGCGCGTTGCTCGCCCGCGATGACGGGATCTACGGGCCAGATCATCAGCGGGGCGGCCGCATGCGACGTTCCCTGCAGCCCCGGTAGCAGCGCCGGCAGCCATGCCGCCGCCGAGGCCGTCATCCGCAGGCAGGCTCTCCGGGCAGGACTGCGCAGGGGGGAGGGTGGACCGGCACCTACCATGACAGCGTCACCTGCACCGTATCGGTATAGGTGCCCGCCGGCAGGCCGAAACCGGGAAACGTGGCCGTGCCCTGGAACGGCAGGGCAGCGGCGCTGGCACCGAGCGTGAGTCCGGCAGGTACGTTCGGGACGAGCGCCGTGGCGGGGGCCGTGGCCAGCGCCAGCGTGTAGGGCACGTAGCCGCCTGCGCTGTTGGAGAGCCTGCGCTGGCTGCCCTGCGCGTTCTGCCCGGCATCCACCTGCACCTGCACGGCCGTGCCCGGAGTGCACTGGATCAGGGCCTGCCCCCCGGCGCCCGAGCCGGCGAGCCGCGTCTCGCTGCCCGTGCGGACGGCAGAGTGCGTGCCGAAGTCGATCGTGCCGAAGTTCACGCCCGTGACCTGCCCCGGCGCGCCGGACACCAGGCAGCCGCGCACGATGGCGGCGTTCACCGTCAAGGTCGCCGTGGTCGGGATCGTGGCGGGTGCCGCTGGCAGCGGCAGCAGCGCGGCGAAGCACAGCAGTGGAGCGGCCGTGGGCAGTGCCGCCGGCCAGGCGGCGGCCTGCCCGCGCCGCGCCGCGGAGCGTATGGCGTGTCGCATGAAAGGATCCTCCCTCGCCGCCGGCGGCACCGGCGGCCCCTGTGTCAGAAGGTCAGCGTGACCTGCAACTGGTCGGTGTAGAGGCCGGCGGGGAGCGCCACCGCGTTGGTCTTGTTCACCAGGCCATAGATGGGCAGGGTGAACGGATTGCCCGCGGAAGGCACGGCGATGCCCGTCACGGCCGTGGATGCGGTGTAGGGCACCGTGTGGCCCGGATCGCGGTACACGTCGTACGGCAGAAACGCGCTGCCGTTCGACATCGCCCGCGTGCCCGTGCCGATGCCCGCGCCCTGTCCGGCATGCGTGCCGCCATCGATGGTGATGCTGAATGCGGTGATTTCCGGGGAGCACACGATCTGCGTCGCTCCGGCGCCCCCTTCGCCGCCGCTGGCCGTGGCGGTGGCCGTGCCGACGAAGGTGGCCGGCCGCGAGCCGAAATCCAGCGTGCCGAAATCCGCGCCCGTCACCGTCCCCGGACCGCCGTTGATGACGCAGCCGGATGTGAGCATCATGCGCGCGCCGAGCACGCCGGACAGGGTGGCGGCACCGAGCGGCGCGGCGCCTGCGGCCAGTGCCAGCAGGCAGGCTGCGGCCAGATTGCGGGCCTTGCGCCCCGCAGCCCGGCGCCACGGTGGCGCCGGATGGGTGGAAGTCGCTTCCATTGTTTTCTCCTCCACAGAAAAAAACCGGTGCGGAAGCTGCGGTGCGTATCGCCGAGCCGCCGTCCGTCGCGTTTTGTCCCTGCCCCCCGAAATACCGCTCCCTGCAGGGAGCGCCGGATGGATCAAGCCACCACTGATGTGCTGTTGTACAGCATGTTGGACGCGATGGGAATGCCTGTGTATAGGGGGAATTCCATAGCAAGCGGCGGCCGCCGCCGACAGGCGGCGCCACGGCCGAGCTGCGGGGCGCGGCGCCAGCTAGCGCCGCAGGAGGGCCTGGCGCAGCAGCCGGGCCGCCCGGTCGCGGATGCGGAACGGGCTGTGTCCGGGCGCAGGCCGCGATTTTGCGCGGATGCAGGCTGCCAGGAAGTCATGCAGGATGGGCGCGTCGTCCATGGTCTGCGAAGCGCCCGGCTTGAAGAACTCCGGGTGCCACTGCGTGGCGGCGATGTAGCCGCGCCCGGAGTGGGCGTTGCGGCGGATCGCCTCGGGCACGCCGTCGGGATGGCTCCAGGCCTCGATCTCGAAGCCGGGTGCCAGGTTCTTGATGCCCTGGTGGTGGATGCTGTTGACCACCACGCGCGGCTGCTGCGGATACAGCTGCGACAGCCGCGTGCCGGGCACGATCTCCACCTCGTGGAAGTGCTGGTCGTAGGTGACGGCGTTGCGGTGCTGCTGGGCTCCCGGATGTTGTGTCTCGATGTCCTGGTAGAGCGTGCCGCCGAAGGCGACGTTGATGAGCTGCAACCCCCTGCACACGCCGAAGATCGGCTTTCCGGCCTGCTCGAAGGCCTCCACCACGGCCAGATCGTACAGGTCGCGGATGCGGTCGCCGAGCCAGGCATCCTTCAACGGCTCCTCTCCATAGCTGCCGGGCCACACGTCGGCACCCCCGTGCATTACGACGCCGTCCAGCCATTCGGCGTAGTGGGCCAGGGTCACGTCGCCCCGGGCCGTTTCGCCGGTGGGGCAGGGCACCATGACGACCATGGCGCCGGCCGACATGATCCAGTGCGCGATGGACTGCTCGACGTATTGCAGCGTCTTGTTGGTGAACAGCGACCGGGCCGGATCGGCGTGCGAGAAACAGGCGGACAGCCCGATCTTGAGGCGCTGGGCGGCGGGAAGGGCCGCGGAGCGCCGCGCGGGTGTCGAGCCGCGGAAGGGTGGAACATCGAGCATGGAAGATTTTTAGCCCATCCCGCGCGACTCTGCTGTAGGAACCCGCCGCCCGCGCTCCTGAGCTTTGCGCCGTGTTCCACGGGTTCACCTCGGGAGCGATGGCGTGTTCCGTCACCTTTGGAAGCACAGACGTGGAGGGCGGCTCTTGCATTTCCGGCAGGCGCCGCGACTCTCGGTACGACAGCACTTTTTTTCGTTCCCATCGAGGAGGCATCCATGCAAGTACAGGTCCAGCACGACGAATACATCCAGGGCGGCGAGTCGCTCGTCCAGTGGGTCCAGTCCGAAACCGCCAGCCGGCTGGCGCGCTTCCGGGACCATCTGACCCGGGTGGAAGTGCATCTTTCGGACCTCGATGCCGGCAAGTCCGGCGGAGGCGACAAGCGCTGCGTGGCCGAGGCGCGGCTCGCCGGCCGCCAGCCGATCGCCGTGAACGCCGATGCCGACAAGGTCGCCGATGCCTTCATGGCGGCCGTGGAAAAGCTGGCCCGCGCCATCGATACCGACCTGGGCCGGCTGAAGGACAAGAACGGGCGCGAGACCATCCGCACCGCCACGGAGTAAGGGCCGGCGCGGCCCCTTCCCCCGCCGCAGCAGTGTGCGGGGCGGCGGCTGGCTGCGTCAGGTGCCGTGCCCGGAACGGCCGTGCGCGATGCGCCGGCGGGGTACCGTGGCCGGCGCCTCGACCATTCGCCCGCTGCGTTCGGCCGCGTCCTGCGCCAGTTCGCCGATCAGCGCAGCCTCCGGCAGATTCTTCCAGTAGCGCACCGGCATCTCGCGCCGCATCATGTCCAGCTTGAGGCGCGCGGGATTGAAAGTGTGCCGGTAATAGGTCAGCCAGAGTGCTTCGCCGGCATCGGCCGGGGGCGCATCCGCGCGCGTGGCGGCCGGTCCGGTCTGCAGCGTGGTGCCGTCCCAGTGCAGACTGCACTCGGGCGTGAGCAGCGCCCACCGCATCTGCGTGAAGCGTTGCACGAAGAAGGCGGCATTGGCCCGCACGATGAAATGGTCCGGCTCGAACCAGGCCACGTGCAGCGGGGCGGCGCCGCCATCGTCCACCGGGCGGAAGCGCACGAAGGCGCGCATCTTGTGCATGTCCCGCCGCACGGCGGCGGCCATGCGCTGCACGCGCGCGATGTCCGCATCCAGCGGGTCATGGCGCAGCGCTGGCTCGTGCGCCATGCGCCAGAGCGCGCGATAGAGCAGGGCGAAGCGGGCCGGGTCCTGGTGCAGGCACGCGCTCTCGCACAGCGCAACGAAGGCCCGCGGTATGTGCACCGGCGTGCCAACCGCACCCCCTGCACCGTCCGGCCCGGGGCATGGCGCGGCGCCATGCGTGCCGCCGGCTGCGGGCGGGCCATCCGCCGCACTGAAAAGATCGCCTTCCGCTGCGCCGGCGACCTGCCAGGCCACCTGGTCCGGCGCCATCCCGGCTTGCAGGCAGGCGCGCGCGCCTGCCCGGAAACCCTGCCAGTCGGCAGGATGCTGCATGCAGATCACGGAATGCACTGCGCTGCCGGAGCTCATGCGAACAGGCGCGCCTGCGTGGGTTGCGGCGCCAGCCATGAACGCAGGCGCGCCGGGTCGCGCAGCCGGTCGGCAGGGCGGTGATCGGCCACGCAGACGAAGGGCAGCACGCGGGACAGCGGCACGTGCAGCCGTCCCAGATCGGCATGGCCCAGCCGGCGCACGCGGCGGGCAGCCAGCAGGCGCTCCACCGTGCGCACGCCCAGGCCGGGCACGCGCAGCAGCCGTTCGCGCGCGGCGGTGTTGAGGTCCACGGGGAAGTGCTCCGGGTGCGCCACGGCCCAGGCGAGCTTGGGGTCCATGTCCAGCGACAGCATGCCGCCCGTGCCGTCGCCTTGCGGCACCGGCGGAACGATCTCGTCGTGCGTGAACCCGTAGAAGCGCATGAGCCAGTCGGCCTGGTAGAGCCGGTGTTCGCGCACCAGCGGCGGAGCGGACAGGGGCAGGGCGCGCGAGGCATCGGGAATGGGGCTGAAGGCGGAGTAGTACACGCGGCGCAGGCCGAAACCTCCGTAGAGCCGTGCGCTCGTGGCCAGGATGGTGCGGTCGTCCGCGCCGTCCGCGCCCACGATCATCTGCGTGCTTTGCCCGCCCGGCGCGAAGCGAGGCGCCTCGGCCCGCCGGGCGCGTCCGGGCAGGGAGACGATGCGCTCCGTGCCGGCGCGCGGCCCCTGCTGCTGCGCCCGTGCCTGCCGTGCTTCGTCGATGTGCACCGCCAGGCGGCCCATGGAGCGCTGGATGGCGGCACCGTCCTTCTCGGGCGCCAGCGTGGCCAGGCCCTCGGACGTGGGCAGTTCGATGTTGATGCTCAGCCGGTCGGCGTAGCGGCCTGCGCGCTCCAGCAGTTCGGGGGCGGCGTCCGGAATGGTCTTGAGGTGGATGTATCCACGGAAATCGTGGTCTTCGCGCAGCGCCCGGGCCACTTCCACCACGCGCTCCATGGTGTAGTCGGGGTTCTGGATGATGCCGCTGGAGAGGAACAGCCCCTCGATGCAGTTGCGGCGATAGAAGTCCAGCGTGAGATCCACCACCTCCTGCACCGAGAAGCGGGCGCGGGCCACGTTGCTGCTCACGCGGTTCACGCAATAGAGGCAGTCGTACTGGCAGTAATTGGTGAGCAGGATCTTGAGCAGCGAAATGCACCGCCCGTCGGGCGCGTAGCTGTGGCAGATGCCCATGCCCTCGGTCGACCCGATGCCCTTGCCGCCCACGGAGTTGCGCGCCGACGTGCCGCTGGAGGCGCACGATGCGTCGTATTTGGCGGCGTCCGCGAGGATGGCGAGCTTGGACAGGGTGGACACTGTATTAATTTACAGTATCTGCTGCAGAAATGCCCAAAGCCCATTTCGGGTGCGCGCCTTTTACCGCGGCGGCATACAGGGCCGGTGCGTCAGAAGGAGCTGCCGGGCTGCTGCAGGAACAGCGCTTCTTCCGCCGTGGTCTCGCGGCCCAGCACCGTGTTGCGGTGCGGAAACCGGCCGAAGCGATCCACGATCGCCTGGTGCTGCAGCGCGAAGTCCAGGTTGTTCGGCTGCCCCAGCACGGTGAAGAGCCGCACGGATTCCGCCTGGATGCGCGCCGACTCGCTGTGCATGAACGGCATGTACAGGAATGCGCGCCGGGGCGGCGGCAGGTCGGCGTCCAGGCCCCGTGCAACGGCCTCCTGGGCGAGCGCCAGGGCCATGCCGTCCTGCGCGAACGACTCTGCCCTCCCGCGCAGCAGGTTGCGCGAGAACTGGTCGAGCACGATCACCTCGGACAGGCGCCCTGAGGCATCCGCGCGCCATTCCCATAGCTCGCCCAGCGCCGCGCGGGCATGCAGGGCGCCGAAGCGCGCCCGGATGGCCGCATCGAAGGCGTCATCCTTGCGGAACCAGAGATCGGGAGTGGTTTCCTCAAACCAGAAATGCAGTACGTCCTGGGCAGTCATGGAGACAGTATCGGGCAGCGCGGCGCCGCGCAGCGCCGCGCCGCAAAAAAAGCCCTGCCGGCGCGCAAGCGCCGGCAGGGCCGGGACCGATCGGGGATCAACGGCCCCGCAGGTTGCCCTTGTCGTCGGCGATGACGATTTCCACGCGCCGGTTCATGGCGCGGCCTTCGGGCGAGCTGTTGTCGGCCACGGGATAGGTCTTGCCGTACCCGCGGGCGGCGATGCGGTCCGGTGCGACGCCGCGCTGCACCAGCGCACTCTGCACGGCCTGCGCACGGCGCTCCGACAGGCTCTGGTTGTAGGCGTCGCCGCCCACGCTGTCGGTATGGCCTTCGATGATGAGCTTGCGGTCCGGGAACTGGCGCAGGAAGTTCGCCAGCTTGTCCAGCCGCGGTCCGGCCTGTGCGGACAGCTCGGCCTTGTTGAAGGCGAACAGCACATCGCCCAGCGTCACCAGCAGGCCGCGCTCGGTCTGCTGCGCCTCGATGTCGCGAAGTTGCGCTTCCAGCGCGCGGACGCGGGCGGCATTGTCCGCGGCGCGCTGTTCGGCGCTCGCGGCCTGCAGCTGCGCCTGCTGGGCGCTGCGGGCGTTGGCCTCGGCCTGCATGCGGGCCCGGTCGGCTTCGCTGGTCAGGCGCAGGCGCTCGGCATCGGTACCTGCCTTCTTGATGTCGGCATCCAGCACCCGCGAACGGGCCACGTTGGAGGCGATGTCGGCGCGCTGGGTGGCGAGATAGGCGAGGTGGTTGGCTTCGGCTGCATCGTTCTTGTCGCTCCAGACGCGGTCCGCACGGGCCAGCGTGTCGGTCGCGGCCTTCAGTTCCAGCGGGGCGTTCTGCACGACGGCCGGGTCATTGGCGGCACGGTTGACGGCGATGCGGGCGGTTTCGACCGAATCGAGCGGGGCACGCGTCGCGCAGGCAGCCAGGAGTCCTGCGGAGACGAGCACAGCGGCGAGGGCGGTGGAGCGGCGGAGGGTATTGCGCATGGTTTGGTTCTCCCTGTCGGGTGTCAATTCGGGTCTGGGCTCAACGGGCGGGAGCCGGGGCAGGGGGCACCGGCATGCCGGGCACGGCGGTGGGGTTGGCGGCCGGCCGGGGCGCGATCGCAGGCGCCGGCATGGGCGCAGGCATCGGGGCTGTCATGGCGCCGGGGGCGACTGCGGGTGCGGGATCGCGCCGCGTGATTTCCGACTGGAGCGACTGGATGCTGGTGCGCACCTGCTGCAGCGTGGCGGCGTTGTTGGCGGCGTCGGCCTTGGTCTCCGCGACGCGGGCATCCGCTTCCGCCTCGGCGGCGTAGCGGCGGGCCATGTCGTACTGTTTGTCGGTCATGGCCTTCTCGGCCGCCACCAGCTTGTCACGGGCCCGCTGGAGCTCCACGGGTGCATTGGCCGCGACCTGCGGCTCGCCGGCCACGCGGTTGACCGTGGTGCGGGTCACGGCCATCTGGTCGGTCGGGGGTGGCGTGGACGAGCATGCCGCAAGCGCTCCCAGAGCCAGAACGGCCGTGGCGGTGCGAAGAAGGGTGGCAGTCTGCATGGCGGAACTCCTTTGAATGGGGGCGAATACCGGAGGCGGTGAGCGCGACGGTAAGGAAAGTTTCCAATTGTTGGCAGCTACCCCGGCCGGCTGCGTAGGTGTAGCGCAGCAGGCACCGTGGGCCGTTTCTTACGGTCGCCTGCGCCCCTGGAGATCGGAAAACGCTTTTGTTTATGCGTTTTCCGCAGTTGGCCGGACGTCCGTGTCTTTCGAGAATCAGGGGTTTTTCCCCGACGACACGCCGACCCTGCGCTGCGCGGTCGCCGAGCATGCGCGCAGCCGGTCCTTCGCGCATGGCGGCGTGTCCCGGACCGGAGACGCCCGCCTTGCCGATCCCCCTCGATGAAAGTTTTGCCGACATGGCCGCGTTCGTGGCCTTGCGGCGCGACCTGCACGCCCATCCCGAACTGGGCTTCGAAGAACACCGCACCGCGGCGGTCGTGGCTGCGCGGCTGCGCGAATGGGGCGCCGACGAGGTGCACGAGGGCATCGCCGGCACCGGCGTGGTGGGGGTGCTGCGCGGCCGCCACGCGAACTCGCGCACCATCGGGCTGCGCGCCGACATGGATGCGCTGCCGCTGGACGAGGAGAACCGCTTCGCCCACCGCTCGGTCCATGCCGGTCGCATGCACGCCTGCGGGCACGACGGCCACACCACCATGCTGCTGGCGGCCGCCTGGCACCTGGCCCGCACGCGCGATTTCGCGGGCACCGTCCACCTGGTCTTCCAGCCCGCCGAGGAGATGGGCAAGGCCGGCGCGCGCCGCATGATCGAGGAAGGCCTCTTCGAGCGCTTTCCGTGCGACGCCGTCTTCGCGCTGCACAACTTCGCGCTCGAGCGCGTGGGCGCGTTCGCCCTCAACGGCGGCGCGCTCATGGCGTCGAGCAACACCTGGCGCGTCACCGTCGCGGGGCGCGGGGCCCATGCCTCGCAGCCGCACACCGGCATCGACCCGGTGGCCGCCACCATCGATCTCGCCCAGCAACTGCAGACCCTGGTGGCGCGGCACGTGGACGGGCGCGACCGGGCGCTGCTCGCGGTCACGCAGATCCAGGGCTCCGATGCCCCCAACGTCATTCCCGACACGGCCTGGGTCGGCGGCACGGTGCGTACCTTCTCGGTCGAAGCGCTCGACCGCATCGAGGCGGCGCTGCGCCGCCAGGCGGAGCACACGGCGCTGGCGCACGGCTGCACGGCCGAGGTGCGGTTCACGCGTGCGTCGCCTCCGCTCGTCAACCACCCGGCAGAGGCCGCCTTCGCTGCGGAGGTGATGCGCGAGATCGCGGGACCGGATGCGGTGGACGACGCGTTCCCGCCCGTGCTGGCCGCCGAGGACTTCGCCCACATGCTGCGCGTGCGCCCCGGCTGCTACGCGTTCATCGGCAACGGCCCCGGCGACCACCGCCTGCCGGGGCATGGCGACGGGCCGTGCCTGATCCACAACCGCTCGTTCGATTTCAACGACGGCATCCTCGCCACCGGCGCCCGCTACTTCGTGCGGCTGGCCGAACGGTGGCTCCATCCCGACCGGACCTGAACGCCATGGCCTTTCTCTTCTGCTTTCCTTCGCAACGCCGCCGCCTGCTGGCCGCGGCGGCCGCCGCCACCGCGCTGGCGGCCCTGTCCGGCACCGCACATGCCGAGCGCGTGATCCGCATCGTCGTGCCCTTCGGCGCCGGCGCCACGCAGGACACGGTGGCCCGCACCTTCAGCAACGAACTCGGCCAGGCGCTCGGCGCCACCGTGATCGTGGACAACCGCGCGGGCGCGGGCGGCACCGTGGGCACGGCCCAGGTCGCCCGGGCAGCGCCGGACGGCAACACCCTGGTGCTCGCAGCCGCGAGCCACCACCTGGCCAGCCATCTCTATGCCCGGCTGCCCTACGATCCGGTGAAGGACTTCGTGGGCGTGTCGTTCCTGGGCCGCACCGGCTACGTGGTGGGAGTGCCGGCATCCTCGGGCATCACCTCCATCGCGGATCTGATCGCGAAGGCCCGGGCGCAGCCCGGCGTACTGAACTACGCATCGGCCGGCAACGGCAGCGCATCGCACCTCGCCACCGCATCGCTGGCGGCGCAGGCGGGCGTGCAACTGCAGCACATTCCGTTCAAGTCCACGGGCGACGCCACCACCGAACTGCTGGCCGGCCGCGTGCAGGTGGTGACGGGCGCGACCATCGGCATGCTGCCCCTGCGCAGCGATCCGCGCGTGAAGCTGCTGGCCTATTCCGGCACGGCCCGCTCGCGCTTCTTGCCCGACCTGCCCACCGTGGCCGAGTCCGGCCTGCCGGGGTATGCGTTCGACTCCTGGCTCGGCCTGCTGGCGCCGGCCGGCACGCCGACGGCCGAAGTGGAGCGCATCAATGCCGCCGTGCGCAAGGTGCTGGCCGATCCGGTCGTGCAGGAGCGCCTGGCGCGCGTGGGCGTGGAGGCCGGCACCCTGCCCGCCGCCGACTTCCAGCAACTGCTCCGGGACGACGCTGCGGCCGCCGGGCGCATCGTGCAGGCGGCGGGCGTGCGCATCGAGTAGTCGCGCAGGGCCCGCGCTGCCGCCGCGGCCCGGTCAGAACAGCCGTGCCCCCAGGGGCACCTCCTGCGCGGGCGTGCACAGCACCACGTGGCCATCGGCATCGGGAAAGCCGGTGACCAGGCATTCCGAGCGGATCGGACCGATCTGCCTGGGCGGGAAGTTCAGCACCGCCACGACCTGCCGGCCGACCAGCGTCTCGGGCGTGTAGAGCGCCGTGATCTGGGCGCTCGATTTGCGCACGCCCAGCGCGGGGCCGAAATCGACGTGCAGGATGTAGGCCGGCTTGCGGGCCTGGGGGAACGGCTCGGCAGCCACGATGCGGCCGGCGCGCAGTTCCACCCGGGCAAAGTCGTCCCAGGCGATCGGAGGCAGGGGGGTGTCGGGGGCGTCGTCGAAATCGGTCATGCCGGCATGGTGCCCTGCCGGGTGCGCGGGAAATGTCGCGCAACGCCTGTGCTGCGGCCACCCGCTGCCGCAGGCGCAAAAAAAGCCAGAACCGGCAGCGGCTCTGGCTTTGTCGTCGTCCCGTGCGGGAGGCGAATTACTTGGCCGCGACCACGCGCACCATTTCCAGGCACTTGTTGGAGTAGCCCCACTCGTTGTCGTACCAGGAGACGACCTTCACGAAGGTACCGTCCAGCGCGATGCCGGCGTCGGCGTCGAAGATCGAGGTGCGGGCGTCACCGCGGAAGTCGGTGGCCACCACCTTGTCTTCCGTGTAGCCCAGCACGCCCTTCAGGGCGCCTTCGGACTGGGCCTTCATCTCGGCCTTGATCTCTTCGTACGTGGCGGCCTTCTCCAGTTCCACCGTCAGGTCCACCACCGACACGTCGGAGGTGGGCACGCGGAAGGACATGCCGGTCAGCTTCTTGTTCAGCGCGGGAATCACCACGCCCACGGCCTTGGCGGCGCCGGTGGAGGAGGGAATGATGTTCTCCAGGATGCCGCGGCCGCCGCGCCAGTCCTTGTTGGAGGGGCCGTCCACCGTCTTCTGCGTGGCCGTGGCGGCGTGCACCGTGGTCATCAGGCCGCGCTTGATGCCCCACTTGTCGTTGAGCACCTTGGCCACGGGGGCCAGGCAGTTCGTGGTGCACGAGGCGTTGGAGACGATCGCCTGGCCGGCGTACGTGTCGTGGTTCACGCCATAGACGAACATCGGCGTGTCGTCCTTCGACGGCGCCGACAGCACGACCTTCTTCGCGCCCGCGTCCAGGTGCTTCTGGGCCGTCGTCTTGTCGAGGAACAGGCCGGTGGACTCGATCACCACGTCGGCGCCGATCTCGCCCCACTTCAGGTTGGCCGGGTCGCGTTCCTGCGTGAGGCGGATCTTCTTGCCGTTCACCACCAGCGTGTTGCCCTCGACCGACACGGTGCCCTCGAAGCGGCCGTGCACCGAGTCGTACTGCAGCATGTAGGCCAGGTAGTCGGGCTCCAGCAGGTCGTTGATGCCCACGACTTCGATGTCGCTGAAGTTCTGCACGGCCGAGCGCAGCACGTTGCGGCCGATGCGGCCGAAGCCGTTGATACCGATCTTGATGGTCATGGTCTTACCCTTTGTGAAATGGAAGTTGACGAAATCTGACGAGAAAGGGGGATCAGGAGCTGCCCAACACGTTGTTCATGAAGAGTTCGCCCTTTTTGGCGGGGCTGATGCTGTTCAGAAAGTCCGGCACGCGAGGCACGATTCCAGCACATTCATCGACACAGGCCTTCTCGGTGATCGCCCAGGTATCGGGGCTGAAGAGGGGTTTGAACCCCCTGTTTTTGTTGCTACCGACAGAGCCGTTCCGGTCCCAGATGGACAGCGCCGTGGTTTTGGAGACGGGTTTGGCCATAGCAAGGACCTGGCTTTTGGTCACCGTTCCGACGGCGATATGGAAACCGATCAGATTCGAGACCAGGTCTTCTTGGCTAAAACCGCTATCGGTAATGAATTTGGGAAAAAATTCTTGATATGCTTCAAATTCCAGGCTGACTTCCATGAAAATCGTCAAGGCAATCGATTTTATTTCTGAGATGGACAAACCATGTCGAATGATATATTCTCTCTTGATCCGAGATGATGCAGTCATGCCAAATTTTCTTTTTTGCATGTCCTGCTGATATGCCAACTTGAATCCCGTCGCTTTACCGTCTGCAAACGTCACTGCAGGAAAACGATGGGTATTGGAAGGCTGGGTGCATATCTGTCGGTGAGTGCCTAAACATTGCCTTACATCGGGTCCGCCTGCATTGATTTCTTTCCAAAGCGAAGATGCGCCGGTATGAGGTCGACTAGACGTCGGATTCATATGGCCCAGATCTGCACGTATAAACGAGTCCATAATCTTTGGCTATGGCTTCTTCGCCATCAATTACATGCCTGCGTTCACTCATTGCATTCAATAGATTCAGTAGTTCTCGATGAAGTCAATGGAGACTTCTCTGCAAGCAGCCACTTTGTCCACAAAGACCTTAACCGAGAGGAATTCTGAGTTCTTGCAACTCATGCTAAGAAGATTCTTCGATGCCGGAGCAGTGGCTGAATAGTCAGGTTCGCATAAATTTTTCTCAAAGGCTGTGCGGTAAAAATGCAATATCTCGTCGGCAGATAACGAGCTTCCGTATGTCAGGGAGCTGAACGGACTGCTTTCGCCATCCCGGCCCTTCCAGTGGACCTTTGGTTGTCTGCACTCGCCGACCAACTCCACCGACTGCAGAGATTGAGGAGCGGCGAGTCGATAAGTGATGGATGCGCGGTCGATGTCGTTAACTTCGAAGGTTGACCATGCAAAAATAAAGAACAGCACAGCGATACAGCCTCCCCCCGCCGCGATGAAAAACAGCGACTTGATCACTTGGCTGGATTCCATTTTCATCGGGGGATTCTTTGACGCTGTGCTGTAGCGTCAACGGGCCGACTTCTTCAGTCGCGCTGCGCCGATCGCCACCATCACGGAATTGGCCACGTTCTCCGGCGTGAAGCCGAAGTGCCTGAACAGCACCGGGGCCGGGGCCGACTCGCCGAAGGTGTCGATGCCGACCACGGCGGCGCAGCCGTACTTCCACCAGCCGTCGGTCACGCCCATTTCCACGGCGATGCGCGGCACGCCGGCCGGCAGCACGCTGGTCTTGTATTTTGCGTCTTCGCGGTCGAAGGTGGTGGTGCTGGGCATGGAGACCACGCGCACGGCGATCTTCTTCTCGGCCAGCAGCTTCTGCGCGGCCAGGGCCAGCTGCACTTCGGAGCCGGTGGCGATGATGACCGCCTGGGCCTTTTTCTTGATGCCTGCGTCGGCCGGCTCGCTTAGCACGTAGGCGCCGCGCGAGATGTCGCCCAGGTCGCGCTTGGCCGCATAGGCGAGGTTCTGGCGCGACAGCAGCAGGGCGGTGGGACTGTTGCGGTTGGACAGGGCCACGCTCCAGGCCACGGCGGTCTCGGCCGTGTCGGCGGGGCGCCAGACGTCCAGGCCCGGGATCAGGCGCAGGCTGGCGGCATGCTCGATCGACTGGTGGGTGGGGCCGTCCTCGCCCAGGCCGATGGAATCGTGCGTGAACACGTGCACCACGCGCAGCTTCATGAGCGCGGCCATGCGGATGGCGTTGCGGCTGTAGTCGCTGAACGTGAGGAAGGTGCCGCCGTAGGGGATGAAGCCGCCGTGTAGCGCGATGCCGTTCATGATCGCGGCCATGCCGAACTCGCGCACGCCGTAGTTGATGTGGCGGCCGCCCAGCTTGGCGGTTTCCGCGCCGCCGGTGTTGACTTCCACCTGCACCACGTCGCCCTGCTCGTCGAAGCGCAGCGCGGGCGTGCTCTTGGTGTTGGTGAGGTTGGAGCCCGTCAGGTCGGCGCTGCCGCCGAGCAGCTCGGGCAGTGCGGCCGTGAACGCTTCCAGCGCGAGCTGGCTGGCCTTGCGGCTCGCCACGGTCTCGGCCTTGGTGTGGGCGTTCACCACGGTGTCCACCGCGGTCTGGGCGAAATGCTTGGGCAGGTCGCCCGCCATGCGGCGCAGGAATTCGGCGGCCAGCTCGGGGTACGCGGCGGCGTAGGCGTCGAAGCGCTGCTGCCAGTCGGACTCGGCCTGTGCGCCGGCGTCCTTGGCGTTCCAGTCGGCATACACCTCGGCCGGGATCTCGAACGGCACGTGGCTCCAGCCGATGGCGTTGCGCGTCAGCGTGATCTCGTCGGCGCCCAGCGGTTCGCCGTGGGCCTTGGAGGTGCCCGCGCGGTTGGGCGAGCCCTTGCCGATGGCGGTCTTGCAGACGATCAGGGTGGGCTTGTCGATGCTGGTCTTGGCGCTCTGCACGGCGGCGGCCACGGCCTCCACGTCATGGCCGTCGACCGGGCCGATCACGTTCCAGCCGCTCGCGCGGAAGCGGCCCGGCGTGTCGTCCAGGAACCAGGGCGCGACCTGGCCGTCGATCGAGATGCCGTTGTCGTCGTAGAGCGCGATCAGCTTGCCCAGCTTCCAGGCGCCGGCCAGCGAGATCGCCTCCTGGCTGATGCCTTCCATGAGGCAGCCGTCGCCGAGGAACACGTAGGTGTGGTGGTCCACGATGGTGTGGTCCACGTCGCCGTTCTTGCGGTTGAACTCGCGGGCCAGCAGCTTCTCGGCCAGCGCGAAGCCCACGGCGTTGGTGATGCCCTGGCCCAGCGGGCCGGTGGTCGTCTCGACGCCGGGGGTGATGCCGTATTCGGGGTGGCCGGCCGTCTTGCTGTGCAGCTGGCGGAAGTTCTTCAGCTCTTCGATCGGCAGGTCGTAGCCCGTGAGGTGCAGCAGCGCGTACAGCAGCATGGAGCCGTGGCCGTTGGAGAGCACGAAGCGGTCGCGGTCGGCCCACTGCGGGTTGGCGGGGTTGTGGCGGAGGTGGCGGGACCACAGCGCGACGGCCATGTCGGCCATGCCCATCGGGGCGCCGGGATGGCCGGAATTGGCCTGTTGAACTGCATCCATTGCGAGTGCGCGGATCGCATTCGCCATCTGTTGAGAATTGGCCATCAGGGGCGGCTCCGGAAGGGGCTGGGGAGGGGAAAACCGCGCATTTTACCGGGCCACCCCCGGCCTTGCCCACGGGAAGTCCGAGCCCTGCACTACAGTGCGGGCCATGCAAGGCCTGCACCTCACCGCCGATCTCCATGGCTGCCGCTGCGCACGGCGCTGGCTGCTCGATGCCGATGCGCTGGGCGAAGCCTGCCTGCAGGCCGTGCGCGCCGCCGGCCTGCAGGCGGTGGGCCGGCTGTTCCATTCCTTCCCTGCCACCGCGCACGGGCCGGGCGGCGTCACCGCCACCGTGCTGCTGGCCGAGTCGCACCTGTGTATCCACACCTGGCCCGAGCAAGCCGCCGTCACGCTCGACGTGTACGTGTGCAATTTCGGTGCCGACCATTCCGCCCAGGCCCGGACGCTGCTGGACGCGTTGCTCGCCCTGTTCGAGCCCGCCGCGGTGCATCGGCACGCGCTGCACCGCGGAGCGGCCACCGATGATGATGGTGATGGCGCGCGGGCTTCCGCTCCATGATTCCTGCATGATGCCTTTCTCGACCTCCACAGGCTCCTTTGCCTCCACTTCCCATGTGCAGCCCCCGGCCATGCTGCTGGCTGCCGGCCGGGGCGAGCGCATGCGCCCGCTGACCGACGCCACCCCGAAGCCGCTGCTTGCCGTGCGCGGTCGCCCGCTGCTGCAGTGGCACCTGGAGGCCCTGGCTGCGGCCGGCGTGCGCTCGGCCGTGGTCAATACGGCCTGGCTGGGCGAGCAGATCGGCGAGCGGCTTGGAGACCGGTTCACCGCAGGGGCGGGCACGGGGGGCTCCGCGGGCACCGGGGCGGTGGCGATCACCTATTCCCATGAGGGCCGCGACTTCGGCGGCGCGCTCGAGACGGCGGGCGGCATCGCACGGGCCCTGCCGCAGCTCGGTCAGGTCTTCTGGCTGGCGGCGGGCGATGTGTTCGCACCCGATTTCCGGTTCGCGGCAGAGGATGCGGCGGCCTTCACGGCCGGCGACGCGCTGGCCCACCTGTGGCTGGTGCCCAATCCACCGCACCATCCGCGCGGGGATTTCGGCCTTGCGCCCGATGGCCGAGCGCTCGACCTGCCGGCGCACGATCCCGGGCCGCGCTACACCTACAGCACGCTCGCGTTGCTACGGGCGGAACTCTTTGCCGAGCCCTGGTGCGACATCCCCGCTGGCAACCCCGGCGGCGTGGCCGCGCCGCTCGCGCCGCTGCTGCGCCGGGCGATGGCACAGGGGCGCGTCACGGCGTCGCTCTACACCGGGCGGTGGACCGACGTGGGGACGCCGGAGCGGCTCGCGGAACTCAACCGCTGAGCGCCCTTGGCGCGGCGCCGCGGCCGTGTCGGTGGTAGAACCCTGGTCTGTGCGAAGCCATGTGGAACGCTGCCCCGCATCCGCTGGCATTTTCCGATCCGCATCCAGAACCAGGCATACCGACCGATGACCGCCCTTTCCTCCCCCCATGCACGCCGCCGCGCCCACCTCGCCTCCCTGCTGGGTGAGGGCGGCATCGCCATCATCCCCACGGCGCCCGAGCACCTGCGCAACCGCGATACCGATTACCTCTACCGGCACGACAGCTACTTCTACTACCTGACCGGATTCACGGAACCCCAGGCGTGGCTGGTGCTCACCGCGGAAGGGCGCTCCACGCTCTTCTGCCAGCCCAAGGACCTGGAGCGCGAAATCTGGGACGGCTACCGCCTGGGCCCCGACGCGGCCGTGGAGGCTCTGGGCGTGGATGCCGCCCATCCGGCCACGCAGCTGGAGGTGCTGCTGCCGCGGCTGCTGGAGAACCGCGACCGGGTGTGGTTCCCGTTCGCCACGCACGAGGGCCTGGCCGCGCGCGTGGAGGGCTGGCTGCAGAAGGTGCGGGCCCGCGTGCGTTTCGGCGCGCTGTGCCCGGCGCAGCAGGGCGATCTCTGCACGCTGCTCGACGAGATGCGGCTCGTGAAGGATGCGCACGAGCAGGACGTGATGCGCCGGGCCGCCCTCATCAGCGCAGGCGCCCACGTCCGCGCCATGCAGTGCAGCGCACGCATGCTGCGTGCCGGCGAGGACGTGCGCGAGTACCACCTCGACGCCGAGCTGCTGCACGAATTCCGCCGCCACGGTTCGCAGGCGGTGGCGTACAACTCCATCGTCGCGGCCGGCGCCAACGCCTGCGTGCTGCACTACCGTGCCGATGCGGCACCCGTGCGGGCGGGAGAACTGGTGCTGATCGATGCGGGCTGCGAGCTCGACGGCTACGCCAGCGACATCACGCGCACCTTCCCGGCCGATGGCCGCTTCACGGGGCCGCAGCGCGACGTGTACGACCTCGTGCTCGCGAGCCAGCATGCGGCCGTGGCCGCCACCAAGGCGGGCGCGCGCTTCAACGACCCGCACGATGCCACCGTGGCGGTGCTGGCGCAGGGCCTGCTGGACCTGGGGTTGCTCGACAAGGGCAAGTTCGGCTCGGCGCAGGACGTGATCGAGCAGCGCGCGTATTTCCCGTTCTACATGCACCGCACGGGCCACTGGCTGGGCATGGACGTGCACGATTGCGGCAGCTACGTGGAGCCGTCGGAAGTGGGCGACAGCAGCGAGCGCCGCGACCCGCTGTCGGGCGAGACCATCACCAACCGCCCCAGCCGCATCCTGCGCCCGGGCATGGTGCTGACCATCGAGCCAGGGCTCTACATCCGGCCGGCGCCCGGAGTGCCCGAGGCGTTCCACCACATCGGCATACGCATCGAAGACGATGCGATCGTGACCGAGCAAGGCTGCGAGCTGATCACGCGCGATGTGCCGGTGGAGGCGGGCGAGATCGAGGCGTTGATGCGCGGCTGATTGCCATGGATCCGGAAGCGCCCGGACCTGCGCCCGCGCCAGGCGCGGGGGGCCGGGGCGGGCTCATGGCTTCTTCGCGTCGGCTGCGTCCACCACACCGTCGCCGTTGGTATCCGCGTTCTGAAAGGTGCGGTCGGCAATGGCCTGCTCTTCGTCCGCGGTCAGGCGGCCGTCCTTGTTCCTGTCCAGGATGCCGAAGCGCACGTGCGCCTGCCTGATGGCATTCGCGTAGGCGTCGTCAGGCGGGCGCTGCTTGCCGGCGTACTGCTGCTGGAGGCGGCCCTGGAATTCGGCCACGTACTCTGCCTCGCTCAGCCAGCCGTTGCCATTGGTGTCGGCCGCCGTGTAGCGCTGCTTGCGCACCGCGTCGTATTCGGCGCGGGTCACCCTGCCGTCGTTGTCGGCGTCGTACCCGCCGATGAAGGCGGCGTTTCCGTGGCCGCCCGCGGGGCGCGGAGGGGCCATGCGCTCGGGCGCGGAGGGGGCGGCGGCGCAGGCGCAGAGCAGGGCGGCGGCGGCCGCGGCGGCAGCCAGTCGGCCCGGACGGGCAGGCAGGAGGTGGGGGTGCGTCATGGAAGGTGTCCTTGCGGTCGAGGTACGGTGGAGAAAAAGGACCGAAGCGGTGCGGGCCGTCAAAAAGCGATGGACATCGACACCGCCACGGTGCGTCCGGCACTGGTCAGCAACTCGATGTCGCGCCGGTCGCGGACCAGCGCGGGCTGCAGGCTGCGGGCGCTGGCATAGTCCCAGTAGCGCTTGTCGCCCAGGTTGTAGATGCCGGCCTGCAGGCGCACGCCCGGCTGAACCTGCCAGTAGCCGCTCAGGTCGAACGTGGCGTAGCCGGGCACTCGGAAGAGTGAGGTGGTGGCGTCCGCCAGTGTTGCGCCGGGGTTGTTGGTGAAACTGTCGCGGTTGGTGGCCTCGGCCTGCTTGCCGGCGACGAAGGTGCCGGTGAGGTTCATGCCCCAGCGGCGCATGGGTGCGTCGTAGCCCACGCCGATGATGGCCTTGCGCGGCAGCACGGAGTCGAGGCCGACCTTGCGGTCGCCCGCGTAGTTCGACCGGGACGTGCCCCGGCTCAAGCCCAGCGCCCAGGTCGTGTACAGCCCCTGGGCGGAGGGGCTCCACTGGCCGTGCTCCAGCCGTGCGCTGAGCTCGAACCCGTAGATCGTGGCCTCATCGCGGTTCTCGGCCTGGTAGATGGTGCCGATGTGGGCCGGCACGTTGGTGAACAGGCCCGGTGCGCTGGCACGCGTGTAGCGTGTGTAGGCGATGAAGTCGCTGTAGCGGGTGTAGAACAGCGCGCTGTGGAGCGCCACGCCCGGGGCGGGGTGACCGGTCAAGCCGACTTCGAAGGCGTTGCTCGACTCTTCCTTCAGGTCGCGGTTGCCCACGAGGGCGTACTGGTTGCCCGTGGCGTAGTTGCTCGCCATGTTCCAGGAGCCGAAGATCTCGCCGGGCGAGGGGGCCCGTCCGCCGCGCTTGTACTGCGCATAGCTGCGCAGGCGCGGCGTGAGGTCGTAGGTGACGGCCAGGCTCGGGCTGACGATGGTGGTGGCCGGCGGGCTGCCGTAGAGCCGCTGCACGTCCTGCTCGGTGAGCACGCCGCCGACGAAGTTGGACAGGTCGCGCGTCCTGATCTTCACGCGGTCCACGCGCAGGGCGGGGATCACGGCCAGCCGCCTGCCGCCAGCGTCGGCAACGATCTCGTCCTGCACGAAAGCGCCCACGCGGCGGGTGGTGGTGTCGGGTTGGGGCTTCATGTAATCCTGCGGATAGGTGACGCTCCATGGGCGGTCCACGTCCTGCGTGGAGACGTTGGCGCCGAAGCTCAGCTCGTGGCGCCCGATGCGCTTGCCGGCCGTGGTGGACAAACCCCAGGTGCGCGTCTGGTTCTCGGACAGGTTGCTCCCGGTGGCGCCAGTGGCCAGCGTGGTGGTGTCGGTCACATCCCGGGTGGCCGTGTCCTGGTGGAACAGGCGCGTCTCCGCCTGGTCGATCCAGGCGTCTCGCGGTGCCCACTGGTGCGTGAGCTGCAGCGTGTTGCGCTCTGTGTCGCTGGCCTGGCGGGACGCCTCGGAGAGGGCCGTGCCGGCGTTGTTCCAGCCATGGAAGAAGGTGTCGTTCTTGCGGCGGTACAGGTCGGCGGACAGCTCCAGACGGTGGCTGCCGTCCACCCGCAGGCCGCCCTTGAGCAGCATCGCGTCGGAGTGCCAGTCGTTGGGATAGCTGTCCACGATGGGGCTGTGGTTGCGGCTGGCGTGGCCGTCGCGGCGGGAGTAGGCGATGAGCCCGTCGGCATCGCCGCGGCGCAGCGCACCGGTGAAACTCTCGTTCCACGACCGGTCGGCGGAGTCGTAGCCGATCCTGGCGCCCAGGTACGAGGGCTTGTCGTCGCGCAGGTAATCGCTGGCCGCCTTGGTGCGGAAGCTCACCGCACCGCCGATGCCGCCGGCCGTGCGCCGTGCCGGTGTGGTGCCCGACAGGATCTGTGCGGACGAGAACATCTCGGGGTCGATGAAGTCGCGCCCGGCGCCGAAAGTGTTGACACCCGTGCGACTCACATAGGGGCGCGTGGTGGCGTCGGGCAGCTCCACGCCGTCCACGTCCAGACCGACGCGGTTGCCCTCGATGCCGCGGATGTTGTAGCCCGTGGTGCCGGACCGGTCGAAGCTGCTGCGGTTGCGGCTGGTGCCGGCCACCGTGCCGGGCGCGGCGACCAGCGGCTGGTTGCGCACGACATCCTTGATGCCATTCGCCCGCTCCAGCGCATCGCCCTCGACCGTGGTGACGGTGCCGGGCTGGCGCTCGGCCTCTCCCACGACGTCCACCTGCGGCAACTGTGCGACCTGTGCCACCGCAGCTTTTTCGGCGGCGGGTGCCTGGGCCCATGAGGGCGAGCCCAGCACGGCAAGGCAGGCGGCCCACGCAGCGGGCCGCAGGGGCTGTGGACGGGGGAAAGGAGCGGCTGCCGGAAGTGCGGCGGGCAGAGGGTGCAGACGGTGGACCATGGGCGTGTCGAAAGGGTTGTCTGCTGGATACCCCTGCACTGCGACGGCGCGGCGGCCCCGGTCGGCAGCGCCATGCCGGGTTGGTTCTCTGGCTCACCTGCCGATTGTGATGAGAATGAGAACAATTCTCAATAATACCTTTGCAAAAATCCGGGTCATGGTTCAGGCCGGTGGCACCCATGCCCGCCCGCTCCGGTCCCGCCCGGTGGGAGTGGATGGCCTTCAACGCCTGGCCGGTTGCAGCGGACAAGGCCCTGGCACGGGGCCCTCCTCGCGGTAACCGGTTTTCATGCAAAATTGAAACCCGATTACATTCCGTTCGCCCATCCCTATAGGAGACAACCCCCATGCGCATCCGCCGAGCCACCAAGATCGTCGCCACCCTGGGGCCCGCGTCGAGCGATCCGGTCCTGCTGGAGCGCATGATCGCCATGGGCGTGAACGTGGTGCGGCTCAACTTCAGCCACGGCACGGCGCAGGACCACATCGACCGGGCGGAGAAAGTGCGGGCGGCGGCCCAGCGCGCCGGCCGCGAAGTGGCGATCATGGCGGACCTGCAGGGCCCCAAGATCCGCGTGGGCAGGTTCGCCGAGGGCAAGGTGTGGCTGGAGCCCGGCGCGGCCTTCGTGCTCGATGCATCGCGCATCGAGCTGGGCGACGGGGCCGGCGTGGGCCTGGACTACAAGGAGCTGCCCCGCGACGTGAAGCCCGGCGACATCCTGCTGCTCAACGACGGGCTCATCGTGCTCAACGTGAACGCGGTGCGCGGCGAACAGGTCCACACCACCGTGCGCGTGGGCGGAGAGCTGTCGAACAACAAGGGCATCAACAAGCAGGGCGGGGGCCTCACGGCGCCGGCACTCACGGGCAAGGACATGGAGGACATCAAGACCGCCATGAGCTTCCAGGCCGACTACGTGGCCGTCAGCTTCCCCAAGAACGCCACCGACATGGAAATGGCGCGCCAGCTCTGCAACGTGGCCGCTGCCGAATTCCGCCACAAGCCGGGCCTGATCGCGAAGATCGAGCGTGCCGAGGCGGTGCCGCGGCTGGAGGAGATACTGCGCGTGTCCGACGGCATCATGGTCGCGCGCGGCGACCTGGCCGTGGAGGTGGGCAATGCCGCCGTGCCCGCGCTGCAGAAGAAGATGATCCGCATGGCGCGCGACATGGACAAGGTCGTCATCACCGCCACGCAGATGATGGAGAGCATGATCACCAACCCGGTGCCCACGCGTGCCGAAGTGAGCGACGTGGCCAACGCGGTGCTCGATGGCACCGATGCGGTGATGCTCAGCGCCGAGACGGCCGCCGGCCGCTATCCGCTGGAGACGGTGGAAGAGATGGCCAAGATCTGCGCGGCCGCCGAGGCCGCCGAGGACCCCGAGCGCGATTCGGATTTCACGGGCCAGACGCTGGGCCGCATCGACCAGTCCATCGCCATGGGCGCGCTCTTCACCGCCCACCACCTCGGCGCCAAGGCCCTCGTGGCCCTGACGGACAGCGGCTCCACGGCGCTCTGGATGAGCCGCCACCGCATCCACATCCCGATCTACGCACTCACCCCCAAGGTGGCCACCCAGCGCAAGATGGCCATGTACCGCAACGTGCGGCCCCTGCTCATGGATACCAGCGTGGACCGCGACACGGCGCTGGAACAGGCCGAGGGCCACCTCAAGAGCCGCAACATCGTGCAGCAGGGCGACCTTTACGTGATCACCTGCGGAGAGCCGATGGGCGCACCCGGCGGAACCAATATGCTGAAGATCTGCCGCGCCGGCTGACCCAGGTCCGCAGCACCTGGCGGGCCAGCCATGCGCTGGCCAGGCCCACCAGGGCGCCGGCGACCACGTCCGAGGGCATGTGCACGCCCAGGCAGACTCGGCTCCAGGCCACAGCGGCGGCCACGCCGTAGGCGAGCCACCGCCAGGCCGGATGCGTTCCGCGTCCCAGGCCGGCCATCAGCCCGCGCACCAGGGCGAACGCCGCCGCCGCATGCATGCTGGGAAATCCCGCGCGCGCGCCCTGCTCGATCCACTGCGTTCCCAGCCCCAGTTCGGCCGGGCGCGGAATCGGCACCAGGGACCGGAAGCCGCGCACGGTGCACCAGGCGATCAGCATCGAGAGCAACGCCAGGACGACGGCGCGCCGCGTGGAAGGCAGCCCCCGGGCGAGTTCTAGCAGCAGCATCAGGCCGGCGAACACCGGCAGATCCTGCGACAGCCAGCGGGACGTGGCGATGACGGCCTCGGGCGTCGCGGCGTTCGCGTTCAGCGCGAAGAAGAGGGGCACGTCAAAGATGGGCATGGGACGCATTGCTTTCCGTGGGCAGGAGGCTGTCGGGCTGCGGATGGAAGCGGCGCAGCGCCGCCACGGCCAGATCGCAGACCCATCCCGTGGTCCAGCAGAGCCAGCCGGTCCACAGCGTGTGGCTCATGAAATGCGCACCGCGCGCCTGTTGCGCGAAGCCCAGCACGAAGCCCGCGGCGAGCGATGCGGCCAGCCACCACCGCGCGGCGCGCGGCAGGTGGCGGCGCAGCACGAAATAGCCGCCCAGGAAGGCAAAGCCGGCCGCAGCATGGCCCGCGGGAAAGCAGTGGCCGCTGCCGCCGTCGAAGAGTCCGTGCGACCAGTGCGAGACATACCTTGCAACGCCGCCGAAATCGGCCAGGTCCCAGGGGCAGCTGGTGGCGCTCGCCCGCTTGAACACGGCGATCACGGCCAGGGCGAGCAGCGCGCTGACCGCCATCTGCAGCCGGCCGGCGGTGGGCACCCGGCGAAGCCAACCCGCGGGCCACCACACCGTCGCGGCCAGCAGCACCATGATCACCCAGCCTGCGCGCCGCGCGCCCTCATGCATCACCGAGACGAAGACCCAGTCGTCGCGCAGGGGAAATCCTTCGGCATTGCCGAAGACGTGCGCCAGCACCATGTCGAAGGACGTGCTGTCCCATGCGGCCAGCAGGCACAGGCTGGCCAATGTCCAGAAGAAGGGCCTGGCCGCGAACCGGCCCGGGGCGAAGCCGGTCCGCGGGGCCAGGGCCGGCAGGGAATCGGCGGAAGTCGTTGGATGCATGGGCCGCGACGTTAGGGGGCGCCCATTAACGCCGTCTTAATAACCCCGCGCCCCGTTCGGTCGCGGCGTTCCGGTCGCGCCACAATGGCGGCATGAGAATCCTCGTAGTCGAAGACGATGCCGGCATCGCCGCCGGCCTGCGGAACAATCTGCAGCAGCGGGGCTATGCCGTGGACATCTGCGGCAGCGTGGCCGCGGCCTGGAGCGCGCTGCGGTCCGAGCGGTTCGATGCCGTGCTGCTGGATCTGGGCCTGCCCGACGGCGACGGCGGCGAACTGCTCACCCGGCTGCGCGGCGCACCCGAGGCGCCGCCGGGCACCCAGCCGCTGCGGCTGCCGGACCCGGCCACTCCGGTGCTGATCCTCACGGCGCGCGACCAGGTCCACCAGCGCATCGCGGGCCTGGACCAGGGAGCGGACGACTACCTGGCCAAGCCCTTCGACGTGGATGAACTGGAAGCCCGCCTGCGGGCCCTGCTGCGCCGCGCCGCCGGCCGGGCCTCCCCGGTGATCCGCGTGCACGACATCGAGCTGGATCCGGCGGCGCGGACCGTACGTCGGGCCGGCCAGCCCGTGGAGATGTCTCCGCGCGAATTCTCCGTGCTGCTCGTGCTGCTCGACGCCCGCGGGCGGGTGCTGTCGCGCCAGCAGATCGAGGAGCGCCTCTACAACTGGCAGAGCGGCGTGGAAAGCAATGCCATCGAAGTGCATATCCACCACCTGCGCAAGAAGCTGGGCAGCGAGCGCATCCAGACCATGCGCGGCGTCGGCTACTTCGTCCCCTGGGAGTGACGACATCCATGGCTGCCGTGACCCTGGCTTTCGCCCATATCCCGTCCCTCACCCGGCGCCTGCTGCTCTGGACGTTGGGCGTGCTCCTGGTGGTGTGGGCCACCTTCGTCGGCATGGCCTACCTCACGGGCATCGAGGAAGCCGACGAACTGACCGATGGCCACCTGGCCAGCGTGGCCGCCCTGCTGCTCAACCTGCGGCCCGGCGAGACGGTCACCCCCGAGGAGGCCACGCGGCGCGCGCCGACGCCATGGCTGCGGGCGCACGACTATCAGCAATCGCTCAATGTGGTGCAGTGGGACACCTCCGGCCGCCTGCTCTCGCACAGCGGCGATGCCCCGCTGCCGCCTTTCGACGTCCCGGAGGGGTTCGCCACCCTGCATCTGGGCAAGCAGTCCACGCCGTGGCGCAGTTTTTCCCAGTGGGACGGCACGCACTCGCGCAAGGTGGCCGTGCTGCTCGATCTCCAGGAGCGCGACGATCTCGCCGAGGACATCGCCGCGCAGATGGTGCAGCCCGGCCTGTGGCTGCTGCCCGTCGTGATGCTCGTCCTGGGCTTCGCGGTGCGGCGCGGCCTGCGGCCGCTCTATTCCCTCTCGGAGGACGTGGCGGCGCTGGACGTGGCCGGCGCCGGGCGCCTGTCCACCGGCGGGACGCTGCGCGAGTTCGAATCCGTCGTGGCTTCCATCAATACGCTGCTGGACCGGCAGCAGGCCGCGCTCGTGCGGGAGCGTCGCCTTGCCAACGAGGTGGCGCACGAACTGCGCACGCCCCTGTCGTCCATCGTGCTGCAGGCGCGTGCGCTGGACGGCGGCCTGGAAGGCCCGGCCCAGGCCGAAGCGCTGGCCCGCATCGGCCAGGACGCGCTGCGCGCCGGCCATGTGCTCAACCAGCTGCTGGCCCTGGCGCGGGCCAGCCGCACCCGGTTGCATGAGCTGGAAGCCGAGGTCGATCTGGCGGCGCTGGCGCGCAGCGTGGCCGCGGATCATGCCCAGGCGGCGTGGCAGCACGGGTCCGCACTGGGCGTGGCGGTGGAGGGGCCGGTGGCGGTGCGCGGCAATGCCGTGCTGCTGGAGATGGCGCTGCGCAACCTCGTGGAGAACGCGCTGCGCCACACGCCTGCCGGGACGCGGGTGGAAATCCAGGCCGGCCCGGCGGGCGGAGGCGGAGCGTGGCTGCAGGTGTGCGACGACGGCCGCCGCGCACCGTCGGGCGGACCGGAGGCGCCTGCCGGGCGCGCCCCGGTGGACAGCCTGCACCTCGGGCACGAAATCATCGCCCGGGTGGCCGAGGCGCACGGAGGGCGTTTCGCGGAGGAGCCCGCGCCCGCGCCTTTCACCACGTGTTACCGGGTGGAACTGCGGACGGCCCCCGGAGCGGGAGCCCCCGGCTAAAATGTTCCGGTTACGAAGCGGTTACCACCGCTGGGCGCCGCCGACAATGCACCGACCCCGCACGTGCCTGCGCACGGTCCGGGCGCTCCATCCCCACACTTGAATGGAACCACCCCATGCCACTCGTCTCGATGCGCGAAATGCTCGACCATGCCGCCGAAAACCTCTACGGCATCCCCGCCTTCAACGTCAACAACCTGGAGCAGGTGCAGGCGGTGATGTCGGCGGCCGACGAGGTCGGCGCCCCGGTGATCCTCCAGGCCAGCGCCGGCGCCCGCAAGTACGCGGGCGAGCCCTTCATCAAGCACCTGATCCAGGCCGCCGCCGAGATGTACCCCCACATCCCGCTGGTGATGCACCAGGACCACGGCACCAGCCCCGAGGTGTGCCAGGGCGCGCTGGACCTGGGCTTCGGCTCGGTGATGATGGACGGCTCCCTCATGTCCGACGGCAAGACGCCGTCCTCGTTCGACTACAACGTCGATGTCACCCAGAAGGTCGTGGCCATGGCCCACAAGGTCGGCGCGACGGTGGAGGGCGAACTGGGCTGCCTGGGCAACCTGGAAACCGGCGATGCCGGCGAGGAAGACGGCATCGGCGCCGAGGGCAAGCTGGACCACAGCCAGATGCTGACCGACCCCGAAGAGGCCGCGCAGTTCGTCCAGGCCACCCAGCTCGACGCGCTGGCCATTGCCATCGGCACCAGCCATGGCGCCTACAAGTTCAGCCGTCCCCCCACGGGAGACATCCTGGCCATCAGCCGCGTCAAGGAAATCCACGCCCGCATCCCCAACACCCACCTGGTGATGCACGGCTCGTCCTCCGTGCCGCAGGAACTGCTGGCCGTCATCAACCAGTACGGCGGCAAGATGAAGGAAACCTACGGCGTGCCCGTGAAGGAAATCCAGGAAGCCATCAAGTACGGTGTGCGCAAGATCAACATCGACACCGACATCCGCCTGGCGATGACCGGGGCCGTGCGCAAATTCCTGGCCGAGAACCCCGACAAGTTCGATGCCCGCGAGTGGCTCAAGCCCGCCCGCGAAGCCGCCAAGCAGATCTGCAAGCAGCGCTACATCGAGTTCGGCTGCGAAGGCCAGGGCGCGAAGATCAAGGGCCGCACCCTGCAGGAGATGGCCGGCCTGTACGCCTCGGGCGCGCTGGCCCAGGTGGTGAACTGACGCGCCGGGGCGGGCTGGCGGGTTCGGGTTAAGCTCGGACCCCGCCTTCCGGCCCGGCCGCGTCCATCGCCCGCTGCCCGTCCGGATGTCCGCGGGATTCTTCCGCATTCCTTTCGAGGCGCCCAGTTCCGTGAAAAAGCCGCCCCTGTCGTTCCTGCCCGCGCGCGCGGGCCTGTACTTGTCCCTTGCCGGGGCCGTCCTGCTGTCCCTCGCGGCCTGCGCTCCGGTGCAGCCGTCGCTGCCGCACGTCGGCCGGGCCCAGGTCGAGCTGCCCCCGGGCGACTGGGAGGTGCTGCAGCGCGGCAAGCAGACGGTCGTGGACGTGCTGCCCGACGACACGGCCGACGACCTGCCGATGGAGACCACCGTCATGGGCCTGCGCGGCCCGGGCAAGGACCGTCCGCTCCTGGCCCTGGTCTTCGTCCAGACCAACGCCACCAACTATCCGCGCGACACCACGCTGTGGACGCTGCCCTGCCCGCAGCAGGACGGCGTGTTCGTGGAGGACCGCACCCGCGGCAGCCCGGCACGCGCCGACTGCCTGCGCTATCGTCGCCGCGCCGATACGGGCAACTACCTCGCGCTCAGCCGTCCCGGGGTGTCCCGGTGGATGGCGGAACAGCGCCTGGCGCCCGGCGTGCCCTACTCGCACGTGATGTACCGCTACGCGAACAATGGCGGCGGCTTCATCTCGGTGGACGTGGTCGCGGCCCAGAGCCTGCTGCGGCCCGTCACCCACACCAACGACGAATTCCTCGTGGCGGGGCGGCCCGCCTTCCGCTGGAGCGAGAAGCTCGCCGACGCGGCGCGCCTGAGCGTCTCGATGATGGACGGGCGGATGGTCTTCCCGCCGTTCCCCATCCCGCCCGCGATTTCCCCCGCAGTTCCCCCCGCAATTGCCCCCGCGCAGTGACGGCCCGGCGGTTCCGGGCTTTCGTTCCTGCGGGGCGGGCGCTAGGGTAAGCCCAGACACGCACCCGGGGCCGGTACCGCGAGAATGCGGATTTCTTTGTAACAGCAGGTTCTGGAGACATACAGCATGAACGACCGTCCGTGGCTTGCCGCGTACCCCGAAGGGGTGCCGGCCGACATCGATCCGGCGCAGTATCCGTCGCTCGTCGCCCTGATGGAGGAGGCCTTCCAGAAGCATGCGGACCGCACGGCCTACAGTTTCATGGGCAAGGACATCAGCTTCGCCGACACCGAAGTGCAGAGCCGCCACCTGGCGGCGTACCTGCAGGGCCTGGGCCTCGTCCGTGGCGACCGCGTGGCGGTCATGATGCCCAACGTGCCGCAGTACCCGGTCGCCATCGCGGCCATCCTGCGTGCGGGCTTCGTGGCCGTGAACGTGAATCCGCTCTACACGCCGCGCGAACTCGAGCACCAGCTCAAGGACTCGGGTGCGAAGGCGATCATCATCGTCGAGAACTTCGCCGCCACGCTGCAGGCCTGCATCGGCGCGACGCAGGTGCAGCACGTGGTGCTCTGCGCCATGGGCGACCAGCTGGGCCTGCTCAAGGGCCTGGTCGTGAACTACGTGGTACGCAAGGTCAAGAAGCTGGTGCCGGCCTTCTCGCTGCCGGGCGCCGTGCGCTTCAACGACGCGGTCGCGAAGGGCGCGCGGGCCACCCTGCAGAAGCCCGACCTGCGGCCCGACGACGTCGCGCTGCTGCAATACACGGGCGGCACCACCGGGGTATCGAAGGGCGCCGTGCTGCTGCACCGCAACCTGATCGCCAACGTGCTGCAGTCGGAGGCCTGGAACGAGCCGGCGATGCGCAAGATCCCGGCCGGCGTGCAGCCCGCGAGCGTCTGCGCGCTGCCGCTCTACCATATCTTCGCGTTCACCGCGAACATGATGCTGGCCATGCGCACCGGCGCCAAGACCATCCTGATCCCCAACCCGCGCGACCTCGCCGCGGTGCTGAAGGAGCTCTCCAAGCACACCTTCCACAGCTTCCCGGCCGTGAACACGCTCTTCAACGGCCTGGCCAACCACCCGGACTTCAACACGGTGGACTGGAAGAACCTCAAGGTGTCCGTCGGCGGCGGCATGGCCGTGCAGAGCGCGGTGGCGCGCCTGTGGCTCGAAAGGACCGGCTGCCCCATCTGCGAGGGCTACGGCCTGTCGGAGACCAGTCCCTCGGCGAGCTGCAATCCCGTCACCACGAAGGAATACACAGGCACCATCGGCGTCCCCCTGCCCAGCACGCGCATGAAGCTCATCGACGACGAAGGCCGCGCGGTGACCGAACCCGGCCGCGCCGGCGAGATCGTCATCCACGGCCCGCAGGTCATGGCCGGCTACTGGCAGCGCCCGGACGAGACGGCCAAGGTCATGACCGAGGACGGCTACTTCAAGACCGGCGACATCGGCACCATGGACGAGCGCGGCTTCTTCAAGATCGTGGACCGCAAGAAGGACATGGTGCTGGTCAGCGGCTTCAACGTCTACCCGAACGAAGTGGAAGACGTGGTGGCCGCGCTGCCGGGCGTGATGGAGTGCGCCGTGGTGGGCGTGCCCGACGAGAAGACCGGCGAGGCCGTGAAGCTCGTCATCGTCCGGAAGGACCCGGAGCTGACCGAAGCCCACGTGCGTGAGTTCTGCAAGTCCAACCTCACCGGCTACAAGCAGCCGCGCGTGATCGAGTTCCGCGAGTCGCTGCCCAAGACGCCCGTGGGCAAGATCCTGCGCCGCGAACTGCGCGACAGCAAGAAGGCCTGAGCGGCCGTTCGCCCGGCGGCTCGGTGCCGCCGGCTTTCCCCAGCCCCATGCTCCGAACCGCCATCCTCAGTGCCCTGCCCGAAGAGCAGGCTGGCCTGTCCTCCGCGCTCCAGGGGGGCGAACGCATCGTGCACGCCGGCAGGGCCTTCTTCTGCGGCACGCTGGAGGGGCAGGACGTGGTGCTGGCGCTGTCCGGCATCGGCAAGGTGGCGGCGGCCACCACCGCCGCGGCACTCGTCGAGCGCTTCGGCGCCGCGCGCATCGTGTTCACGGGCGTGGCGGGCGGCCTGGGTGACGGCGTGCAGGTGGGCGACGTGGTGGTCGCGCACGACTACCTGCAGCACGACATGGACGCCTCGCCCCTGTTCCCGCGTTGGGAGCTGCCCGGCTACGGGCGCGCCCGGCTGGCGTGCGATCCGCACCTGACGAGCCTGCTTTCGGCGGCGGTGGACAGTTGTCTTCAGGAGTTGGACCTGGACACGGGCCTGGGAACGCCGGCCGGCAGTACGGAGAGTGCGGCGCGTGCGCCCCGGCGCCGCACCGGCCTCGTCGCCAGCGGCGACCTGTTCGTTTCCACCGCCACGGGCGCCCAGGCCCTGTGCGATGCGCTGCGCGCGGCGAGCCACGATGTGCTGGCCATCGAGATGGAAGGCGCCGCGGTCGCCCAGGTCTGCGCGGACTATCGGCTTGCCTTCGCCGCCGTGCGCACCATCTCCGACCGCGCCGACGACACCGCCCATGTGGACTTCGCCCGCTTCGTGGAGACCGTGGCCGCACGCTACGCGGACCGCATCATCCGCCGCTTCCTGCGGATGCTGTGAGGAGGGGGGGTTACTTCAGCCAGCCGCGCTTGCGGAAGTACCACATGGGCCCCACGGCGCTCGCCACCATCAGCGCGATGCCGTAGGCGTAGCCGTAGCTCCACTGCAGCTCCGGCATGAACTGGAAGTTCATCCCGTACACGCTCGCGATGAGCGTCGGAGGCAGCAACGCCACGCTCGCCACCGAGAAGATCTTGATGATCTTGTTCTGGTTGATGTTGATGAAGCCGACCGTGGCGTCCATCAGGAAGTTGATCTTGTCGAACAGGAACGCCGTGTGATTGTCCAGCGACTCGATGTCGCGCAGGATCTGCCGCGCGTCCTCGAACTGCTCGGCGTTCAGCATCTTGCTGCGCATCATGAAGCTCACGGCGCGGCGCGTATCCATCACGTTGCGGCGGATGCGGCCGTTCAGGTCCTCCTGGCGCGCGATGGCGGCCAGCACCTCGCCGGCGCGCGCGTCGGTCACGTCGCCCGAGAGCACCTGGGTGCTGACTTCCTTGAGCGAGTCGTAGATGCCTTCGAGTGTGTCGGCGGAGTATTCCGCGTCCAGGTCGAAGAGCTTGAGCAGCACTTCCTTGGCATCCTCGATGAGGCCCGGCGCCCGGCGCGCACGCATGCGCAGCAGCCGGAAGACGGGCAGGTCCTCATCGTGGATGGAAAACAGCACGCCCTTGCTCTTGAGCGTGTCGTTGACCAGATTGAGGATGAAGGCCACGCGCACCGAGCGGGGGTTGTCCTCGTCGTCGATCAGGAAGTCGCTGCGGATGTGCAGTTCGCCGTTGTCTTCCTCGTAGAAGCGGGCCGACTCCTCGATGTCCTCGTCCATCGCGTCCGCGGGGATCTGCAGCCCGTAATGCTGCTTGATCCAGCGCTTCTCTTCGAGCGTGGGCGATTCCAGGTCCACCCAGATCGGCTGGAAGCGTGCGAGTTCTTCCAGGGATTCGATCTCTTCCTGGACGAGGCGGCCGTTGGCGAGCGTGAAGATGTTGAGCATGGGCTCGTTCCCGGTGGTTGGCGCTGCGGCGCCGTTGGCGAAGGGGTGCAGGGGGAGGTGCTTTCAATCCCCCGAAGGCCCTGGGCATGCCGGGAGTTGAAAGCTACCGACTGGGGTAGGTTTCCACGGAGCTTTCTCCAAAAAAGCAAGCTGCGAATTATCGCATTGCGCAAGAGTGGCCGTATGACGGCCGCGTGTCAGGCAGGGCGGCCTGGATGGGCGCTGCGCGGGACTCAGTGCCCGGCGGCCGGGGACGCCGGTGCCGCCGCCCGCACGTGCGCGAGCGCCCGGCACAGGTCGGCCCAGGCGGCGGCCTTGGCTTCGGGCGCGCGCAGAAGATAGGCCGGGTCGTAGGTGACGACGGCAGGCGTGCCGTCCGGCAACTGGTGCGCGGTGGCGCGCAGCCTGCCGAGCGGTTCGCGGCTGCCCAGCACGGCGCGGGCGGCTGGCAGGCCCAGCACCAGCACCATCGCCGGGCGCAGCGTGGCGATGGCGGCCTGCAGCGCCGCCGCGGCATCTTCCGGACCGTCCACCGCCCCGGGGGCGGCCCGCTCCACGGCGGAGAAATGCGCGCGCGGATGGCGGTGCAGGCGCATCGCGCGCAGCATGTTGTCCAGCAGCTTGCCCGTGTCTCCTGACAGCGGGCCTTCCGGTGATGGACTTTCGCCGATCACGAGCCAGCCACTTCCGAGCTCGGCGGGCGTGGCGGCCGGGTCGGCCTGCGGATAGAGGGGCTGCGGTGCATGGAGCCGCAGTACCGGCCCGGTGGCCTCCGGCATGCGCGCCCCGCCTGCGGGGGCTGCCGCGGTGGGCTGCACGGGGGCGGCGGGTCGTGGCGCGGCCGGCGCGGTCGTCTGCGGTACGCCTGCGGCTCCGGGCGGCGGCGGAGCGTGGACGGCGGCGGCGCGGACGGGTGCGGCCGGCTGCGCCGCCGGTGCCGGGGCTGCCTGCACTGCGGCCGGGGCCACGGGGGCGGGCGCCCATACGGTGATGCCCATTTCGGTCAGCATGGCACGCTGGCGGGCGTCGAGGTCGAGGCTCATAGGGGTCGGCTCATCACGATGGCGTCTTCGCGGCCCCCGTCCGCCGCGGGGTAATAGCGCTTGCGTTCCCCCACGGTGCGGAAGCCGTGGGCCAGGTAGATGTCGCGGGCGCGCTGGTTGCTCACGCGCACCTCCAGCCAGAGCCACTGGGCCCGCTGGCCGCGGGCCCAGAGCACGAGCGCATCGAGCAGCACGCGTGCCCAGCCCTGGCGCTGGTGCACGGGCGCGACGGTGAGGTTGAGCAGGTGGACTTCGTCCACGCCGCGCATCGCCACGAAATAGCCGATCAGTTCCCCGTTGCCGGCCACCAGCAGCGGCGCCTCGTAGCCCGCTGCCAGTGCGTCCGTGAAATTGCCGCGCGTCCAGGGATGGGAATAGGCCTGCCGCTCGATCTCCAGCAATGCGTCCATGCGTCCGGGCGTGAGCGGCTCGAAGCGGACTTCGTCCGGATCGGGGAGGTGGGCGCTCATGGCCGAGGGGATGCGCCAGCAGCGCGCGTGGCGTTGGATGGGGTGCCGGCGGCGGATGCCGCCTCGCGGGCTGCGGCCCGCTCGGCCGTGGTCTGCGCCACCTTGTCGCGGACATAGCGCGGCAGCGCGCCCGAAGCCGGCACCGCCTGGCCGGCGGACAGCAGCGCGGGCGCGAGGCGCAGCAGGGCTGCCGCCGTGGGCAGTGCGGCCACGTGCGCCGTGGGGGGGGCTGCGGGCGCGAGGCGCTCCCCATAGGCGGCACGGGCATTGCCGGCCACGGCATGGCCTTCCGGCACCTGGACGGCTTCCGGAGCGCAGAGGCCGAAGGCGTCGCCGTCCGCTCCCTGCCATCCTCCCTCCGCATGCCATGCGTAGCGGGCCGCATAGACCTCGTCCATCCGCGCGTCGAGCACTGCCACCACCTGCGTGCAGCCGTGGACGGCTCGGGCCTCTTCGGCGACCGCGAGCAGGGTGTCCACCGGCAGCACGGGCACACCCGTGCCGCCGCGGGCGCCGAACGCCAGGCCCTGGGCCACGGCGCAGGCCGTCCGCAACCCGGTGAAGGAGCCGGGCCCGCGGCCGAAGACGATGGCGTCCAGCGTATCGAACGACAGTCCGGCCTCCGACAGCAGTTCCCGGATCGCCGGCAGCAGCCCTGCCGACGCATGGGCTCCGCCCGGGGCGCTGCGCTGCCAGAGGCGCACCGGCCCGCCACCGGCCACCGGCCGCTGGACGGCGATGGACAGGGTGTCGGTGCTGGTGTCGAAGGCGAGCAGGTGCATGGTGCGATGGGGCGGCGGACCCGCGGCCGCGGTGTGCCGGACGGGTGGGGCGTGCAAGAGGGTGGATTATCCGCGCTGCGTCCCGGGCTGGGCGCTCCAGGGGCATCGCTAGACTCCCGGGCCATGCCCGCAAAAACCCATTCTCCGACCCGCCGCCCCTCCGCAGCCCTGCGTCGCCTGCTGGTCCTGGCGGCCTGCATGGCCTGCGGGGTACTTTCTCCGCCCCTGGCGCTCGCCCAGCCGCAGAAAGCCGTTCCGGCCGCCGCCGGGCGTCCCGCGGCGACCACCCTGCCGGCCGCGGTGGAGGCCGCCCTGCAGCGCGCCAGGGTGCCCTCCGATGCCGTCGCCTTCGTGGTGGCCGATGCCGACGGCCGCCAGGCACCGCGCCTGTCCTGGCGCGCGCAGGAGCCCATGAACCCGGCATCGGTGATGAAGCTCGTCACCACCTACGCCGCGCTGGAACTGCTGGGGCCGGCCTACACCTGGGACACCCCGGTCTATCTGGACGCCATGCCGCAGGGCGGCAGCCTGCGCGGCAATGTGTACATCAAGGGCGTGGGCGACCCGCAACTGGTGATGGAGCGGCTCTGGCTGATGCTGCGGCGCCTGCAGGCACAGGGCGTGCAGGTCATCGTCGGGGACATCGTGCTCGACCGTTCCGCCTTCGATCTGCCCTCCCATGACGCCGGGCTGTTCGACGGTGAGCCGCTGCGCCCCTACAACGCCGCACCGGATGCGCTGCTGGTCAATTTCAAATCCGTCACGCTGACCTTCGTGCCCGACGTGGCGGCCGGCCTGGCGCGCGTGGCGGCCGAGCCGCCGATGGCCGGGGCGCCCTGGCCCGCCACGGTGCCGCTCGCGGCCCCGGGCACGGAGTGCGGTGACTGGCGCGCTGCGCTGCGGCCCGAGACGGCGGCAGGCGATGCCGCGGGCAGCGTCTCTTTCCAGGGCGTGTTCTCCGCAGCCTGCGGCGAGCGCGTCTGGTTCGTGGCGCCGCCCGATCCGCAGGGGTTCGCGGCCCGCGCGGTGGAAGGCATGTGGCGCGAACTGGGCGGCAAGCTCACCGGCAGCGTGCGGGAAGGAAAGGTGCCCGCGGGGCTCGCGCCATCGTTCACCGTATCGTCCCCGCCCCTGGCCGACGCGGTGCGCGCCATCAACAAATACAGCAACAACGTGATGACGCAGCAGGTCTTCCTGACCATCGCGCTTCAGAAGAATGGCACGGCCACTTTCGACGGCGCGCGCAACGCGGTGGCCCAGTGGTGGCGCCAGCGCGTGCCGGGGGCGGAGCCGCCCGTGCTGGACAACGGCGCGGGCCTGAGCCGCGAGGCGCGCGTGAGCGCGGCGTCGCTCGCGCGCATGCTGCAGGCGGCATGGGCCTCGCCGGTCATGCCGGAGCTGTTGTCCTCCCTGCCCATCGCCGGAACGGATGGCACCCTGCGCCGCTCCGCGATGGGCCGAGCTGTCCGTGCCGCGCACCTCAAGACCGGTACGCTGCGCGACGTGTCCGCGCTCGCCGGCATCGTGCACGCTGCGGGAGGGCGCCGCTACGTGGTCGTGGCGCTGGCCAACCACCCCAACGCCGCCGCGGCCCGCCCGGCCATGGAGGCGCTGGTGGACTGGGCCGCGTCGGAGCGCTGAGGCCGGGGCGCAACACGCAGGACGACCAGGCGGGGTAGCATCCCAATGGTTGAGTGGGGCGCACGACTTATCTTGCAGACCCGGCGGGGAGGGTATCGGTGATTCCCCTGCCCTGCGTGGAATGTCTGCGGGATTACGATGGGTTCCGGTAAAGCGCACGATCGTGCTTTTTTCATTCCATACGGAGCAAACGTGATCTCTAAAACCATCTACAACAGAGCGTCCTGGTCCGTGGTGGCCGCCGCCTGCATGCTCGCGGCCTGCGGCGGAGGCGGTTCCGACACCACGCCGGCAGCGCGGGTGACGTCCGTGAAGGTCATGGGCGACAGCCTGGCCGACAGCGGCACCTTCGGCTTCAAGTTCACCGTGCAGGGCACGGCAGCCACCGGCGCGGGCTCCACGCAGATCTGGCCCGAACGCGTCGCGGCCAACTACGGCCAGACGCTGTGCGCGCACTACCTCTCCAATGGCAGTGGCACCGCCTTCAACACCAGCTCCAGCTGCACCAACTATGCGGTGGCTGGCAGCCGCATCAACAACCCCACGGCGCCGAATGCGCCCGCCTCGATTCTCCAGCAGATCAGGGACGCCGGCGCGGCCGGATTCTCCGACGGCGATCTCGTCCTGATCGATGGCGGCGGCAATGACGCCGCGGACATCATCGGCGCCTACCTGCGCGTATCCCGCGACGGCGGCGCCACCTACCGCGCGCTGCTGCTCACGCAGCTCGACGCAGCCACCGTTTCCAGCGCCTTCGCGGGTGGTGCCGCCGGGCTTGCCCAGGCGGGCGGCCTGTACATGCAGGCGGTGGCCACGCAGTTCGCAGCCACCATCCGCGCCAACGTCCTGGACAAGGGCGCCAAGCGGGTCGCCGTGCTCAACGCGCCGGGCGTGACGCTCACGCCGCGCTTCCGCTTCGTGCTGGCCGGCATCGCCGCGGCCAATGGCTCCGCCGCGGCCACCCAGGCCGCCACGGTGTTCGATGGCTGGGTGCAGGCCTTCAACGCCAAGCTCGGCGCCTCGCTGAGCGGCGACAGCCGCGTGACGGTGGTGGACTTCTACAGCAATTTCAAAGACCAGGCCGTCAATCCCGCCCAGTACCAGCTGACCAACGTCACCACCCCGGCCTGCCCCGTCGCGGGCACGGACAGCGATGGCCTGCCCACCTACAACTTCCCCACCTGCACCGCGGCCGCCCTCTCGGCCTCCACTCCGCCTGCGGGTGCCACCGGCGGCGCCGACTGGTGGAAGAGCTACGGCTTTGCCGACAGCTTCCATCCCACCCCCTATGGACATCAGCTGATCGGCCAGCTGGTGGCTCGTTCGCTCGCCCAGGCCGGCTGGCTCTGATGCGGACAGGAGTATTCGCCATGGCTCGATTCCTCTCTCTCCGTCCTTCATCCACCGCGCTGACCGCCGGCGTACTGGCGCTGCTCGCCTGCTCCGGCGCGTCGGCGCAGGTCGCCGGCACCTGGAGCGTGCGCCTGGGCGCCACGCACATCTCGCCCCAGGTCAAGAGCGGCAACCTGTCTGCTCCTGCCTTCCCCAACACGCAGGTGGATGTGGGCTCGGACACCACTCTCACCGGCGGCATCAACTACATGGTGACCGACAACTGGGCGGTCGACGTGCCGTTCGGCCTGCCGTTCAAGCATGAATTCCGGGGCGCCGGCGCCATTGCCGGCGTGGGCAAGGTCGGCGAGACCAAGGTGCTGCCTGCCACCGTGTTCGCGCAATACCGCTTCGGCGAGGCGAAGTCCGCTTTCCGGCCCTACGTGGGGCTGGGCGTGACCTATGCCAAGTTCTTCAAGGAGCGCACCACCGCCACGCTGAACGGCCTGACGGGTGGCACGCTTGCCAACCCCACCACGGCTTCCATCGACGACAAGTGGGGCATCACGCCGCAGATCGGCTTCGTCTGGAACATCGACGAGAAGTGGTTCGTCGATGCGTCCTACTACAAGAGCTTCCTGAAGACCAAGACGCATCTGTCCAGCGGGCAGACCATCGACATCCGCCTGAACCCCAACGTCTTCGCCGTGGGCATCGGCTACCGGTTCTGAACCGCGAAGCGATGGCGCATGAAAAAGCCGACCCTCGGGTCGGCTTTTTCCTTGGCGCCTCGATGGGGCCGGACCGCACCGGCGCGCGCCGGTGCGGCAGGGCGCATCACCAGCGGGCGCGCAGGCGGTCGTAGGCGTAGGTGCCGAACTGGCGGTGGGCCGAAGGCGTCATGTAGATGCTGTCGGCGAACACGTAGCGGTTCTGGTCCGCGCCGCTCACCAGGGTGGATGCATTGCAGCGCAGCGAGCTCACCTGGCCCGTGCCGATGCCGATGTCGTTGCCCGGGGCAACCGACGTGCACACGGGGTTGTCCTTGTTGTCGAAGTTGTATCCGCTCGGGGAGCCGATGAACAGGTTGCCGTAGTACTCCAGGTCCACGTAGAGCACGGTCTTGCCCAGGTCCTCGATGTTCACGAGCAGGGACTGGTTGAAGCGCGTGCTCGCGGTGCTCAGCAGGCTCTGCTGGCCCAGCGCCACGGCCCAGGGGCTCTTGCCGAGGTCGTAGGTGCCGGTCACCACCACGTGCTTGGCGCCTGCGTTCGACAGGCGGCGCACCTGGGCGGCCATATCGCTTCCGGCGGTGGCCGCCGCCGCGAGGAACTGGTCGTTCGTCATCGTGCCGGCATTGACGGCCGACATGCCGGCGATGAGGTCGCTGATACCGCCGTTCATGAGCACGAGGTTGCTGTCGCCCAGCGTGTTGGACGCCAGGAACGTGGTGATCTGCTGGGTGATGGAAGGCGCAGAGCCGCCTGCGGCATCGGTGGAGGCCGTCACCCGGGCGTTGCCCTGGGCGTAGGCCGTGCCGCCCGCCGAGGAGGGCCTGAGCGTGCCCCCGTAATTGTTGGCGATCTGCAGCGTCCAGTTGTTGGTGGAGCTGTCATTCACGGTGTAGAGGGCACCGTTCTGGCCTACGTCGGTGAAGGCATCGCCGAAGGTGACGATGCGGTCGGGCGAGAGCGCCGACTCCGTGGTGCTGGAACCGCAGGCTGCCACGAGCGCCGCCGATGCACAGGCGGCGATCAGGAATGAGCGGCGCATCCAATTTGCTGCCATATGTTGTTCTCCAGAAAAATTGAGCAAGAGTGTAACGACTGGCGCTGTAAGGCTTTGCAACCGGGCGTGTCGCCGAGGCGTCGCAGTGAATGCGGTTCAGGCGGCGGCTGCCCGCTGCAGGCGGTCTCTCACGCCTTCCCAGTCCGGTGTCTCCGGTGGAGTTTCCACCCAGATGAGTTTCACACCCGCGTCATCGAAGTCGCGCAGGGCGGCGAAAAGTTCCTGGGCGGCAGCCGCGGCGTCTTCCGGCATGCGGCGCAGCACCACGCTAGGCGATGGCGAACGCAGACGGGCGCGGGCGTACACCGCCAGGTGGCGTGCCTCCGCGCCCAGCAGCTCCAGCCCGGCCCGCAGGGCCTTGGCGTCCATCAGCCGTACCTTGGCACTGGGTGCATAGTGCGCTTCCAGTGTGCCGGACGCCCGCGGCGTGTGCGACGGCAGTTCGTCCTTCGACAGCGGAGTGAGACCGCAGGCCGCGGCGATCTCGGCCCGGGTGATGGCGCCCGGGCGCAGCAGCACCGGCACGCCGCGCGTGCAGTCGATGATGGTCGATTCGATGCCCACCTCGCACGGCCCTCCGTCGAGGACCAGCAGGTCGTCCCCGAACTCGCCCTGCACATGCTGCGCGGTGGTGGGGCTGACCCGGCCGAAGCGGTTGGCGCTGGGCGCCGCCACGCCATGTACCGGCTGGCCGCCCAGGGCCGGATCGTCCGATGCGCAGGCCTTGAGCACGGCCTGCGCCACCGGGTGCGCCGGGCTGCGCAGGCCCACGCTGTCCTGGCCGCCGGCAGCCGCGGCGGCCCTGTCCGGCCTGCGCGGGAGGATCAATGTCAGCGGTCCGGGCCAGAAGGCCCGCACCAGGGCCTCGGCGAAGGGCGGAACGGATGCGGCGAAGTGCGGGATGCCTTCCGGGCCCGCCACGTGCACGATCAGGGGATGGTCGCTAGGGCGGCCCTTGGCCTCGAAAATCTGCGCCACGGCGGCATCGCTGGCGGCATCCGCCGCCAGTCCGTACACGGTTTCCGTGGGCAGGCCCAGCAGCCTGCCGGTCCGCAGTGCCCGGGCCGCCGCGTCGATGGAGGAGGGGAGCCGGCCGTCGAGGATCATGTCGGCGGGCCTCAGAAGGCAGCGATGCCCAGCAGCGCGGCTGCCTGCAGTGCCGTGGCACGTGCGGCGTCCGCGGTGGGCGCGGTGACGTTCAGGTGGCCCATCTTGCGGCCCGGCTTGGCATCGGTCTTGCCGTACAGGTGCAGGTGGGTGCCCGGAAGGGCCAGCACGGCGGCCCAGTCGGGCGTGGTGGCGGACGCCCCGCGGGTGAACCAGAGATCGCCCAGCAGGTTCAGCATCACGGCGGCGCTGTGCTGGCGCGGCGGCACCAGCGGCAGCCCGGCCATGGCGCGCACCTGCAGTTCGAACTGCGACACGTCGCAGGCATTCTGGCTATAGTGACCGCTGTTGTGGGGCCGCGGGGCGATCTCGTTGACCACCAGCGAGCCGTCTTCGAGGACGAAGAACTCCACGCACAGCACACCGGTATAGCCCAGCCCCTCCGCGACGGACCGGGCTGCCGCGACGGCCTGCCGCGCGACCGGCTCCGGCACGTTGCCCGCATGCACTTCGGTCACCGCCAGGATGCCGTCGCGGTGCAGGTTGCGCTGCACCGGCAGGTGGACACACGCACCGTCATGGCCGCGCGCCACGATCACCGAGCACTCGAAAGCCAGCGGCAGGCGTTGTTCCAGCACGCAGGGCACGCGGCCCATCGCCTCCCACGCGACTGCGAGCTCCCCGGCGGTGGCCACCCGGGCCTGGCCCTTGCCGTCATAGCCGAGGCGGGCGGTCTTGAGGATGCCCGGCAACAGCCCTGCCGGCACATCTTCCAGTTGCTCCGGTGTCTCGATCACGGCGTAGGGCGCGCACGGCACGCCGCACTGCACGAAGTGCGCCTTCTCCCGCGCGCGGTCCTGGGCGATCGCCACCGCGTCGGCCGCGGGCGCTACGGGGCGCTCGGCACCGAGCATGCGCAGCGCCTGCGCAGGCACGTTCTCGAACTCCGTGGTGACGGCGTCCGACAGGGCGGCCAGGCGCGCCAGTCCGTCCGGGTCCTCATACGCCGTCCGGATGTGGTGGTGGCTGATGCGGCCGGCGGGGCTTTCGGCGTCGGGGTCGAGGACCGCCGTGAAATAGCCCATGGCCTGGGCAGCATGCGCGAACATGCGGCCCAGCTGGCCACCGCCCAGCACGCCGAGGGTGGCGCCGGGAAGGATGGGGTGCTGCGTGGAGGCGGGCATCGTCATGCCGCTTCGGTGGGAAGCGCCATCGCGCGGGCCGCCGCGGTCTGCTCCTGGCGGAAGGCCTCCAGCCGCTCGCGCAGGGCCGGATTCTCGTTGGCCAGCAGGGCGACGGCGAAAAGCGCCGCGTTGGCCGCACCGGCCGTGCCGATCGCGAACGTGGCCACGGGAATGCCCTTGGGCATCTGCACGATGCTGTGCAGCGAATCGACGCCCTGCAGGTGCCGGCTGGCCACCGGCACGCCCAGCACGGGCACCGGGGTCTTGGCCGCCAGCATGCCCGGCAGATGGGCCGCGCCCCCCGCGCCGGCGATGATCGCCTTCAGGCCACGCTGCGCCGCCGACTCGGCATAGGCGAACATGTCGTCAGGCATCCGGTGCGCCGAGACCACGCGTGCTTCGTGGGCGATATCGAATTGCTGGAGAATCTGCACTGCGTGCTGCATGGTCTCCCAGTCGCTGCTGGAGCCCATGACCACGCCGATCTGGATGGGTTTCATGTGGAGTGGGGCTGCGCGATGCGCGCATCCGCCTGAGTGGAACCCGGGATTTTACTTTTGGTGCGCCCCGCCCGCGGGGCAAGCCTCCGCCTGCTGCACACAATGATCGACGTCACCGTAGAGAATTTCGAAGCCGAGGTCATCGCCGCCTCGATGGAAGTGCCCGTCCTGGTGGACTTCTGGGCCCCCTGGTGCGGGCCCTGCAAATCGCTCGGCCCCATCCTCGAGAAGCTGGAAACCGAGTATGCGGGCCGCTTCAAGCTCGTGAAGATCGACTCCGATCAGGAGCAGCAGATCGCCGGCATGTTCGGCATCCGCAGCATTCCCACCTGCGTGCTGATGATGAACGGCCAGCCCGTGGACGGCTTCATGGGGGCGCAGCCCGAGGGGCAGGTCCGCGCTTTTCTGGACAAGCATGTGCCCAGCGCCGATGAACTGCTGGCCGAGGCCGAGGAAGAAGCGGCCCAGGAGGCGCTGGAAGACGGCGACACCGACACCGCCCTCGAAAAGCTCCAGCACGCCATCGCCACCGACCCTGCGAACGACGAGGCGCGCTTCGATTACGTGAAGCTGCTGCTGCAGCTCGGGCACGTGGACGATGCGAAGGTCGCCTTCGCGCCCGTCATCGCCAAGGCCCCCGGCTCGCGCCGGCTCGGCGCGCTGAAGGTGTGGATGGACGCTATCGACGCCACCGGAGGCGCCGGGGACGACACCGCCGCGGAAGCCGCGTTCGCGCAGAAGATCGGCACCGACAAGCGGGACTTCGACGCGCGCTTCGAGCGCGCCCGCCGGCTCATCGCCAGGCAGCGGTGGACGGACGCCATGGACGAGCTGCTCGAAATCCTCATGCGCGACAAGGCCTGGAACGACGAGGCCGCGCGCAAGACCTACGTCGCCGTCCTCGAGATCATCGAGCCTCCCCGCATGAAGGTCGCCGAAGGGCAGATCCCCCCGGAGGACCCGGTCGTGGCCACTTACCGGCGCCGCCTCTCGAGCGTGGTGCTGAGCTGATGTGACGGGCATGGCGCGCACCATGCGCGCACCGCGGAATCTCCGTGCCGGCACGCCGCGGGCACCCCGCTGTCTGGCATGGCTTGCGGTGGCCATGCTGGCGATATGCGCCACGGGCTGCGGCATCCTGCCCCCGCCGCCCGACGCCGTGGTGACGGGCATGGCCTATGCCCGGCAGCGTTTCTTCATCCCGTCGGGCGGTGCGTTCGAGGTGGCCATCCTGGACGTGACCGATGCGGATGCGCCGCCTGTCATCATCGGACGCCAGACCCTGGAAGAGTTCGAGCGGCTTCCGGTGGCGCTCCGCATTCCCTACCGCTCCGCGCAGGTGGTGCCCGAACGGCGGTACGTCGTCCGGGCCACGGTGTCGGTGAACGGCATCGCCTGGATGGCGAGCGAAGGGATGAATCCACTGCAGCGCGACCCCGCCTACCGCCACGTGGACGTGTTGCTGCAGCCGCTGCCGCGCAGTGCCGCCACCGAACAGGCCGCGGTACCGCTCGCGCAGACCTACTGGAAGCTCACGGAAGTGGACGGAATGGTGGTCCCGCCCGCCCCGGCCGGCCGGCCGCAGGCGCATCTGGTCGTGCAGCCCCAGGAAGGGCGGATCGCTGGATCCGGCGGCTGCAATCCCTTCATCGGCACCTACGAGATGTCCGGGGGCGAGCTGCGCATCGGCTCCATCGATGCCGGGCTGCAGCTGTGCTTCGATACCGGGCTGGCCGAAGGGCTGTACCTCGAGGCGCTGCGCACCGCCGAACACTACCGCATCGAGGGGCGGCAGCTCGTGCTCGCCCGGGCCGACGGGCCGGGCAAGGAGAAAGTCCTGCTGCGCTTCGAGGCCCCGGAACTGCGCTTGAAGTGAGGCCGCAGGCGCGCGAAGGCGGACCCTCGGGTCACTGGCCGCCGGTAAGGCGTTCCAGGGCCTCGCGGTACTTCGCGGCCGTCTTCTCGATCACCTCGCGGGGCAGGCGTGGCGCAGGCGCGGACTTGTTCCAGGGGGCGCCGTTCACCTGGGCCTGCTCCAGCCAGTCGCGCACGAACTGCTTGTCGTAGCTCGGCGGGTTCTCCCCGGCCGCCAGGGCCGCCTCGTAGCCTTCCACGGGCCAGTAGCGGGAGCTGTCGGGGGTGAGCACCTCGTCCATCAGCACCAGCGTGCCGTCGGGGGCGAGGCCGAATTCGAACTTGGTGTCGGCAATGATCATGCCCTTTTCCAGGGCGATCGCGGCCGCGGCCTCGTACAGCGCGATGCTCGTGTCGCGGATTTTCGTGGCGAGGTCGATGCCGACCATCTCCACGGTGCGTTCGAAAGTGATGTTCTCGTCGTGCTCGCCTACGGCGGCCTTGGCGGCCGGCGTGTAGATGGGCTGCGGCAGTCGCGAAGCGTTCGTCAGTCCGTCGGGCAGCTGCACGCCGCAGACCGAGCGGCTGGCCTGGTACTCCTTCCAGCCGCTGCCCGCGAGATAGCCGCGCACCACGGCCTCCACGGGAATCGGGCGCAGCCGCTGCACGAGCATGGAGCGGCCTCGCACCTGCGGGACATCCTCGGGCGACACCACGCTTTCCGGCGTTTCGCCGGTCAGGTGGTTGGGGCAGAGGCAGCCGAGCTTGTCGAACCAGAACAGAGCCATCTTCGTCAGCAGTTCGCCCTTGCCCGGGATCGGCTCGCCCATGATGACGTCGAAGGCCGAGATCCGGTCGCTTGCCACCATCAGGATGCGGTCGTCGCCCACGGCGTAGTTGTCGCGGACCTTGCCGCGTGCGAGCAGCGGCAGCGAAGCCAGGGACGAGGTGTGCAGGGCGGAAGGGCTGGGCAGGGTCATGGTGTGAAAGGGTTGCAAGCGGTAATCCGGCCCCGCGCCGAGAAGCGCGCCGGGGCTGCCCGGATTCTAGGGCGCGCCCGGCAGTACAGCCTGTGCATTGTGCGCCCGTACCGCAGCCCGGTCACCTGTAACAGCAGTATCCCCGGCCGTGCCGCGGTCAGGATTGCATTTCCCGGCAGTGGCGCGCATAGTGGATTCGACAGCGCATGCATGAGCTCCCTTCCGTCGGGCCGCCACCTCGGTCGCCGAGGCGACGGCGTTTACTTCAACGTCCCAAGGAGACTTGTTTATGAATCTGACGATCAGCGGCCACCATCTCGAGGTCACCCCTGCTCTGCGCAGCTATGTGACGGGCAAGCTGGACCGGATCAGCCGGCACTTCGACCAGGTGGTTGACGTGAAGGTGCTTCTCACCGTCGAAAAGCAGAAGGAGAAGGAGAAGCGCCAGCGCGCTGAATGCAATGTGCATGTCAAGGGCAACGACCTGTTTGCTGAGAGTTCGCATTCCGACCTCTATGCGGCGGTGGACGAACTGGTGGACAAGCTCGACCGGCAGGTCGTGCGCCACAAGGATCGCCTCCAGGACCACCACTGCGCCATCAAGCGGGCCCAGCCGGCGTGACCGCGAACACGAAGTGAGCGTCAAGGATTCCATTCAGCGGGATTGACCGGCCTTCGCCCCCGGTATCACCCGCAAAGCCGCCACAAAGGCGGCTTTTTCATGCCCCTTTCCGGGGCCTCAGGGTTTATGCTAAGGGGTGCATAATCGCAATCGCAACCCTTCACCATGAACCGTCTAGCTTCCATATTGCCGGCCGCTCAAGTGCTCGTGAGCGTCGATGCCACCAGCAAAAAGCGTGCTTTCGAGGAGGCGGGGCTGTTGTTCGAGAGCCAGCACGGTCTCTCTCGCGCACTCATCACCGACAGTCTCTTCGCCCGGGAGCGCCTGGGTTCGACCGGGCTGGGCCACGGTGTTGCGATTCCCCACGGACGCATCAAGGGGCTGAAGGCACCCATGGCGGCCGTTTTTCAGCTGGCGCATCCCATCGGCTTCGACGCGCCCGACGAGCAGCCCGTGGGCCTGCTCATCTTCCTGCTCGTGCCGGAGGCCGCCACGCAGAAGCATCTGGAAATCCTTTCGGAAATCGCGGAGCTGCTGAGCGACGGCCCGCTGCGGGAGCGCATCAAGGCCTCCACCGACGCGGCCGAGCTCCACGGTCTCATCGCCGGCTGGCAATCCGCACAGGCCACCGCGTGATCCCATCCCTCACCGCTGCAACGGCGCGCAACACGTGAAACCCAACGTCGTCAGTGCCGATGTCCTCTTCGAGGCCTTCCGCTCTGCATTGAAGTGGGAATGGGTGGCCGGCCTGGGGGCCTCCGAGCGCCGGTTCGACGAGGTCGCCGTGCGGTCCGCCCGCTCCGGTGCCGATCTGGTCGGCTACCTGAACTACATCCATCCCTACCGGGTGCAGATCCTGGGCGAGCGCGAGATCGCCTACCTCGTCAACGCCACGCCCGAGGATTGCAAGCGCCGCATCGCGCGCATCGTCACGCTGGAGCCGCCGGTGCTCGTGCTGGCCGACAGCCAGATGGCGCCCGATGCGCTGCTGTCCATGTGCGAGCGCGCGCAGATCCCGATGTTCGCCACGCACGAATCGTCGGCCTTCGTCATCGACGTGCTCCGGGCCTACCTGTCCAAGCACTTCGCCGACCGGATCACCATGCACGGCGTGTTCATGGACATCCTGGGGCTGGGCGTGCTCATCACGGGCGAGTCGGGCCTGGGCAAGAGCGAACTCGGGCTGGAGCTCATCTCGCGCGGCAACGGGCTGGTCGCGGACGACGCGGTGGATTTCTTCCGCATCAACCAAACCACCATCGAGGGCAAATGCCCCGACCTGCTGCAGAACCTGCTGGAAGTGCGCGGCATCGGCCTGCTCGACATCCGGGCCATCTTCGGCGAGACGGCGGTGCGCCGGAAGATGCGCCTGCGCCTCATCGTGCACCTCGTGCGCAAGGAAACGCTGGAGCGCGAATACGAACGCCTGCCCTACGAGCCCCTGACCCAGGACGTGCTGGGCGTGCCCGTGCTCAAGGTGGTGATCCAGGTCGTGGCGGGGCGCAACATCGCCGTGCTGGTGGAAGCGGCGGTGCGCAACACCATCCTCAACCTGCGCGGCATCGATACCTACCAGGAATTCGTCGAGCGCCACCGCCGCGCCATGGAGCAGCGGGACGGCGCCTGAGACGCTGCCTGTCCCGGCGCGAAGCGGCGGGAGGCGGCTGAATCGGTCAGCGGCCGTTGCCGGAGGAGGTCTTCGCCGCGCAGGTGGCGCACTGGCCGTAGAGCGCCATGGAGTGGTCCTGCACCACCCAGCCCTTGGCCTTGGCCACGAGCTGCTGGCGCTTCTCGATCTCGGGATCGAAGAATTCCTCTACCTTGCCGCAGACCATGCAGATGAAGTGGTCGTGGTGCTGGCCCTCGTTGAGCTCGTACACCGCCTTGCCGCTCTCGAAATTGCTGCGGATCAGGATGCCCGCCTGCTCGAACTGGGTGAGCACGCGATAGACGGTGGCCAGGCCGATGTCGGAGCGCTCGTCCAGCAGCACGCGGAACACGTCTTCGGCCGTCATGTGGCGCTGGGCACCCTTCTGGAAGATCTCCAGGATCTTCAGGCGGGGCAGCGTGGCCTTGAGCCCGGTGCTCTTGAGTTCGTCGATGTTCGTCATGACAGGGTCCTTCGGGGTGCCAGGGGCGCGCGCCAAGGCCTGGAAGACCAGCCGCTACAATGGTCCGATCATATCGTCTATGCCTATTTCCATGTCCGTCCACGCCCATCGCAGCGCCCGCATGGGCCTGATCCTGTTGCTCGGCACGGGCCTTTCGGCCTGCGGCAGCTTCGACAGCGCCAGCAACCGCATCGCGAGCATGGTCACGCCCTACAAGGTCGAGGTGGTGCAGGGCAATTTCGTCTCCCGCGAGCAGGTCGAGGCGCTCCAGCCCGGCATGTCGCGCCAGCAGGTGAAGGAGATCCTGGGCACGCCTCTGGTGACCAGCCTGTTCCATGCCGACCGCTGGGACTACGTCTTCACCCTCAAGCGCCCCGGGGTCGAGGCCCAGTCCCGCAAGCTGACGGTGTTCTTCAAGAACGACGCCTTCGAGCGCGTCGAGGGCGACGAAATGCCCACCGAGGCCGAATTCGTCGCCACGCTCGGCACGTCGCGCAAGACCAAGCCCAAGGTGCCGCAGCTCGAGGCCACGCCCGAGCAGCTCGCCAAGTACCCCAAGGCCGCCACCGCCACGCTGCCGGAGCCGGCCGACTCCGCGGTGCCGCCTCCGCCGTCGAGCTACCCCCCGCTCGAATCCACCACCCGCTGAGCAGCCGGCGGAAGCCGCCCCTTCGAACCTTTTCCTTGCGCGCAATGACCGTATCCGCTGCTTCGACCCCGTCTTCTTCCGGTACTCCGGCGCCGATCCGTGTCGCGATCGCGGGCGCGTCCGGCCGCATGGGCCGCATGCTGATCGAGGCGCTGCGCGGCAGCGGCAACGACCTGGTCCTCGCGGGTGCTCTGGACGTGCCGGGCAGTCCGTCCCTGGGGACTGACGCCTCGGCCTTCCTGGGCCATGCCAGCGGCGTGGCCATCACGGCCGACCTGCACGAAGGCCTGGCCGGCTGCGACGTGCTGATCGACTTCACCCGGCCAGAAGGCACGCTGGCCCATCTGGCCGCATGCGCGGATCGCGGCGTCAAGGCGGTGATCGGGACCACCGGCTTCACCGACGCCCAGAAGGCCGAGATCGACGCCTTCGCGCAGCGCACCGCCATCGTCATGGCGCCCAACATGAGCGTGGGCGTGAACGTCACCTTCAAGCTGCTGGAGATGGCGGCCCGGGCCCTGTCCACGGGCTACGACATCGAGATCATCGAGGCACATCACCGGCACAAGGTGGATGCCCCCTCCGGCACGGCGCTCAAGATGGGCGAGGTCATCGCCCATGCCCTGGGCCGCGACCTCAAGGACTGCGCCGTGTACGGCCGCGAAGGCCTGACCGGCGAGCGCGATCCGTCCACCATCGGCTTCGCCGCGGTGCGCGGCGGCGACATCGTGGGCGACCATACGGTGCTGTTCGCGGGCACGGGCGAGCGCATCGAAATCTCCCACAAGTCCTCCAGCCGCTCCGGGTATGCCCAGGGCAGCCTGCGCGCGGCCCGCTTCCTGGCGGCGCACCGCACGGGCCTGTTCGACATGTTCGACGTGCTCGGCCTGCACGGCTGAGCGTCTCCTTTCCGGCACCGGCCCGGCATCGGCTCCTCTGGGTGGCGTATCCATGAACGCGTGGCACTGGTGGCATCAGGGGGACATGGTCACCCGCATCTCGGCACTGCTGCTGCTGGCCATGTCCATCGCCAGCTGGGTGGTCATCCTATGGAAGGCGCGCCTGCTGCGGCGCGCCGTGGCCGGGGTGGAACGGAGCACCGCGGAGTTCTGGCGTTCGCCCACGCTGGAATCGGCGCGCCAGCGCCTGGTGCCCTCCGATCCGGACGGCCTGGTACGGCCCCTGGTGGACGCTGCCGCCGGCCTGGCGGACCACGCCCAGGCCGGCTCGCTCGCCGCGAGCGGACAGCGCGCCCAGCAGCTCACGCGCGTCCTGCGTGATGCATTGCACCGAGTGCTGGCACGCCTGCAGTTCGGACAGGTGCTGCTGGCCACCGTGGGCTCCACGGCGCCGTTCGTCGGCCTGCTCGGTACGGTCTGGGGCATCTACCATGCGCTCACGGCGCTGGCCGGTGGCGGTGCGGTATCGATCGACCGCGTCGCCGGTCCGGTCGGCGAGGCGCTGGTGATGACGGCGGCCGGCCTGGCCGTGGCCATTCCCGCCGTGCTGGCCTACAACCTGTTCGGCCGCTGGATCGGCCGCGTGGAAGCCGACCTCGAAGGCTTCGCCCTCGACCTGCGCGAACTGCTCCTGGACGAACCGCCGTCCCGCGGCGGCTGAGCCCGCCGCCTCCACCCGCCCGCGACCCATGGCATTCGGCCGCCTCGAACGCACATCCGCCCCGAAGCCGATGAGCGACATCAACATGACGCCGCTGGTGGATGTCATGCTCGTGCTCGTGGTCATCTTCATCCTGGCCGCGCCGCTGCTGGCCAACGCCATCCGGCTCGACCTGCCCCGCGCGGAGGGCGCCACGCAGGGAGCCGCCGGCGACTCGGTCGAGGTCGCGATCGATGCCAGGGGCCAGGTTTTCGTCGGCGGCGCACCCGTGGATGGTGCCGCGCTGGCCGAACGGCTGCGCGGCGTGGCGCAGGCGCATCCGCAGGCCGAGGTGCAGTTGCGCGCCGATGCCGGCGTGCCGTATGGCCGGGTGGTCGAGGTGATGGGCGCCGCCCACGCCGCGGGCCTGCACCGCATCGGATTCGTGGCCGAGCCCGGGGCCTCCCCGCCGGCCGCTGCCGCCGCTGCGCGCCCCTGAGCCGCCTGCCGGGCGCTCCTCGCCGGCGGTGGCCACCGCTCTTACCCTTCCAGGGTCTCGCGCACCACGGCAGCGCCCGGTGCCTTGCCCCTGAAGACGCTCAGGCGCCGGCCGCCGGCCCGCTTGGCGGCGTACATGGCCAGGTCCGCATGGTGCAGTAGCGTGGCGGCGTTAGTGCCGTCGCGGGGGTACTGGGCGATGCCGATGCTGGCGCCCAGGTTCCAGCACCTGCCATGGAGCATCACCGGACGCACCGCGGCCGCCAGCAGCCTGCGGGCGGCCGCGGCTGCTTCGCGGCTGCCGCAATGGGGCAGTACCGCTGCGAATTCGTCGCCCCCGATGCGGGCCACGATGTCGGCCCTGCGCGAGGCTCCCTGGAGCCGCTGCGCCACCTCGCGCAGCAGGTCGTCACCGGCCCGATGGCCCAACTGGTCATTCACCTGCTTGAACCGGTCCAGATCGATGAAGGCGATCGCCAGCGAGTGGCCCTCCCGGCGCGCCTCGCGGATCAGGCGCTCCGTGGCCTCCAGCAGGAATGCCCGGTTGGGCAGCCCGGTGACGGCATCCTGGTAGGCCAGCCGGCGGAAGCTCTGCTGCGTGCGCTCGCGCTCCAGCAGCAGGGCGCACAGCTGTGCTCCTGCCTCCAGTGCGTGCAGGGGCAGACCGTCGCAGCCCAGGGCACTCCGGCCATGCAGCGTGAAGGCGCCCAGGAGTCGGCCGTCACGCCCCAGGACCGGGGCCGACCAGCAGGCCGTGAAGCCCCGCGCCGCCAGCGGCTCCCGCCAGGGTGCCCAGCGCGGGTCCGCGGCGACGTCCGCACAGGCCGCCGAGGCGGACCGCCAGGCGGCCGCGCCGTAGGTGTCCCCGTCCCGTCCGGCGGGCTGGCCATCGATGTGCGCGGCCAGCATGTCCTCCAGCCGGGGGGCCGCCAGGCACCTAAGGCGGTTCTGGACGTCCAGTTCCAGCACCGACACGGCGACGCCCGGCAGCATGGCCTCGATGTCCTCGCACAGGCCGGCGGCGATTTCAGGCAGCGGCAGATCGTGCGCCATCGCGTCGAGAACCCGGTGCTGCAGCCGTTCGCGCACCTTCATGGACGTGATGTCGGTCAGCATGACGGTCAGCAGCCCGGCCGCCGGCTGAAGCACCGCCTGCACCCAGAGCGGCGAGCCGTCTGCGGGATGCAGCAGCGTTTCGCAGCGGTAGCCGGACGCCGCCGCGGGCAGGGTGCCCCCGAGCAGCAACCGGTGCAGGTGCGCGTCGGAAGGGGGCCGGGCCAGCAGGTCCGCCATCCGTTGCCCGGGCAGGGATTCGGCCGGCCTTCCCAGCAGCAGGCCGGTGCCGCCGCTGGCGCACGTGAACCGGCCCTGCGTATCCAGGGCGAAGACCGCACCGCCGCCATGGCCCACGCCGCGCAGCAGCGCCGGCCAGGGGGCGTCAGGACACGGCAGGGGCCGGGCCTCGCTTCCGGGAGGGCCAGCCGCCGGTGCAGCAGCGGATTCCATTTTTGCGATGTCTTCCATGCTGCGCTCGCCTCCCACGAGAGTCGTGCCGTCGTGCGTGCGGATCGGCTACTATTGTCAGCAATTGGTATGAAATCATCATAGCAAATGGTTCCATCCGGCATGCTAACTTGGATTGATGGACGAGCGTCGGATTCAGGAGCAGCGGCGGGCACGGCTCGCCGATGCCGTGCGCCGTCTGTCGGAAGGCAACGTGGCGGCTTTCGGGCGCCTGCTGGGCTATCGTGGTGGCGCCTTCGTGCGCCAGATGCTCTGCGGCAACCGTGCCGTGTCGGACAAGACGGTGCGCCACATCGAGTCCCTGCGGGGCATGCATGCCTGGTTCTCGCAGCCGCCGGCAGCGCCCGGCACCCGGGAATCCTCCGTCGCTTACGACTTCGACGCAGGACCTGAGATGTACGAGCTCTTCCCGGTCTCCCTGCATTTGCGGCCCGGCATCGCGGACTACGCGATCTGGCCCGACGAGACCGACGAGGATGCCCCCATCACCTTCCACCGCCACTGGCTGGAGCGGCGCGGCTACATTCCCCAGTGCCTGCTGGCCATCCGCGTGCGCGGCTGCGGCATGGAGCCTTCCATCCAGGCAGGCGACATCGTGGTCGTGAACACGTCCGACACCACGCTGCGCGACGGGCATGTCTTCGCCATCAACGGTTTCGGCGAAGTGCTGCTGCGGCGCGTCCAGCGCGATGGCGGGCGCTGGTGGCTCTCGTGCGACAACCCCGACCAGGCCCGCTATCCACGCAGGGCCTGGGCAGAGCCGGACTGCATTCCCATCGGCCGGCTGGTGTTCAAGCAAAGCGAGTCCATCTGAGGCTCCCGCGGCTGCCTGCCGCGGCCTTCGGACGGGCAATGCCCGCATCGCGCCTAAAATCCCGCGAACCCCTCCCCCGCGAAAACGCCGGCGGCCGCCAGCGCGGCCCGGTCCCCTTTTTTTCCATGCAAGACAAATACACCCCCGCCGAGGTCGAGCGCGCAGCGCACAGCCACTGGAACGCCCGAGATGCCTACCGCGTGACCGAAGACGCCGGCGAGAAGAAGTTCTATGCCTGCTCCATGCTGCCTTATCCCAGCGGCAAGCTGCACATGGGGCACGTGCGCAACTACACGATCAACGACATGCTCACGCGCTACCTGCGCATGAACGGCCACAACGTGCTGATGCCCATGGGCTGGGACGCCTTCGGACTGCCGGCGGAGAACGCGGCGCTCAAGAACGGCGTGCCGCCCGCGCAGTGGACCTACGACAACATCGCCTACATGAAGAAGCAGATGCAGGCGATGGGTCTGGCCATCGACTGGTCGCGCGAGGTCGCCACCTGCGACCCGGACTACTACCGGTGGAACCAGTGGCTTTTCCTCAAGATGCTGGAGAAGGGCATCGCCTACCGCAAGACCCAGGTCGTCAACTGGGACCCTGTGGACCAGACCGTGCTGGCCAACGAGCAGGTCATCGACGGCCGCGGCTGGCGCACCGGCGCCCCGGTCGAGAAGCGCGAGATCCCGGGCTACTACCTGAAGATCACCGACTACGCCCAGGAACTGCTGGACCACGTGCAGGTGGGCAACCCGAATGCCACGCTCACCGGCTGGCCCGACAAGGTGCGCCTGATGCAGGAGAACTGGATCGGCAAGAGCGAGGGCGTGCGTTTCGCCTTCACGCACGACATCCGCGGGGAGGACGGCCAGCCCGTCGGCGGTGGCCGCATGTACGTGTTCACCACGCGTGCCGACACCATCATGGGCGTCACCTTCTGCGCCGTGGCGCCCGAGCATCCGCTGGCGGCCCATGCCGCTCGCTCCAACCCCGAGGTCGCCGCGTTCATCGAGGAATGCAAGACCGGCGGCACCACCGAGGCCGAACTGGCCACGCAGGAGAAGAAGGGCGTGCGCACGGGCCTGACCGTGATCCATCCGCTCACGGACGAGCCGGTGGAGGTCTGGGTGGGCAACTACGTGCTCATGGGCTACGGCGACGGCGCCGTCATGGGAGTGCCCGCCCACGACGAGCGCGATTTCGCCTTCGCGCTCAAGTACGGCATCGAGATCAAGCAGGTGGTGCTCGTCGATGGCGAGACCTTCGACTACCACCGCTGGCAGGACTGGTACGGCGACAAGCAGAACGGCGTCACCATCAATTCCGACAACTTCAGCGGCCTGTCGTATCAGGAGGCCGTCTCCGCCGTGGCGCACGCGCTGCAGGAAAAGGGGCTGGGAGAGAAAAAGACCACTTGGCGCCTGCGCGACTGGGGCGTCTCCCGCCAGCGCTACTGGGGCACGCCGATTCCGATCATCCACTGCGACGAGCACGGCGCGGTGCCGGTGCCCGAGAAGGACCTGCCCGTGGTTCTGCCGCAGGACTGCATCCCGGACGGCTCGGGCAACCCGCTGCACAGGCACGAGGGCTTCCACGCCGGCGTGACCTGTCCGGTCTGCGGCAAGGCGGCGCGGCGCGAGACGGACACCATGGACACCTTCGTGGATTCCTCGTGGTACTTCATGCGCTACTGCGACCCGAAGAACGCGGACGCCATGGTGGCCGGCGGCGCCGACTACTGGATGCCCATGGACCAGTACATCGGCGGCATCGAGCATGCCATCCTGCACCTGCTCTACGCGCGCTTCTGGACCAAGGTCATGCGGGACCTGGGCCTGGTGAAGGTGGACGAACCCTTCACCAAGCTGCTCACGCAGGGCATGGTGCTCAACCACATCTACTCGCGCCGCACCGACAAGGGCGGCAAGGAGTATTTCTGGCCGCACGACGTGGAGCACATCCAGGACGAGGGCGGCAAGATCACCGGAGCCCGCCTGAAGAACCCGGTGGGCGACCTGCCCGCCGGCACGCCGATCGACTACGAGGGCGTGGGCACCATGTCCAAGTCCAAGAACAACGGCGTCGATCCGCAGGAACTGATCGAGAAGTACGGCGCCGACACGGCGCGCCTCTACACCATGTTCACCGCGCCGCCCGAGGCCACGCTGGAGTGGAACGACGCCGCCGTCGAGGGCAGCTACCGCTTCCTGCGCCGCGTGTGGAATTTCGGCGTGAAGCTCACGGGCATCGATGCCGCTGCCACCGAGGCAGCCATCCACGGCGCCCAGAGCCTGCAGGACGTGCAGTTCGGCAAGGAGGCCAAGGCGCTGCGGCTGGAGATCCATACCGTGCTCAAGCAGGTGGACTACGACTACCAGCGCATGCAGTACAACACCGTGGTCTCCGGCGCGATGAAGATGCTCAACGCCCTGGAGGACTTCAAGTCCACGGACGCGCCCGGCGGCCTGGTCGCGCTCATCGAAGGCTTCGGCATCCTGCTGCGCGTGCTCTATCCCGCCACGCCCCACGTCGCCCACGGCCTCTGGAGCGGACTGGGCTATGCGAGCACCCTGGGAGACCTCCTGGACGCACCGTGGCCCCAGGTGGATGCCGGCGCGCTGGTGCAGGACGAGATCGAACTGGTGCTGCAGATCAACGGCAAGCTGCGTGGCGCGATCCGCGTGCCGTCCGGTGCGGACAAGGCCGAGATCGAGCGCATCGCCCTGGCGAGCGAGGATTTCCAGAAGCACGCCGCCGGCGCCGCACCCAAGAAGGTCGTGGTCGTGCCGGGCCGGCTGGTCAACGTGGTCGTCTGAGCGATCGCCCGCCGCCCCTGAAACACTGCATCGGAGAGCCCGCTTCATGCTGAAGAGCAAACGCTCGTTCCTGACCCTGCTGGCCGCAGCCCCCCTGGGGGCCAGCCTCACGGCCTGTGGCTTCCACCTGCGCCGCGCGCCGGAGTTCCAGTTCCGCACCCTCTACATCCAGGCCGGTGCCGGCTCGGCCCTGGGCCGTGAACTCGAGCGCACCCTCAAGGGCTCGGGCGGCAACCTCACGGTGCTGCGCGATCCCGCCGACCTGCCCAGGGCCGACGCCGTGTTCGAACTGCTGTCCGAGCAGCGCGAACGCGTGGTGGTGGGCTACAACGCGTCCGGCCAGGTGCGTGAACTGCAGCTGCGCCTGCGCATCCGCTTCAGGCTGCGCAACCAGCAGGGCACGGAGCTGATCGCTCCGACGGAGCTCTTGCAGCAACGCGACGTGAGCTACAACGAGAGCATCGCCCTGGCCAAGGAAGCCGAAGAGGCGCTGCTCTATCGCAACATGCAGACCGACCTCGTGCAGCAACTGCTGCGGCGCCTGGCCGCCGCGCGCCCGCAATGAGGATGGTCTGGCCGGCCCCGGGCGGGCCCGGTGGTGCATCGCCATGCAGATTGCGCTGAACCAGCTGGGTGCGCACCTCCAGAAAGGGGTGCGCCCGCTCTATGTGATCCACGGCGATGAGCCGCTGCTGCAGCAGGAGGCCGCGGATGCCATCCGTGCCGTCGCGCGCGGGCAGGGCTATACCGAGCGCAGCAGCCACACGGTGGCCGGTGCGCACTTCGACTGGAGCTCGGTGCTGGCTGCGGGCGGCTCGCTGTCGCTTTTCGCGGACAAGCAGATCGTGGAAATCCGCATTCCCTCGGGCAAGCCGGGAAAGGACGGCGGCGCAGCCCTGCAGCAGATCGCCGCGGCTGCCGCAGGCAACGAGGGCACGTTGACGCTCGTCATGCTGCCGCGGCTGGACAAGGCCACGCGCACCGGCGCCTGGTTCTCGGCCCTGGACCGCGAGGGCGTGAGCGTGCAGATCGACCCGGTGGAGCGCGGCGCACTGCCGCAGTGGATCGCGCAGCGGCTGGCGGCGCAGGGCCAGCGCGTGGCCCCGGGGGAGGAGGGCCAGCGCACGCTGCAGTTCTTCGCCGACCGGGTGGAGGGCAACCTGCTGGCCGCCCACCAGGAGATCCAGAAGCTCGCCCTGCTGCACCCGCCCGGCGAGCTCTCCTGGAGCCAGGTAGAGGCCGCCGTACTCAACGTGGCACGCTACGACGTCTTCAAGCTTTCCGAGGCCGTGCTGTCCGGCCAGGTGGCGCGCATGCAGCGCATGCTCGACGGCCTGCAGGCCGAAGGCGAGGCCGAGGTACTGGTCCACTGGACCCTCGCCGAGGACATCCGCTCCCTGAAACGCGTGAAGGATGCGGTGAATGCCGGCAAGCCACTGCCCATGGCCCTGCGCGAAAACCGCGTCTGGGGGACGAAGGAGCGGCTCTTCGAGCGCATCGTTCCCCGTTTTTCCGACGCCGCCGCCTCGCGCCTGCTGCAGTCTGCCCACATCGTGGATGGCATCGTCAAGGGCCTCAAGGTGCCCGACTGGCCTGTCGATGGCTGGCAGGCACTGCACCGGCTGGCGCTGCAGCTGTGCAAGGCTGTCAGGTGAACACCCCTGAGTCGCCTACTGGGCGTTGACCTGGATCCGCGCCTTGTCCACCCAGGCCTGCAGGCTGTCGATCAGGCTGCCCTGGCTGAACGAGCAGCTTTCCTCCGAGAACAGCGCCGAGGATTCGAGCCGGTCCAGCAGGTCCGCCAGCACCTGGGCATAGCGCGACGGCAGGGCCTCCAGCAGCGCCGTCTGTGCGCGTGCCACCTCGCTGAAGGCGTGCGGCGCCATGCGGGCAGCGCGAAGGTCCTCCAGGGCCGTGGCGAGGGCGGTGAGCTGGGTGGCTGGCAACGGTGTGGTCGGGGTGGTCGTCATGGCGCGCGAGGGTAGCAAACCCGGGACGTACCGCCCGGCGGGGAGACCCGTGCCGGGCAGGCAGCGCAGCGATGCGTCAAAATCACGTCCATGAACGCGCAGCACATCGCCGAAACCCTCCACGCCCTCGGATCCCAGGCCAAGGCCGCCTCCGCGCTGATGGCCCGGGCGCCATCGGCCGTCAAGAACCGGGCGCTGCTGGCGCTGGCCCGCCGCCTGCGCGACAACACCGCCGCCCTGCAGGCGGACAACGCCCGCGATCTCGAGCGTGCCCGGGCTGCCGGTCTCGCCGAGCCCATGGTGGACCGGCTCAAGCTCACCCCCAAGGTCCTGGAGACCTGCGCCCTGGGTTGCGAACAGCTCGCGGCGATGGGCGATGTGATCGGCGAGATCTCCGGCATGCGCCAGCAGCCCAGCGGCATCCGCGTGGGGCAGATGCGCGTGCCGATCGGCGTCTTCGGCATGATCTACGAAAGCCGACCCAACGTGACCATCGAGGCCGCCTCGCTGAGCATCAAGAGCGGCAACGCCTGCATCCTGCGGGGAGGTTCCGAGGCCATCGATTCCAATCGCGCCCTCGCGCGCCTCGTGCAGGAGGCGCTGGAAGAGGCCGGCCTGCCCGGCGATGCCGTGCAGCTCGTGCAGACCACCGACCGCGAGGCCGTGGGGCACCTCATCGCCATGCCGCAGTACGTGGACGTCATCATCCCCCGCGGCGGCAAGGGCCTGATCGAGCGCATCAGCCGCGATGCCAAGGTGCCCGTCATCAAGCACCTGGACGGCAACTGCCACACCTACGTGGACGACCCCTGCGATGTCGCCATGGCCGTGAAGGTGGCCGACAACGCCAAGACGCAGAAGTACAGCCCGTGCAATGCCAGCGAAGGGCTGCTCGTCGCGCGTGGCGTGGCCGCTGAGTTCCTCCCGCGGATCGGCGCCGTCTATGCGGCCAAGGGCGTGGAAATGCGCGGCTGCCCGGAAGCCCTGGCCTTGCTGGCCGGCGTGCCGGGCGCCACGCTCGTGCCCGCCACCGAGCAGGACTGGTCCGAGGAATACCTCGCGCCCATCATCAGCATCAAGGTGGTGGACGGCCTGGATGAGGCGATCGGCCACATCAACCGCTACGGCAGCCACCACACCGACGCCATCCTCACGCGGGACCACACGCATGCCCAGCGCTTCCTGCGCGAAGTGGATTCGGCCAGCGTGATGGTGAATGCCAGCACCCGTTTCGCCGACGGCTTCGAATACGGCCTGGGCGCCGAGATCGGCATCAGCACCGACAAATTCCATGCGCGCGGCCCGGTGGGCATCGAGGGCCTCACCTCGCTCAAATGGGTGGTGCTCGGCGAGGGCGACATCCGCGCATGAGCGGCCCGCCGCCGGCGGACTTCCATCCCCTTCAGCCGTTCCTGCCGCATGAAGATCATCATCCTGGGCGCGGGCCGCGTGGGCGAGAGCGTGGCCGACAGCCTGGTGTCGGAGAGGAACGACATCACCGTCATCGACACGGATGCCCGGCGTCTGCGAGACCTGGAGTCGCGCTTCGACCTGCGCGGCGTCGTCGGCAGCGGCATCGACCCTGAAGTGCTGGCCGAGGCCGGAGCCGCGGATACCGACCTGCTCATCGCCTGCGCCGCGCTCGACGAGACCAACCTGGTCTGCTGCAAGATCGCCCAGCTGCTCTTCAATGTGCCCACGCGCATCGCCCGCGTCCGCTCCTCGGGCTTCGGCACCGGCGACGAACGGGGCCGCACCCTGCTCGGCAAGGAGGGCTTCGCGGTGGACCGCATCATCTGCCCGGAAGAGTCCCTGACGCGCTACATCGGCAAGCTCGTGCAGTACCCCGAGGCCCTGCAGGTGCGTGAATTCGCGGGCGGGCGGGCGTGCCTGACTTCCGTACGGGCGCGGGCCGGCGCGCCGGTCGTGGGCATGCGCATCGCCGACATGCGTGCCAGTGCTCCCGATGTCGCCATGCGCGTGGTCGCGATTTACCGCCGTTTTTCGGAAGAGCCCGACCGGTTCGTGGCCTGCGACGGCACCACCCGCATCGAGGCCGGTGACGAAGTCTTCGTGCTCGCTGCCCGTGAGCAGGTCCCGCGGGTGCTCGCTGCGCTGCACCCGCGCGGCGGTGTGCCGCCGCGGCCGGTGCGCCGCGTCATGATCGCAGGCGGCGGCCGGGTGGGGCTGCGGCTCGCGCGCCAGTTGGCGGAGCAAGGCGGCTTCCACATCAAGATCCTGGAAGCGAATGCCGATCGCTGCACGGAACTGGCCTCGGTGCTGCCCGCGGAAGTGCTCGTGCTGCATGGGGATGCCACCGACGAAGACCTGCTCGGCGACGAGTGCATCGAAGAGGTGGACCTTTTCCTCGCCCTCACCGACGACGACGAGGACAACATCATGGCCTGCCTGCTCGCCAAGCGCATGGGTGCGAGCCGGGTGCTGGCGCTCATCAACCGCCGCTCCTACGCCGACCTGATGCACGGCACGCAGATCGACATCGCGCTCTCTCCGGCACAGGCCATGCTGGGAGAACTGCTCGCCTACGTGCGCCGTGGCGACGTCCAGGCGGTCCACAGCCTGCGCCGGGGCGTTGCCGAGGCGCTGGAGATCGTCGCCCGCGGAGACCGCAAAAGCTCGCGCGTGGTCGGCCGACGCGTCAGCGAACTGCACCTGCCGCACGACGTGCACATGGGCCTCATCGTGCGCGGGCTCGCCGAGCACGCCACGGCCGACGCGGGCGAGGGCGCGTCGGTGCCCGCCGGCGAGCCCGAGGTCATCATCCCGCACAGCCACACGGTGGTCGAGAGCGGCGACCATGTCGTCTTCTTCCTTCCGAACAAGCGGCTGGTGCGCGAGGTGGAGAAGGCCTTCCGCGTGAGCGCGACGTTTTTCTGACCGCGCATGTCCGTGCCTTTCACCCTTTCCGAGGCCCTGCCGGACCTGCTGCCGGTCCTGCGCGTGTTCGGCGCGCTGCTCGCGATGTTCTCCTGGGCAATGGCCGTACCACTGGGCGCCTCGATGTGGGCCGGTGAGGGCCTGTGGCCTGTCTATGCCGTCGGCCTGGGTTTCACCCTCGCGTGCGGCGCTGCGCTGTGGTTCGGGCTGCGCCGGCACGCGCGTGAACTGCAGCCCCGCCACGGGATCATGCTCGTGTCGCTGGTCTGGCTGGTCCTTCCCCTGTTCGCATCCCTGCCGCTCATGGCGGCGCTGCATGCCATCGGCCGCCCCATCGGCTTCACGCATGCCTACTTCGAAGCCGTCTCCGGGCTCACCACCACGGGCGCGACGGTGCTGTCCGGACTCGACTCCCTGCCCCTGTCGGTCAACATCTGGCGCACCTTCATGCAATGGATCGGCGGCATGGGCATCCTGATCCTGGCTGTCGCAGTACTGCCGCTGCTCGGCGTGGGCGGCAGCCAGCTCTTCAAGGCCGAAGCCGCCGGGCCCGTCAAGGACACCAAGCTCACTCCCCGCATGACCCAGACGGCCAAGGGCCTCTGGGGCGTGTACGTCGTGTTCTCCCTGGCGTGCGCGCTTGCGTTCTGGGCCGGCGGCATGGCGGTTCCGGATGCACTGATGCACATGTTCGCCACGGTGAGCCTCGGAGGGCTGTCGCCCTACGATGCGAGCTTCGGCCAATTCCACTCGCCCCTGCTGGAAGCGATCGCCGTCGTCTTCATGGTGCTGGCCAGCTGCAACTTCGCGCTGTACTTCGTCGCCCTGCGCAAAGGTCACTGGCGTACCTGCTGGCGCGATCCCGAATTGCGCGCCACCGTGTGCACCCTGCTCGGCAGCGGCCTTTTCGTGGCCCTGCTGCTCTGGTTCAAAGGCATCTACGGGCCCCTCGATGCGCTGCGGCACGGAGTGTTCCACACCGTGTCCGTGGCCACCACCACCGGCTTCGCCACCACGGATTACCTCGGATGGCCGGTGTTCGCCCCCGTCTTCCTGCTCATGCTGTCCGGCGTGGCGACCAGCGCCGGCTCCACGGGCGGGGGCATCAAGATGGTCCGGGTGCTCATCCTGCTGCAGCAGGCGCGCCGAGAGATGACGCGGCTCGTGCATCCGCGCGCGGTGCAGCCCGTGCGCCTGGGGTCCGCGGTGGTCGAGAACCGGATGATCTTCGCCGTGCTGGCCTACATGCTGATGTACGGTGCCACCATCACCGTGCTCAGCATGGTCCTGCTGCTCACCGACCTGGACGTGGTCACCGCCGTTAGCGCAGTGATCGCCAGCGTCCACTGTACCGGCCCGGGCCTGGGACTCATCGGCCCTGCTGCCAACTACGCCGTGCTCACCGACTTCCAGCTCTGGGTCTGCACGCTCGCCATGCTGCTCGGCCGGCTGGAAATCCTCAGTTTCATGGCGCTGCTCACGCCCGCTTTCTGGCGGCGCTGACCCGGCGGAACTCCGCGGCGGAAAAGGCTTGCGAACCCGGCGCGCGCCCCCAAATCCCTACAATCGACTCCACTTTCGGCGCAATGCCGTCTTCGCCGCTTTCCGAGGGTACCCATGGTTCCGCATCTCATCACCGCCCTCACGGGGCCGATCAACGAGCTAGAACAGCGCATCCTCGACGCCATGCCCGCGATCGAGCGCTGGTTCCGGCTCGAGTGGATGGAGCACACCCCCCCCTTCTATACCTCGGTGGACATCCGCAACGCCGGCTTCAAGCTCGCGCCCGTGGACACCAACCTCTTCCCTGGAGGATGGAACAACCTCACGGCCGAGATGCTGCCGCTGGCCGTGCAGGCGGCCATGGCCGCGATCGAGAAGATCTGCCCCGAGGCGCGCAACCTCCTCATCGTCCCGGAAAACCACAGCCGCAACACGTTCTACCTCGCGAACGTGATCCAGCTGCAGCGCATCTTCAACATGGCCGGGCTCAATGTGCGCGTGGGCTCCATCAGCCCCGAGATCAAGAAGCCGACCACCGTCACGCTGCCCAACGGCGAATCGGTCACGCTGGAGCCGGTCGTGCGAGACAAGGGCCGCCTGGGCCTCAAGAACTTCGACCCGTGCACCATCCTGCTCAACAATGACCTGTCCGCCGGCCCTCCCGGCATCCTGGAGGAGCTGCACGAGCAGTACCTGCTGCCGCCCCTGCATGCCGGCTGGACCGTGCGCCGCAAGAGCCGCCACTTCCAGAGCTACGAGGAGGTGTCCAAGCGCTTCGGCAAGCTCCTGGGCATCGACCCCTGGCTCATCCACCCGCTCTTCAGCCACTGCGAAGGGCTGGATTTCAGCGAAGGTGCGGGCGTGGAGGCCCTGCGCTCCGCCGTGGATGCCCAGCTGATCAAGGTCCGGCGCAAGTACAAGGAATACGGCATCAATGAGAAGCCGTTCGTCATCGTCAAGGCCGACAACGGCACCTACGGCATGGGCGTCATGACCGTGCGCGACGCCAAGGACATCGACGCGCTCAACCGCAAGACACGCAACAAGATGGCCATCGTCAAGGACGGCCAGCCGGTGACCGACGTCATCATCCAGGAAGGCGTGCTGACCCGCGAGCGCGTGCACGAAGCCGTGGCCGAACCCGTCGTGTACATGATGGACCGCTACGTGGTCGGAGGCTTCTACCGCATGCATGCCGAGCGCGGCGTGGACGAGAACCTCAACGCGCCCGGGGCGAGCTTCGTGCCGCTCGCCTTCGAGCAAAGCACCCATCTGCCCCAGCCCGGCGCCCGGCCCGGCGCCAGTGCGCCCAACCGGTTCTACATGTATGGCGTGATCGCCCGGCTGGCCATGCTGGCGGCCAGCTACGAACTTGAGGCGACCAACCCCGAGGCCGAGATCTACGAGTAAGCCTCTGCGCGGCGCCGCTGCCGGCCCGCTTAGTTGCTGCCCTGCAACATGGAGCGGTCCGCCGGGGTGCTTTCCCCGCTCCTTGTCACAATAGCGGTCCCCAAATACCGGAACCCCATCCGGCACGGTGCCGGAGGGGCCCTGCAGTGCAACGCTCCAAATCCTCGCTTGCGGCGCTCACCATCGGCGCCATCGGCGTCGTGTATGGCGACATCGGCACCAGCGTGCTGTATGCCGTCAAGGAAGTCTTCGGCTCCGGCCACGTGGCCTTCACGCCCCAGAACGTCTATGGCGTGCTGTCCATCCTTTTCTGGACGCTTACCACCATCGTCTCGCTGAAGTACGTCGTGCTTGTCCTGCGGGCGGACAACCATGGCGAGGGCGGGCTCATCGCCATGCTGGCCCTGGCTTCCCAGGCCGTGAAGGACAAGCCGAAGCTGCGCTCTGCGCTGCTGGGCATCGGCGTCTTCGGAACCTCCCTGTTCTATGGCGACGGAGTCATCACGCCCGCCATATCCGTGCTTTCGGCGGTGGAAGGGCTGGAGGTCGTTTCGCCGCACTTCGGGCGGGCCGTCATCCCTCTCACGCTCGTCGTGCTGTTCTGCCTGTTCGCCGTGCAAAAGCGCGGCACCGGTGGCATCGGGCGCTATTTCGGGCCGGTGACGCTCGTGTGGTTCACCTCCATCGCGGCCCTCGGCGTGCCGCACATCATGGGGCACCCGGAAATCCTGGGGGCACTGAGCCCGCACCACGCGCTCGGCTTCATCTGGCGCAATCCGGGAACGAGCTTCATCATCCTCGGCGCCGTGGTCCTCTGCGTGACGGGCGCCGAAGCCCTCTATGCCGATCTCGGGCACTTCGGAAAGGAACCGATCCGCCTGGCATGGTTCAGCGTAGCCATGCCCGCCCTCACCATCAACTATTTCGGGCAGGGAGCGCTCCTGCTCGCCGAGCCGGAAGCCGTCAAGAACCCCTTCTACATGATGGCCCCCGACTGGGCGCTCATCCCGCTCGTGATCATGGCCACCATGGCCACCGTCATCGCCTCCCAGGCCCTGATCACCGGAGCGTTCAGCGTGACCAAGCAGGTGATCCAGCTGGGCTACCTGCCGCGGCTGAACATCCTGCACACCAGCGTGCGCGATACCGGACAGATCTATATACCGTTCGTCAACTGGGCACTGTTCCTCGCCATCGTGCTGGCCGTGGTCATGTTCCGTTCCAGCAGCAACCTCGCGGCCGCCTACGGCATCGCCGTCACGCTGGACATGCTCATCACCACCGTGCTCACCTTCTTCGTCATCCGCTATGGCTGGAGGTACCCCCTGGCGCTGTGCATCGGGGCCACGGGCTTCTTCTTCCTCGTGGATCTCGCCTTCTTCAGCTCCAACCTGCTCAAGCTGCTGCAGGGCGGCTGGTTCCCGCTGATGATCGGCTCCATCGTCTTCATGCTCATGATGACCTGGAAGCGCGGCCGCGAACTCCTGAACGAGAAGCTGCGTGCCGACGCCATCGACCTGAGGGATTTCCTCACGGCCGTATTCGTCAGCCCGCCCACTCGGGTTGACGGCACGGCCGTCTTCCTGACGGCGGAGCCGGGGGCGGTGCCGAACGCGCTGCTCCACAATCTCAAGCACAACAAGGTCCTGCACCAGCAGAACCTGTTCGTCACCGTCCGCAACCACGAAGTCCCCTGGATCGGCCTCGACAAGCGCCTGCAGGTGGAAGCCCTCGGGGGCGACTGCTGGCAGGTCATGGTGCACTACGGCTTCAAGAACGACCCCGACCTTCCGGGCGCGCTGGCGCTCATGCGCGGGCGGGGATGCGAACTGGAATCGATGACCACCAGCTACTTCCTTTCCCGGGACGTGGTCACCCCGACGATCGGCAGCGGCATGGCGCCCTGGCGGGAGAAACTCTTCGCGCAGATGCACCACAACGCGAGCGGTGCCGCGGGCTTCCTCAACCTGCCCAGCAATTCCGTGGTGGAGCTGGGCTCCAAGATCGAGATCTGAAAAGAAGGGGCAGCCCCGGGCGTCACGGGGCCATCCTCGTGGAGAGGGGGGCGCGTTCACGCAGAGTGACAGAATCCTGCCCCTCATGCGTTCCTTTCTCAGAGATATCAGCCTCTCCGCTGCCGTGGCGGGATTCGTCGCGGTACTGGTGGGATTCACCAGTTCGGTCACCCTCGTCTTCCAGGCTGCCCAGGCCTTCGGCGCCACGCCGGCCCAGATCACCTCCTGGATGTGGGCCCTGGGGCTGGGCATGGGGCTGTGCTCCCTGGTGCCTTCGCTGCTGTTGCGCCAGCCGGTGATGGTCGCATGGTCCACCCCTGGCGCCGCGGTGCTGGCGTCGGCGGGGCTGGCAGGCGGTTATTCCATGGGAGAGGCGGTCGGCTCCTTCATGCTGTGCGCCATGCTCATCACCCTGGCTGGCGCCACGGGCTGGTTCGAGCGCGCCATGCACCGCATCCCGGCGGAGATCGCCTCCGCACTCCTGGCCGGCGTGCTGGTGCGTTTCGGCATGCAGGCCTTCGCGGCTGCCCAGACCGCACTGCCGCTGGTCCTGCTGATGCTCTTGAGCTACCTCGTCGCTCGCCGGCTGGTGCCGCGCTATGCCATCGTGCTCACCCTGGCTGCCGCCATCGCGTTCACGGCCGCGCGGGGCCAGATATCCCTGGCGGCCGTTCATCTCGCCCGGGCCGTCCCGGTCTTTACGGCCCCGGAATTCACCGTGGCCGCAGCCATTGGGCTGGCGCTGCCGCTTTTCGTGGTCACCATGGCATCGCAGAATCTTCCGGGAGTGGCCGTCATCCGGGCTTCCGGCTACCCGCTGCCGGTGTCCCGCCTCCTGGCCATGACCGGGCTGGCCACCCTGGCGCTGGCGCCTTTCGGTGCCTATGCCCTGAACTTCAGCGCCATCACTGCCGCCATGTGCATGGGGCCGGAGGCGCATGAGGACCGATCGCGTCGCTATACGGCCGCCGTGGCCTGCGGTGCACTGTATGTTGTCATCGGGCTGTTTGGTGCGGTGGTGACCGGGCTGCTGACCGCATTTCCGCGCGAGCTGGTGGTCGCCATTGCCGGCCTGGCACTGCTCGGAACCATCGGTTCCGGTCTGTCCACCGCCTTGCGCGACGATACGCACCGGGAAGCTGCGCTCATCACCTTCCTGGTCACCTTGAGCGGTGTCGTGATCGCTGGTGTGGGCTCCGCCTTCTGGGGCGTGGTCGCCGGCGTGCTCACCCTATTTGTGCAACAGTACGGACGCCGCACCCGCGGCGCATGACGACTCCTACCGAGCCAGACGAGACCATGAACACTCTTTTCGTTGCCGATCCTGTCGAACACTTCAAAATCTACAAGGACACCACGTTCTCGATGATGCGGGAGGCCCAGCGCCGGGGGCATGTGGTGAGCGTGTGCGAGCCCGGCCACATCCGCTGGGAGCAGGGCAGCAAGGTGACGGCGCGTGTACGCGACCTCCACCTGACGGGTGACGCGCAGGCCTGGTTCACCGTGGCAGGTGAGCGCGAGGCCGAGCTGTCCGGATTCGGCGCCGTGCTCATGCGCAAGGATCCTCCGTTTGACAGCGAGTACTTCTATGCCACCCATCTCCTCGAACAGGCAGAGCGGGAGGGGGCGAGGGTCTTTAACAAGCCCCGCGCGCTGCGCGACCATCCCGAGAAGCTGGCCATCATGGAGTTTCCCGAGCTGATCGGCCCTACGCTCGTGACACGGGCTGCCAGCGACATCCGGCGCTTCCATGCGGAACATGGGGACATCATCCTCAAGCCGCTGGACGGGATGGGTGGCATGGGCATCTTCCGGGTCAAGGCCGACGGACTCAACCTGGGCAGCATCATCGAAACCCTCAACCACGACGGCGCGCAGACCATCATGGTGCAGAAGTTCCTTCCCGAGATATCCGAAGGAGACAAGCGGGTCCTCATCATTGGTGGCGAGCCCGTGCCCTATTGCCTAGCACGCATTCCCCAGGGATCGGAAGTGCGCGGCAATCTCGCGGCTGGCGGCAAAGGCGTGGCCCGCCCGCTCACGCCCCGCGATGTCGAGATCGGCCGCCGGCTCGGTCCCGTTCTGCTGGAGCGCGGTATGCTGCTCGCGGGTGTGGATGTCATCGGCGACTGCGTCACCGAAATCAACGTGACGAGCCCCACCTGTTTCCAGGAGATCTTCGACCAGACGGGATGCGACGTCCCGGCCCTGTTTGTCGACGCGCTGGAAAAAGAATTGAAATTGCGCTGACAGCGTTTTTTTGTTGCTATACTAGCGGGCTTCGCTACTGAAGATTGCTGTGAGTCCTGAGGGGTTTGCGGTGGATGTAGGTAGCGAGGGTGGCGGAAGAGAAAAGTTTTGCTGAGAGTTGCGCTGGTGATAAAAGCTGGTGTAGAATTCGAGGCTTCGCTGATCTGAGGTGCTGCAAGAGATTGCGGTGGTTGAGGTTGGTGGGTGGTTGGAAGCTGAAAGGCAAATAACCACAGAGTTTGACAGGACTTTAAAAAACCTGTTAGAATTCAAGGCTCCGCTGATTGCAGCGAGTCGAGAAGAAAAGAGAAAATCTGATCTTCTGGTTCCTTAAAAATATACAGCCGATAAG
>NZ_FNJL01000009.1 GCF_900104515.1 Paracidovorax cattleyae
CACCGGCGGCAGGCGCCTGGATGCGCTGGGCGCCCACTACTACGCACCCACCGTGCTCACGGGCGCGGATGCCAGCATGGCCTGCGCCTGCGAGGAAACCTTCGGCCCGGTGGCGCCTCTCACGGTCTTCGACAGCGAGCAGGAAGTGATCGCCGCCGCCAACGACACCCCCTTCGGCCTGGCCGCATATTTCTACAGCAACGACGTGCGCCGCATCTGGCGTGTGGCCGATGCGCTGGAGACGGGCATCGTGGGTATCAACGAAGGCGCGCTGGCGGCCGAGTCCGCACCCTTCGGCGGCGTGAAGGAGTCCGGCTACGGCCGCGAAGGCTCCACCCACGGGCTGGACGACTACCTGCACACCAAGTACCTCTGCCAGGGGCAGCTGGACTGAAAGGGGACTGCCGCACGGTCCCCGGCGCGCCCGGGATCAGGACAGCAGCGCCGGCTGCGCGCGCTCCCGGTGGACGTCCAGCTGCGCAAGGTCGCCCCCCTGCAGCCGGAACACGGCGAGCGCGTCGCGCAGCACCGCCACCTGCGCGGCCATGGCGGACGTGGCCGCGCTGGCTTCCTCCACCATGGCGGCGTTCTGCTGGGTCATCTCGTCCATCTGGGTCACGGCGCGGTTCACTTCCTCGATGCCGGCGGTCTGCTGTGCATTCGCCGAGGCGATGCCCTCCATGAGGCCCGAGATGCGCTGCACCGAGTCCACCACGTCGCCCATGGTGCGACCCGCTTTCTCGACCAGGTCGGAGCCGCTCTGCACCTCGGTCACCGACTCGCTGATGAGTGCCTTGATCTCGCGGGCCGCCGAGGCGGAACGCTGCGCCAGGCTGCGCACCTCGCCCGCCACCACCGCGAAGCCGCGGCCCTGTTCGCCCGCCCGTGCTGCCTCCACGGCCGCGTTCAGCGCCAGGATGTTGGTCTGGAACGCGATGCCGTCGATCACGCCGATGATCTCGCTGATCTTGCGTGAACTGGCGTTGATGGCCCGCATGCGCTCCACCACCTTGCCCACGGCTTCACCGCCCTGCGCCGCCGTCTGTGCCGTGGCCGACACGTACTGCGCGGCCTGCCGTGCGTTGTCGGCGTTCTGCCGCACGGTGGCGGTGAGCTCCTCCATGCTGGAAGCCGTCTGCTGCAGCGAGGAAGCCTGCTGTTCCGTGCGGCGGGACAGGTCGGCATTGCCCTGGGCGATTTCCGCCGCGGCGTGGTCGATCGTGCCGGTGGCCTGCTGGATGCGCTGCAGGATGTGCCCGAGCCGGTCGCGCATGAAGCCGATGGCATGCATCAGGCTGCGGTCGTCGCCGCGCCGCAGGGCGATGTGGGCCTGCAGGTCACCCTCGGCCATGCGCAGGGCGGCGTGCGCCGCCGCGGCGGGCTCGCCTCCTACCGAACGCTCGATGTCGCGCACGACGAAGCCCGTGATCACCGAAATGCAGGCGCCGAGCACGGCGAGCAGGCCCAGGGCGCGGTAGAGCGTGCTGCGGAAGGTCTGCTCGATGTCGTCCACGTAGTCGCCGGCCACCAGGTCCCAGTTCCAGGGCTTGAAGCGCACCGCGTAGCCGATCTTGGGGCTGGGGGCATCGCTGCCGGGCCGTGGCCACCAGTACTCGAGGAAGCCGCGCCCCTGCGCCGAACTGCCGGCGGCCGCGATATCGACATACAGCGGCGTGCCCTTGGCGTCTTTGAAGGACAGCATGTTCCTGCCGTCGAGTTCGGGCTTGATCGGGTGCATCACCATGGTGGAGTCGGCACCGACGATCGTCACGTAGCCGTCCTTGCCGTAGCGCTGCGCCGCCACGCGCTCCCTGGCCGCGCGGCGCGCCTCCTCCTGCGTCATCTTTCCGGACCGGGCCTGCCTGTCGTAGTCGCCGACGACGGACAGCGCCATGTCGGTGATGTCGGCCAGGGCGGTGCGCCGCGCTTCGTACTGGAGCGTGCGTGTCTGCCAGGCATTCACGAAGGTGAGGGCTAACAGGCCCAACAGGGCCAGGACGAGGGGAAGCCAGAGCTTTTGCCGCAGGGTGAGTTGTTTCATGGGGTAACGCGATTGCAATGCGGCGCATTGTCGAAGCTGCCCCCAGGCCGAGCCAACGCAAAATCTCTTGTTGCGTCCATCGAAAAAATCGATGGCACCATCTGAATTTCACTAAGGGCAAAACCGGCCGGTGGCCATCGGGGCTTTCCCCAGGGCCGCTGCACCGCCGCGGGGCATTCAGTCCGCTGGTCGGCGCCTGCGCGTCGCCATGGTGCGTGCGGCATAGGCCTGTGCCGAGCCGAGCACCGTTTCGGCGATGTCCGAGCCGGGATCCTCGCGGTAGATGGCGTGGATGGGCAGGGGCGTGAGCACGCAGTCGCTGGGCAGTACCCGCAGCGGCATGCGCCCCGAAAGGTGCCGGATGACCGCGCGCGGCAGCAATGCGATGCCGAATTCGCCCTCCACGAGCTGCAGCATGGCGGAAATCGACGACACGGCATGCACTGTCGGCACGGGCACCGACGCCTCCTGGAATAGCTTCAGGAGCGTCTGGTGGGGTTGGGAGCCACGCAGGAAGGTCAGGAGATCGTGCTGCGCGAGCCGCGCGAGGTCGTAATGGCGCTCGGTGTGGAGCGCCTTGTGGCCGACGAACACCATCTCCATCGGCGCCAGGGAGTGGCTGCGGACGCCGTTGTCCGTCACGGGAACCCCCGTGAAGACGAGATCCTGCGCACCGCGGCGCACCTGGTCCGCCAGCACCGCGGAGGTGTCCACGGTGAGCTCCAGTTCGAACCCCGGCCGGCTCTTGCGCATTTCCCTCAGCCAGCCGGTCAGCCAGCTGTGCACCACCGATTCGATGGCGCCGATGCGCAGTACCGCAGGCGCCGTCGGGCTGCTGCCCAGTTCCTCCTTCACGCGCCGCTGCAGCGCCAGCAGCTGCACCGCCAGCCGCTGGAAGCGCTGGCCCGCGGCCGTGAGCCGGAACTGGCGCTCGCGCCGGTCCAGCAGCACCACGCCCAGTTCGGCCTCCAGCGAGGCGATGCGGCTCGACAGGGCGGATTGGGTGATGTGCAGCTTTTCCGCGGCGCGCGTGATGCTCTTGAGCGAAACAGCCCAGTGAAAGGCCTCGACGAAGCGCAGGTTCATGGGCGGCATTGTGGCCGCACGCGTTCCGCCCGCGCGCGGGCAGGATGCTGCTTTTCAGCCCCGTGCCGCCACGCGGCAAGCCGCGTACATGTCCTGCGCAGGCTGGTAGGCGCCGGTCTGCACGTCCATGAGCCCGAGCACCGAATGGAAGTAGTTGTCGTGCGTGAGGCGCCGGCTGCGCAGGTCCTTCTGCAGGCACGCGGTCGCGATGCCGGTGCGCTGCTGCATGGCGGGCGACAGCCAGGTGATCCACGGCACGTGCTTCTGCACGTCGGGCGCTATGGAGTAGGGCATGCCGTGCAGGTAGATGCCGTTCTCGCCCAGGGATTCGCCATGGTCGGCCACGTACACCATGGCGGTCTCGGCGCTGGCGGAGCGCGCCTCCAGCCAGCCGATGGTGCTGTTCAGGAAATGGTCCGTGGAAACGATGCTGTTGTCATAGGCATTCACCACCTGCTCGCGCGTGCATTCCTGCAGCGCGGAGGTCCTGCACTCGGGCCGGAACTTCTTCTGCGAAGGCAGCGAGCGCTTCGCGTAGGCCGGCCCGTGGCTGCCCATCTGGTGCAGCACCACCACCACGCCGCGCGCGCGCTGCTCGGCGGGCAGGGCGGCGATGCGCGCGTCCAGTCCCTGCAGCATGACGTCGTCCAGGCATTCCTTGCCGTCCGCGCACCACGTCGGGTCGGTCGGCGTGGCGGACGTGCTGACCGTGGCCACGCGGTCGCACACGCCCTTGCAGCCGGACTGGTTGTCCACCCAGAGCACTGCCAGACCGGCGTGCTGCAGCACATCCATCAGGGTTTCGTAGTCCGCGCTGCGCTTCTCGTAGGCTTCCTTGCCCAGGTGCGCATACATGCACGGCACGGACGCCGCCGTGCTGGTGCCGCAGGACCAGGCATCGGTGGCGCTGGCGATGTCCTTGCGGGCCGACAGCTCGGGTGTCGTGTCGCGCGCGTAGCCGTTGAGGCCGAAATTGCCGCTGCGGCCGGTCTCGCCCAGCACCAGCACCAGCAGCGGGGGCCTGGGCTGCCCCGCGTAGCTGGCGCCCAGGCGGGCGTCGCGGCCCAGCGGCTGCAGCGGGCCGCGGCCGCGGCGCAGTGGCCTGGCCGCGAGGCTGCCGACGGCATAGACGCTGTTGAGCGGATTGATCAGGTAGCGCATGCGCGTGTGGTTGCGCATGGTGGACGAGAAGTCCTGGAAGACCGCCAGAATGCAGGCCGCCGCGACGGCCAGCGCACCCAGCATGAAGGCCGCCTGGTGCACCGCACGCCGGCGCCAGCCCAGCGGGCGCACCCGCACCCGGGCCAGCCACACCAGCGGCGGCCCGGCCATGGCGAGCATCGACAGCGGCAGCTTCCAGGTGACCAGGTCGGCAGCCTCGTGCGCATCCGTCTGGACCACGTTGGTGATCATGCCGGGATCGATCACGATGCCGTAGGTACCCATGAAATAGGCGCCTGCCGCCGCCGCCAGCACGGCCAGCGAGAGCACGGGCTTGAGCGCCTTGCCCCAGGCGAGGAGCGACAGCACGGCCGCCGTGGCGAACGACACCGCCACCATGAAGGCCAGGGAGAACCCCGCGCCGCGCACGGTGTGGGCGCCCGGCAGGCGCACCACCTCGCTCCAGAGCGGGAGATTGCAGACCGTGCCCATCCACAGGCAGGCGATCAGCAGCACGGCCATGGGGTGCAGGCCTTCGGCGGACGCGCGGGCCGGGGCGCCGCCGGAGGCGAAGGAAGGGAGTCGGGACAGGAAAACGGACGACGGGAGCATGGCAGCAGTGTGAAAACTGCGGCTTAAGACAGCATTAACGGGCCCGCAGGCCGCCTGGCTTCGCCGCCGTGTCGCGCCAGGGGCATCCGCTGCCCTGCGGGCCCATGCAGGGCCTGCAGGCCCTGCGGGTCGTGTGCTGCCATCCATCCCTCCTGCATGTCGCCTTGCGGACCGTGCGGCCGCTGTCATCAAGGCGACATTATTCCGCCATCCGAAAAGATGCCGGGCAGGATTTTCCCGACTGGTCGAGCTGCCTCCGCAATGGAGTGGAAGGGGCGCGACCTCAGCCCAGGCGGTCTGCGTGGTGGGCGATGTGGTCGCCTATTACCGACTGGATGAAGTAGTAGCCGTGGTCGTAGTCCGCGTGCCGGCGCAGTTCGAGCGGCTGCTTGACGAGGTCGCACGCCGCCTCGAACACGTGGGGGTGCAATTGCTCTGCGAGGAAGGCATCCGCCATGCCCTGGTCCACCAGGATGCCGTCCGGGTAGGGCGCTGCGGGTTGGCGCTGCATGAGCACGGTGGCGTCGTGCGTCTGCCAGGTCTTGCAGGACACCCCGAAATAGCGGCGGAACGCCTTGTCGCCCCAGGCGCATTGCGAGGCCGCGCAGATCGGTGCGATGGCCGAGAGCGAGCGGAACACGCCCGGGTGGCGCAGTGCCAGCGTGATCGCCCCGTGGCCGCCCATGGAGTGCCCCATGAGGCCCAGGCGGCCCGTGTCGATCGGCAGCACGCGCTCGAGCAGCGGGATCAGTTCCTCGATGAGATAGCTTTCCATGCGCCAGTAGCGCTGCCACGGCTCCTCGGTGGCATCGAGGTAGAAGCCGGCCCCGATGCCGAAGTCCCAGTCGGCGGTGGCGCCTTCGAAGGCCTCGGCCTGTGGCCCGCGCGGGCTGGTGTCGGGCGAGATCAGGGCGATGCCCCGTTCCGCGGCGAAGTGCTGAGCGCCCGCCTTGATCATGAAGGTTTCCTCGGTGCAGGTCAGGCCTGCGAGGTACATGAGCGTGGGCACCTTGCGCCCGGGATCGCGCAGAGCCGCGGGAGGAAGGTACACCCCGAACTTCATCGGCAGGCCGATCTCGACGGAGGAATGCCGATAGAAGCGCTGGGAGCCGCCGAAGCAGGCGTGCTCGCCCAGCAGTTCCAGTCCGGGCACCTGGGCGGCGCGGGGCCTGCGTGCGGCCGCCTCGAGGGCCGCCTTCACGTCATCGGGGGGGTCAATCGGTTGGTAGGTCATGGCAGTGGATCGGAATCGCCTGCCGGGCGGCACCGGCCCGGCAGGCGCTATTGGCTATTGGATCAGTAAACGACGACGCCGCGGATCGACTCGCCGCGCTTCATCAGGTCGAAGCCCTTGTTGATGTCCGCGAGCGGCATCGTGTGCGTGATGAGGCTGTCGATGTCGATCTTGCCTTCCATGTACCAGTCCACGATCTTCGGCACGTCGGTGCGGCCGCGCGCGCCGCCGAAGGCCGAGCCCTTCCACTGGCGGCCCGTGACGAGCTGGAAGGGGCGGGTGCTGATCTCCGCACCGGCCTCGGCCACGCCGATGATGATGCTCTGGCCCCAGCCCTTGTGCGTGCACTCCAGCGCCTGGCGCATCACCCTGGTGTTGCCGATGCACTCGAAAGAATAGTCAGCGCCGCCGTCGGTCAGCTGCACGATGGCGTCCACCACGTTCTCCACCTCGTTGGGGTTGATGAAGTGCGTCATCCCGAACTGGCGGGCCATCTCCTGGCGGGCGGGGTTGATGTCCACGCCGATGATCTTGTCCGCGCCCACCATCTTCGCGCCCTGGATCACGTTCAGGCCGATGCCGCCGAGGCCGAACACCACCACGTTCGCGCCGGCCTCCACCTTGGCCGTGAACAGCACCGCGCCGATGCCGGTGGTCACGCCGCAACCGATGTAACAGACCTTGTCGAAGGGCGCGTCCTCGCGGATCCTGGCCAGCGAGATCTCCGGCGCCACCGTGTAGTTGCTGAAGGTGCTGGTGCCCATGTAGTGGAAGATCGGCTGGCCGTCGATGCTGAAGCGGCTGGTGGCGTCGGGCATCAGGCCCTTGCCCTGCGTGCCGCGGATCAGCTGGCACAGGTTGGTCTTGCGCGAGAGGCAGAACTTGCACTGGCGGCATTCGGGCGTGTAGAGCGGGATCACGTGGTCGCCCTTCTTGAGCGAGGTGACGCCCGGGCCCACGTCCACCACCACGCCCGCGCCCTCATGGCCCAGGATGGCCGGAAAGATGCCTTCCGGGTCGGCGCCAGAGAGGGTGTAGTAATCGGTGTGGCAGATGCCCGTGGCCTTGATTTCCACCAGCACCTCGCCGAACTTCGGGCCCTGGAGGTCCACGGTCTCGATGGTCAGGGGTTCGCCGGATTTCCAGGCGACGGCTGCTTTGGTTTTCATGGGGGTGCTTTCGAAAGGGAAGGAGGGGAGGGCGGGCGGCCGGCCCCGCGGGCGGCGCGCCGATCGGGGACAATCCCGCGCGCGCCCCGGCCGGACCGCCCGGGCGAAAAAGCAATCCCGCTTTATAGAGCAAGCCGGGCCCGCCTGCCCGGCGCGTGCGCGCCGATGTCCGATGGCCGGCCCGCTTTGTCCGATGACCGTTCCGCCGACCGCATGCACCCAGCCCACCCCCTGTCCGTCCACATCGTCGTCTATCCGGGCTTCAAGGCGCTGGAAGCCGTGGGGCCGCTCTCGGTGTTCGACTATGCGAACGTGCACCTCGCGCGGCGCGGCCGGCCGCCCGGCTATGCCGTGTCCATCGCGGCTCGTGCGCGCGGCCCCGTGCGCTCCGACACGCTGATGGCCCTGGAGGCCACCGAGGTGCTGTGCGCCGGCGACGACGCGGCGTGCGCGGCGATGCCGGACACGGCCCTGCTGGTCGGCGCCCGCCACATCGAGGCGGCCCTGGCCGGTGCCCCGGAGATCGTGGCGTGGGCGCGCACTGCGGCACCGCGCGTGCGCCGCCTGGTGGCCCTGTGCTCCGGCAGCTTCTTCCTGGCTGCCGCGGGCCTGCTCGACGGGCGCCGGGCCGCGACCCACTGGAGCGTGGCCGCCCGGCTGCAGGCACTGCATCCTGCCGTGGCGGTCGATCCCGATGCGATCTACGTGCGCGACGGCCACCTCTGGACCTCCGCCGGCGTCACCGCGGGCATCGACCTCGCGCTCGCGCTGGTCGAGGAGGACCATGGCCATGCCCTCGCGCTGGAGGTCGCGCGCGACATGGTCATGTACCTCAAGCGGCCCGGCGGGCAATCGCAGTTCAGCGTGCAACTCGCCAGCCAGGCCTCCACCCACCGCGGCATGCAGGACGTGCAGGCCTGGGCGCTGGAGCACCTGTCCGAGCCGCTCACCTTGCAGGTGCTGGCCGGGCGCGCCGCGATGAGCGAGCGCCACTTCCGCCGCGTGTTCGCGCAGGAGACGGGGCGCAGCCCCTCGGCCTTCCTGGAGTCGGCCCGGCTGGAGGCCGCGCGCCGGCTGCTCGAATCCGACGCCGCCCTGCCGCTCAAGACCGTGGCCGCGCGCGTCGGGCTCGGATCGGAGCAGGCGCTGCGCCACCTGTTCCTGCGGCACCTGGGCATCCCGCCCCAGGCCTACCGCGAGCGCTTCGGCGACTGAATTCCGACCATGCCATTGACCATATCGACCGCATTCCCTGACATCGAGATCCACACCCCCCGCTGCCTGCTGCGCCCCTTCCGCGAGGGCGACCTGCCCGGCATCTTCGAGGGCCTGAGCGATCCGCGCGTGATCCAACACTACGGCGTGCGCTATGCCAGCCTGGAAGCCACCCGCGAGCAGCTCCGCTGGTAAGGCCGCATCCAGCAGAAAGGCGCCGGGCAATGGTGGTGCACCTGCCTGGCAGAGGCCCCGGAGCGTCTCATCGGCGCCTGCGGCTTCAACGACATCGACCGGGAACACCGCCGGGCCGAGATCGGCTACTGGCTGCTGCCGGCGTACTGGGGCAGGGGTCTTGCCAGTGAGGCCGTTGCCGCGGCCATCCGGCATGCGTTCGACCGGCTGGGCATCCACCGGATCGGGGCCGATGTGGACATGGAGAACCATGGCAGCGCGGCGCTGCTGGCGAGGCTGGGGTTCACACGCGAGGGGGTGCGGCGGGGATATGAGATGAAGGAGGGGCGGCCGATCGATCTGCAGTTGTTTTCGCGGCTGGCGACAGATCAGTAGGGCGGTTTCTGTTTCGGGTCTGGATGAATTTCCATTATGTAAATCATTGCGCACTGTTGATCAGCTTCTTCTGCTGGCCCGCTAGGATGCCGCTTCCCAGTGGAAGAGGTGTGCATGGCAGGCTTTCAGGAAATTTGGAGGAATCATCCCGGCGTAACAAGGGAAAAGCCTTTGCTCCCTGTCGCAACCTATGAGAACCAGTGCGCTGTCAATCTGTCTGCTGCCCTCATGCGGACTGGCTATGACCTCTCCACTTTCAGAGGTGTCCGGTCTTGGCAGCAGGGTGGTGCCAAATACCCGCTGCGAGCTGAGGAGTTGGCTTCATGGCTCGACACGGCTGCATCAAGGCTTCCTGGTCGATCTGTACGATTCGTAGGAAAGCAGATTGAAAACACGCAAACCGGCACGGACCTTTTCAAGTCACTCCATGGAAGGACAGGTATTCTGTTCTTCAAAAATTATTGGGGTCCGGGCAGGCAGTGAGACCACATTGACCTATGGAACGGATCGAGGATGACTTCGCTGAGTTCCTGGTTCCGAATTCAGTGGGGACTCTCGCTGGAGGGGTACTGGTCAGACTATCTCAAGGCAGAAGAGGCTCGCTTCTGGAGTGTCCCATGAAGATTTTGTGGGCTATTTTGTTTGGCTCCCTGTTCGCCGTAGCGGCGTACTTCGGCATGTTCCACGGTTTTGCCGCATGGTATGGCCCGCGTTACATCCGGAGCGACAACGACATCGGGGATCTCATCCTGATTTCACTGGGCGTGTGCTGCCTCGCCTCCATGCTGGGCGGGTGGGTGGGATACAGGCTGCATGGACGCAGACGGCGACGCAGCAATACCCCTGAGCATCCCCATCAGAGCGAACAATAAAAAACCGCCGCGGAGGCCATCCTCCTGCGGCGGTTTGTCCTCTTGCCAGCGCAGCCACCATGTGACCGCGCCTTGGCAACGCAACCCGATCAGCGCTGCGCGATCGGCTTCACCGTGCGCGGCTCGGCGCCCACGAACAGCTGGCGCGGACGGCCGATCTTGTACTCGGGGTCGCCGATCATCTCGTTGAGCTGGGCGATCCAGCCGACGGTGCGTGCCAGGGCGAAGATGCCGGTGAACAGGTTCACCGGGATGCCGATGGCGCGCTGCACGATGCCGGAGTAGAAGTCCACGTTCGGGTAGAGCTTGCGCTGCACGAAGTAGTCGTCTTCCAGGGCGATCTTCTCGAGTTCCTTGGCCAGGGCGAACAGCGGGTCCTTTTCCAGGCCCAGCTCGGCCAGCACCTCGTTGCAGGTTTCCTGCATGAGCTTGGCGCGTGGATCGTAGTTCTTGTACACGCGGTGGCCGAAGCCCATGAGCTTGACGCCGGAGTTCTTGTCCTTGACCTGCTTGATGAACTCGCCGATCTTCTCCACGCCGCCCTGGGCCTGGATGTCGTGCAGCATGTTCAGGGCCGCTTCGTTGGCGCCGCCGTGGGCGGGGCCCCAGAGGCAGGCCACGCCGGCCGCGATGGCGGCGAACGGGTTGGTGCCCGACGAGCCGCACAGGCGCACCGTGGAGGTGGAGGCGTTCTGCTCGTGGTCGGCGTGCAGGATGAAGATGCGGTCCAGCGCGCGCTCGAGCACGGGGTTGACCTTGTACTCCTCGCAGGGCGTGCCGAACATCATGCGCAGGAAGTTGCCGGCATAGCCCAGGTCGTTCTGCGGGTACATGTACGGCTGGCCCACGCCGTACTTGTAGGCCATGGCGACCAGGGTCGGCATCTTCGCGATCAGGCGGATGGCCGAGATCTCGCGGTGCTGCGGATTGTTGATGTCCGTGCTGTCGTGGTAGAAGGCCGACAGGGCGCCCACCAGGCCCGTGAGCACGGCCATCGGGTGCGCGTCGCGGCGGAAGCCGCGCAGGAAGAACTGCATCTGCTCGTTGACCATCGTGTGCTTGGTCACGCTATCGTTGAACTCCTGCTTCTGGGCGGCGTCCGGCAGTTCGCCCTTGAGCAGCAGGTAGCAGGTCTCGAGGTAATCGCAGTTCGTGGCCAGCTGCTCGATGGGGTAGCCGCGGTACAGCAGTTCACCCTTGTCACCGTCGATGTAGGTGATCGACGACTGGCAGGCGGCCGTGGACAGGAAGCCAGGGTCGTACGTGAACATGCCCGTCTGGGCGTAGAGCTTGCGGATATCCACCACGTCCGGACCCACGCTGCCGTGGTACACGGGCAATTCCACGCTCGGGCTGCCATTGCTGAACGAGAGCGTTGCTTTGTTGTCTGCCAGTTTCATTGAGTTTCCTTCGTAGTTAGCCCGCAAGCGGTGGAGTTGCCGGCGCGCGGCGGCGCAGCAGTTCGAGCACCTCCCTGACGTCCCCGGTGTCGAGCTCGCCGGAGGGTTCCTTGCGCCGCAGCAGCAGGTCCAGCAGGTCGTTGTCGGAGAGGTCCATCAGGGTGGCGATGCCCTGCGCCTGGCGATGCGTCAGGCGGGAGCCATGGGTCGCGAAGAACTGCTCGATGAAGAGGTCGTTCTCGACCAGGCCCCGGCGGCTGCGCCACCGGAGCTTGGCGACTTCGCGGTCGTCGAGCAGGTCTTCTGGCATGTTCAAGTCAGACGGCGCGGCGCACCATCAGTTCCTTGATCTTGCCGATGGCCTTCGTGGGGTTGAGGCCCTTGGGGCACACGTCCACGCAGTTCATGATGGTGTGGCAGCGGAAGAGGCGGTACGGGTCTTCCAGGTTGTCCAGGCGCGCGCCCGTGGCTTCGTCGCGGCTATCGGCGATGAAGCGGTAGGCCTGGAGCAGGCCGGCGGGTCCCACGAACTTGTCGGGATTCCACCAGAAGCTCGGGCAGCTCGTGGAGCAGCTCGCGCACAGGATGCACTCGTACAGGCCGTTGAGCTCGTCGCGCTCCTCGGGGGACTGCAGGCGCTCCTTCTCGGGCGTGATGCCTTCCGTGATGAGGTAGGGCTTGATCGAGTGGTACTGCTTGAAGAACTGCGTCATGTCCACGATCAGGTCGCGGATCACGGGCAGGCCCGGCAGTGGCTTGAGCACGATGGTGCCCTTGAGCGTGTTCATGTTGGTGAGGCACGCCAGCCCGTTCTTGCCGTTGATGTTCATCGCGTCGGAACCGCAGACGCCTTCGCGGCAGGAGCGGCGGAACGAGATGGACGGATCCTGCGCCTTCAGCTTGACCAGGGCGTCGAGCAGCATGCGCTCATGGCCGTCGAGCTCGATCTCGACGGTCTGCATGTAGGGCTTGGCGTCCTTGTCCGGGTCGTAGCGGTAGATTTGAAAGGTGCGCTTCATGGTGGTGTCTCGTGGGTTCGTGGGCGTATCAGAACGTGCGGACCTTGGGCGGCACGCTGTCCACGGTCAGGGGCTTGAGGTTCACGGGCTTGTAGGTGAGGCTGTTGCTGCCGCTGTGCCACAGCGTGTGCTTCATCCATTCCTTGTCGTTGCGGCCCAGCGGGAAGTCGGGGTGGTCGGCGGGGTGCTCGTAGTCATAGACCGTGTGCGCGCCGCGGCATTCCCTGCGCGCTGCAGCCGAGACCATCGTCGCCTGGGCGACCTCGATGAGGTTGTCCACTTCCAGCGCTTCCATGCGGGCCGTGTTCCACACCTTGGACTTGTCCTTCAGCGTGATCGCGCCCACGCGCTCGCGGATGGCGTTCACCTTCACCACGCCTTCGTCCATGCTTTCCTGCGTGCGGAAGACGCCGGCGTGCTGCTGCATCGATGCGCGGATGTCGTTGGCGATGTCCTGGGCATAGATGCCCTGGCTGGATTCCTGCAGCTGGTTGAGGCGCGCCAGCGTGCGGTCGGCGCCGTCGGCCGGCAGGGGCTTGTGCTCGCCGCTGTTCTTGACCATCTCGACGATGTGGCGGCCGGCGGACTTGCCGAACACCAGCAGGTCGAGCAGCGAGTTGGTGCCCAGGCGGTTGGCGCCGTGCACCGACACGCAGGAGCATTCGCCCACGGCGTAGAGGCCGTTGACCACCTGGTTGTGCACCTCGCCGTTCTGGATCACGACCTGGCCGTTGATGTTGGTCGGGATGCCGCCCATCTGGTAGTGGATGGTGGGCACGACCGGGATCGGTTCCTTGGTGATGTCCACGTTGGCGAAGTTGACGCCGATCTCGTACACCGACGGCAGGCGCTTGTGGATCGTCTCCGCGCCCAGGTGGTCGAGCTTGAGCAGCACGTAGTCCTTGTTGGGACCGCAGCCGCGGCCTTCCTTGATCTCCTGGTCCATCGAGCGGGAGACGAAGTCGCGCGGCGCCAGATCCTTCAGCGTGGGCGCATAGCGCTCCATGAAGCGTTCGCCGTTGCTGTTGAGCAGGATGGCGCCTTCGCCGCGGCAGCCTTCGGTCAGCAGCACGCCCGCGCCGGCCACGCCGGTGGGGTGGAACTGCCAGAACTCCATGTCCTGCAGGGGGATGCCGGCGCGTGCCGCCATGCCCAGGCCGTCGCCGGTGTTGATGAAGGCATTGGTCGATGCCGCGAAGATGCGGCCCGCGCCGCCGGTGGCCAGCAGCACGGCCTTGGCCTGGAGCTGGTAGAGCTCGCCGGTTTCCAGTTCGATCGCGGTTACGCCGACCACGTCGCCGGAGGCGTCGCGGATCAGGTCCAGGGCCATCCACTCGACGAAGAAGTTCGTCTTGGCCTTCACGTTCTGCTGGTAGAGCGTGTGCAGCATGGCGTGGCCGGTGCGGTCGGCCGCGGCGCAGGCGCGCTGCACGGGCTTCTCGCCGTAGTTGGCCGTGTGGCCGCCGAACGGGCGCTGGTAGATGGTGCCGTCCGGGTTGCGGTCGAACGGCATGCCGAAATGTTCCAGCTCATACACCACCTTGGGGGCCTCGCGGCACATGAACTCGATGGCGTCCTGGTCGCCCAGCCAGTCGGAGCCCTTGATGGTGTCGTAGAAGTGGTAGTGCCAGTTGTCCTCGCTCATGTTGCCGAGGGAGGCCGACACGCCGCCCTGCGCCGCCACGGTGTGCGAGCGGGTCGGGAAGACCTTGGACAGCGAGGCCACGTTCAGGCCCGCGCGGGAGAGTTCCAGCGCGGCACGCATGCCGGAGCCGCCGGCGCCGACGATGACGACGTCGAACTTGCGCGTGGTGATGTTCGCTTTGGTGTAGCTCATTGTTGTGTGCTTTCAGTCGCGGGGTGATCGGATCAGAGGCGCCAGAGGATCTGGATGCCCCAGCCGGCGCAGCCGACGAGCCAGAAGATCGTGAGCGCCTGCAGCGCGAGGCGCAGGCCGACGGGCTTGACGTAGTCCATCCACACGTCGCGCATGCCGACCCAGGCGTGCCATGCGAGGCCGACGATGACGGAGAACGTGAGCACCTTCATCCATTGCGCGCCGAAGATGCCGGCCCAGCGGTCGTAGCCGATGGGGCCCTTGGTGAGCACCAGCTGCGCCAGCACGACGAGGGTGAAGACGGCCATCAGGGCCGCGGTGACGCGCTGGCTCAGCCAGTCGCGCGTGCCGTAGTGGGCACCGACGACGGTGCGCTTGGAACCATAGTTCACGGACATGGGGAAATCCTTGGGAATCGTGGAGGGGGGAGGGCGGTGCGCTGGCCGGGGGCTCAGTACAGGCCGAAGAGCTTGGCGCCGAGGATCACCGTCAGGCCGAGGCTGATCGCCAGCGTGACCTTGGCCGACATGCTGCCGAAATGCTTGTTCACGGCGTCGTGGCTCACGTCCATCCAGAGGTGGCGCAGGCCGGCGGTGAAGTGGTGCAGGTAGACCCAGATCAGCGCCAGCACCACGAGCTTGATGAACCAGCCGGGAACGAAGCCCAGGCCCGCGGTGAATGCCGAGGTGAACTTGCCGAACGAGATCTCCGAGGAGACCGAGGTGTCGAACATCCACAGCACGAACGGCAGCAGCAGCAGCATGATCACGCCGCTGATGCGGTGCAGGATCGACACCCATCCCGCGGCCGGCAGGCGGTACGTGGGCAGGTCCGTGAGGGCGTTGATGTTGCGGAATTCAGGCCGCTTTTTGGCGATCTCGGTCATGGCGGTGCTTTCGTGGATGTAACTGCTTTGTAATTTCGCGCAGGCGAAACGCCCAAAATTCTATTGCAATGCAACAAGGCGGAGTTCGTGGGACCTGCGATTTCCATCCCGCGGCTGTACGCACGGGCGGGCCTGCCGGTTCACTGCAGTGCATTGTGGTAGTGGTGTGTGTCGGTCCGGTAGAGCCCTCGGCGTAACTCCATCGGAACATCGTTGTAGGTGTAGGCGGTGCGCTCCACGCTCAGCAGCGGCGTGCCGGCGGGGATGCCCAGCAGGCCGGCCTGCGCCGCGTCGGGCAGCACCGCACGGATCTTCTCGTCGGCGCGCACCATGCGCACGCCGAAATCGAGCTCGAACATCGCGTAGGTGGGCCCGGGGTAGCTGGCGAGCCGTTCGGCCGTGAGGCCCTTGAAGGTCTGGCCGGGCAGCCAGATGTCCTCCAGGATGGTGGGCACGCCCGCGAACGAGAGGATGCGCCGGGCCATCACCACGGCGTCCCCGCCGCGCAGCGCCAGGGCGCGGGCCACGTCGGCGCTGGCACGCGTGCGCCGGCATTCCACGATGCGGCGCTGGGCGGGGCCTTCGGCGTCCGGGTTGCCCACGTCGGGCTGCAGCTTCAGGAACCGGTACTGCACGTGGTGTTCCGCGTGCGTGGCCACGAACGTGCCCTTGCCCTGGCGGCGCATGACGAGGTTTTCCGCCGCCAGTTCGTCGATCGCCTTGCGCACGGTGCCCTGGCTCACGCGGAAGCGGGCCGCCAGTTCCATTTCGCTGGGGATGGCCTCGCCGGGCTTCCATTCGCCCTGCTGCAGGCTCTGCAGGATGAGTCCCTTGATCTGCTGGTAGAGCGGGCTGAAGGCCGGCGTCGGCACACCCGTGCCGCCGGCCGTCGGGGCGGGGCTGTCGGAAGTGGCTGCCGGTGGGGTGGACATGCGGTTGGTGGGGGCTCGGGCGCCGTGTGGGGCGGTCCGCATCATATCTTATATAAGACATAAGACAAATTGACCCTCGCCGGAAATCGGCGGTACACTCGCGAGCTGTTCTGCAGGACCCTGGCTGCTTGGATCGACTGGCGCTGGTGCCCCTGCACCGACACCCGTTCCATCCCATCTTCTGGAGTTTCCCTCATGAGCAAGAAGCCCGTCCGCGTCGCCGTCACCGGTGCAGCCGGTCAAATTGGTTACGCACTGCTGTTCCGCATCGCCTCCGGCGAAATGCTCGGCAAGGACCAGCCCGTCATCCTGCAGCTGCTGGAAATTCCCGACGAGAAGGCGCAAAAGGCACTCAAGGGCGTGATCATGGAGCTGGAAGACTGCGCCTTCCCGCTGCTGGCCGGCATCGAAGCCCACAGCGATCCCCTGCAGGCCTTCAAGGACACCGACTACGCCCTGCTGGTGGGTGCCCGCCCGCGCGGCCCCGGCATGGAGCGCGCCGACCTGCTGGCCGCCAACGCCCAGATCTTCACGGCCCAGGGCAAGGCCCTGAACGCCGTTGCCTCGCGCAACGTGAAGGTGCTCGTGGTGGGCAACCCCGCCAACACCAACGCCTACATCGCGATGAAGTCGGCCCCCGATCTGCCGGCCAGGAACTTCACCGCCATGCTGCGCCTGGACCACAACCGCGCTGCCAGCCAGATCGCTGCCAAGACGGGCGGCAAGGTTGGCGAGATCGAGAAGCTCACGGTGTGGGGCAACCACTCGCCCACGATGTACGCCGACTACCGCTTCGCCACCATCGGCGGCAAGAGCGTGAAGGACGCCATCAACGACCAGGTCTGGAACGCCGACGTGTTCCTGCCCACGGTGGGCAAGCGCGGCGCCGCCATCATCGAGGCGCGCGGCCTGTCCTCCGCCGCATCGGCCGCCAACGCCGCCATCGACCACATGCGCGACTGGGCCCTGGGCTCGAACGGCAAGTGGGTGACCATGGGCGTGCCCTCCAGGGGCGAGTACGGCATCCCCGAAGGCATCGTGTTCGGCTTCCCGGTCACGACCGAGAACGGCGAGTACAAGATCGTCGAGGGCCTGGAGATCGACGCGTTCAGCCAGGAGCGCATCAACAAGACGCTGGCCGAGCTGCAAGGCGAACAGGACGGCGTGAAGCACCTGCTGTAAGGCGGGCCTGCCTGGCGGCTGCCGTACCCGAGATGACCATGAACGACTGGAACCCCGCGCTCTACCGCCGCTTCGAGGACGAGCGCACGCGTCCGGCCCGTGAACTGCTCGCCCGGGTGCCGCTGGCCGCGGCCTCCCATGTGGTGGACCTGGGCTGCGGCCCGGGCAACTCCACCGAACTGCTGGCCGCGCGCTTCCCCGGGGCGCGCGTGACCGGCATCGATACCTCCGCCGCCATGCTGCAGAGCGCCCGCGAGCGCCTGCCCGCGGCGGAATTCGTCCAGGCCGATATCGCCGCCTGGGCACCGCAGCCGGGCGAAGCGCCCGACCTGCTCTATGCCAACGCCTCCCTGCAATGGGTGGGCGGGCACGAATCCCTCGTTCCCCGGTTGTTCGCCACGCTCGCGCCAGGCGGCGTGCTGGCCATCCAGATGCCGGACAACCGGCAGGAGCCCTCGCACCGCACCATGCGCGAGGTGGCCGCCCAGGCGCCCTGGCGCGACGCCATCGGCGACACGGCGGCGTTGCGCACGCGCATCCTGGGCATCGCCGACTATTACGACCTGCTGGCGCCCATCGCCCGGGGCGTGGATGTCTGGCATACCGTCTATCAGCATCCCATGGCCTCGGCCTCCGCCATCGTCGAATGGGTGAGCGGCACCGGCCTCAAGCCCTTCGTCGATCCGCTGCCCGAAGCGCAGCGGGCCGGCTTCCTGGCCGCATACGAGCGCGGCATCGACGCCGCCTATCCCGTGCGGGCCGACGGGCAGCGCCTGCTTGCCTTCCCGCGCATGTTCATCGTGGCGCGGCGCTCCGCATGAACTCCGCGGTGGCTGCTCCCTCCAGGCTGCATCCCGCCGAGGTGCTGATCGGTGCCCAGGCCGCTGCCGCACGGCTGCCGGTGTGCGACCACTACAGCGGCGTTGAGGTGCGCATGCGCAAGAGCCTGCAATTGCAGGCCGAGATGGCGGCCGAGTTCGGCCGCTGCGTGTTCGATGTGACGCTCGATTGCGAGGACGGTGCTCCCGCCGGCCAGGAGCGCGCCCATGCCGAATTGGTCGCCGCGCTGGCACGCGATGCCCACCCCGGGGCCCGCGTGGCGGCCCGGGTGCACACGGTGGACCATCCCGCATTCGCCCACGACGTCGCCACCATCGCGGGGGAGGCCGGGCACCGGCTTTCCCACCTCATGGTGCCGAAGGTCGAATCCGTGGACGACGTGCTGCGTGCCGAGCGGGCCGTGGACGCCGCAGGCGCTCCCGCGCTGCCGCTGCACGTGCTCATCGAATCGCCCGCGGCCGTGCACCGTGCCTTCGAGATCGCCGCCCACCCGCGCGTGGAGTCGATCAGCTTCGGCCTCATGGATTTCGTGTCCGCGCATGGCGGGGCGATCCCCGCGCGGGCGATGGGCGTGCAGGGCCAGTTCGAGCATCCGCTGGTGGTACGCGCCAAGCTCGAGATCGCGGCTGCCTGCCATGCGCACGGCAAGGTGCCCTCGCACTGCGTGGTGACCGAGTTCAGCGACGCCGCCGCGCTGCACGCCGCCGCCGGCCGCGCTGCGAGCGAGCTCGGCTACACCCGCATGTGGAGCATCCATCCGGCCCAGATCCGTCCCATCCTGGAGGCCTTCGCGCCGGCCCGGGACGAGATCGTCCAGGCCGCTTCCATCCTTTCCGCCGCCGAGCACGCCGCATGGGCCCCCATCAGCGTGGACGGCGTTCTGCACGACCGTGCCAGCTACCGCTATTTCTGGCAGGTGCTGGAGCGTGCACACCAGACCGGACGCGCGCTGCCTTCCGGGGCGCGCGACTGGTTCGATTCCGCCGCGGCAGCGGTTGCCTGACGCACCGGCTGCCCCCTCACACGATCCCCTCTCCCACGACCCCCTCTCCCTTGCTGGAGCTTCCATGAAACAACTCGTCGCTTCCGCCCTGATGCTGCTGAGCCCCGTCCTGGTGATGGCGCAGGACGCAGGCGCCCCGACCCCGGCCAAGCCCGCTCCCAAGGCCGCTGCGAAGGCTGCGCCCGCCAAGGATTCCAAGGAGGCGAAGAAGCCTGCTGCCAAGTCCACCCAGAGCGCGAAGGCCGCCCCCGCCAAGGACGCCAGGAAGCCCGTGCAGGTGGCCAAGGCGCATCCGCAGAGCAGCCGTGCCCAGCTCAAGAGCGCCACCAACCAGGTGGCCTCGGGCCTGATCGCCGCCGAGGCCGCCCTCAGCCCCGCGGAGCTCGAGATCGCCCAGCGCGTGCACACCGGCCACATCCCCTGCGAGCTGGGCGCTTCGGTCAACATCGAGGCCGATCCCAAGTCGCCCGGGTACTTCGAAGTCGCCGGCAAGAACTTCCATTACCGCATGACGCCCGTGGCCACGAGCACCGGCGCGGTGCGCCTGGAAGACCAGAAGGCCGGCGCGGTCTGGATCCAGATCTCCAACAAGTCCATGCTCATGAACCAGAAGCTGGGCCAGCGCCTGGCCGACGAATGCATGAGCCCGCAGCAGGTCGCCGTCAGCGAGACCATCCGCAAGAACCCGCAGCCGAGCCTGCTGGATGCGCCCGCGCCGGCTCCGGCCGCTGCTGCCGCTCCGGCGGCTGCGCCTGCCGCCGAAGCGCCCGCCAGGTAAGCGCTGCGGCGTTCCTGCCTGTGATGGACGGACGCCGCTCGCGGCGCCCGCAGGACCGGCTTTGCCCCCAGAAATCCAACGATCGAACCCACCGGAGAACACCATGTTGAAAGCCTACCGTGACCATGTGGCCGAGCGCGCCGCCCTGGGCATCCCGCCCCTGCCGCTCGACGCGAAGCAGGTTGCCGAACTGATCGAGCTGATCAAGAACCCGCCGGCCGGCGAGGACGCCTTCCTGCTGGACCTGCTGACGCACCGCGTGCCCCCGGGCGTGGACGATGCCGCCAAGGTCAAGGCCAGCTTCCTGGCTGCCGTGGCGCACGGCGACCTGAAGGTGGGCCTGATCTCCAAGGCCAAGGCCACGGAGCTGCTGGGCACCATGGTGGGCGGCTACAACGTTCATCCCCTGATCGAGCTGCTGGACGACGCCGAAGTGGCGGGCGTGGCGGCCGACGCGCTGAAGAAGACGCTGCTGATGTTCGACTTCTTCAACGACGTGGCCGAGAAGGCCAAGGCCGGCAACGCCAAGGCGAAGGAAGTGATGCAGTCGTGGGCCGACGCCGAGTGGTTCACGAGCCGTCCCGAAGTCGAGAAGAAGATTACCGTCACCGTCTTCAAGGTGCCCGGCGAGACCAACACCGATGACCTCTCCCCGGCGCCCGACGCCTGGAGCCGCCCGGACATTCCGCTGCACTACCTCGCCATGCTGAAGAACACCCGCCCCGACGCGGCCTTCAGGCCCGAGGAAGACGGCAAGCGCGGCCCGATGCAGTTCATCGAGGACCTGAAGAAGAAGGGCCACATCGTGGCCTACGTGGGCGACGTGGTGGGCACGGGCTCCTCGCGCAAGTCGGCCACCAACAGCGTGATCTGGGCCACGGGCGCGGACATCCCCTTCGTGCCGAACAAGCGCTTCGGCGGCGTGACGCTGGGCGGCAAGATCGCTCCGATCTTCTTCAACACGCAGGAAGACTCGGGCTCGCTGCCGATCGAGGTCGATGTCTCCAAGCTGGAAATGGGCGACGTGATCGACGTGCTGCCCTATGACGGCAAGCTGCTGAAGAACGGCGAGACCGTCGCCGAGTTCCAGCTCAAGAGCGACGTGCTGCTCGACGAAGTGCGCGCCGGCGGCCGCATCAACCTGATCATCGGCCGTTCGCTGACCACCAAGGCGCGCGAGTTCCTGGGCCTGCCCGCGTCCACCGCGTTCCGCCTGCCCCAGGCGCCCGCCGAATCCCGGGCCGGCTTCACGCTGGCGCAGAAGATGGTCGGCCGTGCCGTCGGTCTGCCGGAAGGCCAGGGCGTGCGCCCCGGCACCTACTGCGAGCCGAAGATGACCACCGTGGGCAGCCAGGACACGACCGGCCCCATGACCCGCGACGAGCTGAAGGACCTGGCCTGCCTGGGCTTCTCCGCCGACATGGTGATGCAGTCGTTCTGCCACACGGCCGCCTATCCGAAGCCCGTGGACGTGAAGACGCACCGCGAACTGCCCGCCTTCATCAGCAACCGCGGCGGCGTGGCCCTGCGCCCCGGCGACGGCGTGATCCACAGCTGGCTGAACCGCCTCCTGCTGCCCGACACCGTGGGCACTGGCGGCGATTCGCACACCCGCTTCCCGATCGGCATCTCGTTCCCCGCGGGCTCCGGCCTCGTGGCCTTCGGTGCCGCCACCGGCGTGATGCCCCTGGACATGCCCGAATCCGTGCTGGTGCGCTTCAAGGGCGAACTGCAGCCCGGCGTGACGCTGCGCGACCTGGTGCATGCCATTCCGCTGTACGCCATCAAGCAGGGCCTGCTGACGGTGGCCAAGGCTGGCAAGAAGAACATCTTCTCCGGCAAGATCCTCGAGATCGAGGGCCTGCCGGACCTGAAGGTGGAACAGGCCTTCGAGTTGTCCGATGCGTCCGCCGAGCGCTCGGCCGCCGGCTGCACGATCAAGCTCAATCCCGAGCCGATCAAGGAATACCTCACCAGCAACGTCGTGCTGATGAAGAACATGATCGCCGACGGCTACGCCGACGCGCGCACCCTCAAGCGCCGCATCGAGAAGGTCGAGGCCTGGCTGGCCAGCCCCGAGCTGCTGGAAGCCGACAAGGACGCCGAGTACGCCGCCGTGATCGAGATCGACCTGGCCGACATCACCGAGCCGATCGTGTGCTGCCCGAACGATCCGGACGACGCCAAGTTCCTCTCGGAAGTGGCCGGCACCAAGATCGACGAGGCCTTCATCGGCTCGTGCATGACCAACATCGGCCACTTCCGCGCAGCCGCCAAGCTGCTGGGCGGCCAGCGCGACATCCCCGTCAAGCTGTGGGTGGCTCCGCCGACCAAGATGGACCAGAACGAGCTGATCAAGGAAGGCCACTACGCCGCCTTCGGCACGGCCGGTGCCCGCACCGAGATGCCGGGCTGCTCGCTGTGCATGGGCAACCAGGCGCAGGTGCGCGAGGGCGCGACGGTGATCTCCACCTCCACCCGCAACTTCCCGAACCGCCTGGGCAAGAACACCAACGTGTTCCTGGGCTCGGCCGAGCTGGCCGCCATCGCCTCGCGCATCGGCAAGCTGCCCACCAAGGAGGAATACCTCAAGGAAATGGGCGTGATCGATGCCGACAAGGCCAGCGTGTACCGCTACATGAACTTCGACCAGATCGAGGAATACGCGGACGCCGCCAAGACCGTGGCGGCCTGACGGCCGGGCGGGCCGCGAGGCCCGCTCGCTTTCGCTGCCGGGCGAAAGCCATGAAATACAGAGGCCCCGGGGAGCGATTCGCGGGGCCTTTTCCTTTGTCCCTTTTTCGCCCTGCTTTCCACCTTAGGCGGGGCTGAAGCGGCCTGCCCGCCATGGAACATTTACAGTGCAGGCGGCGTCCGACGCCCAAGAACCACGACAACGCGCACCGCCATGTTCAAGTCCTTCTTTCTCTCCCGCCGGTGGTGGGCCTGGTCGATCGCCGGCTCCGTCTTCATCCTGCTCGCCACCTGGTACCGCGTCGAACTCGATGTGCAGATCAACGACTGGTTCGGCAGCTTCTACGACCTGATCCAGAAATCGCTGGGCCAGCCCGGTAGCATCACGGCGGGGCAGTTCTGGGGGCAGCTCTCCACCTTCTCGCGCATCGCCATGATCTACGTGACCACGGCGGTGGTGGTGGACTTCTTCTGCAAGCACTACATCTTCCGCTGGCGGCAGGCGATGAACGAGCACTACATGGCCGCCTGGCCCCGGCTGCGCCACATCGAGGGCGCAGCGCAGCGGGTGCAGGAAGACACCATGCGCTTCGCCACCACCATGGAAGGCCTGGGCCTCACTTTCCTGCGCAGCCTGATGACGCTGGGCGCCTTCGTGCCCGTGCTCTGGGTGCTGTCGGACAAGCTGACCGGCCTGCCGGTGATCGGCGCCGTACCGCATTCGCTGGTCTGGGTGGCGCTGCTCTGGTCCCTGGGCGGCACCTTGCTGCTGGCCGTGGTGGGCGTGCGGCTGCCGGGGCTGGAGTTCCACAACCAGCGCGTGGAGGCCGCCTACCGCAAGGAACTGGTGCTGGGCGAGGACGACCCCGCGCGCGCCGCGCCGCCCACGGCCGCCGCGCTGTTCGCCGATGTGCGGCGCAACTATTTCCGGCTGTTCTTCAACTACCTGTACTTCGACGTGGTGAAGTGGTCGTACCTGCAGGTGAGCGTGCTGGTGCCGCTGGTGGCCCTGGGCCCCACGCTGATCGCCGGCGTGATCACGCTGGGGGTGATGCAGCAGATCTCGCGCGCGTTCGACCGGGTGCTGGAATCCTTCCAGTTCCTGGTGCAGAACTGGAGCACGGTGGTGGAGCAGATCTCCATCCACAAGCGCCTGCGCGCCTTCGAGCGGCAGATGCTGGCGGATGCCGCGGCGCTGCCGGAGGCGGTGCCGGTGTCTGCCGCCTCCTGACCAGGCGTCCGGTCAGGCCCCGGCCGCCAGGCGCGCCAGCGCCTCGCGCGTGGCATCGTCCGCCGGAAAGAACGACTCCACGGCGAGTTCGTCCCGCAGGGCCTGCAGCGGTGCGTCGCCGTGCGCCGCGATCTGCTCGTCCAGGCGGTGCAACAGGTGCGCCTTCCAGGCCGCGGCATCGGCCAGGCGCGGCCCCAGGCCCCCGGGGGCAGCGACAGCCGCAGCACGTTCACGGGCGGGGGGCGAGCAGGTGGCCGGCCAGCCCCTGCAGCAGCAGCGGTACCACCGCATTGGCGGCGACCATGTTCCAGTGGCGGTCCACCGCGAGGGCCGGGTAGGGCTTGTGTCCGCGCAGCACCAGGTCGACCGCCGTGCGCGCGGCACGCATGTCGGGGTGGTCCAGCCCGCGCGCCGCGTACGTGGGCGCGAAGCCGGCGGCGACCAGCAGGGCGTTGCGTTCGCGCAAGGGGACGCCAAGGCGTTCCGCCAGCCTCAGCACCATGTCGCGGCTGGGCACGGCGCGGCCCGTCTCCACTCAGCTCAGGTGGCGCGTGGATACCTCCGCCTCCAGCGCCAGGTCCTGCTGGCTCAGCCGGCGCTGCCGGCGCCAGTGGCGCAGGTGGTCTCCGAACGGCGCATGCATGCCGGGGATCGGGGAGGGGCGTACGGGCCGGTGGGGGGCCTGCGTCAGGTGCGGAGATCATGGTGGCCATCGTATCGGCGCGGCGCATTCCCTCTGCCTCTTCGCCTCGCCCCGCTTCCTGCCCCGCGTCCTCTGGGTGGACGCACCCGAATGCGCGGCAACCGGTGCAGTGCAGCGCGCTGCCGCCGGGCCGCTCGGCGCCGCCACCGGCCTGCCTGCCTCGCTGCTGTCCGCCACCGGATGGTTCCCCCTGGCCTACGCGGCGGTGGCCGCGGTGACCGCGACCCGGCGCGCCATGCCGCGGGCGCTGATCCTCCTGCTGGCCATCGGCAACCTGGGCTGGACCGTGGGCTGCATCGCCCTGGCTTTCGCCGGCCCGCGGGATCTGCCGGGCTGCGGCATCGCCTGGCTCATGGCCCAGGGCGCCTTCGCCCGGGTGCTGGCGGACCTGCAGTGGATGGGGCTGCGCCACCAGCGCCCGGCCGGCTTCGCCGCGGGGCAGCCGCGCATGGCCTGACGCTGCCTGCGCGCCGTCAGGGCTGCGGCTGCGCGGGATCCGTGGTGGCGTCCTGATCGAGGAGGCGGGCGAGCATCGCGCCGGCAGCCGGCCCTTCCAGCGGAATCCGCACGCGCAGCGGGCTGCCCGCAGCCACGTGCAGCGGTTCGCCGCTCGCGGCCGCCTGCATGCGTTCCAGGCGGACCGTGCGGTTGCCCGCGGGATGGATGATTTCCAGCCGGTCGCCGACCGCGAAACGGTTCTTCGTTTCCACCTCGGCCCAGCCGTCGCCGGAGGCCACCACCTCGCCCACGAACAGGCTGCGCACGGGCCGTGAGCTGCCGGTGTCGTAATTCTGCAGGTCCTGCGCCGGGCGGCGCTGCAGGAAACCGGCCGTGTAGCCGCGGTGGGCCAGCCCGTCGAGTTCGGTCAGCATCGCCGGGTCGAAAGGCCGGCCCGCCACCGCGTCGTCGATGGCGCGGCGGTACACCTGGGCGGTGCGCGCCACGTAGTAGCGGCTCTTCGTGCGGCCCTCGATCTTCAGCGAATCCACGCCGATGGCCACGAGGCGGTGCACGTGCTCCACGGCGCGCAGGTCGCGGCTGTTGAGGATGTAGGTGCCGTGCTCGTCCTCCATCACCGGCAGCAGCTCGCCGGGGCGCTCTTTTTCCTCGAGCAGGTAGGTGCGGTCGGCCAGCGGATGGCGCGGCGTGCCCCCGCAGGCCGCGAAGGCGCCGTCCGCGCGCTCCTGCTCCGCCTGCGGATCGAAGCCGCCGTCCAGCGGCAGCGGCCGGACCTCGCCGCTGTCGGTGGCGTCCGTGCCCGGCGATGCCGCATAGCTCCAGCGGCAGGCATTGGTGCAGGTGCCCTGGTTGGCGTCGCGCCGGTTGAAGTAGCCCGAGAGCAGGCAGCGGCCGGAATAGGCGATGCACAGCGCGCCGTGCACGAACACCTCCAGCTCGATGTCCGGGCACTGCTGGCGGATGCCCTCGATCTCGTCCAGGCTCAACTCGCGCGAGAGGATGATGCGCGCCAGGCCCATGCGCTGCCAGAACGTCACGGCCATCGCGTTCACCGTGTTGGCCTGCACCGACAGGTGGATGGGCATCTCGGGCCAGCGCTCGCGCACCAGCATGATCAGCCCCGGGTCGGCCATGATGAGTGCATCGGGCCCGAGGGCGATCACCGGTTCGATGTCGCGCAGGTAGGTGCGTACCTTGTCGTCGTGCGGCAGCAGGTTGCTGGTCACGAAGAATTTGCGGCCGCGCGCATGCGCCTCGCGGATGCCCTGGCCGATCTGTTCGAGCCGGAATTCGTTGTTGCGCGCCCGCAGGGAGTAGCGCGGCTGGCCTGCATAGACGGCGTCGGCGCCGAAATCGCAGGCCGTGCGCATCCTGTCGAGGGAGCCGGCGGGCAGCAGCAGTTCGGGGGAGCGGAGCGTCATGGGGCGGTGGGCAGGGCAGGGCGCGGTGGAGCCCGCGATTGTGGCGTCCACCCGCGGCGCGCACCTTGACCTGGCGCAGGCTTTGTCCTCAGCCGGCGAGGTGGTCCAGCAGGGCGCGGGCATGCAGGGGCAGGGCACCCGGTGCCCCGCTGTCGTCCGGGCGCACGCACAGCACCAGTTCCCGCGCGGCCCAGGCATCGGACAGCGCCACGCGCCGGATGCCGGTGGACCGGGCCAGGCGCACAGCCGCCGCGCGCGGCACGATGGCCACCAGGCCAGCGCCCAGCCCCACGAGGCGGCACACGGCATCGACATGCTGCAGCCGGGCGCGGTAGCGCAGCCGCTGGCCCTGCCGCCGCGCCTGCCGGGCGAGGTGGGCCTGCAGGGCGCTGTCGTCCGGCAGGCCGGCGAAATCCTCCCGTGCCGCTTCCGCCAGCGCGATGCGGCCGCGGCCGGCCAGCGGGTGGCCGCGGGGCACCACCAGGTCCAGCGGGTCGGCCACGAAAGGCCGGACCGCCAGGCCCTGCAGGTCGGCGGTGCGCGAGGCGATGCCGATGTCGCACAGGCCGTCGCGCACACCATCGGCCACGTTATCGCTGGAGCGTTCCTGCGCATCCACCGCGATGCGGGGATGCGCCGCCAGGAAGGCCGCCAGCGGCGCGGGCAGGTGCTCGCTCATGGCGGAGGTATTGCAGAGCAGCCGGACGTGTCCGGCCAGGCCGCTGCCGTGCGCGCCGAGTTCGCCGCGCAACTGCTCCACCTGCTGCAGCACGATGCGCGCGTGGTGCGCCAGTGTCTGTCCGGCCGGGGTGGCATGCACCCCGCGCCGGCCCCGCACCAGCAGCGGCGCGCCGAGCGCCTGCTCCATTGCGAGCAGGCGCTCGCTGGCCGACGCCAGCGCCAGGTGCGCCCGTTCCGCACCCGCCGTGATCGTGCCGACCTCGTGCACGTGAAGAAAGAGCCGCAGGTCCGTCAGGTCGAAGCGCATGCGCCACGCTACCACAGATACCCTTTCAGGCTTCGGAAATTCCGGAGGCTGGCCACGGCACATCCGCATGGCGCGCTATGGCGGCGACTTCCAGAATCGCTGTACATGCCGGCCGCATGCAGCGGCAGGGGCGGGAATGGCGGGAATGGCGGACGACGACAGGAGGGAAGCATGGCGGAAGCGGGATGGATGCATGCGTGGGGTGGCACGGCGCCGGGCGCGCTGGCGGCGGTGCTGGTGTTCGTGCTGGCCGGCCTCGTGAAGGGCGTGGTCGGGCTCGGCCTGCCCACCGTGTCCATGGCGCTGCTCGCGCTCTGGATGCCGCCCGCGCAGGCCGCGGCGCTGCTGGTGGTGCCGTCGCTCGCGACCAATGTCTGGCAGATGGGACCCTGGCGAGAGGCGCCCGCGCTGCTGCGGCGGCATGCCGGGCTGCAGGCCGGGATCTGCGCGGGCACCTGGCTGGGCGCATGGTGGCTGGGCCCGCCGCAGGGAGCGGGAGCGCGCATGGCACTGGGCGCGGCGCTGATCGCCTACGCGGGCTGGTCGCTGTCGGGCGCGCGGCTGCCGGCCGTTTCCGGCAGGCATTCCCAGGCGCTGGGGTTCGCCGTGGGGGCTGTTACGGGCGCCGTCACTGCGGCGACGGGCGTGTTCGTGGTGCCGGCCGTTCCCTACCTGCAGGCGCTGGGCCTGCAGCGCGACGCGCTGGTGCGGGCGATGGGGCTGTGCTTCACCGTGTCCACGCTCGCGCTGGGCGCGGGCCTGGCATCGCAGGCCCAGCTGCCGGCCGCCACGCTGGCCGGTTCGGTGTTTTTGCTTGCGCCGGCCCTGGCCGGCATGGCGCTGGGCAACCGCCTGCGCAGGCACCTGTCGCCGGAGGCCTTCCGCCGCTGCCTCATGGCGGGGCTGCTGGCGCTGGGCCTGGGCATGCTGTTCGGCTGACGGGCCCCGGCCCGCCAGGTCAGACGCGCTGCTTGCCGAGCTTGCGGGTCAGCGTGCGGCGGTGCATGCCAAGGCGGCGCGCGGCCTCGGAGATATTGAAGTCCGTCTCGGCCAGCACCTCGTGGATGCGTTCCCACTCCAGGGTCTTGATGGAGCTGGACCGGTTGGTCAGTTCCACCTCGGTATTGCCTTCGGAAAGGCCGAAGGCGGTCTCGATGTCATCGGTGTTGGACGGCTTGGCGAGGTAATGGCATGCGCCGAGCTTCACCGCCTCCACCGCCGTGGCGATGCTCGCAAAGCCGGTCAGCACCACGATGCGCATGCCGGTGTTGCAGGCATGCAGCTTCTGCACGCAGGCCAGGCCCGAGGCCTCGCCCTTGAGCTTGAGGTCCACGACCGCGTAGCCGGGCGCGTGCGCCGCCAGCAGGTCTTCCACGCCGGCCAGGCTGTCGGCATGCAGCACGCGGTAGCCGCGGCGCTCGAAGGAGCGCGCCAGTGTCCTGGCGAGGGCTTCGTCGTCCTCCACGATCAGCAGCAGGCGTTCATCGTCCATGGTGTGCGTGTCCGGTGGGTGGCAGCGCGACCGCCGACAGCGGCAGCCGGATGCTGACCTCGGCGCCGCGCTCCGGCAGGTTGCGGGCCGTGACGCTGCCGCCGAGGGTACGCGCCACGTTCATGGCGAGAAACAGGCCCAGCCCGCCCCCCGCGCGGCCCTTGCTCGACTGGTAGGGCTTGCCGAGCCGCGCCAGGATGGCCGGATCGAACCCGGGGCCGGCGTCGGTCACGGTGATGCGCAGCAGGTCGGCATCGCGTTCGACGGCCATTCCCACCCAGCCGGGCGAGGCGTCCCGTGCATTGTCCAACACATTGAACACCATCTGCTGCAGCATGGTGTCCGACACCATGGGCGTGTCGGCGCCGAAGCGGTTGTCGTAGTCGAACGCGGCGATGGTGCGCGTGGCGCGCCAGTCCCGCGCGAGCGCATCGACGAAGGTGCGCACCGTGGTCTGCGCGGACGCCTCTCCGCGCGCCTCGCCGGCCGACAGCAGGATGCCGCTCACGATGCTCTTGCAGCGCTGCACCTGGACCTGCATTTCCGCGACCTCGTCCTGCAGCGTGCGGTCGGCGGCAAGACGCGCGTCGTGCCGCCAGTCGCCCAGGATGACGGCCATGGTGGACAGCGGCGTGCCGAGTTCGTGGGCCGCGCCCGAGGCCAGCAGGCCCAGGCGCACGATGTGTTCCTCCTCCAGGGCCCGCTGGCGCGCCGCCGAGAGCCGCGCGTCGCGCTGGCGCAGGTTGCGCTCGATGCGGGTGATGAAGATGACCACCAGGATCGCGTTCAGCAGGAAGCACGCCAGCAGGCCCAGCAGGTAGGGGCTGGACAGACCCCGGTGCAGGTCCGCGGACAGGGGCAGCGGCAGGTTGAAGCGCGACAGCGCCGCGAAGCAGCAGGTGGTGATCGCCACGATCGACCAGATGTAGCCGCCGCGCAGCAGCACCGCGCCGACCGCGATCTGCAGCAGGTAGAGGAAGACGAACGGGTTGCCGGTGCCGCCGCTCAGGTAGAGCTGCACCGTGAGCACGGCCACGTCGATCAGCAGCGCCAGGAACAGCTCCACGTTCCGCACGCCGTGCCCGGTGCGCCAGCGCACCAGGCTGACGAGGTTGAACAGCACCAGGCAGCCCACCACCATGAGCATCTCGCGCACCGGCAGCGACAGCCCGAGGCTGTAGTAGGCGACCTCGATGGTGAACACCTGGCCGATGGCGGCCACCCAGCGCAGCTGGATCAGCTGGTGCAGGTTCTTGAGGCCCGCGGCCGCGTTCGCGTAGCGGGCATTGCGCGCCGAGGGCGTGGCCGGCGCGGGGGGCGGCGCTGCCGCTGCCGCGGCGGCCGGACCGTCAGCGCGGTGGCTGTCGGGTGGAGGAGGAAGGGGTGGAGGAGCGGGGGAGGGCACGGTCGGCGGCGCGCAGGCGAAACTCGTAGCGTGCCACATACCAGCCCGCAGCAGCAACCATCAGCGCGAGCCCGTACCAGGTGATCGCATAGACGAGGTGGCTGTTGGGGAAGCGGATCACCGTCATGCCGGGGCGGGGCCAGGGGCCCGGGTGGCCGGCCGAGGCGGGCGGGGTCTCCTGGACTGCCACGGACGTGCCCCGTGCCGGCAGCCCGGCATCGATGAAGAACGGTGCCGCGTGCGCGAGCTGCCGGTCCGCGGCGATGGCGGCGACGTCGCGCGAGTACCAGCGCTGCTGCGCCGGATCGTTGGCGCGCAGCAGGCTGCCGCCCGGCTCGCTCATGCGCAGCAGGCCCTGCACGGAGGCCTGCGCGTCGCCCGCGTCCACGGTGGCCAGTGCTTCGCCGCCGGGCAGCCAGCGCGCGCGCTGGTCCTGCGGCACGAAGCCGCGGTTGACCAGTACCTGCGTGCCGTCGGCCTGCTGCAGCGGCGTCATCACCCAGAAGCCCGAGCCCAGATCGGTGGTGGCCTGCGCGAGCACGGTCCGGTCGGAGAGCCAGCGGCCCGTGGCAGCGACGGGCAGGTATTCGTAGCCGGCGGCGTCCACCTGCGGCCACTGCGCGGGCGGTGGCACGGGCACGGGCGCGGCATGCACGCGCTGGTCCACGCGCTCGATCAGCGCCAGCTTCCAGGCCCGGCGCTGCACCTGCCAGGTGCCCAGGGCCAGGAAACCCAAAAACAAGGCGATGCCCACCAGGATGAGCATCGCCTTCAGGAAGGGAGAGCGCCGGCGCGGGCCGGCCTCCGTATTGCCTTGCGCCACCGCGTCGTCAGGGCGCGTTGTTCACCGGCGGGGGCAGGGGCGCCGTGGATGCGGGCATGTTGTGCTCCGGCATCATGTTTGTGTTCATGTGGAACATCACCCACAGCGTGCCGGCGATGGCAATGGCCACGAACACCACGGTGAAGATGGTGGACAGCATGGTCCAGCCGCCTTCCACCTTGCCGTTCATGTGCAGGAAGCAGACCATGTGGACCAGGATCTGCACCACGGCGAAGGCGCCGAGCACCAGCACGGCCGTGCTGCGGTCGGAGATCACCTTGGCCATGACGAGCCAGAACGGGATGGCCGTGAGGATGATCGACAGCACGAAGCCGACCATGTAGCCCGAGAGGGTGCTGTGCGGGCCGTCGTCGTGGTGGTGGTCGTCATGCCCCGCGTGGGCATGTGCGTGTGCGTGCGAATTCTGTGCGCTCATGTTTACAGCACCCCCATCAGGTACACAAAGGTGAAGACGCCGATCCAGACCACATCCAGAAAGTGCCAGAACATCGACAGGCACATCAGGCGGCGCTTGTTCTCTTGGATCAGGCCGTGCTTGCTGATCTGGATCATCAGCACCACCAGCCAGATCAGGCCGAAGGTGACGTGCAGGCCGTGGGTGCCCACCAGCGTGAAGAACGCGGACAGGAAGGCGCTGCGCTGCGGGCCCGCGCCTTCATGGATCAGGTGGTGGAACTCGTAGAGTTCCAGGCCCAGGAAGCACAGGCCGAACAGGCCCGTGACCGCCAGCCAGCCCAGCGTGCCGCCCACGTTGCCCTTCTGCTTCTGCAGCATGGCGAAGCCGAAGGTGATCGACGACAGCAGCAGGAAGGCCGTGTTGATGGCCACCAGCGAGAGGTCGAACAGCTGCGCGCCGGTCGGGCCGGCGGCATAGCTGCGGCCCAGCACGCCGTAGGTGGCGAACAGTGCGGCGAAGATGAGGCAGTCGCTCATCAGGTAGAGCCAGAAGCCCAGCGCGGTGCCGTTCTCTGGATGGGGCTCCTCCGCGAGGTGGTAGTCGCGGGAAGCCAGGGCGCCTGCGGCGCCGGCTTGGTATCGGATATCAGACATGGGAGCGGGCGAGTTGGAGAGTGCGGGCTTCTTCGGTCGTGTTGACTTCATCGGCAGGGATGTAGAAGTCGCGCTTGTAGTTGAACGTGTGGATGATCGCGGCCAGCACGATGCCCAGGAACGACACGCCTGCGAGCAGCCACATGTGCCAGATCAGCGCGAAGCCGAGCACCAGCGAGAAGCCGGAGATCACCGCGCCCGCGCCGGTGTTGGCCGGCATGTGGATCGGCTGGTAGCCGGCCAGGGGACGCTTGTAGCCATGCTTCTTCATGTCCCACCAGGCATCGATCTCGTGCACGCAGGGCGTGAAGGCGAAGTTGTACTGCGGCGGGGGCGAGGAGGTGGCCCATTCCAGCGTGCGGGCGTCCCACGGGTCGCCGGTGAAGTCGCGCAGCTGGTCGCGCTTGAGGTAGCTCACCACGAGCTGCATCAGGAAGCAGCCGATGCCCAGGGCGATGAGGCCCGCGCCGGCGGCGGCGATCACGAACCAGATCTGCAGGGATGGATCCTCGAAGTGGTTGACGCGGCGCGTCACGCCCATCAGGCCCAGGACGTACAGGGGCGCGAACGCCACCCAGAAGCCCACCACCCACAGCCAGAAGGAGCGCAGGCCCCAGGTGCGGTCCAGCTTGTAGCCGAAGGCCTTGGGGAACCAGTAGTTGATGCCGGCGAACAGGCCGAACAGCACGCCGCCGATGATCACGTTGTGGAAGTGGGCGATCAGGAACAGGCTGTTGTGCAGCACGAAGTCGGCCGGGGGCACGGCCAGCAGCACGCCGGTCATGCCGCCGATGGCGAAGGTGGCCATGAACGCCACGGTCCACATCATGGGCAGCTCGAAGCGGATGCGGCCCTTGTACATGGTGAACAGCCAGTTGAAGATCTTCGCGCCCGTCGGGATCGAGATGATCATCGTCGTGATGCCGAAGAAGGTGTTCACGCTGGCGCCGGAGCCCATCGTGAAGAAGTGGTGCAGCCAGACCAGGTACGACAGGATGGTGATCACCACCGTGGCATAGACCATGGAGGTGTAGCCGAACAGGCGCTTGCGGCAGAACGTGGCGACCACTTCGGAGAAGATGCCGAATGCGGGCAGCACCAGGATGTACACCTCGGGGTGGCCCCAGATCCAGATCAGGTTCACGTACAGCATCGGGTTGCCGCCGAAGTCGTTCGTGAAGAAGTTCGTGCCGACATAGCGGTCCAGCGACATCAGCACCAGGGCGGCCGTCAGCACGGGGAAGGACGCCACGATCAGGGCGTTGGTGCACAGGGACGTCCAGGTGAAGATGGGCATCTTCATCAGGTTCATGCCGGGTGCGCGCATCTTGATGATCGTGACGATCAGGTTGATGCCCGAGAGCGTGGTGCCCACCCCCGCGACCTGCAGCGCCCATATGTAGTAGTCGAGCCCGGTCCCCGGGTTCTGCGCCCCCAGGTTGGAGAGGGCCAGCCAGCCGGAGGTGGAGAACTCGCCCAGGAACAGCGAGATCATCACCAGGATGGCGCCGGCGGTGGTCATCCAGAAGCTGAAGTTGTTCAGGAACGGGAAGGCCACGTCGCGCGCGCCGATCTGCAGCGGAACGACGTAGTTCATCAGGCCGGTGACCAGCGGCATCGCCACGAAGAAGATCATGATCACGCCGTGGGCGGTGAAGATCTGGTCGTAGTGGTGCGGCGGCAGGTAGCCCATGTTGTCGCCGAAGGCGACGGCCTGCTGCAGGCGCATCATCACCGCGTCGGCGAAGCCGCGCAGCAGCATCACGATGCCCAGGATCATGTACATGATCCCGATCTTCTTGTGGTCAATGCTGCAGATCCAGTCGTGCCACAGCGGGCCCCACAGGCGGAAGCGGGTGACCACGGCCAGCACGGCGAGGCCGCCCAGCATCACGGCGATGAAGGTCCACAGCACGATGGGTTCGTGCGCCATCGGCACGGAGTCCCAGGTAAGCCGTCCCAGGGCCCAGTGGGACGCAGTAATTTGTTCGGAGGACATATCGGGTTTCTTCTGGTGGGGGCCGGCGCCGCTCGCGCGTCAACGGCCCTGCAGGGTCATTGCGGGGTGGCGGCGGTCGCGGTCTCGCGCGTCGTTTCCAGGGAGGCGATCACGCGCGCGGAGTTCTCGGCCGTGCACACGTCCTGGGGCAGGTTCAGGCCGGCGGCCTTGAGGTAGGCCTCGCCGCCGTTGGCATCGATGGCCATCATGTGGTGCATGCACATCTTGCCGTCCTCGACGCAGCGGTTGAGCACCTTCTCGTAGAGCCCGGCTTCCACGGAAGCGAAGCGCTCCACGGGGTTGCGCTCGCTGGGCTTGGCGAGGGCGAGGTAGGTCCTGCTGTCCAGCGCCTTGCCGGAGCCCTTGGCGTCGGCGACCCACTTGTCGAAGTCGCCGTCGCTCAGGCCGTGGAACTTGAACGTCATGCCGGAGAAGCCCGGGCCGCTGTAGTGCGACGAGAAGCCGTGGTACACGCCCGCCTTGTTGATGATGGCGTTCAGCTCGGTCTGCATGCCGGGCATGGTGTAGATCATGCCGGCCAGGTCGGGCACGTAGAACGCGTTCATCGTGGACGTGGACGTCAGCTTGAAGACGATGGGGCGGTCCACGGGGGCGGCCACCTCGTTCACCGTGGCGATGCCCTGCTCCGGATAGAAGAAGGCCCACTTCCAGTCCATGGCCACCACCTGGATCTCCAGCGGCTTGACGCTGGCGGGCAGCGCGCGGGCCGCGTCGATGCGGTCGAGGGGACGGTACGGATCCAGCTTGTGGGTGCTGATCCAGGTCAGCGCCCCGAGGGCGATGATGATCATCAGCGGCACGGTCCAGATCACCAGCTCCAGCGTGGTGGAGTGGTGCCAGTCGGGGTCGTACTCGGCCTCCGTGTTCGTCTGGCGGTACTTCCAGGCGAAGAGGAAGGTGAGCAGGATCACCGGGACGATGATGATCAGCATCAGCAGCGTGGCGGTGACCACCAGCTGGCCTTGCTGTGCGGCGACGTCACCCGCCGGATTGAGGACGACGGCCTTGCTGCAGCCGGCGAGGCTTGCAGCCAGGGCGGCCGCGCCGAGCCATGCGGGCCCGCGGAGTTTCATGGTTTTCAGCATGCTTTGGGAGGCGTAACGAAAAGCGCGTTCAGGGCAAACGCGGATTACAGGACCGGGCAAATGTAATACTTTGGAAGGCTCTGTCGATTGGACATTTTGTCCAAGGTCAAGGCACGCGCCGCCAGCACGGGCTGGCGCGGGCTGCAGCCCGATGAGCGCAAAACCATGGTTTGTGTAAGGGTTTGTCCGACCCTGCCTCAGGGAAAAGTCGCCTTGTAGGGGCCATGGCCGGGGTGTAGAACGGAAGCCGTGTTCAGCATGAATCGAGGAGCGTTCATATGAGTGGGCTAGCTGCTTCCCCTTACCCCGCCGGGAATTTCCACCACGAGGAATCCCTGTCCCATGCGGACACCCATGAAGAAGCCACGCCCAGCGAGATCGCGGTCGGCGTGATCATCGGGCGTTCGTCCGAGTATTTCGACTTCTTCGTCTTCGGGATCGCCTGCGTGCTGGTATTCCCGTCCTTCGTCTTTCCCTTCATGACGCGCCTGGACGGCACGCTGATGGCCTTCGCGATCTTCGCGCTGGCCTTCGTCGTGCGCCCGGTCGGCACGGCCATCTCGATGGCGGTGCAGCGGCGCTGGGGGCGCGGCACCAAGCTCACGCTCGCCCTGTTCCTGCTGGGTGCCTCCACGGCGGGCATGGCCTTCCTGCCGAGCTACAACAGCGCGGGCCACATCGCCATCATCGCGCTGGTCGTGCTGCGCCTGGGTCAGGGCCTGGCCCTGGGCGGCACCTGGGACGGGCTGCCGTCCCTGCTGGCTATGTCCGCCCCGCAGGAGCGGCGCGGCTGGTACGCCATGATCGGGCAGCTGGGCGCGCCGGTCGGCTTCGCGCTCGCGGCCAGCCTGTTCGCCTATCTCTACAGCAACCTGTCGGTGCAGGAATTCCTCGACTGGGGCTGGCGCTTTCCGTTCTTCGTCGCCTTCGCGATCAACGTGGTGGCGCTCTTCGCCCGCCTGCGCCTGATCGTCGGCCAGTCCTATACCGAGATGCTGCAGCAGCGCGAGCTGGAGCCGGTGAGCGTGCTGGAGCTCATGCGCAGCGAAGGCCGCAACGTGTTCCTGGGTGCCTTCGCCGCGCTGGCCAGCTTCGCGCTCTTCCACGTGGTCACGGTGTTCCCGCTGTCCTGGATCTCGATGTATTCCGAGCAGTCCATCACCCACGTGCTGGGCGTGCAGATCGCCGGCGCCTTCTGCGCGGCCATCGCCATCGCCATCTCCGGCCGGCTGGCCGACCGGGTGGGCCGCCGCAACACCCTGGGCGCCATGGCCTGCCTGATCGGGGTCTTCAGCCTGGTCACGCCGTGGCTGCTCAGCAGCGGCACGGTGGGCAACAACATCTTCATCCTGGTGGGCTTCGTGCTGCTGGGCCTGTCGTATGGCCAGGCTTCCGGCACGGTGACGGCCAATTTCTCGCCGCGCTTCCGCTATACGGGTGCCGCGCTGTCGGCCGATCTGGCCTGGCTGGTCGGTGCCGCGTTCGCCCCGCTGGTCGCCCTGGGCCTGTCGGCCAAGTTCGGGCTGATCGCGGTGAGCGTGTACCTGCTGTCCGGCGTGGTCTGCACGCTGCTGGCGCTGCGGATCAACCGCCTGATCGAGCGCCGCGAATGAACCGTTGAGAGGAGCGGTGCGCCCCGGGCGTGCCGCCGCACGGGGAGAAGCGCACAAAGGAAAAGCCCGCGTCAAGCGGGCTTTTCCTTTGCGGGGTGTGCAGCGGGCGGTGCAGCAGGCCGATCGGGGGCCGGGCGGCTGCGGGGCGCGCGTTATTGCAGGATCTGCGTCAGGTCCAGTGCCGAGGTCAGGTCGCCCATGGGCTGGCCGCCATTCTTCACCAGGGCGGCATCGCGCTGCGCGAGGCCCGGCAGGGTATCCAGGCCCCAGCGGCGCGTGATGAAGCGCAGGGTGGATGCCGTGTCGTACTGCGTGTGGTCCACCACGCCGTGCCTGGCCCAGGGCGAGATGATCAGCGCCGGGATCCGCGTGCCCGGGCCCCAGAGGTCGCCCTTGGGCACGGCCTTGTGGTCCCAGAAGCCGCCGTTCTCGTCATAGGTCACGACGATCAGCATGTTCTTCCATTGCGGGCTGGCCTGCAGCTGGGCGATCACGCTGGCGATGTGTGCGTCGCCGTCGGCCACGCTGGCATAGCCGGGGTGCTGGTTGAGGTTGCCCTGCGGCTTGTAGAAGCTCACGGCCGGCAGCTGGCCTGCGGCGGCGTCCTGCAGGAACTGCGTGTCGAAATCCTTCATGTGCTGCGCGCGGTAGGCCGCGGTGGCGGACTGGGTCGGATCGAACTTCGCGTAGTAGTTGAACGGCTGGTGGTGGAACTGGAAGTTCGGCGCGGGCCGGGCGAAGGCGCGGTCGGTGATGGCCGATGCCAGCGTGGCGTTGTAGCCACCCGCGTACCAGGCCCAGCCCACGTTCTTCCTGTCGAGCAGGTCGGCGATGGTGGTGGCAGTCTGCGGGGGCAGCGTGGTGGCCTTGGCCGGATCCGCGGTCAGGTTGCTCGCGCCGCTGGCCGGGGCGTTGGAGCTGGGCTGGTAGGCCGGCTGCATCGTGTTGATCGCATAGAACTTGCCGTCGCCGGCATAGTTCTTCGGGGCGATGTTGCTGCTGTTGACGAACACCGGCGGGCCGGAGATGGCGGATGCGGGCGAGTTGGCCGCCACGGTGAGGCGGGGCAGGAAGGTGCCGGAGGTGTCCTGGTCCACGGCCGAGATCGACCCCTTGGCGGCCGAGGTGTCGGCATTCGGGTATTCGGGCGCGCACGCGCACACCAGGTACTGGTGGTTCAGGAAGGAACCACCGAAGGCGCCCATGAAGAAGTTGTCGGCCAGCACGTATTTCTGGGCCAGCTTCCACAGCTGCATGTTGCTGCCGTCGTAGTAGCCCATGGTGAGGCCGCCCGAATCCGCCCAGGCGGCGAACTTGTCGTTGCGGCCGCCGTTGATCTGCATCTGGTTCTCGAAGAAGCGGTGGTAGAGATCGCGCGTGATTACGTTCGGCCCGACCTGCACGCCGGTGGTCTGGAAGCCGGATGCGGCGTCGATCTGGAAGGGGCGGTTGTCCTGGCTGGCGGTGCTGCCTTCCGGCACGGTGACCGACTGGCCCGAGGCGGTGACGCCGCCCCAGACCTTGGGCAGCTTGGCGAGCACGGAGCCCGCCGCGTCGCGGTCCACCTGCGGCAGGTAGCTGCCGGAGGCAGACGGATTCACGCCGGGGATGCCGTCGGCGCCGGGGTAGAGGCCGTAGAGGTTGTCGAAGCCGCGGTTTTCCGCGTAGATCACCACGACGTTCTGAATGCGCTGCTGCAGCAGGCTGTCATAGGAGGAGCCGTCGCTGCCGCCACAGGCGGACAGCAGGGCGGCCGCGGCGGCGGCCAGGGGGAGGAGGCGAAGGGTGGGTTTCATGGTGGTGCGCTGTTGTGAATGGTTTTATGCGAGGTGCATTGTGGTAAAGCGGCTGTGTCCGGCGCATGACAGATGGCCGTCATGAAGCTGACATGGCCGCGGCGCATGCTGGCGCGCAGCGTTTTTTGCGGAGCTTCTTCCCGTCCCATGACTTCTCCTGCGCGCATGTTCCCGGCCTCCCGGCGTTTTCTTCGTTGGAGCGGCCCGGCCTGCGTGCTGGCCGCTGCAGGCGTGCTGGCCGGCCTGGGGGTGTGGATGCGGGGCGCTGCCGCGTCGGGCGTGGCGCCGGTGGCCGCACGGCCCGCGGCGTCGTCCGGTGCCGCGCCGCCCGATGCGAACCGGATGCAGATGGCGGCGCAGCCGGACTTCGCGCGCATGCAGGCCGTGGGGCAGGCCATGTTCTTCGACCAGGGGCTGTCGGCGTCGGGCCGGGTGTCCTGCGCGAGCTGCCATGATCCGGCGCACGCGTTCGGGCCGCCCAACGGCCTTGCGGTGCAGCCCGGCGGCGCCGATGGCGCGGCCCTGGGCGTGCGGGCAGCGCCGTCCCTGCGCTACCAGCAGAACGTGCCGCCCTTCACCATGCACCGCTTCGACGACGATTTCGACGAAAGCGTGGACCAGGGCGCCTCGGGCGGCCATACCTGGGACGGCCGCGCGAGCACGCTGCACGAGCAGGCGGCCATCCCGCTGCTGGCGCCGCACGAGATGGCCAATGCGAACCCCGCGGCAGTGGTGAAGCGGCTGCGGCGGGCGCCCTATGCGGCGCAGTTCCGGCAGACCTTCGGCGCCGATGCGCTGGACGACGACGCGCGGGGCTTCCAGTGGGCCACGCTGGCGCTGGAAATGTTCCAGCAGGACCCGGCGCGCTTCTACCCCTACAGCAGCCGGTACGACGACTACCTCCGCGGCAAGAGGGCGCTGTCGGCACGCGAAATGCGCGGGCTCGCGCTCTTCAACGACGCGAAGAAGGGCAACTGCGCGTCCTGCCACCTGAGCGAGGTCAGCCCCAACAACGGGGCGTTTCCCGCTTTCTCGGATTTCGGGCACATCGCCATCGGCGTGCCGCGCAACCGCATGCTGCCGGCCAACCGGGACCCGTCGTTCCACGACCTGGGCACCTGCGCCACGCTGCCGGCCGGTACGGACGGCAAGGAGCGCGAGGCGCTCTGCGGCGCCTTCCGCACGCCCAGCCTGCGCAACGCGGCGGTGCGGCAGGCCTTTTTCCACAACGGGGTCGTCCACAGCCTGGAAGAGGCGGTGCGCTTCTACGCCACGCGCGACACCGACCCGCAGCGCTGGTATCCCTACCCGCCGCGCGCGCGGGGCGCGCATCCGCGCTATGACGATCTGCCGGCCGAATATGCCGGCAACGTCAACCGGGAAGCGCCGTTCGACCGCGAGCCCGGCGAGGCGCCCCGGCTGACCGAGGCCGAGATCGGCGACGTGGTGGCGTTCCTGCGCACGCTGACCGACCAGGATGCCGTGCCGGCCATGGAAGCGGTGGCGCGGGGCGGCCGGCGTTCCGCCGTGGCCCGGGCGGGGGCGGGTGCCCGGGGCGCTGCGGCAGCGCACTGAGCCGGCCCGGGACGCCGTGCCGGCCTTGCTGGAGGTGCCGGCCCTCGCCCGCGCCTCAGCCCGTGATCTGCCCGCGACCCGCCCGGTGAGGGCGGCACCCGCGGGTCAGTCCCTGGGCCGGAAGCCGATGACCAGCGAGGAGGGCACGCGGCCGTCCACGTCGCGCGGCAGGGTGTCGGTCTTCTCCAGCGCGCGCACCACGGCGTCGTCCCAGGACTTGTTGCCGCTGGACTTGGTGACGCGGATGCCCACGATGGTGCCGTCGGGCGAGGCGCGCACTTCCACCTCGGTGCGCAGGTTGTCGGAGATGGCGTCCGGATAGACGATGTTCGGCCGCACCTTGGCCGCGACCTTGCCGCCATAGCTGCCCGACGGGCCGGAACTGCGCTGGGCGTTGCCGGTGGCGGTTTCACCTCCGGTGGCTCCTGCCAGGCCCTGCATGCGGCGCAGGTTCTCCTGGCGCAGCGCTTCCACGCGCTTGGCTTCCGCGGCGTCGGCCTTGCGCTTTTCATCCGCCTTGCGCTTGTCTTCCGCCTGCTTCTTCTGCAGCTGCTCCTGCCGTTCCTTCTCGGCCTGCTGCTTTTCCAGCTTCTCCTGCTGCTCGCGGCGATCCTTTTCGCGCTGTTCTTTCTCGCGCTGTTGCTGCTGGTCCTTCTCGCGCTGCGCCTTCTCCTTCTGCTGGCGTTCCTTCTTGTCCTGCTCGGCCTGCTCCTTGCGCTCGCGTTCGCGCCGGTCCTGTTCGGCCTGCAGCTGGCGTTCCTTCTTTTCCTGTTCGAGGCGCTTCTTTTCGCGCTCGATGGCGATGTCGGCCTCGCGCGGGTCGGGCGCGGCCTTCGGGGGCGGTGGAGGCGGCGGCGGGGCCGGCGCGGGCGGCGGAGGCGCAGGGGGCGTGGGCTGCGGCGCCGGCTGGGGCGGTGGCGGCGGGGCGACCGCGGCCGGTGCGGCCTGCTGTGGCAGGGCGGACCAGATCTCGGCCTCGATGGCGGGCTGGTCGGCGCTGGTCTTCCAGTTCACGCCCCAGGTCAGGGCGCCGATGAGCGCCACGTGGACCAGGACGGCGAGCGCGACGGCGCGCAGGCGTCCCGGCGGACGCGTGGGGGCGAACTGGTCTCGGTCGTTGTGGGCGTGCATCGCGTTCGGGAGCGGCTCCGGGGATCGGCGTCGGGGGCGGAGGGTGTGCGGGGCGTCAGCCGCCCGACTTGACGGTGAGGCCCACGCGCTGCACGCCCGCGCGCTGCAGAGCGTCCATGGCCTTGACCACGGAGTCGTAGGTCACGTTGCGGTCGGCGGTGACCAGCACGGGCGTGCCGTCTTCCTGCGTGGCCTGCCAGGCCTTGGCGGCGGCGCCGAGTTCCTTGAGCGTCACGGGGCGCTCGAGGTCGCCCGTCTTGAGCTGCAGGCTGCCGTCCTTCTGGACGATGACCTGGCCGAAGGCCTTGGGCGCCTTGGCGCCCTTGCCGACGGTGGGCACGTCGATCCGGCTGGGGGTGAGCATGGGCGCGGTCACCATGAAGATGATGAGCAGCACCAGCATCACGTCGATGAAGGGGACCATGTTGATCTCGTTCATCGAGCGGCGGCGGCTGCCGCCGCGCGAGGCCATGGTGGGCATGGGAGGCTCCTTCGCGTGCGTGGCGGGTCAGTGGCCCGAGGCGGAGGCCGGTGCCGCGCCCAGGTTGCGCTGCAGGATGTTCGAGAATTCCTCGATGAAGGTTTCCTGGTGGATGGCCACGCGGTCGATGTCGCGCGCGAAGCGGTTGTAGGCCACCACGGCGGGAATGGCGGCGAACAGGCCGATCGCCGTGGCCACCAGGGCCTCGGCGATGCCGGGCGCCACCGTGGCGAGCGTGACCTGCTCCATGCCCGCGAAGCCGGTGAAGGCGTGCATGATGCCCCATACGGTGCCGAACAGGCCGACGTAGGGGCTCACCGAGGCGACCGAGCCGAGGAAGGACAGGCTCGACTCCACCACGTCCATTTCGCGCTGGAAGCTCGCGCGCATGGCGCGGCGCGCGCCGTCGAGCAGGGTGCCGGGGTCGGTGATGCGGCGCTCGCGCAGCTTCTGGAACTCGCGCATGCCGCTGGCGAAGATCCGCTCCATGGGGCCGGCGTTCTTGGCGTTCTGCGCGGCACTGGCGTAGAGGTCGTTCAGGCTGGTGCCCGACCAGAACTCGCGCTCGAACTCGTCGTTGAGCGACCGGACGCGCTTGAGCGCGAACAGCTTGCGGAAGATGGCGGCCCAGCTGGCGATGGACACGCCGATCAGCAGCGCCATGACGAGTTGCACCACCCAGCTGGCATTGAGCACCAGGTGCAGGATGGACATGTCTTGCGAATTCATGATGATGAGAGTTGTTCCAGAAGGTGGCCGGGAATCCGGGCGGGGCGCAGCGTGGCGGCGTCGACCCATCCGATGCGAACGGAGCCCTCGCACAGGGGCGAAGGCTCCGATTCTGTCATGTGCTCCGATTTCAGGAGCGCTCGCTGGCGTATTGTCAGGGATGCCCTTCCACTTTCCTCGAGCGCGGCCGTAACAATCAGTTCATCGTCCAGCCGGGCGGGGCGCAAATAGCGCACGCGCGCGTCGGTTACGACAAACATGCCCCCCGCGAGTTCCCGCAGCCGTTGCTGCTGCACCCCCAGCGAGCGCAGCCATTCGGTGCGGGCGCGCTCGAAGAAGCGCAGGTAGTTGGCATAGAAGACGATGCCGCCGGCATCCGTGTCTTCCCAGTAGATGCGCACGGGCCATTCGAAGCTCATGGGGCAGTGCCTCGCGCCGTGCGTCAGCCCAGCAGCCGGGACAGCCGCGCCACGGCTTCCTGCAGCTGCGCCATGGAGTTGGCCGTGGAAAAGCGCACGAAAGTTTCCGGCGCATGGCTGCCGAAGTCGCGCCCCGGCGTGAGGGCCAGGTGGGCGCGGCGCATGACCTCGTGGGCGAAATCCCAGCTGCCTTCCACGCCCAGGCGCCGCGCCGCGGCGGTGCAGTCGGCCCAGGCGTAGAAGGCGCCGTCCGGCCGCACGGGCACGGACAGTCCCAGGGATTCGAGCGCGGGGATGAAGCAGTCGCGGCGGGCCTTGAACTCGGCGCGGCGGCGCTCGTACTCGGCGATGCTGTCCGGCTCGAAGCAGGCCAGCGCCGCATGCTGCGCCACGGTGCTCGGGCAGATGAAGAGATTCTGCGCCAGCCGCTCCACGACCGGGACCATGGCATCGGGCACGACCATCCAGCCCAGGCGCCAGCCCGTCATGTTGAAGTATTTGCTGAAGCTGTTGATGCTGACGATGTCCTCGCCGATCGCGAGCGCCGTGTGCCCGAAGGCCTCCTCGTAGGAGAGGCCGAGGTAGATCTCGTCGATGAGGGTGAAGCCGTCGCGCGCCTGCACGGCGGCGTGGATGCGGCGCAGTTCATCGGGCGCGATCGAGGTGCCCGTGGGGTTGGAGGGCGAGGCCAGCAGCACGCCGCGCGTCTTCGGGCCCCAGTGCGCGGCGACCTTGCCGGCGCTGAGCTGGAAGCGTTCCCCGGCGGTGGAGGGCACGAGCACCGCACGGCCGTCCGCCGCGCTCACGAAATGGCGGTTGCACGGATAGCTCGGGTCCGGCATGAGGACCTCGTCGCCCTGCTCGATGAGCGCCAGGCAGGCGAGCTGCAGGGCGCCGGAGGCACCCGCCGTGACCACGATGCGGCGCGCCGGCACGGCCACGCCGAAGCGCTCGGCGTACCAGCCGCTGATGCGTTCGCGCAGCGCGTCCAGGCCGAGGGCGTTGGTGTACTGGGCGGCGCCGCTGCGCAGGGCGCGGTCGGCGGCCTCGCGCACCAGCGGCGGGGCGGTGAAGTCGGGCTCGCCGATGTTCAGGAAGATCATCGGCTCCGGGCCGCCGGCCACCTCGCGGGCCAGGGCCTGCGCGGCCTTGGCGATCTCCATCACGTAAAAGGGTTCGATGCGCTCGGCGCGCCGGGAGAACTTCATGGGAGGGATGTCCGGAAGGAGGCTGTGGCTGCGCACCGCTCCCCGCGGGGGAGCCGGGCGGCAGCCGGGGGCTGGCGAAAAGGGTGGGGCGCGCGGCCCGCGCTCAGTCCGTGCGGTCCGCCGCGGCGCCGGGCGCGCGGTCGGCGGCGACCTCGGCCGCCCGCAGCGTGGGCGCCAGGCCGTTGAGCACCCCGTTCACGTACTTGTGGCCGTCGGTGCCACCGAACTCCTTGGCGAGCTCGACGCATTCGTTGATGACCACGCGCCACGGCACGTCCAGGCAGTGCTGGAACTCGTACACGCCGATCCACATGGTCGCATGCTCGATGGGGGAGATCTCTTCCAGCGTGCGGTCGAGCTTCGGGGTGATCAGCGCGTCGAGCGCTTCGGCGTTCTCGATGCAGCCGTGCAGCAGGGCGTCGTAGTGCGCCGCATCGGCCTTGTGGAAGCCGGAGAGGTCGCGCGTGAACACGTCGATCGCCGTGGCTTCGTTGCGGCCCACGATGTGCTGGTAGAGGGCCTGCAGCGCGAAGGCGCGCGAGCGGCTGCGGGCGGACTTGGACGCGGCCTTGCGCGCGCCCGTGGACGTGGTGCCGGTGCGTGCCTGCCGCGGCGGGCGCCTGGCGCCGCCCGGCGCCGGGGTGGAGGAGGCGTCGTCGCTCAAGACAGTTCCTCCAGCAGGTTCGCCATTTCCACGGCCACGCGGGCCGCATCGCGCCCCTTCTCGGTCTGGCGGGCGACGGCCTGCTCCAGGTTCTCGGTGGTCAGGATGGCGTTGGCGATCGGGGTCTGGGTGTCGAGCGAGACGCGCGTCACGCCGGCGCCGGACTCGTTGGCCACCAGCTCGAAGTGGTAGGTCTCGCCGCGGATGATGCAGCCCAGCGCGATGAGCGCGTCGTATTCGTCCTGCTCGGCCAGGGCCTGCAGCGCCAGGGGCACTTCCAGGGCACCGGGCACGCGCACGTGGCGGATGTTCTTTTCCTGCACGCCCAGGGCGAGCAGTTCCTCGCGGCACGCGGCCGCCAGGGCCTCGGTGATGCCCTCGTTGAAGCGGGCCTGCACGATGCCGATGTGCAGCTTCCTGCCGTCGAGCCTGTCCGCGGTTCCTTTGTCTGCGCCAAACATGGTGTGTCTTATTCCTTGGGGATGTATCCGGTGATCTCGAGGCCGTAGCCGGTCATGCTGGGCAGGCGGCGCTGCTGGCCCATGAGCTGCATGCGCGTGACGCCGCACTCGCGCAGGATCTGCGCGCCCACGCCGTAGGTGCGCAGGTCCATGCGGCCGCGCTCCGGCGCGTGCGACGCGCGGGCGGTGCCGTCGAACTGGGCGAGCAGCTGCTCGGCACTCTCGCCGCAGTTCAGCAGCACGGCGACGCCGCTGCCGTGCTGCGCGATGTGGCGCAGGCTGGCATCCAGGTCCCAGGAGTGCATGTCGCGGCCCACCTCGAGCGCGTCCAGCACGGACAGGGGCTCGTGCACGCGCACGGGAACGCTGTCGTGCTCGCCCCAGGTGCCGCGCACCAGCGCGATGTGGACCGACTGGCTGGGGCCGTCGCGGAAGGCGTGGGCGATGAACTCGCCGGCGGACGTCTGCAGCGGGCGGGTGCCCACCTTGCGCACCAGCGTCTCGTTGCGGCTGCGGTATTCGATGAGGTCGGCGATGGTGCCGATCTTCAGGCCGTGCTCGGCGGCGAACTGCTGCAGGTCGGGCAGGCGGGCCATGGTGCCGTCGTCCTTCATGACCTCGCAGATGACGGCGGAAGGGCTGCAGCCGGCCATGGCGGCCAGGTCGCAGCCGGCTTCGGTGTGGCCGGCGCGCATGAGCACGCCGCCATCGACCGCCTGCAGCGGGAAGATGTGGCCGGGCTGCACCAGGTCGGAGGCCTTGGCATCCGGAGCCACGGCGGCCTGCACGGTGCGGGCGCGGTCTGCGGCGGAGATGCCGGTGGTGACGCCCTCGGCGGCCTCGATGGAGGCGGTGAAGGCCGTGCCCATCTTGGTGCCGTTGCGCGCGACCATGGGCGGCAGCCGCAGCAGCTCGCAGCGCTCGCGGGTGAGCGTGAGGCAGATGAGGCCGCGGCCGAAGCGCGCCATGAAATTGATCGCTTCGGGGGTGACGTGGTCGGCAGCCAGGACCAGGTCGCCTTCGTTCTCGCGGTCTTCCTCGTCCACGAGGATGACGATGCGCCCGGCGCGCATTTCCGCCACGATGTCTTCGACGGGCGAGATGGACGCGGGGGGGAGGGGGGTGTTCATGGGGAGCGGGCTTTCGGTGGTCCGGGCGGCCGGGCGCGCCGCCGTGGGGCGGGCGCCGCCGCGCGCGGCGCGGGAGCGTGCGGGCTCCGGCAAAGGGGGGATTTTAGTGCAGGCGGCCCGCCCCTGCGGCGGAGTCCTGTCGCGGGCGCTCCGGGCCCGCCAGGGCGCCCTGGCACAGCACGGCCGCCAGCAGCGCCAGGCAGGCGAGCTTGGCGGCGCAGAGGATGGCGGCGGCCGTGCCCCAGGGCGCCGCGTCCATGTGCAGCAGCGCATGGTTCTCGGTCAGATCCGTGGCCGCCAGCAGGCCCATGAGCCAGTGGGCGTGGCGTGGCAGCCAGGCGAGGCGGCGCCCGCGCGGCACCGCGCGCCATACCAGGCGGCGCAGGGCCCAGGCCACGGGGTAGGGCAGCCACAGGGTATAGGCGAGGACGAAGAGGGTGTCCCAGGCCAGGGCCTCGCGCAGGGCGAGGGGGCTGCAGGACGCCCCGGACGCGGCCTGCCACGCGGCGGTGAGCTGGGTCAGCGACGGCATGGCGCGCATCCATCCCGGGGCGCCGTCCAGCACGCAGGCGCCGCGTCCGGCCTGGGTGGCGGCCGCGAGCAGCAGCGCGACCACGACCGGAAGCACCCATCCCAGCATGCGCCAGGGCTGGGTGCGCGGCAGGTGTTCCGCAGGCACCGCGGCCGCGATGGGCAGCGCGCTGGCATCGACGACGTCGTCGGGCTGGCGGTCGCGCGCGTCCAGGCCTGCCCAGGCCCAGTAGGGACAGTCGTAGGCCTGGTCGTGCATGGGCGTGTGCGGATCGCCGGGCTGCAACTGGCTGCGGTCCAGCCGCAGCCCCTGCGCGCAGGCCTCGTCGGCCATCCAGCGCAGCGTGGTGCGCGACAGCCCGTCCCGCGCGTAGGAGCCGCCCACGTCGCTGTGCACGCCGCGGAACCAGCGCTGCGCGAAGCTGCGGTGCATGCGCTCCCGGTCGGAGAAATACGGATCGTCGTAGCGCCGGGGCATGTAGGGCATGCGCGACTCGTGCAGGGACATCGCATGCCGGACGTGGGCGAAGCGCTTGCAGGCGAAGCCGGCCGAATTGGTGATCTTCAGCCCGCCCAGCAGCCCGATGCCGATGGATTCCACGGTGTCCCAGACGCCCACGAAATGCACCAGGGGCATGCGGCCCAGGGAGAAGTTCTCGGCCACGTCGCGCGCGAAGTCCTCGCGCTCGCGCGAGCCCGACGGATTGCGGCGCTGCGGCGGCGCGAAATAGGTGCGCACCAGGTTCTCGAGCAGCGGCAGGCCTTCCGGGTGGACGAGCCCGTACATGTTGACCATGCCGGCCACGGCGCGTGCGGTGAACGCCCCCCGCGAGAAGCCCAGCAGGTAGATGCGGTCCCCCGGCCGGTAGGTGCGCGAGAGGAATTGGTAGGCGCCCGCGATGTTGTGGAACACGCCGCTGCCGAGCGCGAGGCCCGACAGCCGGTCGCCGGCCTGCCGCAGCCGGGCGGCGACGTTGGCCGGCGGGAACAGGTTGGCGGTGCCCACGCCCGGGTCGTAGTACACGAGCTGCTCGGCGCCCCCGCCCGGCGCGGCAGGTCCCTTGTCCAGCATGCGCAGCAGTTTCACGACGTTGGTGTCCTGCTCGTTGCCCAGGATGTTGCCCGTGCCGTCGAAGAGCAGCACGAGGTTGCGGCCCGGCGCGGCCGCCCAGCGCGCGTCAGCCTCGGCGCATTCGCGCAGGATGTCGGCGCGCGTGGGCACGCCGGCGCCGCGGGCGCCTTGCCGGCGCGCCGCCTCGATGGTGTCGTTCATGGTCCTCTCTCCCTCTTTTATCCCGCAGGGTGGGACCATTCTGGCGAAGGTGGGCGCCGTCCCGCAAGAGGGGCGGGCGCCGCGCCGGACCGTGGACGCGGCTTCAGACCGCGGAGGTCTCCAGGTGCACGTCGCTGTTGGGGTAGGCCACGCAGGGCAGGACGCAGCCCTCGGCCTTTTCCTCGCGGGACAGGCCCGGCCACTCGATGGCGTAGCGCACCGAGCCTTCGGTGAGCATGCCGATGCAGGTGCGGCAGGTGCCGTTGCGGCAGGAGCTCGGCCAGTCGATGCCGCCCTGCTCCATGGATTGCAGCAGGGTCTGCTCGGGCCAGGCATCGCATTGGGTGCCGTCGCTGCCGACGCGGGCGATGAAGAACGGGGGCGTGGGGGCGGAAGACTTCATGGGAAGGAACCGCCGGGCTGGCGGGACAGGGTGGAATCAGCGACGGAGCACGGCGCCATGGGGGTGTCCAGCGAGGGTTTCCCACTGCACAATTTTTGTGCAATGGGAATCCATGCCTTATGGATCAACCACTTGCGATCGCCATACAGCGCTGCTCCCGTGTTATCCACATTGTTGTCCCATGCGGTGCGGGATAACCGGGCGCCGGTTGGACGCAGATTGCACAAAATTTGGGCAGTGCGTGGGTTTTCCAGGGAAATCAAGCACTTGCGGCCGCCGTACAGTGCCTTTCCCGGGTTATCCACATGATTGTCCAGTGCGGGCAGGTATAACCGCGTAAACGCTCAGGCCTCGACCTTCACGCCTTTCCAGAAGGCGAAGCGGCCGCGGATCTGCTCGGCCTCGGGATGCGGGTCGGGATAGGTCCAGGCGGCATCCGGATTCAGCTCGCCGTCCACCAGCAGCGACCGGTAGGCGGCCTGGCCTTTCCAGGGGCAGGTGGTGCGGTGGTTGCTGAAGGTGAAGTACTCCGGCTTGAGCGCGCTTTCGGGGAAGTAGTGGTTGCCCTCGACGAGGACCGTGTCGTCGCTCTCGGCGACGACCACGCCGTTCCAGGTGGCTTTCATGGGATTGGATCTCGGTGGAAGTGGGTGGAGGTGGGACGCGGGGGCCGCGCCGTCCGGCGGCGCGGCGGGCGCTCCACCATAACCGGTTTCGCGCGGGGCTGCCGTGTTCAGAGGGGCGCGGGCAGGGTGTCTGCCGGCCCGCGGACGGGAAGCTCGATGCGGAAGACCGCGCCGCCTTCCACATTGCGCGCGTGGATGCGGCCGTCCAGCGCTTGCACGATCTTGCGGCAGATGGCCAGGCCCAGGCCCGTGCCGCCGGACCGGTTGCGCGTGAAGCTCGATTGGGCGAAGGCGTCGAAGATGCGTTCCAGCTCGGCAGGGGGGATGCCGGGGCCCTGGTCCTGCACTTCGATGTAGATGGTGTCGTCGGCATCCATGCCGGCGCGCAACTGGATGCAGGAGCCGTCCGGTGAGAACTTGATGGCATTCGCCAGCACGTTGCGCACGACCTGCTGGAAGCGCTGCGGGTCCGCCCGGGCCACCAGGGGATGCAGCGGCAGGTCGATCCGCAGGTCCTGTCGGCGCGACGCGACCAGGGGGGCGAGTTCGCGCGCCACGGTGCGCACGTGGCCGCGCAGGTCGGTGCGCTCCAGGTGGATGGTGCCGATGGCGCTCTCGATCTTGGCCACGTCGAGCAGATCGTTCACCAGCGTCAGCATGCGCTGGCCGGCCGCGAGGATGTCGGCGAACATCGCGCCCAGCCGTTCGTCCTGGCTGCGCGCCGAGCCCAGTTCCGCGAAGCCGATGATGGCCTGCAGCGGCGTGCGCAGCTCGTGGCTCATGTTGGCCACGAACTGGGAGCGTGTGCGGGCCGCTTCCTCGGCGGCGTCGTGCGCCTCGCGCGTGGCGCGCTCGGCCTCGCGGAATTCGTTGATGTCCACCAGGATGCTGAGCACGCCCGTGACGTCGCCGTGGTCTCCGTGCACGGCGGCCTTGAGCACGCGCGTGGCGCGCCGTGTGCCGTCGCCGTAGGGTAGGTCGCGTTCCAGGGTGGTGCCGCCGCCGGCCGAGAGCGCCGAGTTGTCCGCTTCCTCGCCCGGATAGAGGGGCCCGCGCTGCCCCACGATGCGTTCCCGCGGACAGCCCATGGCCTGCTCCCAGGAGCGGTTCACGAGCACCACGCGGTGGGTCAGGTCGGTCAGCATCATCGGCTGGGGGCTGGTCTCCAGCAGCAGGTTCTGGAAGGCTAGCTGGGCGCGCAGGCGCTGGTCGGCCCGCTCGCGCTCGGTCACGTCCACGGCGCTGCCGGCGAAGGCGAGCACCCGGCCGTCGCCGGCACGCAGCGGCACCGCGGCCACGTCGAGCACGCGCTCGTCGCCCAGGGGCGAGCGCACGCGCAACTGGCGGGTGCGCAGCGCGGCCTGGGAGCCCGGATCCAGCATCGCGGCCACACGCTCCTGGCCTTCCGGGCCCACCAGGTCCTGGAGCCGGCGCCCGATCGCCGAGGCCGGCGGCTCTCCCCATAACGCGCTCCAGCGGGCGTTCACGTAGGTGAGCACGCCATCGCGGTCGGTGCGGAAGATCAGTTCCTGCACGCTGCGCAGCAGCAGCGCCAGGTCGCGCTCGCTGCGCGCGATGCGGCCCTGCGCGGCGTCCACTGCAGCCCGTGCCGCCTCGCGGGCGCGGAGGCTGCGCCAGGCGATCCAGGTGAGCGCGAGCGCCAGCGCCACGAGCCCCAGTTCCATGGCCAGGAACGGGTAGGACTCTGCCAGCCAGCGCATGAAGGCCTCGTGCTCGGGCTCTTCCACGATGACCACCAGCGGCTTGCTGCGGGATGCCCGGTAGGCCAGGATGCGTTCGGGCCCCTGCACCCCCGGGCCCATGTAGCTGCCGTGCTCGCTCAGCGGCAGCAGGCGCGTGAACACCGGCAGCGAGGCGATGTCCCTGGCGCCCGGGTCTGGCAGGGGGATCGACGACGCCAGCAGGTGCCCGTCGTCCGTGGCGATCACCGCGTCGTAGCTGAGCGATTCGAGCGCCAGGTACTGGAAGTTGGAGAGCGCGTCCTGGTTGACCAGCGCCACCAGCATCATCGGCGTACCCGCGTAGTCCCGGAATCCGTGGAGCAGCGGAACAAAGGCCAGGCCCGGCGGGGCGGGGGGCGGGGGCACCCCGCGCTGCAGGCTCTCCAGCCCGCGCCCCGGCAGCCGTGGTCCGATGTACTGGCCGCCCGCTTCCTGCCACGGGCCCAGGCGCTTGCGGTCGATATCCATGCCGGTGATGGCGGAGTCGGTGCTCGCCAGCACCCGTCCGCGCTCGTCCACCAGCGAAACGCTGCGGATGAAGGGCAGGGCGGTGAGGGCCTGCCGCATGGCCTCGCCGGCGTCGGCCTGGCGCTCGGCGCCGCCATGGGGGGCGGTGGTCTGCGCGTGCGCCAGGGTCGCCAGCACCATCTCGGCCGAATCGAAGGTGCGCGTCGTCTGGTCTTCCAGCACCCGGGCGAGCAGCCGGGCCTGTCCCTCGCTGGTGGCCATGGCGCTGCGCAGGTCGCCGATGCTCACCACGAGCGCGCTCGCCACCGCTCCCACCGCCGCGGCGAGGCCGGCGATCAGCACCGGGGTGCCGGCGGGCCAGAGCGACAGGCGCCGCGAGAGCTTCCCCAGTGCGCGCTGCAGGAACGGCATGCGCATCAGTGCAACGCCATGGCATCGAGGCCATGGCGCCGGGTCGCTTCGCGCAGCCGGCCGTCGCGCTTGATGCGCGCGACGAAACCTTCCACGGTGGCCAGCCACGCCTCGTCGCCGGGACGCACCGCATAGGCGGCGGGAATGCCGAGGAAGGGCTCTGGAGGTGCGATGAGCTGTACCCAGTCCGCCTTCTGCGCGAGCTGCTGGGCATAGACGCCGGTGGTCATGAAGGCATCCACCCGGCCCGAGAGCAGTTCGCGCTCGCGGCTGTCCGGCGGCCGCACCGGCACGATGCGCGCATGCCGGAAATGCCGCTCCGCCTGCAGCTGGATGGCCGCCCCGCTCTGCACGGCGACCGCCACGCCGGGCCGGTCGAGGTCGGACCATTGCCGGATCACCGAGCTTCGCCTGGTCGTGATGGCGAACACGCCGCTCTGGAGATAAGGCTGGCTGAACTGCAGTTGCTGCAGGCGCGGCAGCATCATGCCGAGCGCGAACATGGCGACATCGCATCGTTCGTCCATGAGGTCGGCCACGATGGCGTCCATGGACGAATCGACATACTGCAGCCGCACGCCCAGTTCACGGGCGAAGTGGCCCGACAGCTCGATGTCTATGCCGCTGAGCGCATGCGTGCGCGGGTCGCGGTAGGTCACTCCCCGGTAGCTGGGCCAGATGCAGACATGCAATGTGCCACGCGCCTTCACCCGCTCGGCCACGGGCCCTGCGCCCACGGCCAGAGGCGTTGCCGCCAGGGCCCAGGCCAGCGCCAGTGCGGCTGCGCTGCCGTGCAGGCCGGGAGCCAGGCCCTGCAGGGGGTGCCGCATCAGCCGCCCGCCGGGGCCGCCATGGCGGTGTCGAGGCGCCGCACCGCTTCGGCGATGCGCGCGGGGCTGAAAGGCTTGGCGATGAATTCGATGGCGCCGGCAGCCAGGCCTGCCGCGCGGTCGCGCAGGTCGTCGCCCGCGCTCAGCATGATCACGCGGGTGTGCGAGAGCTGCGGGTCGGCACGGATGCGGCGGCAGACCTCCACGCCGTCGAACGCGCCGGGCATCATCACGTCCAGCAGGACGACGTCAGGTCGTTGCGCGCGCGCCACTGCCAGCGCGGTCTCGCCGCTGGCCGCCTCGTGCAGCGACACGTCCTGTTCTTCCAGCGTCATGCGCAGGAGGCGGCGGATATCCGCATGGTCGTCAACGATGAGTACGGTCTTCATGGATGGGCGCGCAGTCCCTTGCAAAAGTTGAATCATATTTATTAGATTTGCCCAATGCAAGTGGAATGAATTCCACAAGACACATACTGCCTACATCTTGCATCTCACACAGAGGCACAATGCCAGCTATGCCGAATTCAGAAGACGCCCAGAACGACCACTACACCACCCTTGAAACCGCCAAATTGCTAGGCATGGCTGTGCGCTCCATCCAGCTCATGGTGGACCGGGGCGAACTGGAGGCCTGGAAGACCCCCGGCGGACACCGCCGCATCTCGCGCGACTCGGTGGAGCGCTGGCTGCGTTCCAGGGAGGTGGGCCGCGGCACCGCCGCGGGCGGGGCAGCGGCGGCACGCAGTACCTCGGGGGGTCGCGCCAAGGTGCTGCTCATCGAGGACTCCGTCCACTACCAGAACCTGATCCGGCTGCTGCTGGACCAGCAGTTCCCCGAAGTGTCCCTGCACATCGCCAGCGACGGCATCTCCGGCCTGGCCATGTGCGGCAAGCTCGAGCCGGACGTGCTCATCGTGGACATCCTGCTGCCGGGCCTGGACGGCGCGGCGCTCATCACCAGCCTGCGGTCGCACGTGCAGTTCGCCCGGGTGCAGCTCATCGTGGTGACCTCGCTCTCGGAAGCCGAGCGCGAGCCCTACGCCTTTGCCCTGCAGGGCCTGCCGGTGATCCACAAGCCCGCCATGGTGGCGCAGCTGCCGGAGGCGCTGCGGGCCAGCCTGGCCGCCCGCGGCTGAGCACGGTGCGGTGGAACGCGGACAGACCATGGCCAAGCCTGTCGTGCTGCTGGTGGAGGACGATCCCTCGGTCGCGCGCTTCGTGTCGATGGCGCTGGAGATCCTGCCGGTCGCGGTGCAGACCTGCCCCTGTGTCGAGTCCGCTCTGGCATGGCTGCAGGAGTACCGCGCCGCGCTGGTCATCACCGACCTGATGCTGCCCGGCGAGTCGGGCATGGGCCTGCTGCGGCGCCTGCAGGCCGAGCCCGGCCTGGCGGGCGGGGCGCGCATCGTGGTGCTCAGCGCCGGGCTGGACCATGCCGTGCGGCAGGAGCTCGCTGCCTGCGGGGCGTGGCGCGCGCTGGACAAGCCCGTCGCCGTGGCGGCACTGGAGCGGTGCGTGCGGGAGGCGCTGGCCGATCCCGGTCCGCTGGCGCCCGCTGCGGACGGCGCCGCGCGGACGGCGCCGCATGGAGCCGACCCCGGCAGTGCCGTGGCGGCGGGTGCGGAGGCCGTGGCCATCCGGGAGTATTTCAGTGGGGATGCCGCCCTGTTCCATACCTACCGCGCCGCCTGCCTCCTGCAGTTCGGCCGCGATGCCGCCGAAGGCGACCGGGCACTGCAGTCGTCCGACCTCGCGGCGCTGCGCAGGCTCTGCCACAGCCTTGCGAGCGTGCTGCGCACCCTGGGCCGGGCCGAGGACGGCGCCCTGGCGCGCGAGGTGGAACTGGCCGCCCTCGAAGACCGCGCCGAATCCGCGCGGAGGCTCTGGCAGGTTCTGCGCGCGCGCCTGACGGCGTAGCCGCGAAGCGCGCGGCGTCACATCAGGCGCTGTTTCCGGTGCGGTGACGTGCGGAGTTAACCGGGTCGGGGCATGACATGTGCCATGCAATTGATAAAAACACATGCCCTGTTGAAAATTGTTTGTATCATTTTATCCCCCTCCCGGCCCCAAGGCATCTCCCCATGCTTGCTGTTTTTTTCCGCCCCGGCATCGCGCGCCGGTTGTATGCCGTCTCCGTCGTGCTCATCGTCGCCCTGGCTGCCGCCGCGGTGATGGCCTGGACGCAATGGAGCCGCGTGGGCGAACTGGCGGATGCGACCGGCCACAGGCGCGTGCCGCAGCTCACCCGCATCGCGAGCACGGAGCTGAGCATCACCCAGATCTCCCTGCAGATCCGCCATGCCATGCTGGTGCGCTCCCCGAGGCCCTGAAGGAGACGCTGGCCGACATCGATACCAAGTACCAGCGGATTGCCGACAACGACGCCGCCTTCCTGACGGAAGTGAAGGACCCGCAGGCCCGTGAGGAATTCGTGAATGTCTGGCAGAAGCTGGACGAGCGTGGCACAGGTGCAGAGCGGCACGGCGCTGGTGGACGAGGCGGGCGCCACCATGGCGGAGGTGGTGGATTCCATCCAGCGGGTGACGGAGGTGGTCTCGGAAATCAGCATCGCCAGCCGCGAGCAGCGCATGGGCGTGGGCCAGGTGGGCGAAGCCGTGACGCAGATGGACCAGGCCACGCAGCAGAACGCGTCCCTGGTGCAGCAGAGCGCAGCCGCTGCGGATGCACTGCACACCCAGGCGGACCACCTGGTGGCCGCGGTGGCCGTGTTCCGGGTGGAGGCTCGGGCCCATGGCTCGCCGGCGGCCCGGGCGCCGGCCCCCGCGCCCGCCCGCGTGCTGCAGCGCCCGTTGGTGGGTGCGGTGGCCCGGCTCGGCGCCTGAGCCTGGCGAGGGCTACCGCGCGGCGGGTGCCCCAGGAGCGCCCGTGGGCAGGTTGTCCCGCAGGATGCGCCGGATCTCGAGGATGGCGCCGGGCTGCTCCTGCACGCTGTGGCCGGAGGCAATGATGCGTTCCGAGACGGCTCCGTCCAGGTGTGCGCTGGCATAGGGCACGACGCCATCGGTCGATGCCGCCAGCGGGCCGTCCTCCGACGCCCGGCCCATGATCGAGTGGTAGGGCACGCGCGGCGAGACGGGCAGGTGCGCGGCGGCCTGCACGAGGGGATCGGTGTCGCTCAGGTTGTCGATGCTGTTGGGCAGGCGCACCACGCTGCTGCCGCCTTCCGGCGCCTCGGTATGCGAGAGCCGCCGGGTGACGTCCGCGAACCGCTCCATGGTGGCCAGGGGCAGGGTCACGAGGTTGGACAGCCAGCGCGTGATCCGATGGCGGGCCACCGGCGTGCCGCGGTGCGGCGCGGCGATGAAGATCGCCCGGCCGACCTGGGGCAGGGCGTGGAAACGCAGCAGCGGATCCAGTTCGGGCTGCAGTGCCTCGCGGTCTTCCCGGGACAGAGGGCGCTCGGCGAGCATGGCGTCCCACAGCGCGTCGCCCGAATCCGAAACCAGCAGCCGCGCGAGCACGCCGCCCATGCTGTGGCCCACCAGCACCATGCCGCGCGACGCGGTGGCCGTGCCCGCCGGATCGAAGTGGGCGATGGTGCGCTCCAGGGCCTCCTCGATCGCCTGGCGGTTCACCCAGAGCGGCAGGTTGGTGGGATAGTACACCTGCCACACTTGGTAGTTCTGGCGCAGCGTCTCGTCGCCCAGCACCTCGTTGGCGACGTTGATCCACGCCTCGGGGCTGCTCGCGAGGCCGTGCAGCATGACGATGGTGCGCCGCGAGGGGTCGTAAGGCTGCATGAGGTGGATGCGCGGTTCCGACAGGCCGTCCTCCATGCCCAGCAGGCTGCGCATGGCCTGCACCGCGAACCCCGACCGCGCGAGCCACAGGCCATAGCCTGCCGTGAAATTGCCGGCCAGCGGCACGCGGCGTCCCGCGAGCGCGACCTGCGCCGTGTGGTAGGGATCGTAGAGTTCCACCTGCACGTCGCGCGTTTCCAGCACCTCGCCGAGCGTGCGTCCGTCGAAGCGCAGCAGGGCCGTGACGGAGGGATAGGGCATTTCGCGGAAGGGCTGCTCCGAGTCCGAGGCCGCCTGCAGGGCGCTGCGGCGCGGGCCGCCCGGCAGGGGCGCATCGCCCACGGGCTGCATGGCGGTGACCAGCTCGGCCCCGAAACCGTCGCGCCGGTAGGTGTTGCGCAGGCCCGAGAAGCGCAGCGTCGAGGCCGCGATCAGTTCGCTGGGCTCCGGCGCGCCGCTGGGCAGGCGCAGGTCGGAGGCATCGCTGCGCACGCGCCAGCCGCCCCACTCCAGGCGCCTGCCGGGGGGCAGCTCGCCGCCCTCCGCGGCCACGGCGCGGCGGTAGCGCGAGAACATGCCCGCCAGGGCCTGCTGGGTGGCGAAGTTGTAGTAGTCGCGCACCTGGGTCTGGCGGTCCTCGAAGGCGCGCGCCTCCGGGCCGCGCGGCGTGAAGAAGAGGTAGGCCCAGGCGTGGCGCGCGGTTTCCAGCCAGGCGTCCAGCTGCTGGTCCTCGCTGGCGGGGGTGTCGGGGGCCGGGCCGCCGGCCCTGCGGTCGCCGCTGTCCCGCAGCGCGGCGAGCAGCCAGAGTTCCGCCAGGGAGGACAGGCGCTGCTCCTCATCGACGCCGGTCGAGGCCGTGAGCATCTGGCGGCAGGCGGGCATGTCCTGGTCGCAGGCATCGCCGTCGGTGCCCAGCACGCGCAGCACCTCCTCGGAGGCCTCGCTCAGCCGTCCGGTGGTGAGCACGTCGCCGCGGCGCTGCGCGAGGTAGTCGCGCGGCGATACGGCCGACACCGTGACGCCCGCGCATCCCGCCAGCAGCGCGGCGAGGCAGCACAGCGTGGTCCAGGCGGCCAGTCGCCGCATCGCGGGCCGTTCGCGGACCCCGGCAGAGGGTGGGCGGCACAGGGGAGTCGGAAGGCAGGAAGTCACTTGCGGGACATGTCCGGAAAAAGGAGGGAAGCGGCTTTGCAGCCCGGCCGTGCGGATGCTACACGCGGCAGATGCCCCCCGTGGCTGCAAGGGGCGCACCGCTGCAGTACCCTCGGCAGGGTATGAGGTTTTATTCGAATTACCGCCTGCGGGCGGCCGTGCGCGTGGCGCTCAGCCACTATGTGGCCAACGGGGTGTCCGTGGCGCTGGGCCTGCTGCTCATTTCCGTGGCCGTGCACGTCTGGCTGGGTGCCGCCGCTGCGGCGGCCGCGTCGGTGGGCGTGATCGTCTGCTCGCCGCCGGACCTGCCCGGGCCGCGCCGCGGCAAGCTCTGGCAGATGCTGCCCGCGCCGCTGCTGGGCATTCCCCTGTTCTTCGCGGTGCAGTGGCTGCACCGCGATCCGCTGCACCTGGGCCTGCTGCTGGTGCCCGGCACCTTCCTGGCCTTCCTCGCCATGGCCTGGGGCCGGCGCGGCATTCCGATCGCCGTGGCGGTGATGTTCTCCATGGTATTTTCGATGGCCGCGGCCCCGCGCGTGCCGCCGGGCGGAGACCCGCTACCCGGCGCGCTGGCGATCACCGCGCATTTCGCGCTGGGCGCGGGGCTGTACGTGCTCTACGCGGTGGCGGCGAACCGGCTGCTCAATGCGCGCTACCGGGTGCAGCTCGTGGCCGACACGCTGTATTCGCTGGCGGCACTCATGCGCGTGCAGGCGCGGCTGTTCGACAGCGCGCCGGCCGGCGGCGCCACTGCGCGCGCGCAGGGCCCGCAGGATGAAGTGCATGACGGCACGGATCCGCGGGACGGCACGTCGGAGGCACCCCATGCCCTGACGGGCCTGCTGCTGCACCGGCAGGCGGCGCTGGCGGAGCAGTTGCAGGGCGCGCGCAACATCGTGCTGGAGTCGCCCTCCACGCCGGCCCGCCAGCGGCTGGCAGCCATGCTGGTGCAGGTGCTGGAGACGCGGGACCACCTGCTGGCGTGCGAGCTGGACGTGGAGGCGCTCAAGGCGCACCCGGGCCACGTGCCGGTGCTGCATGCGCTGCGCGGCGTGCTGCTCGACACGGCGGCGGAGTTCGCCCGGCTCGCGCAAGCGCTGCTGCGCGGCAGCCGGCCCGCGCCCTTCGCCGATGCCCGGCCCGCGCTGGCGCAACTGCGCTGGAGCGATCCGCTGCCGTCCGCCGCGATGGCGGGACCGTCGCCGCATGCATTGGCGCGCGGGCTGGCGGACCGGGTGGGGCACATCAACGACGAGGCGCTGCGGATGAATGCGCTCGCGCGCGGCGAGGCCCCGCCGGACCTGTCCGTGGTGCGCGCCAGCTGGCAGATGTTAGTCAGCCCCACGGCCTGGTCCTGGGCGCCGCTGGCCACGCTCTGGCGCTGGGATGCGCCGCCGCTGCGCCATGCGGTGCGCGCCGCGCTGGCCATCGCCGTGGGCTTCCTGGTGGCGCAGGCGCTGCCCTGGGGGACGCACGCCTACTGGATCCTGCTGACCATCGTGGTGGTGCTGCGCGGCAGCCTGGCGCAGACGCTGGAGCGCCGCAACAGCCGCGTGGCGGGCACCCTGCTGGGCTGCGCGCTGGCGGCGGCCCTGCTGGCGGCGCACCTGTCGTCGTGGCAACTGGTGCTGTGCCTGACGGCGGCGCAGGCCGTGGCCCACGCCTTCGCGGTGCGGCGCTACCTGGTCACCGCGGTGGCGGCCACGGTGCTGGGCCTGGTGCAGTCGCACATGCTGCACGGCGGGGCCGTCAGCCCGGCCTTCGACCTGCTGGAGCGGCTGGCCGACACGCTGATCGGCACCGGCATCGCCTGGGCGTTCTCGTATGTGCTGCCCTCGTGGGAGCGCTCGCAGATTCCGGCGCTGGTGCAGCGCACGCTGACGGCGCAGGCGCGGCATGCGCGCGAGGCCCTGGCGCTGGGTCAGCTGCACGCGGTGGACAATGCGCCGGAGCTCGCCTGGCGGCTGGCGCGGCGCGAAGCCTACGACAGCCTGTCGGCCCTCGTGCAGGCCACCGAGCGGGCCATGGCCGAGCCGAGGGCCGTGCAGCCGAACGTCGTGGCGCTGGAGCACCTGCAGGCCCGCTGCTACCAGTTGCTGGCGCAGCTCACCGCGATCAAGACGATGCTGCTGCTGCGCCGCGGTCGACTGGATGCGGAGGCGCTGCAGGTGTCCCTCGCGCAGACGGCCGAGGCGATCACCCGCCGATTGGAGGGGCCGCCGGACGCCGATGCCATGGCGGCGGATGCCGCGCCGCCGTCGCGTCCCGGCGAGGCACAGTCCTGGCCCGATCCGCAGGAGGGCGATCTCGGCCCGTGGATGGTGCGCCGGCTGGCGCTGGCCACCGAACGCGCGGGGCAGGTGCGCGCCGCGGCGCGCGAAGCCATGGGCCCTGCAGCGCCCTAGCGGAGGCCCGGGAGCCGGCCCCCCGTGGAGGGCGTCACCATTCCGCGAGGCTGCCGTCCCGGTGGCGCCACACCGGGTTGCGCCAGCGGTGGCCCTGCCGGGCGCGCTCTCGCACATAGTCTTCGTTCACCTCGATGCCCAGGCCCGGGCCACGCGGTATGGCGACCATGCCGTCCTGGTAGGCGAAGGCCTGCGGGTTGGACACGTAGTCCATCAGGTCGTTGCCCTGGTTGTAGTGGATGCCCAGGCTCTGCTCCTGGATGAAGGCGTTGTAGCAGACGGCATCGAGCTGCAGGTTGGCCGCCAGTGCGATGGGCCCCAGGGGGCAATGCAGGGCCAGGGCCACGTCGTAGGCCTCGGCCATGGACGCGATCTTGCGCGTTTCGGTGATGCCGCCGGCATGCGACGGGTCCGGCTGGACGATGTCGGCGTAGCCCTCCTGCAGCACGCGCTTGAAGTCCCAGCGCGAGTACAGCCGCTCGCCCAGGGCGATGGGCGTGGACGAGATGCGCGCGATCTCCTTGAGCGCCTCTTCGTGCTCGCTGAGCACGGGCTCCTTGATGAACATCAGCCGGTAGGGCTCCAGTTCCTTGATGAGCACCTTGGCCATGGGCCGGTGGACGCGGCCGTGGAAGTCCACGCCGATGCCCACGTGCGGGCCCACGGCCTCGCGCACGGCCGCCACGTTCTGCAGGCAGCGCTCCACCTTGTCGAAGCTGTCCACGAACTGCATCTCCTCGGTGCCGTTCATCTTTACCGCGGTGAAGCCCCGGTCCACGGCATCGCGGGCCTGGCGCGCGGTCTCGGCCGGCCGGTCGCCGCCGATCCAGCTGTAGACGCGGATGCGGTCGCGCACGTTGCCGCCCAGGAGCTCGGACACCGGCACGCCCAGGGCCTTGCCCTTGATGTCCCAGAGCGCCTGATCGATGCCGGCCAGCGCGCTCATGTGGATGCCGCCGCCGCGGTAGAAGCCGCCGCGGTAGAGCACCGTCCAGTGATCCTCGATGTTCCGCGGATCCTTGCCGACGAGGTAGTCGGCCAGTTCTTCCACGGCGGCGGCCACGGTCTGGGCACGGCCTTCGAGGACGGGTTCGCCCCAGCCGTCGATGCCTTCGTCGGTCTCGATTTTCAGGAAGCACCAGCGTGGCGGCACCAGGAACGTGGTCAATCGGGTGATCTTCATGGCGGGGAAATTTCAGGAAACGGTAGCTGCGGTGGGAGATGGACGGGTGGCTGCTGCGGCAACCGGTGCGGCGCCCTGCCCGCACGTGCGGGCCATGCCGTAGGCGTCGTGCCAGGCCTGGATGAAGGCGACGGCCTTGCGGGCCACGTCGGCCGCGCTGTTGCCGGGGCGGTAGAGAGCCGAGCCCAGGCCGAAGCCGCTGGCGCCCGCCGCCGCATAGGGGGCGATGCTTTCCGGTGCGATGCCGCCGACGGGCGCCAGCGCCACGCCGGGCGGGATCACCGCGCGCCAGGCCTTGAGCACGGCGGGTGGAAGCGCTTCGGCCGGGAAGAGCTTGAGCAGGTTGGCGCCGGCTGCCAGCGCGGCATAGGCCTCGGTCAGCGTCGCCACGCCGGGCGCGCAGGCCAGGCCGGCCGCGCGCGCGGCGCGGATCACCGCCGCATCGCTGTGCGGCATGACGATGATCTGCCCGCCGGCCTCGGCCACGTCGGCGCAATCCTGTGCGGAGAGCACCGTGCCCGCTCCCACCACGCAGTCGGCGGGCAGGGCATCGCGAAGCGCGCGGATGCTGGCCAGCGGCTCGGAGGAGTTGAGCGGTACCTCGATGATGCGGAAGCCGGCGTCGTACAGGGCCTGACCGATCGGCACGGCCTCATGGGGCTGGATGCCGCGCAGGATGGCGATGAGGCCGCAGCGCTGCAGGGCGTGGAACAGGGTGTGGTCGATGGTGGTCATGCTGCAAGGCTCTCTGCGGATGAGGGTTGGGGCGCTCCTCCGGCCGGCAGGCCGGCGGCCCGGGCGATCTGCCAGAGCCCGATGGGCGTGGCCTGGGCGGCAATGGCGGGCTCGGCGAAGCCCTGCAGCCGCAGTGCCAGCGCGTAGCGGCGGCACAGGTCCGGCTCGCCGCAGAGCAGCGGCTGGACGGGCGCTGCCGCGCTGCCCGGCGGGTGCACGCAGGCGAGGGCGGCGACCTCGTGGCCGATGAGCAGGCCCGAGAGGTAGTCGGCCTGGGCGCCGGCGGGCAGCACGCCCGTGAGTCCCAGGGTCCGGGTGCTGAAGAGGTGCGAGAGCAGGCCCAGGCCGGCGTCGCTGCCGCCGGCCACTTTCAGCCCGCGCATGAAGGCCTCGTCGTCCGGCGCGGCGCCGTCCTGCGCGCCCGCTGGCGCCATGGTCCTGCCCAGGATGGTGTGGCCGCGCAGCGCGGCGAACACCTCGCCCGTCATGAAGGTGTGGAAGCCCTCGATGCCGCCACGCTGCGCCACCACCCACTTGCTGTGGGAGCCGGGCAGGCCGACCAGCCAGGGGCCGGCGTCATCGGCGGGCCGCAGGGCCAGCACGCCCAGCACCTGGGTCTCCTCGCCGCGCATCACGTTGGGCAGGTCGCCGGGCTGCAGCAGGCCCGGCACGATGTGCAGCGGCTGGCCGCCGGGGCGTTCCACCCGGGTCAGTCCCCGCGCCAGCGCATCGAGCGAGGTCGGCGTGTGCAGGTAGCGCGCTTCGCGCCAGCCCTGGGCGCTGCCCACCATGCCGCAGGCCAGCAGCGGAAGGTGCGGCGCGGCGGCCAGCCAGTCGCCGCAGGCGTACTGCAGCGCGCGCTCGAAGGCGGCGCCGGTGCCGGCGTCTTCGCCCGCGGGTGCGGGCGGCAGGTGCATGATCCCCCAGGGCCGGTGGCGCAGCTCCAGCACGCGGCCCCCGTCGCCCATGCGATAGGCGCGCAGCGAGCTGGTGCCCCAGTCGAGCGCGACGAGGCGGGTGGCGTGGAGGTCGGCGGCGGTGTCGTTCATGGCGGCAGCCGGTTCAGCGGGCCCAGCGCAGCACCAGCGGGTCGAGCCGGCGCGCGATGTCGATCAGGCCGCGGCGCACCTCGGGGTGCATGGGCGGGAACGGATGGCGGCCGGCCTCGCAGGCGATCACGCCGCCTTCCTTCATCAGCGCCTTGGCCGTGAGGATGCCGCCCTGGCGGTTTTCATGGTTGATGAGCGGCAGCCAGCGCTGGTAGAGCGCGAAGGCCTGGTCCCCGTCACCCTGGCGGTGGGCCTCGATGATGGGGCGGATGCCGTCCGGGAAGGCGCCGCCGGTCATGGCGCCCGTGGCACCCGCGTCCAGGTCGGCCAGCAGGGTGATGGCTTCCTCGCCGTCCCAGGGGCCTTCGATGGCGTCGCCGCCGAGGCGGATCAGCTCGCGCAGCTTGCTGGCAGCGCCGGGGGTTTCGATCTTGAAGTACGCCAGGTGCTCGATCTCCTGCGCCATGCGGGCCAGGAAGGGTGCGGACAGCACCGTGCCGCTGGCCGGGGCGTCCTGCACCATGATGGGAATGTCGATCGCGTCGGATACGCGGGCGTAGAACTCGTGGATCTGCACCTCGGGCACGCGGAAGGTGGCGCCGTGGTAGGGCGGCATCACCATCACCATGGCCGCGCCCATGTCCTGCGCGGCGCGGCTGCGCCCGGCGCACACGCGCGTGCCGTAGTGGGTGGTGGTGACGATCACCGGCACCCGGCCCGCGACGTGCTCCAGCGACGTGCGCGTGAGGATCTCGCGCTCGGCGTCCGACAGCGAGAACTGCTCGGAAAAGTTGGCCAGGATGCACAGGCCATCGACACCGGCATCGATCATGAAATCCAGGCAGCGCTTCTGGCTCTCCAGATCGAGGCTGCCGTCCTCGTGGAACGTGGTCGGCACGACCGGGAAGATGCCGCGGTAGCGGGGGGATGGGGCAGAGTGTTTTGCTGGCATGGGGGTCACGAAGTGATGGTTTAAGTCAGGCCTGCTGGGTACCTTGCTTTGAGCGCAGCCCCTGCAACTGGCGCGGCCCAGGGCCAGGGCAGCCGAGCAAGGGCCGCCCCGCAGCGAGGGCTGCGTCCCCCTGCCCGCATTGCGCAGCAATGCGAGAGCGGGGGGAAGGCGCGCAGCGCCTCAGGGGGGTGTTCATCAGTGTGAATGGCGGGGTACGGCAGCGCCCCGGCAGCCGACCAGGAAATCAAAGTCGCAGCCCTCGTCGGCCTGCAGCACGTGATCGACGTAGAGGCGCTGGTATCCGCCGCGGCCGCCGTGGTCGGTGGCGGACAGTTCAGCCAGGCGCGCAGCCAGTTCCTCGTCGCTGATGTCCAGGTGCAGGCGGCCCTGTTCGCAGTCCAGCTCGATGAAGTCGCCGTCGCGCACGGCGGCCAGGGGCCCGCCGGCCGCGGCCTCGGGCGCCACGTGCAGCACCACGGTGCCGTAGGCGGTGCCGCTCATGCGCGCGTCGGAGATGCGGACCATGTCCTTCACGCCCTGCCGCAGCAGCTTCGGCGGCAGGCCCATGTTGCCCACCTCGGCCATGCCGGGGTAGCCCTTGGGGCCGCAGTTCTTCATGACCATCACGCAGCTCGCGTCGATGTCCAGGTCCTCATCGACGATGCGCGACTTGTAGTGCTCCAGGTTCTCGAACACCACGGCGCGGCCCCGGTGGCGGAGCAGTTCGGGAGTGGCGGCCGAGGGCTTGAGCACCGCGCCGCGCGGCGCCAGGTTGCCGCGCAGGATGCAGATGCCGCCATCCGCGATCAGCGGGTTGTCCAGCGGGCGGATCACCTCGTCGTTGTACTGGGGCGCGTCGCGCACGTTGTCCCAGAGGCTCCTGCCGTTCACGGTGAGCGCATCCGGGTGGGGCAGCAGGCCGTTCTCGCCCAGGCGGCGCAGCACGGCGGGCAGACCGCCCGCATAGTAGAACTCTTCCATCAGGAAGCGGCCCGAGGGTTGCAGGTCCACCAGCGTGGGCGTGCCGCGCCCGATGCGGGTCCAGTCCTCCAGGTCGAGCTGCACGCCGATGCGGCCGGCGATCGCCCTCAGGTGAATGACGGCATTGGTCGAGCCGCCGATGGCGGCATTGGTGCGGATGGCGTTCTCGAAGGCTTCGCGCGTCAGGATCTTCGAGAGCGTAAGCCCTTCGTGCGCCATCTCGACGATGCGCTTGCCCGACATGTGCGCCAGCACGTAGCGGCGCGCATCCACCGCCGGAATCGCCGCGTTGTGCGGCAGCGAGGTGCCCAGCGATTCGGCCATGCAGGCCATGGTGCTGGCCGTGCCCATGGTGTTGCAGGTGCCGGCCGAGCGCGACATGCCGCCTTCGGCCGCGAGGAACTGGTGCAGTTCGATCTCGCCTGCCTTCAGGGATTCGTGCAACTGCCACACGGCCGTGCCCGAGCCGATGTCCTTGCCGGCCAGCTTGCCGTTGAGCATGGGCCCGCCCGTGACCACGATGGCCGGCACGTCGCAGCTGGCCGCGCCCATCAGCAGCGCGGGCGTGGTCTTGTCGCAGCCGGTCAGCAGCACGACGGCGTCGATGGGATTGCCGCGGATGGCTTCCTCCACGTCCATGCTCGCCAGGTTGCGCGTGAGCATGGCGGTGGGGCGCAGGTTGGATTCGCCGTTGGAGAAAACGGGGAATTCCACCGGGAAGCCGCCCGCCTCGTAGATGCCGCGCTTGACGTGCTCGGCGATCTTCCGGAAGTGCGCGTTGCAGGGTGTGAGTTCGGACCAGGTGTTGCAGATGCCGATGATCGGGCGGCCGTCGAATTCATGGTCCGGGATGCCCTGGTTCTTCATCCAGCTGCGGTACATGAAGCCGTTCTTGTCGGCCGTGCCGAACCATTCGGTGGAGCGGAGTTTGCGCGGAGGGGTGGTCATCGTGGGGCTCGGGAGGGATGCGGAAAGCGAAGAGGCGGTGGCGGGTCAGCGGCGCGGGCCGGAGCGGCGCGTGAGCAGGCGCTGCAGCAGGCAGAAGACGAACAGCAGCACGCCGACGGCGATGCGCGTCCACCACGAACTGAGCGTGCCGTCGAAGGAGATGAGCGTCTGGATGATTCCGAGCATCAGCACACCGAACAGCGTGCCGGCCACGTAGCCCACGCCGCCCGTGAGCAGCGTGCCGCCGATGACGACGGCGGCGATGGCGTCCAGCTCCATGCCCACCGCATGCAGGCCGTAGCCCGAGAGCATGTAGAAGGTGAACACCACGCCGGCCAGTGCCGAGCAGAAGCCCGACAGGGTGTAGACGCCCACCAGCGTGGAGCGCACCGGCAGGCCCATCAGCACGGCCGAATGCTCGCTGCCGCCCACCGCGTACACCGCGCGGCCGAACGGCGTGCAGTGCGCGATGAAGATGCCGGCCAGCACCATGGCGATGGCGATCAGCGCGCCCAGCGAGATGGAGGCGGTGTCGGTCAGCTGCAGGCGCCATTGCGCGAGCTCCGAATAGCCTTCGTGCGTGATGCTGATGGAGTCGATGCTGATGAGGTAGCACAGGCCCCGCGCGAGGAACATGCCGGCCAGCGTGACGATGAAAGGCTGCAGCCGGAAGCGCTCGATCAGAAAGCCCATGAACGCGCCGAAGCACGTGCCCATCAGCAGCACCACGGGCACGGCCGCCGCCGGGCTCCAGCCGTGGCGCTCCACCAGCGAGGCGAACACCATGGTGGTGAGCGCCACCACGGCGCCCACCGACAGGTCGATGCCGCCCGAGAGGATGACGAAGGTCATGCCCATCGCGACGATGATGAGGAAGGCGTTGTCGATCAGCAGGTTGAGGAACACCTGGGCCGAGAAAAAGCCCGTGTAGCGCAGCGATCCCAGCGTGGCCATGGCCACGAAGAGCGCGACGGTGGCGGCCAGCGGCAGGTATCTGGCGTTCATGCGGGGGCGGCGCGCGCCGGGGGGCGTGGCCGCGGCGGGGGGCATGACGGCGCTCATGGCAGGGCCCTCCCGGCGGCGGGGCGGCGCGCGAGCAGGCCCGCCTGGGCGCGGAACTCGGGCGACTGCAGCAGCATGACGATGAAGACCACCACCGCCTTCACCACGAGGTTCACCTCGGGTGGCACGCCCAGCGAATAGATGGCGTAGGTCAGCGTCTGGATGATGAGCGCGCCGATCACGCTGCCCGCGAGGCTGAAGCGACCGCCGGTGAGCGCCGTGCCGCCGAGCGTGACGGCCAGGATGGCGTCCAGTTCCATCAGCTGGCCGGCGTTGTTGCCGTCCGCGCTCTTCACGTTGGAGCTGATGAGCAGGCCCGCGATGCCCGCGCACACGCCGCAGAACACGTAGGCCGCCATGATGAGCCGGCCCGCCTGCACGCCGGCCACGCGCGCCGCCGTCGGGTTCACGCCCACGGCCTGGATGAAGAGCCCCAGTGCCGTGCGCGTGATGGCGAGGTAGAGCACCGCGAACACGGTCGCCGCCACGAAGAGCGAGAACGGCAGCCCGGCCAGGTAGCCCCCGCCCATGAAGAAGTAGGGCGTGTAGTAGATGGTGATGATCTGCCCGTCGGTGATGAGCTGGGCGATGCCCCGGCCCGCCACCATGAGGATCAGCGTGGCGATGATGGGCTGCATGCCCACCCGGGCCACCAGCACGCCGTTCCACAGGCCGCACAGCAGCGCCACGCCCAGGGCACCGAGGATGGCGACCGGCAGCGGAAAGCGGCTCTCGCTGCCCGACACCGACCCGCCGATCAGCCAGGCCGCCACGGCCGCGGCGATGGCCACGGTGGCGCCCACCGAGATGTCGATGCCGCGCGTGGCGATCACCATGGTCATGCCCAGCGACACCAGCACCAGGGGCGCTGCGCGGTTGAGGATGTCGATCAGGCTGCCGTAGAAATGGCCGTCGCGCCATTCGATGTGCAGGAAGCCCGGATTGAAGGCCGTGTTCACGGCCAGCAGGAGCAGCAGCGTGATCACCGGCCAGGCCAGGCGATGGCGCAGCAGCGCGGCGGGGGAGAAGGGGGTGGGGCGCTGCTCAGGCATGTGCGTGATCCGCGATGAGTGCATAGATGTCGTCCTCGCTGCTGCCGGCCGGCAGTTCACCCACCTTGTGGCGGTCGCGCAGCACCACGATGCGGTGGGCCACGCGCACCACCTCGCTCATCTCCGACGAGATGAAGAGCACGGCCATGCCGGCCTGCGCGAGGCGCAGGATCTGGTCCATGATTTCCTGCTTGGCGGCCACGTCGATGCCGCGCGTTGGCTCGTCGAGGATCAGGAGGCGCGGCTCGGTCGCCAGCCAGCGCGCCAGGATGGCCTTCTGCTGGTTGCCGCCCGAGAGCAGGCCGATGGGCGTTTCCACGCTGGCGGTCTTGATGCCCAGCAGCTGCACGTAGCGTTCGGCCAGGGCGGCCTGTTCGGCGCGCGAGAGAAAGCGGCCCACGCCCATGCGGGCCTGCAGCGCCAGGGCGATGTTCTCGCGCACCGAGAGTTCGGCCACGATGCCGTCGGTCTTGCGCTCTTCGGGGCACAGGGCCAGGCCCTGCCGGATGGCGTCCATGGGGTTGGAGAAGGCCACCGCATGGCCGTCGATGCGCAGCATGCCGCGGTCGGGCTGTTCCAGGCCGAACAGCAGGCGCGCCAGCTCGGTACGGCCCGCGCCCAGCAGGCCGGCCAGCCCGACCACTTCCCCGGGGCGGATCTGCAGGTCCAGCGGCTGCAATTGCCCGGCCTGGCCCAGTCCCTCGGCCTGCAGCAGCGCGGGCGCTCGCGCGCCGGTCTCCTGCGGCGCCTGCGCGCGGGCGGCCTGCGCGGCCAGTTCGCGGCCCAGCATGGCGGCGATCAGCGCCTGCGGGCCCAGGTCCTTCGCCAGCCATTCGCCCACCCAGGTGCCGTTGCGCAGCACGGTGATGCGGTCCGACACGGCATACACCTGGTTCAGGAAGTGCGTCACGAACACGATGGACAGGCCTTCGGCGCGCAGGCGGCGCAGGACCTCGAACAGCTTGCGCACCTCGTCGTCGTCCAGGCTGGACGTGGGTTCGTCCAGGATCAGCACGCGCGCGTCGATGCTGAGCGCCCGGGCGATCGCCACCAATTGCTGCACGGCCACGGGGTAGTCCGACAGCAGGCGCGCCACGTCGATGTCGAGGCCGATGCGGGCGACCAGTTCGGCCGCGCGCCGGTGCATCTGCGCCCAGTCGATGCGAAAGCCCTGCGCCAGCCCGTGGCGCGGGTAGCGGCCCGCGAAGATGTTCTCGGCCACCGAGAGGTTGGGGCAGAGGTTGACCTCCTGGTACACCGTGCTGATGCCCAGGCGCTGGGCGGCCAGGGGCGCGTCGGGCCACACCGGTCGGCCGCCCAGGCGCATCTCGCCGCCGCTGGCCTTGAGCACGCCCGTGAGCACCTTGATGAGGGTGGACTTGCCCGCGCCGTTCTGTCCCATCAGCGCATGGATTTCGCCGGGGTACAGGCGCAGCTGCACGTCCTGCAGCACCGGCACGCCGGCGAAGTGCTTGCGGATGCCCGCCAGTTCCAGCACGGGTGCGGCGCCGGGGGGCTGCGCGGTAGCGGGGGCTTGCGTGGGCGAGGTCATGGCGTCTGTGCTGTGCGGGCTGGCCTGGTCTGAGGTCAGGCCTTGTTCTTGTGGTACACGTCCACCAGCACGGCGGCCAGCAGCACCACGCCCTTGATGACCTGCTGGTAGTCGATGCCGATCCCCAGGATGGACATGCCGTTGTTCATCACGCCCATCACGAAGGCGCCGATCACCGCGCCCATCACCTTGCCCACGCCGCCCGAGGCCGATGCCCCGCCGATGAAGCAGGCGGCGATCACGTCCAGCTCGAAGCCCAGGCCCGCCTTGGGCGTGGCGGTGTTCAGCCGCGCCGCGAACACCAGGCCCGCGAGCGCCGCCAGCACGCCCATGTTCACGAAGGCGTAGAACGACAGGCGCTCGGTCTTGATGCCCGAGAGCTTGGCGGCTTTCTCGTTGCCGCCCATGGCGTAGATGCGCCGGCCGATGGTGGTGCGGCTGGCGACGAAATCGAACAGCACGATCAGCAGCGCCATCACGATCAGCACGTTGGGCAGGCCCTTGTACGAGGCCAGCAGGTAGCTGAAATACACGAGCAGCGCGGCGAACACCGCGTTGCGGGCGACGAAGAAGGCCGTGGGCTCCACCTGCACGCCGTGGCGCACGCGGTTGGCCCGGGCACGGACGCCCGCCACCACCAGGGCGGCGGCCACGGCCGTGCCCAGCAGCAGCGAGGTCACTTTCAGGCCCTGCATGCCGAACAGGTCGGGAATGAAGCCCGAACTCAGGCGCTGGAAGGATTCGGGGAACGGCCCCACCGACTGCCCGGCCAGCAGCGCCAGCGCCAGGCCCTTGAACACCAGCATGCCGGCCAGGGTGACGATGAAGGACGGAATGCGCGAGAACGCCACGAACCAGCCCTGCAGCCCGCCGATGAGGGCGCCGCACAGCAGGCAGACCAGCGTGGCGGGAACGAAGTGCCACTGGTACTGCACCATGAGCACGGCCGCCAGCGCGCCGATGAACCCGCTGACCGAGCCCACCGACAGGTCGATGTGGCCGGCCACGATCACCAGCAGCATGCCCAGCGCCATGATGACGATGTAGCTGTTCTGCAGCAGCAGGTTGGTGAGGTTGAGCGGCTCCATCAGGGTGCCGTCGGTCATGTACTGGAAGAAGCCCATGATGGCGACCAGCGTGATGAGCATGCCGTACTCGCGCAGGTGATGGCGGGCGTGCTCCAGGGGCGAGCGGCCGGTGCGCGCGGGCTTGGCTGCGGATGCGGCGTCGGGGGCGGTCGCGGTGGCGGAGGGGTGGGGCGTGGAGGTCATGGAAGACATGTCAGTGGGCTTTCACGATGGCGCTCATGATCTTTTCCTGCGATGCCTGGGCCGTGGGCATCTCGGCGACGAAGCGGCCTTCGTTCATCACGTAGAGGCGGTCGGTGATACCCAGCAGCTCGGGCATCTCCGAAGAGATCACGATCACGCACTTGCCTTCGGCGGCCAGTTGCGCGATGAGGGTGTAGATCTCGTACTTGGCACCCACGTCGATGCCGCGCGTGGGCTCGTCGAGGATGAGGACTTCGGGGCGGGTGAAAAGCCACTTGCCCAGCACTACCTTCTGCTGGTTGCCGCCCGAGAGGTTGAGCGTCTTCTGGTCCACGCCGGAGGAGCGGATGCGCAGCTGCTCCCGGAAGCCCTGGGCCACCGCGTGCTCGCGGCCGCTGTCGATCACGCCGGCCGAGGCGACGCCCTCCAGGTGGGCCAGCGAGATGTTGAACCGGATGTCCTCGCTCAGCACCAGGCCGTTGCCCTTGCGGTCTTCGGTCACGTAGGCCAGGCCGTGGCGCACGGCCTTTTCCACCGTGCCCACGTCGATGGGCTGTCCGTCCAGCAGCACTTCGCCGCTGATGCGCCGGCCCCAGGAGCGACCGAAAAGGCTCATGGCCAGCTCGGTGCGCCCGGACCCCATCAGGCCGGCGATGCCCACGATCTCGCCGCGGCGCACCTGCAGGTCGATGCCCTTGAGGAAGGGCGCCTCGGGCCGCTGCGGGTGGTAGGCCTGCCAGCCGCGCACCTCGAAGGCCACCGGGCCGATGTCGGGCGTGCGCGGCGGATAGCGGTCGGCCATCTCGCGGCCGACCATGGCCTGGATCACGCGGTCCTCGCTGACGGGCGCCGCGCGGCAGTCCATGGTCTCCACCGTGCTGCCGTCGCGCAGTACCGTGATGGAATCGGCCACGCGCGAGATCTCGTTGAGCTTGTGCGATATCAGGATGCAGGTGATGCCCTGGTCCTTGAGTTCCAGCAGCAGGTCCAGCATCGCCTGGCTGTCGTTCTCGTTCAGGCTGGCGGTGGGCTCGTCCAGGATCAGCAGGCGCACCTGGCGCGACAGCGCCTTGGCGATCTCCACCAGCTGCTGCTTGCCCACGCCCAGCTGGCCCACCAGGGTCCCGGGCGATTCCTGCAGGCCCACCTTGTCCAGCAGCGCCTGCGTCCTGCCATGCGCCTCCATCCAGTCGATGATGCCGTGGCGGGCGGTCTCGTTGCCCAGGAAGATGTTCTCGGCGATGGAGAGCAGGGGCACCAGGGCCAGCTCCTGGTGGATGATGATGATGCCCAGGTGCTCGCTGCCCCGGATGCCCGCGAACCGGCGCTCTTCGCCGTCGAAGACGATCTCGCCGCTGTAGCTGCCGTGCGGGTACACGCCGGACAGCACTTTCATCAGCGTGGATTTGCCCGCGCCGTTCTCGCCCACGATGGCGTGGATCTCGCCGGCCTGCACGCGCAGGTCCACCCGATCCAGGGCCACCACCCCGGGGAAGGTCTTGCGGATGTTCCGCATCTCTAGAAGCATGGTCTTGGCGTCCGTTGGCATCGCTGGCGGGCCCGGTGCACGGGGCCCGGGAAGCGCGGCCCGCTGCGGGCCGCGCTCGGCGGATCACTTGATCTGCGATTCCTTGTAGTAACCGCTGTCCACCAGGACCTTCTTCCAGTTCGACTGGTCCACCAGCACCGGCTTGAGCAGGAACGACGGCACGACCTTCACGCCGTTGTTGTAGGTCTTGGTGTCGTTGATCTCGGGCTGCTTGCCCGACAGCACCGCGTCCAACATGTTGGCGGCGACCTTGGCGAGTTCACGCGTGTCCTTGAACACGGTGGAGTACTGCTCGCCTTTCAGGATGGACTTGACCGAGGGCACCTCGGCGTCCTGTCCGGTGACGATGGGGCAGGGCTGCTGGGCGGTGCAGTAGCCCACGCCCTTGAGCGACGAGAGGATGCCGATGGAGATGCCGTCGTACGGCGAGAGCACGGCGTCCACCTTCTCCTTGCCGTAGTAGGCCGAGAGCAGGTTGTCCATGCGGGCCTGGGCCGTCGCGCCGTCCCAGCGCAGCGTGCCGACCTTGTTCATGCCGGTCTGCTTGCTGCGCACCACCAGCCTGCCGCTGTCGATGAAGGGCTGCAGCACGCTCATGGCGCCGTCGTAGAAGAAGAAGGCGTTGTTGTCGTCCGGCGAGCCGCCGAAGAGCTCGATGTTGAAGGGCCCCTTGCCCTGCTTGAGCCCCAGCTTGTCCACGATCGACTGGGCCTGCAGCACGCCGACCTGGAAGTTGTCGAAGGTGGCGTAATAGTCCACGTTCTTCGAGCCCTTGATGAGGCGGTCGTAGGCAATGACCTTCACGCCCTTGTCCGCCGCGTTCTGCAGCACGCGCGAGAGCGTGGTGCCGTCGATGGAGGCGATCACGAGCACCTTGGCGCCCTTGGTCACCATGTTCTCGATCTGGGCGAGCTGGTTGGGGATGTCGTCGTCGGCGTACTGCAGGTCGGTCTTGTAGCCGCGCTCCTTGAGTACCCGGACCATGTTGTCGCCGTCCGCGATCCAGCGGGCCGAGGACTTGGTGGGCATGGAAATGCCGATGCTGCCCTTGTCCTGGGCATGCGCCAGCGGCAGGGTGCCGAGGGCGGCCAGGGCGAAGGCGGCGGCGGTGGTTTTCAGAAAGGTTCGCTTCACGGGAGTCTCCTGGTTTTTATCGGTGTGTGAGGGATCGGGAATCAGTACTTGCGCTTGGGGAATTCCTGGGCCGCGGTCTCCATCGGGAAGATGCCTTCTTCCGTCACGATGCGCTTGGGCACCGGCTTGCCGGCCTTGATGTCCCTGACGGCGGCCATCAGCTGCGGGCCCAGCAGCGGGCTGCATTCCACCGTCACGTTGAGCTTGCCGGCCATCATGGCCTCGAAGGCACCCTTCACGGCATCGATGGAGACGATGGTGATGTCCTTGCCGGGCTTGAGGCCGGCCTCCTCGATCGCCTGGATCGCGCCGATGGCCATGTCGTCGTTGTGCGCGTAGAGCACGTTGATCTTCCTGCCCTCGGCCTTGAGGAAGGCTTCCATCACTTCCTTGCCCTTGGCGCGGGTGAAGTCGCCGGTCTGCGAGCGGATGATCTTGAACTTCGGGTCGGCCTTCACGACTTCCTCGAAGCCCTTCTTGCGGTCGATGGCCGGGGCCGAGCCCACGGTGCCCTGCAGCTCGACGATGTTCACGTCGCCCTTGCCGTCCTTCATCTTCTCGACCAGCCAGCGGCCGGCCTTGCGTCCTTCTTCCACGAAGTCCGAGCCCATGAAGGTGACGAAGAGTGAGGTGTCCTTGGTGTTGACGGCGCGGTCCGTGAGCACGACCGGGATCCTGGCGGCCTTGGCCTCGCGCAGCACGGGCTCCCAGCCCGACTCCACCACGGGCGAGAACGCGATCACATCCACGCGCTGGGCGATGAAGGAGCGGATGGCCTTGATCTGGTTCTCCTGCTTCTGCTGCGCGTCCGAGAACTTCAACTCGATGCCCGCTTCCTTTGCCGCCGACTTGATCGATTCGGTGTTCGCGGTGCGCCACTCGCTCTCCGCGCCCACCTGGCTGAAGCCCAGCACGATGGGCTTTTGCGCCCATGCGGCCGCGGGCAGCAGGGCGGCTACGGGCGCGCAGGCCAGGGCCTTGGCCAGCGTGCGTCGGGTCAGTTTCGTCATCGTTGTCTCCTGTCTTTATGGTGGTGTGAAGAGGAAAGGGGAAGGGTGGGGCAGGGGCTCAGGCCCGCATGTAGCCGGTGCGCACCGTGGTGAAGAACTCCGCGGCGCTGCGGCCCCGGTCGCGCGGGCCGTGGCCGGGCTCCCGGCGCTCGCCCTGGAAATCCGTGCCGGCCGTGGGCAGGTTCACCATGGTCATGCCCGCGCGGGCGTGCCGCTTGAAATGCATGGCGTGCTTCAGCGAACTGGTGCAGATGCCCGCGCACAGGCCGCGGGGCGTGTCGTTGGCGAGCGCCAGGGCGTGTTCGTAGTCGTCCGCGCGCAGCACGCAGGCCACGGGCCCGAAGACCTCATCGCGGGCGATCCGGTGCTCGGGGCGCGCGATGAAAAGCGCCGGGCTCAGGTAATGGCCGGGCGTGGGGCGCTCGAGGCGCTCGCCGCCGAAGACGTGCTCCGCGCCCTCCTGGCGGGCGGCCGCGACGTGTTCCAGGTCCTGCGCCAGCTGGCGCTCGTCCACTACGGGCCCCATCCCGGTGCCGCGTTCCAGCGCATGGCCCACGGGCAGCGCCGCCAAGCGCTGGCGCAGGCGGGCCACGAAGTCTTCGTGCACGCGGGCCTCGACCACGATGCGGCTGGAGGCCATGCAGTGCTGGCCGGCGGAGCCGTAGGCGCCCTGTAGCGCGCAGTCCACGGCCTGGTCCAGGTCGGCGTCGGCCAGCACCACCAACGGGTTCTTGCCGCCCAGCTCCAGCTGCGCCCGGGCACCGCGTGCCGCGGCCGAGCGCAGGATGCGCGCGCCGACGGGGCCCGAGCCGGTGAAGCTCACGGCATCGACCAGCGGATGGTCCACCAGGGTCTGGCCCACTTCGCGGCCGCTGCCCATGACGAGGTTGAACGCGCCCGCCGGCAGGCCGCTGCGGGCGATGATCTCGGCCAGCGCCCAGCCGCAGGCCGGCACCCGCTCGGCGGGTTTGAACACCACGGTATTGCCGAAGGCCAGGGCCGGCGCGATCGTCCAGGCGGGAATGGCGAAGGGGAAGTTCCACGCCGCGATCACCCCGACCACGCCCACGGGTTCGCGCGTCACCTCCACCTGCACACCCCGGTGCATCGACGCCACCAGCTCCCCGGGGATGCGCAGCGCCTCGCCCGCGAAGAACTTGAAGATATGGCCGCTGCGGACCACTTCCGCCACCGCCTCGGGCAGGGGCTTGCCCTCTTCGCGGGCCAGCAGCGTGCCCAGTTCTTCCTTGCGGGCCAGCAGTTCGCTGCCCACGAGGTCCAGCACGTCCGCGCGCCGCTGGGGTGCGCTGCGGCTCCAGTGGCGCAGGGCATCCGCAGCGGCCCGCACGGCCTGGCCCGCCTGGTTCCGGTCGGCGCGGGCGTATTCGGCCACCACCTCACGGGTGTCGGACGGATTGACGCTGACCCCGGTGGTGGTGCCGATCTCCCAGCGCCCATTGATCAGGTGCCGGGGCGTCTGCTGCATGTCGCCAAGCTTCATGGGCCCTCTTTGCTACGGTTGCGCTGCAGTCTATGGATGTTTTTTATATCAATCCAATAGTTTTTTGGACAAAATACATATCAATCCCGGCATTCAGGAAAACCCCATGAGCACCTACAACCACTGGTTCATCCGCGCGCGCCTCAAGACACGGCAGCTGCTGTTGCTCGTGGCCCTGGCCGAGGAAGGCAACATCCACCGTGCGGCCCAGGTGCTCAGCATGACCCAGCCCGCGGCCTCCAAGCTGCTCAAGGACCTGGAAGACGTGCTGGAGGTGCCGCTGTTCGAGCGCCTGCCCCGCGGCATGCGCCCCACCTGGTATGGCGAGACCATGATCCGGCATGCGCGCATGGCGCTGGCGAGCCTCAACCAGGCCCACGACGAGATCGGCGCGCTGAAGACGGGGCACTACGGCCAGGTCGGCATCGGCGCCATCACCTCGCCGGGCCTGACCCTGCTGCCGGCGGCCGTGGCCCTGGTCAAGCAGCAGCACCCGAGCCTGCGCATCACGCTGGACATCGAGACCAGTCCCGTGCTGCTGGAGCGGCTGGAGCAGGGACGCCTGGACATCATGGTGGGGCGCGTGCTCCCCGGGCCTGAGACCGGCCACCTGCGCTACGAGCCGCTGACGGACGAGCCGATCTGCGCCATCAGCCGCCCCGGCCATCCGCTCTCGGGCATGAGCGGCCTGACGCTGCGGGACGTGCTGTCGGCCAACTGGATCGTGCCGCCCGCCGGCAGCGTGCTGCGGCACCGCTTCGACCTGATGTTCCAGCAGGACGGCCTCGCCCCGCCGACGGACATCGTGGAGACCTCCGCGCTGCTGTTCATCACCCGCATGCTGCAGCAGAGCGAGATGATCGCCGTAGTGGGGGCGGATGTCGCCCATTACTACGCGGCCCACGGCATCGTCGCCGTGCTGCCGATCGCCATGCCCTGCCACATGGACGCCTTCGGCATCGTCACCCGCACCGACCGCCTGCTGTCGCCCGCCGCCAAGGTGATGATGAAGGCGCTCAAGCAGACCAGCTTCGTGCAGTACGGCCGCAAGCTGGAGATGGACGAGTAGGCCGCAGCCCCCCGATGAGGGCCCACGCGAATGTGCGCTGTGCCACGGCCTCTGCACAGGCACGGCCCCTCCAGCAACCGCCGCGCAAGGGCCGCCCCGCCGCGCTGGCGGTGTCCCCCTTCCCGCCGGGTGCAGCCCGGCGAGAGAAGGGGGAAGGCGCGTCAGCGCCTCAGGGGGTTGCTCCTAGGGCCTGTGAACGCTATGCAAGGGGTCGCGAAGCGCATCACAGCCCGCCCATCAAGGCGCGCGACGCCGTGCGTGTGTCCACACGTACCAGGAGTGCAACGCCGGGGGGCGGGCTGTGATGCGCTTCCCTTCGGGTTGCTCCGCGAAGGGGCCGTTTGCGGCGTTGCCCGTGCTTGCAAGGCCCCGGCCTTGCTGCGCCCAGGCGCCTTGCACCCAGCCCCTTTGCGAAGCAACGCGATCCCCTTGCATAGCGTTAACAGGCCCTAGACCCACCCCGCGTCCACCTTGAACTCCTGCGCGGTGCACATCGCGGCGTCATCGGAGCCCAGGAACAGCACCATGCGCGCGATGTCGCGCGGCTGCAGCTTGTCGGGCAGGCACTGGTTGCGCGCCAGCTCCTGCTCGCCCTCGGCGTCGAGCCAGAGCCGGATCTGGCGCTCGGTCATCACCCAGCCGGGGGACACGGTGTTGATGCGGATGCGGTCATGGCCCAGCGTGCGCGCCAGGCCCCGGGTAAGCCCGTTCACCGACGACTTGGCGATCGCATAGCAGGGGTAGCCCGACCCCTTGCCCTGCCAGCCGGTGGAGCCGAGGTTGACGATGGAGCCGCCGCCCAGCCGGCGCATGCCCGGCACCACCGACTGGATCGCGAAGAAGGCCGGGCGCTCGTTGATCGCCATGCGCTCGTCGTAGTACTCCGGCGTGACGGACTCCAGGGTGTGGCGGTCGTCGCTCGCCACGTTGTTGACCAGCACGGAGATGTCGCCCAGTTCGGCCGCAGCGTCGCGCACGGCGGCGCGCAGGGCCTCGATGTCGCGCACATCGCACCCGCGCCACCAGGGGCGCGGCAGGCCCGCCGCCTCGATGTCGCGGGCGAGCTGCTCGCTGGCCTCGCGGGCCACGTCCACGAAGGCCACGCGCGCGCCCTGTTCGGCGAAGGCGGTGACGATGGCGGCGCCGATGCCGCTGCCGCCCCCCGTCACGAACACCGCGCGCCCGCGCAGGCTGGGAAACACCGACAGGGCTCCGGACGGCGAGGCGGCGGCGCCGGGAGCGGGAACGGAGGAAATTTGAGACATATAAAAATTGGTATCGATTGATAGAAAAAATAATGGTTACGTGCATCAATTTGCGTTGATAAGATGCGCCGCGTCAAGAGGCCCGCGACAGACGGGCGCTGAAACAACGCCTGGAGACGCGCATGAACCCTCCCGAAACGCCATCCGTCAGCCCGCCGGCCGCGCCCCTGCCCATTCCCGTGATCGGCGCCGTGCGCTGCGTGCGGCCGATGGCCTCCCAGCTGGGCGAGGGCCTGCTGTGGTCGGAGCGCGAGCAGGCGCTGTACTGGGTGGACATCCTCGCCCGCGAACTGCACCGCTGCGACCCCGCAGGCGGCGCCCACCGCTGCTGGACCTTCGAGGAAGAAATCTCCGCGCTGGCCGAGCGCGCCGCGGCACCCGGCCTCGTCGTCACCCTGCGCCGCGGCTTCGCGCTGTTCGACCCGGCCACGGACACCGCGCCGCGCTACCTGCACCAGCCCGAACCGGAGCGTGCCGGCAACCGCTTCAACGACGGCAAGTGCGATGCGCAGGGGCGCTTCTGGGCCGGATCGATGGACTTCGGCTGCGAGGCGCCCACCGGCGCGCTCTACCGCTTCGATCCCGACGGCCGCTGCACGCGGCACGACGACGGCTTCGCGGTGACCAACGGCCCCGCGTGGCCGCACACCGGCTCCCCGGACGGGGCGCGCGCGCCGGCCATGTTCTTCAACGCCACCGCCGAGGCCTGCACCTACCGCTACGACTTCGATCCCGGCACGGGAACGCTCTCGAACCGCATGCTGTGGAAGCGCTGGCCGGCCGAGGACGGGCTGCCCGACGGCATGACGACCGATGCCCGGGGGCGCCTCTGGATCGCGCACTGGGGCGGCGCATGCGTGACCTGCCACGATCCCGTGAGCGCCGCCGAGCTGTGCCGCGTGCCGCTGCCGGTGAGCCAGGTCACCACCTGCGTCTTCGGCGGCCCCGACCTGCGCACGCTCTTCATCATCTCCGCCCGCACGGGCCTGTCGGATGCCCGGCTGGTGGCCGAGCCCCTGGGGGGAGCGCTCTTCGCCGTCTCCGTGGACGGCCCCGGCCTGCCGGCCCACCGCTTCGGCGGCTGAACCTGACTGGAGACGCCCCATGACCGAGACCTTCCATCCCGTCACCTGGCTGCACCATGCCGACCAGCACCTGGGCCTCGTGCCTTCGCTGGGCGGCAGCGTGGCGGCCTGGCAGATCGACGGCCCCGACGGCCGCCGCGCCGACCTCTGGCGCTCCTGGGACGGCCGCACGGCCGACCTCTACCGCATGGCCTCGTTCGCCATGGTGCCGTGGTCCAACCGCATCAGCGGCGGCGGGTTCACCCACGCGGGGCGCTTCCATCCGATGCAGCCCAACCGCGCCGGTGAGCCGTACCCCATCCATGGCGACGGTTGGCTGCAGCTCTGGAGCCTGCGCCAGCCGGCCCCCGACACCCTGGAGATGGCCCTGCATTCGGAGGGGTTCCAGGGCAACCCCTACCACTACGAATGCGTGCAGACCTTCCGCCTGGTGCCGGGCGGGCTGGACCAGAGCGTGCAGGTGCGCCACCTCGGCCCCGAGCCGCTGCCCTATGGGCTGGGCCTGCATCCCTGGTTCCCGCGCACGCCGGGCACGCGCATATTCGCCCCCGTGCAGGGCGTGTGGCTCAGCGGCAGCGATCCGCTGCCCACGCGCCACACCGGGTGTTTCCCCGAAGGCTGGAACCTCAACGGCGGCATATCGGCCCACGGCAACCTGATCGACAACGCCTACACCGGCTGGGGCGGCACGGCGCGCATCGCCTGGCCCGAGCGCGGCCTGCAGCTCACGGCGAGCATGCCGCACTTCGAGCAGGACGGCGGCGCCGGGAGCCACTTCTGCCTGGTGTACCGGCCGCCCGAAGGGCCGGCCTTCTGCTTCGAGCCCATCACCCAGCCCATCGATGCCTTCCACCAGCCGGGGCTGCCGGGCCTGCGCGTGCTGCAGCGTGGCCAGGAACTCGCGCTGCGCGTGCAGTGGCGCTATGGCCGGCTGGAGGATGCGCGGCCCGGCGACCCCCCGCCGCCTGGCCGCGCGGCGCCTGGTCCGGCGTCCGTGGGCGGGACTTCCGCGGGGGTGGGGGGCCGCATCGGTGATCCGGGGGCCGTGCGGAAAGAATCCAGGCTCGCGTCCGTGGCCGTGTCGTAGCGGCTGCTGTCTGCTCCGGCGCCGGCACCCGCCGCCCCGTCCGCATCCTGCGGCGGTTGGGCCGGCCGCGGCTCCCAGGTCCGCGCTGGCTGCAGACGCTGTTCCGGCTCGCGCCGTGGCACGGGTTCGTAGAGGATCCACTGGCCCACCGTGCGCATGGCTTCCGCGCCGCGGTTGTTCTGGTGCTTGAGGAAGAAATCCAGGCCCCGTTCTTCCTGCAGCTTGGCCTTCTCGCGCAACAGCAGCAGGGTGGGCTCCCACATGGACTCGTTCTGCAGGAAGGCGTCGAAGGCCGCGTCCTCGGCCCGTGCGCCGTCCTCGTCGCCGGCCGCCCGGGCCAGCTTGGACAGCGCGCGGTGCACATCCAGCAGGGGGGCCGCGGGCGGGCGCATCACCTTGTCCGCGAACATGGCCGCGAAGCCGTTGGCCTGGGCGAAGGTGCGGGTCTGCTCCATGAAGTGCGAAAGCTGGATGTCCGCCAGCAGGTGGTGCAGCGGCTCTTCCACGTCGCTGCCCAGCTTGCCCGTGCCGTAGTGCGCCCAGCCGTCCCATTCCGCGCGCACGTGGCGCTCGAACTCCTCGAAGCGCGAGTAGTCGGTGGCGCGGTCACTGCGCGTCGGGTCGATCTCGTCGCCGAAGAGAAACAGCGTGCAGAAGTTCGTCGTGGCATGGTTCGCCACTTCCACGGCGTAGCCAGCGTCGAGCACGCCCAGGCTTGCGCTGGCGCGCTGCGCGGTTTGCACGCCGTCGCTGCGCAGCGCCTCGGCGAACTGCACGCTGGCCGTGGCGCGGGCCGCGACCTCCACCCGGGATGAAGCGGTCGCATCGCGATAGACCGTGGTCATGTAGCCCGCAACGGTGGTGGCGGTGCTGCCGTTGTCCTGGCGCATCTTCGCGCCCAGGCTGGCGGCCACCCCCGCGCGGCGCCCGCGGCCCGCGACCTCGCCCAAGCGCAGGCCCGCGCTGGCGGATACATTGGTCTCGGTGCCGGTGCTGGAACGCTGGGCATCGTCGATCAGGCCCGCACTCAGTTCCGGATGGTGGGCCAGCAGCTCGCGCAGCCAGTCGTGGCGTGCCGGCGCGCCATCGGGGCCCGGCTCCGCCAGGCGAAGCAGGTGTTCGTAGGCATCGAGGAATTCCACATTCAGTTCCGGCTCGCGGCCCTTGCCCAGGCGCGGCAGGCGCAGCTGAATGCCGTTTTCCAGGCCGCGCTCGCCGCGCCAGCGCCAGTCCGCCGCGACGGTGGCGCCGAGCGTCGCCTGGTCGGTGCCGAGGTTGGCGGCATAGCCGGTGTTCGCGCCTGCGCCCACCTGCACCTGGTCCGTGCGCAGTTCGCCGATCTGCAGGTACATCCCGGTGCGGCCCATGTAGAACTCCATCACGGCGTCGCGGTTGCGCTGCGCACCGGCGATCAGACGCACGCCCAGGCCGAACATGGAGGACCCCAGCGCCACGGCCGCGGACAGCGGCCCGGCGTTCAGGCCCCAGGCCTGCTGGCCGATCAGGCGCAGGCGGTCGCGCCATTCGAGCTGGCCGATCATGTCGCGGGTCAGGTCCAGCAGGGCCTGTGCATGGGTGGCCTGCCCGGGGATGCCGTCACGCAGCAGGCGGGCGGCCTCCTGTACGCTGGCGCGGAACTGCGCGCCCTGCTGCTGCGCATAGCCGCGCCAGGACACGGGCGTGCCGCCGGGCGGAGGCGGTGGCGGCGGGGAGGAGGGCCCGCCCGCATCCTCGGGCAGGCCCTCGGCCAGCAGTGCCAGCGCTTCGGCGGCGGTGTGCGGGCGGCGTTCGAGTCGCTGCCAGGCGGTCTCCAGCAAGGGCAGGCTGTCCTGCGAGAGTTCCGACGGCGGCACGCCCTGGCCGAGCGCCGTGCGCTCGAAGTGCGCACGCAGTTCCGTGGCGCGCGCCGTGATGCGCTCGCGCGCGGCGGCATCGATCACCAGGGTGGTGCGGTCCGTGGCTTCCGATGCCCATCGCACGGTTTCCGCCAGGGCCTGCCAGGCGCATTCCGCGGGGCCGGGCAGCCGGCCCGGGGAGCGGTCCGCGCGCAGGCCGCCGAGCATCTCGGAGAGCTGGCCGGCGGCCTTTTCCAGGGCCGCGTCCGCCCGGCGCCGCGGCGTGGGCAGCGCCGTGGCGGAGCCCACCTCCAGCGCCTGCGGCAGGGAGCGCAGCGCATTGGGCTGCCCGCCGAACACCTGCGGCTGCGCGCCATGCCGCGCGAGGTCGTGCAATGCGTCCGCCAGCCGCTGCAGGTGGCCGTTCGCCCGGTCGTAGGCCGAGCCGGGCGCGTTGCTTTCATAGCCATTGCGCAACGCATGGTAGGCCGCGCGTTCGTCCACCGTGCACGCGTCCAGCGCCTTCGCGGGCTCCACGGCATGCAGGGCCCGGCGGGCAGCGCGCCGAGCGTGGCCCAGCCACGTGCGCAGCGCGGCGTCGTCCGGCGCGGCGGCGCGCAGCAGTGCATCGGCGCGCAATGCCAGGCGCGCGGCCGCCAGGCGCTCCGGCTGCGCGGCCGGGCTGCCTTCCGGGCGCAGCAGGTGCGACAGCACCTGCAGGCCCCGGGGAGCGCGCGCCAGGTGATCCACGGTGCGCTGCGCCGCAGGCGGCAGGCCGGCCGGGTCCCGCCGGTCGGGCTCCGCGCCAGGGGGGGGCGCCAGGTCGTCCCACCGGAGCTGGCGCAGTGCGGCGAGGGCCTGCAGGGCCTCCGCCGGGTCGCCGCCGGCCGCCACGGCCAGGGCCTTGAGCCCCACGGTCACCACGCCGGCAGCGGGAATCGCCCGGTCGCCGAACGGCGCCGTGTCCAGCCCGTCCGCCCAGTCCCGCAGCGCCGCTTTCAACGATGCGCAGGCAGCGGCCTCTCCCGGCGCGGCCGGAGCGCGCAGGCCGGGCAGCGTATCGACATGCCGGTCGGCCAGTTCCTTCTCGCGCGACTTCAGCGCGGACGCGGCCGCTTCGCTGTCAGCCCGTGCTGCATCGCGCGCCGTCTCGAGCGTGGCGCGCCGGTCCTGCAGGCCGCCCAGCAGGGAGCGCAGGTCGGAGGCCTCGTCGTCCGCATCGAACAGGTCGCGGGCCATGGCCACGGCGGAGCGCTCCAGCCGCTCCAGTTCGGCCTGCACATCCTGCCTGCGCTGCTCCAGGTCGCTCCGGATGCCGGTGCGGATCATGTGCAGCGACCGCAGCTCGTGCAAATGCTGCCGCAGTGCGACGGCGTCCGCTCCGGCGTCCGCCCCGCCCAGGTCCACCGCGGTGCGTGCGTTCATCAGCGCGTCCAGCCGGCCGCGCACGGGCGCCGCCAGGGCGGCCTCGGCCTCGGCCTGGGCGATGCGCCGCTCCAGCGCGCCGGCTTCCTCCGCCAGCCGCGCGATGCCGGCGTCCAGGGCCTGCTGCTGCGCCGCGATGGCCTCCTGCTGCCGGTGCAGCGCCACGGGCCGGTCGGCGGCATGCGCGATCCGCCGGCCGGAGCGCTGGGCGTCGGACTCCAGCCGCCCGATGTGCAGTTGCACCAGGTGTTCGAGTGCGGTGGCCTTGCGGACCGCCACCTCGGCCTCGTGCAGCCGCTGCGATGCGGCGAACGCCCGGGCCTGCGCCGCGGCGACGCTGCGCCACGTGCCCTGGTCGCGCGGATCGTCCCGCGCGATGGGCCGCGCGCCGGCGGCGGCGCTGTCGCGGAAGCGCGTCAGCTCGGCCAGGCCCGCGGGCCTGCCGGCCCGCAGCCCGAGCGCGGTGCCTGCCTTGCCCAGGAACTTCCGCAATGCCTTGGTCGCCTTGCGCGGGGCCGTGGCGCCCGGGGGCGGGGGCTGCGCACTGGCGGCATCGGCATCGGCACCGGCCGCGGCGGGCAGGGGTTCCGCCAGGTACTTGCGCACCCGGCCGGCCAGGCCGAAGTGGGGCGCGAGCGCCTCGCCGCGCGCCGCGGCGCCGTCGAGCTGGTGCAATTTGTGGTGGGCCTGCTTGCCGGGCGCGGGGTCCCCCGCATGCGCCGCGTTGCGGGCATTGCCGGGGACGAGCAGGGTGGTGGTATGGGGGCGCAGGGAGAATTTCGGCATGGCGTCCGTCGGTCACAGGGGCGTCGTGCGCGATCCCGGTGCAAATCCCGGGAAGGAGAAGGTGGCTGGACGCCGCAGGCCCCGGAGGCATGCGCCGTTGGCTGGCCACGACGCCTGCGATGATGCGGTGCATGCCGCTGCGGCCGCCGCCATCCGGCCGAAGCGCCGTCCGGCGGTGCGAAGCAGGGACTTGGACCGGGACGCGAGCGCGAGCGTGGCGGCCGTGCTAAGTTCCGTCCCGACACGGACCAACCGGTAACAAAAAAAGACGCACCATGACGAGCCAACTGCAGGAGAAAATCCGCGCGCTGCCAGGAAACCGGCTGGCGGGCATGCGCCGCGGAATCGAGAAGGAGGGCCTGCGCGTACTGGCCGAGGGCGGGCTGGCGCTCACGCCCCATCCGGCGGCGCTGGGCTCCGCGCTCACGCATCCGCACATCACGACCGACTACAGCGAGTCGCAGATCGAACTCATCACCGGCGCACGCACCTCGGTGCAGGAGTGCCTCGAGGAACTGACCGAGATCCACCAGTTCGTGCTGCGCACCCTGGCGCAGTCCGGCGAGATGCTCTGGGTATCGAGCATGCCCTGCGGCCTGCCCACGGACGAGACCATCCCTCTGGCGCGCTTCGGCTCCTCCAACGTGGGCCGCGCCAAGAGCATCTACCGCATGGGCCTGGGGCACCGCTACGGCCGCCGCATGCAGACCATCTCGGGCATCCACTACAACTGGTCCATGCCCGGCATCGCGAGCGACGAGTATTTCGGACTGATCCGCAACTTCCGGCGCCAGGCCTTCCTGCTGCTCTACCTCTTCGGCGCATCGCCTGCGCTGTGCGACTGCTTCGTGCAGGGCCGCCAGCACGGCCTGCAGCGCCTGGGGCCGGATTCTCTCTACCTGCCGCACGCCACCTCGCTGCGCATGGGCCGCCTGGGCTACCAGAGCGATGCCCAGGCCACGCTGGCCGTGAGCTACAACGGGCTGGACGGCTACGCCGACTCCCTGCACGAAGCCCTGACGCGTCCCTATCCCGCCTACGAGGCCCTGGGCGTGCGCAACCCCGGCGGCGATTACAACCAGCTGGGCACCAGCCTGCTGCAGATCGAGAACGAGTTCTACGGCACCATCCGCCCCAAGCGCACCGTGCGCCCCGGCGAACGCCCGCTGCACGCGCTGCGCGACCGCGGCGTGGAGTACGTGGAGGTGCGGCTCATGGACCTCGATCCGTTCGCGCCGGTGGGCATCGAGGCGCCGACCATGCGGCTGCTGGACATGTTCCTGCTGCACTGCCTGCTGTCCGAAAGCCCGCCCGACACCCCCGCCGAGATCGCCGCGCTCAAGCGCAACCAGCACCTGACCGCCGAACGCGGCCGCGAGCCGGGGCTCTGCCTGGAGCGCGGAGGCCGCAGCGTGCCGCTGGCGGAATGGGGTGCCGAGATCCTGTCCGAATGCGCGCCCATCGCCGCCGCGCTGGATGCGGCCCAGGGCACGGATGCGCATGCGCAGGCTCTGCAAGAGGCGCGGGGGATGCTGCGCCAGCCCGATGCCACGCCCTCCGCACGCGTGCTCGCGCGCATGGCCGGCGGCGACGGGCAGAGCTTCCTGGGCTTCACGCTCGCGCAATCCCGCGCTTCGCGCGACACCCTGCTGCAGCAGCCCTGGAGCGGCGAGCAGCAGGCGCGCTACGAGCGCATGGCCGCCGAGTCCCTGGCCGAGCAGAAGGCCATCGAGGCCGCCGACACGCTGGACTTCGAGAGCTGGCGCAAGCGCTACATGGCCGTCGGCGCGATGCCCTCGGCGGCCGGCGCGCCCCTCGCGCAGACCGTGTAGGGCCCCCGCGTCAGCGGCCGGCCGACTGCGCCGCGCCGCGGATGCCCGCCAGCGTGCCCGTGGGCGTGATCGCCTCCGCATCCAGCAGGCAGTGCAGCACGCTGGGCAGGCCGCTGGCACGGGCGCGCGCCAGTGCGGGCGCGAAATCCTCCGTCCGCTCCACCCGCTCCCCGTGGCCGCCGAAGGCCTGCGCATAGGCGCGGAAGTCGGGGTTGCGCAGCTGCGTGGCGCTCACCCGCCCGGGGTACTCGCGCTCCTGGTGCATGCGGATCGTGCCGTACATGCCGTTGTCCAGCAGCACCACGATCACCGGCAGGCCGTACTGCACGGCGGTGGCGAACTCCTGCCCGTGCATGAGGAAGTCGCCGTCGCCCGAGAACACCACCACCTCGCGCTGCGGCCACAGCCGCTTCGCACCCACGCCGGCCGGCAGCCCGTAGCCCATGGAGCCGCTGGTGGGCGCGAGCTGGCTGGCAAAGGCCGTGAAGGGCCAGAACCGGTGCACCCAGGTGGCGAAATTGCCCGCGCCGTTGCAGAAGATCGTGTCCGGCGGCAGCACCTTGCGCAGGTGGCCCATCACCTCGCCCATCTGCAGCGGGCCCGGAATGCGGATCGGCGCGGGATCGCTCCAGGCCAGGTAGTCGGCGCGTGCCCCGGCGGCATGCGCGGCCCAGCGCACCGGGCTTTCTGGCCGCACCGCGGACAGGGCGGCGGCGAAGGCCTGCGGCGTGGCGTGGACGGCCTGCACCGGGCGGTACAGCCGGCCCAGTTCGTCGGCATCCGCATGCACGTGGACCAGGGGCTGCGCCGGCACGGGAATGTCCAGCAGCGTATAGCCCTGCGAGGGAACCTCCGACAGCCGCCCGCCCACCAGCAGCACCAGGTCGCTTTCGCGGATGCGCGCCAGCAGTTTCGGATTGGCGCCCAGGCCCAGGTCGCCACCGTAGCAGCGGTGGCTGGCCGGAAACAGCATCTGCCGGCGGAACGAGCAGTACACCGGCAGGCTCCACGCCTGCGCGAAGGCCGTGAAATCGCGCACCGCGGCTTCCGACCAGCGGCTGCCGCCCAGGATGGCCACCGGCCGCTCGGCCGCGGCCAGCCGCCGGGCCAGTTCCCCCAGCGCGTCCGGGCCGGGATGTGTCTCGGCCACCGCATGGGGCAGGGCATCGGCGGCCTGCACCGCATCGGTCAGCATGTCTTCCGGCAGGGCCACCACCACCGGCCCGGGCCGGCCCGAGGTGGCGACATGGAACGCCCGCGACAGCAGCTCCGGCAGGCGCCGCGCGTCGTCCACCTGCACCACCCACTTGGCCATGGTGCCGAACACGGCGCCATAGTCCAGCTCCTGGAAGGCTTCGCGGCCCAGCGCCTCGCGGGCGACCTGGCCCACGAACACGATCAGCGGGGTCGAGTCCTGGTGCGCGATATGGATGCCGGCCGAGGCATTCGTGGCCCCCGGGCCGCGCGTGACGAAGCAGATGCCCGGCCGGCCGGTGAGCTTGCCCTGCGCCTCGGCCATCATGGCCGCGCCGCCTTCCTGGCGGCAGACGGTGACGGCGATGTCGGCATCGTGCAGCGCGTCGAGCACCGCCAGGTAGCTTTCGCCGGGCACGCAGAACAGCTGGCGCACGCCGTGCAGGATGAGCTGGTCCACGAGGATCCGGCCGCCGGTGCGGAGCGTGGCGGCGGCCGGAGCGGAAGGAGAAGGGGGCAGGGTGGTCATGGAAGGGGAAGAATGGGAAGGCGCCACTATCGCCCAGTGCGCGGGCCCTGCCTAGGGTATGTGTTCCGATGTGTGGAACCGCCGGGCCCGGCGCACCAGGCGGGCCCGCGGGACGGACCCGTATCATCGCGCGATGCCCACCGCCGCCCAGCTCCTCGCGTTCCTGCTCGCTGCCGTCCTCATCACCGCCACGCCGGGGCCGGACAACCTCATGGTGCTCGGCATGGGCATGTCGCGGGGGCGGGCCCGGGGCGTGGCCTTCGGCCTCGGCTGCGCCGCGGGCTGCCTGAGCCACACGCTGCTGGCGGTGCTCGGCGTGAGCGCGATGATCTCGGCGTCTCCGGCCGCATTCACCGTGCTCAAGTGGGTGGGCGGCGCCTATCTCGTGTGGCTCGGCGTGCAGGCCCTGCGCCATGCCGGCAGCGGCGGCACCCTGCGCACCGACGTGGCCGGGCCGGCCGCCCAGCCGCTGCGCGCCCTGTTCGCCAGGGGCATGCTGGCGAACGCGGTCAATCCGAAGGTCGTGCTGTTCTTCCTCTCGTTCCTGCCGCAGTTCGTCGTGCCCTCGCAGGGGGCGGTGGGGCTGCAGCTGGGCGTGCTGGGGCTGGTGTTCACGCTGCAGGCAGCGGTGCTTTTCGGCCTGCTGGGCTGCTTCGCCGGCACGATCGGCGGCTGGCTGCAGCGCCGGCCGCGCGCCGGACTGTGGCTGGACCGTATCGCGGGCACGGTCTTCATCGCGCTGGGCCTGCGCATGGTGGCCTCGCGCTGAGCGCGGGAGCGCCGCTCAGGCGCGCGGCAGGGTGATGGTGACGGAAGTGCCCTGGCCGGGGCGGCTTTCCATGCGCACCTGGCCGCGATTCGATTCCACCAGCGATTTCACGATGCCCAGGCCCAGGCCGACCCCGTCCTGGCGGGCGCGGGCCGTCTCGCCCTGCCAGCCGGGCTCGAAGGCACGGGCGACTTCCTCCGCGGCCATGCCCGTGCCGTTGTCCGCCACCGTCAGCTCGACGGACCGCGCGGCATGCGGGGAACTGCAGGTGCCGGACAGGCGCACCGTGCTGCCCTCGGGCGAATATTTCAGCGAATTGCCGATCAGGTTGCCCAGCACCCGCACCATCTGGCCATAGTCCACGCGCACCAGCGCGTCGGGCACGTGCCCCAGCAGGAGCGCGATGCCGCATTTCTCGGCGATGGGCGCCATCATCTCGACCGCATCCTTGGCCAGCGTGGCCAGCGGCAGGGCCTGCACGGTCGATGCCGAATCGGCCGGCCGGAGCAGGCCTTCCACCAGCGAGGCCATCATGCCCACGGCCGACAGCATGCGCTGCACCACGGCCTCCGGCGGCGCCTCCGCGCAGCGCTGGATGCGCGTGGCGCTGAGCTGCAGCACCTGCAGCGGCGTGCGCAGGTCGTGCGCGACCACCGCCAGCACCCGTTCGCGCGCCAGCGCCTGGGCGCGCGCCGTGGCGGCGGCCTCCTGCGCGGCGGCCAGGGCGGTGCGCAGGTCCAGCTCGCGCGCCGCGGAGGCGGCCAGCTGGCGGATGGTCTCCAGTTCGTCGTCCGTCCAGGCGCGGGGGCGCGTGTCGATCACGCAGAAGCTGCCGATGTTCTGCCCGTGTGCCTTCAGGGGCACGCCCACGTAGGCGCGCACGCCCAGGCTCTCCACGGTGGGCACGGCGCGCCATTGCGGCTCGGCGTGGGTGTCGTGGATCACCAGCGCATCGTCCCTGTCCAGCGTGAAGTGGCAGAACGTCAGGCCCTCCATTTCACGGGCGCGGGCCAGCGCCTCGGGAAAGCCGGACTGGCTCTTGTAGAAATCGCGCCGTCCATCGACGACGGAAATGAAGCATGCCGCGGCGCCCAGCAGGCGGGCCGTGGTCGCCGTCAGGCTGTCGAAGCCGGGTTCCGCAGGAGAGTCGAGCAGGCCGGTGGCCCCCACGGCGTCCAGGCGCTGCGGCGCGCTGCGGGCCGCCAGGGCCTGGGCGGCGGAATGCACACCCTCCAGGGAGGCGTCGGCCGGCTGGGCGGCAGGGGTCGCGGTGGCATGCATGGGCCGAGAATAACGCGACAGCAATACCGTAGAGCGCCCGGGGCCGCGAAATGCCTGCCGGGCCCCCCGACGCGCAGGCCGCGCCGTGGCGGCTCAGGCGGCCGGGGCCACGGGCATGGCGGCCGGGAGGGATGGCAGCGCCGCCTGCGCGTCTTCGCACCACCACTGCGCGGCGGCAAAGAAGCCCTCCCACACGCAGCCGTTGCAGCCGCGGCCGCAGCAGGTGGTGGGCGGCCCGGGCGGTGGCCGCAGCGCCACGCCGCGGGCCTGCGCCAGCGCCTGCAGTCCTGCGAAAGCCCGTGCCGCGTCTTCGGCGGTGCGCAATGGCGCGAGTTGCACCGGGTCCGCCTGCGGGCCGTGCGGTGCGGTCACCGGGGGCCGCCGCGCCAGCGCTGCCAGCCCCAGCGGCCCATGAAGGCCAGCCCGAGCACGAGCGCGAACCAGCCGACCACGTGGATCTGCCCCATGAGGTCGCGCACGCCCAGCGAGCGCGCGTAATAGGGCGCCAACAGGATCACGATGCCGATGAGCGCGCAGGTCACGCCCTTGAACAGCATTTCGGACGCCTGCCGCCGGGTGGTCTCGGAAGCGGGTGGCGGCGTGGGGGAGGCGCGGGTCATGGGCGGGTCTGGGACAATCGGTGGAACAACGGGGGCGGGGCAGGGCGCCGGATGCGCGATTATCCGTGCGGCTGCGCTGACACCCCTTTCATCCCCCTTCTCCCAACGCACCACCTGAGTTCCTCCCATGGCCATCCAATGGTTTCCCGGCCACATGCATTCCACGCGCAAGGCGATCGGCGAGCGCATCAAGGACATCGACGTCGTCATCGAACTGCTGGACGCGCGCCTGCCTGGCTCCAGCGCCAACCCGCTGCTGGCCGAGCTCACCGGCCACCGGCCCACGCTCAAGGTCCTGAACAAGCAGGACGTGGCCGATGCCGCCCGCACGCCGGCCTGGCTCGACTGGTACAACGCCCGTCCCGACACCCGCGCCATCGGGCTGGATGCTTCCGACACCGCGCCGGCCCGCCGCCTGATCGACGCCTGCCGGCAGCTCGCCCCCCAGCGCGGCGGCATGGCCAAGCCCATGCGCGTGCTGATCTGCGGCATTCCCAACGTGGGCAAGTCCACCCTGATCAACACGCTCACCGGCAAGACCCAGGCGAAGACCGGCGACGAGGCCGGCATCACCAAGCTCGAGCAGCGCATCGTGCTGGACGACGATTTCTACCTGTGGGATACGCCCGGCATGCTCTGGCCGCGCATCACCATCCCGGAGAGCGGCTACAAGCTCGCCGCGAGCGGCGCGGTGGGACGCAACGCCTACGACGAGGAAGAGGTGGCGCTGGCACTGCTGGCCTACCTGCAGCGCCACTACGCGCCCCTGCTGGACGCGCGCTACCGCCTCGGGCTGGACGCGGCCGGGATCGCGGCGCTGCACGACGACGAACTGCTCACGCTGATCGCGCGCAAGCGCGGGGCCGTGATGTCGGGCGGGCGCGTGAACCTGCAGAAGGCGGCCGAGCTGGTGATGACGGATTTCCGCAGTGCCATCCTGGGGCGCATCACGCTGGAGACACCGCCCGAATTCGAGGCCTGGAGCGCCGCGGCGCAGGTGCAGGAAGCCGCCCGGGCCGCCAAAAAGGCCGAGCGCGAATCGCGCCGCAAGGGAGGTCGGCCCGCCAGCGGCGCCGAAAGCGGCGAAGGCGCCTGACCACGGCGCAGGCGGGCGACCAGGAAAAAAGGGCTGCCATGTCCCGCATGGCAGCCCCAATGCCGGTCCACCGGCTCGCAATGAAAGAAACGGGAAAACCGGGATGCAGCTCCTCAGAACGAGTGGCCCATGCCGAAATACATCGCGCGCTGCGATGCGCCGGCGCCCGGGCCGTTGACGGTGACGTCGGCCGCGTAGTTGGCGGTGGAGCTGTTGTTCACGCCGCCCAGCGATGCGTACAGGAAGGTGCGCTTGGACAGGTAGTAGTCCGCGCCTACCATCAGCAGCGTGGCGTTGCCGTTGCCCCGGTTGGCGCTGACGCGGTAGCCCGCGCCGATCAGGGTGAGCGCCGGGGTCACGTCGTATCGCACGCCCAGCCAGCCGTGCTTGAGCTTGCTGGGTGCGCCGGCCGCGGCGTCGGGGGCGGAGATGGCTTCGTAGGCGGCGAACAGCTTGGCCGCGCCGATGCGGTAGGTACCGCCCAGGATCGCGTCCTTGGAATAGGCGTAGGCGTCGCTGTAATTGCCGTTCGCATCGCGCCGGCTGTTGAGCATGGCGCGCACTTCGAGGTCGTTCGCGGCATAGGCCAGCGACAGGCCTTCGTTGCGCAACTGCTTGTTCGAGCCCGGCTGCTCGCCCATGCCCACCTGCACGTTGGCGGTGAATCCGCCGAAATTGGGCGTGGTGTATTCGATGACGTTGTTCACGCCCGGCCAGTTGCGGCCGCGCACCAGCGTCGCGCTGCTCATGAACTGCTGGCCCGTGGGATCGATGTTCCACACGTCGTTGCTGTTGAAGAGGTTCTTGCCCACCACCAGGGTGCCCCAGCTGGCGCTGCTCAGGCCCACCAGCGAACGGCGGTTGAAGAACGCGGAGCCGGTCGTGCCCTTGGTGGCGCTGAAGCCGCCCTCCAGGTTGAAGACGGCGCTCAGGCCGCCGCCCAGGTCTTCCTTGCCGCGGAAGCCGATCATGCTCGTCCCCCACTGGTTGTCGGCGGCGCGCGTGAGCGAGTGGGTCTGGCCGGTCGTGGGGTCGGCGATCTTGTTGATGTATTCCACGCCCGCGACCACGCGGCCATAGAGCGTGACGTTGGACTGCGCGTGCGCTGCGCCGGGCAGCGTGCCGGCCGCGGCCAGCAGCGCGGCCGCGGCCGCCAGGGTTGTCTTGGAATGCGTATTCACAGCGTTTATCTCCGTTGTAGTAACTTTGCTGATCGAAAGGAAACCGGGCCATGCCCGGCAGTCGCCCACCCGTGGCGCGCATCCGCGCCGGCTGTTCCGGGCACGGGGCATCGCGCCGGAAGCCTTGGAGCCACCGCCCCCACGGGCAGCGGCTGGCCGCGGGGCCCTGGTAGGGCTCCGTTGCCAAGTTCATATATGAACTGTTAATTCATTGGAGAACAATGTAAAAACGAGCAGGCTCCAGCGCCAATGAGGGGATACCCTGCTGCCGTGGCGACGCTGCCACGGCAAATTGCCATGCATCTCGCCGCGCGATTGCCTGGAGAATGCGCACCAGCGCACCAGCGCGCCACCGGGGCCCTCGCGGCACGGGCCGTCCCATCCCCATTCCCCGACATGACAGAAGACACCGATCGCTACCGTGCTCCCGCCCTGGACAAGGGGCTGGACATCCTCGAGCTGCTGGCCGGCCAGCCCCATGGCCTGACCCGCGCCGAGATCGTCAAGGCCATGGGACGCAGTCCGGGCGAGATCTACCGCATGCTCGAGCGGCTGGTGGCGCGCGACTACGTCACCCGCTCACCGCAGGGCGACCGCTACGCGCTCAGCCTCAAGCTCTTCGTGCTGGGGCACAGCCATCCGCCCATGGAACGCATGGTGTCCCAGGCCCTGCCGGTCATGGAAGGCTTCGCCACGGCGGCGCAGCAGTCCTGCCACCTGGGCGTCTATAACCGGGGGGGCATCACGGTGGTGGCCCAGGTCAACGGGCCGGGCAACTGGGGCCTGTCGATCCGGCTGGGCGTGCGGGTGAGCCTGATCGACACCGGCTCGGGCCACGTGATGCTGGCTTTCCAGACCGAGCAGCGCCGCGCCGAAATGCTGGCCGAGCACCAGGCCCTGCAGGGGGCCGAGGGCGAAACGCCGATGCAGCCGGCGGAACTGCACACCATCCTGGAGCATGTCCGCACCCAGGGTTGGTGGCAGGGCGACAGCCAGCAGGCCTTCGGCGTGATCGACATCTCCATGCCCGTGTGCGGGCCGCAGGGCCAGGCGCTGGCGGTGCTGACCTGCCCCTTCATCCGCCGCCTGGACCGGCCACTGGAAGCCGACCTGCAGGCCGCGCGCGAGCAATTGGCGCAGGCTGCGGAGGCCCTGTCGATCCGCTGAAGGGATCGGGGCGCATGGGCCCCCGGTGCGGTCGTGAGGGCGATCAGCCGCCGCTGTCCCCCGTGCCGCCTTCGGTGACGATCTTGCCTTCCTTCACATAGCGGTCGAATTCATGGCGGGGCAGGGCGGCGACGCCCGCCGCGTTTTCATCCTGTTCCTTCCAGCTCAGCGTGACGCTGTCGTCCGCATGGGTGAGTTCCACCGGGCCTTCGGGAATGGCGATGGGCATGCCGTCGCCCTCGCGGTAGGTCACTTCGCCGTGGATGGTCGCGTGTTCTGCGTGCATGGGTCGGTCCTCCTCGCAATGCATGGTTGGGTGGGCCGGCCGCGCGGCGTGCGGGGCCTTCTGAAATGCCATTACACCGGCCCGGCCGGGGGACGCCGTGTCGGACCACGCCGCCAGTGCGCGCCCGTGCTCATCTGTGGCGGGCCGCCCGCCGGGCCAGCCGGGCGTCGTGCCACATCGCGGCGCAGTTCGCACCCGCCACCGTCAGGCCGATGGCGCAGGTGGCGCCCCAGCCGCCGTGCTGCCATGCCGCCGAACCCAGCGCGGAACCCAGGGCGGCACCGGCGAAGTAGGTCGTCATGTACACGGCGTTGAGCCGCGAGCGCGCCTGCGGCGCCAGGGCGTAGATCACGTTCTGGTTGCTGATGTGCACGCCCTGCAGGGCCAGGTCGATCGCCAGCACCCCCACGAGGAACCACGGCAGGCTGGTGCCGCCCAGCCACAGCGCGCCCCAGCTGGCCGCCAGCAGCAGTACCGATGCGCGGGTGGTCCACTGCTCGCGGCCGCGGTCGGCCATGCGGCCCGCCCAGTTGGCCATGAGCGCGCCGGCCACGCCCGCCAGGCCCACCAGCCCGATCTGCGCATCGCCCAGCCGGTGCGCCGGCCCGGCCAGCATCAGCGCCATCGTGGAAAACAGCACGCTCACCGAGCCGAAAGACAGGCCGCCCAGCAGGGCCCGGCTGCGCAGCCGGGGGTGCTGCCGCGCAAGCGTGGCCAGCGAACGCAGCACCTGCGCGTAGCTGGGCGGGTTGGGCGTGCGCAGCGCCGGCAGCACGAACCACAGCGCCAGCGCCACCGCCAGGATCGCGATGCCGCCCACGCGGTACACCAGGCTCCACCCGCCCACGCCCGACAGCAGGCCCGCCACGCTGCGCGCCGCCAGGATGCCCACCAGCAGGCCGCTCATCACCAGTCCCACCGCGCGGCCGCTGCGCCCCGGCGCGGCCAGCGCCGCCGCCATCGGCACCAGCACCTGCGCGGCCACCGAGAACAGCCCCGTCATCAGCGTGCCGGCGGCCAGCGCACCGAAACTGCCCGCGAAGCCGCTCAGGAACAGCCCGCAGGCGGCCAGCGCCATCAGCGCCACCACCAGGCGCCGCCGTTCCAGCTTGTCGCCGAGCGGCACCAGCAGCAGCAAACCTGCTGCATACGACACCTGGGCGATGGTCACCGTGAACGCGGCGCGGGATTCGCTCACGCCCAGCTGCACCGCGATCGAATGCAGCAGGGGCTGGTTGACGTAGTTGGCCCCGGCGCACAGGCCGCAGGCCGTGGCCATGAGGAGCAGGACGGGCGTGGACAGGCCGGCGGGGGCCTGGGTGTGCGGGGTGCTGCCCGCGTGGGTGGAAGGGGAGCTGGATGGCATGGCAGGCGAATCGGTCAACAGGGAAGGGCGAAGGCATGGGGCACCGCGGCGTCGCGGCCCGCGGGCAGGCGACAGGCGCAGTCACGCCGCCGGCAGCACCGCCATGGCGTCGATTTCGAACAGCATGCCATCGAGCGCGAGGCGTGGCACGGGAATCAGCGTGCAGGCCGGCAGGGTCGCGCCGGCCCAGCAGGCCTGCAGGGCCGCGCCGAAGGAGTGGAGCCGCTCTTCGGAGTGGTCCACCACCAGCACCGTGAGGCGGGCGACGTCTCGCGGCGCCGCGCCCGCCGCGGCCAGCGCGGTGCAGAGGTTGTCCAGCGCCTGGCGCACCTGGGCATCGAAACCCTCGGCCAGCCGGCCCTCCGCATCCTCCCCGCCCTGGCCGGCCACGTGGATGGTACGGGCGGGTCCCTGCACGATGGCCAGGTGGGAATAGCCGTTCGGCGCGGGGTCGTAGAGACCGGCCGGATTGGCGAACGACAGCACGGGGCGGGCGGCGGTGGAGGAGGTCTGGGCAGGTGCGTGGGAAGTCATGTGAAAGCCTCTGGATGGAAAAAGGACGCCTGCCCGGCAGGCCGGCGAACGCATGCCCTGCAGTATCGAACCTCAACTAGACTTGAGGTCAACCGCTTTTTTTCCACCCCCGCCGATTCCCGCTACCGCTCCATGCCGCCCGCCTCCCGCAGCGCCCCGACTTCCGCTCCTTCGGCTCCGGCCGACACTCCCGCCGCATCCGTGGCGCCATCCCTGACCCACACGCTCCCTTCGCGGCGGGCCGGCCGTGCCGACGTTCCCGAACTCACCGTGGGCGAGGTCGCCGAACGCAGCGGGCTGGCCGTGTCGGCCCTGCATTTCTACGAATCCAAGGGCCTCATCGCCAGCGTGCGCAGCGCCGGCAACCAGCGCCGCTATCCCCGTTCCGTGCTGCGGCGCGTGGCCGTCATCAAGATCGCGCAGCGCATGGGGCTGCCGCTCGCGACGATCGCGGACGCCCTGCAGGCCCTGCCCGAGGGCCGTACGCCGACCGTGGCCGACTGGCGGCGGCTGTCGGCGGCCTGGCGCGCGGAACTCGACGAACGCATCGCCACGCTCACGCGCCTGCGCGACCAGCTCGACGGCTGCATTGGCTGCGGCTGCCTGTCCCTGCGCGCCTGCCCGCTGCGCAATCCGGACGACGCCCTGGGGGCGTCCGGCGCGGGGCCGCATTTCTCCGCCGATCCGGCCGCGCGGCGGCAGGCACGCTGAAGGCCCGGAGCCACGGCTGCCTGCAGTACCCGCCTGCGCGGTGCAGCGGGCGGATGCTTCAGGATGCGTGGGGCGGTCCGCCGCCGGTGGAGCCCGTCTCGCTGCCGGGGTCCGATGCCGGCGAGGGTGAACGCGGGCCGGCCGCGGCATGGCGCTCGGCGGCAGCCGTCCTGCCCCCATCGCCGGGGGCGCCGCGCCGGTGCAGCAGCCGCTGTGCCAGCGGTTCCGCGGCCAGCACCAGCAGCGCCAGCAGCGTGCTGAGCACCGCGGTCGCCTCGCGGCCCAGGCCGGCCGCCACGCCGATCGCCGCGGTGAGCCAGATGCCGGCGGCGGTGGTCAGCCCGCGGATCTGGTGCGCGCCGTCGCTCTTGAGGATGGTGCCCGCGCCCAGGAAGCCCACGCCCGCAATGATGCCCTGCAGCACGCGGCTGTTGTCCGCAGGCGCAATGCCTTCCTGCTCGGCCACCAGCACGAACAGCGCCGCGCCCATCGACACCAGCATGTGCGTGCGCACCCCGGCGGCCTTGCCGCGGTGCTCGCGCTCCCAGCCCAGCAGCCCGCCCAGCAGACCGGCCATGCCCAGGCGCACCACGATGCGCGTGGCCTGCTCCAGGTCGGGCAGGTCGGAGAATTCGCCGGCCACCGTGGCCAGGATCACGCTCCACCAGTCCGTCATGCGGGATCTCCGTCCCGGCATCCGCCGGCATATGCCAGGATGGGCCGGCAGGCCGGGCGTCGGGGTGTCGTGCTGTGCATGGCGGTGTCATGTCTCCGGAAGTGGTCCCGACTGTGCGCTGCGGGCAGCGGCCATGCGGGCAGCACCCGTCGCGACAGCAGGTAGGACGGCGCCTACCCGGACGCTGTCAAGGCCGTGCTGCCGGCTCCGGCATGCGCGTCCTCCAGTGGATCCCGGCGTCAGCGTTCCCGGGCGGCCGCATCGCCGCAGGGTATCCAGTCGAGGCTGAGGACGTGTGCCTGCCAATCGTGCAGGTCGGGCGAAGCCGCCTGCACATTCGCCCGGTCGGCATGGTCCGCATGCTCCGCCCCGGCCGCCGCAGCCGCCGTCGTGCCGGGCAGCGGCCCGCCGTACAGGCTGCTGTCCACTACCACCGTCTCGCCCGTCGCCGGATGCGGCAGTTCCAGCCGCCACGCGTGCAGCCAGAGCCGCTGCAGGCCCAGCCGCTGCGCCCACCAGCGGTTCAGCGGTCCCTTGCCGTGGGTGGCATCGCCCAGGATCGGATGGGCGATGTGCTTGAGGTGCCGGCGGATCTGGTGGCGGCGGCCGGTTTCCGGCAGCGCTTCCACCAGCGAGGCCCGCGTCGTGGCAAAGCGCGCGTCGCTGGCCTCGGGCCACTCCAGCCGGGCGAGGCAGCGCAGCGCCGTGCGGGCCGGCTGCACGGCGGCATCGGGCGGTGCGTCGTCCGGCCGCAGGGCATGGTCCACCATGGCCTGGTCCGGCGCATGCCCGCGCACCAGGGCCAGGTAGCGCTTGTCCACCCGGTGCTGCTCGAAAGCCTGCGACAGCGCGCGGGCCGCGTCCGCGTGCAGCCCCATCACCAGCACCCCGCAAGTGCCCTTGTCGAGCCGGTGAACTGGATACACGCGGCGGCCCAACTGGTCGCGCAACGCCTGCATCACGAAGCGGGTCTCGCCCGCGTCGAGCCCCGTGCGGTGCACCAGCCAGCCGGCGGGCTTGTACACGGCGACGAGGTCGTCGTCCTGCCGGAGGATGGCCAGGGGCGGGTGTCGGGGGGTGGTCGGAGGCGGCATCGGGGGCGCAGCATACCCGGGCGCGTCCGGAACGCCGCGTGGCCGCTCAGCGCAGCACGCGGCAGTTGCCGAACTCGCAGCGGATCGCCAGCGCATCGCCGCTGTCACAGGCCACGGTATAGGTCTCGAAGCCCGGCCCCTTGGCCGCCAGCGCCGCGACCGGCCGGGCGCTGCAGGCCTGGGCGCGCGCCAGTTGCTGGGCGCTGAAACTGTCCACCCCCAGCGCGATGGCGGGCAGCGCGGGGCCCGTCACCGTGCCGGGAGCAGGTTCGGCGGGCGGGGGCGGGAGCGGCGCAGCGGGGTAGGGCCCGGCCGCATGGCCGCGCGCCTGCATGCAGCTGTCCACCGCGCGGCGCCGTCGCTCCAGCGGCTTCAGGCCCTGGGTGGCCCCGAGCGCGCCGCCCGCCACGGCCCAGTCGCGCACCGCATCGTGGCTGCCGCCCGCGGACCAGGCGAGGGACGCCAGCACCAGGGCGCCGGTCACCATCCCGTCCAGCGTCTCGATCACCACGCCGATCTGCTGCGCGTAGCGCTGGCATTCGGCCAGGTCGGCCGCATGGCGCTGCACCTCGGCCGGATCCGCGCTGGAGGGCGCCGGCACCGTGCTGGCGCATCCCGCGAGCGCCAGCGCGGCCGCCAGCAGGCTGGTGCAAGCCAGGCGTGCAGGGCTCTTGCGGACGGGGAGGAGGGGGTGGATCGCGGGCATGTGGGGCTCCTCGGGCGGAGTGGATGAGGGGCAGGGCGCGGTGGCAGCGGATTGCACGCTGCCCTGACAACGCCATTGTTCCGCGCCCCGCGCGAGCACGCCAGCCCCGATGTCGCCGACAATCGCGCCCCTATGACCACGACGACGACTTCCGCCCCCGCTCCCGCGCGCACCCTGCTGCCCCAGACACTGCTCATGGCCCCGTCGCCCGGCGACCCATCCCCCCTGGTGCTCTACCATGGCCGCTGCGCCGACGGCTTCGGCGCCGCGCTGGCCGCCTGGCGCTACTACGGCGGCGCGGTGGAATGCGTGGGTCTCTCCCACGGCCAGGCGAAGTCGGTGGAGGATTTGCCGCCCCTCGATGGCCGGTACGTGTACATCCTGGATTTCTCGTTCCCGCCCGAGCTGCTGCGCGCCATCGACGAGCGCGCCGCCCGCCTGGTGATGCTCGACCACCACAAGAGCGCCGCCGAACAGCTCACGGGCTTCGCATGCCGCTGCGGCGTCGTGCACTTCGACATGGAGAAGTCGGGCGCGTGCCTCGCCTGGGATTTCTTCCACGCGGATGCGCCGCTGCCCGACCTCGTTCGCTTCATCGAGGACCGCGACCTCTGGAACTGGAAGTATCCCGAGACCGCCGGCTACGTCGCCGCGCTGGACATGGAGCCCTTCGACTTCGCGCGCTGGGACGCCATCGCTCGCTTCACGCCCGAAGCGACGCAGGCCTTCGTCGCGCGCGGCGAGGCCATGGACGAGAAATTCCGCCACCTCGCGGCCGATGTGGCCGGCGGCGCACAGCCGCTGGTGTTCGATGGCGAGCAGGGGCTGATGGTCAATGCCCCGGGCGCCTTCCACAGCCTGATCGGCGAGATGCTGTCGCAGCAGTCCGGCACCTTCGCGCTGATGTGGGCGGTGGGCAAGGACGGCCAAGTGAAGGTCGGCCTGCGCTCGCAGCGCGGCTACGACTGCTCGGTGCTCGCCACGCGCATGGGCGGCGGCGGGCATGCGCAGGCCTGCGGGTTCCGCATGGGGCGCGATCGCCTGCCCGAACTGCTGGGGGGCGACTTCCGCTCGGGCGGCGCAGCGCAGCGCTGACCTGGCAGGGGCGGGCAGGGCGCCACGGGAGCCTCAGGGGGCCAGGCAGCGGCCCCACCCGTCAGGCCAGCCGCAGGTCCTTCGGCTTCGCTCCCGGGAACACGCGCGAGAGCGCCCCGCCATTCAGCCCATACATGCGCGCGAAGATGCCGCCCAGCACGCCGCGGTAGTCGTTGAGCACGGGATAGTCGCGGTTCTGGAACAGCGTGGTCGCGGTCAGGGCCTGCTGATCGCCAGCGATGCGCCCGCCGGCGATGCCGCCGCCCAGCACCCACATCACGCTGCCGTGGCCGTGGTCCGTGCCGCGGTTGCCGTTCTCGCGGAAGGTGCGGCCGAACTCGCTCACCACGACCACGGTGGTGCGGTCCCAGGCCGGGCCCATCTCGTCGGCGAAGGCGGCCAGGCCGCGCCCCAGTTCCTCGAAGCGGTTGGCCAGTGCGCCGGTGGCGTTGCCCTGGCCTACGTGCGTGTCCCAGCCGCCCACGTCCACGAAGCCCAGGTTGTAGCGCGACTGCATGAGCCGCGCCATGCGCCGCGCCGTGCCCTCGAAGCCCTTGGTGCTGAGCGCGTTGCGGCTGGCGGCGTCCATCTCGCCCTGCATGGTGCGCGCTACCTCGTCGCGTGTCTGGAAGCCTTCGGCCACGGGCCCGGCCAGCGGCGTGCCCTGGTACATGGAGGCGATCAATCCTGCCTGCCGTTCGTCGATGCCCGGCTTGGCTGCGCCGGCCGCGGCCAGGGCCGTGTTGGGCACGTCGTAGCCGCCGCGCAGCACCAGCGGCAGCGTGTCGGTGAAGGCCATGGGCGAGAGGTGGTCGTGCCAGCGTGGCTGGGCGCCGAGCTCCAGCGCCAGCCGGTTCAGGAAGCCCGAACGGTAGTCCCGCCGCGCGTCCACGGGCTGGCCCAGCTCGATGCTGTCCTGCGTGTCGAAATGGCTGCGCGTGAGATCCTCGGTGCCCGAGAACGGCACGAAGGCGACCTGCTTTTTCGCGTAGAGCGGCTGCAGCGAGCCGGCCAGCGCCGGGTGCAGGCCCCAGTCGGCCGTGAGCTGCAGGGCGCCGCCCTCGGTGCCGGGTCGGGGAATGGCGATATTCGGGCGGCTCTCGTAGTAGAAGTCGCTGGCGGTGGGCACCAGCAGGCTGGCGCAGTCGTAGCCGCCACGCAGGAAGACGAGCAGGAAGCGCGCGTCCGCGGCGCCCTGCGGCGTGGCCGCCAGGCTGGCCTGGAGCACGCCCGGTGCGGCCAGCGCGGCGAGCGCCTGCAGGCAGCGCCGGCGCGTGGGCGCGATGCCGGCAAGGCCCGGCACGGCATCGGCCGCATTGTGGGGCAGGGAAGAATCTCGGGGGGAGGCGGGATGCGTCATGGCAGGCCTTTCCTGGGTCATCGGGGAGCGGGGAGCGCTGCATTCGCAACGCCCGGAGCGGCCATCAGGCGTACATGAATTCGGGGGCGGACAGCAAGAAAGTGTTCCATTCCGTGGGCGAACCGGCACGCGCCAGCGCCACGCGCGTGGCCGGCGCCAGCTGCGGCTCGATCGCCCGGAAGGCGGCGTTCTGCGCGATCGCAGGGGGCTGCACCTTCGGCGGCGGCGCCCCTTCGGCGCGGTAGAGCGCGCCGGTACCGGCCCCGCCCAGCGCCCGCGCGATCTCGAAGCGCACGGCCATCTGGCCGGAACTGGTCCAGGCAGCCGCGTCCAGCGGATAGCCGTCCGGCGTGACGCGGCCATAGAGCGGCTCGGCCAGGCGCTGCAGCCACGAGAGTGCCGGATCGGGGTTGGCCAGCACGCGGTCGGAGTAGCCCAGTCGCAGGCCGGCCATCACGTACTGCACGGGGTCGCGCAGCCGGGTGCCGAGCGAGGCCTGGAACGCCTCGCTCGTGAACAGCGTCTGCAGCACCGCGCCGATGTGGCCGTCGGTCTGCTGGAAGCGCTCGGCCATCGCCTGCAGCAGCGCGGGCGGCGGCGCGTCGCCGACCAGGTAGGCGACCATCTTGCGGGTCACGAAGCGCGCGGTGGCCGGAGCGCGGGCGAGCCGGTCCAGTGCCTCGTCCAGCTCCGCCATGCCCTGGCCCTGCAGCGGCTGGCCGAGCAGCTCCTTCGGATCCCAGTCGTGGCGCTGCGGGTGGAACTCGTACAGGCCGCGGCGCACGTACTGGCGCGCCCACTCGGGCTTGAGCTTCGGCGGCGGCTCGTCCAGCGGGCGCAGCGACACGCCGTGGCCGGTGAGCACGCGTGCCATCTCCTGCACGTCGTGCTGGCTGTAGCCGCCGTCCACGCCCAGCGTGTGCAACTCCATCAGCTCGCGTGCATAGTTTTCGTTGATGCGGCGGGCGGCGTTCTGCGCGTTGTCCAGGTAGCGCAGCATGGCCGGATGCCGCACCGTGGCGCCCAACAGGTCGCGGAAGCGCCCGAGCGCATGCGGGCGGATGGCGCGGTCCTCGTAGTCGCCCAGCATGGCGCGGATGTCGGCCTTGCCTGCGAACACGTTGAAGTGGTTCATCCAGAACCAGGTCATCTTCTCCTGCAGCTGCGCCGGGGAGTACACGGCGCGCAGCACGAAGCGCCGCTCGGCCTCGCGCTGCAGCGCCCGCATGTCGCGCTGGTAGGCGTCCTGGGCGGCCTTGCGGGCGTCTTCGGTGGGCTCGTTCCTGATCGCCTGCTGGCGGGTCTGCAGGTCGGTGGCCAGGGTTTCCATCGGCGTGCGGGTGATGGCCATGGCGTCGATCTGCGCCTGCGCCTCGGGCGGCAGCGGGGCGTCGGGTGCGGGGCGCAGCAGCGCGGCCATGGCGGCCGCCGGGCCGATGCGCTGCAGCCCCTCCAGCGCCGCGGCATTGGCGCCCCAGGTGAGCCGGTCCAGCAGGCGCGCGCCTTCCGCGGGGGAGCGGGGCGCGTCGCGGTCGCTTTCCGCGGCGAAGGCGCCGGGCGGTGCGGCCAATGTGAGTCCGGCGGCTCCGCACAGGCCCACTGCGGCGGTGGCGAGCCATTGGCGGCGCCCGATGGTGGCGGGCGCGACATCCGGGTCTTCGGGGCCGCGTGCGGACGCGGCACGGGCAGCAGCGGCGTTCACGAAGGACAGCATGGTGTTGGAGGAAGAGTGGCTGTGGGGCGCATGGTGCGCCGCCGCGCAGGGCCCCGCAAGGGGGCGCGCGAGGTTTTACCCGGCGGACACAGATGTATCGCCGCGTGCCGTCCATCTCATCAGGAGAAAAGTGCGGAACCCCCTGCATCTATTGGCTGCAGTGCTATGCAATACATAGCGAATGGCCGACCCGGGGCGAGCGCCCTTCAGCGTTCGGGCCCGACCGGTCCGGTGCCCAGGAACAGGTCCTTGAGACGCTGCGTGGCGCGCGCGTCGTCGATGCGGCCCTGCAGGTGCTGCATGACGATGTCGTTGATGTGCTGCTGCACCGAGCGCGGGGACAGCGCCGAGAAGGAGGCGAGCACGGTGCGCCGCATGTTGGCGCTGCGCAGGTCCCGGATGGCCTGGCGGCCGCAGGCGTCCGCGCCGGTGTCAGGCACGTCCACGCGCGCGGGCGCGGCGCCGCTGGCGATGCCCATCTCGCGCTGGAAGTCCAGGTCCATCGCCATGCGCATGAAGGCCCGCTGCGCGGCCGGATCCACCTGCGCGCCGCGCACGAAGCCGATCTGGTCGCCGATGTAGAGCACCATGCCCTGCGTGTCCGGGAAGCGCGGGCACAGGTAGTCCTGCCCGGCCTCCATCCCGCGCTGGCGCAGCTCGCCGTTCAGCCAGCTGCCCTGCATCTGCAGCAGCGCCTTGCCCTGCTCGACCAGGCCGCTGGCGCTGCTCCAGTCGCGCGAGGCCGCGTTCGCGCGCAGGTAGGGCCGCAGTTGCGCCATGCGCGCGAAGATGCGCATCACGACGGCTTCGTCGTAGGCACGCCGGTCGTGCTCCAGGAAAAACCGCCGGTAGAACGCCGCACCGCCCGCGCCGGCCGCCACGGACTCGAACCAGAACGAGTATTCCCACGCATCGGCGCCAATCCCCACCGGCACGATGCCCGCTTCCTGCGCACGGGCGAGCAGCGCCAGCAGTTCGTCCCAGGTATCGGGCACGGTGCCGCCCAGGCGGTCGAGCAGAGGCTTGTTGAACCACAGCAGGTTGGTGGAATGCACGAACAGCGGCGCGGCGATCCAGTGGCCGCGGAAGCGTGCCCATTCCTGCAGCGCGTGGGGCACGACCTCTTCCCACTCCTGTTCGCGCGCGATGGCGTCCAGCGGCAGCAGCAGGCCCTTGGCGGCCAGCGGCGGCGCGCCTTCGCCCGCCGCCATCACCGCGGCCGGGCGCGGCAGGCGGTGCTGGAAACGCTGGGTGAACACCGACAGCGCGCTGTTGCCGTTGTCGCACACCGGCTCCTCGACCGTCCAGTGCAGGCCGTGCCGCGCCAGATGCCGTGCCAGTACCGCGCTGCGCTGGCGCTCACCGGGCGAGGCCCAGCAGTGCCAGATGTGCAGTGCCGCAGGCTCGGCCGCCCGCGACGCGGGGCGGACGGGCGGCGCGCCCGCGGCCGCGCCGGCCCAGGCCGCCACCAGCAGCCCGGCCAGCCATCCGGTGGCCCGCACCGGCCAGCGGCGAGTGCGGGAAAGTGCGGCGGGGCCGCGGGCCGTGGCGGAATGCATGGACGAAAGCGCGTCGGGGTTGAAAGGGTGGCGCGGATTCTAGTGCGCAGTCCACCGGTCCACGTCCCCAAGGCGCGGGCATGTCCCGCGCCCGCTCAGGACATCGCCAGCCGGTGCGCAGGTGCCGCGCCGCCGGCGAGACCCGGCACCTGGAACACCGACACCGACTGGTCCAGCCGCCGGGCCTGGTCGCGCAGGCTGGCCGCTGCCGCCGCACCTTCCTCCACCAGCGCGGCATTCTGCTGGGTGGCCTGGTCCATCTGCGCCACCGCCTGGCCCACCTGCAGCACTCCGTCGCTCTGCTCCGCGCTCGCCACGCTGATCTCGCCCACGATCTCGCTCACGCGGCGGATCTCCGTCACGATCTCCGCCATGGTGGTGCCCGCCTGGGAGACCAGGGTCGCTCCCCGGTCCACCTTCTCCACGCTGCCCAGTATCAGCGCCCGGATCTCCTTGGCCGCCTGTGCGCTGCGCTGCGCCAGTGTGCGGACCTCGGCGGCGACCACGGCGAAGCCGCGCCCCTGCTCACCCGCCCGTGCGGCCTCCACGGCCGCATTCAATGCCAGGATGTTGGTCTGGAAAGCGATGCTGTCGATCACCCCGGTGATGTCCGTGATCTGGCGGGAACTGGCGCTGATCTCCTGCATGGTGTCCACCACCTGCTCGACGATCTGGCCGCCGCGGTTCGCCACGTTGGTGGCGCCCGTCGCCAGCTGGCTCGCGGCGCGGGCATTGTCCGCGTTGTGGCGCACCGTCGCGCTCAGCTCTTCCATGGCGGATGCCGTCTCCTGCAGGGCGCCGGCCTGCAGCTCCGTGCGCCGGCTCAGGTCCGTGTTGCCGGTGGCGATCTCGCCGGATCCCGTGGTGATCGAGTCCGAGGCGAGCCGCACGTCGGTCACGATATGGGCCAGCGTCGAATGCATTCTCGCCAGCGAGGCCAGCACGCTGCCCGGCATGATCGCGCCCTGGCGCTGCATGGGAGAGAGGTCGCCGCTGGCCACTTGCTCTGCGATCTGCCGCAGCTCCGCGGGTTCGCCCCCGAGCGCGCCCGTCAGCCTGCGCGTGATCACCAGGCCCGCCGCGGTGGCGATGACAAACGCCAGTAGCGCGGCCGCGATCAGCGCGGCGCGTTCCGCCGCGAGCCGTTCCGCGGCAGTGTCGGCCAATTGGTTCGCATTGGTTTGGGACAACTGGGCGTATTCGGACGTGATGGCCGCGAACTGGTCGAGCAGCGGGCGGCATTCCCCGTTCAGCTTGGTGATGGCGGCCTCGCGTTCTCCGCGCGCCGCCATGTTGATGATTCCGAGGGCGATGGGTGCGTAGCTCTGCTCGATCCGGTCCATTTCCGCCACCAGCGCGCGCGCCTTGTCGGACGTGTCCGTGGCCTGCGCCATCAGCTGCTTGAGCTCCGCAAGCGATTTCTGGACCTGGGCGTGGGCCTGCTCGCCGCGCGACTTCTCCGTCTGTACCTCGGCCGGCGTGGTCGCCAGCACGATATTGCGCGCGGCGATGGCGCGCTCGTCGATGGCGGTGCGCAACCGGGCCGTGATCGCCGTGCGCGCCCCGATGCCGTGCACGTAGCCCTGGAAGCGTGTGGTCGCGTCGCCCAGCGCGGTGAGGCCGAACAGTGACATGAAGAGGATCAGCACCCCCATCGTGCCGAAAGCCAACATCAGCTGGGTACGCACTTTTGCATCTTTGTTCATTGGGTTCTCCCGAAAAAATGATTCCATTAGAGACCGATGGTCCCGCATTTCAGTAGAAGCCCCGATTTCCGCAAAAGATTGCAACAGTGAATTGGCAAAAATACCACATCTGCAAAGGGGTTATCGAGAATCAGTGGCGTTGGACCGGCTCGGCGCCCGCCTGGGGCGATGCCTCCTCGAAACGGTCCACCCTCCGCAGGGGCTTGAACATCCAGGCCCAGGCCCCCACCACCCCGAGCGTGCACAGGCCGCCGACCAAGGCGGCGGGCACGGTGCCCAGCCAGGCGGCGCTGGTGCCGGCGCGGAATTCGCCCAGTTCGTTGGACGAGCCGATGAACAGCATGTTGACCGCGCTCACCCGGCCGCGCATGGCGTCCGGCGTGGAGAACTGCACCAGCGAGCCGCGGATGTACACGCTCACCATGTCCGCCGCGCCCGCCACCACCAGCGCCGCGAACGACAGCCAGAACACGGTCGAGAACGCGAACACCAGGTTGGCCACGCCGAACACGGCCACCGCGATGAACATCGTCGCGCCCACCCTGCGGTTGAAGGGCCGCATGCTCAGGTAGAAGCCCATGCCCACCTCGCCCATGGCCATGGCGCTGCGCAGCGCGCCCAGGCCCTCCGGCCCCACGTGCAGCACCTCGTGCGCATAGATGGGCAGCAGCGCGATCACGCCGCCGAGCAGCACGGCGAACAGGTCCAGCGAGATCGTGCCCAGGATGATGGGCCGCGAGCGAATGAAGCGGATGCCCTCGCCGAAGCGCTCGCGCATCGTCCCCAGCACCGGCCCCGGCGGTGCCGCATGCGCCACCGGCACCCGCAGCATCAGCGCGGCTCCCAAGGCGAATGCCACGAGGCACACGGCATACGTCAGCTCGCCGCCGCCGGCCGCGTACAGCAGGCCGCCCAGGAACGGACCGGCGATGGCCGTCGTGCGCATCAGCATGGAATTGGCGGCGATGGCCGAGGCCAGCCGCTCGCGGGGCACCACTTGCGGCAGCAGGCTTTGCAGCGCAGGGGCCGAGAACGCGCGGGAGGCGCCGAACAGCACCAGCACCGCGTAGATGCCCGTGACCCCCGCGGTGCCGTGACCCGCGAGCCACCACAGCGCCGCGCTGCACACGGCGCCCACGGCCCAGCTGGCGCACAGGATGCGCTTGCGCTGTGCGCGATCGATCAGGTCTCCTGCGGGCAGCAGCAGCGCCAGCATGGGCAGGAATTGCGCCAGTCCCACACAGGCCAGCGCCATGGGTTCGCGGGTCAGGTCGTATACCTGCCAGGCCACCACCACCGCCTGCACCTGCGTGGCGAACATGGCCGCCACCCGCGCCACGATGAACGCGAGAAAACCAGGGTGGCTGTAAATGCCGGGAGGGCGGGACACCGGGGAGGAGGGAGCGGAGGAAGGCGGATTGGACGGAGGAACAGGCACGGGCTGCATGCTACCCCTTCGCGCGCGCCGCCGCCCGGAATCCGCTGCCGGCCCCGCCATGCCCGGCTTGAACGGGCCTTGCGCCTGGATACACTCGCCGCCGCGGCCGTGTCGCCGCACCGATCCCGCCACACGCTCCGCATCCATGAAAACCTTCGCGACTCCCGCCGTCCTCGCAGGCTCCCGCGGCCTCGCCGCCGCGCTGCTGGCCCTTGCCTGCGCCTGCATGGCGCCGGCGGCGCACGCGAAGGAGGCCTGGGGCCGGCGCGTGGTGGCCACCCAGGAAATGCCTCCCGATGCCCTGGCCCGGCTGGCACGGTTCCAGGAAAAGAAGGGCGTGGTCGCCGCTGAAGGACTGCCACCCGGCGGCATGCCGTTCGCCGACACGCAGTCCTATACCGGCCAGGAGATCGACCTGCCCGCCAGCGGCAACCCCTATACCGTGGTGCTGCACATCTCGGGCGTGGCGCTGGCCGACGGCGAGGCCGGTTCGCGCTGGATGGCGGGCTGGTCCATCGACAACGGCGCGCGCCTGAACGTCATCCCGAACATCGTGGCCAAGGGCCTGCGCGCCGGCCAGCCCGTGGAAATGGCCGGCGCCGCGCCGCCCGTGAGCTTCAAGACCGACCGCAAGCTCGCGCCCGTGGCGGAATTCGCTGCGGCCCGCAATCTGCGCATCGACCGGGTCCGCATCGAGATCTGGTCCGGCATGCGCCCCTCGTCGCTGCTGGAAACCTTCATGGCCTGGATCCCGCTGTTCTTCGGCCTCACGTTCCTGGCGCTGTTCCTCTGGTGGCGCCGGCGGTGATGGGCTCACGCTGACCCACCGCCCCGCGGGGTCAGAGGTCCAGCGGCTGGCCCGGCTTCCAGGCGTCGGCGCGGCGCTGTGCTTCCGCCGCGTCCTGCATGCCCAGGGCACCTGCCAGCCGCATCTGGGCGGCCCGCGCGCCCAGGGCACTGTGGCCTGCCGGCAGCAGCACGTCGTCCCGGCCCGATGCCGCATGGGCGCGGGCCGCGAGTTCCATCAGCATGCAGGCGGTGATGGGCCTTTGCACCACGGTGTCGCCACCGCGCGCATACAGCGTGCCCAGGCTGTAGAGCCCGGCGGCATCGCCCTGGCGTGCGGCGCGCAGATACCAGTTCTCCGCGGCGGACAGCTGGCGCGGCTCGCCGTCCCCGCCGCGCTCGTACATCGCTCCCAGCCGCACCGCCGCGAGCGCGGAGCCGCCGTCCGCCGCCTGCGCCAGCCAGCGCACCGCCTCCGGGCGGTCCTTCGGAATGCCGTGCGCCTCGGACAGCATGGTGCCCAGCAGCACCATCGCCCGGGCGTTTCCGTCCTGTGCCATCGCCCGTACCGCGGGCAGTTCCGTCGCGCCCTGGCCGCGCAGCCAGGCACTGTGGATCGCATCGATGCGCGCGTCCGTGTCCTGCGCCTGTCCTGCCTGTGCGATGCGCGCCGCGCGGGCATCGGCCTCCATCCGCGCCGCCTGTTCGGCGGCGCGCGTCCGGTCGTGGACCGACTTCCAGGCCAGCAGGCTGGCGAGCACCGCCACGCCGCCGGCCAGCACCAGCCAGGTCCAGGGCCAGTCGTGCAGGCCACGCGCGCTACGCGCCGGCATGCCGGCCGCACGGGCCACGCCGGTGCCGCCCGCCCGCGAGGCCGCAGGTGCGGCAGGCGGTGCCGGGGTGTGCGCAGCGGCCGGCGCGGAAGGGCGCCCAGGCACGGGAGCGGACGCGAGCAGTGCGGCCACATCCGGGATGGCGGCTTCCGCGCCATCGAGCGGTACCAGCGACCATTCTTCCATTGCCGGCAGCGTGCCCGCGCGCTGGTCGCGCGTGCGGCGGTGGTCGGTGGGGGAGGAGGTGCCTGCTGCCATATGTGTCCTTTGCGGGTGGCGTTGCCGAGGCGGCGCTGCCTGCAGGAGCCGCGCGCGGTGGAATGGCCGCGATTGTCTCTCCTGCGCAGCGGCCTGCGCGCTCATTGCCCGGTTCGCTGTGGCCCCGCGCCGGCCGGCGTCACGTCCGGTGGGTGCCGGGCCGCCGCGCCGCCAGTGCCGCTGCAATCTCCGCCTCCGCCCAGGTGCCGGGCGCCAGTCCGTCGAGCGCGAAGGGGCCGATCGCCGCGCGCACCAGCCGCAGCGTGGGATGCCCCACCGCCGCCGTCATGCGCCGCACCTGCCGGTTGCGGCCCTCGCGGATCACCAGCTCGATCCAGGTGTCCGGAATGTGCTGGCGCACGCGGATCGGCGGCTCACGCTCGCCCACGGGCGGCGGCGCATCCAGGCGCCGGGCGCGCGCCGGCAGCGTCGGGCCGTCGTTCAGCGGCACCCCGCGCTCCAGCGCCTGCAGCGCTGCCGCGTCCGGCACGCCCTCCACCTGCACCCAATAGGTCTTCTCCATCTTGAAGCGCGGATCGGCGATGCGCGCCTGCAGCCCGCCGTCGTCGGTCAGCAGCAGCAGTCCCTCGCTGTCGGCATCCAGCCGGCCGGCCACGTACACGCCCGGCAGGTCGATGAAATCCTTCAGCCCGCGCCAGCGGCCCTCGGGTGTGAACTGGCTCAGCACGCCGTAGGGCTTGTGGAAGCGCAGCAGGCGTGGAAGTCCGACACGTTCCACCGGTGCGCGCCGCGCTCCGGGTCGCGGGCTGGACCCGCGCCGGTTCTCGCCGGGCCGTGTCGGCGGCGGGGTTCCATTTCCGCGGCGCGTCATGCTGGCAGGAACAGCGCCGGGTCCACCATGGTCCGGTTGAGCATCACGCCCCAGTGCAGGTGCGGCCCCGTCACGCGCCCGGTGGCGCCCACCTTGCAGAACGCCTGGCCGGTGGCGAGCGTATCGCCCACCTGCACGTCGATCGCGCTCAGGTGGCAGTACATCGTCAGCAGGCCGCCGCCATGGTCGAGCCAGACCGTGCCGCCGTTGAAGAAATAGTCCCCCGTGTCGATCACCTTGCCCGGCAGCGGCGCCACCACGGGCGTGCCGGTGGCCGCCGCGATGTCCATGCCGCTGTGCGGATTGCGCGCCTGCCCGTTGAACACGCGCCGCAGCCCGAACGAACTGGACCGCCGCCCGGGCACCGGCTGGCGCATCGCCAGGTCCATGGCGCGCGGCAGCGGCGTGGAGAAGGTGGCCATCACCTGCTGCTGGTGCGCCCGTTCGCGCTCGTAGCGCGCGTTGTCCTCGGCGGACAGGTCCACCGTGCGCGGCGCCACCGTCAGCCGCTGTTCCTTGTACCGCTTGGGCTCCACGCGGCAGGCGATGTCGCGCGGGGCCTCGCCGTCGGACTGCACCTGCACCGAGGCCGTGCCCGTGGGCGCCGACAATGCGATGCCCACGATCGCCGTCCACTCGATGGCATCGCCCAGCACCAGCAGCGGCACATCGCCCGCATGCGCCTGGGGCCGTTGCGCCGCCGGGCCCAGCGACAGGCGCGCCACGCCGCCCGGCACCTGCAGCGCCCGTGGCCACACGCCTTCCTGCGCGCTGCCCGCAGCCTGTTTCGCCTGCAGCGCACCCGTCCGCAAGGAGGCCGCCAGCGCGGTGCCGGCAACCAGCGCCGCGCGGCGCGAGGGCATCCATGGACCGGCGACCACGCCGGAAGGCCCGGCGGTGTCCGGGGAGGTAAGGGAGGGGATGGCGAATCGGGAGGATGGCGAAGGCATGGTCTGCAGGCAATCGATGGCGCGCGGGCGCCCGTCCGGGTAGGCTTGCCAGTGTAGGCGGCTGGAGGCGCCGGCCTACAGGGGCGGCCCGCGGCGGCTTCGACAATCCCCTGCCATGCAGAACCCCGGCCGCACGCTGCGCACAGCGCTGATCACCTTCGTCGCGACCGCCGCCGCGGCGCTGCTGGCACTCAATTTCACTGCGGGCGAGCCGCAGGTCCGCCAGCAGCTGCCGCGCCTGTACGGCACTTCCAGTCCCCAGTTCGAGCGGGCCATGGGCAACCTGCTGGGGCGTTCCATCGTGGAGGGCAACGACGTGATGGACCTGCAGAACGGCGATCGCATCTTCCCGCCCATGCTCGCCGCCATCCGCGCCGCGCGCCGCTCCATCACCTTCGAAACCTACATCTACTGGTCCGGCGACATCGGCAAGCAGTTCGCCGACGCCCTGAGCGAACGCGCCCGCGCGGGCGTCAAGGTGCACGTGCTGCTCGACTGGGTGGGCAGCTCCAGGATGGAAGACAGCTACCTCGACGAGATGCGCGCCGCCGGCGTGGAGATCGAGAAATTCCACAAACCCCACTGGTACAACCTCGCGCGGCTCAACAACCGCACGCACCGCAAGCTGCTCATCGTCGACGGCGTGGCCGGCTTCACGGGCGGCGTGGGCATCGCGCCCCAGTGGACCGGCAACGCGCAGGACCCGGACCACTGGCGCGATTCGCACTACCTCGTGCGTGGCCCGGGGGTGGCGCACATGCAGGCCACCTTCCTGGACAACTGGCTCAAGGTCACCGGCAGGGTGCTGCATGGCGATGCGTATTTCCCCAGGCTCGCGCCCGCGGGCACGCAGCGCGCGCAGATGTTCTCCAGCTCGCCGTCGAGCGGCAGCGAGAGCATGCAGCTCATGTACCACATGGCCGTCACCGCGGCCGAGCGCAGCATCGACCTCTCCGCGGCGTATTTCGTGCCCGACGAACTCACTCGCAACCTGCTGCTGGACGCGCTGCGCCGCGGCGTGCGCATACGCATCGTCACCCCCGGTGAGCACACCGATACCGAGACCGTCAAGGCTGCATCGCGCGGCACCTGGGGCCCGCTGCTGAAGGCGGGAGCGGAGATCTACACCTACGGCCCCACCATGTACCACTGCAAGGTCATGATCGTGGACCAGCGCATCGTCTCGGTCGGCTCCACCAATTTCGACAACCGCTCCTTCCGGCTCAACGACGAGGCCAACCTCAACGTCTATGACGAGGCCTTCGCCCGTCGCCAGACCGAGGTCTTCGAGCAGGACATCCGCCAGTCCCGCCGGGTGACCCACCAGGAATGGCTGAACCGGCCCCTGCGGGAGCGGATCGCCGAGCGCATCACCGGCCTGCTCGGATCGCAACTCTGAGCGCGCGGGCCGGCACCGGCAGGATGGCGCCGGCCGCGCTCAGCCGGGAATCTCCGGCTCCACCAGTTGTGCGAGCAACTGCAGCGACTCCTGCCATCCGAGATAGCAGGCCTCGACGGGAATCATGGCGGGAATGCCTTCCTGCACCACCCGCAACGCCGTGCCCACGGACACGGCACGGAACTCGACCGTGGTGCGCATCTCCCCGGGCAGGCCTGTCGCATCGAAGCGGTCGGTGTGCACGATGCGCTCGCCCGGTACCAGTTCCAGGTACTCGCCGCCGAACGCATGCACCTGCCCGTTGCCCCAGTGCGTGAACTGCATGCGGTAGCGGCCACCGACGCGGGCGTCCATCTCCAGCACCCGGCCGGTGAAGCCGTGCGGCGGCAGCCACTTCGCCATCGCGTCCGGGTCCAGGAAGGCGCGGTAGATCCGCTCGGCCGGCGCGCGCAGTACGCGGTGCAGGGTCACGGTGCCGGTACCGGCGGGGGCGTCGTGGCTGGAAGCAGGCATGCGTCTCTCCTTGCGCAGGGCGTGCAGAACGGGAAAGCCGCCAACTTAGCCGCCTGCCCGCGCTCCTTCAAGCGGGGCATCCCGGAGCGTGGGTGCCGGCGCTGCGGGCGGGGCCGAGTCGATGAACCCGGCCACATCGTCCAGCACCGGCGCCACCCAGCGCAGCGGCCACGCGAACGCGCCCACCAGCGTCGTGTGGCTGGCGCGCGGATACAGCTCCAGTACCACGGGTACGCCCGCCGCCCGAAGCGCCTGCGCCAGCTGCAGCGTGCTGCGCTGCGGGCTCACCAGCCGGTCCTTCTCCGGCGCGCCCAGGAAGGCCCGCGGCACCTGCGCGGGCACGGCAGGATGCGCGAACTCGATGGGCTGCGCACGCGCGGGGTAGTTCGGATGGAAGAACACCGGCTGCGCCTGCGGGTTGTCCGTGGGAAAGAAGTCGTACGGCCCCGCCAGCCCGATCCAGCCGGCCAGCTCGCGCGGCGCATGCCCCGTGGCCGCCAGCCAGCGCGGGTCCAGCGCCACCATCGCCGCGTTGTACCCGCCCGCGCTGTGCCCCATCGCGAACACCCGGCGCGGATTGCCGCCGAGCTGCGCCGCATGCTCCAGCCCATAGGCCACCGCCCGCGCGCTGTCGGCGACGAAATCCGGGTAACGCACCTCCGGATACAGCCGGTAGTCCGCCACCAGCGCCAGCACCCCGCGCGACGCCAGCGCCTGGCCCAGGAACAGGTAATCGCCCCGTTCCCCGCTGTGCCAGGTGCCGCCATAGAAGAACACCACGACCGGCCAGCCGCCGGCCGGGGCGGCCACCGAGGGGCGGTACACATCCAGCCGCTGGCGGGGCAGGGGGCCGTAGGCCACGCCGGTGTCCACCGCGGCGGCGCTGCGCGGCGTGAGCGCATTCAGGGTGCCTACGCCAGAGCAGGCGCTCAGCCAGGCGGCCAGGGCCAGGAGGCCGGCCAGGCGGGCAGTGCGTTTCCAGAAATACGTAGGGGGCGAAAATATAGGAGGCACGTGAGTTTCCCATGCAAGGGGTTCACAGCTTTGTACGTTCTCTGCCGAATTTTGGATTTTTGAATGAAAAATTTTGTTTCATTCCATTGACGAAAAGTATTATGAATGACCGGGTTTTCCAAACTTTTGTGATCGAGGTTGATTTATAAATAAGTTTTATGAATTAATTGATTAAATTTTTTATAAACATACTTCGATGCTTGATGGACTGGGTAAAAGCTGGGAAATAATATTTGTGAAGGATGTGCACCTCTCTGGCACAATTGTTGACAATGAAATTCATCAGCGAAATAAATGAACCCATAGTTGTGGCGGTCGCTAAAGATAGATATCTCTCCCCCATTCATCCATTTGCCGACGGTGTGCATCTCCCTTCAGTTCCCGCTCCTCGATATGGACAGGATATCACCTATGGCTGTAGAGCATCGGCGCCGCAGCGGCAGAGTGTCGGGGACACGGTGGATGCGCTGAAACCCAAGATGGAAAAATTGTTGGGAATTTTTGCCAAGGCAGATACGACCGGAGTGGCTCAAGAATGCTGACTGGAACATCAGGAATCTGCAGGTGCCGATGGACTTGGGGGTGCCTGCGTTTAATGCCGGCAGCCAATTTTTCGCAACCCAGGACTATGGCAACGGCCTCGGTCTGATGATCAACGGCGTCCAGCATGTTTATGTTATAGCCACTGCTTATCGCTATAATCGTGAGAAGGGTCAGTATCAAATAACATTGAAGTTTGTCTTGTACGACGTTTTTGGCCTGGATGATGATGACTTGAGAGAGTATGGCGCTCAATCCGACGATGGTTTTTCTTTCGCCCAAAGAGTCGGCATCACGGCTTGGTGGCAACTCCAGCATCAATTCACCTACCCTCCGTTGGTCACCCGGGTGGTATTGACCAGAAGCTACGAAGTGCCTGCAGTATGAAAGAAATGATGCAACAACATTCTTGCGACCGGTGGGGCGCACTTGGCTTGGCTTCCGTCATGCTTGGCTTGGCGATCGTGCCGTTTTTCTATCTCGGTATCGGTGCATGGCAGGAGTTGTCGATCATCGCGAGTGCGACGGTTTTCCTGGTCGCCTTGGTTTGTCTTGGTTTCATTTGCCTGCGACTGCTGCCCCATGGAAATCCCACTTGGGCCGGCGCGCCCCGTCTTTGGTGGGTCGAGGCTGCCGCCTGGATCATATTGTTTTATCTGGGAGCCATGCTGACAGGAATGCGCTTGCAGACCGGGTTTGCGCGGTTCGGGAGCTTCGCGCTGGTGTGGCTTGTAGCCAGCGCAGCGATAATTCCCGTCGTGGGTTGTTTCTTCCGTGGGTCGGTTTTGGTGCAGCGCGCCTCCGCTTGGCGTTTTTCAGCGCTCGCAACCGCAGCCTGGCTGCTGCTGGTATCCAACATCGCCACGGCATTTATTTTCATGCCACAAAGGTTTGTCTGACGAAGCCATCGACCGGAGCGCACTGCCTAACCCCGGCAACATCGTGATGGCAGGGCAGTTGCCCGAGCCGCTTCATCAGGATGAAACCGCGGGCACCAGCCGCACCCCATAGGCCACGTCGCCCTTCGCCCACTCCACCAGCCGGTCGATGTTGGGATGCTTGCCCGGATGCGCCTGCGCATCCGCCGTGTGCTCCGCGTACCACTCCAGTCCCAGCGCGGCAGCGGCAGGCGTGATGCGCCCACCGTACAGCTGGCCCAGCGCGTGGTACACGGCCAGCGAGCCGGCCTGGCCAGGCTTGTTCTCCAGCGTGGCGGCGATCCCGCCGTCGGGCCCCAGCAGATGCAGGGCGGAAAGATGGGCGACGGAGGGAAGTTGCTTCAGGCGCTCGGAGAAATTCATGCTGAGGAAAAAAGGGGGAAGAAAAACGACCGCTGGATCGTACCTCCGCCCGGGAAGAGGAGGGCCCTCGACCTCAGCGCAACGCCAGTCCCGCCGTCCTGATCGCCTGCGCATACCGCGGCTGCTCCGCCCGCAGGCTCTGCGCGAGGTCGCCGGGCGATCCACCGGCCACCTGGAAGCCCTGGGACTCCAGTTGCGCGCGCACGTCGGGCGCCTGCAGCACGGCAGCGATATCGCGGTTGATCTTGGCCACGATGGCGGGAGGCGTGCCGGCCGGCGCGAAGTAGCCCTGCCAGCTCTCCACCGAGAACCCGGGAGGCCCTCCGGCCTCGGCCACGGTGGGCACCGCGGGCAGGGCGGGGGACCGGTAGCTGGTGGTCACCGCCAGGGCCCGCAGCTTGCCGGCGCGCACATGGTCGGTCACGGCGGCCAGGGTGATCAGGGTCGCGTCCGTGTGGCCGGCCAGCACGTCCACGGTGGCCGGGCCGCCGCCGGGGTAGGGGATGTAGTTCACCCGCGCCCCCGTCTCCTGCGACAGGATCTCGTGCGCCACGTGGGCGATGCCGCCATTGCCCGGCAACCCCAGGCTGATGCTTTCGGGCCGGGCCCGGGCCCTTGCCACGTAGTCGGCCAGGCTGGTGATGCCGGTGGCCGGATGCACCACCAGGATCTGCGGATTCACCACCGCCTTGATGATGGGCGTGAAGCTCTTGTCCGTGTCGTAGGGCAGCCCCCGGAACAGGATGCCGTTGAGCGTGAGCCCCTCGCCCTGCTGCAGCAGCGTGTAGCCGTCCGGCGCTGCCTTGGCCACCCGGGCCGCGCCGATGGTGCCGCTGGCACCGGCCACGTTCTCCACGATCACGCTCTGGCCCCAGAGTGCGCCGAGCCGGTCGGCCAGCGTGCGGGTGAGCTTGTCCGCGCTGCCGCCGGGCGCCACCGGAACGATGATGCGCACGGGCTTGGAGGGGAACCCGGCCGCCGCGTCCGATGCGGCGTGCGAACGGGAGGCATGCAGGGTGGTGGCGGCGAAGGCGGCCAGCGCGAGCGCTGCCGTGGCGGCGGTGAACACGGTCTTTCGGGAGGGGAGCATGGTGCGGACCTGGGCGAATGGCAAGGGAAACGAAACAGCCCGGACGGGCCGGGAGCCTGCGTTCAGCCTAGGCCTGCATCCCCCGCGGGGGAACGAAGATTCGCGACTATGGATATGACGCCAGCGTGCCTGCCATGCGGGCAGGCACGCCGCTGAAGGCCATCCCGCCTGCCGCATATCGATAGCCGGTTTCCTTCGTTGGCGAACGGTGCGCCGGATGCCTAACGTACGGGTCGCTCTTGCCAAAGGCCCCCCATGACCCAGACCTCTCTCTCCATCGACTTCTCCGGCAGCGACATCGCCAGCCGCCGCGCCGCCGCCGTGGCGGCCTTCATCGCCACCGCGCGCCGCCTGGTGCCCGACCCCGAAGCCGCCACGCCCGACCAGTTGCGCGCCGTGGCCGCGGCGCTCGAGCAGCTCGGGCTGCAGCGCGAACTGTTCCCTGCCGCGCATTTCCCGGTGTCGGAGGACAATCCTGCCCAGGTGTACCGCCTCAGCGAAGAGCCGGGCGGGCGCCACGCGCTCTACGTATCGGCCGGCCTGCCGGGCAAGGCCCAGCCGCCGCACGACCACACCACCTGGGCGATCATCGCCGGCATCTCCGGCAACGAGCGCAACGTGTTCTACCGCCGCGCCACTACGGCCGACCCGGCGCGCGACGCGCTCGCGGCGGAGAAGACCGTGGACGTGGTCCCGGGCGTCTCGGTGCAGCTCTCGCCCACCGACGTGCACACCATCGAACTCGTGGGCGGCGAGCCCGGCCTGCACCTGCACTTCTACGGCCGCGCGCTGGACCGCATGCCCGGCCGCGTGGTGTTCGAGACCCGCGAGGGCGGCACCTACCGCACCTTCGGCCCCCCGAAATCCATCCGCCATGCGCTCGTCACCCCTCAGGCGCTCAAGGCCGCGCTGCACGACGGCGAAGAGATCGCCGTGCTCGACGTGCGCGAGACCGGCGTGTTCACGCACCGCCACATCCTGTTCGCGGCCTCCGCACCGGCGTGGCGGCTGGAGCTGCTGATCGACCGGCTGGTGCCACGCCGCGGCACGCGCACCGTGCTGGTGGACGGAGACGAAACGCTGGCCCACGAGGCCGCCGCCAAGCTGGTGCGCCTGGGCTGGCGCAACGTCTCCGTGCTGGCAGGCGGCACCGATGGCTGGGCCGCCGCGGGCTATGAAATCTTCAGCGGCACCAACGTGCCCAGCAAGGCCTTCGGCGAAGTCATCGAACATGAGAAACACACGCCCTGGATCGACGCGAGCGAGCTGCACGAGCGCATCGCGCGCGGCGACGACATCGTGGTGGTGGACAGCCGCACGCCCGAGGAGTTCGCGGCTTTCAGCCTGCCCTTCGCGCACAGCGTGCCGGGTGCGGAACTGGTCTATCGCATCGGCGAGCTGGCGCCCGACCCCGAGACCTTCGTGGTGGTGAACTGCGCAGGCCGCACGCGCAGCATCGTCGGCGCGCAGACACTGATCGATGCCGGCATTCCCAACCGCGTGGCCTCGCTGCGCAACGGCACCATGGACTGGCTGCTCACCGGCCGCACGCTCGCGCACGGCCGCGCCACGCCGCTGCCAGAGCCCTCGCCAGACACCCTTGCGGTCGCTCGCGAGCGCGCGGCCGCCGTGGCGCAGCGTGCCGGGGTGCAGCGCATCGATGCTGCCGGCCTGGCGCGCCTGGAGGCCCAGGCCCATGAGCGCACGCTCTACCGCTTCGACGTGCGCACGCGCGAGGAATACGAGGCCGGCCACCTGGAAGACTGGCGCTGGGCCCCCGGTGGCCAACTGGTGCAGGCCACCGACGAGTACGCCGGTACGCGCGGCGCGCGCATCGTGCTGGCCGACTGGGACGGCGTGCGTGCCCTCACCACCGGCGCCTGGCTCGCGCAACTGGGCGGCCACGAAGTATTCGTGTTCGCTCCGCCGGCCTTGTCCACGCTGGAAACCGGCCCCGAACCGGTGCGCGTGCCTGCATCCCATGCCCCTGTGCCGCTGGTGTCGCCGCAGCAGGCCCAGGCATTGCTTGAGCAGGGCCGTGCCGCCGTCTTCGACGTGGACCGGCGCGCCGCCTTCGAGCGCCAGCACATCGCCGGCGCGCGCTTCGCCGTGCCCGACCGTCTCGCGGCCTTCGTGGCCGACCTGCCTGATGGCGAAGTGGTGCTGCTCACCTCGCCCGACGGCCTGCTGCCCCGCACCGTGGCGCCCGAGCTGGCCGCGCGCACTGGCTGCGACGTGCGCGCCATCGCCGGCGGCACCGCGGCCTGGGCTGCTGCCGGCCTGCCGGTGGAAGCGGGCGATGCCGGCGTGCTCACCGGCGACGACGACCACTGGTACAGCCCGTATGCGCACCGCGACCTGCAACGGCGGGACGCGGGCTTCCGTGAATACCTGGACTGGGAACTGGGCCTGGTCGCTCAGCTGGAGCGGGAAGGACAGACGGGTATCCGGCTCCTGGGAGCGACTGCGTAGCCCGCGCCTGACGGGCTGCCCGATCGATCGCCGCGCAGTGGCCGCAGGATCACAGCGGAATCACTGCGCGGCCCGCAGGAACCACCGCCTCGCCTGCGCCACCGCCTCCGGGTGGCGCTGCCTGCGGGGATGCACGAGGTAATACCCCGCATCGGTGCGGAGCTTGTCCGGGAACGGCTGCACCAGCCGCCCCGCGGCCAGGTCCTGCGCCACGAATTGCTCCTGCACCAGGGCCAGGCCCTGGCCCATCAGCGCGGCGTCGATCGCCAGCGTCGTCTGGTTGAACCGGATCGCCTGCGCCGTGTTCGCGGGCAACAAGTTGCCGGGCGCACACCGCTCGAAATACTCCTCCCAGGACGACTGCCCGTCGTGCAGCAGCGTGGTGCGGCCAGAATCCGCCCAATGTGCCTGTGCCTGCGGGCTTCCCACGGCCACGAGGCACTCCTCGAACAGCAGGTCGGCCTGCAGCCCCGGGCCGAACGGCGGGCGGCCGTACCGCACGGCCAGGTCGATCGCCTCCGTCTGGAAGTGCGAGATCCGCTCGGTCGCCAGCACGCGCAGTTCCGTCGCCGGATGGGCGTGCGTGTACGCCCCCAGCCGCGGCATGAGCCACTTGGTGGCGAAGGTCGGCGTCACGCTCACCGTCAGGTGCCCCGGCTCGGGCCGCAGGCCCCGGGTGGCCTCCGCGAGCAGGTCGAACGCACGGCGCACGCCGACCACGTAGCGCTGCCCGTTGGCCGTCAGCACCAGCGTGCGCGGATGCCGCTCGAACAGCTTCATGCCCAGCTCGGTTTCCAGCGCGCGGATCTGCTGCGCCACCGCGCCCTGCGTCACCCCCAGTTCCTGCCCGGCCAGCCGGAAGTTGAGATGGCGGCTCGCCACCTCGAAGGCGCGCAGGGCATTGAGCGAGGGAAGGCGGTCCAGGGGGGGTATCATGGGTGTAGATTTTCTACTGGATCGAAGCAGCCTGCCTGCCGCAATCTCCTGCCCTGAAAGTGCCGCGCGATTCCACAATCAGCGGACTCCCCCTTGGGGCATGCAAGAACGGTCATGGCGATGACGGAGATGGTGATGGCAGTAGAAAAAAAGGTGGCACTGGTCACCGCGGGCGGGTCCGGTATCGGAGCCGCAGCGGCACGCCGGCTGGCGGCGGACGGCTTCCACGTCGGCATCCTCTCGTCGTCCGGCAAGGGCGAAGCACTGGCCGAGGAACTCGGCGGCGTGGGTGTGACCGGATCGAACCAGTCGATTAAAGACCTCGGCATCCTGGTGGAGCGCGCGGAGCAACAGTGGGGCCGCATCGACGTGCTGGTCAACAGCGCGGGCCATGGTCCCCGGGCCCCGCTGCTGGAACTCTCCGACGAGCACTGGCTGCAGGGCATGGACACCTACCTGCTGAACGTGGTGCGGCCCACACGGCTCGTGGTGCCGCTCATGCAACGGCAGGGCCGGGGCGGCGCGATCATCAACATCTCCTCCGCCTGGGCGCTGGAGCCCAGCGCACTGTTCCCGGCCTCGTCCGTCATGCGCGCGGGCCTCGCCTCGTTCACCCGCATCTTCGTGGACAGCTTTTCGCGCGACAACATCCGCATGAACAATGTCCTGCCGGGCTGGATCGACAGCCTGCCCGAATGGGAAGAGCGCCGCGCGGCGATCCCGCTGGGCCGGTATGGCCGGGTGGAGGAGGTGGCGGCGACGGTGGCGTTCCTGGCGTCGGCGGGGGCGGGCTACATCACCGGGCAGAGTTTGCGGGTGGATGGAGGGGTGACGCGCGCGGGGTGAGGGGGGGAAGGGGTGATCATCGCGATGCCGCGGGTCCACGGCGGGTCGCCATGCCGCCGCGTGCTGCTATCGGCCCCTCTCCATGGCTACGAGCAGCGCTATCGCCGCTGCTGCCAGCCCCGCCGACAACACTGGCAGCCACGACAATGCCAGGCCTGCGCCCAGCATCTCTGCCCCCAGCCAGGCCGCGCCCGCGTTGCCGAGGTTGAATGCCGCGATGTTGAGTGTCGAGCCCAACGCCGGTGCCCCGGCAGCCTCGCCGAGCACGCGGCTCTGCAGCCCGGGCGCGGTTGCGAACGCGGCCATGCCCCATGGCACCATGCAGGTCATGACCCATGCCTGTACCTTCAGCCCGAAGTGCAGCGCCAGTTCCACCGCGACCAGCGCCGCGAGGAAGACGAACATCGAGCGCACGGGCCACCGATCGGCCGCCCAGCCGCCCAGCAGATTGCCCACGGTGAGGCCCAGGCCGAACAACAGCAGCAGGCCGTTGACCTCCGTGGCCGTGAAGCCGCTCTCCGCCTGCAGCAGCGGCGACAGGAAGGTCAGCGTCGTGAAGATGCCGCCAAAGCCGAGCGCGGTGAGGCCCAGTGCACCAAGCAGTCGCGGGCGGCGCAGGAGCGCCCAGCCGCTGGACCCGCCCTCCGGCGACGGCAGGCGCAGCCCGCGCGGCACCAGCACCAGCAGCGCCCCCAGCGCGAGCAGCCCCAGTCCGCTCACCACCCAGAACGTCGCGCGCCAGCCGGCGTGCTGACCAATCCACGCACCTGCCGGCACGCCGAGCACATTGGCCAGCGTGAGTCCGCTGAACATCAGTGCAATCGCGGCCGAGCGCCGCTGCGGCGGTACCAGCGCGGTAGCCACCATCGCGCCCAATCCGAAGAAGGCGCCGTGCGTCAGCGACGCGACAATGCGGCCGGCCATCAGCCAGCCGTAGCTGGGTGCGGCGGCGCACATCACATTGCCTGCGATGAACAGCAGCATCAGGCCCGACAGCGCCTTGTACGGTATGGCCCTCGCCGTCAGCGCGGCCAGTGGCGGTGCACCGATGACGACGCCCAGTGCGTAGCCGGTGACGAGCAGGCCGGCCTGCGGCAGGCTGGTGCCCGTGTCGGCCGCGACTGATGGCAGCAGTCCGACGATGACGAACTCGGTAGTACCGATGGCGAAGGCCGCCAACGCCAGCGCAAGCAGGGGCAGCGGGATGGAGGTGCGTGCCGGCACTTCCGGCACTTCCTTTTGCCGGATGTTCATCGGATCACCTCCTTGCCTGCGGTGCCAAGCAGCGCCTGCTAGTCGATGGCCTCGGCCATGCGCCGATAGCCGGCATCGCCGGGATGCAGGTGATCGCCGGAGTCGAGCGCCGGGTCCAGGCGTGACGGATGCGAAGGGTCGCGCAGCACGGCATCGAAATCGACGATGGCGTCGAACGCGCCCGCCGTGCGGATCCATGCGTTCAGCTTCTGCCTCAGCGCCTCTTTCTGCGGGCTGTAGTGGCCTTGCAGTGGCGTACCCTCCAATGCGTGCTCGAAAGGCGGCACGGTGGCTGCGATCACGCGCACGTCCCGTGCATGTGCCTGCTCGACCAGTTGGTGGAACGCGTCGGTCAGTGTCTCCAGCGACGCCGGTGCCTCGTCCGGCGCGAAGGGGCTGCCTGGAAAACCGATGTCGTTGGTGCCCAGGAGCACGACCACCGCGCGGACGCCCGGGTGCCGCAGTACGTCGCGCTGAAAGCGCGCGAGCGCGCTATCGCCCCAGCCGCCGCGCTGGAGCCGGTTGCCTGCAATGCCGGCATTGAGCACCGCCACGCCCCGCGGCGCCAGCCGGCGCGCAAGGTGGTCGGGCCAGCGCTGGTCGCGGCCGACGGTCGAGCCGTTGCCGTCGGTGATGGAGTCGCCGATCGCGACGACGGTCTGCGGTGCGCGATCCGCAGCGACGAGGATTTCGGCAATGAAGGCGCGCGTGGTGAAGGTCTTCGCTGGTTCGACCTCGCCACGGTCGATCGCGTTGCCGGGCAGTACCGACAGAGTGTCCTGCGCGTTCCAGTGGAAGCCTGCGACCGCCGTGGTTTCTGGAAGGTAGAGCTCCGTCTGGAGCCGATCACCCGCGCTCAGCGGAAGCGGTACCGCGTCGCTGGTCACGCGAGCCCCGGGCGCGACGGTGACGGTATCGCGGCCCTGGAAACGCACGGAAACGGCCGGCCCATTCGTTGCCCTTCGCACGGCCAGTGCGCCGACTTCCAAGGGCGTCGCACCGTACTCGTTGCTGATCACGAGCCGTACGCGGTTGCCGCCGAGGGCTGTGCGCACCGACTGCCGCAGGGTTACATCGCGGAATCTGCGCGGCATGCCGAGCGGCAGAACCCAATCCTCACCCCACAGGGGCTGCGGGCTGGAGATCCAGGTGGGTTGCCAGTGTTCGGTGCGCGCGGCCGCCGGAAGGGCCGTCGCGGCAGCGGCAACCACGGCCGACAGGAGCGCAGAGGCGATGAGCTGTTTCATGGCCCTACTTTCGCCAATTCCAGTATCGATGGGAAGATGGCAAAATGGAAGCCTGGCTATTCGAAATTGGAATGCAATGGATCGGCTGCGTGCGATGGATGCCTTCGTGAGATCGGCGGATCTGGGCACCCTTTCGGCTGCGGCGCGGTCCTTGTCGACCACGCAGCCTACGGTCAGCAAGCTGATCGCGTCGCTGGAGGCTTCGCTCGGCGTGCGGCTGCTCGAACGCGGGCCTGCGCGCGTGGTGCTTACCGAGGAGGGCCTGCGCTTCCTGGAGAGAGCGCGCCAACTGCTCGATGATTACGAGGAAGCGGTGGCCGACCTCGACGAGCGCACGCGGCAGCCGCGCGGACTGGTGCGCATTTCGGCGCCTGTGGCGCTGGGCGAACTGAAGCTCAGTCCGCTGATGCTGCTTGCGATGCAGCAGTATCCCGAGCTGCAGGTCGACCTGATGCTGGATGACCGCTTCGTCGATCCGGTGGAGGAGCGCTTTGACATCACGGTACGCATCGGCGGTACGCTGCCGCCCGACCTGGTAGCGCGTGAACTGGCCCACTGGCCGCGCTACATCGTGGCCTCTCCCGAATACGTGAAGCGGCACGGGCGGCCTCGCGCGCTGGACGAACTGGCGCGCCATTGCTTCCTGCGCTATCCGTTGTGGGCGGATGACTCGGTGACCCTGTTCGGCCCCGACGGAGCAGTGAACCTCCCGATCCACTCGCGCTACCGCATCAACCATGCGGTAGCGTTGCTGAATGCCGTGCGCGACGGCGCAGGCGTCGCGTTCCAGCCCTGCTGGATGGTCAACGACCTGATCCAGCGCAAACAACTGGTGCGGCTGTTGCCGCAGTGGACCGGGCCTGCCCAGAACGCATACATGGTGTACCCACGCCGCAGCCGCCAGCCGATGCGGGTACAGGTGATGATGGAGTTGCTCGCGCGCGAGATCCAATCGCTGTAGCCGGCTGCGGCGGCGGCATCACCGCAGCCACTGCGGCAAAGCAGCCATCATCCCCTCAGGCAGCCACCAACCTCCCTCTCACTGCCACCCGGTCAAACGCCTGTTCCAGATCCCCGATCAGATCCTCCGGATCCTCCAGCCCGACATGCAGCCGCACCACCGGCTCGCTCCCCGTCCACGCGCTGTGCTCCCGCAGCCGCTCCGGCTGGGCCACGAGCGCCAGGCTCTCGTACCCACCCCACGACGCCCCGATGCCGAAGAACCGCAGGGCATCCACGAACGCATTCGCGCCCCGCGCATCCACGCCCCCATGGCCATTCGCCCCGTTGCCGTTCGCGAACGCGAACGATACCAGCCCGCTCGCCCCGCTGAAATCCCGCTTCCACAGCGCATGCCCGGGGTCGGAGGGCAGGGCCGGATAGAACACGCGCCCGACCTGCGGCTGCTCCTGCAGCCATTCGGCCACCCGCGTGGCATGGCGCTGGTGCTGGGCCAGGCGCACGGGCAGGGTGCGCACGCCGCGCAGGGCCAGGTAGGCGTCATCGGCACCCACGGTGAGGCCCAGCGCTTCGTAGGCGGTGGCGATCCTGCCGGTGAGTTCTTCCGAGTCGGTGACGACGATGCCCTGCATCACGTCCGAGTGGCCGGCGATGTACTTGGTCGCCGCCTGGATCGAGATGTTCGCGCCCAGCCGCAGGGGCTGGCAGAACCAGCCGCCGCTCCAGGTGTTGTCCGTGGCCACGGGAATGCCGCGGGCGCGTGCCACGACGGCGATGGCGGGCAGGTCCAGCACCTCGTAGAGCAGCGAGCTGGGTGATTCGACGTAGATCAGCCGGGTGTTCGGACGGATTTTCGCGGCCAGGTCGCCCTGCAAGGGCGAGAAGTATTCGAGCGTGATGCCCAGGCGCTGCAGCAGCGTGGCGTCCACGCGCCGCACGGGCGAGTACACGCTGTCGGCCACCAGGGCATGGTCGCCGGGCGAGAGCAGGGCGACCAGCACCAGCGTGATGGCGGCCAGGCCCGAGGGCGCGAGGAAGGCGCGGTGGCCGCCTTCCAGTGCGGTGACGGCATCTTCCAGCGCGCGGTGCGTGTCCAGACCGTGGCGGCCGTACGAGGCCACGCGCTCGCCCGCGGTGCGGCGGTGGTGGTGGTCCGCATAGTCCGCGGTGCTGCCGAAGCGCACGGTGCTGGTGCGCACCACGGGCACGTTCACGGGGCCGGAGCCGCCGCGCAGCGCGGGCGCGCCGGCATGCAGCAGCCGGGTGGCGGCGCCGAGCGGCGCGGGGTGTGGGTTGCCGTGCTGGCGGAACTCCGGGCCGCTCATGCCACGGCCTCGCTGGGACGGAAGTAGGCGGCGTTGTAGTTCTTCACTTCGCCGGTGTCGGGGTCGATCGCGACGCGGCCCGTGAGGGTTTCCAGCGGCTGGCCATACAGGTGGAAATGCAGCGTGGGCTCTGTGCCCACCACGGCGATGCTGTGGATGTCGTCTGGCAGGAAGGCGATGGGCGCGCCGGGCTGCACGGTGAATTCGCGTGCCACGTGGATGCGAGCGCGGGCGGGGTCGCTGCGGTCGTCGGTGCGTTCGTAGAGGCGGTTCACTTCCTGGCCTTCCACCGCCACGATCACGGCCCAGGTGGTGTGGTTGTGCGGCGCGGTGGTCTTGCCGGGGTTGATGGAGTTCAGGTACAGCGCCAGGCCGCCGTCCCCGTCCGCGGGGTTGAGGCGGTACCGCGTGGAGGCGCCCACGCCGGCCGTCTCGGCGGGCGGCGGGAAGTCCGCGCGGCTGAACAGGTCCTTGTGCGCGGCCAGTTGCTCCAGCCGTTCGGTGATGGCCGAGAGCGCGGCGCGGTCGGGCGTGCCCTGAGCGGCGAGGCGGCGCACGTCGGCCAGGGCCGCATCGACGGCCTGGCGGCGGCGTTCGGCGGTGGAGGCGGAGGTGGGGGTGGCTGCAGTGGCAGCGGAGGTCGTGGTCATGGTGGTGGTCTCCGTAGGATGGCGTTGGCAGGTCAGAGGGCGAAGCGCAGCTGGTTGAATGCCAGCGGCGGGGTGGGGGCGGCGGGCACCTCGCGGGTGCGGGTGCCTTCGCCCAGCGCGCGTTGCAGGAACTCGCGGGTGCGGGCGCTGTGCGGCTGGCCGAAGAGCTGCGCGGCGGGGCCGTGCTCGACGATGCGGCCTGCCTCGGTGAAGTACACATGGTCGCTCACCTCTTCGGCGAAGCGCATTTCGTGCGTGACCAGCACGCAGGTCATGCCGTCCTTCACCAGGTCGCGGATCACGGTCAGCACCTCGCCCACGGTCTCGGGGTCCAGGGCGGAGGTCACCTCGTCGAACAGGATCAGCTCGGGCCGCATGGCCAGCGCCCGCGCGATCGCCACGCGCTGCTGCTGGCCGCCCGAAAGCTCGCCCGGGTAGGCGTTTTCCTTGTGCGACAGCCGCACCTTGTCGAGCAGGGCGCGCGCCTCCCGTTCGGCCGCGGCGCGGTCGCGGCCGACCACGCGGGTGGGCGCGATCACGAGGTTCTCCAGCACCGTGAGGTGGGGAAACAGGTTGTACTGCTGGAACACGAAGCCCACCCGCTTGCGCAGCGCGATCAGGTCCGCTTCCGTCCTGAGCCGGTCCACGCGCGTGCCGCCCACCACGATCTCCCCGCGCTGCGGCCGCAGCAGGCCGGTGATGCAGCGCAGGATGGTGGACTTGCCCGAGCCCGAGGGCCCGATGATGGACACCGCCTCGCCGCGGCGCACCTGCACGTCGATGCCTTTTAGCACCGCGTTGTCGCCAAAGGACAGGTGCACGTCCTGCAGGTGTACCAGGGGGGCGGCGGCCTCCTCCGCAGGGGGCTTCAGGGAGGCGAGGAAGGCGTCAGTGGCGTTCATGGCGTTTTTCCAGGGCGCGCGTGGCGCGGGCGATGGGATAGCAGTAGGCGAAGAACAGCGCCAGCAGCGTGAAATACACGAGGATGGTGAAGTCCGTGCGCGCCACCGTGTTGCTGGCGATCTGGGCCGTGTCCACCACGTCGTGCACGCCCACCAGCGAGGCCAGCGAGGTGCTCATGGTGATGCTGGCGTACAGGTTCATCCACGGCGGCAGCATGCGGCGCACGCACTGCGGCAGCATCACCAGCCGGAAGATCTGGCTGCGCCGGAAGGCGAGCGACTGCGCGGCCTCCCATTGCGCGGCGGGTATGGACTGGATCGCGCCGCGGAATATCTCCGCCACGTTGGCGCTGGTGGGCAGGGCCAGGCCCAGCACCACCTTCACCCAGTCGGGGAAGGGGAAGGTCCACTGCACCAGGTGCACCTCGAACGGGAACACATAGGTGGTGAAGTAGATGAGCACCAGGATGGGGGCGTTGCGGAACACCTGCACGTAGCAGCGCGCCGCCATGTGGACGGCATGCACGGGCGACAGCGACAGCGCGCCCACTACCAGGCCCACGGCCGTGCCCAGTGCCACCGCCAGCACGCTGATCTCGATGTTCACCCACAGGCCGCGCAGCAACGCGGGCAGCCAGTTCCACAGGTGCCCGAAAGCGCGCGGCGTGGTGCCGGTGGCATTCCACGTGGCCACCACGGCCAGCGCCGCCACGGCGCCGACCAGCCACGGGTTGCGCGCCCCGCTGCGCACCGCATTCAGCAGAGGGGCGGCGGGCACCGGCCCCAGGACGGCGTCATTGGCCATAACCGGGCATCCTCCAGCGTTCTTCGAGCCAGCGGCCCGCCAGGCTCACCAGCCAGGTCAGCAGGCCGAACCAGATCAGGATGAGCAGCAGCAGTTCCAGCACGTTGTCGCGCTGCGACCAGATCATGATCGATTCATAGGTCACGTCGCCTACGGCGATGGCCGAGGCCACGGCCGTCATTTTCACCAGGTCCACGAGGTTGTTCACCAGGGAGGGCAGGGCGAAGCGGGTGGCCAGCGGCAGCTGCACCCGCGCCAGCAACTGGCGCTGCGAAAAGCCCAGCGAGCGCGCGGCCTCCAGCGTGGTGGCGGGCACGGCCTCGATGCCGGCGCGCAGCGCCTCGGCGTGGAACGCGCCCTTGTGCAGCGAGACGACCACCACCACCCACACGAACGGCGTGAGCGGGTTCTGGCCCGCGCCCCAGTCGTGCAACTGCTGCGTGATGAGCATGTTGAGCACGAGGAAGGCACAGTACAGCTGCACCAGCGTCGGCGTGTTGCGCGTCACCTCGACGAAGGCGCGCGCGGGGCGAGCCAGCCAGGCACGCCCCGAGGCCATGCAGGCCGCCAGCACCACGCCGGCCGCCAGGCTGCAGGGAATGGTGAGCAGGGCCAGCTGCACCGTCACCCCCATGCCGCGCACGAAGGCATGGCGCTCGGTGGCGTCGAGCACGAAGGCGTAGTTCAGGCCGATGCCCCGGAGCGCGTCCACGCCGTGGGCGAGCAGGCTCGGGTCGCTCATGCCGCGGCCTCGGCGTCCGGCACGCGCGCCACCGGGGGGGCGGACGCCGGTGCGGCCTGCGGCGGGCGCAGCGCGGCCACGGCGCGGGCGATGCGGGCGGTGGCGTCCGTGAGCACCGCGTCGCTCGCCGCCGTGGAGATGCGGAAGTAGGGCGACAGGCCATAGGACGGGCCGTCCACGGCCGCCACGCCTTCCGATTCGAGCAGCCACTCGGTCAGGTCCGAGTCGGTCCGGATCACCTGGCCGTCCGGCCGCACGTGGCCGATCAGGCCCCCGCAGTGCACGAATGCGAAGAACGAGCCGCCCGGCGGCAGCAGCGACAGGCCCGGCACGGCATTGATCGCTTGCGTAACGAGTTCCGCACGGCGTGCGTAGGCGCCGCGTGCCTGGGCGGGAAACGACTGGTCGGCCGACTCCAGCGCCGCCGCCACGGCCGCCTGCGCCACCGAATTGGGGCCGGACGATGCCTGCGACTGGATCACCACCATGGCCTGCACGAGGGCGGCAGGGCCGGCGCCCCAGCCGATGCGCCAGCCCGTCATGGCATAGGTCTTGGAGGCCCCGTTCACCAGCAGCGTGCGCTCCTTCAAATCGGGGGCTGCCTGCAGCCAGTGCGCCGGCGCCTCGGGCGTGAACCAGATGTGCTCGTACAGCTCGTCCAGCAGCACCAGCACCTGCGGGTGGCGGCGCAGCACCTCCGCCAGGGCGGCGAGTTCGGCCGCGTCGTAGAGCGCACCCGAAGGGTTGCCCGGCGTGTTCAGCACCAGCCAGCGCGTGCGCGGGGTGATGGCCGCCTCCAGCACGGCCGGCGTGAGCTTGAAGCCCGCGCCGATGTCGCAGGGCACGATGACGGGCGTGCCGTCGTTCACGTGCACGATGTCCGGAAACGAGGGCCAGTAGGGCGCGGGCACGATCACCTCGCTGCCCGCGTCCAGCGTGGCGGCGAAGGCGTTGTAGATCACCTGCTTGCCGCCGTTGCTCACGATGATCTGGCCGGCGGAGTAGTCGAGCGCGTTGTCGCGCGCGTACTTGGCGCGGATGGCTTCGCGCAGCGCCGCCGTGCCGGCCGTGGGCGTGTACTTGGTTTCCCCGCGCTGCAGGGCGGCGATGGCGGCCTGCTTGATGGGTTCGGGCGTGTCGAAGTCGGGCTCGCCGGTGGTGAGGCTGATCACGTCGCGGCCCTGGGCCACCAGGGCGGCGGCGCGGGCGCTGGCGGCGGCGTTGGGCGAGAGGCGGGCGCGCTGCACGCGCTGCGAGAGCGGAAAGGCAGGAGCGGAGGTCATGGAGCAGGGATTTCGTCGAAATGCAGGCGCAGCGGCGATGCGGCGGGCGGCAGTACCTTGCCGGGATTGAGCAGGCCGAGCGGATCGAACGCGGCCTTCAGCCGCCGCATCAGGTCGAGCTCGACCGCGCTCTTGTAGCGGGGCAGCAGGTCGCGCTTGGTCTGGCCGATGCCGTGCTCCGCGCTGATCGAGCCGCCGTGGGCGTGGGCGCTGTCGTGCACCGTTTCGTGGATCGCGTCCTCCACGGCGAACACGTCGGCCGGCGAGCCGCCTGCCGGGTGCGAGACGTTGTAGTGCAGGTTGCCGTCGCCCAGGTGCCCGAAGGCCACGGGCCGCACGCCCGGAAAGCGCTCCTGCAGCGCGGCGGCCGTCGCCGCGAGGAAATCAGGGATGCGCGAGATCGGCACCGACACGTCGTGCTTGACGTTGCGGCCGTCGCGTTTCTGCGCTTCGCCCAGGGCCTCGTCGCGCAGGCGCCAGAGCGCCTCGCTCTGCGCCAGGCTCTCGGCGATGGCGGCATCAGCCACTAGGCCGTCCTCGAAGGCCTGGCCCACCACGGACTCGAAGCGTTCTCGCGCGTGTGCTTCGCCCTCGCTGTCCGACAGCTCGATCAGTGCGTACCAGGGCGCCCCGAGGTCCAGGGGAATCGGCTGCTCCGGCACATGCTGCGCGATCAGGCCCAGTGCCGTGTCCGATATCAGCTCGAATGCCGTGAGGCCGGCGCCGAAACCCGCCCGCGCCGCGCCGAGGAAGGCGACCGCATCGTGGATGCAGCCGAAGGCCAGCAGGGCGGTGTGCTGCGACTGCGGCAGCGGATAGAGCTTGAGCGTGGCGGCGGTGATGATGCCCAGCGTGCCTTCGCTGCCCACGTACAGGTCGCGCAGCGCATAGCCGGTGTTGTCCTTGCGCAGGCCGCGCAGGCCGTTCCACACCTCGCCCTCGGCCGTGACCACTTCCAGGCCCAGCACCAGCTCGCGTGCGTTGCCATAGCGCAGCACCTGCGTGCCGCCCGCGTTGGTGGCCAGGTTGCCGCCGATGGTGCAGCTGCCCTCCGAGCCCAGGCTGAGCGGGAACAAGCGGCCGGCCTCGCGCGCGGCCTGCTGCACGGCGGCCAGCACCGCGCCGGCCTCCACGGTCAGCGTGTCGTTGTCGGTATCGACGGCCCGCACGCGGTTCAGCCGCGCGAGCGAGAGCACGATGGCGCGGCCGCTGCCGTCCGGCGTGGCCGCGCCCATCAGCCCGGTGTTGCCGCCCTGCGGCACGATGGGCGTGCGGTGGCGCCGCGCCAGCCGCACCACCTGCGCCACCTGGGCCGTGTCGGCCGGGCGCACCACGGCCAGCGCGCGGCCCGTCAGGCGGCGGTGCTGGTCGGTCAGGTGGCCCTCTGCATCCGCGCCCTTGAGCACATGGGCGGCGCCCAGGGCATCGCGCAATTCCGCCAGCAGCGGAGCGGCCGTGCCGACACCTTCCCGGGCCGGGGCCGCGAGGGATGCCGCGGCGCGGCTCATGGCTTCCTCGCTTCGGTGGATGCGGCCTGCGCGGTGGCATACACCGCGAAGTCGTAGGGCGCGCGGTCGAACCGGCCCTGGAGCGCACGCTGGTGGCGCTCGGCGATCCAGGTGTCAGGCACGCCGTTCTCGCGCGCCAGCTTCAGCAGCAAACCCGAGCGGTGCCAGTCCTGCACGGCCTGGTCCACGAAGGCCTGCGTGTCGGCCTCGCCGTGGCGCGTCCACACCACGGTGGGCGACGGGATCAGCTGGTCGCGCGATCCGACCAGCGCGAAGTCTTTCCATTCGCCGCCGTTGGGACCGTTCAGGGTTTCGTACAGCGCGGGTTGCACGTGCACCGATGCGGCGCAGGTACCACCCTTGAGCGCGAGCAGCGATTCGGGAATGCCGCGCAGGCCCTTGACCACGGCACCGTGGGCTTCGGCCAGGGGTTTAGCGAAGTTGCTGCCCTGCGATACGCAGGCCACCTTGCCGCGCAGGTCTTCCCATTTCGTGATGCCGCTGGCCTTGGCCACCAGCGCCGCGCCGCCGACCAGGTCGTAGGGCGTGGGCGCGAACGACAGGATCTCGCTGCGCTCCTGCGTCCACTGGATGTTGGCGATCAGCAGGTCCACCTTGCCGCTCTGCAGGAACTGCACCCGCGTGGAAGCGGTGACCGGCACCGTCTCCAGCGGCACGCCCAGGCGCCGCGCGATGTCGGCCGCGAGCGAGGTCTGGTAGCCGCCGGTCTTGCCGGTGGCGGGATCGAGGCGGCCGAAGGGCGGACTGGCGCCGTCGATGCCCACGGCCAGTTTGCCGCGCTGCCGGACCTTGTCGAGCGTGGCGTCGGCATGCGCGGCGTTGGCGAGCGTGGCCATCGCCAGCGCGGCAGCGAGGGGGGCGAGGGATGCGAAGCGGGCGTGGCGGCGGGATGGCATGGGCAGGTATCCGGGCAAAGCGCTGCCCCGCCCCGCGCAGGCGGGACTGTGGCAGCCGGGGGCAAGGCTGGGGTGGAAAAGGCGGGGCGTTGCCGGGCTCAGTGAGCCCCGGCCTGGAACTTCGCCTGCAGTTCGGGCAGCAGCGGGTTGGCCGGCTCGATGCCGAGGCGCTTTTCGGTGGCGATCAGCCAGCCGCTGCGGTGCCAGTCCTGCACCACCTTGTCCACCGCCGCGATGGTGTCGGCCTCGCCCTTGCGGATCCATACCACGGACGGGGCGGGCAGCAGCTCGGTGGTGATCGGCGCGGCGTACTGGCTCCACTCGGCGTTGGTGCGCAGCAGCGGATGGATGAGCGTGCTGTCGTGCACGGCGGCCACGCAGTTGCCGCCCCGGAGCGCCAGCAGCGAATCGGAGGCGGTCTTGAAACCCTGCACCTGCGCGCCGTACTCGGCGGTGAGCGGCCTGGCGTAGCTGCTGCCCTGCGACAGGCACACCGGCTTTCCGCGCAGGTCTTCCCATTTCTGGATGCCGCTGTCCTTGCGCACGGCGGCCGTGCCGCCCACGCGGTAGAACGGGGTGGGCGCGTAGCCCAGGATGGCGGCGCGCTCGGGGTTCAGTTCCATCGATGCGATCAGCAGATCGACCTTGCCGGCCTGCAGGAACTGCACGCGCGTCGCCGTCTGCACCTGCACCAGGTCGGCCTCCACCCCCAGCCCCTTGGCCAGCGCCCGGGCGAGGTCGGGGTTCCAGCCCACCAGTTGCTGGCTGGCCGGGTCGATGGAGCCGAAGGGGCCGCCGTTGACCAGCACGCCGATGGAGACTTTTCCGCGCTGCCGGATTTTGTCGAGCGTGGCGTCGGCATGGGCAGTTCCTGCCATCAGGGTCAGCACGGCAGCGATGCCGGCCAGGAGCGGGGCGTGGAAGCGGGGGGCGGCGGGAGCGTGGCGCATGGCGTGGTGCATCGTTGGCAGAAGGGAGGCGGAGCGGAAAAGGCGCCCATGGGAGAGCGAACAGGTGCCGATCTTCTGGCGCCACGCGGCATGCGGCAACAAACGTTTCCGAGGATCGATATGCGGCGGGCGTGCCTTCGGTGCGGCCGGGTCACGCGCCGTGCGGCACGGCATTCGGCAACTGGAAGCCGGACAACTCGTCGGGCGCGCACTGGGCGATCAGGCCGGTTTCCCATGCCAGGTAGCGGCGTGCCGCTTCCAGGTTGCCGTCGTGGCGGTCGTGCACGAAGAACAGATAGTCGATCGCGTCGCCATCGGCCGGCAGCCCCGGCGAGCTTTCCACGGGCAGCCCCGCGGCCGCCCAGTCGGACGCCAGTGCCCACTGCACGCTGGTCGCCTCCCCGGATGCGATCTCGCTGGCCGCCAGCGCGGCGCTTTCGGCGTCGGCTGCCAGGATGAGCAGCGGCGCGCGGCGTGCCTGCGCGGCGGACCGTACGTCCGCAGCCACGCGCGGGCGCACGGACCAGAGCGCGCCGCGGGCGTGCTGCCGGCGGTAGGCCTGCGAAGGCTGCACGTCCAGCAACAGCGGCGCCGCCGGCTGGGCTTCCAGCCACGCAGGCAGGGCCTGCTGCGCGATCTGCGGCACCGGGTCCGGCAACGCCACGCCGACGGGGGCCGGCAGCTTCAGCGGAGCGTGTATGCCGCCTTCCACGGTGGCCGTCTCATGGCCCTGCCGCTGCAGCCACGCGGCCACGACCGGTGCGCGCACGCCATCGTCGTCCAGCAGCAGCACGCGGCTGCGGCGCACGCCGATGGTCTGGTCCGCGGCCTGCAGCAACTGTCCGCCCGGCGCATGGCGGGCCCCCGCGAGCGTGCCGGCCGCGAACTCGCCGGCCGTGCGGACGTCGAGTACGTAGGTGGTGCGGCCGGCATCGTCGATCCAGCCTTGCGCTGAGGCGGCATCCAGCCTCGGAACGCCGGCCTCCGCTGCGGCACGGGCGGCCCGGTCGCGGTCCGCTGCCTGCGCCTCGGGCTGGGCGGGGGACGCGCGCCGGCTGCCGTGCTCGAGCGCCAGCCCGGACAGGGCCCAGCCCTGGGTACCGTTCTCCAGGGCCAGCACCGGGTTGGGAACGCCCAGGCTGCGCAGGATCTGTGCGCCGATGATGCTGCGCGTGCGGCCGGCGCAGTGGATGACGATGGGCGTGGCCGGGTCGGGCGCGAGCGCGCTCCAGTGGCGTGCCAGTTCACCGTTCGGAACCGGCAGGGCCCCCGGGATGGTCATTTTGTGGTGCTCTTCGACCGTGCGGCCATCCAGCAGCACCAGCGGCTCGCCTGCCTGCTGGCGGCGCTGCAGTTCGGCCGCGCCGATGTGCGGCGTGCCGAAGGCATGCTCCACCAGTTCCCCGAAGGTCTTGGACGGCACGTTCACTCCCTGGAAAAGGGTGTAGCCGGCCGCCGCCCAGCCTGGCGCTCCGCCTTCCAGCACGTGCAGATCGGTGTAGCCCAGCCCGGCCAGGCGGGCGGCCGCACGCGCGGCCACGCCATTGTCATGGTCGATGAGCACGGTGCGCGTGCCGCGGCGGGGCACCAGCCGGGGCACGTCCCGCTCCAGGCGGCTGTAGGGAGCCGGTACGGCGAAGAACGGATGGCCTTCGCCGAACTGGCCGGCTTCGCGCACGTCCAGCAGGGCGATCTCCTGGCCATCGTTGAGCCAGGTGCGCGCCGTGGCGGTGCTGACGGTCGGGGGCGGAGCGGATCCGGATGCAGAAAGGGGCAGGGCAGGCATGGTGGTCGCGTGAAAAGGCAAACCACCCACCATAGAGGCAACCGGCCCTTCAGTACCGGCGCACGGCAGAAGCTTTCCGACTATGCATAGTCGTTTTCCCGCGCTATAGCCAGAACGGCCCTGCCGCGGGCCCCCTCTGGATCGTGAATTCCGGCGATCCGCCCAGTACGAAGCTGCCCAGCAGCAGGCTCAGCAGCGCCATGAAGATGCTGGCCCAGAAGGCGGTCCAGAAGCCGTCGATGTGAAAGCCATGGACCAGCTTGCCCACCAGCATCAGCACCAGCGCGTTGATGACCAGCAGGAAGAGCCCGAAGGTCAGCAGCGTGAGCGGCAGCGTCAGCACCACCAGCAGCGGCCGCACCACGGCATTGGCCAGGCCCAGCAGCAGGGCGGCGACCACCAGGGCCCCGGTGCTGCCGAACCGCAGCCCCTTGAACACATGGCTGGCCACCCACAGCGCGAATGCCGTGATGGCCCAGTGAAGCAGGAAGGGCGTGAGGTCGGCCAGCATGGCGGAGATTCGTGCGTTCTGCGGGTATCGCCGAGGCTACTTGCCCCAGCTGTCCTTCAGGCCGGTCACCCGGTTGAACACCGGCTTGCCCGGGGCATGGTCCTTGCGGTCCGCCACGAAGTACCCGAACCGCTCGAACTGGAACTTGTCGTCCGGCTGCGCACCGGCCAGCGAGGGCTCGACGTAGGCGGTCACCACCTTCAGGCTGTCCGGGTTGAGCAGCGCCAGGAAGTCCTTGCCGCCGGCATCGGGCTGGGCGTCCGTGAACAGGCGGTCGTACAGGCGCACTTCGGCGGGCACGCCGTCGGCCACGCCCACCCAGGTGATGGCGGCCTTCACCTTCACGCTGTCGGCGCCAGGCGTGCCGCTCTTGGTGTCGGGCACCACGGTCGCGAGCACCTTCGTCACTTGGCCTTCGGCATCCTTCTCGCAGCCGGTGCATTCGATGACATAGCCACCCTTCAGACGCACCTTGTTGCCCGGGAAGAGGCGCTTGTAGCCCCTGGGCGGGGTTTCCTCGAAATCCTCGCGCTCGATCCAGACTTCCTTGCCGAGCGTGAAGTGGCGCACGGGCGCTTCCGTGCCTTCGGGTGGATGGGGCAGGGCGGGCAGCTGGCAGGGCTCGAGATGGCCGGCGCCGAAGAGCCCGTCCCAGTTGGTGAGCTCGAGCTTCACCGGGTCCAGCACGGCCATGCCGCGGTGGGCCTGGTTCTCCAGGTCCTCGCGCAGGCAGCCTTCCAGCGTGGCGTAGTCGATCCAGGAGTAGTCCTTGGTCACGCCGATGCGCTCGCAGAACAGTTGCAGGGCCTCGGGCGTGTAGCCGCGGCGGCGCAGGCCGACGATGGTGGGCATGCGGGGGTCGTCCCAGCCGTTCACGATGCCGTTGTCCACCAGGTGCTTGAGCTTGCGCTTGCTGGTCAACACGTAGGTGAGGTTCAGGCGCGCGAATTCGTACTGGCGCGGTTGCGGCGTGGCGATCAGGCCGCCTTCGGCGAGGCGGTCCAGCAGCCAGTCGTAGAAGGGGCGCTGGTCTTCGAACTCCAGCGTGCAGATGCTGTGGGTGATGCGCTCCAGCGCGTCCTCGATGGGGTGCGCGAAGGTGTACATCGGGTAGATGCACCACTTGTTGCCGGTGTGGTGGTGCTCGGCGTGCTTGATACGGTAGATGGCCGGGTCGCGCAGGTTGATGTTGGGCGAGGCCATGTCAATCTTCGCGCGCAACACGGCTGCCCCATCCGGCAGTCGGCCATCGCGCATTGCGCGGAAGCGCGCGAGGTTCTCGGCGGGCGTGCGGGCGCGGAAGGGGCTGTCTACGCCGGGCTTGCCGAAGTCGCCGCGGTTGGCGCGCATCTCCTCGGGGCTCTGCTCGTCCACGTAGGCGTGGCCGGTCTCGATCAGGTGCTCGGCCGCGCGGTACATGAAGTCGAAGTAGTCGCTGGCCTGATAGGGCGCGGCCGTGCCGGGGGCCTGGCCGATCTGCGTCCAGTCGAAGCCCAGCCAGCGCACGGCGTCGATGATGCCATCGACGTATTCCTGGTCTTCCTTCTCGGGGTTGGTGTCGTCGAAGCGCAGGTGGCACACTCCGCCATAGTCGCGCGCCAGCCCGAAATTCAGGCAAATGCTCTTGGCATGGCCCACGTGCAGGTAGCCGTTGGGCTCGGGCGGGAAGCGGGTGCGGATCTTCGCGGGGTCGGGCTGGCCGGCGGCGTGGTGGGCGGCGTCGCCCGGCGTGCCGGCCCAGCGGGCCAGGGCGTAGGTGCCCTGGGCGAGGTCGGATTCGATGATCTGGCGCAGGAAATTGCTCGGTTTGGCGGACTCGGCCGTCGCGGGGGAGGGGGCATGCGAACTCATGGGCGCATTCTAGGATGCCGCTCCAGCCGGTAACCCCCTGCAACAAACGGCGCTACGTCCGGAAACAAGATTGTTCGGCTTTTGTGCCATCCTGCAGGGCATGTGGCGCGTTATAGAGCGCATGAGGTCCATCCCCCGCCTTCCCGGCGGCGCCGGACCCGTTTCCAAGGAGAACTTCCATGACCAAAAGCCGTTCCTTCGCAGCCATCGCCGCTGCGGCCGGCGTCGGGCTGGCCCTGCTGGCCGCCTCGGGTGCCGCGCAGGCGCGCGACGTATTCTGGTCCATCGGTGTCAATTCCCCCGGCGTCTCGGTGGGCGTGGGCGCCGGCCCGGGTGTCATCTACAGCCCCCCCGTGACCTACGTGGCCCCGCCACCCGTGTATTACTCGCCCCCGGCGCCCGTGTACTACGCTCCGCCGCCAGTGGCCTACGTGCCGCCTCCCCGGCCTGTGTATTACGCGCCGCCGCCCCCTCCGGTGGTGTACGGCGGTTACGGCTACTACAACCGTCCCCCCCACTGGCACCGCGGCGGCTACTGGCGCTGAGCCCGGCCTGCCCATCCTCCCCGGGTGGCCCGTTCGCCACGGCCGCCCGCTTGGGCCTCCGCAAGGGGGCCCTTCTTTTTTTGCGGCGTGGATAATCAAGGGCGACGGATGCGCGCGGCGGGCCGTGCCGCGGTCGGCAGGGCGCCGGCGTCCGTTCCCTGGAGTGAAGCCCCGTGACCACGCCCCGTTCCGTTTTCGTTCTCAACGGCCCCAACCTGAACCTGCTCGGCACCCGCGAGCCCGCCGTGTACGGCTCGCAGACCCTCGCCGATGTGCAGCAACTTTGTGAATCCGCCTGCGCCCGCCATGGGTTGGCGCTCCAGTTCCGCCAGAGCAACCACGAAGGCGACCTCGTGGACTGGATCCACGAGGCCGGCCGCCTGCACGCCGCGGGCCAGCTCGCCGGCGTGGTACTGAACGCCGCGGCCTACACCCACACCAGCGTGGCGCTGCTCGACGCGGTGAAAGGTTCCGGGGTGCCGCTGGTCGAGCTGCACATCAGCAACGTCCATGCGCGCGAGAGCTTCCGCCACCATTCCTACATCGCCAGCGCGGCACGCGCGGTGATGTGCGGGTTCGGGGTGCCGGGCTACGCCCTGGCGATCGACGCGGTGGCCGGCTGGTGATGGCCGCCGCCGTGGCCGACCAGGGGGCCGCTGCCTTGCCTGTACCCCCCATGCCCGCCGAGGCGGCCGCGCTCGCTGCGCAGGCCGGCATCCGCACCACGCCCTGCGGCGGCGGCGCCATCGTCTGGAACGTCTGGCAGGCGACCGGCCAGCCGAAGCCTGCAGCGCCGCCCCTGGTGCTGCTGCACGGCGGCAGCGGCAGCTGGACCCACTGGGTGCGCAACATCGATACGCTGCGCTCCTGGGGCCGCACGGTCTGGGTGCCCGACCTGCCGGGTTTCGGTGATTCGGCCGTGCCGCCGGGCGGGGCCGATGCCGACGCCCTGGTGGTGCCGCTCGCGCACGGCATGCGCGCGCTGTGGGGCGGTGCGCCCTGCGATCTGGTGGGCTTTTCCTTCGGGGGGCTCACGGCCGGGCTGCTGCTGGCGGCCGAGCCGGCGCTGGCCCGCCAGCTGGTGCTGGTGGGCGCGCCCGCCATGGGCGTGGTGCCGGAGCGCCAGATCACGCTCAAGGGCTGGAGGCACCTGGCGTCCCCGGCGGCGCAGGAGGCCGCGCACCGCCACAACCTGGCCGAACTGATGCTGCACGACGCATCCCTGGTCGACGGGCTGGCGCTGGACCTGCATCGCGCGAATGTCGTGCGCGACCGCATGCCGCGCCGGCGCCTGGCCCATACCGACGCACTGGCCCGGGCCCTGCCGGCCGTGCGCTGCCCGGTGCATGCGATCTACGGCGCGCGCGACACGCTGTACCGCGAGTGGATCGCGGCGCTGGAAGGCGCCTATCGGGCGGCCGCACCGGATTTCCGGGGACTGGCCCTGGTGCCGGACGCCGGGCACTGGGTGCAGTTCGAGCGGCCCGGGCCCTTCGAGGACGCCCTGCGCGCCGCGCTGCACGCCGGTGCCGCGGCCGCCCCGCGCGCCGCGGGTGCCTGACGCCATGGCGGACGGTACGCCCCGCATGCCTCCCCTGGCGGGCCGCGCGCCGCTGCGGGTGGACGAGCGCGAGATCGTCTTCACCGCCATGCGCGCCCAGGGGCCGGGCGGCCAGAATGTGAACAAGGTGTCGAGCGCGGTGCAACTGCGTTTCGATATCGCGGCTTCGTCGCTGCCCGAGGACGTCAAGGCCCGGCTGCTGGCCCTGCCCGATGCCCGCATCACGCAGGCGGGCGTCGTGGTCATCAAGGCGCAACAGTTCCGCACGCAGGAGGCCAACCGGCTGGATGCGCTGCAGCGGCTAAACGCCCTGGTGGCGCGCGCCGCCCGGCCGCCCCGCGTGCGCCGGGCCACCCAGCCGTCCTACGGCGAGCGGCAGCGCCGCCTGCAGGACAAGCGCGAGCGCTCCGGAACCAAGGCGTTGCGCGGCCGGGTGCGGGACGCCGGCTGATCCCGGCCCCGGCGGTCCGGCCCGGGCTGCTTTCCTGCACGGATTGGTGCAACGCCTGCAACGATGTGTCTGCCGCGCGGGCCTTGGGTTTGCGGCTGCGCGCGCATACATTCAGGACACGGCACTGTCCCGCGCCTTCTTCCATTGCCACGCCACGCCGACCGAACCGCCATGTCCTCGACCGCACCGCTCTTCGCCACGCCTTCCGCTTCGCCCGCCACCGTGCCGCGGCGCGAGGTGCCCGCGCTTTTCGTTTCCCACGGCTCGCCCATGTTCGCCCTGGAAGCGGGAGAGACCGGCCCGGCCCTGCGCGCCTGGGCGGACGTGCTGCGCCAGCGGTTCCCCGAGTTGCGCGGCGTGGTGGTGATGTCGCCGCACTGGATGGCGCGCGGCGTGCGCGTCATGACCGGCGCGCAGCCGGCCACCTGGCATGATTTCGGAGGCTTTCCGGAGCCGCTCTATGCGCTGCGCTATCCGGCGTCCGGCTCGCCCGGGCTGGCCCGGGAGGTGGTGTCGCTGCTGCAGGCGGCCGGCTCCGATGCCCAGGGGGATGCGCAGCGGCCCTTCGACCACGGCGCCTGGGTGCCCCTGATGCACCTCTTCCCGGCGGCGGACCTGCCGGTGGTGCAGGTCGCGCTGCCCGCCGATGCCGGCCCGCGCGAGGTGTACGACCTGGGCGCCGCTCTGCGGGGCCTGCGCTCGCACGGCGTGCTGGTGGTGGGATCGGGCACCATGACGCACAACCTCTCCGAGTTATCCGGCGGCGCGCGCGGTGCGCAGCCCTATGTGACCGAGTTCTCTCGCTGGGTGGAGAGCGCCCTGCAGCGGGGCGACGTGGAGGAACTGCTGCAATACCGCAGCCGTGCGCCGCACGCCATGCGCGCGCATCCCGGCGACGACCATTTCCTGCCGCTGTTCTTCGCGCTCGGCGCAGCCGGTGAAGACCGCGCGCCGGATTACCTGAGCAGGGAAGTGATGCATGGCTCCCTGGCCATGGACGCCTTCGCCCTGGAGCCCGAAGCCGCGGCCGCGTGAAACTCCTGGGCCGCCAACCGCTCCAAGCGCCGATGACCCAGACCACTTCCTTCGCGCCGCCCCCCCTGCTGGATTTGCCGCTCGCCTTCCTCGGCCGCGCTGCCGCGCCGGACACGGTGCAGCCCTGGCTGCTCGTGCTCATGCACGGCGTGGGCAGCCATGAAAAAGACCTCTTCTCGCTCGCACCCGCCGTGCCCGGCCACTTCCACGTGCTGAGCCTGCGCGCACCCTATGCCATGGGGCAGGGGGCGAATACCTGGTTCGAGTTCTCGGTGGAGCCCGACGGCAGCCGCACCATCCACGAAGCCCAGGAAATCGCCAGCCGCAGCCTGCTGGCGCGCACGGTGGAGAGCGCCGCCGCGCAGCTCGGCGTGCCTTCGGAGCGCGTGGTGGTGGGCGGCTTCAGCCAGGGCGGCATCATGGCGCTGTCCCTGCTGCTTACCCGGCCCGACCTGCTGCAGGCCGCCATGGTCTGGCACAGCCGGCTGTTGCCCCAGGTGCTGCCCCATGCGGTCGAGCCGGCTGCACTCCGGGGCCGTGCACTCTGGGTGAGCCATGGCGAGCAGGACAACGTGATTCCGCTGGCGAGCGCCCGCGCCCTCCGTGACCATGCGCGAGGCCTTCCGCTGGCCCTGACCTACCGGGAGTACCCCGGCATGCACGAGATCCGGCCCGGCGAACTGCGCGAGGCAATGGACTGGCTGGCCGCCCTGGGCGCGACCGAGGCGCTCGCGCGCTGACCTCTCCGCCGCGGCGGCTTTCCGCGTCCGGTCACATGCGCTTACCTGGCGGCGCGCGGCACGGCTCCACAATGGCCGGTGGCGGGGCTGTCTCCGCAGGCCCCGCATTCCGCCGCGGCGCGCGCCGCGCCCCCGTTCGCGAAAGACTTCCGCATGCCCGATACCGATCCCCAGGATTTCCGCCCTCCGTCCTCGTTGCCGCGCCGTGCGTCCCCCGTGGGCCGGGTGCTGGCGGGCGTGGCCGGCGCCGCGGCGCTGGCGGGTGCCGCCTGGTGGTTCGGGTGGATTCCGCCCTCCGCGCGCACGGCCGGGCCGGCGCCGGCCGCCCAGGCGCCGGAGCCCCCGGCGGCTGCGGCGCCTGCGCCCGAGCCGGAGTCCGTGGCCTCCGGGCCGCAGCATCCCGTGGATGCAACGCAGGCTCCACCACCGCCTGCACTGAAAGATTCCGACGCCTTCATCGCGCAGGCGCTGGGCGAATGGCTGGGGCGCGATCGCATCGCGGCCCTGCTGCCCCTGGACGACATCGTGCGGCGCATCGTGGTCACGGTGGACAACCTGCCGAGGCCCCAGGCACCATCGCGCCTGTGGCCCGTGCAGCCTGCGCCGCAGCACCTGGCCGTGCAGGCAGAGCCCGGCAGCGCGGTGGACGAGAACGGCGCGCCGCTGCACGCCACCATCGCTCCGGCCAATGCCGCGCGTTACCAGGCCCTCGTCGCCCTGGTGGAAGCAGTGCCGCGCGACCGTGCAGTGGACCTCTACCGGCAGCTCTATCCGCTGTTCCAGCAGACCTATGTGGAGCTGGGCTATCCGAAGGGCTATTTCAACGACCGGCTCGTGGCCGTGCTGGGCCACCTGCAGGAAACGCCCGAGCCGCGCGGGCCGCTGCGCCTGCAGCTCACGCGCGTGCAGGGCGACGTGCCGTCCACCCGGCCCTGGGTGCGCTACGAGTTCGCCGATCCGCACCTGCAGGCACTGTCCAGCGGCCAGAAGATGATGCTGCGCATCGGGCCGGAGAACGCACGCCGCGTCAAGGCCGTGCTGGCCGACATTCGCCGCCGGCTGGTATCGGCCAACGCGCCTGCCCAGGCCATGGCCGTGCCTGCACCGTCGGTGGCCGCGAGCGCCGCGCCCTGATCAACCCACAACGCCCAACCATGCCTCTTTTCATCGCCATGAACCGCTTCCGCATCGTCCCCGGCCGCGAGGACGAATTCGTCGAGATCTGGCGCCAGCGCGACAGCCACCTGGCCCAGGTACCCGGCTTCGAGTCGTTCCACCTGCTGCGTGGCGAGACCACCGCGGAGCACACGCTGTTCGCGTCCCACACGGTGTGGGCGTCTCGCGCGCACTTCGAGAACTGGACACGCTCGGAGGCCTTCCGCGCGGCGCACGCGAATGCCGGCCAGAAGCGCGACCTGTACCTGGGCCCGCCGCAGCTCGAGCTGTTCGACGCCGCGTGGTGAGGGCGCGGCGGCCCCGGTGGTGCGCCGTCAGGCGGTCGGCAGCGGCAAGGGCAGGGCGGTCTTGTAGCGCACCTGCTTGAGCGCGAAGCTGGAGCGGATCTTCTCGATGCCCGGAATGGGCGTGAGCTGCTCCAGGATGAAGCGCTCCAGCGCGCCGATGTCGGCGACGGCCACGCGGATCAGGTAGTCCGAGTCGCCGCTCATCAGGTAGCACTCCATGACCTCGTCGTGCTCGGCGATGCGGCGCTCGAACTGCGCCAGCGCCTCCTTGGCCTGCGATTTGAGGCTGATGCTGATGAACACGTTCAGCCCCAGGCCCAGTGTGGCCGCGTTGGCCAGTGCCACATAGCGCGCAATCACGCCCGTGGCTTCCAGTGCCTTGACGCGCGCGAGGCACGGCGATGGCGAAAGGTGCACGCGCCGCGCCAGCTCGACGTTGGAGAGCGATCCGTCGGCCTGCAGTTCCGCCAGGATGCGGAGGTCCATGGTGTCCAGCTTCATGTGCCGAATTTTATGGAAAAAGCAGCATGTCGTGCTGCAACTTCGGGTTTTTCATGGGTATCAACGGCCGCTCATGCTGCGCTCCGGCCGATAAAGTGGCACGCATGAATGCCGCCCTGCCACTCCACGCCCTGGTCCGCGACGCTGCCGATCATCCCGGCGCCCCCGACGCCGATCCGCGGGAAACCGCCGAATGGCGCGACGCCTTCCTGGCCCTGGTCGCCACCCAGGGGCCGGGGCGCGCCCGCTTCGTTCTGGACGAACTCGCTGCCCTGGCGCGCCGGCAGCACACCGGCTGGCAGCCCACGCTGAATACGCCCTATGTGAACACCGTGGCCGTGGAATCCCAGCCCGTGTTCCCCGGCGACCTGGCCATCGAGGAGCGGCTGGCCTCCCTCATGCGCTGGAATGCCCTTGCCATGGTGGTGCGCGCCAACCAGGCCTATGGCGAACTCGGCGGCCACATCGCCAGCTATGCGAGCGCGGCCGACCTGTTCGAGGCCGGCTTCAACCACTTCTTCCGCGCCCGCGAGGGCACGGGCCCGGGCCAGCACCGGGGCGACCTCGTGTTTTTCCAGCCGCACAGCGCGCCGGGCGTCTATGCGCGCGCCTTTCTCGAAGGCCGGCTGACCGAGCACGACCTGCAGCACTACCGCCAGGAGATCACCGCGCCCGCAGCGGGAGCGCAGGGCCTCTCCAGCTATCCACATCCCTGGCTCATGCCCGACTTCTGGCAGTTTCCCACGGGCTCCATGGGCATCGGGCCGATCAGCAGCATCTACCACGCGCGCTTCATGCGCTACCTCACGCACCGCAACCTGCTCGATTGCCAGGGGCGGAAAGTCTGGGGCGTGTTCGGCGATGGCGAGATGGACGAGCCCGAGAGCATGAGCGCACTGACCCTCGCGGCGCGCGAGGGCCTGGACAACCTCGTCTGGGTCGTCAACTGCAACCTGCAGCGGCTCGATGGCCCGGTGCGCGGCAACGGCCGCATCGTCGATGAACTGGAGCGCCTCTTCGCGGGCGCGGGCTGGAACGTGGTCAAGCTGCTCTGGGGCAGCGACTGGGACGGCCTCTTCGCGCGCGACCTGACCGGCACGCTGGCGCGCACCCTGGGCGGCACGGTCGATGGGCAGATGCAGACCTTCGCCGCCAAGGACGGGCGCTACAACCGCGACCACTTCTTCGGCCAGTCGCCGGAGCTGGTGGCGCTGGCCCAGGGCCTGACCGACGAGCAGATCGACCGCCTCAAGCGCGGCGGCCACGACCTGGTGAAGATCCACGCCGCCTACGCCGCGGCCGCCGCCCATCGCGGGCAGCCCACGGTGATCCTGGCCCACACCAAGAAGGGCTACGGCATGGGCACGGCGGGGCAGGGCAGGATGACCACGCACAGCCAGAAGAAGCTGGATGAGTCCGACCTGCTGGAATTCCGCAACCGCTTCAACCTGCCGCTCACCGATGCGCAGGCCACGGGCCTGGCCTTCTACCGCCCGGCCGGGGACAGCCCCGAAATGCGCTACCTGCGCGAGCGCCGCGCCGCCCTGGGCGGCTCCCTGCCGCACCGCGAGACCGCCTGCGGCGTGGTGCCGGTGCCGCCCGTCGCGCAGTACGCCCAGTTCGCGCTGCAGGCCCAGGGCAAGGAGATGAGCACCACCATGGCCTTCGTGCGCATGCTGGGCACGCTGCTGAAGGACGCGCAGCTGGGCCCGCGCATCGTGCCCATCGTGGCCGACGAGGCACGCACCTTCGGCATGGCGAACCTCTTCAAGCAGGTGGGCATCTACAGCAGCCTGGGCCAGCGCTATGCGCCGGAGGACATCGGCTCGGTGCTCAGCTACCGCGAGGCGCTCGACGGCCAGATCCTGGAAGAGGGCATCAGCGAGGCCGGCGCCATCGCCAGCTGGACGGCCGCCGCCACCAGCTACAGCGTGCACGGCCTGGCCATGCTGCCGTTCTACATCTACTACTCCATGTTCGGCTTCCAGCGCGTGGGCGACGCCATCTGGGCCGCGGCCGACCAGCGCGCGCGGGGCTTCCTGCTGGGCGCGACCTCGGGCCGCACCACGCTGGGCGGCGAGGGGCTGCAGCACCAGGACGGATCGAGCCACCTGGTGGCCGCCACCATCCCCAACTGCAAGGCCTACGATCCGGCCTTCTCCGGCGAACTGGCCGTCATCATCGATGCCGGCATGCGCGAGATGCTGGTGGAGCAGCGCGACGTGTTCTATTACGTCACGCTCATGAACGAGAACTACGCCCAGCCCGACCTGCCGGCGGGCGCGGAAGAGGGCGTGCTGCGCGGCTGCTATGTGTTCACTGCCCTGGCGCCCCCGCAAGGCCCGGTCGATGCGCCCGCAGTCACCCTGCTGGGTTCCGGCGCCATCCTCACCGAAGTGGTGAAAGCCGCGCAGGCCCTGGCGGCCGAGGGTGTGCGGGTGACGGTGGTGAGCGTGACCAGCTGGAGTGAACTGGCGCGCGACGGCGTGGCCTGCGAGCGGCGCCTTTTGCAGGGCGAAGACCGGCCGGGCACGCCCTGGCTCACCCGGGTGCTGCAAGGCACCCAGGGCCCGGTGGTGGCCGCCACCGACTATGTGCGCGCCGTGCCCGAGAGCGTGCGCGCCTTCGTGCCGGAAGGCCGCCGCTACCTCATCCTGGGAACGGACGGCTTCGGCCGCAGCGACACGCGCGCGGCGCTGCGCAGCCATTTCGGCGTGGATGCGGCCAGCGTGGCCGGTGCCGCGCGCAGCCTGCTGCACACTACGTCGCCGTAGTGGCCTCGGTGAGGTGCTCCACGAAAAGCCGCACGGCCTCCGAGGCATGGTCGCGGCTCCAGACCACGCCCACCGGGCCGAAGGGAATGACGCGGTCCAGCGGCAGCACGCGCAGATTGCCCAGCGTGGCCTGGTATTCGGCCATGGCCCCGGAGCACACGCCCACGTAGTCGCCCTGGTGCAGCAGGGCCTGCAGCGTGGTGATGGCGGCAGTCTCCACCCTGGGCAGCAGCCAGGAGGCGCCGCTGTCGAGCAGGGCCGTGTCCAGCTGCGAGCGCATCAGCGTGCCCTTGGGCGGCATGATCCAGTTCTCCTGCAGCAGGTCCGCCAGGCGAACCGGCCCGCCCGCATCCCAGAAGCGGCTGGCGCGGCCCACCACCAGGCAGACGTTGTCCTCGAACAGCTCGCGGTGCTCCAGCCGCCCCTGGTACGCCCGGGCATCCAGCGAGCCAACCACCACGTCCAGCTGCCTGTTTTCCAGCCCTTCGAGCAGGTTCCCGAACGGGCTCTCCGACACGGTGACCGAGATGTACGGGTGCAGGGCCTGGAACTGCGCCAGCGCCTGCGGCACCCCGCGCGCCACGCCGGCCCACACGCTGCCGATGTGCAGGCGCGCGCTGCGGCCCGCGGCCACCGCGCCCAGCTCGAGCTGCGTGCGCGAGATGTCGCCCAGCACGCCCACGGCCAGCCGCTTCATGATGACCCCGGCCGGCGTGAGCTGGATGCGCCGCCCGCGCGTGACCAGGGGCATGCCCACCAGTTCCTCCAGGTCCGCCAGCCAGTGCGACATGGCCGACTGCGTCATGTGCATGCGCGCGGCCGCCTCGGTCAGGGTGCCGGCCTCGTCCAGCACGAGGAAGGATTCGAGGTGCCGGATCTTCAACCGGCGTGCCCAGGCCACGTGTTCAAGAGACATGAGTAAATGCTAATGGATCCATCGGGCGAATTCGCTGGTCCCGGGGCATGCACCTCCGAATAATCGCTACAGGAAGGCCGGCGTGGGCGCGGCTGCACGCAACCTGTTTCTCCGGAGATTGCATACCATGAACAAAAATTCTTGCCTGGCCCGGTGGGCCGCCGTGGCGCTCTCGTGGGCCCTGGCCGCCGCCCCGGCCCTCGCGCAGGATGTCGCGGGGTACCCCGGCACCCGCCCCATCCGCCTGGTCGTGTCCCAGCAGGCCGGCGGCAGTTCCGATACGGTGGCCCGCCTGTGGGCCGAGCACGCGGGCAAGGCGCTGGGCGCCAATATCGTCGTCGAGAACAAGCCCGGCGCAGGCGGCATCATCGCGGCGCAGCAGGTGCTCGGCCAGCCGGCGGACGGCTACACGCTGATGTTCGGCGGGGTGTCGCAGATGGTGCTCAACCGCTTCGTCTACAAGCCGCTCCCTTACGACCCCGAGAAGGACTTCATCGGCGTGGGCATGCTGAGCACGGTGCCCTTCGTGCTGGTGGCCAATCCTGCCACGGGCTTCAAGTCGCTGGACGACCTCGTGAAATACGCCAAGGCGCATCCGGGCGAGCTGAACTTCTCCTCCTCCGGCCTGGGCAATTCGACGCAACTGGCGGTGGAGCTGCTGCAGAAGAAGCTGGGCATCTCGATGACGCACGTGCCTTTCAAGGGCGAGCCCGACGGGCTCATGGCCACCATCGGCGGGCAGACCCAGGTGATGGCGCCGGTGGCCGGCACCGTGCTGCCGCACGTCAGGAATCGCAAAGTGGTGCCGCTGGTGGTGCTGGCCCCGTCGCGCCTGGCCGACCTGCCCGACGTGCCGGCTGCCAACGAACTGGGCGTCAAGGACTTCGACACCATGGGCTGGAGCGGCATCGTCGCCAAGGCCGGCACGCCGCCTGCGATCATCGCCAGGCTGCACGAGGGCACACGCGCCTTCCACGCCAGCGCCGAGGTGCAGGCCAAGCTGCGCGCGATGAGCGCGATCCCGATGGCCGGCCCCGCCAGCCAGCTCATGGAGGTGACGCGCCGCGACACCCAGGCCTGGGGCCCGACGCTCGATGCGCTGAACCTGAGCGGCAAGTGAGGCCTGCGATGTCCCTGAACAAGCAAGCCATGGTGTCCTGCCCGCAGCCCGAAGCGGCCGAATCGGGCATCGAGATCCTGCGCGCGGGCGGCAACGCTGTGGACGCCGCCGTCGCCACCGCGCTGGCCCAGACCGTCGTGGACCCGCTGATGTGCGGCATCGCCGGCTTCGGCACGGCGGCCGTGTACATGCAGGGTACCGGCGGCCCCGCGACCCATGAATACTTCGACTTCCACGCTCCCGCGCCGCTCGCCTGCCGCGAGGACATGTGGGCCGACCTGCTCGAAGGGGAGACCCGGGACGGCTTCGGATTCATCCTGAAGGGCCGCGTCAACGACATCGGCCCGCAGTCCATCGCCACGCCGGCCACGCTCAAGGGGCTGCAGGCCATGCATCGTGCCCACGGCCGCCTGCCGTGGAAGGAGGTGGTGGCACCCTCCATCGCCTGGGCGCGCGAAGGCTTCTTCGTGCGGCCCGGCATGCACGCCTTCTGGATCGACGAGCCCACCATGGGCCGCGTGAGCAACCTCGACCGCCTGCGCTACAGCGACGAAGGCCGGGCGCTCTACTGCCGCCCGGACGGCTCGCCCAAGCCCATCGGCGCGCCCCTGGACAACCCCGGTATGGCAGCCGTGCTGGAGCAGGTGGCGCAGGAGGGCATCGCCCCGTTCTACGAAGGCGAGCTGGCGCGCCGCATGGTGGAGCACGTGCGGTCGCTGGGCGGCCTGCTCTCGCTGGACGACCTGCGGCGCTACGCGGTGCGCCGCACGGCGCCGCTCTTCGGCAGCTACCGCGGCCGCACGGTCACCACCAACCAGCCCCCGGGCGGCGGCGCCATGCTGCTGCAGATGCTGAACATCCTGGAGAATTTCCCGCTCGCGGAGATGGAGCACAACGGCCCGGCCTACCTGCGCCTGCTCAGCGAGGCGATGAAGAAGGCCACCTCGGACAAGGACCGGCACATCGGCGATCCGGCCTTCGTGGAGGTGCCGCTGGATGAACTGCTCTCGAAGGAGGCCGCAGCGCGCGTGGCCGATGACATCCGTGCGGGCAGGCGCCACCGCGTGGAACGCGTGAACCCGGGCGCACCCGTGCCGCGCGACACCACCCACCTGAGCGTGGTGGACGGCGACGGCAACTGCGTATCGATGACGCATTCGCTGGCCATGCCCTCGGGCGTGATCACCCCGGGCATGGGCTTCTTCTACAACGGCTGCATGGGCGTGTTCGATCCGCGGCCGGGCCGCGTGGGCAGCATTCAGCCGGGCAAGAGCCGCTTTACCTCGTCGTGCCCGAGCATCGTCCTGCGGGACGGCAGGCCGGAGACCGTGCTGGGTGCCCCGGGCGGCACGCAGATCGCCATGGGCGTGCTGCAGGTGCTGCTCAACATGATCGACCATGGCATGGGCATGCAGGAGGCCGTCTCGGCACCGCGCTTCTCATCGACGGGCAATTCCATCGACGTCTGCAACCGCATTCCCCGCCACGTCACGCGTGCGCTGCAGGCCGATGGCTACGAGGTGTTCCGCAACCCGTACAACTACACCATCGGCTGGGTGCACGGCGTGCAGGTCGGGGCGGATGGCGGGCTGCATGGTGGCGCCGATCCGGGGCGTGACGGGGTGGCCTACCACACGGCCGTGGCCTGACGGGGGCAGGGCCGCTACACTCGGCCGCATCTGATTGTCCGACCCGTTCACGCCCACTGCGGGAGTCGCTGAGCCCCCGCCCCTGCTTCGCCTGCTGCTGTCCTGGATGCGCCGCTGCCCGCCCTGCCTGCGGGGGGGGGGGGGGGGCGCCGCGCATGGGCCGTGGCGGCCGGATGCCGCGCTCCCCACGGCATGCGCCGGCGTCTATGCCGGCCACCTGGAGGATGCCGAATGGCGGCAGCTCCTCCAGAAGGTGGGATCGCGTCCCCCGCTGTCGATCAGCGAGCGGCGCGAACTCTGCCGCATCGGCTGCATGTTCTGCCTGGAAGTGCGCCAGGACGGCGTCGGATTCGAAAGCAATCTGGATTCGGTGGCCCGCAGCGGAGTGCACGTCAATCCCCGCGTCCTGCAACTTTCGCGCAGGAAGGCCGGGCCATGAAGCGGGCCGGCGCGGCCGGTCCCGGCGATACCCTGCGCTCCGTCGTGCACCGTGCCCGCCTGAGCATGGCGCTGCTGGCCGTCGCGCTGGCCGGGGCGCTGTTGCTCATGGCGGGGCTGGCGGCGCTGCGCGTGTACGCGGGCAACAATCAGCGCCGGTACCTCGCTCGCGTTGCTGTTCCTGGACAACGACTATTTCAAGGCCGTCAATGACACCCACGGCCACGCGGCCGGGGATGCCCTGCTGGTGGCCGTGTCGCAGCGCCTGTGCGCGCAGGCCCGGGACACCGATCTCGTGGCACGGCTGGGTGGCAATGAATTCGCCATCGTGATGTCGCCGGTGGGCGGCCTGCGCGATGCGCAGCGCACGGTCTGCCGCGTGCAGGAGGTCATGCGCGATCCGGTCATGCTGGAGAGCGGCGTGCAGCTCCAGCCCGCCGTCAGCATCGGCGTCGCCATATTCCCCCTGCATGCCGGTGACATGGGGGCACTGATGCGCTTCGCCGACATGGCCATATACCGGGGTGAAGGCGCAGCGACACGGCAATTTTCTGGCCATGGCGTTCGCGCCGCTGCTCGACCAGCAGGGTGCACGCACCTACAACGAGCGCCTGTCGCTGCGGCGCGCGCAGGCCGTGGCCCGGGTCCTGGCCGAATCATGCCTTTCCGCGGGCCGCATCGACACGGTGGGCCTGGGGGCTTCCCGGCCCCTCATGCAGGGCACCTCCGCCGCCAGCCGCCGCGAGAACCGGCGCGTGGCGATCATGGTGCCCGCGTTCTGAACCCGTGCCGGCAGTCCATCAGCCTCCCGGCCGGAAATAGTCATCCAGCAGGGGCATCAGCGCCGGAAACTCCTGCGCGAAGCGCTCGCGGCTGACGAAATAGGCCTCGCAGGCGACGGCGAAGAATTCCGCCGGTGCGGTCGCGCCGTAGGCATCGAGCCACGGCCGCTCGCCGCCGAAGCGCTGGGCGATGATCACGCGCTCGCGGAAGTCCCGGTAGGCGGGCTCCCAGGCGGCGCGCCACTGCTCCCGTGCCTCGCGCGCGCCGTGCGTGCCGAGGAAGCCTGCGGGCAGGGGCGGGTAGCCGTCCGCGCCGCCGTTGCGCATGTCCAGCTTGTGCGCGAACTCGTGCACGACCACGCTCGTGCCGCTGCCCTGGTCGCCGTCCGCCAGGGGCCGGCCGGCGCCATCCACCGCGGGCCAGCTCAGCATCACGGGGCCCCGGTCCATGGCCTCGCCCAGCAGCACCTCGTCGTAGTCGTGGACCACGCCGGCCTCGTCCACCGACTGCCGGCGCGCCACGGCCTCGCCGGGGTGGACGACGATGCCCACGAAATCGTCGTACCAGGCCAGTGCCCTGGCAGGCTCGCCCCAGTGCAGCAGTGGCAGGCACGCCTGGGCTGCGATGGCCACCGCCATGGCATCCGTTACTTCCAGCCCGTGGGCACCGGTGAACTCCTTGCGCTGCAGGAACAGGGCGCTCAAGGCACGCAGCTTGGCCTGGTCGTGGAGTGGCAATTCCGCGAGGAAGCGGTAGCGCGATACCGTCTGCAGCCACAGCGCGGCGGGAATGTCGGGCACCGGGGCGAACGTCGAGCGCACGCGGCGGGAGAACTTGCGCACCAGGCGCGTGAAAGCGGAGGCAGGGGCCATGCCGCTATCTGGGGACGAGGCAGATGCGTTCCAAGCCCGCGCCCGTGAGGCGCAGTGCCTCCGCGCGCGGTGTCCGTGCGGACAGATCCCAGTCGGTGAGCACGTGGCGGGCGAGGGCAGTGTCGCCGGCTCCCTGCAGCACGTGGTCGGCAGGCAGGTGGGTGTGGCCGTGGATGAGCGCGCGCGCCTGCGCAGCCTGCAGCCACTGCACGGCGGCAGCGCTGTCCACGTCGCCATAGAAGGCGGTGCCCGACTGCTTGCGGGCCTCGCTTTCCGAGCGCGCGCTGCGGCCCTGGGCGCGGCGTGCAGCCAGCGGCAGTGCGAGCAACTGCGCCTGCCATTGCGGGTCGCGCGCCACGGCGCGGAATTTCTGGTAGGGCACGTCCGCCAGGCAAAGCGCATCGCCATGGCTCAGGAGCCAGCGGCCGCCGGCGAAGACCAGCACCGTGGGGTCCTGCAGCACGGGGATGCCCGTCGCCTCCGTGAACCCGGCACCCACCAGGAAGTCGCGGTTGCCGTGCATGAAATACAGGGCCTTGCGTGACGCCGCGCGGCGCAGCAGCCCGCAGCATGCAGCCTCGAAGCTGCCGGGCTCCTGGATGGCGTCGTCGCCCACCCAGACCTCGAACAGGTCGCCCAGCAGGAACACGGCGTCAGCGGGCGTCGTGTCCAGGTAATGCGAGAAGGCATCCACCGTGGCCGGGTGGTCCACCTCCAGGTGCAGGTCGGAAATGAAATCCACCGTGCGCCACGCGCCGGGCGCAACGAACTCCCGGATGTCGGGTGCAGGCATGCTCATGACCATACGGGAGCAGGAATGCGCTTGCGCCAAGCCTATGGCCCTCCCACCCGGGCGGCGCTCGCGGTTCGGAAGGCCGCGGAGCAGGCCACGCCAGCAGACGCCGCAGAACCGGCTTTGCCGGGCTGCTGGCGTTGTCCCCCCAGGGGGAAGGCGCGAAGCGACTCAGGGGGGAATCAGGCCAGCACGGCCTTTTCGATGATGACGTCGTCCTTCGGCACGTCGTCGTGGAAGCCCTTGCGGCCCGTCTTCACGCCCTTGATGGCATCCACGATTTCGGTGCCCTTCACGACCTTGCCGAACACGGCATAGCCCCAGCCCTGGGCGGACGGAGCGGTGTGGTTCAGGAAGCCGTTGTCGGCCACGTTGATGAAGAACTGCGCGGTGGCCGAGTGCGGATCGCTGGTGCGGGCCATGGCCACGGTGTAGTTATCGTTCTTCAGGCCGTTCTGGGCCTCGTTCTCGATGGGCGCATCGGTGCCCTTCTGGTTCATGCCGGGCTCGAAGCCGCCGCCCTGGATCATGAAGCCGGGGATCACGCGGTGGAAGATCGTGTTGTCGTAGTGGCCCTTCTTCACGTAGGCGAGGAAGTTCTCAGTGGACTGGGGCGCCTTCTCGGCGTCGAGTTCGAGAACGATCACGCCGTGGCCGGCGATGTGGAGTTCGACTTGCGGGTTGCTCATTGCGTTTCCTTATGGGGATCCGGGGTGGGGATGTGGGAGATGCGTGCGAGGGTGGCTCACTGCACCACGGTGGCGGATTTGATCACGACCGGTGTCGAGGGCACATTCTGGTGCATGCCGCGGTTGGCGGTCTCCACGGCCTTGATCTTGTCCACCACGTCCTTGCCGCCCACGACCTTGCCGAACACGGCGTAGCCGTGGCCATCGGGGTTGGGCGCGTTCAGGGCGACGTTGTCCTTCACGTTGATGAAAAACTGCGAGGTGGCCGAGTCCGGATTGCCGGTGCGCGCCATGGCGATGGTGTAAGCGTCGTTCTTCAGGCCGTTGCCCGCTTCCAGCGGGATCGGTGGGCGCGTGGTTTTCTGCTGCATGTCGGGCGTGAAGCCGCCGCCCTGGATCATGAAGCCGTCGATGACGCGGTGGAAGACCGTGCCGTCATAGTGCTTGTCCTTCACGTACTGCAGGAAGTTCTCCACCGTCTTCGGCGCCTTGGCGGGATCGAGCTGCAGCACGATGTCGCCCAGGCTGGTCGCCAGCTTGACCTTCGGCGCGGCTGCGGCGGTCTGCGCGGAGGCGGCGGGCGCGAGTGCCGCGAACGCGGCACCGGCCAGCGCCAGGGCGGCGAATCGTCTGGAAATCAGGGTCGTCATCCAATCACTCCTTCGAAAAAGATCTGCCATTGCTGGCCCTTGCGCGTCCAGTACTGGCGCTTGACGGGGCCGGTGCGGGCCCCTTCGGCCACCTCGCCGAACGTTACCACCATGGTTTCGGTGGCATCCGTCCAGCGCAGCAGCGTCCGGTCCTTGAGATGCAGCGGGCGGCCACGCAGCGCGCGGGCCTCGGCTTCGAGGCTCCTGGCGTAGTCGGCGATCGTCATCTTGCCGTAGCTCTGGAAATCGGCCGCATAGAACGACAGCAGGCGGCGCACGTCGCCCTGCGACTTGGCGGCTCGCCACGCATCGAGCACGGCCTCGAACTGCCGGCGCTCGGCCTGTACCGCCTGCGGCTGTACCCACTGGATCTGGCGCGCGATCACCACCGGCGTGGAGCGGGGCTCCACGGTGCGCAGGATGCGCTCCAGGTCGGGGTTGGCGAGGGCCAGGCAGCCGTCGGTGGACAGCGGTGCGCGCGAGAACTGCTCGGGCGGCGTGCCGTGCAACCAGATGCCGCTGCCCGTCTTGCCCCGGCTCAAGTCCAGCGGGTTGGGGTAGTTGATGGGCAGCGCGCCGGCGCCGTAGAAATCCTTGAGCGTCGCAGGATCGAGCCGGCTGGTGATGAAGTACACGCCCAGCGGAGTGCGCTGGTCGCCTTCCAGCGCCTTCTCGATCCCGAGCTTGCCGACCGAAGCGTAATAGTCGGCGATCAACTCCATGCCCTGTTCGGTGTTCTGGAACAGGTACAGGCGCGAGCGCGAGGCATCCACGGCGATCGCGTGGCGGGATCGCGCCGAGAGTTCGATGAACTGGGCGGGAATGGCGCGGGCTCCGGGGCGGACGCGCAATGCGTCCGATCGCTGGCGGGATTCCGCGCGCAGTTCGGCCAGCGCCTCCGCGGCGTTGGGCGAGGGGGGCTGGGGCGCATCGCCCTGGCCCGCCGGCACGTCGCCGAACTGGCGCACCGGCCGGGTGCGGGCGGACAGCAGGTCGCCCAGCGCAAGCTGCGCCAGCTGGAAATTCGGATAGTCGCGCGCCAGGCTTTCGGCCTTGGCGAGCGCCTCGCGGCTGCGGCCTTCGCCCGTGAGGCGATAGACCTCCATCAGGCGCTGCTCTGCCTGGCCGTCGCGCAGGGGCGCCGGCTGGCCGCGCGGCACCGGCTTGGCCGCAGGGCGCTTGTTGCGGGCGAGGGCGCGCTCCTTGTCGCCCTGGGCCAGGGCCACCGCGGGCGCGCCGAGTGCGCCGCAGGCCACGGACAAAGCGGTTGCCGCCGCGAGCGCGCGGCTACGGAAGGAAATCGCGATCGACATCGGCGCTCAGCGGAGGGAGTGCCAGGGCGCGGCACGCCACGGCCGCGCCGTGCAGGCCGACGGCAGGCCAGGGCCGGTTCCGCCGCACGTTACCTGGGGGAAAAAGGGCCGGGGTGCCCGCCGGACCGCCATCAGCCGCCGGTGGACTCGCGCACGATCAGCCAGCGGCCGCCGGTATGCACCAGATCAAGGGTCTTGCGGCTGTTCACGCTGTACGAGCCGGAGCTGTAGCCCTGGCGGAAGCGTGCCTGCGCCTTGTTGTCCTTGACCGTGACCTGCAGGTCGCTGATGCTGACGTTGATCTTGGCGCGGCCCACGATGCGGTCGCGGCGCTCCTTCTCCCAGGCGGCGCGGCTCTGCTTGCCTGGAGGGTTGAAGGACGGGTCGTAGGCACCGAGGTAGCCATGCATGTCCTGGCCTTCCCAGGCGCTGGCCCAGGCGCGCACGGCGGCGGCGACTTCCTTTTCGGCCGCGGCCGACGACGATGCCGCGGCAGGTGCCGGTGCAGGAGCGGGCACAGGGGCCGGAGCTGCAGCAGGGGCCGGCGCAGCGGCCGGCACGTTGACAGGGGCCGGGGCAGGAGGCGTGGAAGGTGCGGGAGCCGGTGCGGCGGCACGCGTCGGTGCCGGTGCCGGCGATGCCGCCGGTGCGGGGGCCGGCGACGGCGCGGGAGCGCGGGCCGTCGCGGTCGCCACCGGGGTGGCCGACTTCGCCGCGGCGGACTTGCCGGCGTCGCCCGAGAACAGGTCGCGGATCAGGGCCAGCTTGGGGCGCAGCGTGTTGGCATTGGAGGCGTCCAGCTGCAGAGCCTTGTTGTAGGCCTGGCTGGCGAGCTTCGCGTAGATGTCGCCCAGGTTCTCGTGGGCCGTGGCGTAGCTCGGGTTCGTGCGGATCGCCATCTCCAGGGCCGTGCGGGCCTTGTCGAGCTGGTTCTGGTTCGCGTAGAGCACGGCCAGGTTGTTGTACGGTTCGGGCAGCTCGGGGTAGTCCTCGGTGAGCTTGGTGAACGTCGCCACCGCATCCGCCTGCTTGCCCGAATCCGCCTGCGCCACGCCGCGCAGGAAGCGCAGCTGGGGATCGCGCGGGTTGGCCAGGAGGCGCTGGTCCGCCTTGGCCAGCGCCTCCTGGCTCTTGCCGGACTTGAGCAGCTGGGTGATCTCGGCGTAGTCGTCCGCGTGGGCCAGCGGCGCCCCCAGCAAGGCCGACAGCACCAGCAGTCGCAGGAGATGGGGGAGTGGGCGGCGGGCGTGCGTCATGGATGGTGGCAACGGGTATGAAAGTGTCGATCGGTAACGGGCCTTATACTGCGGCGGATTGTAGCCGAGGGGTTTTGCCATGCCGGTGCGCTGTTGCCGCTCCTGATTCGCGTGTCGCGCAGATGCTGCGCATACCTCGCACGCCGGCCCGTCCGGCGCCACGGCCCGCTGCGGCCGGGGCCGTCGGCCTGCAGTCCAACACCCCCTCTTCACTGATATTCCATGAGTTTGCGCATCTACAACACGCTGTCGCGTGCGATGGAGGACTTTTCCCCGCTCGAGCCCGGCCATGTCCGCATGTACGTCTGCGGCATGACCATCTACGACCTCTGCCACATCGGCCACGCCCGCATGATGATGGCCTTCGACGTGGTGCAGCGCTGGCTCCGCAGCAGCGGCCTGCGCGTCACCTATGTGCGCAACATCACCGACATCGACGACAAGATCATCCGCCGCGCGGTGGAGCGGGGCATCACCATCCGCCAGCTCACGGACGAGATGACGGCCGCCATGCACGAGGACATCGGCGCCCTGGCGATCGAGCCGCCCACGGTCGAGCCGCGCGCCACCGAATACGTGCCCCAGATGCTCTCGCTCATCGGCACGCTGGAGCGCAAGGGCCTGGCCTACCGCGCCAGTAGCGGCGACGTGAACTACGCCGTGCGCCGGTTCGAGGGCTACGGCAAGCTGTCGGGCAAGTCCCTGGACGAATTGCGCGCGGGCGAACGCGTGGCTGTGCAGGACGACAAGCAGGATCCGCTCGACTTCGTGCTCTGGAAGGCCGCCAAGCCCGGCGAGCCGCCCGAGGCGAAATGGGACAGCCCCTTCGGCACCGGCCGGCCGGGCTGGCACATCGAGTGCTCGGCCATGAGCTGCGCCACGCTCGGCGAGAGCTTCGACATCCACGGTGGCGGCGCGGACCTGCAGTTCCCGCACCACGAGAACGAGATTGCCCAGAGCGAGGGGGCCACCGGCAAGCCGCTGGCGCGCTTCTGGATGCACAACGGCTTCGTGCGCGTGGACAACGAGAAGATGAGCAAGTCGCTCGGCAACTTCTTCACCATCCGCGGGGTGCTGCAGCAGGTCGATGCCGAGACGCTGCGCTTCTTCATCGTGCGCACGCACTACCGCAGCCCGCTCAACTACAGCGACGTGCACCTGCAGGACGCGCGCGCCTCCCTCAAGCGGCTCTACACCGCGCTCTCGCTGGTGGCGCCGGAAGACACCGGCGCGATCGACTGGACCGATCTGCATGCCGCCCGTTTCAAGGCGGCCATGGACGAGGACTTCGGCACGCCCGAAGCGGTGGCCGTGCTGTTCGAGCTGGCCGGCGAAGTGAACCGCACGCGGTCCTCCCGCCTGGCCGGCCTGCTGAAGTCGCTGGGCGGCTGCCTGGGGCTGCTGCAGGGTGATCCGCAGGCCTTCCTGCGGCAGGGCGCCCGGCTGGACGCCGGCGAGATCGCGGCGCGCATCGCCGCGCGCGCGGCCGCCAAGGCCGCGCGCGACTTCGCCGAGGCCGACCGCATCCGCAACGACCTGCTCGCGCAGGGCATCGTGCTCAAGGATTCCCCCGCGGGCACGACCTGGGAGGCCGCGCAGTGAGCCCGAGCCGCCCCTTCCGTTTCCCGCATCGCCGGTCGTCTCTCCTCCAGACAAGGTAAACCGTGGCCCCCAGCAAGAAAACAGCGGGGACGGCCGAGCCGTCCACCGCCCCTGGCTACTGGGCGGATGCCTGCCGCCACCTGGTCAAGAAGGACCGCGTCATGAAGCGTCTGATCCCGCAGCTCGGCGACGTGGCCCTCGTGGCCCGCGGCGACGCCTTCACCACGCTGGCGCGCAGCATCGTGGGCCAGCAGGTCTCGGTCGCGTCCGCCCAGAAGGTCTGGGACAAATTCGCCGCGCTGCCCCGCAGCATGACGCCGGCCGCCGTGCTCAAGCTCAAGGTGGACGACATGCGCGCCGCGGGCCTGTCCGCCCGCAAGGTGGACTACCTGGTGGACCTGGCGCTGCATTTCGACACCGGCCGCCTGCACGTCAAGGACTGGGACGCGATGGATGACGAGGCCATCGCGGCCGAGCTGGTCGCCATCCGCGGCATCGGCCGCTGGACGGCCGACATGTTCCTGATCTTCCATCTGGCGCGACCCAACGTGCTGCCCCTGGACGACGCCACCCTGCTGCAGGGCATCAGCCAGCACTATTTTTCGGGCGACCCGGTCAGCCGCAGCGATGCCCGCGAGGTCGCGGAGGCCTGGAAGCCCTGGTGCAGCGTGGCGAGTTGGTATATTTGGCGGTCGCTCGCCCCCCTGCCGGTGGACTATTGACCGTCCGCCAGGACACTGCGTGCCGCGCGTTCCGCGTGGGCCGAGGCTACAGCCCAAGGAGAAAACAATTGGCGAAAAAGACTTTTCTGGACTTCGAGCAGCCCATCGCCGAGCTGGAGTCGAAGATCGAGGAACTGCGCTACGTGCAGACCGAAAGCGCGGTGGATATTTCCGAGGAAATCGACCAGCTCAGCCGCAAGAGCCAGCAGCTCACCAAGGACATCTACAGTGAACTGTCTCCCTGGCAGATCACCAAGATCGCCCGCCACCCCGAGCGGCCCTACACCCTCGACTACGTGCGCGAGATCTTCACCGACTTCGTCGAGATGCACGGTGACCGGCACTTCGCCGACGATCTCTCCATCATCGGCGGCCTCGCGCGCTTCAATGGCCATGCCTGCATGGTGCTCGGCCACCAGAAGGGGCGCGACACCAAGGAGCGCGCCGCGCGCAACTTCGGCATGAGCCGCCCCGAGGGCTACCGCAAGGCCCTGCGCCTCATGAAGACCGCCGAGAAATTCCGGCTGCCCGTGTTCACCTTCGTGGACACGCCCGGCGCCTACCCCGGCATCGACGCCGAGGAGCGCGGCCAGTCCGAAGCCATCGGCCGCAACATCTTCGAGATGGCTCAGCTGGAAGTACCCATCATCACCACGGTGATCGGCGAAGGCGGATCCGGCGGCGCGCTGGCCATCAGCGTCGCCGACCAGGTCGTCATGCTGCAGTATTCGATTTATTCGGTCATCAGCCCCGAGGGCTGCGCCTCCATCCTCTGGAAGACCGGCGACAAGGCCCAGGACGCGGCCGACGCCATGGGCATCACCGCCCACCGCCTCAAGGCCCTGGGCCTGGTGGACAAGATCGTGAGCGAGCCCGTGGGCGGTGCGCACCGCGACCACAAGCAGATGGCCGCCTTCCTCAAGCGCGCGCTGGGCGATGCCTACCGCCAGCTGGCGGACCTCAAGCCGCGCGAGCTGCTGGACCGCCGTTATGAGCGCCTGCAGAGCTACGGCCGGTTCAACGATACCCGCGCTGAAAGGTGAGGCACCCCCCTGAGGCCTTTCGGGCCTTCCCCCCGCTCTCGCCGTGCTGCGCACGGCGGGCAGGGTGGAGTGAGGGCCGCGGCTCCACGCCCGCCTGCGCGGGCGTGGACGGGCCGAACGCCCCTTGCCTCTGGCAAGGGGCTGGACGCCCGTGGCCCGGCGGAGCCGGTTCCACGGCGTCTGCTGGCGTGGCCTGCTCCGCGGCCTTGCGACGGGTGAGGCCGCTTGGCGTTCAGGGGGGCGGATCTTCGCTCGCCCATGGGATGTTGAAACGAGGCGGTTGCCTGCGCAGTTGGCCAGCTTCGAGGCCGCCGAGCGTTCCGGCTCCCTCCGTCGGGTCGGCGAGGTTGGCGCGTTGCGCCGTGGTTGACTGAAATGTCCGGGACATCGGTATCCATGCCTGCTGCGCGGCCCTTCGGGGCCGTTTTCGTTTTCCCTGGGCAAGGGGCGGCGCGATGACGCGGGCATTCGATGCGGCCATGGATCGTTTCCGGCCGGCGCTGCCCCTGGGCGTGGCGCTGAGTGGCGGGGCGGATTCGACCGCGCTGCTGCACGCCTGCGCACAGCGCTGGCCGGGGCAGGTGCATGCGCTGCACGTGCACCATGGATTGCAGGTCGCGGCGGATGGTTTCGAGGAGCACTGCCGCGCGCTGTGCGGGCGGCTGGGCGTGCCGTTGCGCATTGCGCGGGTGGATGCGCGCCATGCTTCCGGTGAGAGCCCCGAGGATGCGGCCCGGCAGCGGCGCTACGACGCCCTGCGGGGCCTGGCCGGCGGCCTGCAGGGAACCCATCCAACCCATCAGGCAGGTGCGGACGGGGTGATGCCGGCAACGGAAGCGGGACAGGGCGGTCCATCGGGTGAGGATGGGAGGGACGGGCCCGCAGTCGCGCGGCCCGCGCTGGCCGCCATCGCGCTGGCCCAGCATGCCGACGACCAGGTGGAAACCGTGCTGCTCGCACTCTCGCGCGGTGCCGGGGTGGCGGGACTCGCCGCCATGCCGGTCTTCTGGCGACGCGGCGGCATCGATTGGCACCGGCCGCTGCTGGAGGTCGCCGGGGCCGAGGTGCGCGCCTGGCTGTCGGCACGCGGCGGGAGCTGGGTCGAGGATCCGACCAATACGGACGAGCGCTACACCCGCAACCGCATCCGCGCGCGGCTGCTGCCAGTGCTGCAGGCCGCGTTCCCGCAGTTTCGCGACACCTTCGCGCGCAGCGCCTCGCATGCGGCGGAAGCTGCCGTGCTGTTGCGCGAACTGGCCCAGGCCGATCTGCAAGCCATCGGGCAGCCGCCGCGGATCGCGGCGCTGCGCGCCCTCGGCCGCGAGCGCCAGGCCAATGCGCTGCGCCACTGGCTGCGCACGGTGCACGCCACCACGCCCACGGCCGCGCAACTCGGTGAGCTGCTCGACCAGATCGCCGCCTGCGCCACGCGCGGGCACCGCATCCGCATCAGAGTGGGACGGGGCTTCGTGGTGCGCCAGGGCGGCGAACTCGGTTGGTACAATTGACAGGTTTTGGTCTTCTCTCTCATTCGCACGAAACACGGCGGCGCGCCAAAACACCTCAGCCACAGAGCATAGGGTGCCTACGAGGTCCCGGGGCCTGTGAGGCGCAGGGGGCCTTCCATCCCGCAGGTCCGCTCCTGTGCCTTTCCCTCCTTTCGCGCCGCGGCCTTCGTACCGTCACCCCGGATATCCAATGGCATTGATCGTTCACAAATACGGCGGCACATCGATGGGCTCCACGGAGCGCATCCGCAATGTCGCCAAGCGCGTCGCCAAGTGGGCACGGGCGGGCCACCAGATGGTGGTGGTGCCCAGCGCCATGAGCGGCGAAACCAACCGCCTGCTCGGCCTGGCCAAGGACCTCGCCCCCTCGCGCGCCTCCTCCGCCTACCACCGCGAACTCGACATGCTCGCCGCCACCGGCGAACAGGCTTCTTCCGCTCTGCTGGCCATCGCGCTGCAGGCCGAAGGCATGGAGTCGGTGAGCTATGCCGGCTGGCAGGTGCCCATCCGCACCGACAGCGCCTACACCAAGGCCCGCATCGAATCCATTGACGACCAGCGCGTGCGCGCGGATCTCGCCGCCGGCAAGGTCGTGATCGTCACCGGCTTCCAGGGCATCGACGAGCAAGGCCACATCACCACGCTGGGCCGCGGCGGCTCCGACACCTCGGCCGTGGCCGTGGCGGCGGCGATGAAGGCCGCCGAATGCCTGATCTACACCGACGTGGACGGCGTGTACACCACCGACCCGCGCGTCGTGCCCGAGGCGCGCCGCCTGCACACCGTGAGCTTCGAGGAAATGCTGGAGATGGCCAGCCTCGGCAGCAAGGTGCTGCAGATCCGCTCCGTGGAGTTCGCCGGCAAGTACAAGGTGCCGCTGCGCGTGCTCTCCAGCTTCACGCCCTGGGATATCGACATCGAGGAAGAGGCCCGCTCCGGCACGCTCATCACTTTTGAGGAAGACGAAAAAATGGAACAAGCCGTCGTATCCGGCATCGCTTTCAACCGCGACGAAGCCAAGATCTCCGTGCTGGGCGTGCCCGACAAGCCCGGCATCGCCTACCAGATCCTGGGCGCGGTGGCCGACGCGAACATCGAGGTGGACGTCATCATCCAGAACCTCAGCAAGGACGGCAAGACCGACTTCAGCTTCACGGTGAACCGCAACGACTTCGCGCGCACCGTCGATCTGCTCAAGGAAAAGGTCGTGCCCGTCCTGGGCGCCCAGGAAGTCGTGGGCGACGCCAAGATCTGCAAGGTGAGCATCGTCGGCATCGGCATGCGCAGCCACGTCGGCGTGGCCGCCCGCATGTTCCGCGTGCTGAGCGAAGAGGGCATCAACATCCAGATGATCTCCACCTCCGAGATCAAGACCTCCGTCGTCATCGACGAGAAGTACGTTGAACTGGCCGTGCGCACCCTGCACAAGGCCTTCGAGCTCGACCAGCCCGCAGCGGCCGCCGCCTGACTTCCAAAACTGCCCCGGTTCTGGGGTAGAATGGCGGGATTGGAAACGTGACCGAGTGGCCGAAGGTGCTCCCCTGCTAAGGGAGTATGGGGTGTAGAGCCTCATCGAGGGTTCGAATCCCTCCGTTTCCGCCAGGTACAAAAGCCCCGAGCAGTTTGTCTGCTTGGGGCTTTTTCCTTTCCACATCCAGAAACGCTGGTTGCGAACTTTTGGGGATCCATGTTCTTCACTTTCTTGTGCGAGGGCCTGGATCCAATGCACCGCAGAAAAATCCGGTGCACGGGGCGCTGTCCTTCGGCGGAACTTCAATGAGTCGCGCCACTGCCGAGGCCCCTCAGGCCAAGACTCCGATCGAAATGAAAGTCCTGGGAGGCTTGCTCTTCGCGTGTGTGCCAGGGTTTGCGGCGATGATCCATACCCTGAGCAAGAGGGAGGATCCTCGCTGGAAATGCGATAACAGCGGCCCTTCGCTCCAATCGGTGACCGGTACGGTGCGTATGGCAGGGGGCTCCTTCATGCTGGTCAACGAAAAGTGGAGAACGATTGATTCGCGTGTGCGGCCAGGAGTCGTGAGCGATGCACGAAGACCTATCCGTACCGCGGACTGCTGGAAAGCAGGGTAGGGCATACCATTTCCGCGCAGACTTGCGGCGACAGGGTTGTCTCGATCGAGCTGGACGGCCGCACTTACAGCACGCTGCGCTGATTTGCGCCGGCGTGCTTCTGTTCTGAAATGGAACCCCGCTTCCTGCTATCGATCGGCCTGTTCGTAGATTTTCCCGGTGGTCCGATTGATCACCGCGATCTTCTCCAAGGCACCATAGAAAGCGTGGTGCGTATGAACTATCTCGAAGCACGGCATTGGCATCGGAATGGCGCGCCGTGCGCTATCCCGAAAACCGCGCCTGCATCATGCGCCACAACCCCGCTGCCTGGGAGGCGCTGTCGCAGATGGCGGACATCTCCCTCAACGCAGCGCGCGACCGCCTGCTGAGTCCCGCACCCACCGCCATCTTTCCATGAAAACCACCGAAGACTCCAACATGGCCAATGCCTACTTCCCCGGCCCGGCCGATGTGGGCCCGCCACGGGGGCGATGATCGCTCGCCGGAATGCGCTGCTTGGCCCGGCCTATCGGCTGATGTACGAGCATCCGCTGCATATCGTGCGCGGCGAGGATGCATGGCTGGAAGACCCCGCAGGCCGCCGCTAGCTCGACGCCTACAACAACGTGACCTCGCTCGGGCACTGCCATCCCGCCGTGGCCGACGCGATCTGCCGCCAGGTGCGCACGCTCGCTACCGTGCCCGGCACTGATTGCCGCAGTTCTCGCCGTCGCGGGGCGTGACGGTCGATCTCGGTCCGCACGTGCGCCTTGTGTGGGCGCCGCGCCTCTACCACGCCGAAGGCACCGACCTGGCGGAGCGATTCACGCGCGACGTCGAGGCGGCGGCGGCCGACCTGCGGCGGCACGGCATCCACCCGGCGGCCCTGATCGTCGATTCGCTGTTCACCCGCGACGGCATCCTGCCCGGACCGGCGGGTTTCCTGAAGGAGGCCGTGGATGTGATCCGGAGGGCCGGCGGCCTGTTCATTGTCGACGAGGTACAGCCCGGCTTCGGGTGCACCGGCGGGTACCTGTGGGGATTCCAGCGCCTCGACCTCTCGCCGGACACCGTCACCCTGGGCAAGCCAATGGGCAACGGCCAGCCGATCGCGGGCGTTCTCGCCACGGCCGACGCATTGGCGGAGTTTGGCAGGTACTCGCGCTACTTCAACACCTTCGCCGGCAACGCCGTGTCGTGCGCGGCCGCCCTGGCGGTCGCTGCCTGCTGCGCACGAAGAGGCTGCAGGAGGCCGGGGTGATCCGCAGCTACGGCGCGGACACCGCGCTGGACAAGCTGGGCGAGCACGTCATCGTGTTTTCGGAGATCACCCTTGGCAATCACTGGCGGCACGATTTCCGCAGGTTCGAGGAGGCGGTCGCCGGCTACCGGGAAATCGTCGAGTCGTACAACGTGAGCGGCGGTGGCGGGTACGACTACCTTCTGAAGATCGTCGCGCCGGGCATCGGGCACTTCCAGTCGGTAATGGACAGGATGCTGGAGGCCGATATCGGCATCGAGCGCTTCGCCAGCCGGATCGTCCTGCGGCATGCGCAGGGGCGCCGCGGCTACCCGCTGGACATCATCGCGGTCCAGAAGCGCTGGAAATGGGGGCACGAGGCCCGGCCTTGTAGGCTCGACCTTACGGGCACAGCCGGCATTGCCCCGCGACCGCCGCCCCACGCGGGTCATAACATTTGCACCGAGGCATGGAGATTTCCATCCCTGCCCGCAATCCATCACCGAAAGGACTTCATCATGAACACCGATCAAATCAAGGGCACGCTGAAGGAAGCCGCTGGCAAGGTCCAGCAAAAGACCGGCGAAGTGTTCAACAGCCCGGAGCAGCAGGCGAAGGGCGTAGCCAAGCAGGTGGAAGGCAACGTCCAGAAGAACTACGGCGACGCCAAGGAAACCATCAAGGACACCACGAAGTAATCCTTCGTGAAGGCGCGGCGGTCATTCCGCCGCGGCAGGCCATCGAGGCCCCGGCGCGCTGCCAGCGCGACGGGGCTTTTTCGCGCCTGCAGAACGGCATTCCACGCCATTCATACCGAGCTGGCGATGTGTTCCCGGAACCACTGGTGGGCAGGGTCGCGGTGTATCCGCTCCGGCCAGAGCATGAGCATGTCGAAGCCTTCGACCTCCAGGGGCGGCTCCACGATCTTCAGCGCCGCGCTGCCGCGGACCAGGCGGGCGGGCACCATGGCCACGCAGTCGGTACCGGCGAGCACGGACGCGAGGAACAGGAAATGGGGCACCGACAGCGCCACCCGCCGTTCGAGCCCGTGTGTCGCCAGGGCCGCGTCGGTCGCGCCATGGAAGCCGCCGCCGTCCGGTGAGACGATCGCATGGTCCAGCCGGCAGAATTGCGCCAGGGTGGGGCGGCGCCTGAGGCCCGGATGGCCTGTGCGGCCCGCCAGGACGTAGCGTTCCGTGAACAGCGACCTGCGCCGCAAGTGCGGGGGCGCCTGCTCGCCGGTGTGGAGGGCGAGGTCGATGTCTCCCTGCTCCGCCTTGATCGCCAACTGGGATGGCGGCACCTGCACGACAGCCAGGCGGCTGCCCGGCGCCGAAGCGCGCAAACCGGGCAGCGCCGGCAGCAGCACGGAGTGCTCCCCATAGTCGAATGCCGCCACGCGCCATGTCTGGCGGGATTGCGCGGGATCGAAGGGCCGCGATGGTGCCACCGCCTGGGCCAGGGTGGACAGGGCATGCCGCAGGGGCTCACGCAGTTCTTCGGCGCGTGCGGTGGGCCGCATGCCGCGCGGGCCCGGCATCAGCAAGGGATCGGCGAAGAAATCCCGCAGCCGGGCCAGTTGCAGGCTCACGGCAGGCTGTGACAGGTGCAGCCGTTCAGCAGCCCGGGTGACGTTGTGCTCGACCAGCAAGGCGTCGAGGGTAACCAGCAGGTTAAGGTCCAGCTGTCTCAGCGAATTTGGCATGCAAATACCAGCAATCCAGGGAATTCATTTCCAATATACCTTGCACACACCTATCGTGGCGCCATGAACATTCTTCTTGTCTATGCCCACCCCGAGCCCCGTTCCCTGAACGGCGCGCTCAAGGATTTCTCGCTACAGCGCCTGCAGCAGGCGGGCCAAGCGGTCCAGGTATCGGACCTGTACGCCATGCGCTGGAAGGCTGGCCTCGATGCGGGGGATGATTTCGCCGCCCAGCCAGGGGAGCGCTTTCTCGCTGCCGAGCATTCCCTGCGCGCTTTCGAGCGCGGCACGCAGAGCGGCGACATCGCGCGGGAGCAGGAGAAACTGCTCTGGGCCGATGCGCTGATCCTGCAGTTCCCGCTCTGGTGGTTTGGCATGCCGGCGTTGCTCAAGGGCTGGGTGGACCGGGTCTATGCCTGCGGCTTCGCCTATGGTGTCGGCGAGCATTCGGACACGCACTGGGGCGACCGCTATGGCGAGGGCACCCTGGCCGGCAAGCGCGCGATGCTGGTGGTGACGGCGGGAGGATGGGAATCCCATTACGGCCCGCGCGGCATCAACGGGCCGATCGACGACCTGTTGTTCCCGATCCAGCACGGCATCCTGTTCTATCCGGGCTTCCAGGTCCTGCCGCCACATGTGATCTACCGCACGGGCAGGATCGACGGCGAGGGCTTCGCAGGCGCGACGGAGGCGCTGGGGCGCCGTCTGGACGATCTGTTCACTGCAACCCCGATCGCGTTCCGCCAGCAGAACGCCGGGGACTACCGCATTCCCGCACTGGCGTTGCGGGAGGACATCCTGCCCGGGGCTTCGGGCCTGGGCATCCACGTAGCGACGCCGCAGGACTGACCGGAGCGCTGGGTCACATGGGGAGGTCGGCGAACGAGGGGGCCGCGGACGCTTCCGTCTTCTGCGGCTGTTCTGCGGGCTGGCGGCTCCAGCGCCGCAGGCCGTCGCGGCCACCGGCGGAGCGCAGCAGCAAGGCGCCGCCGATGGCGGCATGCAGCACGGCGCGCGTACGGCTGCGGGATACCAGGGCCCAGAACAGCAGCCCCGCGCCGGCGATGGCCGCGGCGGTGTGTTCGTTCGGCGCGCTGGCGCGGCTGTCGTCGTAGTCGAGCAGGTGGCGCACGGACTGGCGGAGGTGGTCGTTCTGCATGGCGTGGTGTTCCTTGGCTGGACAAGCGAAAGAGTCACCTTAGGTGACGACCGGACGCGACAGGGTCGGCCTGCATGCCGTGGCACCGTAGGCTGCGGCGCACGTGCATGCGGGGCCGCGGCTGCGTCCACGAAAAAAGGCCAACCGGGCGTCCCTGGTTGGCCTTTGGTGCGGGTGCCCGACGGCGCCGGGACGCCGCACCTGCCCGGAGGCGATGCCGTGCCCGGCCCGCAGGGCCGGCTTGGTGTGTCGCTCAGCGGTCGTTCTTGTGGCTTTGGCGGCCGGCCTGTGCATGCTGCTCGCTGCTGCCGCCGCCGCCGCGCGTGCCCCCACTGTTCTGGCTGCTGCCGCTGCTGTTCTGCTGGTTGTTGTTGCCGCCGCCGTGGCTCATGCTGCCGGCGCGGCGGGCTTCCCCGGAGTTGAACTCGTGGGCATTACCGCTCGCATGCGCTGCGCGTCCGCCTTCGGCGGCGATTTCGCGTTGGCGCTCGGGGTCCATGCCGGCGAATCCGCGGCCGGAACCGCCACCCTGGCTGCCTTGATTGCCTTGATTGCCTTGATTCGATGCCATGTGATTTCTCCTTTGGAACATAACGAATGGTGAATTGGATGTGACCGCGCAGTGCAGCGCTGTCGATGAGGCAGGGGGCAACGGACATGCCATCCGCCGGGTCTGCAGCGCGGCATCGGCGTGTCGGCAGAGCTGTGCGGCCGCAGCCTGTTACGAACGCGCCGAGGGGCGCAGGGCGGAGTGCATGGAAACGAAACAAAGGGTTTGGCCGCGTTGCGGACGGCTTTTCCTGCATGCACCTGCAGCGCCGCAGCCTTGCGGATGCCGGGCGCCGATGGTCATTTCTGCATGCCGAGCGGGATTTGCAGCAATGCTTGCAAAACCCCATCCACAGGCTCCGGCAACTGCAACGCGGCCCTGGTGTAACGCGGGCCGTGTCCCGCGCGGCTTCCTGCGCGGCGTGCCGGAGCGGATGCAAATCATGGATCGCTTCCTTCCCCACGATGACAGCACGCAACGCAAGGAGTTTTCATGGAAGCCACCACCACGGGTATGAATCGCACGGGCGCCTCGGCGTCGCCGGCGGCGCGCAGGCGATGGAGGATGCCGTCGAGCGGTATTCGCCGCCCGGTCCCATCGATCTGTCGCAGGGCAGGGAAGTCCGCCTGCTGTGCGCGCAGGAAGCCGGGCCGCTCGGCACCGTGCCGCCGCCCACGTCGCTGGGCAGCATGGTGCGCACGGGTGTGAGCAAGCCCATGGGCGAGCATCCCGAGATCCTCCTGAACAAGTTCGGCGAACGCATCGTCTTCGAGCGCGGCGGCACGGACGACGTCGCGCTGCAGGCGGACGCTTCGGCCCTGGCGACCCTGCCGCGCATCCGCGCGGAGGAGCTGCAGCACTTCCAGATGCTGTGCGACGCCATGCGGCAACTCGGCGGCGACCCCACGGCGCAGACGCCGTGCGCGGACGTGGTCGCCACCGCGTCGATGGGGATTGATCCAGGTGGTGTCGGACCCGCGCACGACGCTGGCGCAGGCGCTGTCGGCCATGCTGACCGCGGAGCTCACCGACAACGCGGGTTGGGAATTGCTGATGCAACAGGCGGGGCAGGCTCTGGTCAATCTTCCCCACGTCTTCTTCCCCGGCCTTCTTTCCAAAAGGACAACCCATGACGATCCATCTTTTCCAGGACAAGGGCACCGCCCCTGGAGCGCCAGCGCCTGAGCTGAAAGGACATGGTGGGCAAGCCCATCAGCAAGCTCGACGATGATGCCCTCACGCGCGTGCGCGCCATCCTCATGAACGGCGAACCCGTGGCGCGGCAGCTCTACGCAGAGATCGCATCCGTGGAGTCGCAGCACATCACCCACTACGGCTCGATGCCCAACCCGCACGAGACGCCGCTGGAGAAGCTGCTCATCGCCGAGGCCTGCGAGGTCTGGAACTATGCGGGCTGCGCACAGCAGGAGAGCAATCCCCGCGTGCGGGCGATCTGGGAGATGTTCCGGGACTACGAGCTCGGGCATTTCCAGGTGGTGCAGGAGCTGTTCAAGCGGCTGAAGCGGTGCGACCCCGCCAAGGTGCTCGGCGACGGCGCGCTGCCGGCCTTCATCCGGTTCGAAAGCCACCGGGATTACCTGCGGCAGGTGGCCGATGCGGAGACCGATTTACGCAAGGACGGCATGCGCTTCGCGCAGGTTCCGCAGGAAGAAGGTGAATCCTCGCTGGCCTACCGCGAAGCGGTGGACCAGGACGGCTCGCCGTCGTGCGCCGCGTCCGCGTCGTATGCCTGGACGGCCGGTACCGAGCTCGTGCGCGAAGCCGAGGCGGTCGAAGTGGTGGCTGCCACGTAGAGACCGCGCAGCGGTGCCGACCGCGCAGCGCTACCTGCGGGACCGCATGTGCGCCTGGATGAGGCGCTGCAGTTCGCGCACGTCCAGCGGCTTGACCATGTAGGCGTCGAAGCCGGCCTCGCGCGCCTGCTCGCGGTTGTGGTCCTGGCCCCATCCCGTCGCTGCCACCAGCAGCATGCGCGCGCCGGACGGTTCGGCGCGCAGCGCCCGCGCCACCGACATGCCGTCGAGGCCGGGCATGCCGAGATCCAGCACTGCCACGTCCGGCTCCAGCTCACGGGCCTTGCGCAGTGCCTCGTGCCCGTCAGCGGCGGTGGCCACGGCGCAGCCTTCCAGCAGGTGCGAGATGGACCACGTGACATCGACGTTGTCGTCCGCCAGCAGGACGCGGGGCGCACGGTCACCTGCGCCCTGGCCGTCGTCGGGTACCTGCGCGCGGCCGGCGCCGGAAGTCGAGGGCTGGGCAGGGACGGGCAAGGGCAACTGCACGGTGAAGCGGCTGCCCTGGCTGGGACCCGCGCTTTCCCCGCGTACGGTGCCATGGTGCATTTCCACGATGTTGCGCACCAGTGCGAGGCCGATGCCCAGGCCCTGGGTATGCCGCATGCCGGCGTCCGGGCTTTGCGAGAACATGGTGAACATGTCGTCCACGGTGTCCGGATCCATGCCGATGCCGTTGTCTTCCACGCGCAGGTGGATGGATTCCCCTTCGGTCCAGGCCGACAGCCGGATGCGGCCGTGGTCGGGGGTGTACTTCGCGGCGTTGCTCAGCAGGTTCGCGAGCACCTGGGCAATGCGCACCGGGTCCGCGCGCAGGATGACCGGGTCACCGGGAAGATCCTGCACGAGTTCGTGGCCTGCCGCGCGGATGGCGCCGAGCGTGGCTTCCAGGGCGGCTTCGACGATCTCTTCCAGCGCGACCTCGCGCTGCTGCAGCACCATGCGGCCCAGCCGCAGCCGCGACAGGTCCATGAGGTCGTCCAGCAGCACGGCCATGGCGCGCGCCTGCCGTTGCACGATGCGCGCCGCCTGGTCGCGGTCGGCCGGTTCGGCGCCTTCGGTGGCCAGGACCGCCGATGCGCCGGCGATCGACGCCAGCGGGTTGCGCAGCTCGTGCGACAGCACCGCCAGGAAGCGGTCTTTCGTCGCGTCGGCAGCCTGCAGGGCGGCGCGGGCTTCCTCGTTCTCGCGCAGGGCCTTGAGCAGGTCGGCCCGGCTTTGCTCGAGCGCCTGCTGGCTCGCGCGCTGGTCGCTCTGGTCCCGCAGGATCTTGACGAAACCGACGACCGTGTCCGCGCCGTCGTGCATGGGCATGAGTGCGCCGCTGGCCCAGAAGCGGCTGCCGTCCTTGCGCTGGTGCAGGCGGTCGTCGAGCGCGCCGCCGGTGGCCAGTGCCGTGCGCGTTTCGGAAAGCGGTGCCCCGGCCGCACGGTCTTCGGGCGTGAAGATCATGTCCGCGAGCTGGCCCACGGCCTCGTTCTCGCTGTAGCCGAGGATGCGCTCCGCCCCGCTGTTCCAGGTGGTGATGCGGCGGTCCAGGTCGGTGGAGAAGATGGCGTATTCCACCGCGTTCTCGACGACCAGGCGCAGGCGCTCGGTGCTCTCGCGCAGCGCGTTCTCGGCGCGCTTGCGTTCGCTGATGTCGTTGCACACCACGATCGAGGCCGTGGGGCCGCCGTACGCGTCGGCCAGATAGCTCACGCTGTTGTGCAGCCAGAGCGTGCTGCCGTCCTTGCGCAGGCACCGCTTCTCGATGTGGAAGGGCTCGCCGTGATCGGCGAGGCGCCGCATGAGGTGGGCGCTCAGCTGGCGGTCGGCGGGATGGATCAGGTCGAGCAGCTGCGTGCCGATGAGCTCGTCGTGCCCGTAGCCGAGCATGTGGCTGTAGTGCCGGTTGACGAAGGTGATGTGGCCCTCCAGGTCCGTCTGCACCACACCGACGACGGCCTGGTTCACGATGGCGCTGAAGCGATCCTCCGAGCGGCGCAGCGCCTCCTGGCCCTGCTTGCGCTCGGAAATGTCCACGAAGGTCAGCACCACGCCCGCGATGCGGTCGTCCAGCGTCCGGTACGGCAGCATGCGCACGAGATACCAGTTGCCGTCGCTGGCGCCCACCTCGCGTTCCACCAGTGCGAGGCGTTCGAGCACCCGCCGGGCGTCCTCGGCCAGTTCCGGATACTGCAGTTGCGTGCGCAGGTGGGATAGCGGCCGCCCCACGTCGGTGGCGATGAGGTTGAAGAGGGTGACGGCCGACGGCGTGAAGCGGGTGATGCGCAGGTCGCGGTCGAGGAAGACCGTGGCGATGGCGGTGGCGTCCATGAGGTTCTGCATGTCGCTGTTCGCGTGACCCAGCTCGTCCACCTTGCTCTTGAGTTCGTGGTTGACGGTCGTCAATTCCTCGTTGATGGACTGCAGCTCTTCCCGGTTGGTCTCCAGCTCCTCCGTCGCGGAACGCAGCTCCTCGTTCATCGCCTGCAACTCTTCGTTGCTGGCCCGCAGTTCCTCGGTGGAGGCTTCGTATTGCTCGATGGTGCTGCGCAGCTGGGCGTTCAGCAGTTCCAGTTCGCGGTCCAGCTGCTCCGCGGCCGTGTCCTGGGGCACCTCGGTGGCCGGCAAGGAAGAGGAGGGCAGTTCGGGTGGCGCAGGCAGCAGGACGAGCGAGAGGCTCTGGCCCAGGTCGGGCACGGGCCGCACCTCGGCGGCGACCCGGACGGTGCCGCCAGCCGTTTCCACCGGTACCGCCGCCAGCCGCATGGGCTGGCCGGTCCGGCCTGTGCGGTAGAGCGCCGCCCGCAACTCGATGCGCAGCGCTGGGTGGATCAGCCGCATCAGGTTGCGCGAAGGCTCGCCGCCGTGGAAGACCAGGAACCGGCCCGCCGAAGGCGACATGTGCAGGATGTTCTGTTCACCGTCCACGAGGATGGAGGGCGGCGCGAGCTGCTCCAGCAGCCGCAGGTGGACCTCGCCCCACGGCGTGGCCTTCTCGCCCGCAGCCTGCAGGGGCGGGCGCTCGGCGTCCGCGAAGTAGCGCACCATCGCGCCGGAATGCACGACGGGCCCCTGGTGGCTCGCGTGCTGCACGTGCAGCGCCGCCGCGGCCGGGCCCGGCCCTGCGGGCAGCAGGAGGTCCGCGCGCGCCGCGGTCTGGTGGCCGTACAGGCGGTGCAGCTTGTCGATCACCGCGAACCGGATATCGCCGTCGTCCACCGATTCGGCGGACCCCAGGAACAGGAGCTTGCCCTGCATGAGGGCGAAGTGGAAGGTGTCGAGCACCCGGTGCTGGGCCTCTCGGTTCAGGTAGATGAGCAGGTTCCGGCAGGAAATGAGGTCGAGCCGGGAGAAGGGCGAATCCCTGAGCAGGTCATGGACCGCGAACAGCACGCTTTCACGCAGTTCGCGCCGTACCCGGTAGCCGCCGCGTTCACGCACGAAGAAACGCCGCAGCCGTTCGGCGGACACGTCGCTCTCGATCGCCGCGGGATAGAAGCCCTCGCGGGCCGTGCGGATGGCCGCGTCATCCAGGTCGGTGGCGAAGATCTGCAGCACGGGCGCCGTGTCGAGCGTCCGGGCATATTCCGTCAGGAGCATGGCGATGGAGTAGGCCTCTTCACCCGTCGCGCAGCCCGCCACCCACACGCGCAGCGCATCCGCTCCGGTCTTGCCCTGGAACAGCTGCGGCAGTTGGCCTTCCAGGGCCACGAAGGCAACGGGATCCCGGAAGAAATTGGTCACGCTGATGAGCAGGTCCTGCAGCAGCGCTCCGGCTTCGCCCGGCCGGGTGCGCAGGCAGTCCAGGTAGCCGGGCATCGTGCCGATGCCATTCACCTGCATCCGGCGTCCCACCCGGCGCACGACGGTGGCGCGCTTGTAGTCTCCGAAATCGCGGCCGGTGCGGTGGCGCAGCAGCGCCAGCACCTCGCGCAGTGCGGCCTCGTCATTGGCCGCTTCGGCGCCCGAGTCCGGCGGCCCGGCGCCGTGCGCGGCCTCCAGCCGCAGACGGGGGGCCATGCGGTGGTATTCCATCACGCGTGCGGCCATCTGTCCGGCGGGCAGCACCCAGTCGATCATACCGGTGGAGATGGCCGATCCAGGCATGCCGCTGGCATAGGCTTCCCCCGGATCCTGTGCGATGGTGAGGCCACCGCGCTCCTTGATGCGCTTGATGCCGATGGCGCCATCCCCGTCCGCGCCGGACAGCACGATCGCGGTGGCCCGCGCGCCATGCGATTCGGCGAGGGTGCGGAACAGCAGGTCTACCGCCACGTGGCGCTGGCGGTCCGGTGGCAGGGGGGCGAGCGCGAGCGCACCGTCGTGGACTTCGAGCACCTTGCGGGGAGGCACGACATAGACCGTGTCGGCTTCCATCGTCACCGGGCCGGTTACCTGCCGCACACGCAGCGTGGCCGCACGCTGGAGCAGTTCGGCCAGCATGCTCTCGTGGTCGGGGGACAGGTGCAGCACGACCACGAACGCCATGCCGGGGGAAGAGGGCATCCCCGCGAAGAAATCGCGCAGGGCCTGGATGGCGCCGGCCGATCCCCCCAGTCCGACCACCGGCAGCGCGGCTTCGCCGGATGCGACGGCGCAGCCGGTCTCGGCACCGGCCACGGCCTCCTCGGCGGGGCCGGGGGTGATCTCGTCCATCTCTTGTCCTTGTGGGGGCGCACCGCGGTGCGTGGAATGCGGCTGGGGCGACGATGCTAGCGCAATCCGTGACTGCGGTCGGGCAAAAAACGCTGCCGGAGCGCAGCCTGCTCATCCATGGCATGCGTGGGAAAGTTTTACACGCCTGCCCCGCCCGCGGGCCCGCCAATCGGACAAAAACGGCCGTGACCGCGGGCATGCCGTTTGCCCCCGCCGGGGCATGGAGATCCAAACGACGCCCCGTTCCCTGGACGCGTACTCCCACGCGTCCGCGCCCCCCGTTCCCGTGGCCCGCGAACCCCTGCGGTATCGCGAGCATGCGGGGCGCAGGGTCGGCATTCTGGTATGGCCCGGCGGGGATGGCTGGCGTGGTGCATGGTCCATGGGCAGCGGCGCGTGGTATGCGGTGCGCGGACGCTGGGGCAGCGAGGATCTCGCGGCGGAGAAGACTTTCATGGCCGCCCGGTCCTCCCTCGGGCAGGACGGCCTGCGCCGCCGCCGGCCGTCCGCGCCGCCGCCAGTGCATCGGCCACCCATGCCTTGTGCGCCAGGGGCGAGTGAGGCGAATGGGTCGGGAGAGGGTGGCCAGGCGCCCGCGCTGCGCGCGGCGTCGGAGCAATGGAGCGAGTTGCGCCGTGATTGGCAGACTGCCGAAATGCGGCTGGCCCGGCGCCAGTCGGCGATCTGCCTGGGCGAGGGCTCCGAGGAGCATGCGCAAGATGCCAAGAGCCTGCGTGACCTCGAGCGGGAAGCCGAAAGCGCGCGCCAGCGGATGGACGATTATCTCAACGTCGTGCTGCGCATGCTGCGGCCCCAGGCGGGCAACACCACTTCCTGAACCATCGGCGCCGCTGGCTGTCACTCATTCGTCGATCGCGGCACTCCAGCGGCTGCCCCAGTCGCGCGCCTGGTCGATTTCGCGCCGGTCGCGCTTGGTGGGGCGGCCTTCCTGCAGGGCGGCCGCCGGCTCGGGCGCCAGCCTGCGCATCTCGGCCGCCTGCGCACGTGCGGCGATGCTCTCATCCGTCTCTTCATAGAGCTGTTGCGCAACGGGCGCCGGGCCGCGCATCGCGCTGAGCCCGCGCACCACGACGGTGCGTGGAACCTGGCCCTGGCGCAACGCCACGGTATCGCCGCTGCGCAGTTCCCGCGATGCCTTGGCGACCTGTCCGTTCACCGATACGCGGCCCTTGCCGATTTCTTCCGCTGCCAGGGCCCGGGTCTTGTAGAAGCGGGCGCACCACAGCCATTTGTCCAGGCGCATCGATTCGGGAGGGGTCATGGCGGCATTTTCCCAGAGATCCGCAGCGCCCCGTACCCGGCAGGCCGTCGTTCGGCGAAGATGGCTGACACGGTCACCGCCCGGCGGTGACCAGACTGGCCGGCATCGCCCTCCTGCTGCCGGCCTGCCGGCCTCATGCCATGCGCTTCTTTCTCCACCGCTCCCCGCTCCGAACCGCCGGCCATGGCCGGGTGGCCGTGTCCCTGCTCGCCATGGCGGCCCTGGCCGGCTGTGGAGATACTGCCCGCTTGCCTGCCGAGGCAGGCATCGGTCCCCGGCCCACGCTGCCGGAGCCGCACCAATCCCTGATTCCCACCGTGCACATCGCGCCTGCCAAGGGGTGGCCGGAAGGGGGCGCACCGCAGCCCATGGCCGGACTGTCCGTGACACCGTTCGCCCGCGGGCTCGAGCATCCACGCTGGGTGATGGTGCTGCCCAATGGGGATGTGCTCGTGGCGGAGAGCGACAAGCCCGCGCCCGAAGGTCCGCCCCCGGACGACGGGTTGGTCAAGAAGGTGCGCAACTGGGTCATGGGTAAGGTCATGGCACGGGCTGGATCCGGCAAACCGTCGGCCAACCGCATCACGCTGCTGCGCGATGCCGACGGAGATGGCGTGGCGGAAACGCGCAGCGTGTTCCTGCAGGGGCTGAATTCTCCTCTCGGCATGGCACTGGTCGGTAGCGATCTGTACGTTGCCAACACCGATGCCGTCGTGCGCTTCCCCTATGCCGCAGGGCAGACCGCCATCGCGGCCGCGCCGGCCAAGGTGGTGGACCTGCCCGCGCGGCCGCTCAACCACCACTGGACCAAGAACCTCATCGCCAGCCCGGACGGGGCGAGGCTGTATGTCACGGTCGGCTCCAACAGCAACGTGGCCGAGAACGGCATGGAGGCCGAAGCCGGCCGGGCCGCCATCTGGGAGGTGGATCGCGCCACGGGCGCGCACCGCATCTTCGCCAGCGGCCTGCGCAATCCCAATGGCATGGGCTGGGAGCCGGGCTCCGGCACGCTGTGGACCGTGGTGAATGAACGCGATGAAATCGGCAGCGACCTGGTGCCCGACTACCTCACCTCGGTAAAGGAGGGCGGCTTCTACGGCTGGCCTTAGAGCCTGTTTACGATCTTCGACACAGCAAAGCCAAGAATGCCAAGTGGACGAACTGCAAGCTGGTGTTGAGCAACCTCTCGCAGTTCTTC
>NZ_FNJL01000067.1 GCF_900104515.1 Paracidovorax cattleyae
GGCACCGCGGCCGCCACGTCGCGGCAATGGCTCTACGGCGAGGCGGGAGATGATGTGTTGTACGCCGGTGCGCCGGTGGACCTTGCTGCGGCGATCGCGGCCGGCGAAACACAGTCCGCCACCGGCAATGGCTTCGTGAGCCTGTCGGGTGGTTCGGGGGACGACCGGCTCCTGGGCGGCGCGGGCGACGACGTGATCTATGGCGGCGCCGGCTCGGACACGATCGTGGGCGGCGCCGGTGCGGACATCATCCTGGCGGACGGCAACGGCGCGGCGCTGGCCCTGGGCAACGCCACCGAGGCGAACGGCAGCGGCACCAACGATCCTCGCACCGGACAGATGCGCCTGCTGCTCGCCAGCGTGGCGCTCGCGCGCATCGGTGCCACCCCTTACGACAGCACGGGGCAGAGCATCCGCACCACGGATCTGCGGACCTTCGGCATCAATCCGCTGACGGAGATGGACATGTCCGGGCTGCTCGGCATGCGCGCGGAAGACATCAAGCCACTGGAGGGCGATACGAACAAGTACGCCCCGGGAACGCAGGCCACCTTCGCCGAGTTGAACGGCAACGAGGCGTTCATGAGCAACGTGGGCAAGTCGGCGGGGGCGGGCGCGGACATCATCTACGCCGGCGCGGGCGATGACGTGGTGAATGCGGGCGCGGGCGACGACATCGTGTTCGCCGGCACCGGCAACGACATGGTGGCCGGCTACGACGGCGACGATTTCATCGAAGGCGGCGACGGCGACGACTGGCTCGACGGCGACTATGACGTGGTGCCAGGCGAAGGCCAGCAGGCGGTGGAGATCCAGACGGTTCATGGCGCGCAGATCGTGGTGCGCAATGTGTTGGAGGCGTCGCGCCATGGCAACGACATCCTCGACGGTGGCGCGGGCAACGACCGCATGCGCGGTGGTGGCGGCAACGACATCCTCTATGGCGGCACGGGCAACGACGAGATGTTCGGCGACCAGGACCGCATGAACGGCCCGGAGACCGGCAGCGACTTCCTGGATGGTGGAGAGGGCGACGACACCCTGGTCGGGGGCGGCGGTGCCGACGTGCTGCTGGGCGGCGCGGGCAATGACATCCTGGAAGGCGACGACCTCGCGGACCAGGTTGCGGCCCAGTGGCATGGCGCGGACCGGCTGGACGGCGGTGCGGGCAACGACTCGATGTATGGCGGCGGTGGTGATGACGTCCTGCAGGGCGGAGAGGGCGACGACTGGCTGGCCGGCGAAGACGAGCATGCCGTGGATGCGGTGTCCACTCTCACTGGCAATGACACCCTCGACGGCGGCGCGGGCAATGACACCCTGGTCGGCGGAAACGGCAACGATCTCCTGATGGGTGGAGAAGGACGGGACGGCCTGTTCGGTGGAACGGGAGACGACCGGCTGCTAGGCGGCGATGGCGACGACTTCCTCTCTGGTGGTGCCGGCAACGACACGCTGATCGGCGGCGCAGGCACGGATGTGCTCGATGGCGGATTGGGTGACGATGTCTACGTGATCGACGGCGGCGATGTGCCTGCCGATACGCTCAGGAACGCAGAGGTGTTGCGCGACGCCGGCGGCAACGACACCGTGATGCTTTCGGGCAGTCTGTCCGCCTTGCGCACGGCCAAGGCCCAGGACCTGAGCTTCCGGCTGGGCGACCCGTCAGAGCAGCGTGCCGTCATCCTGGAGAACGGGTTCACCGGTGCCTTCGAGACCCTGGTCATCAATGGCGAGCAGATCGCCACGTCCCAGTGGATTCGTGCCAATGTCACGGAAGACAAGGTACTGACGGCCGACCCGGGTGGAGCGGCCTACGGCGGACGTGGCGCCGATCGCCTTGCTTTGGCCGCGGGAGGTGGAACACTGCAGGGTGCCGCGGGCAACGACGTCTTCGACATCTCCCAGGCAAAGCAGACGGGTGGCGCGGTGCTCACGTTCGAGCTGGGTGACGGCCAGGACGTGCTGACCGGCTTCGTCAGCGCAGCCACGCAGGCCAGCCGTGCCGCCAATGTGTTCGCGTTCGGCGCGGGCATCAAGGCCGACGATGTCGCCCTGGTGCGCAAGTTCGACGGCGAGGGCATGGCGCTGTACCTGCGCTATGGAGACGGCGGGGACATGGTGCGCCTCAACGGGCTGATCGGCAGCGAGGACAGGCCGTTCGACCTGGCGCGCTTCGCGGATGGATCGACGCTGGCCTGGAGCGAGCTGATTGCGCGCGGTATCGGACTGGACATGCGCGAGCGCACGGACAGTCGTGCGTACTATGGAGAAGGTACACCGTACCGCGACATCATCACGGGCCGGGACGGCAACGACCAGATCTACGCCGGTGACGGCGACGACGTGGTGTACGGTGGCGGTGGCAATGACTTCATCGTCGGCCACGACGGCGACGACGTCCTCGATGGCGGTGCCGGCAATGACATCGTGAACGGAGGACTGGGCCGTGACGTCTACCTGTTCGGTCGCGGCGATGGAGTGGACGAGTACACCGCCGGCACGGGCTCGGTGGAAACCGGCGACGTGCTTCGCTTCAAGGAGGGGCTGGCGCTCTCCGACCTGGTGTTCTCCCGGGTGGGAGATAACCTGCTGGTGCGCGTGAAGGGCGCCACGGACCGGATCACCGTCCGCTCGGCGTTTTCCACCGATCCGCTCAACCGCCTTGAGTTCGCGGGTGGAGCGACGGTGCTGTTCTCCGATCTGGCGCTGACGCCGGGCCAGGCGCAGGCCACGGACGGGGACGATGGGGAAATCTATCTCCTTCCCGGCGGTGACACGGTGGATGCGCTGGCGGGCAACGACATCGTGTTCGGCGGCGCAGGCAACGACCATATCGATGGCGGGCAGGGCGACGACATCCTCTACGGTGACGAGGGCGACGATGTGCTGGTGGACCTCAGTGGCACGAACGAGATCTACGGTGAAGACGGCAACGACCAGATCACGGCGCGCGGGGGCTCGGTGGACGCCGGCGCGGGTGACGACACGGTGGAGGCCCAAGGGTCCCGTGTCTACCTGCGTCAGGGGCACGACACCCTGGTGGCGCGCAAGTCCTCCGTTGCCACTGCGGCCACGTCGCTGCTCGATGCCAGGACCCGGGAGGGCACCAGTCGCACCATCCGGTTTGCTGCCGGCATTGGACCTGGCCAATTGAGCGTCGCGAGTTCTCGGGGCGATGGAGGACGTGGAGACCTGTCGATCCGCTGGTCCGGTGACGGTGCCGCCGGCGTCCAGGAGCTGTTGATTTTCGGGTTCATGGATCTGGCCGAGGGTGAGCGTGACATCCGGTTCGTGTTCGACGATGCACCTGGCACGGTATGGGGCTACGACGACATCTACACGCGCGCGAACGTCGGCTCGCCCGGCAACGATGCCCTGCGCGGCACGTCGGGAGACGACAGCCTGCGCGGGCTGGACGGGGATGACGTGCTCTTCGGACTGTCCGGCGATGACGTGCTGGATGGCGGCGCCGGCGCGGATATCCTGCGCGGTGGCGCGGGCAATGACACCCTCATCGCGGGCCAGGGAGGCACAGGCGCGGATAGCGACCAGCTCTTCGGCGATGAAGGCGATGACATCCTCTATGCGTCATCGACCGGGTACTCCCGCCTTGCCGGGGGCTCCGGCTCCGATACGTTCCGGGTCGGGCGGGGAGGGCGTGAGCACGTGATCGTGCGTGACGACGATGTAGCTCGCGACGTGCTCGAGTTCGACGCCTCCATAGCACCTGCTGATGTGAGCGTGTACCAGTCCGGCGGCACCGCCATGCTTCAGGTGAGGAACCCCGCCGCCGGCGCACCGAGCACCACCGTATTGATCATGGGGCTGTTCGCCAGTGCCCAGCCCGGCGGCGTCGCGCAGGTCCGCTTCGCAAGCGATCCGACCACGGTGTGGACCGTGCAGGATCTTCGGCAGAAGACACTGATTGGCGGAGCACAGAACGACAAGCTCACCGGCTTTGAATTTTCCGACGACCGCATGAGCGGCGGCGCGGGAGACGACGAGATTTCCGGGCTGGGAGGCAACGACGTGCTGTCTGGCGATGCCGGCTACGACGTGCTCGCCGGAGGTATGGGCGACGACATCTACCTGTTCGGGCGCAACGATGGGCGCGACATCATCAGGGAGATCGGCGGGTCGGATACGTTGCGCTTCGGGGAAGGCATCGCGGCGGCCGACGTCAGGCTGGTGCGCACTTCCAGTGCCCCGGCGGACAGCTCCGGTTTCCAGAAGATCTACGGGACCACGGATTCCCTGGTGGTCGCCGTTCCCGGCGGCGGCCAGATCTGGATTCCCACGTTCTTCGGCACGGATGGGGGTCTGGAAGCCTTCGAGTTCGCCGATGGCACGCGCTGGAGCCTGCAGGACATCCAGGACAGGATCGTCGATGAGCGGGGCGTTGCCGGGGCACTTCAAGGAACCGCGGGTGACGACGTTTTCACGGTTGACAACCCTGGCGATACCGTCCTCGAAGCCGCGAACCAGGGAAAGGACACCGTGCGGAGTTCGGTGTCGTACGCGCTGCCGAACCATGTCGAAAACCTCACGCTGACGGGAACGCTCGACATCGCGGGTATCGGCAATGCCTCCGACAACGTGATCGAAGGCAACGCCGGCAACAACGTCCTCGATGGCGGCAGAGGCTACGACATCCTGCGAGGCGGTGCGGGCGACGATATCTATGTGGATGCGGCGGATGGCGCCTGGGCCAACTTCTTGGATGAATTCGAGGAGAACCCGGACGAAGGAAACGATACCCTGCTGTTGGATGCGAAAAACAGTTGGTTGCCAGCAAACATCGAGAACCTGGTGTTGATGGGCTGGACGAACGACATCCGGAACTCCCCTCTGTCCTCGGACCTGGGATTCCACGACTCTTATGCGTTGTACGACAACTTCACCCTCGATCAGACACGGGTTTTGCTGGCCGGGAATGGGCTCGACAACGTCATCGATGCGACCAACCAGGGGCGCATCAGCGCCAACCTGATGAAGAACCGGTCCGACTTCTTCGGTGGCCTCATCCTGAATGGCGGAGGGGGCAACGACACGCTGATTGGCGGTGCCGAGGATGACTACTACGTTCTGGACAGTGCTGGCGACAAGGTCGTGGAAAGAGGCGTCGACGGGGCCGGCAACCAGCTCTCGGTCAATGACGCCATCGTCTCGTCCACCATGTCTCTGGATCTGCGTGGAATAGCGAACGTCGAGAACATCGAATTGTTGGGTTCACTGGAACTGGGCGCCACCGGTGACGACAAAGCCAACGTGATCCGTGCATCAAAGAACACGGCACGCAATGTGCTCGCTGGAAAGGGAGGCGACGACACCTACTACGTAGGGCTCAACGATGTCGTGGTCGAGGATGCTGCCGGTGGCTCCGATCGCGTGATCCTCGACATCATGTCGATGGGGCAGGAGGCATTGCGAGAGTACGGGAAGGTGTTCTACCTGGACGACTATGCCAATGTGGAGAATCTCGCGGCCAACGGGGCCTTGAGGGGCTCCGGCGCCACGAAAGGCATCCACCTGGTCGGCAATGCCAGCAACAACATCATCAGCGGATCCTTCCAGAACGACATCGTCGAAGGGGGCGATGGCGATGACGTGGTGGAGGATCAGTACGATGCGATCCGTTCGAGCAAGGCCGACTGGGCGGCGGGGCAGGATCAGGACGAACTCAAGGGTGGAGCGGGGAATGATCGCCTGGTGAGCTATGCAGGCCTGGACACCATGGATGGAGGCGCAGGCGATGATGTCTTCGTGGGCGGCGACGTGTATCTGTTCGGACGCGGTGACGGAAACGACACGATCGAGTCGTGGACGGGCAGGGTGAGCGGAGGCCGTACCCAGACGCTGCGCTTCAAGGCGGGTGTCAGTGCACAGGACGTGGTGCTCCAGCGTGATGGCAATGCGCTACGGGTCAGCCTGCGCGGATCACAGGATGGGGTCACGGTGCGCTCGTTCTACAGCGAGAATGCACCGGCCTCCGGCGTGCGCCGCATCGAGTTTGCTGATGGGACGGTCTGGGGCTACGACACCCTGGTGCGCCGCGCCGATCCGACGGCCGTGAACCATGCACCGGTGCTCGCTTCTCCGCTGGCGGACGTGCGTGCCGCGATCGGTACCGCATTCCAGATGGCTGTTCCCTCCGGTACGTTTACCGATCCCGATGCAGGCGATGCACTGGGCTACCGCGCAAGCCTGAAGGGC